>NZ_JBITHO010000035.1:0-1495 GCF_044458065.1 Streptomyces sp. NPDC050504 | reverse complement strand
CCGACCACACCATCCACGGAACCACCCTCGTACCCGGCACCGCACTCCTCGACCTCGCCCTCCACGCCACACACCACACCGGCCACAACCACATCGAAGAACTCACCCTCCATAGCCCAGTCGTCCTCCCCGATGGCAAGGCACTTCGCCTGCGCCTCACCGTCGAAACCGACTACGAAACCGACGACGACACCGGTGAAAGCAGTAGCGACGCCAGCAACGGCAGCGGCAAACGAGCCAGCAAGGACGCAGCACGACCCTCCCGCCAGCGGCTGACCCTCCACTCGCAGCCCGAGGACACTGAAAGCAGCACGGAGTGGTCCCTCCACGTGACGGGCACGCTCATCGCCGCACCCGCCGCCCTCCTCGCGGAGAACGGCAAAGACTTCAGCATCTGGCCGCCGACCGACGCCAGCCCTGTCGACACCACCGACCTCTACGACCGCCTCGCCGACCTCGGACTGCCCTACGGCCCCACCTTCCAAGGCCTCAAAGCCGCCTGGCGGAGCGGCGACACCCTCTACGCAGAGGTCCAGGTCCCCGAAGGCACCGACACCACCGGATACAGCATCCATCCCGCACTCCTCGATGCCGCACTCCATTCGCTCGCCCTGGTTGCGAACACCGAGTCGGGCACCGCTCATGTCCCGTTCTCGTGGAGCAACGTCGCCCTGCATTCGACGGGCACGACAGCCCTGCGTGTCCGTCTCACGCCCTCGGGAACCAACTCCAGCTCCTTGGAGATCGCCGACCACCAAGGCTCCCCCGTCGCAACCATCGGCGCGATCGCCACCCGCCCACTGGTCATCGCAGACCTCACAGCGCGGTCCGCCGCCACCAACTCGCTCTTCCAGCTGACCTGGAACCCAATCAGTCACCAAGCTGCCTCGACCGGCACAACATGGGCCGTGGTTGGCGCCGAGACGCTCGAAACGACGGAGTTGGCGCGTGCCGTCGGTGGAGCGAGCAACGCTCAGGAGGCAACGCCCGTCCATCACCACCTGGACGACTTGATCGCTGCGGTCGACGCTGGCGCAGCCGCACCCACCGCGATCGCCATGCTGTGTGCTGGCGACGGTACGGATCCGGCTGCCGCGGCGCACGAACTCGACGAGCGCGTGCTGCTCTCCGTACGGAGCTTCCTCTCAGCGGACGCCCTCAAGACATCCCGGCTCGTAGTCGTGACCCGGTCGGCCACGTCGGTGTCGGACCAGGACGAGATCCGTGATCTGGCCGCCTCGTCCGTGCATGGTTTGATCCGTACCGCTCAGTCCGAGAATCCGGACCGAATCGTCCTGGTGGACACAGATGGCCACGAATCCTCAATGGCACGCCTTTCAGAGGTGGTTGGGCTTGAAGAGCCTCAGTTGGCTCTGCGTGCGGGTACCCTCCACGCCCCCCGCCTGACCCGCGCCACCCTCCCCACCAAAACCACCGAACAACCCCTCAACCCCAACGGCACCACCCTCATCACCGGCGGCACCGGCACCCTCGG
>NZ_JBITHO010000034.1:0-1572 GCF_044458065.1 Streptomyces sp. NPDC050504 | reverse complement strand
TCCGGGGGCGTTGGCGGGGTTGGTTGTGGGGTCTGGGGCGACGGTGCTTCAGGCGACGCCTGCGGTGTGGCAGGGCCTGGTGGCGGAGGCTCCGGATGCGGTGCGTGGGCTGCGGGCCCTGGTGGGTGGTGAGGCGCTTCCTGCTGGGCTGGCCCGGCAGTTGACTGCGTCGGCGGTGTCGGTGACGAATCTTTACGGTCCGACGGAGACCACGGTGTGGTCGACGCTGGCGGACCTGCACACCGGAGACGACCTCCACGTATTCATCGGCGCACCTCTGTGGAACACGCGCGCCTATGTACTGGACTCTGCCCTGCGGCCTGTCCCTCCCGGCGTCGCGGGTGAGTTGTATCTGGCCGGTGTGCAGTTGGCCCGTGGCTATCTGGACCGTCCCGGGCTGACGGCGGAGCGGTTCGTCGCCAGCCCCTACGGTGCGCCCGGTGAGCGGATGTATCGGACCGGGGACTTGGCCCGGTGGCGTGCCGATGGGCAGTTGGAGTGTCTGGGGCGTACGGATGACCAGGTGAAGGTGCGTGGCTTCCGTATCGAGCTGGGTGAGGTCGAGGCGGCGCTTGCCACGCACCCGGCCGTTGCCCAGGCCGCTGTCGTCGTGCGTGAGGACCAGCCGGGCGACAAGCGTCTCGTCGGGTACGTCGTCCCTGTCGGAGGCGCTGCCCCGCAGGCGGACGGCTCCGCTCTGCGTGCTCACGTCGCCGTTCTGCTGCCGGACTACATGGTGCCGACTGCGATGGTGTTCCTCGATGAGTTCCCGCTCACGGTGAACCGGAAGCTGGACCGCAAGGCCCTGCCTGCCCCCGCCCCCGGCCGTGGCGCTGTCGGTGGCCGAGGTCCTGCGAATGCGCAGGAAGAGATCATGTGCGCGGTGTTCGCCGAGGTGCTGGGCCTGCCATCGGCGGGATTGGAGGACAACTTCTTCGAGCTCGGCGGTCACTCCCTGCTCGCGACGCGCCTGGTGAGCCGCATCCGGTCGGCGTTCGGAGTCGAAGTACCGATCCGGGCCGTGTTCGAGACCCCCACCCCCGCCGCTCTCGTCGGCCGAATGGCCGCATCCGGTGTGTCGCGGCCCGCGCTGGTGCCGGTGGACCGTCCGGAGACGGTACCGCTGTCGTTTGCCCAGCAACGCCTCTGGTTCCTGCGGGAGTTGGAGGGTGCGTCCGCGCTCTATAACATCCCTGTCGCTCTCCGCCTCGCGGGTCAACTCGACGTCGACGCCCTGTGTGCCGCCCTGCGCGACGTCGTCGTCCGGCACGAAGTTCTCCGTACCGTCTTCGGGCACGTGGACGGCGTGCCCGAGCAGCGGGTCCTCGCTCCTGACGCGGTCGATCTGCCGCTCTCGCCCGAGGATGTGTCCGAGGGGGAACTGGCGCGGGCGGTGGCGGACGAGGCGACTCGTCCGTTCGCCCTCACCGATGAACTTCCGCTCCGTGCACGGCTGTTCGCCGTTGCACCGCAGGATCACGTGCTGGTTCTGGTGCTGCACCACATCGCGGGTGACGGCTGGTCCCTCGCGCCGCTCGCGCGTGACATCTCCACTGCGTACGCCGCCCGTGC
>NZ_JBITHO010000033.1:0-1586 GCF_044458065.1 Streptomyces sp. NPDC050504 | reverse complement strand
TCGCCGGGTTTCGATGCCGCGACGGCCGAGATCGTGGTGACGTTGTGCAGCGGGGCCTGCCTTGTCCTGGCAGCCCACGACGACCTGAAGGGCGGGGAAGCGCTGGCACGCTTCGTCACCGCGCGCGGGGTCACTCATGTGACGCTGCCGCCTGTCCTGTTGGCCGAACTCGCGACGGACAGCCTGCCCACGGTAACGACGCTGGTGACCGCCGGTGAATCGCTGCGGTCGGACCTGGTCGGCCGGTGGGCGGCGGGGCGTCGCCTGGTCAACGCCTACGGTCCGACGGAGTCGACGGTCTGCACGACGACGGGCGTGTTGAACGCGGACAGCGCGATCCCGTACATCGGGTGCCCGATCGCCAACACCCGGGTGTTCGTGCTGGATGCTGCGTTGCGGCCGGTGCCGGTCGGGGTCGCGGGGGAGTTGTATGTGTCCGGGGCGGGTTTGGCTCGTGGCTATCTGGACCGGCCGGGGCTGACGGCGGAGCGGTTCGTCGCCAGCCCCTACGGCGTGCCGGGTGAGCGGATGTATCGGACCGGGGACTTGGCCCGGTGGCGTGCCGATGGGCAGTTGGAGTGTCTGGGGCGTACGGATGACCAGGTGAAGGTGCGTGGCTTCCGTATCGAGCTGGGTGAGGTCGAGGCGGCGCTTGCCACGCACCCGGCCGTTGCCCAGGCCGCTGTCGTCGTGCGTGAGGACCAGCCGGGCGACAAGCGTCTTGTCGGGTACGTCGTCCCGGCGGCCACCGTCGACGGCGCCACCGTCCGCGCCCACCTCGCCGGCCTGCTGCCCGACTACATGGTGCCTGCGGCGATCGTGACGCTGGACGCGCTGCCGCTCACGGTGAACGGCAAGCTCGACCGCAAGGCCCTACCCGCCCCCGACTACGCCACGGGCGCCACCGGACGCGGTCCGGCGAACGCACGGGAAGAGATCCTGTGCGCGCTGGCCGCCGAAGTGCTCGGCCTGCCGTCGGTCGGGGTCGACGACAACTTCTTCGACGTGGGCGGGCATTCCCTGCTCGCCACCCGCTTGGTGAGCCGCATCCGTTCGGTGTTCGGGGTGGAGGTGGCGATCCGCGCGCTGTTCGAGGCACCCACGTTCCGGGAGCTGGCCGACCGGCTGACCACCTCGGGCGCGTCCCGGCCCCCGCTGCTGGCGGTGGCGCGACCGGAGACGGTTCCGCTGTCGTTCGCCCAGCAACGCCTCTGGTTCCTCGCAGAGTTGGAGGGCCCTTCGGCGACGTACAACATCCCGATGGCGCTGCGGCTGACCGGCGCGCTGGACACCGATGCGCTGCACGCTGCGCTGCGTGACGTGGTGGGCAGGCACGAGGTGCTGCGCACGGTGTTCACGACCGTGGACGGCCGTCCCTGTCAGCGGATCCTGGACGTCGGCGCGGTCGGTGACCTGCTCACCACGGCCGACGCCGAGGGGGCGGGACCGGCCGGGCTGGCCCGTCTGGTCGCGGATGCGGCGGAGCGGCGGTTCGATCTGGCGGGAGAGGTGCCGCTGCGGGCGTGTCTGCTGCGGACCGGTCCCGACGCGTACGTACTTGTCGTGGTGCTGCACCACATCGCGGG
>NZ_JBITHO010000031.1:0-2501 GCF_044458065.1 Streptomyces sp. NPDC050504 | reverse complement strand
AGAACCAACACAGTGGACGCGAGCAACTGAGGACAAGCCCTCGGCCTATTAGTACCGGTCAGCTCCACCCCTCACGGGGCTTCCACATCCGGCCTATCAACCCAGTCGTCTACTGGGAGCCTTAACCCCTCAAAGGGGGAGGGAACACTCATCTCGAAGCAGGCTTCCCGCTTAGATGCTTTCAGCGGTTATCCTTTCCGAACGTAGCCAACCAGCCATGCCCTTGGCAGGACAACTGGCACACCAGAGGTTCGTCCGTCCCGGTCCTCTCGTACTAGGGACAGCCCTTCTCAATATTCCTACGCGCACAGAGGATAGGGACCGAACTGTCTCACGACGTTCTAAACCCAGCTCGCGTACCGCTTTAATGGGCGAACAGCCCAACCCTTGGGACCGACTCCAGCCCCAGGATGCGACGAGCCGACATCGAGGTGCCAAACCATCCCGTCGATATGGACTCTTGGGGAAGATCAGCCTGTTATCCCCGGGGTACCTTTTATCCGTTGAGCGACGGCGCTTCCACAAGCCACCGCCGGATCACTAGTCCCGACTTTCGTCCCTGCTCGACCCGTCGGTCTCACAGTCAAGCTCCCTTGTGCACTTACACTCAACACCTGATTGCCAACCAGGCTGAGGGAACCTTTGGGCGCCTCCGTTACTCTTTGGGAGGCAACCGCCCCAGTTAAACTACCCATCAGACACTGTCCCTGATCCGGATCACGGACCGAGGTTAGACATCCAGCACGACCAGAGTGGTATTTCAACGGCGACTCCACACACACTGGCGTGCATGCTTCACAGTCTCCCACCTATCCTACACAAGCCGAACCGAACACCAATATCAAACTGTAGTAAAGGTCCCGGGGTCTTTCCGTCCTTCTGCGCGAAACGAGCATCTTTACTCGTAGTGCAATTTCACCGGGCCTATGGTTGAGACAGTCGAGAAGTCGTTACGCCATTCGTGCAGGTCGGAACTTACCCGACAAGGAATTTCGCTACCTTAGGATGGTTATAGTTACCACCGCCGTTTACTGGCGCTTAAGTTCTCAGCTTCGCCAACCCGAAAGTCAGCTAACCGGTCCCCTTAACGTTCCAGCACCGGGCAGGCGTCAGTCCGTATACATCGCCTTACGGCTTCGCACGGACCTGTGTTTTTAGTAAACAGTCGCTTCTCGCTGGTCTCTGCGGCCACCCCCAGCTCAAGCAGCAAGTGCTATCACCAGAAATGGCCCCCCTTCTCCCGAAGTTACGGGGGCATTTTGCCGAGTTCCTTAACCATAGTTCACCCGAACGCCTCGGTATTCTCTACCTGACCACCTGAGTCGGTTTAGGGTACGGGCCGCCATGAAACTCGCTAGAGGCTTTTCTCGACAGCATAGGATCATCCACTTCACCACAATCGGCTCGGCATCAGGTCTCAGCCTTAACGTGTGACGGATTTGCCTACCACACGGCCTACACCCTTACCCCGGGACAACCACCGCCCGGGCTGGACTACCTTCCTGCGTCACCCCATCGCTTACCTACTACCACCTTGGGTCAGCGGCTCCACCACTCCCCTTTGCCCGAAGGCTCCAGGGCGGCTTCACGGCCTTAGCATTAATGGGCTCGATATTGGGCGTTTCAAAGCGGGTACCGGAATATCAACCGGTTGTCCATCGACTACGCCTGTCGGCCTCGCCTTAGGTCCCGACTTACCCTGGGCAGATCAGCTTGACCCAGGAACCCTTAGTCAATCGGCGCACACGTTTCTCACGTGTGTATCGCTACTCATGCCTGCATTCTCACTCGTGAACCGTCCACAACTCGCTTCCGCGGCTGCTTCACCCGGCACACGACGCTCCCCTACCCATCACAGTCCCCGTTGGGGGTATGTACTGCAATGACACGACTTCGGCGGTACGCTTGAGCCCCGCTACATTGTCGGCGCGGAATCACTTGACCAGTGAGCTATTACGCACTCTTTCAAGGGTGGCTGCTTCTAAGCCAACCTCCTGGTTGTCTCTGCGACTCCACATCCTTTCCCACTTAGCGTACGCTTAGGGGCCTTAGTCGATGCTCTGGGCTGTTTCCCTCTCGACCATGGAGCTTATCCCCCACAGTCTCACTGCCGTGCTCTCACTTACCGGCATTCGGAGTTTGGCTAAGGTCAGTAACCCGGTAGGGCCCATCGCCTATCCAGTGCTCTACCTCCGGCAAGAAACACACGACGCTGCACCTAAATGCATTTCGGGGAGAACCAGCTATCACGGAGTTTGATTGGCCTTTCACCCCTAACCACAGGTCATCCCCCAGGTTTTCAACCCTGGTGGGTTCGGTCCTCCACGAAGTCTTACCTCCGCTTCAACCTGCCCATGGCTAGATCACTCCGCTTCGGGTCTAGAGCGTGCAACTCAAACGCCCTGTTCGGACTCGCTTTCGCTACGGCTTCCCCACACGGGTTAACCTCGCTACACACCGCTAACTCGCAGGCTCATTCTTCAAAAGGCACGCAGTCACGA
>NZ_JBITHO010000030.1:0-2915 GCF_044458065.1 Streptomyces sp. NPDC050504 | reverse complement strand
GCTCGGGTGGCGACCAGGGTGCAGGCGTCTTCCAGGTTCAGTACGCCCGCGACGTGTGCGGCCGCGAGTTCACCGATGGAGTGCCCGGCCAGGAACTCAGGGACGACACCAAAATGTTCCAGGAGGCGGAACAGTGCCGTTTCCAGTGCGAAGAGGGCTGGCTGGGTGTAGAGGGTGTCTTCCAGCAGTGCGGCTTCGGGGGTGTCCTCGTTGGCCCACATCACGTCCCGCAGCGGTATGTCCAGGTGCGGGTCGAGGAGTGCGCACACCTCGTCCAGAGCCTTGGCGAAGACTGGGTAGGCGGCATGCAGCTCGCGTCCCATGCCCAGGCGTTGTGATCCCTGCCCGGAGAAGAGGAACGCGGTCTTGGCGGTGGCGGCTGCTGACCCTCGTACGACATGAGGTGCTTCCGTGCCCGTGGCGAGTGCGTCCAGGCCGGCCAGGAATCCGTCCCGGTCCTCGGCTAGCACCGCGGCCCGCTGCTCCAGGTGGGTTCGTGTGGTGGCGAGGGAGAAGCCGATGTCGGCGAGCGGGAGTTGGGTGTCGGTGGCGAGGTTCTGTAACTGCCGGGCTTGGTCGCGCAATGCGTCGTCGCTCTTGGCGGAGAGTGTCCAAGCGAGCGGTCCGCCCGGCCCCTCCGGCTGTTCTTCGGGCGCCTTGCTCGTGACCGGGGCTTGTTCGAGGATCACGTGGGCGTTGGTGCCGCTGATTCCGAATGAGGACACCCCGGCTCGCCGGAGCTCCCCGGTCTCCGGCCATGAGCGTGCCTCGGTGAGGAGGGAGACCGCGCCGGACGCCCAGTCGACGTGGGGGGTCGGCTCGTCGACGTGGAGGGTCTTGGGGAGCACTCCGTGGCGTATGGCTTCGACCATTTTGATGATGCCGGCGACGCCTGCGGCGGCCTGGGTGTGGCCGATGTTCGACTTGATCGATCCAAGCCACAACGGGCTTTCCGCGTCACGGTGTTGGCCGTACGTGGCGAGCAGCGCCTGCGCCTCGATGGGATCGCCGAGTGTGGTGCCCGTGCCGTGTGCCTCGACCGCGTCGACCTGTCCGGAGGTGAGGCGGGCGTTGTCGAGGGCGGCCTGGATGACGCGGCGCTGGGAGGGGCCATTGGGCGCGGTGAGTCCGTTGCTGGCGCCGTCCTGGTTGACGGCCGACCCGCGCATGACGGCGAGGACGTGGTGGCCGTTGCGTTCGGCGTCGGAGAGCCGTTCGACGAGGAGCAGGCCGACGCCCTCGCCCCAGCCGGTGCCGTCGGCGGACGCCGCGAACGCCTTGCAGCGGCCGTCTTGTGCGAGCCCCCGTTGGCGGCTGAACTCGATGAACGTGGAGGGGGTGGCCATGACGGTGACGCCGCCCGCGAGGGCCAGGTCGCATTCGCCGTTGCGCAGTGCCTGCGCGGCCAGGTGCAGCGTGACCAGGGAGGACGAGCAGGCGGTGTCAACGGTCAGGGCGGGGCCTTCGAGCCCGTACACGTAGGAGATCCGGCCCGAGGCGACGCTCGCGGACACGCCCGTGGCCAGATAGCCCTCGACGTTCTCCGTGCCCGAGAGGAGGCCGCGGGTGTAGTCCTGCCCGTTGGTGCCGGCGAAGACGCCGGTACGGCTGCCCCGCATCGAATCGGGGTCGATCCCCGCCCGCTCGAAGAGCTCCCAGGACGTTTCGAGGAGCAGGCGCTGCTGCGGATCCATCGCGAGCGCTTCGCGCGGGCTGATGCCGAAGAACTCGGCATCGAACTCGTGGGCGTCCTGGATGAACCCCCCCTCGCTCACATAGCTCTTCCCGGAGCTCGCGGGGTCGGGGTCGTAGAGCGACTCCGCGTCCCAGCCGCGGCTTGCCGGGAAGCCCGAGAGCGCGTCCGAGCCCGATTCGAGCAGCCGCCAAAGGCCTTCCGGGGAACGTACGCCACCGGGGAACCTGCACGCCATGCTCACGATGGCGATGGGTTCACGGCTCTTGGCCTCGACCTCCTGCAGCCGCTGATTGACCTGACGCAGATCCGCGGTCGCGCGCCTGAGGTAATCGCGGAGCTTGTCTTCGTTCATGAGAAGGCCGCCTCCTGGGCAGGGTTCGCTGTCATTCGTGGGTGCGCGCGATACCGAGTTCGTTTTCCAGCACGTCGAAGAGTTCGTCGTCCGAGGCGGAATCGAGGTCGTCCTGCGGGACTTGGCGCGGCGCGTTGTGCGGGTCTCCGTCGAGCTTCCAGAGCAGGGCACGCAGGCGCGCCGCCACTCCTGGACGTAGATCGCTGTCGGGGGCCAGCGAAAGCACGGTCGCCTCGAACTGTTCGAGTTCCGTGAGTGCGGCGCTCGGCGCGGAGCCGTCGGTTCGGAGTTCCGCGTGCAGCCGATCCGCGAGTGCGGCGGCGTTGGGATGGTCGAAGATCACGGTCATGGGCAGCTTGAGTCCGGTGGCGTTGTTGAGCTGGTTGCGCAGTTTCACCGCGGCCAGGGAGTCGAAACCCATCTCCTGGAACGCCCGTTGAGCGGCTATGGAGTCCCCGGAGGGGTGGCCGAGCACCATGGCGGTGTGCGTGCGGACCAGTTCGAGGAGCAGAGCTGCCTGATCCTTCTCGGCGAGCACGGAGAGGCGCTGCGGCAGTGACGGCTCGGCACGGCCGCGCCTGCGCGGCGCCGACCGTTCGACGAGTCCGCGCAATGGCGGTGGCAGCACCCCGAACCCGGCCGCGGCGCGCAGCGCACGCAGATCGAGCCCGATCGGAGCGAGGTGCGGACGCCCACTGGCCAGCGCGGCGTCGAAGAGCGCGAGGGCCTCGTCGGTGGGAAGGGCGGTGATGCCACTGGACTCCATGCCCTGGTGGTGTTCGTTGGTGAGGGTGGTGGTGATGGTGCTGGTTTGTTGCCAGAGGCCCCAGGCGAGGCTGGTGGCGGGGAGTCCTTGGGTGTGGCGGT
>NZ_JBITHO010000029.1:0-3423 GCF_044458065.1 Streptomyces sp. NPDC050504 | reverse complement strand
TGCCTGGCTTTGTTCACTTCCATCGGCAGCGTTTGTCCATCGGTTTGGGAGGCGAGGGAGAGTCCGAACCTCGGCAGATGTTCATGAGAAACGGCGGCACTCTCAGCTGACGAGTCGCGACTGCGGCTGCCTGGGCCACAGGCAGCTGATATTTCGTTGTTGACCTCAGCTGAGCTGCGAGAGCATCCGAGGTATGGACGAACCTGCCGAAAGTCTCAGTTCTGGCCACGTCGAACTGCGCCGATGGCGCATGAGCGATCTCAACGCCCTGGAACAAGCGATTCGTGAGTCCCTGGACCATCTGATGCCGTGGATGCCCTGGGCAGCCGCTCATGGCAGACAGCCAACCGTCGACTTCCTCATCTGGAGCCAGGAAGAGTGGGAGGCCAGACGAGGCTTCCACTATGCGATCACGTCGAGTGACACGGTGATCGGCAGTTGCAGCCTCAACCGCCGCATCGGTGCGGGCGGCCTCGACATCGGCTACTGGCTGCACCCTCAGTCGACGGGGCGGGGTCTGGCCACAATGGCCACGGCGGCTCTTGTCTGTCAGGGCTTCCAAATGGCGGGCATCGACCACCTGGAGATCCATCACGATGCTGCCAACCCGGCCAGCGGAGCCGTCGCCCTCCGCTTGGGATTCACGGAGATCGAACGCACCCCAGTGCCTGAAGGGCCAGTCGCTCCTGGCGAAGTGGGGATCGACGTCGTGTGGCGAATGACTGTAGATCAATGGAGCGCGCTGACATCAGAAGGCTGAGCGCGGCCGGCTGAGCAGGGCTTGTTCGGGGTAAATGCTGTTGGCGGGCCGCCGCCGGGCGCGCGGCCCGCCCAGGCAGGCATCAGCCGGTCTTGGCCGCCTCCTCGGCCCGAGCGCGGGTGCTGGCGAGGCGGTAGGAGTCGGTGCCGGTCTCGATGATGGTGCCGTTGAAGGTGAGGCGGTCGACGATGGCCGCGCAGAGGCGGGGGTCGGTGAAGGTCTTGGTCCAGCCGCCGAAGGACTCGTTCGAGGCGATGGCCACGCTGTTCTTCTCCTCGCGTTCGGTTAGGACCTGGAAGAGGAGTTCGGCGCCGCGGCGGTCGAGTTCCATGTAGCCGAGCTCATCGATGCACAAAAGATCAACACGCCCGTAGCGGGCGATCGTCTTGGTCAGCTGCTTCTCGTCGGCGGCCTCGACGAGCTCGTTCACCAGCTTCGTCGCCAGCACGTACTTGACCCGGTAGCCAGCCATCGCCGCCTCGGTTCCCAGAGCGATCAGCATGTGCGACTTACCCGTCCCCGAGTCGCCGATCAGGCAGAGCGGCTGACTCTTCTTGATCCACTCGCAGCTGGCAAGCGTGTGAATGGTGGCCGCGTCGATGTTCGGGTTCGCGTCGAAGTCGAAGGTCCGCAACGACTTGTCCCGAGGGAAGCCAGCCGCCTTGATCCGCCGCTCCGACCGGCGCCGGGACCGGTCGTCACACTCGGTCATCAACAGCTCCGCGAGGAAGCCGCGGTAGGTCATCTGGTCCTTCATCGCCCGGTCGGCGATCTCGGAGAACTCGTTCCTGATCGACGGGAGCCGCAACAGGCGGCAGGCGGTGTCGATGGCCGTGTTGGCGGCCTGCTCGGTCAATCCTCGCTGCCGGGGCAGGGTCACTGTGCTTCTCCCTCGCGGTGTTCACCGCCGCTGACGCGGCGGCGTCGGAGCAGTTGGTCGTAGTGGCTCACTGTCGGCAACGGCCTCGTGTCCGGGGGGAGATGCGCGAGCCGCCACTCATGCAGAAACGTCACGGACGCCTCACCGCCCACCTCGGTCGGCGAAGGGCGATCGGTCGGCTCGTCCTCGGCCTGGGCGGCCTTGCGGGCCTCCAATGCGACCGCGTCGGCGGTCAGGGCCCCGGCCCGCAGGGCCGTCGCGAGGCCGGCCATCAGGTGCTCGTGCGAGACGTGGCGGGCCAGCAGCAGCACCTCGATCAGCGCCCTTGTCCCAGCGGTGTCGCCGTGGGCCTTGGCCGCCGCAGCCCACCAGGCGTCATGGACCGGGGTGAACTTGCCGGCGGAGCGGGCCTGTTCGAGCGCGGTCGCGCCGGGGAAGGCACCCGGCTTCCGGATCAGAGCTTCCAGGTAGTGATCCAGGTCCAGGCGGCAGGCGCCCTTCGCGATCAGTCGCTCGTGCCGGGCCGCTTCCATGTTCCTGTCGTAAACCACCAGGTGAGAAGCGTGAAGTATGACCCGGACCCGTTTGCCGATCAGCCGGACCGGCACCGAGTACCGGTTCGTGCGGACCACGATCTGGCTGTATCGGTCGACCCTCGGAGTGAAAAGTCTGCCCGTCTCGAACGGCTCCTCCGGCAGCGGCATCAGCAGCGGCCGCTCGATCTCGAAGTGCTCGTCGATGGTTCGCGGCCGCGAACCGATCCGGCGCCGCCCGTCGTGCAGATCCCACTGGTCGACGAGTTCGTTCAGCTCGGCCAGCGAGTCGACCTCGGGCACCGGGGTGAAGTGATTCCGGCGGAAATATCCAATCTGGCCCTCCACTCCGCCTTTCTCGTGGGCGCCCTCGATGCCAGGGCGGCAGTAGAAGCTCTCGATCCCGAAGTGCGATCTGAACGCGATCCACCGGTCGGCCTCCACCCGAGCCCGGCTCAGCCCCAGCACTTGGGCCACGGCGGCTTTCAGGTTGTCGTAGCGAACCTTGCTCCGCGGGACCCCGCCCAGCGTCCGCAGCGCGTGCACGTGCCCTTCGAAGAAGGCTTCCTGACCGCACGACGCGAAGACGCGATGGACCGCCTTGCCCGAGTAGGACAGGCGGAAGGAGAACAGATAGCAGGTCACAAGCTCACCAGCGAGCCGGACCGTCACGTCGCCGAAGTCGACCTCCGCCTCCATGCCAGGCTGGTGGGTCTGCGGCACGAACGCCTCGACCGGAACCTTCCCCGACTCGACGAGGATCTGCGGCTTCCGGTCGGCGACATAGCGCCGGACCATCGGGTAGGAGACGTCCGCGCCGTGTTCCTCAACCAGACGGTGGAAGATCCGAGTGACCGTGTGCCGCTGCTTGCGCGGCGCCTCCAGATCCGCCCGGAGCATCCCGTCGATCACCGGCTTGTACGGATCAAGGCGGGTTGGCCTCGGTGAAAGCTGCTTCCGAGGCGCAGGCCAGACGGAGTCCACAGCGTTGCGAACCGTCCGCCACGACACGTTGTACTTGCGCTCGATCTCCCGGATCTTCATGCCGCCGCGGTGGTCGCGCCGGATCGCCGCGTACAGCTCGACCTTTGACATCTGCGGCATGACCAGGACCTTTCACGAGGAGCATCCCGATGCTGCCCTGGCAAGGACCCCGGTGACTTCGAAACTCGTGAACATCACCCGACCGTGGATCTGGGTGCCTTCCAAACCCATGAACAACCGGCTTCACAACCCGTGAATAAAGCCAG
>NZ_JBITHO010000028.1:0-4222 GCF_044458065.1 Streptomyces sp. NPDC050504 | reverse complement strand
GTGTGTGGGACCAGGGCGTCGGTGGTATGGGTGGTGGTTTGTCGGAGGGTGATCTGCTGAGGATGGCGCGCGGTGGCGTCCTGCCGCTGTCCGCGACAGAGGGTCTGGGACTGTTCGACGCGGGTGTCCGGGCGGGCTCGGCGCTGGTGCCCGTACGACTCGACGTCGACGCACTCCGCGCCCTGGGGACGGAACTCCCGCCCCTCTACCACCACCTCACCGGTCGGCCCGCCCGCCGTCGGGCCGCCTCGCGCAACGCGACCGCCGTCGTGGGCTCGCTCGGCGAGCGGCTCGCCGCGCTCCCCGGGCCCGAGCGCCAGGAGGCCGTACTGGACCTGGTGCGGGGTCAGGTGGCCGCGGTGCTCGGCCACGCGACCCCCGAGGCCATCGCGCCCGACCGCGCCTTCAGCGACCTCGGCTTCGACTCGCTCACCGCCGTCGAACTGCGCAACGGACTCAACGCGGCGTCGGACCTGAGCCTGCCCGCCACCCTCGTCTACGACTACCCGACCGCGGGCGACCTCGCCGACTTCCTGCTGGCCGAGGTCTGCGGGGACATGGCCGAGGCCGCGCTCCTGCCGACCACCGCCCGGGTCGACGACGACCCGATCGTCGTCGTCGGCATGTCCTGCCGCTTCCCCGGGGACATCGCGTCACCCGAAGACCTGTGGCGGCTCGTCGCGGACGGCGACGACGCCATCACCGACCTTCCCGACAACCGCGGCTGGAACCTCGACCGGCTCTACGACCCCACCGGCACCCGCCCGGACACCACCTACGTCAACAAGGGCGGCTTCCTGCACGACGCGGCCGACTTCGACGCCGAGTTCTTCGGCATCAGCCCCAACGAGGCGCTGATCACCGACCCGCAGCAGCGGCTGCTCCTGGAGACCTCCTGGGAGGCGTTCGAGCACGCGGGCATCGACCCGGCCACCCTCAAGGGCAGCGCCACCGGCGTCTTCGCCGGTGTCGTCTACCACGACTACTCGGGCAGCAGCAGCTCCGGCAGCATCGTCTCCGGCCGGGTCTCCTACACCTTCGGCTTCGAGGGCCCCGCGGTGACCGTCGACACGGCGTGCTCCTCCTCGCTGGTGGCCCTGCACCTCGCGGGCCAGTCGCTGCGCAACGGCGAATGCGACCTCGCCCTCGCGGGCGGCGTGACCGTCATGGCGTCGCCCGCCGCCTTCGTCGAGTTCAGCCGCCAGCGCGGCCTGTCCCACGACGGGCGGTGCAAGGCGTTCGCCGCCGGGGCCGACGGCACCGCCTGGGGCGAGGGCATCGGCGTCCTCGTCCTGGAGCGCCTCTCCGACGCCCGCCGCAACGGGCACCAGGTCCTGGCGGTGGTACGCGGCTCCGCCGTCAACCAGGACGGCGCCAGCAACGGCCTCACCGCCCCCAACGGACCCTCCCAGACCCGCGTCATCCGCCAGGCGCTCGCCAACTCCCGGCTGAGCCCCACCGACGTCGACGTCGTCGAGGCGCACGGCACCGGCACGGTCCTCGGCGACCCCATCGAGGCCCAGGCCCTCATCGCCGCCTACGGACAGGACAGGACGGCGGACAGCCCGCTGTGGCTCGGCTCCGTCAAGTCCAACATCGGCCACACCCAGGGCGCAGCGGGCGTCGCCGGCATCATCAAGATGATCATGGCGATGCGGCACGGCGTCCTGCCCCGCACCCTGCACGTCGACGAGCCGTCCGGGCACGTCGACTGGACGGCCGGCACCCTGCGGCTGCTGACCGAGGACGTCCCCTGGGACGTCGACCGGCCGCGTCGCGCGGGCGTCTCGTCCTTCGGGATCAGCGGCACCAACGCGCACGTCATCATCGAGCAGCCGTCGTCCGAGCACGACCACCAGCGGACCGCGTCCGCCGCCGACGACGGCCCCGCGCCGCACGCACCGGTGGCCTGGACCGTCTCGGGCCACGGCGAGGACGGGCTGCGCGCCCAGGCCGCGCGCCTCGCCGCGTACGTCACCGAGCACGGCGCCGACCTCGACCCCCTGGACGTCGGCTGGTCCCTGGCCACCCGGCGCGGCGCCCTGGAGCGGCGCGCCACCGTGCTCGGCACCGACACGGCAGAACTGCTGCGGGGCCTCGGGGACCTCGCCGAAGGCGCCGCCGCCGGCACCACCCGCACCAGCGGCAAGACCGCGTTCCTCTTCACCGGCCAGGGCGCCCAGCGCCTCGGCATGGGCCGCGAACTGCACGACACCTACCCCGCCTACCGGCGGGCCTGGGACGAGATCCGCGCGCACCTCGACGCCGCGCTCGAAACCCCGCTGAACGACGTCCTGTTCGCCGCCGACGGCACCCCCGAGGCCGCGCTCCTGGACCGTACCGAATACGCCCAGCCCGCCCTGTTCGCCGTGGAAGTGGCGCTGTTCAGGCTGCTGGAGTCCTGGGGCGTGCGGCCCGACGCCGTCATGGGCCACTCCATAGGCGAGATCGCCGCCGCGCACGTCGCGGGCGTGCTCTCCCTCGCCGACGCCTGCACCCTGGTCGCCGCGAGGGGCAGGCTCATGCAGGCGCTCCCCGCGGGCGGCGCCATGATCGCCGTGCAGGCGGGCGAGGACGAGGTGCTGCCGCTGCTCGCCGACGCGCCGGGTGCCGACCTCGCCGCCGTCAACGGACCCCGTTCGGTCGTCGTGTCCGGCCTTGACGAGGCGGTGAGCCGGGTCGCCGAACGGCTGCGCGCCGAGGGCCGCAAGACGTCCCGCCTCAACGTGTCGCACGCCTTCCACTCCGGCCTGATGAGCCCGATGCTGGACGACTTCCGCCGCGTGCTCGAAGGGCTGTCGTACGGCGAACCGCGGCTGACCGTCGTCTCCACCGTGACCGGCGACCTCGCAGCGGACGAGGAACTGCGCACCCCCGACTACTGGCTGCGGCACGTGAGCGGGGCGGTGCGCTTCGCCGACGGCGTGCGCACCGCCGTCGGCCGCGGCGCGACCCGCTTCGTGGAGGTCGGCCCCGACGGCGTGCTGACCGGGCTCGCACAGACCTGCCTGGAGGAGACCGAGGGCGCCGACAACCCGGAGCGCCTGGCGCGCTTCGTCTGCGTACCGCTGCTGCGCAAGGGGCGCCCGGAGGCGCGGAGCCTCCTCGGCGGGCTCGGCCGGCTGTACGCGTCGGGCGGCGAGGTCGCCTGGCCCGCCGTCTTCGACGGCACCGGGGCCCGTCCCGTCGACCTGCCCACGTACGCCTTCCAGCGGCAGAGCTTCTGGGAGCAGACGGCGGACGACCAGGGCGACCCGGAGTCCATCGGCCTCGGCGCCACCGACCACCCGCTGCTCGGCGCGGCCGTCGCGCTCGCCGACGAAGGGGGCCACCTCTTCACCGGCCGGCTCTCCACCAGGACCCAGCCCTGGCTCGCCGACCACGTCGTCGGCGGCGTGGTCTTCTTCCCCGGCACCGGCTTCGTCGACCTGCTGATCCGCGCCGGTGACCAGGTCGGTTGCGGGGTGCTCGAAGAGCTGACGCTGGAGGCGCCGCTGGTGCTCCCCGAGCGCGGAGGGGTCCGCCTCCAGGTCGTCGTCGGCGCCCCCGAAGGCACGGTCGGGCGCCGCCCGGTGCGGGTGTACTCGCGCGACGAGGCCGCCACCGCCGAGACCCCCTGGACCCGGCACGGCTCGGGCACGCTGATCGCCGCCGCGCGCGGCGGCTCCACGGGACCCGACCTCGGAGCCTGGCCCCCGGCGGACGCCGAACCCGTCGAACTGGAGGGCATCTACGAGAAGTACGCGCAGGGCGGGCTGTCGTACGGCCCCGTCTTCCGCGGCCTGCGTGCCGCCTGGCGCCTCGGTGACGACGTGTACGCCGAGGTCGCGCTGCCGGACGGCGTCACGGTCGACGGGTTCGGGGTGCACCCTGCGGTACTGGACGCCGCGCTGCACGCCGTGGGCCTGACCGGCGCGGGAGAACAGGCCGCCCTGCCGTTCGCCTGGGCGGGCGTCGAACTGTTCGCCACGGGTGCCACCGCGCTGCGGGTGCGGGTGCGCCCGCTCGGCACGGGCACCGCAGTCTCGCTCGACGTGGCGGACGCCGCCGGGCGCGCCGTCGCGTCCGTGGACCGGCTCGACGTACGCCCGTTCCACGAGGACCAACTCGCCCAGTCGCGCACCGAGTTCCCCGAGTCGTTGTATCGGGTGGAGTGGGTGTCGGGGGGTGTGGGTGGTTTGGTTGGTTCGGGTGTGGTGGCTGAGTTTGATGGTGTGGTGTC
>NZ_JBITHO010000027.1:0-5540 GCF_044458065.1 Streptomyces sp. NPDC050504 | reverse complement strand
GGTGGTGGGTGTTTGGCCGATGTCGGTGGCGTTGGTGATGGTGGGGGTGTGGTGGAGCCAGTAGGGGTGGTGTTGGAAGGGGTAGGTGGGGAGGGGTGTGGTTGAGGGGTGGTGGGGTGTGTAGACGGCGTGCCAGTTGATGGGGGTGCCGTGGGTGTGGGTGGTGGCGAGTGCTGTGAGGAGGGTGTGGGTTTCGGGTTGGTTGGGGTGGAGGAGGGGGGTTGCTGTGGTGTCGGTGGTGGTGTGGGTGAGGGTGGTGAGTGTGGTGTCGGGTCCGAGTTCGAGGTAGGTGGTGGTGTTTTGGGCGTTGAGGGTGGTGAGTGTGGGGTGGAAGCGGACGGTGTGGCGGAGTTGGCGGGTCCAGTAGTGGGGTGTGGTGAGGTCTTCTGGGCGTGCGATCTCGCCGGTGAGGGTGGAGATGATGGGGATGCGGGGCTGGTGGTAGGTGAGGGTGGCTGCGATGGTGTGGAAGTCGTTGAGGATGGGGTCGAGGTGGTGGGAGTGGAAGGCGTGGCTGACGTGCAGGTTGGTGGTCTTGCGGCCTTGCCGGGCGAAGTGTGCCGCGACTTCGTTGACCGCTTCCTTGTCGCCTGAGATCACCGTACTGGTAGGTCCGTTGAGGGCGGCGATGGTGACGTCGGTGCGTCCGTCGAGGGCGTCGAGGACTTCGGTTTCGGTGGCGTGGAGGGCGGTCATGGCTCCGCCGCTCGGGAGGCTGTGGAGGAGCCGGGCGCGGGTGGTGACGAGGGTGCAGGCGTCTTCCAGGTTCAGTACGCCTGCGACGTGTGCGGCTGCGAGTTCGCCGATGGAGTGCCCGGCCAGGTAGTGGGGTGTGACGCCGAGGTGTTCGAGGAGCCGGAACAGTGCCGTCTCCAGGGCGAAGAGTGCGGGCTGGGTGTAGAGGGTGTCTTCCAGCAGCGCTGCCTGTTCACTGCCCTCGTCGGCCCACATGACATCGAGCAGCGGTACGTCCAGATGTGAGTCGAGGAGTGCGCACGCCTTGTCCAGGGCTGTGGCGAAGGCCGGGTAGGTGGCGTACAGCTCGCGTCCCATGCCGAGACGCTGGGATCCTTGTCCGGAGAAGAGGAACGCGGTCCTGCCCGCTCCGGCCGCTGACCCTCGTACGACATGAGGTGCTTCCGTGCCCGTGGCGAGCGCGTCCAACCCGGCCAGGAACCCCTCCCGGTCCTCGGCTATCACCGCGGCCCGCTGCTCCAGGTGGGTTCGTGTGGTGGCGAGGGAGAAGCCGATGTCGGCGAGCGGGAGTTGGGTGTTGGTGGCGAGGTTCTGTAACTGCCGTGCCTGGTCGCGCAATGCGTCGTCGCTCTTGGCGGAGAGTGTCCAAGCGAGCGGTCCGCCCGGCCCCTCCGGCTGCTCTTCGGGCGCCTTGCTTGTGACTGGGGCTTGTTCGAGTATCACGTGGGCGTTGGTGCCGCTGATGCCGAACGAGGAGACGGCTGCGCGCCTCGGTTGCCCTGTTTCGGGCCAGTCACGCTGATCGTTCAGCAGGGCCACGGCACCGGTCGACCAGTCGATGTTCGGGGAGGGCTCGTCCGCGTGGAGGGTTTTGGGGAGCACTCCGTGGCGTATGGCTTCGACCATTTTGATGATGCCGGCGACTCCGGCGGCGGCCTGGGTGTGGCCGATGTTCGACTTGATGGATCCAAGCCACAACGGTCGTTCGGTGTCACGGTTTTTGCCGTACGTCGCCAGCAGCGCGTGTGCCTCGATCGGGTCGCCCAGGCTCGTCCCGGTGCCGTGTGCTTCCACGACATCGACCTGGTCCGGCGACAGCCGAGCGTTGTTGAGGGCGGCACGAATCACGCGCTGTTGGGACGGTCCGTTGGGCGCGGTGAGCTGACTTCTCGCGCCGTCCTGGTTGGTCGCGCTGCCCCGGACGACGGCGAGGATGGGGTGGCCGTTGCGTTTGGCGTCTGATTGGCGTTCGACGAGGAGGAGGCCGACGCCTTCGCTCCAGCCGGTGCCGTTGGCGGTGGCTGCGAAGGGTTTGCAGCGGCCGTCGGGGGACAGGCCTCGTTGGCGGCTGAACTCGGTGAACGTGGAGGGGGTTGCCATGACGGTGACGCCACCTGCGAGGGCGAGGTCGCATTCACCGTTGCGCAGTGCTTGCGCGGCCAGGTGCAGGGCGACCAGCGACGACGAGCAGGCCGTGTCGATGGTGACGGCCGGGCCTTCCAGACCGAGGGTGTAGGCGACTCGGCCCGAGGCGACACTGGCCGAGGAACCGATTCCGATCTGCCCCTCGAATTCCTCAGGAACGTGATGGTGCAACCGGCTGGCGTAGTCGTTGTACATGATGCCGGTGAAGACGCCGGTGCGGGTGCCGCGCAGTGTTTCGGGGTTGAGGCTGGCGCGTTCGAGTGTTTCCCAGGCGGTTTCTAGGAGGAGGCGTTGTTGGGGGTCGGTGGCGAGTGCTTCGCGGGGGCTCATGCCGAAGAAGTCGGGGTCGAAGTGGTGGGCGTCGTGGAGGAAGCCGCCGTGTTGTGTGTAGCTGGTGCCGGGGTGGTCCGGGTCGGGGTTGTAGAGCTCTTCCTGGTCCCAGCCGCGGCTTGTGGGGAAGGGGGTGATGGCGTCTGTGCCTTCGGCGACGAGTTTCCAGAGCTGTTCGGGAGAGGTGACTCCACCTGGATAGCGGCAGGCCATGCCCACGATGGCGATCGGCTCGTGTGCCTTCTCGGCGGACTGGAGGTTCTCCTGCCTGAGCCGTTGGTTCTCCAGCAGGGACGCGCGCAGTGCTTCGACGATCTTTTCGGGAGGCGCTGCTGGGGAGGTGGGAGCGGAGGGAGTGGCCGTCATGGGTTCCTCGTTCTCGGTGGCTGACCGGATCACGCGCTGTCGTCACCGAGCGCTAGTCGGATGAGGTCGTCGACGTCGGCGGACTCGATGAGGGCTTGGTGCTGTTCCTCCTGCGCTTCTGCGTGTCGCAGGCCGTGGCCGGTACCGTTCCGTTTGGCATCGACGTCGGATCCGGTGTCGACGAGCCGCAGCAATGCCTCCATGAGACCTGCCTCCCGGATGCGCGACACGGGAATGGTGTTGATGACCCGGCGCATGTCCGTGTCGCCCGTGAGGTCGGCCCCGGCCCCGGTATCGGTATCGAACCCGTCATCGGGGATGAGTTCCGTGGCCAGATGGCCGGCGAGCGCCTTCGCTGTCGGGTAGTCGAAAACCAGCGTGGGCGGGAGACGCAGGCCTGCCGCCGCGTTCACGCGATTGCGGAGTTCCACGGCCGTGAGCGAGTCGAAGCCCATGTCGAGGAGCCCCTTCTCCGGATCGACCAACAGCGGAGTGGCATGACCGAGTACGTGCGCGATGTGCGTACGCACGAGGTCAAGCAGGAACTCGTCGCGCTGGCCCTCGGTGAGCGGTGCCAGCTGTCGCAGGAGCGTGCGGGAGTCTCGGGGCTGTGCCGTGCTGTGGGCGTTCGGCTGTACGAGTTTGCTCAGCAGGGGAGGCAGTAGGCCCCCATCGGCGATCTCCCGTAGCGCCCGGAAGTCGAGCGCGATCGGTATGAGGTGTGGTTGTGGGGTGGTGAGTGTGGTGTCGAGGAGGGTGAGGGCTTGGGAGGTGGGGAGGGGGTGGATGCCGTTGCGGTTGAGTCGGGTGTGGTGTTCGTTGGTGAGGGTGGTGGTGATGGTGCTGGTTTGTTGCCAGAGGCCCCAGGCGAGGCTGGTGGCGGGGAGTCCTTGGGTGTGGCGGTGGTGGGCGAGTGTGTCGAGGAAGGTGTTGGCTGCGGCGTAGTTGGCTTGTCCGGGGTTGCCGAGGATGCCTGCGGCGGAGGAGAAGAGGACGAATGCGGCGAGGTTGTGGTGTTGGGTGAGGTGGTGGAGGTGCCAGGCGGCGTCGACTTTGGGTTGTAGGACGGTGTGGAGTTGTTCGGTGGTGAGGTTGGTGAGGGTGGCGTCTGCTGTGGTGCCGGCGGTGTGGATGACGGCGGTGAGGGGGTGGCTGTCGGGGATGGTGGCGAGCATGTCCGCGAGTTGTTCTGGGTTGCTGGTGTCGCAGGCGGTGATGGTGACGTGGGCGCCTAGGGCGGTGAGTTGGTTGTGTAGTGCGGTGGCGCCTTGGGCGTTCGGTCCTTGCCTGCTTGCGAGGTGGAGGTGGCGTATGCCGTGGTGGGTGACGAGGTGGTGGGCGATGAGGGTGCCGAGGGTGCCGGTGCCGCCGGTGATGAGGGTGGTGCCGTTGGGGTTGAGGGGTTGTTCGGTGGTTTTGGTGGGGAGGGTGGCGCGGGTCAGGCGAGGGGCGTGGAGGGTACCCGCGCGCAGAGCCAACTGAGGCTCCCCTGCCACAAGGGACGGGTCCAGAAGGCCGATTGAAGCCGGAGAGTCATCGAGGTCCAGGAGTATGAAGCGCTGGGGATTCTCCGACTGCGCAGTGCGGATGAGCCCCCATACGGTGGACGCGCCAAGGTCCTGGATGCTCGTGTCCGCATCGACAGCGACCGCTCCGCGTGTCATGACGAGTAGCCGAGAGGAGGCCAGGGCTTCCGCGTTCAAGAACTCCTGTACCAGGGCAAGTGCTTCTTCCGCCGATCGGTGTGCGCGTGCCAACGGATCGGCTTCCTGCTCCAACTGATCCGCGCGATCCGGATGCCCCTGTGGGGGAAAGTAAGCTGCCGCGACTATCGAAGGCGTGGGGGTACCGCTCTCGGACGCGGTGACGAGCGACGACAGGTCTGGGTGGGCGGTGATCCGAGGGTCGAGAACTTCCTCAGAGGCGAAGAGGTCGGCAGCATCTGTTCCGATCACCGCCCAGGTCGGTTCGGTGGTCGTTGCGGCGGATCCGGGAAGCGGTGTCCAGTCGAGCTGGAACAGGGAGTTGCGGCGCGGGGCGTGTGAGGGGGCACGCAACGTATCGGCGGCCGGCCGAGTGCTCAGCGATTCGACCGTGGCGACGGGCAGGCCGTGCGGGTCCGCCACATCGAGGGACAGCACATCAGGTGCCGTAGCAGTGAGCCGGACTCGCAAGGCCGTCGCGCCGGTGGCGTGCAGGGTGACGCCGGACCAGGCGAAGGGCAGGCGCAGCTCGTCGTCCACCTGATCGGTGAGCGCGTTGGCGTGGAGCGCGGCGTCCAGCAGAGCGGGGTGCACTCCGTACCCGGTGGTGTCGATGTCCTGTGGCAGCCGGACTTCCGCATAGACGCTGTTGTCGAGCCGCCAGGCGGAGGTCAGCCCCTGGAAGAGCTCGCCGTACACGTATCCGCGGTCCGTGAGGCTCTCGTACAGACCAGTGACGTCGATGGGAACGGCCTGGGCAGGCGGCCAGGCCGACGTCTGGAACGCTGTGTCGACCACGCCTGAGCCGGAGACGGTGGTGATGGTGGCCACCGCGTGCCGGGTCCACTCGGCATCCTGAGCCGGAGTTCCGTCGTCTGCCTGGGAGTCGATGCTGAGTGTGGCGGATGTGCTGTCATCGGCTTCCTCGACTGTGACGCGGAGTCGTACTGCTGTTTGTTCGGTGAGGGTGAGGGGGGTGTGGAGGGTGAGTTCTTGGATGTGGTTGTGGCCGGTGTGGTG
>NZ_JBITHO010000026.1:0-9011 GCF_044458065.1 Streptomyces sp. NPDC050504 | reverse complement strand
TCGCCGGGTTTCGATGCCGCGACGGCCGAGATCGTGGTGACGTTGTGCAGCGGGGCCTGCCTTGTCCTGGCAGCCCACGACGACCTGAAGGGCGGCCCGGCACTGACCGGCTTCCTCAAGGAGCGGAATGTCACCCACGCCACCCTTCCCCCCGCCGTCCTCCCCGACCTCGACCCCCGCGACCTTCCCCACCTGGCCACCCTCATCACAGCGGGCGAAGCGCTCCCCGCACACCAGGTAGCACCCTGGGCGGCCGATCGCGCCCTCGTCAACGCCTACGGACCGACCGAGGCCACGGTCTGCGCCACCACCGCCCACCTCACTCCCGCCACCGGCGTCCGTATCGGCGCCCCCATCGCCAACACTCGCCTGTACGTCCTCGATGCCTCCCTGAGGCCCGTCGCCCCCGGCGTCCCCGGCGAGCTCTACCTCACCGGCCACGGCCTCGCCCGTGGCTACCTCAACCGCCCCGGCCTGACCGCCGAGCGGTTCGTCGCGAACCCGTACGGTACGCCGGGCGAGCGGATGTACCGCACCGGCGACCTGGCCCGCTGGACCGCCGACGGGCAGCTGGAACACCTCGGCCGCACCGACCACCAGGTGAAGGTGCGCGGTTTCCGTATCGAACTCGGCGAGGTCGAGGCCGCTTTGGCCGCGCACCCGGCCGTCGCCCAGGCCGCCGTGGTCGTCCGCGAGGACACCCCCGGTGACAGGCGTCTGGTCGGCTATGCCGTCCCCGTCCCCACCTCCTCGGGCGCGGACGGCGCGGAAGTGCGCACCCATCTCGCCGGCCTGCTGCCCGACCACATGGTGCCCTCGGCCGTGGTCGTCCTGGGCGCGCTCCCGCTCACGGTGAACGGCAAGCTCGACCGCAACGCCCTGCCCGCGCCCACGTACAGGGCAACCGGAGAGAGCGGAGAGCCACGGACTCCGCAGCAGCACCTCCTGTGCCAGGCGTTCGCCGAAGTCCTGGGGCTTGCGCACGTGGGGATGGACGGCAGCTTCTTCGACCTGGGCGGTCATTCGTTGTTGGCGACGCGTCTGGTGAGTCGTATTCGGGCTGTTCTCGGGGTGGAGGTTTCGATTCGGGCGTTGTTCGAGACGCCGACGGTGGCGGGTCTGGCCGGTCGTCTGGCGGATGCGGGGGTGGTGCGTCTGGGGCTGGTGGCCGGGCCGCGTCCCGAGGTGGTTCCGTTGTCCTTCGCTCAGCAGCGGCTGTGGTTCCTGGGTGAACTCGAAGGGCCTTCCGGGCTCTACAACATTCCTCTCGCTCTTCGCCTGACCGGAGAGCTCGATGCCGAGGCCCTTCGGGCTGCCCTTGCGGACGTCGTCACCCGGCACGAAGCCCTGCGCACCGTCTTCCCGAGCACTGACGGCACGCCGGAACAGCACATCATCACCCCGGAGGCGCTTGACCTCCGCGCCCAGCTGTCCGTGACCGACATGGCCGAGGCCGACATCGTGGAGGCCGTCAGGGAGGAAGCCGCACGCGCCTTCGACCTGGGCCGTGAGATTCCGTTGCGGGCGCGGTTGTTCGCGGTGGCTCCGCGGGATCATGTCCTGGTGGTGGTCCTGCATCACGTTGCCGGTGACGGGTGGTCCCTGGCTCCGTTGGCGCGGGACATCTCCGCCGCGTACGCCGCCCGGTCCCAGGGCCGTGCCCCGGTCTGGGCGCCGCTTCCGGTCCAGTACGCCGACTACGCGCTGTGGCAGCGTGAACTCCTCGGTGACCCCGACGATCCCGGGAGTCTGCACCACGCGCAGCTCGCCCACTGGCGGCAGGTGCTGGCCGATCTGCCGGAAGAACTCGTCCTGCCCACCGACCGGCCACGGCCTCAAGCGGCATCCCACCGAGGCGCCACGGTCGCCGTCCGCATCGAGGCGGACCTGCACGCACGACTGACCGTGTTGGCGAGGGCCGAAGGCGTGACCCTGTTCATGGTGCTCAACGCCGCTCTGGCGACGCTGTTCTCGCGCCTCGGCGCGGGCACGGACATCCCCATCGGTACGCCTGTGGTCGGACGGACCGACGAGAGCCTGGACGAGCTCGTCGGGTTCTTCGTGAACACGCTGGTGATCCGTACCGACGTGTCGGGCGACCCCACCTTCCGCGACGTGCTCCACCGCGTGCGCGAGCAGAGCCTTGACGCCCTCGCCCACCAGGACGTGCCGTTCGAGCGGCTGGTGGAAGACCTCGCCCCCACCCGCTCGATGGCCCGCCACCCCCTCTTCCAGGCCATGCTCGCCGTGCAGAACACCGTGGACCCGGCACTCGACCTGCCGGGGCTGGACAGTGACCTGCTGTCCAACGGGGACCAGCCGGCCAAGTTCGACCTCGACCTCCAGCTCCGCGAGACCCACGCAGACGGCCGTCCCGCAGGTCTGAGCGGCACCCTCACCTACGCCGCCGACCTGTACGACCGCACCACCGTGGACACGCTCGTCCAGCGGTTCGTCCGCGTGCTCGACGCCGTGGCCACGGACTCCGCGCTCCCGGTGGCCCGCATCGACCTTCTCGGCCCGGCCGAACGTCGGCGGGTCCTCGTCGAGTGGAACGAGACCGGCGGAGAAGCGCCGCAGGCCACGCTTGCGGAGCTGTTCGAAGCCCAAGCAGCCCGCAGGCTGGACGCCACGGCAGTCGAGTTCGACGAAGTCAAGCTGTCCTACGCCGAGTTGAACGTACGCGCGAACCGGCTGGCGCGGCTCCTGGTCTCCCGGGGCGTGCGGCCGGAGGACCGGGTGGCGGTGCTGACGGACCGCTCGGCCGACCTGGTGGTCGCGCTGCTGGCGACGGTCAAGGCGGGCGCGGCGTACGTGCCGGTCGACCCGGCCTATCCGGCCGACCGGATCGCCTTCATGCTGGCGGACGCCCGGCCGAAACTGCTGGTCACGCGGCAGGCCCAGGCCCGTGCGGACCTTCCCGACGCGTGCGTGGTGCTGGACGATCCCGCCACCGCAGCCGAGTTGGAGGAGCTCGGCGGGGAGAACCTGTCTGACACGGACCGGGGCGGCAGGCTGTCGGCTCTCCACCCGGCCTACGTGATCTACACCTCCGGCTCCACCGGACGCCCCAAGGGCGTCGTCGTACCGCAGCAGGCCGTCGCCCGTCTCGTCCGGCTGACGAACTACGTGGAGCTGGGGGCGGGCGACGTCGTCGCCCAGGCGTCGTCGGTGTCGTTCGACGCGGCCACCTTCGAGATCTGGGGCGCGCTGGCCAACGGCGCGACGCTGGTGGGCGTCGACCGGGACGTACTGCTGTCGCCCGAACGCCTCACCGCGCGGATCGAGCGCAGCGGGATCACCACGATGTTCGTCACCACCGCGCTGTTCAACCGCATCGCGGTGGAGTCGCCCGAAGGGCTCGGGCGTCTGCGGCACCTGCTGTTCGGCGGCGAGGCGGCGGACCCGGCGATGGTGCGGCGGGTCATGGAACTCGACCCGCCGAAGCACCTGTTGCACGTGTACGGGCCCACGGAGACGACCACGTTCGCGACCTGGCACACCGTGGAGCGGGTCGAGGACGGTCCCGTACCGATCGGCGGACCGGTCTCGGGCGATCGGCTGTACGTCCTGGACGCGACGCTTCGGCCGGTGCCACCGGGTGTGGCCGGTGAGCTGTACGTGTCGGGGGCCGGCCTGGCCCGGGGATATCTCGACCGGCCGGGGCTGACCGCCGAGCGGTTCGTCGCGAACCCGTACGGTACGCCGGGCGAGCGGATGTACCGCACCGGCGACCTGGCCCGCTGGACCGCCGACGGGCAGCTCGCGTTCCTCGGCCGCACCGACCACCAGGTGAAGGTGCGCGGCTTCCGCATCGAACCCGGCGAGGTCGAGGCTGCCCTGGCCTCCCACCCCGCTGTCGCCGGTGCCGCCGTGGTCGTCCGCGAGGACACCCCCGGCGACAAGCGACTCATCGGTTACGTCGTCCCGGGCGACCACGCCGACGGCGCGGCGCTCGACGGCCCGGACGCCGGTGCGGTGCGCGCGTACGTGTCGCGGATGCTGCCCGATCACATGGTGCCCTCGGCCGTGGTGATCCTGGACGCGCTCCCGCTCACGGTGAACGGCAAGCTCGATCGCGCCGCACTGCCCGCCCCCGACCACACCGCCACGGGTCAGGGCCAGGGCCGGGAGCCGCGGACCCTGCGGGAGCAGCTGCTCAGCCAGGCGTTCGCCGAAGTCCTGGGGCTTGCGCACGTGGGGATGGACGGCAGCTTCTTCGACCTGGGCGGTCATTCGTTGTTGGCGACGCGTCTGGTGAGTCGTATTCGGGCTGTTCTCGGGGTGGAGGTTTCGATTCGGGCGTTGTTCGAGACGCCGACGGTGGCGGGTCTGGCCGGTCGTCTGGCGGATGCGGGGGTGGTGCGTCTGGGGCTGGTGGCCGGGCCGCGTCCCGAGGTGGTTCCGTTGTCCTTCGCTCAGCAGCGGCTGTGGTTCCTGGGTGAACTCGAAGGGCCTTCCGGGCTCTACAACATTCCTCTCGCTCTTCGCCTGACCGGAGAGCTCGATGCCGAGGCCCTTCGGGCTGCCCTTGCGGACGTCGTCACCCGGCACGAAGCCCTGCGCACCGTCTTCCCGAGCACTGACGGCACGCCGGAACAGCACATCATCACCCCGGAGGCGATCGATCTCCCACTGCCCGTCGCAGAGGTGGCGGAGGACGAGCTGGCGCGGGCGGTGGCCGACGAGTCCCGGCATGCCTTCGACCTCAGTCATGAAGTTCCGTTGCGGGCGCGGTTGTTCGCGTTGGCTCCGCGGGATCATGTCCTGGTGGTGGTCCTGCATCACGTTGCCGGTGACGGGTGGTCCCTGGCTCCGTTGGCGCGGGACATCTCCGCCGCGTACGCCGCCCGGTCCCAGGGCCGTGCCCCGGTCTGGGCGCCGCTTCCGGTCCAGTACGCCGACTACGCGCTGTGGCAGCGTGAACTCCTCGGTGACCCCGACGATCCCGGGAGTCTGCACCACGCGCAGCTCGCCCACTGGCGGCAGGTGCTGGCCGATCTGCCGGAAGAACTCGCCCTGCCCACCGACCGCCCCAGGCCCCCCGTGGCCACCCACCGCGGCGGAACCGCGCGTCTGGACATCGATGCCGATCTGCACCAGCGGCTGACCGCCCTGGCCAGGGCCGAAGGCGTCACCCTGTTCATGGTGCTCAACGCCGCCCTGGCGACGCTGTTCTCGCGCCTCGGCGCGGGCACGGACATCCCCGTCGGCATGTCCGTGGCCGGCCGCACGGACGAGAGCCTGGACGAGCTCGTCGGGTTCTTCGTGAACACGCTGGTGATCCGTACCGACGTGTCGGGCGACCCCACCTTCCGCGACGTGCTCCACCGCGTGCGCGAGCAGAGCCTTGACGCCCTCGCCCACCAGGACGTGCCGTTCGAGCGGCTGGTGGAAGACCTCGCCCCCGCCCGCTCGATGGCCCGCCACCCCCTCTTCCAGGTCATGCTGGGCTTGCAGAACACCGCAGCACCCGTCCTCGACCTGCCGGAGCTCGACACCGTCGGGCTGCCAGGCGGTGACCAGCCCGCCAAGTTCGACCTCGACGTCCAGCTCCAGGAGAACTTCGCCCCCCACGGGCTGCCGAGCGGCCTGACCGGCGTCATCACGTACGCGACCGACCTCTTCGACCGTACGACGGTCGTCACCCTCGTCGAACGGCTCGTCCGGCTCCTCGGCGCCGTGGCCACCGACGCCGACCAGCCCGTCAGCGGCATCGAACTCCTCAGCCCGGCCGAACGCCGACAGGTCCTCGTCGAGTGGAACGACACGGCACACGAGGTGCCGGCGTCGACCCTGCCGGAGCTGTTCGAGGCACAGGCGGCCCGCACGCCGGACGCCACCGCCGTCGTGTGCGAGGACGACGAGGTGTCCTACGCCGACCTCAACGCCCGGGCCAACCGGCTCGCCCGGCTCCTGATCACGCACGGCACCGGCCCCGAACACCTCGTCGCCCTGGCGCTTCCCCGCTCGACCGACCTCGTCGTCGCCGTCCTCGCCGTCCTGAAGGCGGGCGGCGCCTACCTCCCCGTCGACCCCGACCACCCCGCCGACCGCCTCGCCCACCTGCTCGCCGACGCACGGCCGACCCTCCTGGTCACCACGGAAGCCGTCGCCCCGGAGGGGAACGTCCCCCGGCTCGTCCTCGACGCACCGCACACGACGGGCGCGCTCGACGGCCTGCCGTCGACCGACCTCACCGACAGCGACCGCCGTGGTGCCCTGCTGCCCGCGCACCCGGCGTACGTCATCTACACCTCGGGCTCCACCGGGCTGCCGAAGGGCGTGGCCGTCACCCACCAGGGCGTGGTCAACTACATCGCCCGCGCCCGGCACGCCTACCCCCACCTCGGCGGCAGCACCCTGCTCCACGCGTCCATCGCCTTCGACCTCGGCGTCACCGCCCTGTACGGCGCGCTCACCAGCGGCGGACGCCTGCACATCGCCACCTGGGACGAGACCCTCCCCGCGACCCTCGCGGTCCACGAGATCACCTTCCTCAAGGCGACCCCCAGCCACCTGGCGTTCCTCCAGACCCTCCCCGGCAACTGGGCGCCCACCGGCCAGCTCATGCTCGGCGGGGAATCCCTGAGCGCGGCGCAGCTCCAGCAGTGGCACCGCGACCACCCGGACGTGCCCGTGGTCAACCACTACGGACCGACCGAGACCACCGTCGGCTGCACCGACTACCCCGTGGATCCCGTGGATTCCTTGGACCCCTTGGACGACACCAACGCCGTCGGCGCCACGGGCCACACGGGCCGGGGGAGCACGCCCATCGGCCGCCCGATGTGGAACACCCAGACCTACGTGCTGGACGCGGCCCTGCGGCCCGTTCCCCCCGGCACCCCCGGCGAGCTGTACGTCGCCGGCGCCCAGCTCGCCCGCGGCTACCTCCACCGCCCCGCCCTGACCGCCGAGAGGTTCGTCGCCAACCCCTACGGCGCGCCGGGGCAGCGGATGTACCGCACCGGCGACCTCGCCCGCTGGACCGGTGACGGCCGGCTCGAACACCTCGGCAGGGCCGATGACCAGGTCAAGATCCGCGGCTTCCGCATCGAACCCGGCGAAATCGAGGCCGCCCTCGCCTCGCACCCCGCCGTCGCCAGTGCCGCCGTGGTCGTCCGCGAGGACCAGCCGGGCGACAAGCGCCTGATCGGTTACGTCGTTCCGGCGGCGGACCTGGACAGCGCCACCGTCCGCGACCACACCGCCGGTCTGCTGCCCGACTACATGGTGCCGTCGGCCGTGGTGGTCCTGGACGCGCTCCCGCTCACCTCCAACGGAAAGCTCGACCGACGCGCCCTCCCCGCACCCGCGTACGGGACCACCGAGGGCAGCCGGGAGCCGCGGACCCTCCAGGAACAGCTCCTGTGCCAGGTGTTCGCCGACATCCTCGGCCTCCCGCACGTCGGGGTGGACGACGGCTTCTTCGACCTCGGCGGCCACTCGTTGCTCGCCACCCGACTGGTCAGCCGCGTCCGCACCGTGCTCGGGGCCGAGGTCCCGATCCGGGCCCTGTTCGAGAACCCCACGGTCGCCGGACTCGCGGCCGGGCTGGGGGACATGGGCGCGATACGGCCCCGGGTCGTGCCCGGGCCGCGCCCCGAGGTGCTGCCGCCGTCCTTCGCACAGACACGGCTGTGGTTCGTGCGCGAACTCGAAGGCGAGAACGCCAACTACCACATCCCGGTGGCCCTGCGCCTGAAGGGAGACCTGGACACCGGGGCGATGCGCGCCGCGCTGCGCGACGTCCTCGTGCGGCACGAAGTGCTGCGGACCGTCTTCCCCGCCCCCGACGGTACGCCGCAGCAGTTGGTCCTCCCTCCGGAGTCCGTCTCCTTCGACGTGCCGCTCGTCGACGTGGCCGAGGCGGACCTGCGGGAGGAGATGACGCGGCTCACGCGTTCCGCGTTCGACCTGCGCACCGATGTTCCGCTGCGGGCCAGGCTCTTCCGGTTGAGCCCCCGCGACCACGTCCTGGTGATCGTGGTGCACCACATCGCCGCCGACGCGTGGTCGCTGGTTCCCCTGGCGCGAGACGTGTCGGCCGCCTACACGGCCCGGAGCGAGGGCAGATCGCCCGTCAGGGAAGCCCTTCCGGTCCAGTACGCCGACTACACCCTCTGGCAGCGCGACCTCCTCGGCGACCCGGAAGACCCCACGAGCCTCCACTACGGTCAACTGGCCTACTGGCGGGAGCGGCTGGCCGGGCTGCCGGAAGAACTCGCTCTGCCCACCGACCGCCCCCGCCCCAGGACGGCCACCCACCGGGGCGACACTTCCGGGCTGCACATCGATACCGATCTGCACCAGCGGCTCGGCGATCTGGCCAGGGCAGAAGGCGTCACCCTGTTCATGGTGCTCAACGCCGCTCTGGCGACCCTGTTCTCGCGCCTCGGCGCGGGCACGGACATCCCCATCGGCACCCCCGTCGCCGGGCGCACCGACGAGAACCTCGATCAGCTCGTCGGCTTCTTCATCAACACCCTCGTCATCCGCACCGACCTGTCGGGCGACCCCACCTTCCGCGACGTGCTCCACCGCGTCCGCGAGCAGAGCCTCAACGCACTCGCCCACCAGGACCTGCCGTTCGAACGACTGGTGGAAGAACTCGCCCCCGTCCGTTCCTCGGCCCGCCACCCCCTCTTCCAGACCATGCTGGTGCTGCAGAACGTCGCAGCCGCCACGCTCGACCTGCCGGGACTCGACATGGAAAGGCTCGACGTCGGCGACAACCCGGTCTTCGACCTGTCCTTCGTCCTGGCGGAGGAGTTCGACGCCGAGGGCGCTGCCGCAGGCGTGAACGGAGTCGTCACGTTCGCCGCCGACCTGTTCGACCGCACGACCGTCGACACGCTCGTCGATCGCCTCGTCCGGGTACTGGACGCGGCGACGACTGACCCCGATGTCCCTCTCGGTGACATCGAGGTGCTGGGTGTCGGTGAGCGTCGGCGTGTGTTGGTGGAGTGGAACGACACGGCGTGTGATGTGCCGGTGCGTACGTTGTC
>NZ_JBITHO010000025.1:0-13114 GCF_044458065.1 Streptomyces sp. NPDC050504 | reverse complement strand
GACAACGTACGCACCGGCACATCACACGCCGTGTCGTTCCACTCCACCAACACACGCCGACGCTCACCGACACCCAGCACCTCGATGTCACCGAGCGCCCTGTCGGGGTCCGATTCCAGCGCGGCGACGAGCCCTTCGCCGACGGTCTTCATCATGGTGCACAGGGCATCGGGCGACCCGGGCGCGGCGATCTGTGCTGTGAAGGCGAAATCATCGCCCCTGTCGTCGACGATCATTCCGACGGGGTAGTTCGTCCGCTCCCGCATGAAGAGCACGTCCACACCGGGCAGACCGTCACGCGCAGGTCCCGAGTCCGCCGCGCCGTGGCGGTAGTTCAGGAGCGAGGTGAACAGCGGGGTGTCCCCGCGCAGCCCGCTCGCCCGCTGGGCCGACGTGAGCGGCGCGTGTTCGTGCAGCAGCAGCTCGGCCAACTGGTCCTGTACGGCGCGCACGACGTCACGCGTGCCGGAACCCGCGGTGTCGACGCGGACGGGGAGGGTGTTGATGAACAGGCCCACGGCCCGTTCGGCCCCGGCGCCCATCCTGCCGAACAGGACCGTCCCGAAGACCACGTCGTCGCGGCCGGAGGTCGCGGCCAGCACGCGGGCCCACACGACGTGGAACAGCGTCGCCGGACTCACGCCGAGGCGCCGCGCCTGCTCGCGGAGCCTCGCGGAGAGGCGCGGGTCCATGACGGCCGTGGACTCGGTGATCCCCTTGCCGTCTCCGCGGACGTCCGTCAGCCCGAACGGGGCGGTCGGCTCGGTGACGCCGCCCAGCAGGCGGCAGAAGTACGCCTCGTGTTCCTGCGGGGACACCCGGCCGAGCGCACGGGCGACGACCTCGCGGTGCGGCGCGGGCGCGGGCAGTTCGCCGTCGCGCCCGTCGATGAACGCGTGCACCTCCCCCAGGATGACGTCCAGCGCGGTGTGATCCTGGATGAGGTGGTGGACCTGCACCAGGGCGAGCCACTGACCGCCGCCCGGCTGGGCGGCCACGTGCATACGGATCAGCGGGGCGCTGTCGAGAGCCATCGAGGGCGGACAGGCGGACAGCAGCCCGGTGACCAGTTCGCGGTCGGGGGCCGGGGCGCCGGTGTCATCCGTGGCACCGGGCAGTACGACGTCCTCCACCCGCAGCGGGGCGTGCCTGAGCACCACCTGTACCGGCTCGGGCAGCCCTTCCCAGAGCACCGCGGTCCTCAAGTTGTCGTGCCGGTCCACGACGTGTCCCAGGGCGGCGGCGAACTCGTCCAGCCTGGCGCGGGAGTCGAAGCGCAGGACGGTGGGAAGGACGTACACGTCCTCCTCCGTGGTACCGCCGCCCATGAGGTGGTGGAAGAGGATGCCTTCCTGGAGGGGGGTGAGCGGGTACACGTCCGCCACGTTCGGGGCGCCGCCGGGGACTCGGGCGGTGATTTCCGCGATGTGCCCCTCGTCCAGTTCGACCAGGGTGAGCATGTCGGGCGTGAGCGCCCGCGCACCGGCCGGAATGCGGTTCTCGGGGACCAGGATCTCGGGTTGTCCCGTGGTCACGGCGAGTCCGGCCGCTGTGGGCGTGGTGAAGAGGGACCGTACGTCGACCGACAGGCCACGCGCGCGCAGCCGCTCCACCAGCGTCACCGCGAGCAGCGAGTGGCCGCCGAGGTCGAAGAAGTTGTCGTCCACTCCGACCTGCGGCAGGCCGAGCACGTCGGCGAAGGCCTCGCACAGGATCTCTTCGCGGGCGGTGCGCGGCTCTCGGACCTCTCGGTCGGCGGTGTACTCGGGCGCGGGCAGGGCCCTGCGGTCGAGCTTGCCGTTCACGGTGACGGGCAGGGCCTCCAGGACGACCACGGCCGAGGGCACCATGTAGTCGGGCAGCAGGCCGACGGTGTGGGTGCGCACTTCGGCGCCGTCCACGCCCGGAGCGGTGGGGACGGGGACGGCATAGCCGATCAGTCGCTTGTCGCCCGGGGTGTCCTCGCGGACGACCACGGCGGCCTGGGCGACGGCCGGGTGCGCGGCCAAAGCGGCCTCGACCTCGCCGAGTTCGATGCGGAATCCGCGGATCTTGACCTGGTGGTCGGTGCGGCCCAGGTACTCCAATCGACCGTCGGAAGTCCAGCGGACGAGGTCGCCGGTGCGGTACATCCGCTCGCCCGGCGTGCCGTAGGGGTTCGCGACGAACCGCTCGGCGGTCAGGCCGGGGCGGTTGAGGTAGCCGCGGGCGAGTTGGACGCCTGCGAGGTGGAGCTCGCCGGGGACTCCGGGTGCGACGGGCCTCAGGGAGGCGTCGAGGACGAAGGCGCGGGTGTTCCACACGGGTCGGCCGATGGGGACGATCGGGTCGTCGCCGGTGAGGTGCGAGGCGTGGGTGACGTCCACGGAGGCTTCGGTGGGGCCGTAGAGGTTGTGCAGGGGGGCGCTCAGCGTGCGCAGGAACTGGTCGCGGAGTTCGGGGGTGAGGGCTTCGCCGCTGCACAGGACGGCGCGCAGGCCGGTGCACTCGGAGGCCGAGGGTTCGGTGAGGAAGGCCTTCAGCATGGAGGGGACGAAGTGGCTGACGGTGACGTTCCCGGTCCGTACGAGGTCGGCCAGGTAGGCGGGGTCGCGGTGTCCGCCGGGGCGGGCCACGACCAGGGCCGCGCCTTGGAGGAGGGGCCAGAAGAACTCCCAGACCGACACGTCGAATCCGAAGGGGGTCTTCTGGAGCACGCGGTCGATGGCGCCGATCGGGTACGCGTCCTGCATCCACTCCAGGCGGTTGACCACGCCCTGGTGCGGCACGGAGACGCCCTTGGGCCGTCCGGTGGAGCCGGACGTGTAGATGACGTAGGCCGGGTGGGCGGGCAGCAGCGCACCGCGCCGCTCGCTGTCGGTGAGGCCGGTCGAGGGCAGAGCGCCGAGGGTGAGTGCCGTGTCCGGGTCGTCGAGGACGAGGAGGCGCGCGGCCTCGCCCTCGGGGAGGCGGGGGCGCAGGGCGCTGGTGGTGACGACGACGACGGGCCGGGCGTCGGAGAGCGCGTGGGCCGTCCGGTCAGCGGGGTGGTCGGGGTCGACGGGGAGGTAGGCGCCGCCCGCCTTCACCACCGCCAGGAGGGTGGCGACCAGGTCGACGGAGCGTTCGAGGTGGACCCCGACGACGGTGTCCGGTCCGACGCCGAGGCCGGCCAGGTGGCGGGCGAGCCGGTTGGCGCGGGCGTCGAGTTCGGCGTAGGAGACCTCGGCGTCCTCGAACACCACCGCCGTCGCGTCGGGGGTGCGGGCGGCCTGCGCCGCGAACAGTTCGGGCAGCGTCGCGGTCGTGACGTCGTGCGCGGTGTCGTTCCACCCGGTCAGGACCTGCCGGCGCTCGGCCGGGCTGAGGAGGTCGATGTCGTCGACGGGCCGGGCGGGATCGGCGGTCACCGCGTCGAGGAGCCGGACGAACCGCTCGGTCAGCGCCTGTACCGTGCCGTGGTCGAACAGGTCGGCCGCGTAGCCGATGCCGCCCGTGAGACCGGCGGGCACACCGCCGGGGCCGAAGGTCTCCCTGAGGGAGAAGGAGAGGTCGGCCCTGGCCGGCACCTCCGTGCTCGACAGCACGGTCACGTCGAGGCCGGGCAGCGCGAGGGGCGGTTCGGCGTTGTCCTGCACCACCAGCATGACCTGGAACAACGGCTGGCGGGCGATCGACCGGACGGGCGCCAGGTCCTCCACCAGCCGCTCGAAGGGCAGTTCCTGGTGGGTGAGCGCGTCCAGGTTCCGCTCGTGTACCCGGGCCAGCACCTCGCGGAAGGACGGGCGTCCCGACAGGTCGCCGCGGATCACCAGGGTGTTCACGAAGAAGCCGACAAGGTCGTTCAGCGCGACTTCCGTGCGTCCGGCGACCGGGGTTCCGACGGGGATGTCGGTACCCGCGCCGAGGCGGGAGAGCAGAGTGGCGAGCGCGGCGTGGAGCACCGCGTACAGGGTGACGCCCTCGGCGCGGGCGAGGGCACCGAGCCGCTGGTGCAGGTCGGCGGGGACGACGATTCCGGCGCTGCCGGTGCGATCGCTCGGCACGGAGGGGCGCGGCCAGTCGAACGGCAGGGCCAGCTCCTCCGGCAGGTCGGCCAGTGCCCGGCGCCAGTACGACAGTTCCTGGTTCAGGAAGCTCTCCGGGTCGTCCTCGCCTTCGAGGAGTTCCCGCTGCCACAGGGCGTAGTCGGCGTACTGGATCGGCAGGGGTTCCCAGGCGGGCGCGTGGCCCTGGGAGCGGGCGGTGTACGCGGTGGAGACGTCGCGCGCCAGGGGGGCGAGGGACCAGCCGTCGCTCGCGATGTGGTGGGCCACCAGGAGCAGTACGTGGTCCCGCGGGGCCACCGCGAGGAGGCGGGCGCGCAGGGGGATCTCCCGGGCGAGGTCGAACGGGCGGACGGACTCCTCTGCCACGATCCGCGTCAGCTCGTCCTGCGACACCTCGGTCACCGGCAGCCGCAGATCCGCCTCGTCCGGGGTGAGGATCCTCTGCTCGGGTACGCCGTCCACGGCGGCGATCAGGGTGCGCAGCGCCTCGTGCCGTTCCACCAGGTCCTTCAGCGCCGCGTGCAGGGCCCGCTGGTCCAGGTCGCCGGTCAGCCGCAGAGCGATCGGGATGTTGTACGTGCCGCTGGGCCCTTGCAGCTCCCCGAGGAACCACAACCGCTGCTGGGCAAAGGACAGAGGAATCATCGACGTGCTCTCTACGACAAGTGGCGGACTGAACCGGACGGGCTGAACGGGGCGGACTGGAAGTGGCGGGCTGAGAGTGGCGGACTGGACGGGGGAAGACGCGCGGGAGTGTGCCGACAGGCCCTAGCGCGGTCGGGGACTCAGGGTGGGCCTGCGGCGCTTCTCGGGTCCCAGTCGCTTGGCCAGGCCCGCGGGGCTGGGCGTTTCGAAGATCGCCCGGATCGGGACTTCCCTGCCGAGGGAGGCGCGGATGTGGCCGGCGAGCTGGGTCGCGAGGAGGGAGTGCCCGCCGAGGTCGAAGAAGTTGTCGTCGACCCCGATGTCGGGCACGCCGAGCACCGTGGCGAAGATGCGGCACAGGGCCGCTTCCTCGGCCGACGCGGGTTCCCTGCTCGCGCCCCGGCCCGCGTACTCGGGCGCCGGGAGGGCGGCGCGGTCGAGCTTGCCGTTCACCGTCAGCGGCAGCGCGTCCAGGACCACGATCGCGGACGGGACCATGTGCTCCGGCAGCAGGGTCCCGACGTGGGCCCGCAGGGCGCCGCCCGCCGCCCGGAAGGCGCCGACGTCCTGCGCGGACAGCTCGGGTGCGGGCACGACGTATCCGGTGAGGCGTTCGTCCCCCGGCTGGTCCTCCCTGACCACCACGGCGGCCTGGGCGACGGACGGGTGGGCGAGCAGGGCGGCTTCGATCTCGCCCGGTTCGATGCGGAAGCCGCGCATCTTGATCTGGTCGTCGGCCCTGCCGAGGTACTCGATCTGTCCTTCGGCGTTCCAGCGGGCGAGGTCGCCCGTGCGGTACATGCGTTCGCCCGGGACGCCGTACGGGCTGGCGACGAACCGTTCGGCGGTCAGCCCGGCCCGGTTCAGGTACCCGCGTCCCAGGCCGGCACCCGCCACGTAGATCTCGCCCGGCACGCCCGCGGGCACCGGCTGGAGTGCGCCGTCGAGCAGGTACGTCCGCAGGTCGGGTATGCCCCGTCCGACGACGCTCGCCGCCCGGCCCGCGTCGTGCGCCGTCAGCGGCGCGTACGTCACGTGGACGGTGGTCTCGGTGATCCCGTACATGTTCACCAGGCGCGGCGCGTCGTCGGGGCGTCGGGCGTACCACGGGGCGAGTCGGCCGGGGTCCAGCGCCTCGCCGCCGAAGACCACCAGGCGCAGCGCGAGTTCCCGCTCCGCGGCGGAGGCGTTCGCGTCGACCTGGACGAGCTGGTGGAACGCCGACGGCGTCTGGTTCAGCACCGTCACCCGTTCCCGCGCCAGCAGTCGCAGGAACTCCTCGGGCGACCGCGACACCGCGAACGGCACGACGACCAGTCGGCCGCCGTGGAGCAGCGCCCCCCACAGCTCCCACACGGAGAAGTCGAACGCGAACGAGTGGAACCACGTCCACACGTCGTCCGGTCCGAATCCGAACCAGTCGTCGGTGGCGGAGAACAGGCGCGTGACGTTCGCGTGGGTGCTCACCACGCCCTTGGGCCGACCGGTCGATCCGGAGGTGTAGATCACGTACGCCGCGTTCCCTGGCAACGGTGTGCCGTCGCGCTCGCCTTCGGTCAGGTTCCCTTCGGCGTGTTCGCCCAGCGCGGCGGTCGTGGCGGGATCGTCGAGCAGCACCCGCGCGACGCCCTCCGGCAGCGCGTCCGTCACGGCGCCGGTGGCGACGACCAGTGCGGGGGTGGCGTCCTTGAGCACGTACGCCACCCGGTCCGCCGGATACTCCGGGTCGATCGGCACGTAGGCCGCCCCGCTCTTGAGCACGGCGAGCAGGGTGACGACGAGGTCGGGCGAGCGGTCCGTCATGACCGCCACCCGCCGCTCGGGTCCCGCGCCCCTGGCCACCAGCAGGCGCGCCAACCGGTTGGCGCGCGCGTTCAGTTCCGCGTAGGTGAGCCTGGTTCCCTCGTACACCACCGCCACCGCGCCGGGCGTCCGGGCGGCCTGCGCCTCGAACAGCTCGGGCAGCGTCGCGGGAACCGCCTCGCGGGCCGTGCCGTTCTCCCCGATCCCCGCAGTCCCACCAATACCTCTGGTCCCACCGGTCAGCAGTCGGCGCTGTTCGTCGTCGAGCACCTGGATCGCGCGCAGCGGTCGTTCGGGCTCCTTCTCCAGGGCCGTGACGAGGTCGGCGACCGCGGTCCGGACGAAGGCGCCCACCGCTCGCGGATCGATCGCGGCCACCGCCTGGACCGTGAGGGTGAAGTGGGGGTTCGTGTCGTTGACGGAGAATTCCAGCGGGTAGTTGGTGCGCTCGTGCCCGTGCAGCAGCTCGATGCCCTCGGGGCTCGGGGCGGCGGTGTCCTCGCTGTGGCGGTAGTTGAACAGCGAGGTGAACAGCGGGGACCTGGCGGGGAGGCCGCTGGCGCGCTGGGCCAGGACGAGCGGTGCGTGCTCGTGCACCAGCAGGTCCGCGAGGCGCCTGCGCATGGTGTGCACGGCGTCGCGCACGTTCACGGAGCCGATGTCGAGACGGGCAGGCAGCGTGTTGACGAACAGTCCCGGCACCCGGTCGGCGCCTGTTCCCGCGTTCATCCGGCCGAACAGCACCGTGCCGAACACCACGTCGTCACGGCCCGACGTGGCCGCCACGACACGCGCCCACGCGACGTGGAACAGCGTCGCGGGACTGACGCCCAGGCCCCTGGCCTGCTCCCGCAACCGCCGCGCCACGTCCGCGTCGAGCGGCATGCGCACCTCGGAGACGCCTCGGCCGTCCCCGAGCACGTCGAGCAGTCCGTACGGAGCGGTCGGCTCGCTCACGTCCCCCAGCAGCTCCGCGAAGAACCGCTCGTGCTCCCGGGCCGGAATCGTGAGGCGTGCCTGCGCGACGAACTCGCGGAACGGCAGGGGCGCGGGCAGCATGTCCCCGCTTCCTGCGAGGATCGCTCGGATCTCGTCGAACACCAGGGCCAGGGACGTGCGGTCCTGCACGAGGTGGTGCACTTCGAGCAGGGCGTACCACCGCTGGTCGCCGGGGTCCTGGGCGACTCCGATCTGGAGCAGGGGGGCGGTCCGGACGTCCATCGGCTCGGTACGGGTGGCCAGCAGGCCGGCCACGACGTCCGCGCCTTCGACCGGGAGGGTCCTGACGGGGACGGGGGCGGTGCGCAGGACGACCTGGACGGGCTCCTTGAGCCCTTCCCACAGGAAGGCCGTACGCAGGATGTCGTGCCGGTCCACCACCTGCTGCACGGCGGCGACGAAGGCGTCCGCCCGCTGCCGGGAGTCGAAGCCGAGGACGTACGGCAGCGTGTACAGGTCGGTGCCGTTCTCGCCCTCCAGCAAGTGGTGGAAGAGGATGCCCTCCTGGAGCGGGGCCAGCGGGTAGACGTCGGCGACGTTGGCCGCGCCGCCCGGCACCTCGGCGACGATCGTGCCGATCCCCTGTGCCGTGAGGTCGGCCAGCGTCACCATCTCGGGGGTGATCGCCGTGGCGTCCGCGGGGATGCCGTTGGCCGGGGGCGCCGCCTGCGCAGCGCCCTGCGACGCCGCGAGACCGGCGACGGTCGAGTGGGTGAACAGCGTCCGTACGTCCACGGCGACGCCCGCCGCCCTGGCCCGTTCCACCAGCGTCACCGCCAGCAGGGAGTGCCCGCCCAGCTCGAAGAAGTCGTCGTCGACACCGACGTGCGGCAGGCCGAGCACCTCGGCGAACAGCGCGCACAGGATCTCTTCCCGCACCGTCGAAGGCCCGCGCCCGGTGACCGCGGCGCCGTGGTCCGCAGCCGGCAGCGCCCTCCGGTCGAGCTTGCCGTTGACCGTCAACGGCAGTTCGCCGAGCACCACCAGCGCGGCCGGGACCATGTAGTCGGGCAGCGTCCTGGCCACGTGGGCGCGGATCTCCGCGACGTCCGCGACGCCGACCGGCACCACGTATCCGGCCAGTCGCTTGTCGCCGGGCCGGTCCTCCCGCACGACGACGGCGGCCTGGGCGACCGACGGGTGGGCGAGCAGGGCGGCTTCGACCTCGCCCAGCTCGATGCGGAAGCCGCGCACCTTCACCTGGTCATCGGTGCGCCCCAGGTACTCCACCTGCCCGTCGGCGTTCCACCGGGCCAGGTCACCCGTGCGGTACATCCGCTCCCCCGGAACACCGTAGGGGCTGGCGACAAACCGCTCGGCAGTCAGCCCGGACCGGTTCAGATAGCCCCGGGCCAACTGGACCCCGGCCAGGTACAACTCCCCCGCCACGCCCGGCGGCACCGGCCGCAGCGCCGCGTCCAGTACGAACACCCGGGTGTTGTGGACCGGGCTCCCGATCGGCACGGCTCCGCCCGGGTCGGCGCCCGGCTCGCAGGTGAAGGACGTGACGTCGATGGCTGCTTCGGTCGGGCCGTACAGGTTGTGCAGCGGGATCGGCAGCGCCGCGTGGAACTGGTCGCGCACCGCGGCGGACAGTGCTTCGCCGCTGCACACCACGGCCCGCAGGGACACGCACGCCCGGGCGGTGGGTTCGGCGACGAACACCTGCGCCATGGACGGCACGAAGTGGGCGACCGTCACGCGCTCGCGCCGGATCAGCTCGGCCAGGTACACCGGGTCGCGGTGCCCGCCCGGGCGCGCCACGACGAGGGTGGCGCCTTCCAGCAGCGGCCAGAAGAACTCCCACACCGACACGTCGAACCCGAACGGCGTCTTCTGCACCACCCGGTCGTCCGACGACAGCCGGTAGGCGTCCTGCATCCACGCCAGCCGGTTGACCAGGGCCCGGTGGGTGAGCGTCACGCCCTTGGGGCGTCCGGTCGAGCCCGAGGTGTAGATGACGTACGCCGGGTGGTCGACGCGCAGGCCGCGGACGCGGTCGCCGTCCTCCGGGTCGGCCGGGGACAGGCCGCCGAGGGCGTCGATGAGGTCCGGTGCGTCGAGGGCGAGGCAGGGGACCTGCCCGGTGTCGGCCGGGTGCAGGGCTCCGGTGGTGAGGAGGAGCACGGGCCCTGCGTCGGCGAGGAGACGGGTGACGCGGTCGGCGGGGTGGTCGGGGTCGACGGGGAGGTAGGCGGCACCGGTCTTGAGTACGGCCAGCAGGGCGACGACGAGGTCGATGGAGCGTTCCAGGTGCACCGCGACGAGGGTTTCGGGTCCGGCACCGCGTCCTGCCAGGAGGCGGGCGAGCCGATTGGCACGTGCGTTGAGGTCGGCGTACGACAGCCGGGTGTCCTCGAACACCACGGCGGTGGCGTCGGGGGTGTGCGCGGCCTGCGCCTGGAAGAGGTCGGGAAGCGTGGCCACGGGCGCCTCGTGCGCGGTGTCGTTCCACTCCGTCAGCACGTTGCGACGCTCGTCCGCGCCGAGCAGGTCGATGTCCGTGACGGGGCGCGCGGGATCGGCCGTCGCCGCGTCGAGCACCCGGACGAACCGCTCGGCCAGCGCCGTCACCGTGCCGTGGTCGAACAGATCGGTGGCGTACCCGACGGAGCCGGTCAGGCCGCCGGTAGGGGACTCGCGGAGCTGCACGTCCAGATCGAACTTGGCAGGCCGGTCCCCCGTATCGAGGAGACGCGCTTCGACACCGGGCAGATCGAGGCTCGCGGGCGCGGCGTTCTGGAGGGCGAGCATCACCTGGAAGAGGGGGTGGCGGGCCATGGACCGGGCGGGGGCCAGCTCCTCCACCAGTCTCTCGAACGGCACGTCCTGGTGGGCGAAGGCATCCAGGCCCCGTTCGCGCACGCGGTGCACCAGCTCGCGGAACGACGGTTCGCCCGTGACGTCGGTACGAATCACCAGAGTGTTGACGAAGAAGCCGACGAGTTCGTCCAGGCTTTCGTCGGTACGGCCCGCCAGTGAGGTCCCGATGGGGATGTCGGTCCCCGCACCGAGGCGGAAGAGCAGGGTGGCGAGTGCGGCCTGGAGCACCATGAACTCGGTGACGCCCTCGGCACGGGCCAAGCCGGTGATCCGTTGGTGGAGTTCGCCGCCGATGCGCAGCTCGACGGCGCCGCCGCGGTGGGAGGCCACGGGCGGCCTGGACCGGTCGGCGGGCAGGGCGAGCTCCTCGGGCAGATCCGCGAGGGCCGCGCGCCAGTAGTCCAGTTGGCGGCCGACGAGGCTTTCCGCGTCGTGGTCGTCGCCCAGCAGGTCGCGTTGCCACAGGGTGTAGTCCGTGTACTGGACCGGGAGCGGTTCCCACTCCGGTGCCCGACCGTCGGCACGGGCGGCGTACGCAGTGGAGATGTCACGCGCGAGCGGCGCGAGGGACCAGCCGTCACCCGCGATGTGGTGCAGCACCAGAACCAGCACGTGGTCCTGCGGTGCAACGGCGAACAGCCGTGCCCGGAGCGGAAGTTCATCGGTGAGGGCGAAGGGGCGAAGCGCCTCTTCGGCCACCGCCCGTCCGAGGTCGCCCTCCGCCGTCTCCTCCGCGCGGAGCGGAAGGCGGCCCGGGAGATCGAGCGTCCGGTGCGCGAGGACGCGCTGCTCCGGCACGCCGTCGACGTGCCCGAAGACGGTGCGCAGGACTTCGTGGCGGATGACGACGTCGTGGAGCGCGTCCCTGAGGGCACCGAGGTCGAGCTCCCCGGTGAGACGGAGGGCGACGGGGATGTTGTAGAGCGCGGAGGCACCCTCCAACCGCTCCAGGAACCAGAGGCGTTGCTGCGCGAACGACAGCGGCACCGTATGGGGCCTCGGCCGGGGTACGAGGGGCAGACGCGTGCCGTCCGCGCCGTCCGTGCTGTTCGCGGCGAGACGGAGTGCGAGTCCTGCGACGGTGGGGGTTTCGAACAGGGCCCGGACCGGGATCTCCGCCCCGAGGGCGACGCGGATGCGGCTGACCAGGCGGGTGGCGAGCAGTGAATGGCCGCCGAGGTCGAAGAAGTCGTCGTCCACCCCGACGCGCGGAAGCCCGAGGACGTCGGCGAACGCCTGGCAGAGAAGCTGCTCCTGGAGGGTCCGAGGCTCCCGGTCCAGGCTCGTGGCGGCGTAGTCGGGGGCGGGCAGGGCCTTGCGGTCCAGCTTCCGGTTAATCGTGAGCGGGAGCGCGGCCAGCTCGACGACCGCGGCGGGCACCATGTAGTCCGGGAGCACGGCCGACAGACCGGCACGGACGTCCACGACGTCCACACCAATCGAACCGCTCGGACCGCCTGGGCCACCTGAATCGCCCGAGACACCCGAGACGCCCGAGACACCCGAGACGCCCGCCGGAACGACGTACCCGACCAGACGCCTGTCGCCCGGCTGGTCCTCGCGCACCACCACCACGGCCTGCGCGACGGACGGGTGCGCGAGCAGGGCGGCCTCGATCTCACCGAGTTCGATCCGGAAGCCGCGCACCTTGACCTGATCGTCGGTGCGGCTCAGGAACTGGAGTCGGCCATCGGCGTTCCACCGGACCAGGTCCCCGGTCCGGTACATCCGCTCGCCCGGCCTCCCGAACGGGTTCGCCACGAACCGCTCGGCCGTCAGTCCGGGACGGTCCAGGTACCCCCGCGCCAGCTGGACACCCGCCAGGTACAGCTCCCCCGGCACGCCTGCCGGAACCGGCCGCAGCGACCGGTCCAGTACGTAGACCCGGGTGTTCGCCAGCGGACGGCCGATCGGCGGAGTACGGTCCCACGCCGGCGCGGCACAGCGCATCAGCGTGACCCCGATGGTCGTCTCCGTCGGCCCGTAACTGTTGTAGAACTCCCGGCCGGCCGACACCCACCGGTCGACCAGCCCCGCGTCCGGCGCCTCGCCGCCCACCACGAGCGCCCGCAGCTCCGGCAGCCGATCCGGCTCCAGCGTCCGCGCCACTCCCGGCGTCACGTGTGCCAGCGACACGCGCTGCGCACGCATCAGCTCCTGCAAACGCTCCAGGTCGACCCGGTCCTCGTCGGCGGCCAGAACAAAGACCGCACCGGAGACCAGCGTGCCGAAAAGGTCCTGCACCGACACGTCGAAGCTGAACGCCGTCGCCCCCAGCACCCGCGAGCGCCCGTCGATCCCGTACTCCGGCACGACGGCCGCGAGGTTGTTGGCGAGCGACCGGTGCGTGACCATCACGCCCTTCGGACGCCCCGTGGACCCGGAGGTGTAGATGACGTACGCGCGGTGGTCGAGCAGCAGCGTGCCGTGGCGTTCGGCGTCGGTCACGTCGCGTCCGGAACGGTCCGCGAGGTCCCGCCGCACCCGGGGGTCGTCGAGCGACACCCGGGCCACGTCGACACCCCGCAGGCTCTCCCCCGTCGCGTCGTCGGCGATGAGGACCGAGGGCCGTGCTTCGGTGAGCACGGAGGTGATCCGCTCGATCGGATGGCCGAGGTCGATCGGCAGGTAGGCGGCCCCTGCCTTGAGCGCGGCCAGGATGGAGACGACGAGGTCCACCGACCGTGGCAGTGCCAGGGCGACGATGCCCTCGGGACGCGTGCCGCGCTCGATGAGGAGACGGGCGAGCCGGTTGGCACGGGCGTTGAGCTCGGAGTACGACAGCTCGGTGTCCTCGAACACGACAGCGGTCGCAT
>NZ_JBITHO010000024.1:0-21946 GCF_044458065.1 Streptomyces sp. NPDC050504 | reverse complement strand
CCGCTTCGTCCGCCGCCCAGTCCACGGCCTTGAGGCTCGGGTCCGAGCCGTCGACGCCGACGATCAGCGGAAGATCCATCACACACGTCCTTCCCGTCGTTGTTCGCCGTCGGCGAGGCTGCCAGCACCGGACGGCGGCCGTCAGGGGAGAACCGGCCCCGTCGAGGGGGCCGTTCGGCCCCTGCCGTGCGCGGCGCGCCGCAGCGAAGGTGGCGGCACGGACGGAGCGGGGAGGCGAACGGAGCGGGGAGGCGGACGGCATGGGCGGCGGGATCGCGGTCATCGGCGTCGGCAACGAGTTCCGGCGTGACGACGGGGTGGGCTGGGCGGTCGTGGGGCGGCTGCGGGAGCGGGCCGAGCAGCACCCGCTGCCGCCACGGACTGCGCCGTGCGTGTGCGACGGCGACCCCGTGCGCCTCATCGGCGCCTGGGAGGACGCGGACCTGGCAGTCGTCGTGGACGCGGCGCATGCCCACCCCGCGCGGCCCGGCCTGGTGCACCGGCTGGAACTGGACGCCCGGGAGCTGACGGGCCGCCCCGCCGTCAGTTCGTACGGCCTCGTCCTGGGCGAAGCCATCGAACTGGTGTGCGTCTTGGGGAGGTTGCTGTCGAGCCTGGTCGTGTACGCGGTCGAGGGCGCCGACACCTCGCTCGGCTCCGGGCTCTCCGACGTGGTCGCGGCGGTGGTAGCGCCGCTGTCCGAGGACGTAGAGGCGGAGATCGCCCGCCACCGCGCCTATCGCGATCTGGAGACCCGTTTCTCCGGGCTGTTCACCGGGGTCGTCGTCCAGCCGCTGGCCGCACGCGGCACCGAACTGTTCACCGGCGTCGTTCAGGACGACGTGTTCGGCCCGCTGGTGCTCTTCGGGTTCGGTGGGACGGCGACCGAGGTGCTGGCGGACCACGCGGCCAGGCTCGCCCCGCTCACCGACCACGACGTGCACGGCCTGATCACAACCCCGCGCTGTGCGCCGCTGCTCTTCGGGCTGAACGGCACGGGGGCGGTCGACCTGGAGGGCCTGGAGCAGTTGCTGCACGGCCTGTCCCTGATGGCGACCGGTCTGCCGCAGCTGGCCGAGGCGGACCTGAACCCGGTGATCGCCCGGCCGGGCGGCATCACTCCCGTGGACGTCCGCATCCGGCTGACACCCCGCCACCCGAAGGACCCCTACCTGCGACGACTGCGCTGAGGAGGCACAGCCATGAAGCACGGCAAGGTCGGAACTGTCATGACGGACGACGTCGTACGGGCCGTCTACGCAACCCCGTTCAAGGAAGTCGCCCGGCTCCTCGCGGACCACCGGATCAGCGGACTGCCGGTCGTGGACGCCGACGAGAAGGTCATCGGGGTGATCTCCGAGACGGACCTGATGATGCGCCAGGCCGAGGCGGACGAGCCCGGCCGGCCCCCGCGCCGCCGCCGACCGCTGCTCGGACGCGGAGCACGGTCCATGAGGGCCAAGGCACGGGCCCGTACCGCAGGACAGCTCATGTCCCGCCCGGCGGTCACCGTCCATGCCGAGGACACGATCGTCCAGGCCGCCCGCACCATGGCCGCGCGCCGCGTGGAACGGCTGCCCGTCGTCGACGCCGAGGACCGCCTCGTCGGCATCGTCACCCGGCGCGACCTGCTCCAGGTGTTCCTGCGCCCCGACGACGCGATCCGCCGCACGGTGGTCCAGGAGGTTCTGGTCGACACCCTGTGGCTGGCGCCGCAGACGATCGACGTCCACGTCGAAGAAGGTGTGGTGACGCTGTCGGGGCAGTTGGAGCGGCGCAGCGAGATTCCCGTCGCCGTCCACATGACACAGCAGGTCGACGGGGTCGTCGCGGTCACCGACAAGCTCACCTTCCGGCTCGACGACTCCCGTCTACAGCCGGACGAGCAGGCCCTGCGGGGCATCGCCGACGAGTGGATACGCAAGCTGTGAGAGGAGCGGGCACATCATGAACGACCGAATGCCCGTTGCCCACCGGGTGCTCGTGGCCTACGGCTCGAAGAACGGCTCGACAGCCGAGATCGCCCAAGCCGTCGCCGAGACCCTCAACGAGGAGGGCGTCACCGCGACGGCACGCCCCGCCGCGCTGGTTGGCGACCTCGACGGGTACGACGCGGTGGTGATCGGCGGCGCCCTCTACACGGGCCGCTGGCACCGCGAGGCCCGGCGCTTCCTGCGCCGCCACCGCAGTGCCTTGTCACGGCTCCCGGTGTGGCTGTTCAGCAGCGGTCCGCTCGACGCGTCGGCAACCGCCCGCGACATCCCGGCCGTACGGGGAGTGCTCCGCACCGCCGCGCACCTCGGTGCCCGCGGACACGTCACCTTCGGCGGGCGGCTCGAACAGGGTGCCGAAGGCCGCGTCGCCCACATGATCCTCAAATCCGGCAAGGGCGGCGACTTCCGGGACTTCCCGCAGATCGCCGCCTGGGCACGGAACATAGCCCGGGAACTGGAACAGGGGGAGCCGCCGTGCGCACCGCGCGGCAGCTGACGTGGCGGTGGCGGCGCAACCCGCTGCGGCGCACCGGTGACCTCGTCGAGGCATGGACCGTGCTGGCACTCGGGGTCGTTCTGGTCCTGGGTGCCCCGGCGGCGGCCTTCGCCGCGGGCCGGGCAGCGTACGAGTCCGTCAGCGCCGAGGCCCGTGCGCAGCACTCGGAGCGGCATCGGGTACGGGCCGTGCTCGCCCAGGACGTCCCCGTCCGGGCGCTCGGCAGCCGCAAGGCCGCGGTCCGCTGGACCGATCCGTCCGGACAGCGGCGCCAGGCGACCGTCACCGTGTCGGGGGACTCCCGCGGCGACACCGTGGACGTCTGGCTGGATCGGAAGGGACAGGCCGTCGAGGCGCCGCTCGACGACGGCGACGTGTGGCTGTATGCCTTCGCCGCGGGATGCGGCGGGGCCGTCGGAGCTGCCCTCCTCGCTGTGTGCGCCCGCCTGTGCGTCGGGCACGTCATCATGCGGCACCGCATGGCCGCATGGGAGCGGGCGTGGCAGCGGACGGGCCCCGAGTGGGGGCGTCGCCGGGCGTGACGGCCGGTCGGCCCCGGGGGAGGGCCGACCGGCCCCTGCCGGGCCATCGGGTGCGGCGGGAGGCTGACCGTGACGGGATCTTCGCGGGAAATCTCACGAAGGAGGCACGGATGAGCGCCACCACAGCCGCGGCAGTCCTCGACCGGGCCGGGCTCGACGCTCTCGTTGCGGCTCTGGCGGCAGACGGTTTCACCGTCGTGGGTCCGACGGTCAGGGACGGTGCGATCGTCCTGGCCGAGCTGGCGTCCGCCGCCGAGCTCCCCTACGGCTGGGGCACGGAGTTGAGGAGGCCACGGCCCTCCACGCGGAGACACGGCGGACCAGCGAGGGGGAGGGGCCATCTGAATGAGGGGGTACGGCCGTGAGCACCGACCTGCAGAGCCGTATGACGGTCGCCCTGTCCCGGGAGCACCGCGATCTGCTGATGAGGACCGCCCGTGAGGTCAACATCGCCCAGGGGACGCGGCTGTTCGACGAGGGCCGCGCGGCACACCGCTTCTGGATCGTCAGGACCGGCACGGTCACCCTCGACATGCACGTGCCGGGTCGGCGCCCGCCCGTCATCGAGTCGCTCGGCAGTGGCGAACTCGTCGGCTGGTCCTGGCTGTTCGCGCCCTATCAGTGGCAGCTCGGTGCGGAGGCGATGACACCGGTGCGGGCGTACGAGTTCGACGCCACCGTGGTCCGGCTGATGTGCCGGGAGGACCCCGAGCTGGGCCGGGAGGTGGGCCTGTGGGTCGGCCGGGTCCTGGCCCACCGTCTGCAGGCGGCCCGCACCAGGCTGCTCGACCTGTACGCGCCCTACGGCGGCGGGCCGGCGCGATGAGTCCCCCGCCGGTGCCCTACCGGATCGTCCGCCGCTGGTGGGAGACCCCGGACACCAACACCCTGCGCCTGGAGCCGGTCGACCGCGAACTGCCCCCGTTCTCCCCGGGCCAGTTCGCCATGGTGCACTGCTTCAGCCGCGGCGAGACCACTCCGAGGCTGCGGGAAGCCGAGGCGGCGGACCGCTGGACCTGGCTGATCGTCACTGCCTGCACCCAGCTCTGCCTCGCCCACTGCCTGACCACAGACCTGCGACGGCCCTGGGAGAAGCCGGCCGAACCGAACAAGCTCACCCCGGCACGAGTCCGACGCGGGCTCCGGCAACTGCACGCCCGAACGTTAACGCCGGCCGCAGTGCCGAAACCCACCCGCCCCGGCCCCGGACGCCCGCCCGGCTCCAAGAACCGCCGCCCCGCGAACCGCTACGACGTGGGCCTGCTCTTGGCCACCGGCGAGCCATACCACCGATCTGCCCACCACAAGGTCGGCACCAAAGCTCGGCGAGCTGGATAAATCACAAGCCGAGAGCCTGTGCCGGATCCTTGCATGACAAGGTCGCCCAGTGCCCTGCTGCGGCGCAGCGATTTACTGGGAGGGCTGTTCCAGCAGCCCGCTGTCCTCGATGAAGCCCTCGCCGCCGTACAGCGACTCGTACTCCACGATGATCTGCAAACGGCGCGCCAGACGGTTCACGTCGCCGGGCCGCACACCGATCAGGAAGGTGACCTCGCCCGCGGCAAGAACTCCGCCGTCAAGGAAGATCGCCCCCCTGAGTCTGATCCCGGAGCGGTCCTGCAGCACTTTCGCGCACGCGTCACTCCAGGGAGGCAGCTCCTGCCCGTCGAGGATCAGTCTCGTCGAAACGATGAACGCAGGGCCGAGCCCCCCATTGGCCATCCTGATGCCCGAGACCAAGTCTTTGTCCTTTGAGATCCAGCGCCCTACCCGGACGAGAGGCCGCACCGATCGCCGGTTGTGGTCGCGGGTGACGTATCCCTGCCACACGGCGGCAGCGAGCGAGGCAACTGCGACGACGACGGCGCAGATCGCGGTGATCGTGTCGGCGTTCATCCCGCTCCCGGCTTCGGTAATCCCGGCTGCTGCCCTCGTAGGCACCATGAATTCAGCCCGGACGCTGCTGTGTTTGTGTGGCGGCCACGCCGGCTGTCTCTCGGTGAGACGGCGACGGCCGCATGCGCGAAGTTGACGCTGGCTGTGCGTCTGCTCCGCGCGGGCAGCTCTCTGAGCGAGGGGCCCGGGATGGCATGCGAGAGGCACCCAGGCCAGAGTCGCTCGGAAGGCAGGACCTGTGTCGTCTGTCGTGGGGAGGGTACGCGCGGCCGGGCGAAGCCGAACAGGGGCCGACCGGCCCGATCTTATGGCGCCGAGGTCTGTGTCCCGTCAACGGCATTGCTCGCATCCAGGTTTGTGGGCTCGGGGCTTCGTGGTGTGGGTGCATCCGAATCGGGCGGCTTGTGGCAGCACGTAGCCGTGGGTGATGTCGCGGCGCTCGGCGGGACGGGGAGGCGGCCGTGGCGCCCCGGCTGATCGCCACCTATGTCACCGCACCCCGGCGCCCACTGCCGCTGTCGCCGGTGCAGGCGCCCTGCATCAGCGAGTTGACGCCCCGCGAGATCGAGGTGTGGCACTTGCTGGCCACCGGCCTCGACAAAGCCGAGATCGCGCTGGCGATGGGGCATCAGCGGTTCCACGGTCAAAAATCACATCACCAGTGTCTTCGCCAAGCTGAGTGTCCGCGATCGCGCCCAGGCGGTGATCGCGGCATACGAGTCCGGCCTGGTTGAGGCCCGGTCGGCGGACTCGGCGGGCTGACCCCGGCTGTGCTGGTCGGCAGAGAGGGCCGCGATCTCCCCGCCAGAGCCGTACTCCTGGCCGCCGGCGGCTTCCTGCACCGGCCGGGACAGGACCGGCAGCACGCGGAAACGGTCACCTGCTCGGGGGATGGACCGGGAGTCCGCTCCCAGAAGGGCCGGAAGCCGTGGGAGTCCGCTCCCAGGAAAGCTGAGGGTCAGGCCAGGGCGATCCCCGATGGGCAGCGTCGGCTGTTCCGGGCAGAGTTGACCTTGCCGCGAGGCCCGTCAACGCTGTTCTGGAGGAACCCCGATGCGTAAACAACTCGCCCTGGCCGCCCTCGCCCTGGCCACCGCTGTCACCACCGGTACGGCGGCACCCGCGAACGCCATCCGGCCGGACCCTGTGCGACAGGGGCTGGAGACACTGGTGCACTCGGACCGCGCACCCGGTGCGCAGGCAAGCGTGCTGGACGGCGAGGGAGACTTCCGCACCTATACCGCGGGCGTAGGAGACCGGGACACCCGCGCGAAGATGCCCCGGGACGGCCAGGTGCGGATCGGCAGCATCACCAAGACCTTCACCGCGGTGGTCGTGCTCCAACTGGTCGGCGAAGGCAGGGTCGGCCTCGACGACCCCGTCGAGAAGCACCTGCCGAACCTCCTGCGAGGCGAGGAGATCGACGGCAACGACATCACGGTGCGTCAGCTTCTGCAACACACCAGTGGCCTGCCCGACTACGAGAACGACGTCACCGATGACATCCTGGAGCGCCGCTACCTCTCCCCGCGCGATGCCCTCGACATCGCCCTGCGGCACGAAGCTGTCTTCAAGCCGGGCGAGAAGTGGCAGTACAGCAACACGAACTACCTGGTCGCCGGGCTGATGGTGGAAAAAGTCACCGGGCGGCCCCTCGCCGAACAGCTCGACAAGCGCATCATCAAGCGCATCGAGCTGCGCCACACCTACTTTCCCGCCCCCGGCGAGACAGCCGTCCGCGACCGCCACCCCCAGGGCTACCGCCAGGAGACCACGGAATCACCCGTTCTCAACGTCACCGAGATCGACCCCTCCGCGTCCTGGGCGGCAGGCGCGATGGTCTCCACCAACTCCGACCTCAACCGTTTCTACTCCGCGCTGCTCAAGGGGCACGGCAACCCGCTCCTCAAGGAAGTCCAGCGCAAACAGATGCGCACCACCGTCCCCGTGGAGGAAGGCAACTCCCGCTACGGCATGGGACTGGGAATCATGCGGGTGCAACTGTCGGAGAAGTGCGTTGTCTGGGGCCACAGCGGTGGCATCCCCGGCTACGGGACCTGGGCCGCGGCCACCGACGACGGCCGCGCCGCCAGCGCCACGATGACCCTCGAACCGAAGACTCGGGAAGCCGTGGGACACCTTGAGGAGACCGTGACGGCCGCCCTGTGCCGACGCCGAACCCAGACGTCCGACTGACAGGAGCGTTCACTCAGCCGTCGCCCGCTTCCTTCGGACGCGGTTCCGCGGTTACCCGTGGCTGATCCACCGCATGGCGTACTGGCGCATTGGTCACAGGAACCTGTACGCGCGCGGCTACGAGGAGATCGGCACCATGACCACGCCGTTCGACATGGTCGTCGGCAACGACATGGACCGCTACCAGTTGGTCATGGACGTCAGCGACCGCGTCCCCGGCCCCGCGGGGCGGCCGTAGGCCAGCGAATGGAGGGCGCACGCCTGCGCCACCAGGACTGGAGCCGCGCATACGGCACCGGCCTCGCGGAAGTCGCCGCCTGGACCTGGAACGGGCGACCCACGCCGAAGGGCCCCGGACGATGGGACGTTCGGACCGTCGTCCGGGCCGTGCAGCCCCTCCGGTGCCCGTCGCGGAAGCGGCACATTGAAAGCGCAACGAGAGACGACGACACCTCAGGCGCAGCTCCATCGGAGGGGATGAGCATCATGGCAGTTCACGATCACCCGCACCGTCGCACGGGATTCCGCTTCCCGTCCCTGCACAGGACCGGGACGGCACCGGCGGCGACCGGTACGGCAGCGGCGACCGCGACGAGTGCGTACGTCGTCGCCGGACTGCGCCTACTGACCGGGTTCGTCTTCCTGTGGGCGTTCCTCGACAAGACCTTCGGTTTCGGCTACGCCACTGGCTCCGGCAAGGGCTGGATCGACGGCGGCTCGCCCACCAAGGGCTTCCTCAGCTCGGTCGCCGTCGGCCCGATGGAGTCCACCTTCCACGACTGGGCCGGGGCCGCCTGGGCCAACTGGCTGTTCATGCTGGGCCTGCTCGGCATCGGCCTGGCGCTCACCGCGGGCGTCGCTCTACGACTCGCCGCAGTGGCCGGTACGGCGATGATGGCGCTGATGTGGATCGCGGAGTGGCCGCCGGCCAAGCACCTGTCCGATGGGTCGGCGAGCATGTCGACCAACCCGTTCGCCGACTATCACCTGATCTACGCCGCCGTCCTCATCGCCCTCGCCGCCGTGGGAGCCGGCGTCACCTGGGGTCTGGGCAAGGCGTGGGCACGTCTGCCCTTCGTCAGCCGGAACCCCTGGCTGCTCTGAAAGCCGCGGGCACGTCGGATCGGGATGCCCCGATCCGACGTGTTCCCGCCTGCTCGGTGACCGCGACCTGGCCCGACCGGGCCGAGCGGCCCGGCAAGCGAGGGGCGGATGGCGCGCCCCGGTGCGCTGACAGACCCTCCTCGCAGACGTCGCGGGCGACGAGCATCGAAGTGCAGACAGTTCACGCGCAGAACGCAGAGTGAGGGAGAGACCGGTGATGACCGAAACGATGGCAGCTGGGCCCCGGGCGACGACCGAGGCATGGAGGGGCTTCACCGGCACGCGCTGGCGGGGCCACGTCGACGTGCGGGACTTTATCCAGGCCAACTTCACTCCGTATGAAGGCGATTCCGCATTCCTGGCCGGGCCGACGGAGCGCACGCTCGCCGTCTGGAGTAAGGTCGCTCGCCTGTTCCCCGAGGAACGGCGCAGGGGCGTCCTCGACGTCGACCCGGGCACCCCGTCCACGATCACCTCGCACCGGCCTGGCTTCATCGACCGCGGCCGTGAACTGATCGTCGGCCTGCAGACCGACGCCCCGCTGCGGCGGGCGATAATGCCCAACGGCGGCCTGCGGATGGTGGAGAACGGGCTGAAGGCGTACGGCTACCGGGCCGACCCCTTCGTCACCCGCGTCTTCAGCACCTACCGCAAGACCCACAATGCGGGCGTCTTCGACGCCTACACCCCCGAAATGCGGGCCGCCCGCAAGGCGGGGATCATCACCGGGCTGCCGGACGCCTACGGCCGCGGCCGCATCATCGGGGACTACCGGCGCGTCGCCCTGTACGGCACCGACCGGCTCATCGAGGCCAAGCGCGCCGAGCGCGCCCTGCTGGACGCCAGGCCGTCCACCGCTGACGTCGTCCGCGACCGCGAGGAACTCGCGGAGCAGATACGGGCGCTGGGCGAGATGGCCGAGATGGCGGCCTCGTACGGCTGCGACGTCACCCGTCCCGCCGTCACCGCACACGAGGCCGTCCAATGGCTCTACCTCGGCTTCCTGGCCGCGGTGAAGGAGCAGAACGGCGCCGCGATGTCTCTGGGTCGCACCTCCACCTTCCTTGACGTCTACCTCCAGCGGGACCTCGACGAAGGGACGATTGACGAGGTGCGCGCCCAGGAGCTGATCGACGACTTCGTGATCAAGCTGCGCATCGTGCGCTTCCTGCGCACCCCCGAATACGATGCCTTGTTCTCCGGCGACCCCACCTGGGTGACGGAGTCCATCGGCGGTATCGGCACCGACGGCCGCCCGCTGGTCACCCGCACCTCGTTCCGCTTCCTGCAGACGCTCTACAACCTCGGCCCCGCCCCCGAGCCCAACCTGACTGTCCTGTGGTCGCCGCGGCTGCCCGAGGGCTTCAAGCGGTTCTGTGCCCAGGTCTCCATCGACACCAGCGCGATCCAGTACGAGTCGGACGACCTGATGCGGCCGCGCACCGGCGACGACACGGCGATCGCCTGCTGCGTGTCCGCGATGGCGGTGGGCAAGCAGATGCAGTTCTTCGGCGCGCGGGTGAACCTGGCCAAGGCGCTGCTGTACGCGGTCAACGGCGGCCGGGACGAGATGACCGGCGAGCAGGTCGCCCCCGAGGCGCCGGTGCTGACCCGCGAGTACCTTGACTACGAGCAGCTGCGGGCGGCATACGACCACGTGCTCGACTGGCTCGCGGCCACGTACGTCAACACGCTCAACGTCATCCACTTCATGCACGACAAGTATGCATACGAGCGCATCGAGATGGCCCTGCACGACCACCCGGTGCACCGGTTCATGGCGTGCGGCATCGCCGGCCTGTCGGTGGCCGTGGACAGCCTGTCCGCCGTCAAGCACGCGCGCGTGAAGGTCGTTCGGGACGCGACCGGCCTCGCGGTCGACTTCCGGACCGAGGGGGAGTTCCCGGCGTACGGCAACAACGACGACCGTGCCGACAGCATTGCCGTCGACCTGGTCGAGTCGTTCATGGCCAAGGTGCGCAAGCATCCGGCCTACCGGGACGCCGAGCACACACAGTCCGTGCTGACGATCACCTCGAACGTCGTCTACGGAAAGCACACCGGCAACACCCCCGACGGCCGGCGCGCGGGCGCCCCGTTCGCGCCCGGCGCCAACCCGATGAACGGCCGCGACCGGCACGGTGTGGCGGCCTCGGCCCTCTCGGTGGCCAAACTGCCGTACGAGCAGGCCCGGGACGGCATCTCGCTGACCACGACGATCACGCCCGAGGGGCTGGGACACGATCCGGCCGAGCGAGCGGGGCATCTGGTCGGCATCCTGGATGCCTACACGGCCTCCGGCGGGTTCCACATGAACGTCAACGTCCTGGACCAAGCGATGCTCGAAGACGCCATGGAACACCCGGAGAAGTACCCGGAGCTGACGGTCCGAGTCTCGGGCTATGCCGTCAACTTCGTCCGCCTGACCCGCGAGCAGCAGCTCGACGTGATCAGCCGCACCTTCCACGGATCGCTGTGACCACCACCGTCGAGCCGGTGACGGGCCGGATCCACTCCTGGGACCTGTCCACGGGAGTGGACGGTCCCGGGACCCGGTTCGTGCTGTTCCTCAGCGGCTGCCCGCTGCGCTGCCTGTACTGCGCCAACCCCGACACCTGGCACATGCGTGACGGCAAGCCGACCACCGTCGACGAAGTGATGGCCGGTATCGAGAAGCACCTGCCCTTCATCACCACCGCCGGCGGGGGAGTGACCCTCACCGGCGGAGAAGCCCTGCTGCAGCCCGTGTTCACGGCCGGGATCTTCCGCCGCTGCAAGGAGCTGGGACTGCACACGGCCCTCGACACCTCCGGCTTCCTCGGCGCCCGTGCGACCGACGGGCTGCTCGCCGACACCGACCTGGTCCTGCTGGACATCAAGTCCTTCGACGAACGCACCTACCGGAAGCTGACCGGGGGAGACCTCGCCCCGACCCTCCGCTTCGCCACCCGACTGGACCGTCTCGCCGTCCCGGTATGGATCCGCTACGTCCTCGTGCCTGGCTGGACCGACGACCCTGCGGCCATCGACGGGCTCGGAGCGTTCCTCGCCGGGCTGGGCAACGTCGACCGGGTGGACGTCCTGCCCTTCCACAAGCTCGGCTCCCACAAGTACGACGCCCTGGGCATCCCCTTCCCCCTGCGTGATGCACCCGGGCCGGATCCGGACCTGACGGAGCGGGTGCGCGAGCAGTTCCGGGAGCACGGCCTGCGGGCGCTGTGAACGTCCGGCACATCACGGCTGAGCGGGACACACACGCCACAAGAGCCCGGCCGGATGGCTCTGGCCGGGCTCTTCGGGCGCTGGGTCCTGGTCGACCTCAGTAGACGGACGCGGGCCAAGTGCTGGCCACAGCCACGATGACGCCCACGTCCAGCAGCACACCGAAGCTCAGCCACGGGTCGAACCACACCGCCTTGAGGACAAGCCCGAAGGCGGCGCCGACGAGTGCTGCCGTGGTCCACCAGCCGCTGCTCGCGAGCACCCCGGCGCCGGCGATGACGTAGACGACGGCTGCGTACCAGGCCAGCGCAAGGGCCACGGCACGGGCAGGGGAGGGCGAGACGTGAGCGGCGGCCAGGGCCCACGAGTGCCCGGGGTCGAACGGTGACGGCTTGTCGGGCCGCTGCGGCACCGTCCACACGGCCACGTGCAGCAGCCCGTGCGCGATCAGAAACGCCGCCACCAGAACGGCGGTCATGACAGCACCTCCGGTTCGTTCGGTTCCACGCCCCCCATGTCGAGCCGGAACGGCGGATACGTATCGGTCATCAAGGCGGCGTAAGCAGCGACCCGAAGCACCCACCGGTTGAGTCCAAGGACCAGGTCGAACAGTCCTTTCGGATACCTCTCGGTGAAGGTCAGGACCACGGCGGCGATCGCGACCAGCACGGTCACGAGACCGCCGTGCCACCAGCCGAGATGCCAGCCGCCGAGGAAGAACCCGACGACCAGGTAGTGCGGGAGGGCGAGCAGCCACCACTTCACCAGCACCAGCCCCCGGGAAAGCCGGGCGGGATGGGCGACGTCCAGCCGCGCCGGATAGTCGGGCTCCTCACCCAGGCTGAACGGCGGATACCGGTCGGTTCCCAGGACGCCGTACGAGTAGTAGGCGACCCGCCAACTCCAACGGAGCACACCCAGATTGAAGCCGAACAGCGTGCGCGGGTAGAGCCCGGTGAACAGGATACTGAAGAACGCGATCACGCTCACCACGGTGAAGGCGATCCAGAGGAAGAACAGCACCACGTAGTGCGGAATGAGCAGGATCCACTTCACCAGCCACAGCCACCGGGACAGCGGCGCGTCCAGCACCGCGCTCACCCGGACCGGACGGTCAGGTGTTCCAGCCAGGGATGTCATGTCGATCAACTCCTTCGGCCCAGAGAGCGCCGGCCACCGAACCGGCCCATGGCCAGCATCGCCACCGATCGACCCCCGTGAGGAGGGCCGACCGGGGCACCCTGGAGGCCATCGGTCCCGGCAGCGCCTCCCACCGGCATGCGGATGAGCACGCGCGGGGCCCCTGACGCCGGAGCAACCCCCGGATCAGGCCCAATCCGGGAGCCGCTTCCAACGACGCGACCCAGTGCCGTCCGCCGCTGGGTCTACCCGCGGGATACGGCGGCCTGGCCGTAGTGGGCGACTCGCATGAGCTGCTGCATGTCGTCGACCATCGGTACCCGCGGGTTCACCGGCACGCACTGGCCCTCGTAAGTATTGAGGGCCTGCTGGGGCAGGGTGTCGAGGAACACGCGCATGTCGACGCCGAGGGACCGGAACGACGGCCCGGTGCCCACGGGCCTTGCGCAGCCGCTCCACGGCCGACGTGAGGTATTCCACGCCCTCCAGCAGGGTGGCGGCGGGCAGGCCGACTGCGCGGGGTACACCGGCCACGGCGAGTGCAGCGGATGCGATCCAGCTATCGAAGGCGCGCGTGATGCCAGCACAGGGCCGCCAGGCCGCGGATCTGGGCAGCGGGCAGCTCGGGAGACGTGTTGAAGTCGAAACCCTCCGGGGTGACCTGCTGCTCGAACTTCGCCTTTCGCGGGCGGCGTTCGAAGGCGACGCTCACGCGTCGACCGACGCTACGGCCTCCTCGCCGTCCCGCGGCTGAAAAATCGCTGCGGGCTCCAGCGGCCCGTAGACGTCGGCGCCCACGGCGTAGGCGTGGATCCGCTCGTCGCGGAGACGCGTGATGACCTTCGGCGGCGGCTCGGGAACCATCCGCTGAGGCTAACGCCCAGCTCAGGAACCTCAAGAGCCGGGGCGGTGCGGGCCCGAGTCGGGTAGGCGCAGGCCAGCTGCAACGTTCAAGGGCCAGCGAGAACGCCAAGTCTCAACAACACGGCGTTACGGAAGGAAGATCCGTCAAGTACTGCGCTCGTCCGCCAAGTGAAAAATCTCGGCCGCGGTGTCCACCAGCCCCGCACCAGGCTGTGCGAGCAGATCCATGTGCCGGATGAGCTGGCGCACTGACAAGAGGGGCCAAAGGGTGTCCGGTGGGGCGATGTCTGCTGACCTGTGCCTGTGTGCTGTGGGGAAGGGCCTTCTACTACTATTCGGGGCATGCCAACCCCGAAGGACGCGAGTGCCGTGGTCGATGACAAGCGGATCATGAGGGGAGACACCCGGCGCAGTGCGATTCTGGCTTCCGCGACGCGCGAGTTCGGGCGCAAGGGGTACGACAGGGCGCGGATCGCGGACATCGCCCGCGACGCCGGTGTGACGGACGCGGGCGTGCTGCACCACTTTCCGCGGAAGCTCGATCTCTTCAACGCTGTCGTCGAGTTGCGCGAGGACACCTACCGAGCGCTGTACTTCGCCGATTTCGCAAGCGTACGTGACCTCCTTGACGCTCTGGTCGCCGCTGTGCGGCGAGCGAGCGAGGACCCGGATCTGGTGCGGTTTCGCCGGATGCTGACCGGAGCGGCCAGCGTGGAGGGGCACCCGGTCGAGGGCCGTCACCGGGAGAATCTCGAACGGGCCCTGGAGGTGTTCGTCCCCGTCGTGCGGCGAGGCGTCGAGTCGGGTGAACTCCTCGCGCACATCGGGCCCGAGCAGATCGTGCTGGAGATGCTGGCCCTGAACGAGGGCATCCGTGACCAGTGGGTGACCCTCCCTGAACGTATCGACTACGTCGGTGTGTTCACGGCCGCAGTGGACGGCCTGTACGAACGCATCTCCGGCTCAGCGGGCCGGTAGCAGCCGCCGGGTCAGCTTCTCAAACGCGTGGTCGTCGAGACCGTGTGCCCTCAGGTAGGCGACGGTGCCTCCGTAACGGGCATCGAGGTGATCGAGGGTCTCCGCCATGACGTGACCGGGGCTGCGGGTGATCAGGTCCGTCATCCGCGGCGTCACCTCGACTCCCATGGCGCGTACGGACGCCACTATCCCGTCGGCCCACGCACCGCTCAGCCGGGTCTCGCTCAGCGCGTAGTCGGCGATGATCGCTTCGCGGTCGGCTCCCACCGCGTCGAGGAGGAGGGCCACGGCGATACCGGTCCGGTCCTTGCCCGCCGTGCAGTGCACCAGCACCGCTCCGTCGGCCTGGTCGGCGACCAGCTGGGCGACCCGGGCGAAGGTGTCACCGGCTGACCCGAGAAGCCCTCGGTAGAGCTCGCTCAGCGTTGGGATGTCCGAGAGGGCCGGGGCGTCGCCGTCCAGCAGCGGTAGACGGACGGTGACGGGGTGCACCGCCGCCGGTGCGGCAACCGCCTCGCGCTCCGAGCGGAGGTCGATCACCAGGGAGACGGCGCCACGCAGCGCGGCCCGTCCGGCCGTGTCGAGCGAGGCCGGGCTCGCCGAGCGGCACAGTACACCCGGTCGGACCGTGGCGGTGGCTGTCTCCAGCCCGCCGAGGTCGCGGTAGTTGGTCAGGGCGTCGCGCAGGTCGTTACGAAGGTCGTTCATGGGGTGGCTTCCTTGGTGTGCGTAAGGGCAATGGGGGCGGGCGAGCGGCGCAGGACCGGGTAGAGGCCCGGCAGCACGGCGAGGGAGGCGACCACCGCGACCGCGGCCGTCAGATAGAGCGAGGTGTAGTTCTGCGGGTGGCCCGAGACGGGGTCGGGGCCGCCGAGTGCCAGGGCGAAGGGGGCGACCGCCGGTGCCACCGACTGGGGGATCGTCTTGGCGAGGTTGAAGATGCCGAGGTACTTGCCCTCTTCGCCGGCCGGTAGCGTACGAAGGACGAGCGCGAGGTCGATCGAGTAGTAAACGCCCAGGGCGAAGCTGGCGATGGCCGTACTGGCCCAGAAGACCACCAGCTCGCCGCTGAACGCTTTGAGGAGCAGGGACACCGCCATCCCCGCGGCGGCGGCCACGATGAACGGACCGTAGTTCCCTCTGCGCGCGGCGAGGCGGCCGCATATGAACGCGGCAACGACGTTGAGGAGCGCCGCGACGAGGGTGGCGAGGGAGGTGAGCGAGACGGCGTGCGACTGCGCCAGGCCCAGCCGCTCCATCAGGTAGAAGAGGCCGTAGGTCCCCACGATCGTGTATCCGAACTGCATCGCACAGCGCTGGATCCACGCCAGGGAGAACGCGGGCACCTTCAGCGGGTTGAACAGGAACGCGCGGAAGATGCCGCCGCGTCCGTGCGAGGGGGCCGGAAGGTCCCGTACGGGCGGATCGGGGACGACCGTGCAGAGGACTCCGACCAGTGCGAGCGACAGGAGTGGCATCGTCAGTACGACCACCGGCAGGTTGTCGGTGAACAGCGCGGCGACCAGCATCGCCGGCACGATGCCGAGGAAGCCGAACGCTCCGAACACCCCTGAGGCCTGTGCTCGTTGCTCCTCGGGAATCTGGTCGGCGAGCATGGCGGTCAGTGAGGCCAGGGCGGCGTTGTAGCCGAGTTGCCCAAGGGCCCACGCCGCGGCGAGCCAGCCGGGCGAGGAGGCCGCCAGCATCAGTAGGGCGCTCGCGGCGCCCAGGGCGGTGCCGCCGGCGATCCACGGGCGTCGCCGCCCGAAGCGGGAGCGGGTGCGGTCCGAGAGGTGCCCCCACAGTGGATTCGCGATCAGTGCGGTCACCGCGCCCGCCGTGGTCACCAGAGCGAGCGAACTCTCCTTGGTCTCCGGCGCGATCTGCAGGACTTTGAGGGAGAGCGAGAAGGCAAGTGCGGTGGCGATGGGCCCGAGCGCGGCGAGTTCTATCAGCGCGAGCAGATAGATGCGCGACGTGGGGACACGTGTCGGCGGGTCGGCAGAGCGGGGTGTCACGGCGGGTTCCTCAGATCGGTGCGCAGACGGTGTAGGGGGGCTGGAGTGCTTCCGCGGCGAGCGTAGAAGCACGTCAGGGATGCGGGGGTGAATACTTAGTGGCCACTAGGTAATACTTAGTGAAGACTAGGTATGTGCTCTGGGAGCGGGCCCCGCCGCGTCCTAGCGTGAACACATGCACCAGATCCACAGCACCTCAGAAACCGCACCTGCACCCGCACCTGCACCCGTCAACCGGGTCGACCGGCTCGTCTCCGAGATGACCGTGCCCGAGAAAGCCGGAGCGCTCCTCGCCGCGCGAGTGACGATGAACCCCGACGGCTCCCTGTGGGAAGGCACGGAGAGCGAGTCTCCGTTCGGCTTCGCTCCGACGACCGAACTCCTCCTGGAGCGCCACATCGGGCACCTGGGACTGATGAACACCCCGAGCGTGGCGGCCCTGGCGCGGTGGGGCCAGGAGATCCGGGCCACCGCCGCCCGCACCCGGCTCGGCATTCCGGTCACCGTGGGTGCGGACCCGACGCACGGTCGCGCCCGCAATGCGCAGGTCAGCCAGAGCGGCGCCGGATTCAGCACGATGACCGAGCCGATCGGCCTCGCCGCCACGTGGGACACCGGCCTCGTCGAGGAGGCCGCCCGCACGATGGCCCGTGAACTGCGCGCGAGCGGCATTCACATCGCGGTCCATCCGATGGCCGACCTCGCCACCGAACCGCGCTGGGCCCGGGTGGCGGGAACATTCGGAGAGGACCCCGCGCACGCGTCCTCGATGGTCCGCGCCTTCGTCCGAGGGCTGCAGAGCGGCGGCGCCCACGAACGCGTCCTGGCTACGGCCAAGCACTTCCCCGGCGGCGGCCCCCAACAGGGCGGCGAAGACGCCCACTTCGCGCGCGGCGCGCACACGACGTATCCCGGCGGCCGCTTCGAAGACCACCTCCTGCCGTTCGCCGCCGCGATCGACGAGGGCGTCGCGATGGTCATGCCCGGCTACGCCGCACCACTCGGTCTGGACCTCGACGAAGTGGGCTTCGCCTTCCAGCCCGGCCTCATCACCGACCTGCTGCGCCACCGGCTCGGCTTCGACGGCGTGGTCGTCACCGACTTCAACATCGTCACCGGAATGCGCCTGCCGCGCCTGGGGATCGAACTCCCGGTACGGGCCTGGGGGTTGCTCGAACTGCCCCCGGTCGAAAGAGTCGCCCGGCTCTTCGACGCCGGTGTCGACCAGCTCGGCGGGGAGGACGACCCCACGCTCATCCTCCAGGCCCTCGACCGCGGCCTCGTCACCGAGCAGCGTCTCGACCTCTCCGTCGCACGGGTACTGCGCGACAAGGAGCGTCTGGGGCTCCTCGACGACCCGTCGGCCGGAGCGGCCGAACCCTCGGCCGTGCACCAGGAAGTCGCCACCCGCGAGAGCCTCGCGGTCGCGCGCCGGGTACAGGCCGCGTCCGTGGTCGCCCTCGCCGGGCGCCCTGTCCATCTCGATCAGGACGTACGCGTCTACGCCGAAGGCATCGACCCTGAAGTCCTTGCCCGGTACGCCCGCCAGGTCAACTGGATCGAAGAAGCCGACCTGGCCGTCCTGCGCCTGGCCGCGCCCTTCGACGCGCAACCCGCAGGATCACTCGAAGCGGCCTTCCACTCCGGAAGCCTGGAGTTCCCGGCCGAGACCGTCCACAGGATCACGGCCATTGCCGCAGCCGTCCCCACCGTCCTCGACGTCTTCCTCGAACGCGCCGCAGTGCTCACCCCCTTCGCGAACCTCCCCGGGGTGACACTGGTCGGCACCTTCGGAGTCGACGACGAGGTCCTGCTGGACGCCGTATCCGGACGGACTTCCACCAGCGGACGGCTGCCCTTCGACCTGCCCCGCTCGGACCGGGCTGTCGCCGAGGCGCGAGAGGACACCCCCTTCGACACCCTCGACCCGGTCTTCCGGTTCGGTCACGGCCTGCGATGGACCGCCCAGCACCCCGAGACGTCGTAACAAGCTCCTGCACGGTGCGGACGGGCACCGGGCACGCCGACGGGGCGGGTGCGCCCCGCCGTTCGCCGGAGGGGCGCGGTGCGGTTCTGCCAGGGTGAGGGACGAATACCACGGGCATGTGGGAGGACGTCTTGGGTCTGGCCGGCCACGCGGCACAGCTCCCGCCCGCATCCTGTCGTCACCGCCGCCGCAGGTCCGATCACGGCCGCGCTGGTCGCGCTTGGTCAGTCGGCGGTGCGCAGGTCGGCGATGAGGCGGAAGCGTTCCAGAACCGTCAACGTCGTGTCGTCCACGGTGAATTCGGGGTCATCCAACGCGGCGCGCATCTCCTCGCTGTGCCAGAACCGCTCGTGGCCCGCCCGCCACTCGGCCACGCTGGTGTCGCCCTCTCCCTCGTCCACCACGTGAGCGAGATCCACCTGTGCGAGCGGGACGACACGCACGCCGGTGATCTCGATGACCGCGACTGGACGCTCGTCCGAGTCGATGACCACCGAACGGCTCCCGACTTCCGGCAGGGGCTCCTTCTCATGCTCGTAGTCGACGACCAGTCCTGTCGTGGAGGTCTTGGAACCATCGAGGATCGCCGCGACGAGTTGGTCGCGGAGCGGGCCGGGGAAGGCGAACTCGACCCTGGGCAACGATGCGAGGTCCGCGGGCGGGGTGGCGTCAGTCGTCATGCGGTCACGATACTGCCCATGTCGCGCGGGCCGGGTGGCACTGCGACGCAACACCTGGCCCTGTTCTACGACATGAACCGCACCGCGATCACCCGCGCCGTTCACGAGGTCCGTCATCCGCTTGCCGCACGGGGCAAGGACGCCTGGCGCTTCTCGTGCTCGGCGAGTACCCGACGGCTGCTGGCCTGGCCAGGGCTGGGGCCCTTGCGCCTGCCGGTGGGGATGATCCGTCCTTTCCCGCCGGCAGGACGGCTCACGCCTCGGACGGCGCGGCACCGCCATGGCGCTGCCGCTGGCGGTGTTTGCGCATGGACACCTGAGAGCCGCAGCCGGTACTGCAGTACAGCCCTCCTCCGTTGCGGGTGCGGTCGAGGAAACCGAAATGGCACGGAGGGTTCCGGCACGCCTTGATGCGCCCCCAGTCGCCGCTCTGCGCGAACGTCGTCACCGCAGCCAGTACGGTTCCGAACACGCGCGGCACCCCCGTCTGCGGCGAGGTCAGCTCCACACCGCCGGCCGTGACCGCCGGCGCCAGCGGGTAGAGCGAACCCACACGTCGCAGGTGCCGCTCGGCACGCAGCAGCGGCTCGCCCAGGCTTTCCTCATCACCCGAGTGCGCGAGCAGCACCGTCACCAGGGCATCGCGCAGCTCGCGCGCGACCGCGGCGTCAGCGTCGGTCGCCACGGCTTCGCCATCGAACTCGTCGCGCTCAGCCAGCCACGCCGCGAACGACTCCCCGTCCCCGAACAACTCCCGGCGACCCGTCCCGTCCGCGCGCGTGTTCACGAACCCGAGAACGGTCTCCACCGTCGGCGAGACGGTGCGCGGGCCGGGTTTGGGGGATCCGGCTACTGCGTCGATCATCCCTCCACACTACATCAGCGTGATCTGCGCTAATCCGGCTAGTGAGCAACCTTCCTCTCGAACAGGATTGACTCGTTGCGAGCTAACGGCTTACGGTCGCAACATGAAGAGATCGTCCAACCACCAGACCCGCCACCGCACCTGGCTGATCACCGGCGCGACGTCCGGCATCGGCCGCGAACTGACGCTCCAGGCACTGGAGAACGGCGACACCGTCTCGGCCCTCGCCCGCGACACCTCGCCCCTGGACGAACTGGCACAGGCGCACGACGAGCGCCTGCTGCTCGTCCAGGCGGACGTACGAGACGAGCAAGCCGTCCGGGACGCGGTGGAAGGCACGCACGCGCGGTTCGGCCGCATCGACGTCGTGGCCAACAACGCGGGATACGGACTGTTCGGCGCCGTCGAGGAGGCGTCCGACACGCAGGTCCGTGCCGTGTTCGACACCAATGTCTTCGGAGTGCTCAACGTGCTCCGCGCAACGCTGCCGGTGCTCCGCGCCCAGTGCTCCGGGCACATCCTCCAGGGCTCGTCGGTCTACGGGCAGTCCGCCCATCCCGGCGTGGGCCTGCTGGCCGCCACCAAGTACGCGGTCGAGGGGCTCTCGGACGCGCTCGCGGCCGAGGTCGCACCGCTCGGCATCAAGGTCACGATCGTCCAGCCCGGGATGACCGCGACCCCCTTCCTCACCAACCTCGACGTCGCAGCCGGCCTGGACGACTACGACCAGACCGTCCGCGAGGTCCAGAAGGGCATCGGAGAGCTGCCGGCATCCGCGTTCTCCGCCGCGGCGCGGATCGCCGCAGGCATCCGGACCGCCGTCGACAGCCCCAACCCTCCGCTGCGCCTGGCCCTCGGCGCCTCCAGCGCGACGACCATGCGCCCCGCTCTGGAAGGCCGGATCGCAGACCTGGACAGCTGGCAGCGTGTGACCGACGCCGTCGACGGGTAGCAAGTCTCGAATCCCGCTGGGAGCAACGTCACGGCGGAGTCGGCTGTGATCATGTGCGCCTCGCGCAAGCACTGAAGGCTTGTTTGCAGGCCTCAGTGCTGATCAAGAGCTCGGGGGTAGCACTCCGTCATGGAGAGCGAGGGCCGGGGCTGGGACAACGAGTTCGACTTCGACGAGGACGACGACGGGTTGCCGGTCCTGATCGGCCGCGGGTGCGGGAGATCACGGACTGTCCGAGTCGGAGGTTACGGCGGGCGTCGAGCGCTTGCGTAACCACTTCGGCGACGCCGTGCCGGACCGGAGGCTGCCGGAGCGATCAGGCGGCCTGGGTGATGTCCTTCGCGGGTGGGGCGCCTGCGGGCGGGCCCGCAGGCCAGGCGGCGGTTCACGAGGGTGATCGCGGCCCAGGTGATGAGGGTGTCGGAGTGCTGGACCAGGCGCTCGTGGTCCCGGGCGGGACGGCGTGCGTGCATGATCCAGGCGAGCGAGCGTCCGATGGCCCAGCGGGGCGGGAGGATGACGAAGCCGGAGGTGTCCTGGGGCGGCTGACACACCGAGCCTCGTCCCCGTGCTGGCGGCACTCCGCGGCGCACAGACACTGTCCCTGGGCGGAGCACGGGAACGGGCCGCGGAACTCGCCGCAAAGGCTCTCATCGGCACACGCGTCGAGATGGAGATCCTGGCAGTTCGCCTCCGCAGATGAGCGATTGCGGTCAGCGTCGAACCAGCGGTGTAACCTCGCCTGCCGCCGACTCAACACCAGCATGGAGAACCCACCAGCGCATTCCGAACAAGCCGAGTACCGCCCGCCGCCCGGCGGTGAGCTTGTCGGCACGCCGCCACGCGTTGCCAACGAACGTCCCCAGCCTCACCAACACACCGTCAGCCGCCAACTCTTCCACGTGTTTCCTGGGCACCTGGCTTTATTCACGGGTTGTGAAGCCGGTTGTTCATGGGTTTGGAAGGCACCCAGATCCACGGTCGGGTGATGTTCACGAGTTTCGAAGTCACC
>NZ_JBITHO010000023.1:0-24644 GCF_044458065.1 Streptomyces sp. NPDC050504 | reverse complement strand
ACGACACCCGCGCACTCATGAACCAGACCCACTCCAGCCCGACATCAGTGCATTCACTTGACGCTCACACAGTGAAAGACCCATGACACACATCAGCCAGGACGTCGACGCCGGTGCCGAAGGTGACGAGGCGGGCGACAGCGTCCGGTTGGGGGTGCGGGAGCGGGCGGCGTCGCTGCTGGAGTTCAGCACGCCGCGGGACCCGGCGGTGTTGGCGCAGTTCGTGAAGCTGCGGGTGATCGAGCCGGAGAAGGCGTACTGGCGGCAGGGTGTCGCGGCCGCGACCCGGTACGTGAAGGAGAACGGCTCCGAGCAGCTGAGGGTCCCGGTCGGGTTCGTCACCTCGGCCGACTGGTCTCCTGGTGGGTTCCCGCTGGGGGCGTGGCTGCGTGACCAGCGGTTCGCGTTCAACGCCGGGCACCTCGCCGCGTCCCGGGTGACGGACTTGGAGGCGTTGGGGATGGTGTGGTCACACCACGAGCTCGCGTTCGAGGAGGGGCTGGCCGTCGCGCGGTCGTACGCGGAGGCACACGGGCACTGCTTGCCTCCGGAGAACGCGGTCTGGGAGGGGCACACGATCGGGCTGTGGGCGAAAAACCAGCGGGCGGCCGGGAGGCGGGCACTGCGGAACATCGCCCGCCGGGAAGCGGGACTACCGGTCGACGCGGCCCGCGCGATGACCACCGAACGCATGGACGCGCTGGACGACGTCGATCCCGGCTGGTGCCCCGTCTGGGACGCCGGATGGCAGCGGCACTTCCAGCTGACGAAGGCGCACCGCGACGCGGGCAACCCGGTCCCGATGGAGGCGGGCGAGGTCGTGGTCCAGGGCGAGGACCTCGGGCAGTGGGTCCGCGCGCAGCGCTTCAACTGGGAGCAGCTGGCGGTGGGGCAGCGGGTGCTGCTGGAGATCCTGGGGCTTGAACCCGCTGGGGAGGAGGAGCGGCCGGTGCAGCGGACGCAGGACGACAAGTGGGCGGTGAACATGGCGGCGGCGCGGCAGTTCCACGGGCGGGAAGGGCACCTTCGGGTGCCCAGGAAGCACGTGGAGCAGCTGGCCGTCGACAGCGTGCCCCGAGGGCGTCAGCACGGCGCTGACGGCGTGGTGGTGAAACTGGGGATGTTCGTCGACAACGCGCGCCGACGGGCCGACAGACTCACCCCCGAGCGGCGGGCCGAACTGGACCAGCTCGGCATGCGCTGGTGAGGGTCGGACGTGATCGTGCTTCCCGTATCTGGGGAGCACGGCGTGAACGTGGGGTCGGATAGGGACACGTCCCGGTTCCCCGCTGACCCGCTCGGACCATGCTGCTGCGCCCCAGTCCCGCCTTCCACGGCGGCCGGGGCGCGGCGCTGTCCGGGGTCTCTGGCCGCGTCGGCGGATGCCTGGGAGCCCAGGAGTGGGCTGCAGTGCTGGTGGTGGAAGGGCCCCGTGTCCGGGCGTTGATGTGTCCGGGCACGGGGCTGACCGCTCCGTAGTCCCCGCGGTGCTGAAAGTGGGGTCTGCTCAGGTGTGGGTCCGGCGTCGGTGGCGGCCGGTACCAGCGACCAGGGCTGCGCCGAGAGCGAGGGCGGTACCGGTGACTCCCAGCGTCCAGGCAGTGGCGTCGCTGCCGGTGTGGGCGAGCTTGCCCCCGGTGTCGTGGTTGCCGGAGCCGCTCTGGTTACTGGGGTTCCCAGCGTCTCTGGAGTTCCCGGTGCCTCCGGGGTTACCCGGATCGCCAGGATCACTGGGATCACCCGGGTCGCCAGGATCACCCGGGTCGCCAGGATCACCCGGGTCGCCAGGATCACCCGGATCGCCAGGATCACCCGGATCGCCCGGATCGCCCGGATCGCCCGGGTCACCCGGATCGCCCGGGTCACCCGGGTCACCCGGGTCACCAGGATCGCCCGGATCGCCCGGGTCACCCGGATCGCCAGGATCGCCCGGATCACCCGGGTCACCCGGGTCACCCGGATCGCCGGGGTCCTCCCCGCCACCGTTCGGAACTACGATCTTCGACTCTTCCCAATAATCCGTTGGACCCACATTGACGTCTTTGCTTGGGCGGGGGCCCAGCAAGAAGTCGGTCGCTGGAGTGTCCGCGGTGAACTTCAGCCGCATCGGGTAGGCCGTCTTCCCGGGGGCGATCGTGGTGCTGCGTATGGGAAGTATCGCGTCAACGTCACGCGCGTGACCCGTCATTCGCAGGTCGGCATCCAGCCACACCCCGTCCACCAGCATCTGAATGCTCATGTGCGACGACGTGAGGCCCGGGTCGGGGTAGATGGTATTCACCTCCATGCTGAGGAGGAATTTCGACCCGTCCATGCCGTGTCCCGTGGTGTTGTCCAGGACCAGGTCGAACTCCCCCCAGCCGCCGCCCGCCACGAACTCGGCAGGAACCCCAGTCAGCACCGCCGCCAGACCGAGCTTCGGCTTGTCGGGCCCGCGTTCCCCGGCGGCCTGCGGAGCGGCACGGACAGGTTGCCCGCCCGGCGACGGCGCGGACGAGGACGGAGGCTCGGGCGCCACCGGGCCCTTGTCGGCATCAGCGACAGGGCCACTGGCAGGCGGTTCCTCTCCTTCCGGGGCCCCGGAAGGCTCCGGCTCCAGTTCCGGGGCGGGATCTGCCATGGAGAGTGCCGGCGGTCTCACCTCTTCCGCGGCCGCGGGCGTGACAGCCATGATGGTCGGGGCGGCCACCGAAGCGGCGGCCAGAACTGCGATACGTATGCGCTTCAAGGAAATGCCAGTTTCTTCCAGAACAAGCGGGGCGACACTCTCACCCTTGTCGCAAAATCAGCCCACTCATAGACCTTGTTCGCTTATGGGGACATAACTGCAACCTATGACTGCAGGCACCCGGACCTCCTGGACGGCGTCGATCCCGGCTGGCGCCCGGTGCGGGACGCCGGATGGCAACGCGCTTTTCAGCTCAAAGCCCCACCACGACACGGGCAACCCGGTGCCCACGGCGGCGAGCACCGTCGTGGGCCAGAGCGAAGACCTCGGACAATGGGTGCACGCGCAGCGCCTCGGCTGAGAGCAGCTGGGCGGTGAACATGGCGGCGGCGCGGCAGTTCCACGGGCGGGAAGGGCACCTTCGGGTGCCCAGGAAGCACGTGGAGCAGCTGGCCGTCGACAGCGTGCCCCGAGGGCGTCAGCACGGCGCTGACGGCGTGGTGGTGAAACTGGGGATGTTCGTCGACAACGCGCGGCGGCGGGCTGACAGGCTCACCGGGGAGCGGCGGGCGGAGTGGGATGAGCTGGGGATGCGCTGGTGACGGTGGTGGGGGTTAGGGTCGGGCGTGATCGCGCTTCTCTGTCCGAGAGGCGTGGCGTGAGCGTGGGGAGGGATGTTGTGACCGACACCGGATGGCACCTGCACGACCCCAACTGGGACACCGTTCCCGACACCGGCTGGGGGCGCGTTCCCGACATCGGCTGGGGACACGCCCCAGCCCCCTGCTGATTCATTCGGAGAGCAGCGCTGCGCCCCGGTCCCGTCCTTCACGGCGGTCCGGGGCGCAGTGCTGTGCAGGGTCCTTGCGTTCCGCGTCAGCGTGGTGCTGGCGGGTCAGGCGGCTTCGCCGCGCATCTCCTCCAAGACGCTTTCGGGCACCCTCTCGCCGGGCGTCACCGGCACGATCCGTACGACGTCGCCGCCCGCCTCCAGGCGGGCCTACTCGTGCTCCACGGCTGTTGAGCCGCCTGGTCCTCCTGGTCGTGGTTCCGCCTCGCCCCGGTGCATCCCGAGATCTCGGCCGTTTGAGGTGAGCCATGCGGGTTGTGTCTGGCAGGTCATCACGAGTCGGTTCTGCGCCGGGATCATGTGATCGCGGAAGCTGGCCGCATGAAGAAGATCTTCCTCGGACTGGCCCTGGCCGCCGTGTCCCTCGGCGCCACGGCCGCCCCGGCGATGCCCCAGAGCCTGCCCGAGCTCCAGCCCCGCACCACAGCCGCTGCCTCTCCCCACCAGGGCGGCGACGAAGACTGGTGCAAGACCTGCGTCAAGAAGTACATCAAGAAGTACGGCAAGGGCCCCAAGGGCGACCGCGGGCCCGTCGGCCCCAAGGGCAACCGCGGGCCTGCGGGGCCCAAGGGCGAACGCGGGCCCGTGGGCCCCGTCCAGGTCGTGCAGGGCGAGCGGGCGACAGTCCAGCCGGGTGGCAACGTGGCCCGCCAGCCGGCGAAGTGCCCCACCGGCACCATCGTGACAGGCGGGGGCTTCCTGACCCAGACCAACAACGACGCACTCACGATCAACCGCAGCACCCCGAACCAGGAACAGAACAGCTGGGAGGCCTCGGCCTACAACGGCGGCTCAACCGATCAGTGGTTCCAGGCGTTCGCGGTCTGCATCCCCACCGGCTGACCACACCCCCTCCACCGGCAGCCGACGCTGTCACCCCGTACACGGTGCGCCTGCCACTCAACACAGACAGCAGCACACCGATGACATGACATACGTCCCGCAGCGGAAAACGCATCGGGCAGGGCCCCGCAGTGACTGCGGGGCCCTGCCCGTACCCGTGCCGTCCGTCGCCCACGGCGGCCCGGGGCGCAGTGCTGTGCGGGAGCCTTGTGATCCGCGTCGGCATGACGCAGGCCGTACACGAACTGCTCGCCGGTCCGTACCGGGCCAAGAGCCCTGTCACGGGCGGCTGGCCGTGCCCGCCACGATCAGCGTGAAATCTGCCCAGGCCCGTGCCGCGTGCACGATGGTGGCGATCTCCGGCAGCGTGTCCTTGGCGGCCGCGTCCTCCCAGCTGTCCGCCTCCGCCCTGGCCAGGGCGCTCACCGCTTCGGGCGAGGCCCTGTTCCAGGCGGGGACCTTGGACGCCCACGCATGGGCCTGCTCGGGGCTGTGGCCGCCGTCGGAGATCAGCCGGACCGCCCAGAGTGCCGCGTCCGCCCAGGCGGGTCCGCGTGCCGGCCACGCCCAGTCGACCAGGTGAGCGCGGTGGTCGCCGCTGGCGATGACGACGTTCTGCGCGGCCAGGTCGGTGTGCAGGAGATGCCCGCCGGCCAGGTGGGCCCGGTCGGCGGGGGCGCAGTAGTAGCCCCACCGGTCCCAGGCGGTCATCAGCCGTACCCCGGGTGCCGTGCAGTTCCCCAGTTCGGCCAGCGCCTTCACGACCAGCGGCAGTTCAGGGGAGCCGGGCGCGTAGTCGGCGCGCTCGCCCGCGATGCCTTCGAACGCCAGCAGGTGCCATCCATGGGTGTGCATGCGCCACACGACGCGCGGCGCGCAGGCTGGGAGGACGCGGTTGACCTCCTCTTCACGGTCGAGTTCTTCCAGCGGCCCGCTGTCGGGCTGGCCCTTGACGAAGAGATGTCCCCCGCGGTCGAGGGTCAGCAGCGTGGCCGTTCCGCAGTTCGCTCCGTCGCGCGGGTCGTGCGTAGTGAACGGGCCGCCGACCCGCGCGGCGACTGCCGCCCGCACCTCGGCAGGCAGTGCCGTCCAGGGGAGGCGCTCGACCATGTCATGCCCCAGGTGGCGGATTCGGAGGCACTGGAGGGTTCTTGTCCGGACCGCTCGGACCAGGCGGCCGGGGCTGCGGCGTCGGTGAGATGGGGCGCGGCGAGGGGGTACGCGCTTCCGGCATCATGCACGCAGACTAGCCGCGCCACAGGCGGCCCGGCGAGAATGCCCGGAAAAGCACGGGACACCGGACCGCCTTGCCGGAGGCCGGGCGTCACAGCCGTCGGCTGCCACCAGGCGGTGCTGGTGGTCGTCACCGAGCTGGAGCGGATCATTGCCGACCCGGCCGGGGCCGCGGGCGCGGTGTGGCGCAGGTTCGGGCGCGAGAGGTGGCAGACGCTGCCCGGGGCCCTGGACAACCCCGACGGGCGGCGGCTGCACGAAGTCCGGCGGGAGGAGGCCGCCGGGCCCCTATGGGTGTCGTCAAGGGAATCGGGCTGCGTTTCGGCGCGTGGCAGGGCAGCATGGCGTGATGCCTGACCTGTTGTGGGATGACGTCAAGAGTTTCTTTGGTCCCGATCTGATGGGATCGCTGCCGGACGTCCGTGTCCCGGATACCTCGGTGGAGGACTGGCAGGCGGTGCTTGATCTCGTTCGGTCGCAGGGGTGGCCGTGTGAGTACTCCGAGGACGGTGTTGCGGTCCGGCTGCCGAGAGCTGCGGAGATGCTGGTCCGCGGTGAGGAGGCCGACGTGTTGCTGAGGGTCTGGCCGGTCTCTGGTTTCCTGGTGATCTTTCGGGTGTATGAGGCTGGTTCGATCGACTTCGACGTTGACCTGCGGGAGTTGCAGGGTCAGGACGGCGTGGATGTGCTGTGCCGTCTGCTGCGGACAGTCGGGCGTCGGCTCGGCAAGCCGGTGTTGCTGAGCCCGGAGTCTGATCCGCTCCACCCGGTTCTCGGCTTCGACGTCGAGGCCGGCCGGGTGGTGCTGCTGACGCCCCCGCAGTTCACGTGACCGCCACTGGCTGCGGTTCGCAGAAGACGATCATCTGTCGAAGTTCGTCTCGCGGCTGCTGTCATGGGATAGCTGGGTCAGCGGACTGGACACGATCCGGCACTCGCGCGGGCGGGCCGCCGCGCGGATCGACGTATCCCGTGCCCGTTCAACGGGACGGCCCGCAGCAGGTTGCGGCCCGTCCCGTACGCGATGGGCAGCCAGACCGCTCCGTCAGCTGACGAACAAGCCGTCCAGGGCCACTCCGATGAGCATCGGGGACATCGCGCACATCAGGGCGACGAATCCGGCCTTCGCCCACAGGCGCATATCCACGGGACGCTTCCTCCAGCGGCCAAGAACGATCACCACCAGGCACAGCAGCGCAATAGCGGAACCAACGACCAGCCCGAACAGGTTGATCCCCTCCCGTATCCCACGCCACCACTCCGCGTCCACGTGTCCCCTTCCTCCACCGGCCTCATCCCTCCACGCTCCGCATTCGGTCTGACGCAGAACGTGTCTGTGCAGCGGGGATTGAGACTACCGTTCAGGTCAGCCTGCGAAGCCCACGTTCGCGGCGTACTCGCGTTGGCCCCGCAGGGAGCCGAGGCCGACGTGTTCCGCGTCAGCACCATGCTGACGAGGGCGGGTCAGGCGGCTTCGCCGCGCATCTCCTCCAAGACGCTTTCGGGCACCCTCTCGCCGGGCGTCACCGGCACGATCCGTACGACGTCGCCGTTCGCCTCCAGCCGGGCCTTCTCCTTCTGCGCAGCTGAGGCGCTGTAGGAGACGGCGGACTCGTGTACGCGGCCATCGGGGCTGCGGCGGACGATCCGGACGTTGTCCACGGTGGTGGGCTTCATGGCGGCCTCCTGGGGCGGCGCGCCCCAGTGGCGGCCGGTCATGGTTCCAGACTGTCACCCGCCACTGACAACAGCCCGTTTTGTATGGGTCGGGTGTGGTCTCGCGACTGATCCGGAAAAAGTGTCGTCGGACATCTTCTGGTGGGTGCCGTCAGTGGTGTCCGTTGTTCTGGTCGTCGCGGTTGTCCGCCGGGGCGCCCGTCGCGCCGGTGCCGTTGCAGGCCGGGCAGTCGATGGTGGTGTCGTTGACGGTGAACGTGCCCTGGCCCGCGCAGTTCGTGCACGTCACAACCCCTCGCGTGTCCCTTCCAGGGTCCGCAGGCCGTCCGCGAGGCGCTTCAGCAGCTCGCGCCGCAGGCGGTGTTCGGTCAGCTGCACCAGGCGGGTGTACTACCATGCCGGGTACCGGCCGGGGAGGTCGTCGCCCCGGGCCACGGCGGGCAGGTACGCCCGGCTGATCCATCCCACGGCCCGTCACCCCCCTGCCCCGCCGCCACAGTCCACCGTCTCATCGTCCCGGTTCCGGGCTGCTTCGCGCCAGAGTGCGCGGGAGTGCGGAACGCCTCGGGTCCGTCCCCTCTTCTGGCCGTATTGGGGGATGTTGGCCCGCTTCGGCGGCGCGGTGGGTTCACTGGTCGCTATGGATGCGGAGACGGCGCGGAGCCTGGGCGCGGTGGAACAGGCCGGGCGGGACCCGCGGGTGCAGTTGCTCGCGCGGGCGCGGTACGAGGCGGCGGGGGCGCGGTGGTCGGCGGCCGGGGCGGCGGTGCGGGCCTCGCTGGTCGCGGAGGCGGGCGCGTGGCTGAGCGCGGCGGTGGCCGCGGGGCTTCTCCCGCCGGCGGATCCGGCGCCACCGGTGCTCCGGCTCGCCGCGCCGGTGGCGGAGCTGCTGGCACAGGTGCCAGGCGTGCGGGCCCTCGCGGCGGTGAGCGCCGACGATCCCCACGACGCGGTACGCGCGGTGACGGCCGCGCTGGCGGGGCACGCGCTGGCGGTGACGGAGACGGCGGTGGCGTTTGTGGAGGGGGCGCGGGGTGAGGGGTCGGTGATGCGGCCGCTGGACTGGCTGTGCGAGGTGCATCATCCGCTGGGGGGCGGGGAGGCGGTGATCCCGGACGCGGTGATGTTCTACGAGCGGTGTGCGACGGCCGAGCGGTCTGGTGGGTGGCTGCGGGCGTTCGTGGAGGTGGACCGGGCGACGATGGGGCCGCAGCGGTTCGCGGCGAAGCTCACCGCGTACGCGCGGCACTACCGGTACGTGCCCACGGCCGCCGGCGCATCATCGACGCGGACGTGGCGATACAGCCGCACTGGCGGCAGCGCTACCCGCTGTTCCCGCGGCTGCTGTTCGTCCTGTACGGCACCGGACCTGCCGGAGCCGAGAATCGCATCGCCGTCCTGCGGGCGGAGGCCGAGATGCTGCTTGGCACGGACACCTGTTGCTCGAGTGGATCCGTCAGGCCGAGCACAACGCACGGAAGCACCTGAAGGGCTTCGCCGGCTTCCTCCGCCAGGACCTCGACGCGGTGACCGCCGGTCTGATCCTGCCATGGAGCTCTGGGGTCACAGAAGGACACATAAACCGGGTGAAAACACTCAAGCGAGCTATGTACGGCTGAGCCTCATTCGAACTCCTCCGCACCCGCATCCTCGCCCAACCCTGACCTTCTTGGAGTGCAGGCAGCAACTGGTGGGATACCTACATTGCGGCCGTAGCGGGCAGACCCTGCCCCGACCGCGCACGCGGACATCCGGAGGGAAATATGGACGTGGTTCCGCTGGTTAGCACGCTCGTTGGAGCAGCGATCGGCATAGGGTCCACGATGCTGGCCGACCGAACGCGGTGGATACGCGACAGGCGTGAGCGAATAGAGCTTGCCCAGCAACAGCTCCGCGCTGACTTCATCGCAGCCGTCGCTCGCAGTGCAGACATCGTCTGGAACGTTGCCCACCAAGACCGGCCTCCGACCGAGGACGGTAACCGGCGTGCCCGCGAAGCGTTCCGAGAAGCGGACCTCTACACCTGGCGCTATCGGATCGCCCTTGCGTCGCCACCAGAGATTGTCGCCGGTTGCGAGGCCCTCCTGGATGCGCTGCGCAGCTACCGTGAAACCGTTGCCGCAGGCGAACGGACGGGCAGCACGCGGTACCGCGAAGCGAGAGGCGGGTACTTTGCAGCGGTTGCCGAGGCGATCAACGTCCTTCGTGGGAGCCAAGGGCCACTACCCTTCTCGATTCGCCAGTCGGTACGCCGAGCAGACTCCAGCGGTTCCGACCCTGGCGGACGCTAGGCCATTCACGGAACTGCGGACAGAGCCGCTTTCAGAGAGCACCATCAGGGGTCATCGGCCACGACATCCCGGAGCCCGACGACGACGCCGTCCGCTCTCCCGCCCGCGACAGCGCGGTCCGCCATGCCGCCAACGTGGTCTCGCTGGCGGCATGGCGGACCCGTCGATAGATGAAGGCCGCAGGGCCCAGCCGCGCTGGCCGGGCCCGCGGTCGGCTCCACGCCGCAGGCAGATCGCACCCGCGGAAGACGCAGACGAAGTCGTCCTCACGCACGAAGTTGCCCCGGCACCAGCCCTAGACCCCGGTCTCTGCTTCCTCCTCTCAGGGGCTGCGACAGCCCCTGGGCCTGAACCCCGCCCATGCATGTCCTGGCCCGTGTCGCCCGATTACGCCGACGCCTCGGCCCCTGCGCTGGGGGCGAACCCGCTCCCCTGCAAGGCGAACACCTTGATCGCGGCACCCAGGAACTCCACCATCCCGGGGTGGTAGGAATCGTGGAACGCCCTCATGGCCTCGTCCTCGGCGTAGAAGAGCGACATGCCGACGTAGGCCTCCCTGGAGGGGGTGTAGAACCGGCAGACGATGTCGAAGTGCCTGCGGACGAGCTCCTGGATCTGCTGATCTCCGGGCAGGGAGCCGCCGTCCAGGAATGCCGTGATCTCCCGGTACAGGACGTCCCAGTCCTGACGGACCCGCTCCCTGTCCACATGTTCCCAGTCGTTGGTCCCGGCAAGGCTCTTCGCCTGCTCCTCGGCCAACGACCGGCGGCACTCGTCCTCGTAACTGTTCCCCACGGCCCCGGTTCCCATCGTTCCGTCACCTCTCCGGCAGATCCCCAAGCCAAGAGGCCGCCGACACGTCGACATCGACCAGCCGCCGATGATCAACTGCCGGTCCAAGCCGAACGGTGACACTTAGCCACCGAGTCGGCAAACCATTTCTTGGCCCCTCCGGCGCTCCGTCCCGGTGTTGGTGGCCAGTTGAGATTCCCCGGTCACGGCCAGCTGGCGGGGAGCTAACTGGCCGCTAAATTGCTACTCGCTGTAATTACATGGAGAGCCTCACGGCCTGATCAGATTCAGTCGAATTCCGACAGTTCTGGGCGATGCCCCAAAGGCAGCACCGGGCTCGTTAGGTTGAGTCGTGGCCACGACCCATCTACGCGCCTCCGATGTTCCCGAACTGCGCCAGGACCTGGTCCGCTGGGCGGACGAGAACGTGTTGCGCGCCGATCGCGGCACGGCGCCCGTGCTGATGCACGGGTTCACCGACCCCCGCCTGGCGCAGTCGGCGGTGCACGGCGCAGAGCTGTACTTCGTCAACGACGACATGACCTGGCTGGCCCGCACCGTCGGCGAAGGCCTGCCGGTCTGTGCCTTCGACGCGGACAACCTCCCGGACCCGACCGGCTTTCTGCTGTGGTCCGACGACCCGAGCGCGCACACCGCCACCCTCGGCCGGCCCCGGGCAGTGGTGTGGTCCCGCGTCGCAACGACCCTGCGCGTGCTGGTCCTGGACGACGCGGGTCCCTACCGGCGGGCTCTGGACGAGGCGGGTCGGCGGGTCGATCCAACCTGGGCCCACCAGGTCACCAGCACGCTCGCGGGGGACCTGGCGGTCGCCTTCGGCGCGGTCATCCCGCTGGGCGTCGAGACCGACTGGGACCAGGTCCAGCACGCCTGGTCGCTAGACCGGGACGGTAACCCGGCCCGGGACCGGTACGGCCTGGGCAACACGGGGATCAGCACCATCACCGACGACCAGCTGCGAGTGCTGAGGACCCTGCTCGGCACCCTGCTGCTAATCCGCCAGCCGGCAGACGAGCGCCGCAACCTGTGGCAGTCCGAGGACGTCCACCCCGACCCGGCCGCCCGCAAACGCCTCCGCCGAGCGGGCGCCGAGCGCCTCGACGCGCCGGTGCAGTACATCACGCTGCGCCAGTCCGCCCGCCCCGAGCCTGGGGACGACTTCGGCAGCGAGGACACCGCTGGCCGGGTCTACCGGCACCGCTGGTTCGTCAAACCGCACCGGCGCACCTACCCCGACAAGGACCACCCCGAGGGAAAGTCCCGCCGCTGGGTGGGCCCCTACCTCGTCACCCCGGTCGGCTGCGCGGACGCCCCGATCCTCGGCACCGAGAAGGTCAACGTCCTACGTCGCTGACTCGTGCCTTCGGCGAGCCACCCCTTCGGCGTCGCTGAGGGCGCAAGCCGGATAGCCTCCGTCGCGCGGACCGGCCCAGCCGGGAAGTGCTGGTTGTGACGCAGAGTGCAACTCGCCGCGAATGGGGAACAGCCATGGCCGCCAGTGGGACGTCCTGCTTGGCCATCCTTGGGGAGGACTCGCTGGCCGCTGTCATCCCGGTCAGCCGACGGCGGAAAGGCGCAGCTCGACCGGCGAGCCGTCGGAGCGGCCCAACTCAACGGCATGGCGTCCAAGACCTCTGATGCGGCGCCTCCGGCCACGGCTCGGACGGCCAAAGCGGCACCGGCCACTCTCCGCAACGGCAGTTCTCGATCACGCGCTCGGTCCCGCGCGAAGCCCGGTACCGTCCCCCGCCGTGTCTGCCATGTCGGCGGACAAGGCCTCCTGGGTCCGCACACACGCCTGGACGAAGGCGATGCTGCGGATCGATACCGCCTACCCTCACGGCTTCTTCCGCTGGTGCTCCTGCGAAAGCCGTATGTGCCACCCCTGCCGCACCGGGCACCACGGCAGCTGCGTCACGCTGGCGGGCCCCGCGTCGACTCCCACGCGGGAACCGTGACGAACCGCCAGGGCTTCGTCGTCGCCGTCATCCAGCACGGGAAGCACCAACGGCCCTGCCGGTGGACCTGCCCCTGCCCCCCCCCGCCCCGCGCCTCCCACGGTCTCCCCGTCCCTCCGAGCTCCCCGAGAAATTCCCCGGCCGCTCCGGGCCGGGAATCCCGTAGCCGGACAAGGGTTGACGTCCACCCGGTGGAGCGGAACACGGTCCGGCTGCCGCACCCGGTCAAGGGCTACGCACCCACCCCCCCTTCACCCTCCTCGGCACGCCGTACCCGAGGCATGGAAGGCGGCGTGGTCCTCCTGCCGCTGCTTGGTCGGCCGACTCCCAGTCGCGGACGACTGATGCTGGGCAGCGCGTCGGGGTAGCCGTCGAAGGCGAGGCCTTCCAGCGACAGCAGGGGACGCCCGCCGCCCGTAGCCCCTTGTCGACGTCCTGCAGCCGGCCGCCCTGGCAGGACCCGAAGTGGTCGAAGTCCAGGTACGCCCCGGCCGCCTGGCACAGCCGTTCGTACGCGTTGCCGCACAGGAAGGCGTGCTGCGGATCGGTCCTGAACGGCCCACCGTCCAGGACCGCACGCAGCGCCTCGGCCGCGGCGGGCGCACCCTGTTCGATCGGGTCACTGACGGAGGGGTCCTCGGCCTTGAGCTCCGGCCCGCAGTATCTGCGGATCTCGTCCAGGATCCCGCGGTTGCCGCGTCCGGCCAGGGCTCACGCGGCGGTCACATCCAGCAGATACCCACGCGGTGAACAGCTCATCGGCGACCGTACGGTGCCCTGCGGAGCCGCCCCGGTGCGGGCCCCGGCGAAGGGGGTCCTGGGGATCATGTCAGTGGATGGGCCATGGGCGGTCGGCTGGTGCCGGTCCGTAGCCCTGGGCGTGGTGCCAGGCGGCCATGAGCTGTGCGACGTGGTGCTCCAGGTAGACACCGTGGGCACCGGCCGCGGCGAGCGCTCTTCGTACGAGTTGTTCCTGTACAGCGGCGGCCGCGTCCTGGTCCGTCCACTCCGCACGCGCGAACGGGATCCCGAGCTCGACCGGCTCACTCTGCATGTCAGGAAGTTCGCCGCAATGATGACCGGACTCCACGGCGACCGCCACGAGGGCTGGATCACCGACGCCGAACAGGACACCCTGGTCCCGCTCGCAGGTTTTGCCCACAATCTCCGCCGCGACTTCGATGCCGTCCGTAACGGACTGTCCCTGCCGCACAGTTCCGGCGCCGTCGAAGGCAACATCAACCGGCTGAAGATGCTGAAACGTCAGATGTTCGGCCGGGCTGGCCTCGATCTCCTACGCAAACGCGCCCTGCTCGCACGATAAGCCCCAACCCATGAGCCGTTTCCAACTTCATGCTGCCGCGTGGTGAAGAACGAGAACGGCCTTCACGATGTCGGTGATGCGGTTGGTACTGCAGCGGAGTTTCCGGAGCAGACGCCAGCACTTCAGCGTGGCCATGGCCTGCTCGCCGACGCAGCGGATCTTGGCGTGGGCTGTGTTGTGGCGCCGCTTCCACCGCTTGAGCCGACGGCCCCGGAACGGGACACGGACGGGGCGGCCCGCGCCCTGGTATGCCTTGTCGGCCCAGCACTTGAGTCCGGCTTCCGCCAAGGCATCGATGAGCCCGTGCACGCGGGCGGCGGTCAGGTCGTGCGTGGAGCCGGGCAGCGCTGGCGAGGCCCACAGCAGGCGGCCGAAGGGATCAGCGAGGACCTGGACGTTCATGCCGTGGCGCTTGTGTTTTCCCGAGTAGTAAGGGGTGTCGGCGGCGATCCGGTCGATCGGCAGCAGGGTGCCGTCCAGGATGACGAAGGCTTTCGCTCGGGCCGTCTTCATCGCCTCGGCCAGGCTCGGCGCGAGGGCCGAGAGCACCTCGACGGCCTCGCGGATATAGCGGTAGACGGTGGCGATCCCGATGCCGAACCCGGAGGCGAGCTGGGCGTAGGTGTCCCCGCACCGCAGATGGGCCAGGACGAGCAGGGCCTGCTGCCCGGCCGCGAGTCGGCGCCATCGGGTGCCGACCTCCCGTTGCCGGACGACGAGTCGCCCGGTCAGGTACCGCAGGCTGCGAGTGGACAGATCTATGGACGACAGGTAGACAAGCACGGAAGCTCCTGGCGGCACGGGTGATCTTGGTCGAGAATCCGTCTACCAGGAGCTTCGCCGTTGTGCAGAGCCGTCCAACACGCGGTCACAGCCGTCAGGTTGGAAGAGGCTCGGTCTCGTATTCGATGGGAGTCAGGCGGCCGAGTGCGGTTTGTCGGCGGCGTCGGTGGTAGGTCCGCTCGACCCAAGTCACGATGCCGATCCGTAGTTCCTCGCGGGTGGTCCAGCGTCGGCGGTCGAGGACGTTCTTTCGTCTCCCTCGACGTGTACGACGCGGCCGACGGCACGCGGCGGCGGGCCGAGCTGCCGTGGCCGGGGGCGCCGGTGGTGACCGCGGCGGGGCCTTCGGTCCTCGTCACGGACGGCCGGGCGCGGGCGGCGCTGGTCGACCCGGCGACCGGGCGGGTCGCGAAGGTCCCCGCCGCCGCGCTCGGCTTCCCGAAGGGGTGTGCGCGGTGCCGCGCGTCGGCCGAGGTACTGGGGCTGACGCCGAAGGGGCCGCTGGTCGCCGCGGACGGGGAGTTCTGGGTGAGCGGGGCGTGGTTCGGCCGCGACCGGGCGCCCGCGGGGACCGACGCGCGGTCGGGGACTGCGACGGCCCTGACGCCCGGGCAGGTGCTGGCGCGCTGGCACAAGGCGCGGGGCGCGAAGCGGGGCGCGACGCACGACGTGTGGGCGGTGCACGACGGGGCGAGCGGGCGGGTGGTGGCCACCGCGGAGTGCCACAAGCCTGCGATAGCGCCCGGCGAGCACCCGGAGGCGGTCCTCTCGCCCGGCGGGCGGTTCCTGGTCGCCGGGAACCTGGCGTTCGACCTCGCGCGCGCGAAGGGCTTCTGTTTCGAAGACCCGGACGGTTCGCGGCCGCTGACGCTCACCACGGTGGACGACGCGGGGCTCGTGTACGGCGCGCGCGACGCGGCGGACGCGCTGGCGGGCGGCGGCGCGCCGGTCGCCGTCGACCTGACGGAGCCCGGCGAGGAGGGCAGGCCCGACGCGGTCGACCTCGCGCCGGGCACCCGGCTGCCGGCCGGGGTGGTGCCGGGGGCGGGTCTGTTCCGCTGGACGGACCCGCAGGGGCGCGAGCGCTTGATCGCATACGCGGAAAAAGCAGAGACGGCAGAGAAGACAGAGAAGGCGGCGCAATAGCCAGGGCGCGACACCGTCCCATTCGCGCCACTTTTCCCCGGTGCACGCACGCGGCTCCGCTCCGACCCGGGAGCGTTCACGCTGCTCAACCGCCTCTTACGGCACCCCCGTCCGCCCCGTGGCTCCGCGAACCGTGGCGCGATCCTTTCCCATCCTCTTCCGCCGCCCCCCACCGGTCGCAACGATCAAGGCGGCGGGGGCCGACCACCCCTGCTCTCATACCAGGGGGGTTGCATGACCACGAGAACGAAACCGGCCGCTTCGCGCACGAGAGCCGGGCTGCTGCTGGGCGCACTGGCCGCGGTCCTGGCGGTCGGCGGCCCGGCCGCCCTTCCCGCGTCCGCGTCCGATCCCGACGCGGGGGCGCGGGCGGGCGGCGCGGGCGCGCGGCCCGTCGTGGCCGAGCACGCGACCGGGGTGGACACCCCGGCCGAGGCCCTGGCGGTGGAGCGGCACCACACGAAGGCCCGCAGGGCGACCGCGGCCGACGCCGCCGCGCTGCTGCGCGCGTCCGGGCAGGCCGGCGCCGCCGGTTCGGCCGCGTCGGCGCGCGCCGAGCGCCGGACGCCGACGGGCCTGCCCGGTTCCTTGCCCGCCGCCGGGCCCTCTGCGGCCGTGGTGCGGGAGTGGGTGAAGGACATGCCCAAGGGTGCCGCGCAGGAGGTGCGGAAGGCGTTCGCGGGCGAGCTCGCCGCGAACCAGCCGCTGATCCGTACGGTGGGCAAGGTCGAGTACACCGATCCGCGCGACAAGCTGACCTACCAGTGCTCGGGCGCCGCGATCAACAGCCCCTCGAAGATGATGGTGGCCACCGCGGGGCACTGCATCGGTGTCGGCGGGAGCAGCCCGAGCGGAGACCCGAACAAGCGTCGGTGGATGGAGAACTGGGTCTTCACGCCCGCCTACAACACCGGCGGCGTGGAGGCGCCCTACGGCAAGTTCACCGCCAAGCACTACAGCGCCCTCGACTACTGGATGAGCGGAGCGGCGCGCCCCTACGACTTCGGTCTGGTCACCACGAACCCCAACGCGCAGGGGCAGCGGGTGGTCGACGCGGTCGGCGGCTTCGGCCTGGCATGGAACTACACGTTCGAGGAGGACCGCCTGATCGTCGGCTACCCGCGGAGCCACGACGAGGGATACTCCCAGTACCAGTTCGCCGGCCGCACGACGACCTCCATCAAGGAGTCGGCCATGATCATGATGCCGGGCGCCGGCTTCGACTACGGCGGCAGCGGGGGCCCCTGGCTGCGCAACTACGACCCCGTGACCGGCAAGGCCTCCATCAACGGGGTCACCAGCTACATTCACAACGGCAGCAGCAACAACAACGACAGCCCGCACTTCGACGGCGGCATGAAGTGGCTGTGGGACCAGGAGGGATCCCGGACCTGAGAAACCGGTGGAGCCGGGGCGGTGCGCGGGGCTAGCGTTCCCCCTGCCCGCTTCCCGTCTTCGTGAAGGACACACCGTTGTACCTCCAGTGAGTGATCCCGAGCGCTGACCCGTCGCGCGTCGCACAGCAGGTGCGGCGCGTCGCATTCCGCTACGGTCTTCTCCCTGGAACGAGGGTGTCCATGTCCGGAACCTGGTCCGAGAACCGTCCTGTCCCGTCCCTCCGCGCGGGGCTGTCGCGCCCCGCCTGGCAGTCGGCGTACGGCCCGCCGCGCAGCCGCATGCGCCGCGCCCGCTGGTCCCCCGTCCCGGGGCTGAGCGGCGCGCTCGTGCGCGAGAGGTGGCGGGCCCGCTCCTGCTGAGCGGTACGGGGGGGGGCGGGGCGGCGCCCCGCCCCCCCGTACCCCGTAACCCCGTAGCCCCGTGCCCGGCCGTCAGGCCTTCTCGCGGCACAAGAAAAGGAAGCACCCCAGCGCCAGCACGCCGCAGCCCAGCTGCACCGCGGCCATCGGCACCGCTGTGCCCTCGCCCGCGACGCCCACCAGCGGCGAGGCCAGCGCGCCGATCAGGAACGACGACGTGCCGAGCAGCGCGGACGCCGAGCCCGCCGCGTGCTGCGTGCGCATCAGCGCGGACGCGTTCGTGTTCGGCATCACCAGACCCATCGAGGACATCAGCACGAAGAGCCCCGCGGCGACCGGCACGAGCCCGACCTCGCCGAAGAGCCCCGCCGTCATCAGCAGCAGCGCCAGCGCGGCCAGCGTGATCACGACCAGGCCCAGGAGCAGCACCTTGTCCATGGAGACCCACCCGACCAGCAGCTTGCCGTTGACCTGGCCGACCGCGATCAGGCCCACCGAGTTGATCCCGAAGAGCAGCGAGAAGGTCTGCGGCGAGGCCCCGTAGATCTCCTGGACGACGAAGGGCGAGGCCGTGATGTACGCGAAGAGCGCCGTGAAGCCGAGGCCGCCCGCCAGCATGTAGCCGGTGAAGACGCGGTCGGCGAACAGCCCGCGCATGGTGCGCAGCGCCTCGCCCACGCCGCCGTCGCTGCGCCGCTCGGGCGGCAGCGTCTCGGCCAGCCACTTCCACACGACCAGGCCACGGCCGCTCGGATTGGCCCCGGCCAGCGCCAGGCACCCACCGCCCTCCCCCGCTCCGTGAACGTGGGGGCCCGGGAACAGCGTCCACATCTGCACGCCGGTCTGGGGGACCCGCAGTTCCTGGAGCAGTTCGGTCCAGCGCCGGTCGGCGCGCTCCTCGGGGAACTCGTCTCGGCCGTGGCCGTGCGGGCGTCCGTTGCTGCCGCCCTGGCCTTCCCGTCCGCTCATGATCCGTCCTGTCCGGTCAGGGACCGTTCCATCCAGTCGTGGACCGCCTGTTCGGTCATGGATCATCTGTTCGGTCATCGGGTCGTGCTCCTTCGGGGACGCCCGGGCACCCGCGCCTCCGGTCCGTCAAACCGGGCCGCTCCCCCGGCGGGCCCGGGCGGTACGGCCCCCGCGCGTTCCCGCGCGGGGGCCCCGACATCACCGCTGCGCGCGCCTCGCCAAAACGTCGGCCAGCACGGTTCCCACCTTACGCAGGGGCTCTGCCCTGGTCATCTCGTTGTGCGCGGCGGCGACGGGATGGACGTGCACCTGCCCGCTCACGTAGGGAGCCCACTGCCGGACGACCTCCTCCCGGGAAAAGCCGGTTTCGGTCGCGGGGAAGTGGAGGACGTCGCCAACGAAGTGTCCCGGCGTGGCATGCCGGACCATCCGCCAGTTGTCGCGCGTGTTCCGGACCACCCCTCGGAGGTGGTCCTCGGTGAGGTCCTTCATGGCGGGGATCTTCTCCTTGATGATCTTCAAGGTGTCGGGCAGGGTGAGCGGCCGGTCCCGGGGTCCCACCAGGTGCCCGACGGCGTGCAGGAGCTGGACCATGACGGTGTGGTCGTCGGCCTCCTCGTACGGGGCTTCGGTGTCCGGCGGGTAGGCGTCCAGCACGGCCAGCAGGGCCACCTCGTGCCCGGCCTGCTGGAGCCGCACCGCGACGGCGTGCCCGAGGTTGCCGCCCATGGACCAGCCGAGGAGGTGGTAACGACCGCTCGGCTGGACGCTCGTGATGTGGTCGACGTACCAGGTGACCAGCGCGTCGAGATCGGACGGAGCCGTCCCCGCGCGGGCGACGCCCGGGGCCTGGAGTCCGTAGACGGGCTGGTCGGCGTCCACGTGCCGCACCAGACCGACGTACGACAGCCCGAAGCCGCTGGCGGGGGGCAGGCAGAACAGCGGCGGCCGGTCCCCGTGCCCGCGCAGCGCCACCACCGGCTGGAAGAGGTCGTCCTCGGTGCCGGTGGCGGTGCCGCTGCCGCTGCCGCTGCCGAGCACCGACGCCAGGCCCGCCACGGTCGGCTGCCGGAACACACTGGCCAGCGACAGCTGCGCGCCGGTGGCGTCGCGGATCTCGCCCAGCAGCCGCACGGCGAGCAGCGAGTGCCCGCCCAGCTCGAAGAAGTTGTCGTCCACCCCGACCTCGGGAAGGCCGAGCACCCCAGCGAACACCTCCCGCAGCAGGTACTCGTGGGAGGTTCCCGGCTGCCTGCCCGGGTGTCCCGTGGCCCGGTCGGGGGCGGGCAGCGCCTTGCGGTCGAGCTTGCCGTTCACCGTCAACGGCAGTCCGTCCGCCAGCCGGACGATCGCGGAGGGCACCATGTACTCCGGCAACAGGGCCAGCAGACCGGCGCGTACGTCCGCGATGTCGACGTCTCCGCCTCCGCCCGCGTCCCGCCCGTCCGACCCGCCCGGTCCGCCCGGTCCGCCCGCCGGAACGACGTACCCGGTGAGGCGCTTGTCGCCCGGCTGGTCCTCCCTGACGACCACCGCCGCCTGGGCGACGGACGGGTGGGCGAGCAGGGCGGCTTCGATCTCGCCCAGCTCGATGCGGAAGCCGCGCACCTTGACCTGGTCGTCCGTACGGCCCACGTACTCCACGAAGCCCTCGGTGTTCCACCGGGCCAGGTCGCCCGTGCGGTACATCCGCTCCCCCGGAGCGCCGTATGGATTGGCGACGAACCGCTCGGCGGTGAGGCTTGGGCGATCCAGGTAGCCCCGGGCCAACTGGACACCGGCCAGGTACAGTTCGCCCGCCACACCGGTCGGTACCGGTCGCAGCGCGGCGTCCAGTACGAACACCCGGGTGTTCCGGACCGGACGGCCGATCGGCACCACGGCACCGGCAGCGGCGTCCGGCTCACAGGTGAAGGCGGTGACCTCGATGGACGCTTCGGTCGGGCCGTACAGGTTGTGCAGCGGTACGCCCAGCAGCGCCCCGAACCTGTCGCGCAGCCCGGCAGGAAGCGCCTCGCCGCTGGACACCACCGCGCGCAGCGACGGCACCGTCCACCGCGACGCCTCGGCCGCCGCGACGAACACCTCCAGCATCGACGGCACGAAGTGGGCGATCGTCACGCCCTCGCGCCGGATCAGCTCGGCCAGGTACGCGGGATCACGGTGTCCGCCCGGCCTGGCAACCACGAGGGTGGCGCCCCCGAGCAGCGGCCAGAAGAACTCCCACACCGACACGTCGAACCCGAACGGCGTCTTCTGCACCACCCGGTCGTCCGGAGCGATGCGGTGGACGTCCTCCATCCACGCCAGCCGGTTCACCACGCCCGCGTGCGGGACCGCCACCCCCTTGGGACGCCCGGTCGAACCGGACGTGTAGATCACGTACGCCGGGTGGGCGGGCAGCAGCGCCCCGCGCAGATCGGTGTCCGACAGGTTCCCGTCGGCCGTGCCCGCCAGCTCGGCCACGGTCGCCGGGTGGTCGAGCACCACCCGCGCCACGTCCTCGGGGAGCACGCCCTCGGCCGCGCCCGTGGTCACCGTCAGCGTCGGCCGCGCGTCCCGCAGCACGTCGGCGACCCGCTCCGCCGGATGCTCCGGGTCGACCGGCACGTACGCCGCACCCGACTTGAGCACGGCGAGGAGCGTCACCACCAGGCCCGTCGAGCGGTCCATCGCGACCGCAACCCGCCGCTCGGGCCCCGCGCCGCGCGCCACCAGCACGCGCGCCAGCCGGTTCACCCGCGCGTTCAGCTCCGCGTAGGTGAGCCGCGTGCCCTCGAACACCACCGCCACCGCGTCCGGAGTCCGGGCGGCCTGCGCCTCGAACAGCGCGGGAAGCGTCGCGGGGGCCACCTCGCGGGCGGTGTCGTTCCAGTCGGCCAACAACCGCTGCCGTTCGGCGGCCGGGAGCACCCCGACCCGGTCGAGCGCGGTCGACGGTGCCGTCTCCAGCGCCGACACGACGCCGTCGGCCGCCGTGGTCACCATCGCGGCGAGCGCGCGCGGATCGATCGGGGAGACCGTCTGGGCCTTCACCACGAAGCCCTCGCCGGTGTCGTCGACGCTGACCGTGACCGGGTAGTTGGTGCGCTCGTGCGCCTGGAGCAGATCGACACCGTCGAGACCGGCACCGGCAGCGGCGGCCTCGCTGTGGCGGTAGTTGAACAGCGAGGTGAACAGCGGGGTCTGCGCGGAAACCCCGCTCGCCTGCTGCGCCACCGCCAACGGGGCGTGCTCGTGCACCAGCAGCTCGGCGAGCTGCCGCTGCATGCCCCGTACCGCGTCCCGTACGTCTCCCGCGCGCGCGTCCACCCGGACGGGCAGGGTGTTCATGAACAGTCCCGGCACCCGGTCGGCTCCTGTTCCCGCGTTCATGCGGCCGAACAGCACCGTGCCGAACACCACGTCGTCACGGCCCGAAGTGGCCGCCACGACACGCGCCCACGCGACGTGGAACAGCGTCGCGGGACTGACGCCCAGGCCCCTGGCCTGCTCCCGCAACCGCCGCGCCACGTCCGCGTCGAGCGCCATGCGCACCTCGGAGACGCCTCGGCCGTCCCCGAGCACGTCGAGCAGTCCGTACGGAGCGGTCGGCTCGCTCACGTCCCCCAGCAGCTCCGCGAAGAACCGCTCGTGCTCCCCGGGGGACACCAGCGACCTGGCCCGCCCGACGAACTCCCGGAACGGCAGCGGCTCGGGCAGGGTGTCCTGCCGCCCGTCGAGGAACGCGGCCACCTCGCCCATGACCACGTCCAACGCGGTGTGGTCCTGGATCAGATGGTGGACCTGAAGGAGCATGGTCCAGCGGTCACCGCCCGGCCTGCGAGCCAGGTGGGCGCGGAGCAGCGGGCCCCGGGAGAGGTCCATGCCCGGCGGGCACGCCGCGAGCAGCAGGTCCGCCGTCCCCGCACCGTCCCGGTCCGTCGCCGCGGGGAGCTCCACCTCCCGCACGGCGAGCGTCGCCCGGCGCGCCACCACCTGGACCGGTTCGCGCAGCCCATCCCAGACGAAGGAGGTCCGCAGGATGTCGTGCCGGTCCACGACCCGCTGCACCGCGCCGAGGAACTCCTGGGCCCTCGCGCGGGAGTCGAAGTCCAGCACGAGCGGCAGGACGTAGGGGTCCCTGGCGTCACCGCCCTCCAGCAGGGAGTGGAAGAGGATGCCTTCCTGGAGCGGGGCCAGGGGGTAGACGTCGGCGATGTTCGCCGCTCCGCCCGGGACGGCGGCGGTGATCCGGTCGATCTCCTCGCCGGTGAGGTCGACCAGCGTCACCATCTCCGGCGTGATCACCGTGGCGTCGGCGGGGATGCCGTTCGGCGGGACCGCCATCCGACCGTCCGCCTGCTCAACGGCCGCGGCCAGTTGCGCCGCCGTCGGACTGACGAACAGCGACCTGACGTCCACGGCGATGCCCCGCGCCCGCGCCCTCTCCACCAGCGTCACGGCCAGCAGGGAGTGCCCGCCGAGTTCGAAGAAGTTGTCGTCGACCCCGACCCGGGGAAGGCCGAGGACTTCGGCGAACACCACGCACAAGATCTCCTCCCGCACGTTCGCCGGACCCCGGCCGGTGACGCCCGCACCGTAGTCGGGGGCGGGCAGCGCCTTGCGGTCCAGCTTCCGGTTCGCCGTGAGCGGCAGCGCGTCCAGTACGACGATCGCCGCAGGCACCATGTAGTCCGGAAGCACGTCGGCGACGTGGGCGCGCAGGGCGGAACCGTCCGCCTGCGGGACACCGCCGTCGGCGGGAACGACGTATCCGGCCAGTCGCTTGTCGCCGGGCCGGTCCTCCCGCACGACGACGGCGGCCTGGGCGACCGACGGGTGGGCGAGCAGGGCGGCTTCGACCTCGCCCAGCTCGATCCGGAAGCCACGCACCTTCACCTGGTCATCGGTGCGCCCCAGGTACTCCACCTGCCCGTCGGCGTTCCACCGGGCCAGGTCACCCGTGCGGTACATCCGCTCCCCCGGAACACCGTAGGGGCTGGCGACAAACCGCTCGGCAGTCAGCCCGGACCGGTTCAGATAGCCCCGGGCCAACTGGACCCCGGCCAGGTACAACTCCCCCGCCACGCCCGGCGGCACCGGCCGCAGCGCCGCGTCCAGTACGTAAGCACGCGTGTTCCACAGCGGCGCGCCGATGGGGGGAACGCCTGCCCCGGTCAAGGGGGCGCTGGCCAGCGAGGCGACCGTTGCCTCCGTCGGGCCGTAGACGTTCAGCATGAGCCGGTCGCGGGACCACAGCTCCGCGGTCTCCGGCGGGCACGCGTCTCCCGCGACCACAAGAGTCATCTGCTGCGGGAGGCCGCCCGCCGACGCGAGCAGCGGCAGCGTCGCGGGAGGCAGGGTCGCGTGCGTGACGCGCTGGCCGGTGACCAGTTCGGCCAGGGGCGCGCCGGGGGACATCCGGTCCGCGGAGGCCAGCACCACGGCCGCGCCCGCGAGCCAGGCCGGCCACATGTCGGCCACCGACGCGTCGAAGCTGGGCGAGGCGAACTGGAGCAGTCGGCTCTCGGGGCCGATCCGAAGGCGCGCGATGTGGTCGGCGGCGAGGTTGGGTACGCCTCGGTGCGTGACCAGGACGCCCTTGGGATTGCCGGTGGAGCCCGAGGTGTAGATGACGTAGGCCGGATGACCGAGCAGCAGGGGGCCGTGGCGCTCGGCGTCGGTCACGTCGTGACCGGAGCGGCCCGCCAGTTCCTCCCGCAGCCGCGTCTCCCCCAGCGGCAGTAGCACCGCGTCGGCGGAGGGCAGTTCGTCCGGGCGCGCTCCGTCGGTAACGAGGACCGCGGGTCGGGCGTCGGCGAGCATGTAGGCGATGCGGTCCGCGGGATAGTTCGGATCGATCGGCAGGTAGGCGGCCCCGGCCTTGAGTACGGCGAGGATGGAGACGATCAGGTCGATCGAGCGCGGCAGTGCCAGGGCGACGACGTCCTCGGGACTCGCGCCGCGCTCGATGAGGAGACGGGCGAGCCGGTTGGCACGGGCGTTGAGCTCGGAGTACGACAGCTCGGTGTCCTCGAACACGACAGCGGTCGCATCCGGGGTACGGGCGGCCTGAGCCTCGAACAGCTCGGGCAGGGTCGCGAGGGGCACCTCACGGTCCGTGTCGTTCCACTCCACCAGGACACGCTCGCGCTCGACCGGGCTGAGAACCTCGATCCGGCTCACGAGGACGGCCGGGTCCGTAGTCACTGCCTCCAGGACCCTCAGGAGGCGTTCGCCGATACCGGCGGCAGTGTTGTGGTCGAACAAGTCCACGGCGTACGTCAGGGCACCGCGCAGGCCCGCCGGAGTGCCGTCGGCCGCGAGGACTTCACCCAGCTGAACGTCCAGGT
>NZ_JBITHO010000022.1:0-27002 GCF_044458065.1 Streptomyces sp. NPDC050504 | reverse complement strand
GCGCGCGGTCTGCTCCGCAGACACAACGCGCCGCCGCTACGCGGCGGAATACATGCAGCGCTCCGCGCTGCCGCAGGACTCCGTCCTGCATGCCGGTCCGCTCCGCGGCCCAGAGGGCCGGCTCCGCCGTCCCCGGCTCGGATCGCTCCGCGATCCGGCCCTCCGGAAAAGCATCCAGCTGGGGAAAGAGGTCGGCTCGTCCGGGTCTGTGCCGCTCAGCTCGGTCATGGCCCTCATCCCCCATTTCTCACGGTCCGTCACTGATTCCTGATACTCCGTCACTGGATCAAAGGAGCGGGCCGACCATACATCCACCACACCCCCGGCACCATCGGTGCATCAAAATGAGATGCCACTAAAAACTCGGCTCAGGCCCCACCCCCTCCACACACCGCTCCCGCCAGCAAAAAACGCCCTGTACGCCGATCTGACGGCCTTTCGAATCCCCTCCCCTCACCAGTCACTCAGCACCCGCCCACGATCCCGCCCCCACGACGCTCCCACCGCGCCACCCCGCCACCACACCCGATGCACGCGACGAAAACCCACATGCAGCCCAGCCTCCCCTACCGCACCAGACAACTCGCCAACACCGAACAGCTACGGACACACAGAGCACTCAAAAACACACCCGACACCCCCGAACCAGTCCAACCCAGATCGGCTCAGCAGGCCTAATCAAGCGGGGGCTAGGACGTTCGAAGACCGTTTCGTAGTGCGCGATCAGCGAGGTTCACACAGGTGACGGACCTGGCCCAGCACCGGCCAAAGGCCCTCAGGCTGATCCTCAAAAACGGCAAAACGATAGGACCTGACACACTTGCCTCGTACACCAACAGGCGTCGACGTCCTGCCCGAGCACACCCGTCGCTGAGCGCTCAAGACCGCGCCGCGCTCCCTGGTGAGATTCCCGGAGGACGACGAAAGCTGACTCGTTGGGTGCGGACCAGTGGTGATGGTCTCCACCGCCACTGAGCCACGCTGGGGGGCAGCGGGTGCTCTGGGCACGTGCGGGTGCAGGCCCTATCGTCGGACCGGAGACACCGAGTTCTGAGAGCCGTGAAGAGAAAGGTGCGAGGATGGACAGCGAAGGCAAGCACAAGGGTGATCCGGCGCCGATCAAACCGTGGACGCCGCCGCCCACTCCGCCAAGTCCCGACGGTCAGGGCGGTGGCAGCTGAGCCGGGGCACGGGGATGGACCGGCGGGCGGTGTGTCTGGGCGAGCTGGAGACCATGGGGGTCTTCCGTGCGCCCTGGGTGCGGGACGCGATCGATGCGGTCGACCGTACGATGTTCGCTCCCCGCAGGCTGTGGTCGCTGGAGACCGACGACCAAGGCCTGCACCGGCTCCTGGACCGTAAGGAGTCCCCCGCGGCGTGGCTGGAGGCGGTGTGGAACGCGCATCAGTCGGTGATCGTGCAGATGGACGACGGCCGCACCCGCCCCGACGGCGCGGCGCGGGGGGACTTCACCTCGTCGCTGTCGGCACTGGACATCGTGTGCGAGAAGCTCGTGCAGCTGGATGTGCGGCCCGGACAACGGGTGCTGGAGATCGGTGCCGCCTCCGGGTACCACACTGCGCTCCTCGCACACCGGGCCGGTGACAGCCGGGTAACCGGCGTCGAGGTCGACCCGGAACTGGCCGCCTGGGGGCAGGAGAACCTGAAGCGCGCCGGATGCGCGGCCCGGCTGGAGTGCGGCGACGGGCTGGAAGGATGGGCGGCGGAAGCTCCGTACGACCGGATCGTCAGCACCGCCTCGGTACGGAAGGTTCCGGCGGCCTGGCGGCGGCAGAGCGCGGACGGCGCGGTGGTCCTGACCCCGTTCAACACCCTGTACTGCCGGGGCGGGCTGCTGCGCCTCACAGTCAAGGACAGGGTCGCCACGGGCCGGTTCAGCGGCACGGCCGACTACATGTGGGCCCGCGGGCAGCGGCCCCCTGACGGCATCCGCCCGCCCGGCACCTACCGCTGCCGGCCCTCGGCGATCGACCCAGGACAGGTCCTGGACCGGGGGTGGGCCCAGGACTTCGCACTGGGCCTGCACGTCCCGGACGTCCATGTCACCCACCGCGTCCAGGACGGCGCGCGCCAGACCCAACTGTGGGACGCCGCCGGAACATCGGTCACCGTCATCCGCCACCACCACTGGTGGCACAAGGACGCGGTCACCGTCTGGGGCAAGCGCGACCTGTGGCACGAACTCACCACCGCATACACCGCCTGGCGCACCGCAGGACAGCCCCACCCCACCCGCTACGGCCTCACCATCGACGACCACGGACAGCACCTGTGGCTCGACACACCACCCGGCCAGCTCCACAACCCCGGACCGTCCCTGGAGCAGCCGTCAGGCCGTCAGGAACACCGCAAGGAGGAATCGGGGCCGCGGTAGACCAGGACCACGGTGTGCCGGGCTCCGGCATCCGTCATGGCCTGGGCACAGTGCTGGCCGTTGTTGTAACCACTCAACCTGCCGGGCCGGACGAAGTTGCGGCAGGGCAGAGCAGGTGTCAGATGACGGGCGGGCGGCCGAGGCGGGTCATGGTCCACACCGTGCGCCAGCGCATCGGGCGCCGCTGACCGCACTTCGTGCGCACTCCTTCGGCGAATCCGCCGAACCACGCCTTCAGGCCGGGCAGCGAGCGGGTGCGCGCCACGGTCAGGGCGATCCACGCTCCCAGGTAGACGGGCACCAAGGGGGCGGGCAGGTGGCGTTTGGCCAGCCATACGCGGTTGCGCGCGGTCATGCGGTAGTAGACCGCGTGCCGGGCCGGGGACGTCTTGGGGTGCTGGAGCACCAGGGCCGGTTCGTACAGGATCCGCCAGCCGTCGTCCAGCGCCCGCCAGGCCAGGTCGGTCTCCTCGTGCGTGAAGAAGAACTCCTCAGGCCACGGCCCGGTCCGTTCCAGCATCGGCATGGACAGGGCGTGGCCGCCGCCCAGGAACGTGGTCACGTAACCGCGGCGCAGCGGGTCGGCGGCGCGCAGGCGCGGTACGTGGCGGCGCTGGGTCTGCCCGTGTTCGTCGGCGATGCGGAACGAGACGACGCCGAGCTCCGGGTCCTGTGCGTACAGGTCGGCGATGCGGCGGACGACGTCCGTGTCGACGAGCAGGCCGTCGTCGTCCAGGTCCACCAGTACGTCGACGTCTCCGGCCGCCCGCAGACGCGCGTAGGCGGCGTTGCGTCCGCCGGTCACGCCCGCGTTCTCCGGGAGTTCCACGGCCTCGACCCACGCGGGCAGGCCCTCGGGCAGGCTGCCGGTTCCGTTGCCGACCAGGACCGTACGCACGGGGAGTTCGTCCTGCCGCGCGACCGACTCCAGCAGGTCCAGCAGTTCCTTGGGACGGTTGCCCATCGTCAGCACCGCGACACCGATCCGCGCCCGCGCCACCCGCTCCACCCTGCCCTCGCCACGACATCCGAAGCCGTGATCCTAGACCCTTTTCGGAGGACCTCTTGAGCACCCCCGCCCTGCCCCTCGGCGACTACATACGCCCCATCGGCTTCCTGGCCCGCACCCCCTACGGAAACCTCGCCGAGTACGGCCTCGCCGAGCTCCTCGCCGCATGGAAGCACCTGCACCAGGGCGCCCTGGCCGCGCTCCGCCGGAACGGGGTGCCGCGCGTCCACCCGACCGCGTTCGTCCATCCCAGCGCGATCATCGGGGACGAGGCGATCATCGGTCCCGGCGCGCACGTCCACGAGTTCACGACCGTACGGGGACACAGCGTCCTGGGCGCCGCGGCCTCGGTCGGGTTCAACTGCGAGGTGACGCACGCGTCCGTCGGGGACGGGGCGGTGCTCGGGCACCGCATCGGGGTCAACCACACCCTCGTCGGCGCCCGCGCCCATCTGTCCGCGTCCGTCGTCTGCGCCGCGATCCACCTGACCGGCGACATGCGCGCCCCCAGCCGCGAGGTGTTCCTCCGTACGGAACGGGGGCTGTACCACACGGGCAGCGTCCGTTTCGGCGCACTGATCGGCGACCACGTCCAGACCGGCGCCCACATCGTCCTGGGGCCCGGCGCCGCGATCGGCCGCCGCACCCGCATCACCAGCGGCGTCGTCCTCGCCGCGCGCACCATCCCGGCCGACAGCATCCTCACCTCACCCGGTGCCACCGACACGCACGTCCGACCAAACCGGCCCCGGCTCACCATGCCGGAAAACCGCTGACCCCTCCCAAAAGCGCACAGAGCTCTCCGCGAAACCCCGGGCCGCCGAAGGAGCCTCCCCTGACCGCGGCCGCCACTCGGAGACTGCCTCCTGACGAACTGTTCGCCGCGCGGCTACAGGCGTGGGAACGTACGGTCACAGTGGTCCGTGCGACGACAGGCTCACGGACTTCACCCGGCAACCAGGTCCTCCGGCAGCGGCCGGGCCGCATGGGGAGCCAGCCGCTCGACCGCACTCAGCCGCCGTACGGCCGGCGCCTGGGGCGCGAGCGCGCGCCGCAGGACGGCCAGCCGGTCGGCCAGCAGCTGCGCGCCCGTCCGCGCGGCCGCTTCCTCGGCTACGGCGGCAGCAGCCTGGTGGGCGGCCGCCGGGGCGATACCCAGCTGGCGCTGGCGCTGGCGCTCGAACCGTGCGCGCGGCGGAGGCCGACGACAGCCCGGCGTCCTGCCGTACCGGCCGGAGCAGCTCGCCGACGTCGCGGTACTGCGAGCCCGCGGGGTCCTCGGACGCCAGCCCGACACCCCGGCCGAGACGCGGCTACGGCTCCCCCGCCGGGCCCGGTAGAACCCGGTCAGGGCGACGTCGCCCACGACGGCCGGAAACACGCGGCCCGCCCCGACCACACCCCGACCACGCAGGTCAGCGCGCCGCCGAGAGCCCCTCTCTGCATAGTGGTTCGGGTGGCCTCGCCGGCCTTGACGCCGTTGTGGGTGGCCCTCGCGCACAGGCTCCGTCCGTCGAGTACGGCGGCAGACCCCATGGGCACGAGGCCGTAGCTGCAGGAGGGCCGTGCGCAGGCCGCGGGGCGCACATACCGGGAAAGCCTCACTGACGGGCGACGTGCAGCGGGGAGTTGGCCGTAAATCAGCGCCTGGGGCCGTGGTGGCGCATGGTCTCATTGGTCCACGTGAGGTGGTGCCTGGCTGGGCAAGGACCGTGGGGGCGGACCGTGGCGATATGTTTCGAACTCGCTGTGAACTTCGGCGACAACATCGAGGCTGCCCGAACAGCCGCCCGGACCGAACACTGGCCACAGGCGCTCTCCGCAGGCAGGTTCCGGATCCCACTGCACCGGCCCGCGCTGTCCGCAAAGTCGCCGACGCAACTCTGGGTCTGGCCGGTGGCCGTCAGCTACGGCGCGGGGTTCGACGGCAGCATTCCCCGCTTCGACCTCACCGAGCCCGAAGTGGAAGAACTCGGCCGAGGTCTCTACGACCTGCTCAGGCACTTCGACGGCTACCTCGCCGCCATGGTCGGATGGGAGGTGCAGTACCGCGTCGACATAGACGACCTGGCCGCCGAATGGACCGAGGAACTCGCCGACGGCTCCCTCACCGGCCTCGTCCTCGCCGACCACCTCCGCGACCGCCTCACCCTCGGCTCCACATGGGTCCCCTTCCAACCCGGCTACTCCTGGATCCCGTGCCCATAGACGGTGTCCCCGCCCATGAGCAGGACCGAAACCGTGACACCGTGCAGCCACACCATCCCGGACGACCCTCCGGCGCCGCGGTGCGCAAGCACGCCCGGGGCAGCTCCCTTCGTCCGCACGACCGGCGTACCGCGCGACAGCAGGCTCGATGGCAGCGCCGAACCGTCAAGGGCTGAGCGGGAAGGGACGCCTGGCCGTGGACGTTCGACGCCGAGGTCCGCCAGTAATCCTGAACACCTTTTCGCACCGCTCAATTGACAGATCCGGATACGGAGAAGGAGATCTGGTGGGCGGCGGTCCGTCGTCCGTCCTTCGTCAGGGCCGTCGCGGTGACGGTGTGGCGGCCCGGGGCAAGGGTGACCGTGCTGGTCTTCCAGGTGCCGTCTGTCTTCACCTCTGCCGTGGCGAAGACCGTGCCGTCCTCGGTCAGCTCCACCCTGCCACCGATGGCGTAGTGGGCGAATCCGCTGAAAGCGCGCTGCGGTACCGTCTGGGCGTTGGGGCGCGGCGCGTTGATGTAGGGGGCGTCGGTGACGGTGAAGGTCACCTCCGCCACTGTGGAGCGTCCGCGCTCCGTGACGACCGTTGCCGTCACGGTGTGGGTGCCCAGGTCGAGTTCGGGCTCCTGCCCCTTGGACGTCCACCAGCCTCCACCGGCTCGTACGTCCAGGGAGGCGAGGATCTTGTCGCTGCCCTTCTCCCGCAGCTCGACCTTCCCGCCGACGTCGGACTCGTCCGCGTAGCCGTCGAAGAAGACCACCCCGGGGCTTTCGGCCCCGGCGGCCGGAGTACGGATGTAGGGCGCGCCGGTCACGGTGAACGTGACTTCGGAGCGTTCCGACACCTTGCCGTCGGCATTCGTCGCGACGGCCGTCACGGTGTGGGGGCCCCGGTCCAGGCGGACCTCCTGTCCCGGCTCGGTGCGCCACGCGCCGTCGGCGTTCACCTCCAGGAGGGCCAGGGGCTCGCCTCCGCCCTGTTCCCGCAGCTCGACCGTGCCGCCCTCGGCTCCTGCCGCGGTGCCCTCGAAGAACACCCGGTCCGGGGTTTCTGCCTGGTTCCGGGGGGCGAGGAACACCGGGGCGGGAAGGACGGTGAAGGTGCGTTCAACCGGGAGGGAGGGGTTGCCGTTCACCGTCTGGGTGATCTGGAGGGTGATGCCGCCCGGCGGCAGGTCCTTGCCGGGGGTCACCGTCCAGGTGCCGCCCTTCACCTCGGTGCTGCCGAGCGGTGCACCGCCCTTGATGGCGACATCGATCGTGGCTCCTGTGACGCCCGTACCGGTGACGGCCGGACGCAGGCCCGTGGTCGCTCCCTCCTCGGGGGTGGTGACGACGGGTGCTTCGGCGGGCTGGGCCCGGTACGTGACGTGGCGCGTGACCATCGCGCTCGCCTCGTCCCCGCGCACCGCCTTGACCTTCAGGACGTGCGCACCCGGCGTCCACCGTGCCTCGGGCACGATCACCTCGAACGTCCCGGACAGGCCGTACTCGACCGCCGCCACCTTGCCGTCGACGTAGACGTAGACGTCCGTGTAGGGCGCGGTGCTGCCGATGACGCTCACGTCACCCGTGAGGACCTCGCTCTCCGTGGGCGACGTGACCTCGGGAGCCGGCAGAGCGGCCGGAACGACCGCTCGCGCCGTTCCGTCGACGGGTGCAGCGGCCGACGGGGAGGCGAAAGCAAGCGGTGAGCCGGTGACCGCCAGGGTCGTGAGAATGCCCGCAGCTATCAGGCGGGGCCCCGCGTACCGCTGCCTCCGTGCTGCCGGCAGGTTTGTCTTGCTGTTCATGAGACCAAGGTTCCTGTTCGCTATTTCCTGGTGGAGGAAGTGGTGAGGGTGAATTCGCCGTGCCCTACCGCGCCGCCGACGCTGAAGGCGACGGCCAGCGTGGTGGTGCCGTAGTCGCTGGAGGCCCGTACGGGCAAGGAGCGGACGATCCCGTCGCCGCCGGACACGGCGAGGTGCTCGACGGTGCCGTCCGTGAAGCGGGCACGGGTGTCCCCGAGCAGGGTGAACCGCACCGGATGGCGCGCGACCCCCGTGCCGTCGGGCCGTTGGACGCGGACGGCCAGCGGGTCGGCGTACACCTCGCCCGGCTGCACGGTCTGGTCCGTGGGCGGCTGCGGGACGAGTTGGGCGCCTCCCCCGGCGCCGGTGGAGACAGTGAGGTGGAAGGCGGTGCGGGCCGTGGAACCGCGCAACAGCGCGTCCACGGTGAGTGTCCCTTCGGTGGCGCCCGCCAGTGGCGCGGGAGAGACGCAGTGCCCCGTGGCGTCGGTCTCGGCGATGGCTTCCAGGGCGTTGCCCGGGAAGCGCGTTCCGGTGGTGTCCGTCGCGGGAACGGCGAAGACGACGGTACGGCCGGGCAGCGGGGTCCCGTCCCGTTCCAGGGCCCGGGCACGTAGGCCCTGGAACGGAGTGCCGGGCGGCGCCTGCTGGCCCGAGCCGTCGACCGCCAGCAGCAACTCCCCCGCGCTTCCCCCGCCGACCTCCAGGTCGAAATGCGCGTCCAGCGCGTTGGGCGCTGTGACCCTGACTTGGAACTTTCCCCCGGGGGAACGGGCGGTCAGCGGGGCAGCCGTGCAGTATCCGCGGTCGTCGGTCCGCACCCGCGTTTCGACAGCGCCGCCGGGGAAGGTGCTGCCGGTCCCGGGAAGCACGGTGAACGTGACCGGGACGTCAGGTACCGGGCCGAACTCGCCCACCAGTTGGACCTTCAGGTCGGAGAAGACCCGGTTGGGGTCCTCGGTCTGGTGGTCGCCCCGTACCAGCTTGAGCACGGCCCGGTTCACCGACCCGGCGCCGGCCCCGGGACGGTCCGCAGCGCCGACACGGCCACTGGCGCGGGCGCTGCCCGCCGTGGCCAGGGTCGCGGCGGCGGCCAGCGGCAGTCCCCCAGCCAGCAAACGGCGTCTGTTCACGCCCGGTGGCCATGAAGAGGTTTCTCCACGGGGCTGTTCCGGATCCGGTCGTCCTCCCGCTGCCATGGCCGTCCTCCGTGGTCGTTCCCGTTGCCGGCTAGAAAGTGGGGTTGACGGTGATCGTGAATTCGGCGAGCTCCTCGCCCTCGGCGCTGTTCGCGTGGGCGACCAGCTTCACCTGCCGCCCCGGCTCGGCCGTCGGGCTGACCGTCAGGTCGATGCCGTTGTCGGTACCGACCACCGCCTCGCCCTTCGCGTTGGTGCGTACCTGCTGGTAGGCCGCGCCCGTGCCGAAGTACACCTGCTCGGGGTCGGTGGACACGAACGTCACGGGGAAGCCGGGGACCGGATCTCCGTCCGCGTCGGCGAGGACGAGACCCGCGTGGGAGAGGGTCTCCCCCGGGGTGCCGTCGAGGTCGGCGCCCCGGTCGTCCACGTGGATGTCCACGGGCTTGCCGGTCACGGTCCCGACCGCTTGGAGGGGCCGTGCCACGGCCGGGGAGCCCACCGTCACGGAGAACTCGCCCTTCGCCTCCTTGCCGGTCCCGGCGATCAGCGGCGGTGCGGTGGCCCGGCCCCGGTTGTCCGTGGTGACCCGGACCGTGGTGGACGAACTGCCGTCCTCCAGCAGGAACTGGGCGTGGGCGCCGTCGTCCACGCTGAACGAGACGGACACGTTCTTGATGGGCCCCTTCGTGTTGGAGAGGGTGAGCGCGAGCGGTTCCGTGAACCGCTCGCCCTGGATGGCGTACTGGCCCGAGCCCGACAGGTCCGCGTCGGTGGGTGCGGCCAGCTCGCCGACCGTCTCGCGGAAGGAGACGGGCCGGGCCACGCCCGCCGCCTCGGCGATGACGGTGAAGCTGCCGTCCTCGGCACCGGATCGCAGCGGGGCCGTGGCCTCGCCCCGGGCGTTGGTGGTGACGACGGCGGTCCTGGTCTGCGCACCCTGTTGCTCGAAGTAGGAGCCGGTCGGGTCGCCTTGCTGCACGGTGAACGTGACCTGGGCACCCTCGACCGGGACCCCCTCCTTGAGGGCGGTGACGGTCGGTCCGGGCCGGAACTCCTTACCGCCCGGTTCGGCGAAGCCGTCCATGCCCGCGGCCGCTTCGAGCGTGTCGGCCAGGGCGGCGGTGTAGACGCTGTAGGTGTGCTTGAGGTAGTCGGTGAACCCGATCCTCCCGCTCTTCAGGGCGTTGACCGCGTACACCGCGCTGCCGTCGTCCCTGCGCAGGGTGTTCTCCACGCGCCCCGAGGGGTCCATCTGGAAGACGCCCGCGCCCTTTCCGCCCCGGCCGTACGCCGCGACCCACAGTTGTCCTTCGGCGACCATCAGAGCCCTGGGTGCGCTGAGCCCGCTCGGCACGTTCACCGGCGCGCCGAAGGCGGGCGACTCGCCCTGGTAGTCGAACGGACGTATCCAGTTGCCCTGTTCGGAGGAGATCCAGGCCTTGCCGCCCAGCAGCGCGATGCCCAGAAGGTTGTGTACGTGGCTGGGGTCTTCGAGCACCACGGCCCGCGAGGTGGGCGTGGCCGCCGCCGTGTCGACGACCGCCATGCCCGGCAGTACGTTCGCCCCGGTGCCCGACAGCGTCACCAGTAGCTTCTTCCGCTCCGCGTCGAGAGCGAGCATCGTGGGCTTGACCTGCTTGCCGCCGCCCAGTGCCAGTTGCTTCTTCGTCGTCTCGGGGTTCTCGGCGTCGAAGTACACCAAACGGCCCGGACCGTTCTGGCTCTTCTCGTCACTCAGCCACACCCGGCCCCCGGGCTCCACCACCACGTCGCGGAACGACGGCGTGTCCTGTTCGTCGCCCGTCCTCACGTCGTAGTACTTGTCGAACGTCCCGTCCGCCGCCACCCGGCCGACGGCTCCCGTTGCGTTGGCGAACAGCACCCACGCCGTGCCGTCCGCCTCGAACGCCACGGTCCTCGGCTGCGGTGCCTTGCCTCCGATCAGCGGATCCTGGGGGAAGGAGACCCTCCCCAGGATCTTCTTGCCCTCGTCGTCCAGGATCTCGATCTGCGCCGCTCCCACTTCGGGGACCCAGATCCGGCCGTCGGGCGCCACCCGCGAGGCCGCGGGCTGCTTGCCGCCCAACTGGAGGTCCTCCACCGCCGCGAACGGCGTGCGGTCGGCCGCGACCGCCACGAACCCCTTCGCCGGTCCTGCCGCCGCTCCCGCGGGAGCGGTCAGTGCCAGAGGAGTCATCAACGTGGCCGCAACCGATGCGGCGACCACGACACGCGATACCTGATTCATGGTTCCTTTTCGAAAGCCGTGCGAGCGGGAGTGCTCCCACCTCGCTGTGAAGCCGTGAGACCGGAGACGACCGGTCACCGGTCTCAGGTGATGCGGAGGTAGACGTAGTACTCGGTGCCGCTGGGAAGCGCGGGGCTCGTGATGGCGACCTCCACCTCTCCGGGACGGCGGCCGGCCGTGATGAAGTCACTGGCCGTGCGCCCCCTGCTGTCGGTGGCGGGGGACTCCATCTCGGTCCGTCCGCTTCCGCTGAACGTGCTGCCGCTCGCGCCGCGGATCTGGAACGAGACCCGCTGCCCGGCCACGGGGGCACCGGCGGCGTTGTAGAGCACCACGTCGACGGGCTGGAACTCCTCGCCCGCGGCGACGGTCTGTCCGTCGCCGCCGACGACCTCCAGGCGCTGTGGTCCGCCGCGCTCCAGGGCCAGGGTGAACTCGGTGGTCAGGTGCTCGTGACCGGCCACGGTGGCGCGCACGTGGAAGACGCCGGGGTTCGGGCCGGCCACGATGTCCGGAGCGGTCGCCTCGCCCCGCGCGTTGGTGGGCACGGTGACGCGCCCGCCGCCCGCCCGGGGCTTCCCGCCGCCCTGTCCGTCGCGGCGCGTGGCGAAGACGGAGCCGGAGTTTCCCTGGATCTCGAACATCACCTGTTGGTCGGGCAGGGGGTCCCCGGGGCCGTCGACGACCTTCACCGAGAGGCGCTCGGCGAAGCGGCCGCCGGTCAGCGTCTTCTGTCCGTCTCCGTTGGACCGCACGATCAGCCAGGGACGGCCCGGCTCGCCGGCCGAGACGTCGACGTGGACCGTGGCTTGTGCGGTGCGGCCCTTCCTGTCCCGGATCCGGTAGCGGAACCGGTCCGTGCCGACGAACCCCTCGGCGGGGGTGTAGACGATCCGGTCGCCGTCGACCCCGGTCCTGCCGTGCAGCGGGGCCGTGGTGACGCCGTCGAGGCGGATGCCGTCGCCCGAGTCGTTGTCCAGGACGTCCACCCGCACCGGCCGGTTCCTGCTGGTCGACACGTGGTCGTCCAAGGCCGCCGGGGCGCCCGTGCCTCGGCGGCCGTAGGTGAATCCGATGGCCCTGTCCCAGGGCGGGGGGCTGCCGTCCGGCGCGACCCGCAGGCTGTGGTAACCCTCGTCGAGGGTGCTCGCGGGGAGCACGAAGGTGAAGACGCATCCCCGGGACGCGGTCCGCAGGTCGATCTGGGTCGGTCCCGTGCGGGTCGTGAGGTTGACGACCTCGTTCTCCACGGCGGGGTTGCCGTAGATCCGTACGTCCTGCCCCACCGCGGCCTCCCTCGGGTCCGCGAAGACCGCGGGCGAGCCGCACGTCCCGGCGGCGCGCTCCGTGCCGGGGGCCGGGGCCGCCAGCGCGTCCGCCCCGCCGCCGACCGTCACCGCGCCGGCCACGAACGTTCCCACGACGGCGCGCGCCCAGCCGCTGCGGCCCGCGGTCCGCGCCGGCCTTCCCTGCGCCTTGCGGGTCCGTCCCGGCGGTAATTCGCCCTGCCGACAGGATCCGCCTTTCCCGGTGATCGCGAAAATTTTCCTCAAAGGCAATTTTCCACTTTCCCCAAATCGAAACGATCTTGTAAATCAACCCTGCAACAAAAAGAAACGCCACCGCAAGTCAAATACGAACACCGGGTCGGAAACATGACTAAAGGCCTTTAGTGGTCGTGAAAAAGGATTCCACCACTCCTCTTGCCGCATTCGACTTCTCGTCTGCGCGGCCGCGAGGCCAGTTCCGTACGCGGCCTTTCGCGTTCTTTCGAGCCTTTCGGCCGCGACGCGTCACCCTTTGGCCGTATCCGCGCCGCGCCCCGTAAGGCAGTGCACGTCCCGCCGTCCACTTCCGTCGACCGCATCGTCACCCTTCACGGCCACCACCCCCGCACGGATTCCCACATGCTCGATTGTCGACAAGTCATCTTGAAGGCGTGTGAAGCGCCGTCCCCCCGCACCCCCGAGGAATCCCGCCGTGCCTTCTCACCGCAAGTCCTCCGTCCGCCGCACCACCCCCCTCGCCGTGTCGCTCGCCCTCGGCACGCTGGGTGCGTACGCGGCAGCCGCCGCCGTCGCCGCGCCCCCGGCCGCCGCGGCAACCGCCTCCACCTGGGACGCCGTGGCCCAGTGCGAGGCGAGCGGCGACTGGTCAGCCGACACCGGCAACGGCTACTACGGCGGGCTCCAGTTCACCGCGAGCACCTGGCAGGAGTTCGGCGGCGGCCAGTACGCGGAGCGGGCCGACCGGGCGTCGAAGGAGCAGCAGATCGCCATCGCCGAGAAGGTGCTCGCCGGGCAGGGGCCGGGCGCGTGGCCGGTGTGCTCCGGGCAGGCGGGCCTGAGCCGGGAGGACGCCGACGAGGGCGACGAGGGCGACGAGGACGGCGCCGCCGCTTCGGAGCGCGTCGCGCGGGTGACCGCACAGTCTCAGCGGCAGGGTGCGGAGAAGCCCGCGAAGCAGTCGCCGCTCGACGCCCCGCACTCCGTCACGGTGCGCAGCGGCGACACGCTGAGCGGCCTGGCCGCCCGCCTCGGAATCCCCCTGAGCGACCTCGTCGAGACCAACTCGGCGGCGAACCCTGATCTGATCTTCCCCGGCCAGCGGCTCTACTACGGCACCGCCGTGCCCGACGCCACCTCAGATACCGCCTCCGGCACCGCCGAACCCGGTGCCGCCGAGTCCCGTGCCGCCGATGCCGACGCCGCCGGTTCCTCCGCGCCCTCCCGTGCCGCCGACCGCGCGGACTCCGCCTGGACCTCACCGGTGGACGGCGGAACGGTCACCACCCCGTACCGCCAACCGGGAAGTTGGGCCGCCGGGTACCACACGGGCATCGACTTCGCGGTCCCCGAAGGCACCACCGTCAAGGCGGCGGGGCCCGGCACGGTCGTCTCCGCGGGCTGGGAGGGCGCGTACGGCAACGCCGTCGTGGTCCGGATGGAGGACGGGTACTTCACCCTGTACGCGCACCTCGGCTCGGTCTCGGTCTCCGCGGGCCAGGACGTCTCCGGCGGCCTGCGGCTCGGACTCGCGGGCAGCACCGGCAATTCCACCGGCCCGCACCTGCACTTCGAGGCCCGCACGAGCAACGACTACGGCGCGCACACCGACCCCGCCGCCTACTTGGCCGCTCACGGCGTCACCGCCTGAGTCGCATCACCCCTTCGCGAGTGCCGGGCACTTCGCATTCCGTCGAATGCCCGTGGAACCGATTCGAACCCCCGGAAGGACTTCCCGTGCTCTTCTCCCGCACCACCGAGGACCACACCACCGCGGCGCGCCGGACGCGCGCCCTGCGCTCCGCCCTGCTGGGCGGGGCGGCCGCCGTCGCGCTCGCCGCCGTCGGCACGGGCACCGCGCACGCCGACGACGCCGACCGCCTCCTCTCGTCGCGGGACGCGGTCGCCTTCATGACGGAGCAGCACGACAGCGGCTCGACCGACTGGTCCCACCTGTGCCTGGGGGCCGTGTCGCAGGCATGGGGCGGCGTCGACTGGCACGCCACGGCGGAGGAGGCCGCAGGCGCGACGACCTCGCGGCACTACGGAACGGTTCCGCCCGCCGGAGCGCCGGTGTGGTGGCCGGGCGTCGGTTCCGTCGGCCACGTCGCCCTCTCGGACGGGAACGGCTACGTCTGGACCAACGACTTCGTGGAAGACGGCATGATCGACCGCGTCAGCATCGAGGAGCTGGACGCCGGTTGGGGCGACGGCAGCGGGCAGGACTGGTTCTGGAGCGAGGACCTCGGCGGGCAGCGGCTGCCGCTGGACGTCGACGGGGACCCCGGCGAAGCGGCGCTCGTGCCGCGCTCGGGAGCGGGCGCCAGGGCCGACGGCACCGGTTCCGACGTCGAAACCGAAGAATCCGACGACTGCTGAACCTGGCGGGGGGGGGAGGGGGACAGGGCGGGTGACAGTTCTGTCGTGCTGAATGCGCGTCGCCCGCCCCGAAACGTTTCTCGTTCGTTTTCCAGGCCGGTCACGGATGGCTGCGGCATTCCGCCCGCGCACTGCTACTCTCTGCTGTCCCATGCATCATTTCTTTACATCACTCAGGCAACGGGCCGCCGCTCTCCGCGAGCACAAGAAATTCGGGACCGCGCTTCTGATCGCCATGTCCGTGGCGAGCGCCGTCTGTTCCACCTTCGTCTTCTACACGGATTACACCGTTGATCTCGGATATTGGCACCACAGCGTCATCGTGTTGATCTGGGTCGCGTCCGCGAGCCTGCTGCTCTCCCGCAGGTTTCCGCTCCCCGTGTTCCTGCTGACCCTCGCCCTGTTCCTCGTTCCGGCGGCCAACATCGCGTTTCCTTTCCTGGTTTCCACGGCCATGCTGATGCTGTACGGGGGAAGCGCGCGCTGGCTCGTGCTGTGCGGCGCCGCCTTCCTGTACTTCGTCACCCCGCAGCGGCCGTCGGAGGGGCTGGTCGCACCAGCGATGTACAAGGAGTACACGATCCTGTTCGTCGTCGTCGCGCCCGCCCTCTTCGGCGAGAGCACCCGGCGCTACCGCGTGGCCATGGAGGTCATGCGGGCCAGGGTCGCCCGCGCCCAGGCCACCACGAGCCAGGCGGCCGACCTCGCCGTGCTGGAGGAGCGGACCAGGATCGCCTGGCACGCCCACGACGTGCTCGGACACCGGCTCACCGTGCTCACCCTCCAGGCAGCGGCGCTGGGGACGCGCGTGGGGGACGACCCCGACCTGCGCGAGCGGGCCGGACTGATCGAGACCGTGTCCCGGGAAGCCATGGCCGACGTCCGGTCGATCCTGAACGTGTTTTCCTCTCCGGCCTCGGCGGCCAGTACGGAGGACATCGGGCGCTTTCTCGGCAGTCTCGTCCGCAATCTGCGCGCGACCGGCATGGACGTCACCCCGCTCATCGAGGAGGGCATCGCCGACATGCCCGGCGACCAGGCACTGCTGCTCCAGCGCGCCGCCCGGGAGGGGCTGACCAACGCGACCAAGTACGCGGCCGGTGCGCAGGTCGTCCTGGAGCTGTACACGGACCGGGACGAGATCCACCTGCGGCTCACCAACACCCGGAGCCGCATGCGTTCGGGGCTGCGCGACTCGGGGGGACTCGGGCTGACCGGACTCAGGAAGTCGTACGAACAGGCCGGCGGCTCGCTGCACGCGAACGCCACCTCGCACGGCGGTTTCCGGCTGCACTGCACCCTGCCCTACCGTCCGGCCGACGACTCCTGAGCCGTCGGCCGGACGGTGCGGGGAGGGCGCTCCCGCGCCGTGGGGCGCGCCGGGACGCCCCGCGGGTCAGGGCGTCTGGACGCGGTCGGCGAGCAGCGCCAGGTCGCCGTGGTCGGTGAAGGTGAGCCGGGCCTTCCTGGGGCCCGCCGCTCCGCCCCCGATCTCGAAGTCGGGCTGCCGGTCCACGTGCTTGACGTCCGCGTAGTCGCGCAGGACCTTGCCCAGCGGAACGGTGTGGACGCCGCTTCCCGACACGGCCACGGCCCGCAGGTCCCAGACCGAGCGCTTGCCGCCCGCGTCCGGTATCCCGCCCTCTTCGAGGGTCACCACGACCCGGCCGCCGGGCGCGGGCGTCACGCGCGCGGAGGCGTCCAGGTGCCCGCCCGTCCTGCTGTGCAGTCGCACGGACTCGACCACCGTGTCCCGGCCGATGGGTCGGCAGGTGATCAGCGCCCTGCCGGGCTCGTACTCCACCCGCTCCACTTCGAGGTGCGCGTCCCTGACCCAGGAGCGCACGAGCGCGCGGGAGCTGACACCGGGCGCGTGGACGATCCGGTGCACGACGGGCTGCCCGGCGGGCCGTTCGTCCGCGCCCGCGAGCAGCGCCCGGCCGTCGTACCCGCTGATCCTCAGGTCCCAGCGCTCGCCGCTGTGCCGGTCCTCGACGTACGCCCACCACTCGCCCTCGGGGAGGGAGCGGGGGCCGGGGGCCACGGTCGCGCACCGGGTCGTCCCTTCGTCGCTGGTCGGCACGAAGGGGACGACGACGTCGGGGAGGCGGGCCGCGGTCTCCGTTTCCGCCGCGCCGACGGGGGTGAGCCTGAGGTCGAGTTCGCGGGCGTTCGCCGGATCGTTCCCACAGGGCAGCAGGAAGGACAGGCCGCCGTCCCGAGCCGCGTGCCACACCACGTCCAGGGGTGTGAAACGCCCGTCCGAGAGCTCCCGGAAGAGCCTGTCGTAGGCGCCGACGACCCTCTCCTCGGTTCCGCCATCGGCACCGACGGAGAGGCGGTGCGCGGCCTCTCCCATCGCGCGGCGCTCGTCCTCCCGCTCGATGAGCGCGAGGATCGCTCCGGCCATGGCCTCCGGGTCTCCGACCGGGGTGACCAGTCCGCCCACGCCGTGCCGCACCAGTTCCATGGGCCCGCTGGTGGCGGTGGTGACGACCGGTACTCCCGCCCACATCGCTTCGCGAACCACCAGGGGCGCGGCTTCGTGGAACGACGGCATCGCCATGATCGATGCCTTGGCGAACTCGTCCCGGAGGTTCCGGCTGAATCCCATCAGGGAAACGTTGTTCTGAAGCCCGAGGGCGGAGATCTGGTCGCGTAGCTTCTGCTCCAGCGGCCCTGCGCCGTAAATGCGGAGTTTCCAGTCCGGGCGCAGGTCGACGACGCGCCGGAAAGCGTCGACGAGCACGCGGTGCCCCTTGTTCGCGTTGAGGCTGCCCGCCGCTATGACGATCTTCGAGCTCAGGTCGGAGAGAGCTCGTGGATGGGGTTCGGTGATATTGGGTATGCACCGGACACTCAATTCGGTGTCTGCGACCGCCTTGGCCCACAGGGCGGCGTCCCCTTCGATGACGCTGATCAGTCCGTCCAGATCCGGGGCCGCTTCGCGCAGCACCGCGAGTCGGCTTTCGGAACAGTTGTCGAAGGCCGCGTGCATCTGCCCCAGTTTGATGGTCTCCGCAGGCGCGAGCCGACTCAGGAGACACATCTCCCCGATGCTGGTCGCGATGACGACATCGGGGCGACGGTCGGCCAGGTACTCCTGAAGCCGCACCTCGGTCAGGCGGCTGGCATCCATGGCCCTGGCCCGGTCCGCGGCGGGGAAGATCTTGGCAGGCCGGGCGTAGAGCGGGTGGTTCCCGTCGAAGGTCGACGCGTCGGGACGCCGGTCCACCAGCGCGTGCACGGTGACGCGGCGGTCACTCGGCCGGCTGATCTCGTCCCTCCCGCGCACCATCGAGACGACGTCCACGTCGTGCTCGCCCACGAGTGCCGACGCGAGCGCGAAGACACTGGTCGTCACCCCGCCGGTCCGCGCATAAGCATTGCGCACCAGAAATGAAATCTTCACGGGAATCCCTTCAGGCGACGACGTGCAAAGACGCACGAGTTTTCCCCCGGCGCGAAACCACTCAAGGGTCGACCGATTTAAGAGGAAAATGCTTTCCGAAACGAGCGTATCAGCGCCCTTGGCGCACAATCCCATGCGAAGTAAGGCAATCGATCAACTTTTGCCCGTCGGATCGACTGGGGGTCTGTCGTCTCATGGATACGTTCGTACCGCATCCGGCATGACGAGGAAGGCCTCAAGAAATGATCGCCCATCCCGCCCCCAGCCTGGTCGTGGCCGGCGACTCGGTCGCGGCAGAGCGGCCGGGCAGCAGGACGGCCCTGGCAGGCTGGGGACAGTACCTCGGGGAACACCTCGGGGCAGGGACCCAGGTCGTCAACACCTCGAAGGACAGTTTCACCGCCGCTCACTACTTCACCCACCGGCTGCCGACCGTGCTGGACGGCATGCGGCCCGGCGACGTCTTCCTGTTCTGCTTCGGGGTCTGCGACCAGGCGATCGCCAGGCCCGACCTGTACGCGACTCCCGAGGAGTACACGGCGTACGCCCACCTCTACGTCGACCAGCTCCGCGAGCGGTCGCTGACTCCGGTCTTCGTGACGCAGCCCTCCCGCCACATCTTCGGCCCTTCGGGAGCCCTCGATACCGCATCGGGTGACTACTCCCCCCACCTGCGCCGGGTGGCGGCGGACAGGAACTGCGTCCTGGTCGATCTCCAGCAGTCGACGCGCGACCTCTTCGGACGGATGGGTCCCGAGCGCGCCCGCGGGTACTTCCGGTGGTTCGAAGCCGGGGAGAAGCCGCAGGAGCAGCCCCGGGGCATCGTCGACACGCTGCACTTCAATCCGCAGGGCGCGCGGGCCGTGGCCCAGCTGGCCGCGCGGGAGCTGTCGCGCGCCGGGCTGTCCGTGCGCGCCGAGGCGGCCGGCGACGTGCCCCCGCCGCGCGCGATGCCCTGGGACGCCGGACGGGCACGGCGGCGACTCGCGGAGGCACCGGACGAGCCCCGGACTGCGGCGGCCCCGGTGGTGCTGGCTCCGGCGGACGGCGCCGCGGTGGCTCCGACGCCCCGTCTCCGGGGAACCGCCCCCGCAAAAGCCGGGCAGGTCGTGTTCCTCTCGGGGGGCGAGGTGCTCGGCGCCACCCCCGTCGCCGACGACGGATCGTGGCTGTGGCGCAGGCCGACGGCCTGGCCGGTGGGCACCCACCGGGTGGAGGTGGTGGCGATCGGTCCAAGCGGCCGTTCGCTTCCCGGCGCCGTCCGTTTCGAGGTCGCGCCCCCGCTGCCGCCGCCGGAGGTGACCAAGCCCGAGGCAGGCAGCACCAACGGGCCCCGGCCGGTGTTCCGCGGTACCGCGGCGCCCGGCACGTCCAAGGTGGTGGCGCTGAGCGAGGGCAGGTTCCTCGGGGAGAGCCCGGTGGACGGGGCGGGCGCCTGGCGGTTCAAGCTGCCGCACGACTGGCGGCCCGGTCGGCACGAGGTGCGGTTCCTGGCGGTGCGCAACGGCATACCTTCCGCGCCCCTGCCGCACCCGTTCACCGCGGTCGCCATCCCCTCCTCGCACTGGCTGCGCCGGGACCCGGAGGGGTGGGTGCACTGCGCTCCGGGGCGGGTCTGTCCGCACATCAAGCGCGAACGGCCGGAAGGCGCGCGCCGGATGCTGGACTGACGGCCGCCCCCCTCTCCTTCGCCCGCGGGTACCCGCAGCGCACCGGGCCCGCCGGAACTCCAGACCTTCCAGCACTTCCAGCACCGAACGAGTCCAACGACATTTGAGGAGCCCGCCGCCGTGTCTCGGGTACTGATCAGAGCCGGGAAGAGCCCCTTCCAGGTCCGCACGCCGGAACAGTTCATCCGCCAAGACTTGATCGGCACGAACTCGGGGAACCTGGTCTTCAGCGACTCCGTCTTCAAGACCGTCTCCGCACCGGGCGTGGAGACGTCCTCCACGCCCGGTCTGGCGACCGACGCCTCGGCCGCCAACGCCGCCCGGATCAACGCCTCCTACGACCTTTTCGTCATCCCCCTGGCGAACGCCTTCCGTCCCTCCTGGGAGGGAAGCCTGCGCAAACTCACCACCCTGGTCGAGCAGTTGACGATCCCGGTCGCGGTCATCGGGGTGGGCGCCCAGGCGAACGCCGACTACTCGACGCGCCGCCTCGAGCCCATGGCGGACTCGGTCCGCGCCTTCATGCGGGCGGTGCTCGAACGGTCCGCGAGCGTGGGCGTGCGCGGCGAACTCACCGCGCGCTACCTGGCGGAACTGGGCTTCGGCGACGACGTCGTCGAGGTCATCGGCTGCCCCTCCATGTTCCACTACGGCCCGTACTTCCCCGCGCCCCGGCCGGTGGCCGAGTTCGGTCCCGGCACCCGGCTGGCCGTCAACTTCTCCGAGGACGCGGCGGGGCGCGGCCCGGTCACCGAGATGGTCGACGACGCCCACCGGCGCTTCCCCGACCTGCTCTACTTCGCCCAGAACCTGCGCGACGCGAAGCTGCTCTTCTGGGGCGACACCTCGGTGGCGGCCGGTACCGAAGCGCCCTTCCCCCGGCTGTTCTCGCACCCCCTGGTCCGCGAGGGCAAGACCCGCGTCCCGCTCGACCCGGTGACGTGGATGGCCGAGCTGCGCCGCCGCGACTTCTCCTACGGCACCCGCATCCACGGCAACATCACGGCGCTGCTCGCCGGCACCCCCGCCGTCGTGCTGGGGCACGACTCCCGCACGATCGAGCTCTGCCGGTACTTCGCCATCCCCCACCGGCAACTGCCGCAGGACGCGGGGACCGTACCGCGCCCCGAAGAGCTCTACGCGTCCGCCGACTACCGGCCGATGCTGGCCGGACACGGCGAGCGGTACCGGCGCTACGCGTCCTTCCTGGCCCGCAACCGCGTCCCCAACACCTTCGCCGAAGGGGGTGACGGCGGCACCGCCTTCGAGGACCGCATGAGCCGTCTCGACTTCCCCGCGCCGCTGCGCCCCTGGCAGGGCGAGGACGACGGCCACATGGCGTTCCGCATCGGCTGGCTGCACCAGCGCGCCCTGCAGTACACGGCGGACAAGCCGAGGATCGCCGCGCTGTCGAAGGAGAACGCGGAGCTGCGCGAGCGGCTGGAGGCCGTGGAGCGGCGCCTGGCCCAGTTGGGCATCGGCTGAGCCGCGAACCCGGGCGGGACGAACGGAGGAGGGCCCCTGAGGGGCCCTCCTCCGTTCGTCCGGCCGTCCGTTCAGAGTCTCGGGACCCCGCCCAGAGGCTTGCGGACGAACGTCCCCTTGGGGCCGGAGAGGGTGACGAGCCCTTCGTCGGCCAGGAGCCGCACGGCACGGCGCAGGGTGTCCACGCACACGCCGTACTCGTCGGCCAGGTCCGGCTGGGCGGGAAGGCGTCCGTGGAGCCGTCCGGAACGGATCCGCTCCTCCAGGTCTCCCGCCACCCGCCGCCAGGCGGAATCCGCGTACCTGGCCGCCGCGGACCCGGCACGGGCCGCGGGGCGCAGCCGGGTGGTGAGCATCCGGCGCGCGAACTGCGCCGTCGGCACGGTGATCCGGTAGCTCCGGGCGATCTCGCTCGCGGACGGCAACGGCGCCGAAGGACCCAGGCGGGCGAGGCGGTCGTGGAGGTCGTCCACGACGTACCGCAGCCGGAGGTTCCGGGGGGGCGTGCGCGAACCGGTGTAGGCGGGTCCGGAGTGGCCAGGGACCGGCGGGTGCGCCGGGGAGGCGGGGGCGCCGGAGGAAGGGAAGGAACTCAGATTCATCGGATTCACAGGGATTCGGGAGGGAAAGAGGGGTCGACGGTGGTCAGCAGCATGACGGTGATCAGCGGGCCGAGCGCATCGCCCACGCGTCGGCCGAGCCAGGCGGCCGCGACCACGACCACGCCCAGCGCGCAGAGGATCACCGCCACGGGCAGGAGGACCCTGCGCCGGTTGGTGAGCAAACGGACGATGAGGGCGCTCATGGACATGGCACATCCGTACGGGAGGTCGAATGGGGGGGTCCCTTCAGCTTCTCCCAGCCCCGACCGCGTGTCCGGGCCGAAGGTCGACACCTGGACGACCGAGTGGGACCAGGCGCACGCGATGCGGCGCGCCCCGCCGGAAGAACGGCCCGGCCGTCCCGCCTCATTGAGTTCCCCGCGTAGCCAAACGGATCTCTTCTTCATCCATCGTCGGGCTTGCCCGGGTCTCCCCGCACGAGAGGGTTTTCCTACGGCCCGGGGTGCGGAATTCAAGGGGTTGCACAGCCCGTCCACTCGTAAGGGGAGAAACCTTTACAGGGAAAATCTCCGCCCCGGACCCTTTTCACCCCGCACCCGTTGCGCCAATTCTCCGCAGGAGTGGTGCGCAATTCCCGTGCGGCACCTGATGGAACCGAAGAAGAGCGGATCACACGATGACACTTCTGCCGTACCGATCGACCGGGCAGCGCACCACCAGGGCGGGCATCGGCGCCCTGATGGTCGCGGCGGTGGTCGGGGGAGGCCTGCTCTCCACCGCGAGCGCCGTGGCAGCCCCCGTCGCCCCCGCGTCCGCCGCCGCTGTCGCGGACGCGGGGCAGCGCGCCATCGAAAACACCCTCCTGGCCAGCGGTACCGGCAAGGGCAGGGGCATCACCTACGACTACAGCGGGACCGGCTCCCTCTACACGATCGAGGACCAGAAGAAGATCTGGCACATCGACAGCGCGACCGGCAAGCGCAGCGAGGTCGCCCACGACAAGCGGATCACCGGTGCGACCGCGCTCGCCGCAGACTGCATGGGCCACCTCTACGTGCACGGCAACAAGAACGTCTGGAAGATCGATCTGGAGAGCGGCAGCACCACCTCCATCAGCAAGCCGGGCTGGGAGGTGCGCGACATGGCCACGGACAAGGCCGGCAACGTGTACCTCCTGTCGGGCTCGCTCTGGGGCGGCAAGGGCGAACTGATAATGATCCCGCCGAACGGCGAGAAGATCGCGATCGCCGAGTTCAAGAAGAGCCCCCACTTCGTGAGCTACAACCCCGGCAACGCGAAGCTCTACGTGGGTGAGCAGGGCAACTTCTCCGACTGGAACAAGCAGATCGTCGAGATCGACCCCAAGGACCCGGCCGGGCGCAGGGTCGTCGAGGGCGGCCTCGGCGGCATCGAGGCGCTCGCCATCGACCGTGCGGAGAACCTCTTCTACGTCGGCAAGCGCAAGGGCGAGAAGAACTTCCAGCTCTTCCACAAGAAGATCGGTTCGGCCGAGCCCGCGAAGCCCATCGCGGGCCCCGTCGAGGATCCCAGGGCCTTCGTGGTCGACGGCAACGGGAACGGCTACCTGTTGCAGAGCACCAACAACTCTTGGACCGGCAACAAATGGAAGCTGAACAAGCTGACCGGAGTTCCGGCGTGGTCGTCCCGTCCTCTTCCGGTGGGTGACGTGAAGGAGAGCGAGCTGGCCGACTTCACCGGGGACGGCAAGGCCGACCTGGTCGCGAAGGACGCGCGCAGCGAGGCGCTGTTCCGCTGGAACGGCGACGGCAAGGGCACGTTCGGGCGCGGCGAGAAGCTGTTCGACCAGTGGAACTACACGCAGACCAGTGCGGGCGACTTCGACGGTGACGGGAAGGCCGACCTGGTCGCCGCCGCCGCGAACGGGCAGCTGTACCTGTGGCGCGGCAAGGGCGACGGCACGTTCGGCGAGCGTGAGTCGCTGACCAAGGGCTGGGGGAAGTTCGAGGAGACCACGGCCGGTGACTTCGACCACGACGGCGTGATCGACCTGGTCGCCCGGGAGAAGGCGACCGGTGAACTGAAGTGGTGGCGGGGCAGCCGCAAGCCCGGCAACCCGTTCGAGAAGCCGCTGACGCTGACCGGGTGGAAGGGCTTCGGCCAGACCACGGCCGCCGACGTGAACGGCGACGGCTTCGCCGACCTCGTCGCGGTCGACCCGCAGAACCGGCTGAAGGTGTGGCTCAACGACCAGAACACCGCCCCGGGCCACAACCCCTTCATGAAGCCGGTCATCGTCAACTCCACCTGGGACCGCTACGGCAACCTCGCCGCCGGCGACCTCGACGGCGACGGCAAGGACGACCTCTTCGCCACCGACAACACCGCCGAAATCGCCAAGACCTGGAAGTCCACCGGCAAGCCCGGACCCGACCTCTACACCGACATCAAGAAGTTCGACCTGGAGATCCCCGACTCCACCGTCCTGTAGCCGGTCCTGCCGACCGGACCAGCGGCCGGTACGGAAGACCGGTGCCCACAGCGGGGCCCGGAAGGCACACGCCTTCCGGGCCCCGTCGGCAGAGCGGGGCCCGAAGCGCCCGGAGCAGCGGCCCGCACGCCCGGAACACAAGGTCAGGTGAGAACGCATGCCCCCGGTCCCCCACAGCCACCCCGTCTTCGCCCGCCTCTACGAGAGGGCCGCGGGGCCCGTCCTGCGGAGAGCGGGCCTGGACGCGTACCGCCGACGGCTCCTGGGCGGCCTGCACGGTCACGTGGTCGAGATCGGCGCGGGAAACGGGCTCAACTTCCCTCACTACCCGCCCGAGGTGCGCCGCGCGGTCGCCGTGGAACCCGAACCCCGGCTGCGTGAAGCGGCCCGGCGGGCCGCTTCCGGCTCCCGTACGGCCGTGGCGGTCGTCGGTGCCCGCGCCGAGCGGCTGCCCTTCGCAGACGGCTCCTTCGACGCCGCCGTGGCCTGTCTCGTGCTGTGCTCGGTCGCCGACCAGGCCGCCGCCCTCGGCGAGCTGCACCGCGTCCTGCGGCCGGGCGGCGAACTGCGCTTCCTGGAGCACGTACGGGCCGCGTCGCCGGCCGCTCGCCGCGTCCAGCGGCTGGCGGACTCCACCCTCTGGCCCCGGCTTTGCGGCGGCTGTCACACCGGCCGCGACACCGAGTCGGCGGTGGTCCTGGCAGGCTTCGTCCCGACCGGGACCCACCGATTCCCCTTCCCCCCCGGAGGAGTTCCCCACCCCGCCACGCCCCATGTCCTCGGCACCGCGCACCGCCCGTGAGATCGGGGCCATGAGATCCGGGCCAAAGGTCGACCGCAGAAAAAACTTTCGCCTGTTCCGCCACTCCAACGGAGCGGAGTGGGGCGATCGACTCGACCGTACGTTTCAGATGCACTCGCTCGGCCTTGCCGAGGCGAGAGCTCTTGGATTTTCCGCCCCGGGGTCACCCCAAGAAAGCAGCTGCCCTTCCTCGCTTTCTGTCTTCTCACGGCCCCGGGGCGGAAAATCCCCGAGTCACGGGCGAATTCCTGCTGTCCCACTGATAGGAAATTCCTTTGCAGAACCATCTCGACACCGCTTGTGACTGCGTTCCTCACCGTCTGCTGAGGAACAGTCCGGAGCCCGGTGTGCGCCCCGCGTCCGGCCCCTTCGACGTCGGCTCCGTCCGTTCCGACTTCCCCGTGCTGAACCGGAAGGTGAACAACGGGCTGCCGCTGGTCTACCTGGACAACGCGGCCACGTCCCAGAAGCCCCGGCAGGTGCTGGACGCGGAGCACGACTTCTACCGCTTCCACAACGCGAACGTGCGGCGCGGCCACCACCAGCTCGGCAGGGAGGCGACCGACCTCTTCGAGTGGAGCCGGGCGCGCATCGCCGCGTTCATCGGGGCCAGGGCCGAGGAGGTGGTGCTGACGAAGAACGCGTCGGAGGCGGTCAACCTGGTGGCCTACGCCCTGATGAACGCGCCGCATTCGCAGCGGGACCTGCGCTCCCTGGCCCTGGGTCCGGGCGACAGCGTCGTCGTCACGGAGATGGAGCACCACTCCAACCTGATGCCCTGGCAGCAGCTCTGCCGCCACACCGGGGCCGAGCTGCGCTGGCTGACCATCACGCCGGACGGGCGGCTCGACCTGGACCGGCTGGACGAGGTGATCGACGGGACCACGCGGGTGGTCGCCTTCACCCACCAGTCGAACCTGTACGGCACCGTCAACCCCGTCGACACTCTGGTGGCGCGTGCCCGCCAGGTGGGTGCGCTGACGGTGCTGGACGCCTGCCAGTCGGCCCCGCACCTGGCGCTCGACGTCAACACGCTCGGCGTGGACTTCATGGCGTTCTCCGGGCACAAGATGTGCGGGCCCACCGGGGTCGGCGTGCTGTGGGGCCGCTCCGAACTGCTCTCGCTGCTGCCGCCGTTCCTCACCGGCGGTGAGATGAACGACGAAGTGGGCATGGAACACGCGGTGTTCGCCCCGCCCCCGCACCGCTTCGAAGCGGGGACCCCGGTCGTCGCCCAGGCGATCGGGCTCGCCGCCGCCTGCTCCTACCTCGACGGCATCGGCCTGGACAACGTGTCGGCGCACGGCGAGACACTGACCCGGCACGCCCTCGACGCCATCGCCGACATGCCGGGCGTGCGGGTCATCGGCCCCACTGACATGGAGAACCGCGGCCCCGTGCTCTCCTTCGCGGTGCGCGACACGTTCCCCGACGAGGTGGGCGACTTCATGGACGCCCGGGGCATCGCCATCCGCGTCGGGCAGCTGTGTGCCCGCCCGGCGTGCGTGCGCTTCGGGCTGCCCGCGACGACCCGGGCCTCCTTCTACGCGTACAACACCCTCGAAGAGGTGAACGCGTTCCTCCAGGCACTTTCCGACCTGACGCGCCCCCGGGTCCTCTGACCCCTCCCGGCGACTCCTCCCGGTCGCCGCACATCGTTCGACGGACGGTCACCGCACTCCTCGCAACCGGAGCGCGGTGGCCGTTCGTCCGCTTGTCCGCACTCCCCCGTCAGCCCCACAACAGAAAAGGTCCGGCCCTTGCGCCCTCGTCCCCCTGCTAAGAACCGGAACTTCCGGAAGGCACCCTTAAACACCGCGGCACGGCTCCCCTTCTGGGCCCAGATCGTCGCCGGTCTCGTGCTCGGCGTGGTGCTGGGCTGGATCACCCGCGAGTACGACGTCAAGTGGCTCTACACCACC
>NZ_JBITHO010000021.1:0-27011 GCF_044458065.1 Streptomyces sp. NPDC050504 | reverse complement strand
GCCGTTTCTCATGAACATCTGCCGAGGTTCGGACTCTCCCTCGCCTCCCAAACCGATGGACAAACGCTGCCGATGGAAGTGAACAAAGCCAGGCACCCGCAGATGCCCTTCCCGGCCGTGGGAATGCCACGCCGCCGCCATGTCCACCGCCCACGTGGCCGTTCTGCGCCCGTTGCACCAGCCACTTCTCCACCGCGGCGGACTCAAGCTCCAGGATCTCCAACAGCCCCCGCTGCCCGACCACCAACTGATCCCAGTTGAAACGCTGCGCCCGTATCCACTGCCAGGGGTCGTCGCCCTGGACCACGACGTCGCTGGCCTCCATCGGGCCCCAGCACCGTCAGGCCGTCGACCGCAACTGATCCAGCTCGCTGCCGATCGCTTCCCTCAGCGCGCCATGCTGCGGACCGAGCCTGAACTGCTCCTCACTCCACCGCTCACGCGGATAGAGCCATATAGGCTTGCCCGCCACATCGGCCGGCTCCCACTCGAACCGCGGCCACACATGCGCATGCAGAAACGGGTCTGTGTTCCCCAGGATCTCCAGGTTGACCCGACGGAAAGCCGGGTCCAGCCGCTGACAGGCACGCTCGACCGCTTCACCGAGCTGGTCCATGTCAGACAGGAACGACAGCCGCTTCGACCTCGGCAGGTCCGACAGCCGCTGCACATTCGGTTCATCCACGAGAAGAACCGAGTAACCCGGCAGGAACTGGACATCCCCGATCACCGCGAACCCCGACGTCAAACGCCGCAACACGGTCGGGTTCTCACCTCTCAGAGCAGTCCCGATCCGGTCCATCCGCCAGTCACCAGTCATGCGCCAGAACCTACATGCAGGTGATCAAGGACCGCCCTTCGCTCCCCATCCTCCTCACGCAGTTCAAAGACCAAGCAAGCGAGGCGAAGAGCAGTCCCGGCCGTTTTCAAGGCTGTGACCGCGCTTCCGTGATGACTACGGCTTGGTGCGGTCCGGCGTCTGCTGTTGGATGGCTCGATGGAACGCATTGAGGCTCAGCTGTTTACGGATGCAGGCAACGACGCGGTTGTCCGTCTGCCGCCACGTCGCTTCCCGGGCGTGCTGATCCAGGGTGACTCGCTGTCGATCCTCCGTGGCGACGTTGCTGAGATCGTGGAGGCTTGCGCCCAGGGCGACGTCGATGACGCCCACGAGGCGGCCACCATCCTCCTGGCCAACTTCGACGAACTGCTGGCCCGCTACGAGAGCGCGTTGGAGGCTCACGGCATCGAGCGACCCTACGGACCACGCGCGTAGGGGCTGGCATGCCGGATCGTTTCGTCGCGGCACTACTTCTCTATGGGGTCGGGTGAGCTGTCGGACGTCCTGTTTCCGGGGATCGAGCTGAGGGCCGAGAGGTTGCAGGTGGCGGGCCGCACCCTGTTCGTGGACGCGGTTGGCGCTGCTCCTCCTGGCCGTTGTCCAGCCTGCTGTCGGCGTACGGACTTTTCTCCCCAGATGCGTACACACGAACGGGGTCTGTCGCTGATCTTGTGATGGTGTCGGCCTGGGCTGGGCATCAACTGTGTGTGCAGTTCAGAGGCGTTGGGGCAGGTGCTGCCGCATCTGTCGGGTGTGGTGGTCGAGTCGGTCCGGGTGAGCACGAAAGTGGTCACCTTGCGTACGCGGTGTCGTACGCCGCGGGTGAGATGCCCGCACTGTGGGATGCCTTCTCGGTGGGTGCACGGACGGTACCTGCGGCGGCTGGCTGACGCTCCGGCCGGGGGTGTGCCGACCGTGATCGAGGTGTGGGTGCGTCGTTTCAAGTGCGGCTCACTCTGGTGTCCGGCGGTGACCTTCGTTGAACAGATTCCGGGGCTGACCAGCCCGCACGCCCGCTACACGCCGGTGTTCCGCAGACTGCTCGCGCGGATCGCCGAGGCCTTGGCGGGCCGGCCTAGCGCTCGGCTGGCGGTCAAGCTGGGCATGCCAGTCGCCAAGGACACTCTGCTGCGGGCCGCTCCGCTGTCCCCAGTCGGGACGGTGCGGGTGCTGGGCGTCGACGAATTCGCACTGCTCAGGCGCCATACCTACGCGACGCTGCTGGTGGATCTTGAGGCGCGACGGCCTGTCGATGTGCTCGTTGGCCGTGAGGCCGAACCGGTGGCCCGATGGCTCGCAGGCCACCCTGAAGTGGAGATCGTCTGCCGTGACCGGGCCTCTGCCTACTCGGAGGCCGCGAAGCGGGCGGCACCCCAGGCTGTCCAGGTCGCTGACGTGTGGCATATCTGGCACAACCTCGCCTAGGCCGTGGAGAAGTGCGTGACCAGCCACTATGCGTGTCTTCAACGGCCTGCTCCCGGGAACGGAGCGGATCGGGAAGGCGAGGTGGTCCCGCCGATACCGGACGGCATGCTCGACTCCCGCGGCCGACCCCGCCGCATCGTTTCGACCATGCTCGAACGCCATCGTGCCGTGCAGCAACTCCGCGCAGAAGGCAGGTCATTACGCGGCATCAGCCGCGAGTTGCACCTCGACTATTACGCGGTCCGCCGCTACGCCCGCACCACGGACGTCAGCCAGCTCCTGGTCAAGGTCACTCAACGCCGCACCAAGCTGGACGACTACAAGACCTATCTCTACCAGCGGTACTGCGAGGGCTGCAGCAATGCCTCCCAACTTTTCCGTGAGGTTCGCGACCAGGGATTCAGCGGGGACCGCAGCACCGTCAATGCCTACATCCGGCAGCTGAAGCTCGGTACCATCCCACCGCCACCGACATGGACACCGCCAAAGCCCCGCAGGGCGCTTCGCTGGATCATGACCAACCCTGAACTCCTGGGCGCGGCTGCGGCACAAGGGCTGCAAGAGGTTCGCGTTCTCTGCCCCGAACTCGACGCGACAGTCAGGCACGTCCGCGCTTTCGCGGGTCTCATGCGCGAGCACGACGGGGATGGTCTGCCGGACTGGATCGCCCAAATTCGAGCCGCCGACCTGCCCCACCTTCACCAGTTCGCGGACGGTCTCGAACGCGATCAGGACGCAGTCACGGCCGGGCTCTCCAGCCCATGGAGTTCCGGCCAGGTCGAAGGCCAAGTCACCAGAGCCAAACTCCTCAAACGAGCCGGCTACGGCCGAGCCAACCTCGACCTACTCCGCATCAGAATCCTGTTGAGAGGCTGAACCAGGGGCGTCACAAGATCAGCGACAGACCCCGTTCGTCCGTACGCATCTGGGGAGAAAAGTCCGTACGCCGACAGTTCGTGGAGTACCGATAGTTCTTCGACCGCTCGGCGATGGTGTGATCCCGGGTAGGGACCAGGGTGCCGTCCACGATGAGCACGGTGTCCTTGGCAAACCGCTTGCGGGGCGGAAGCCCGAACATCGGCCCGAGGTGGTCGATGATCCGGTCCGCCGCCGACTTGGACACCCCGAACAGCGGGGCAAGCTGCCGCATGGTCAGGTTCGTGCGCCAGTACGCCGCGACCAGCAGTGCCCGGTCCTCCAGCGGAAGGCTCCACGGCCGGCCCTTGCGGACCGCGTCCGCACCCTCGCGCCGCAAAACCGTCACCAGCTTGCCGAACTGTCGCGGGCTGAGCCCGGTGAACGGGTATCCAGGACGGCTCCGACGCCGTGATCACACCAGCCACGCCAAGATCATCTCAACTGTGGCCGTCCCATCGCCGCACCGACGTGGGCAGTGCCTGTGGCCTTCGGATCGACGGCAACCGCTCCCGCGGTGGATGATCCGTCCTGCTCGCACGCCGTCCTCTCAGCGAAGCACTTTCACCATCAGACGTTCCCTGGTCACCCCGTCGGACAACAGGTCTCCGAGTTCTCCTGTATCGACGAAACCGTTGCGCTGATACAGCGCGACAGCGGGCTCGTTGCCCGGTAGGACCGCGAGCTTCAGAGTCGTAGCACCCCTCTGCCGGGCCCACCCCTCGACTGCCGCTATCAACTGGTCTCCGACGCTGCGGCCCCGCGCCTGGGGGCTGACCCACACCGACCTCAGCTCGCATGCGCCGCCATCCCCGGGAAGGCCGGCGGCCATCCCTACGGTTCGGCCGTCCAGCAACGCAACGATGCTGTAGGTGGCGGGCATTGCCAAGCGCTCACGCCACCGCTCTTCCCCACCGTTATGCCATTCCGCGAGCCTGGCCTTGAAGGCGTGAGGTGCCTCGCTCAGTGCAGCGAGGCGAACCTCCCGCCACAACGGCCAGTCGCTCGTCGTGAGAACCCGCAGGTGCACCATGACCACGAGTCTGCCGCGACACTCGGCTCACTGACCAACAGTTACGGGACAACCCTGGACGTCTTGCCGGTGCCTGCACCGGCCTGGACGGCGAGATGGCCTCCGCTGCGGAACGCCTCCAGGGCGGCGGCCTGTTCGTCAGTCGGGGAAAAGGGCATGGGACAGATCTCTCCGGAAGCTCGAAGGCCCGCGTCGGCCGCACGCGGGCACGGGGAAGGGGCCCACCTCTAGAGGGTGCCGGAGTGGAAAATGCCAACAGACGCGCCGATCACCTGCTTACGCGCCGCCAGGCCCGCCCGATGAGGTGACAGGAGGGCGACAAAGGTCCGTGATCCGCAATCGTGTGCGAGTCGGCTGTCCTGTTCGGGTGGCCGGCGAGCGGCCGGTCTCAGGCAGCGGGCCCGGGAGGTTCGTGCCCCTCGCACAGTGGGCCCAGTAGCTCGCCCAGCGGAACGGAGAAGGCGTGCGCCAGGGCGTGCCAGGTCGCCAGTGTGCCGATCGTGCGGCCCTGCTCGATCTCGATCAGGGTGCGGCGCGACAGGCCGCTGCGGGCGGCGAGCTCGTCGTAGCTCCACTTGTGCTGTGCGCGCAGGTGGGAGAGGAGCAGCCGTAGTGCCGTCGGGTTGGGTTCCGGCGGCGGGAAGATCGTCACCTCCCCATCCGAAGGTGCAGGACCCTGCCCTGACAGTGCAGATGTCTGCCCTATTTGCGCCAGTACGGAAGTACCCGCAGCCGTGCAGAGCTCTGCACTACGGTGTCCGCTCCCGAAGCCGCCCGGAAGGACGGCCGACAACCGACCGATCACGCCTTGGAGAGACCGCCGCCCATGGCCCTGCCCGCCCGCACCTGGACCCTCACCACCAGCAGCCCAGCCGGGCGGCCCACGCTGACATGCAGCGCCTGCGCGACAGGATCTCCGGTGAAGAGCGCCAACGGAGCAGCGGAGATCAGGCGGCACCTCGCAGGCCACCTCGTCGAATCCCGGCTGCCCCCGCACCTGCGCACCTGCCAGTGCCGGGAGAAGGCCTGCACATGGCACGGGCGCCAGGGCCCCTGCTCGGGCCCGCTGCGGCTCCTGCTCATCAAGGCCGACCGCGGGCGCACCTGGCACCTCGCCGACACCTGCGCCGCCTGCGCCGCCGCCATCCCCCACGCCGCCACCGTCCCAGAACCCCCGGAGAGCACGGCCGTTCCGCAGGTGTGCCAGGCTGACCGCGAAATCCCGGCAGACCTCGTCCTTGAGCCCGCCGAGTGGGTGGAGGTGCCGTGACGGGACGGCTTGTCCGCCGACGAGCCCCGGCGGAGCAGGCTGGCTCGTGCCCCGCAGGCCAGAGCTCCGACGAAGCCCTGCCGCCGACAACGACGAGGGGGCTCCGATGGAGGATGTCCGTGCCGCGCTGACGCGGCTCGACCGGATCCGCGAGGGCATCGACTTCAGGGAGCTCACCCGGATCAGGGCGGCGCGGGCGTGCGGCGAGAGCGCTTGGCCGCCAGGGCCCTGAAGGTCGGGCCTTGCCCCTGAATCCTGGACACGGGTTATGCGGCTGGTGTCAGCGTAGTTGATGTTGCTCTGGACGCTGTCTCGTATGCGATCGGGCTGCGGTGTCCGAGGCGGGAGTGACGGCGTCGGGTGTTGTAGCGGTGCAGCCAGCGGAACGCGTCGAGGAGGGCGTCGTGGACGCGCTTGGACTGGCCGGTCTTGCGTCACTCGGGCACACCATCAGCTCGGAGACGGCAAAGGTGCTGGACTCCTCTGACGCTATGCCGAGGTGGTCGCGCGACCAGCGTTGCGAAATCTTCCGTGACAGCGGACTTATCGTGTGCCACACGCACTTTGAGTGAGCCCATCGGGTCATCGCAGGAGAACTGCCGCACCCGGCGAGGTGCGATCTCGTTGCCCCGGACATGAACAAGATCCTCAGCCGTACGCTCGCCGTCGCTGCACTCGCCGGTGCGGCCATCTTCACCCCCACCGGTCCCGCCTTCGCCGACGACAACCCAGGCTGGAACCTCATCGGCGAGAACCTCGCCCTGGTCAACCTCCTCTCCCAGAACCAGGCCATCAACGACGGCAACAACAACAACGTCAACAACCACAGCAACGGATCCAACAACCACAACCAGCAGAACAACTCCGACAACTCAGAAATCGACCTCCTCTCCGAGTGGGACATCCTCAACCACCTGACCGTCAACAACTGACGACCTCGCGAGATCTCCCCGACACGAGCCCCCGCCCGGCCAACCGGCGGGGGCTCCCGCGCCTACCGGTCTCTTTGCCGACCGTTCGTGCGGGCCCGTGGCGCGAGGACAGCCCGGACGCCAGCGCCACACTGACGCAGCGCAGAAAGGCATCCGGGGCCATGAGCGGGCGAGGAGCCTGGCAGTGACCATGGGCGGGACTGCTCGTTGAACCCGTCAGTGCACAGCACCCCCCGAGGAACGGGGCTCCCGGTGTCATCGCCCCGGGAGCCGCGCCGTGCACGGAGCAGCGAAAGGCAGCGGCGGAGTTCCGCAGGGAAGAGAGGAAGACGGCCTCGCGCTTTAACGTAAGCTCCGGCATATGCGACGCACGCTGATACCGGTCTTGCTCGCCGCGCTCACACTGACAGCGTGCACCTCGGATCAGGACAAGGCCGAGCAATACTGGCACGGCTACCACTTCGGGGAAAAGACGGCGTCTGCCTACGCAAAGCGCGTTATCGACGACGCCTTCGAGTACTGCACGACAGGCGGCGAAGTCGCTGCTCGCCAGGACATATGCACCCAGCCGGGCGGACCGGACACGCGGTATCCGACCCACGTAGGTCAAAAGGAATGCGCTGACGAGCTCCTGGATGGCCTGGACCGAGAAGAGCGAGACGCGTGGATCGAGGGATGCCATACCGGTGTGGCACTCGACGTGCCCGATACCGTTACCTACGGGCCCGATCCGGCGAAGTAACTACGAAGTCCGCGTTTCTGGGCTCGAAGCCGTGTGGCAAGGCCCAAGTCGGCCCGTCCCTCGCTAAGGAGCCACACCCATCGCGGCTTCATTCTGGCGGCCATTGCTTCGGCACCGGGCTGGATGCCACGGCCACATCCAGGACCCGGTCCCTTCTACAGGCCCTGAGTGGTCACTGCAGGGGCATTGTTCAACCCCACCGCGAGTCATTACGGTGTGTCAGTGGATGATGACGAGGGGGATCGCTTCTCCGACGCCATTCGGCTGCTGCTGCTCATCGCGGCGGTGTCTGATCCGTTGAACGAAGCAGAGCAGCAGGCCGCGCCGACGGACGCGGTGGCTGTGCTGCGCGCCGAGGGAAGGCTTCAGAAGCTCGACTTCTGGCTGCGCAACCCGGATTACCTGGCCGATGAGCTTCTCAACGACTACGAGCGCGAGAAGGAAGCCATCAACCTGGAGCTGGCCGGCCTCATCCTGGATTCGGACGAGCCCGAGATCTGCGCCATCCCCATGCTGCGCTACCTGTTCGGGGCGTTCGAGTACATCGACCAGGCGATGAGCGTCCTGGCCGCACCGCGGCTGGTGCTGGTCGTGCCGCGGCGCACCGCCCAGCGGGTTCTTCAGGACAACTACTACCTCACGGCCAAGGGCCGCGAGCTCGCGGAACGGGCTACGGAGCAGTTTCCGGTCCTGGCCTGGTACACCGAGCGCGCCCGCCTCGTTCGCGCGCTGGCCGAAGCTACCGGGCACACCGCCCTGGCGCTGCGCAAACGCCAGTACCTGCAGCGCGACTACGCCCAGACCCCGCTGAACGAGGTCATCCCGTCGATTGCCGACCGGGCCCGCACGCGCCTGGCCCGGCTGCGCGCCGAAGCAGAGCAGGGGGACGCCGCATGACCACAGAGTCTTTGCCGGTGCCATCTGAGGCTGAGCTGTATGAGCAGATCGCCGCCCGCGTGCCATCCGTCGGCGCGGAGAGGGTCCGCGACGCTCTGTCTGCCCACGGCATCCAACCCACCAGCCCACTGCCCGCGCGCCGGCAACTGGTCGTGCACCGGCTGTACTGCGAAGGCACCAAGTCCGACACGGACGACAACGACGGCGCCTTCACCCGCGACATGACGCTGGGACCGGGCCCGTGGGCGATCGCCAGCACCCTGAACAATGCCGGCAAGTCGAGCCTTCTGTGGGCGCTGAGCTACGCCCTGCGCGGCGACGGCTTCGACGCCTTCAAACGACCCGAAACAGTGGGCTGGTTCTCCTACGTCCGCGCGGACATCGAGGTCGCCGGCGTCGCCGCCTCCATCCGCCTGACCTTCGACAAACCTGGCCGCCCCAGCTGCCGGCTCCTGAGCGCCGACACCCTCGATCACCTCACAGTCCTCAAGGGCTGCCAGGAGACCGGCCCCGGCGTCCGTGTGGTGGCCACCGCGGAACCCGACGGCGTCAAGGAGCTCATCGACCGCTTCATGCTCGACCGCTTGGGGCTGCGACCACTGCCCCTGTGGGCGGCCGAGGCCGGGGCACCGAAGGACGCCGACGGCAACCGCGACAGCGCGGAGCAGGTGCACGGCTGGGCCAGCTACTTCTATGCCATCGCGCTGAACGCGGGGAACTCCAGCATCCTGCTGGGCCCGACGTCGTACAACCAGCTTCCTGTGAAGCTAATGCAGCTCTTCCTCGACGTCCCCTACGCGTCCGAGCTGACCCAGATCAATACGGCCCGCAAGAAGGACACCCAGGAGAGCAACCGCGTTCAACGCCGGGTACGGGAGGATACCCAGGCCCGCGAGCAGCAGACCGAGCCGCTGCGCCGGGCGCTCAGCGCTGCCAAGGAGAAGGTGGCGGCCCTGGAAGCGGGCCAGCCCGACCTGACAGGTCTGCTCGCCGACGTCGATGCCGCCGCACGCCGGCTCGCGCACGACCAGGCGGCTCTCCAGGAGGCTGAAGAAGGCAGCGTCCTCGCGCGCAAGGCGCGCCTGAAGGACGAGAGAGCCGTTCGCCGGGCTGAGCAAAGCAACGCGGCCCGGGCCCTTTTGGGAGCGCTTGAGCCTGAGTCCTGCCCACGCTGCGACCACGAGATCGACGACGCCCGCCGTACCGCGGAGGAGAACGAACATCGGTGCTCGGTGTGCGCAAGCCCTCTGCCGGAGGTACAAGACGACCCAGAGGCGCGAGCCGCACTGCTCAGCCGTCTGGAGGCCCGGGTGAATGCCTCCCGCACAGCCGAAGACACAGCCAGGCAGGCCGTAGAGACGACCCGGGCCGCCTGCCACAACAGCCGTGTCGCGTACGAGCTTGCGAACGCCCGACTTACCACAGCGCGCTCCGGCAGTTGGTACTCCCGTCTCGACTCCGCCCGGGAGGCCGTCTACCAGCTGCGCGGTGCTCTGGCAGTCGCCACCGGCAACGGGACGGGCCTGCCGGAGGTGGTTGGTGACTACGTCACTGCGACGACGAGCCTGGCGGACGTCGAGGACGACTCCGACGACAGTGATGCCATCTTGGAGGCGGCCGCCGAGGTGTTGTCGAAGGTGGTCGCCGACCACAGCAAGGCCCTCTTCACCGATCTGAACGACGAGATCGTCAGCATTGCCCATGACTTGGGCGTGGCCAACCTGACCAGCGTCGACCTCAACCTGGCGGGACACCTCAACGCCTGCAAGACCGGCAAAAAGCACCCTTTCGCGGCGTTCAGCCCCACCGACCGCCTACGCATGCGTATCGCGGCCATCGTCGGCATGATCAAAGTCGGCCGTCAACGCGGCATCATGTCCCACCCCGGTCTGCTGCTCATCGACGCGCCCACAGCCGAAGAGCTCTCCCACGAGAACGCGCGTCAGTGCATCAAGACCCTCTACGAGACCGCGGCAGACGACCCGGGCATCCAGATCGTGATCACATCGATCGACGACGCCGTTTGGGAGTTCTTCCCCGAGGACCGTACCGTGACCGGTTCTGACAAGCGCCAGCTCTTCTAGGCCAGGCCACCAGGGCATTCAGCGACGACAGGGGAGGCAGAAGACGTCGTGCACGTCATCGACGAACGCCTGGCCCAGTGGGCCGCACACGCCTCCCGCCCCCAGTTGCGCGCCGGCCCGGCGGTGGTCGACCTCGGAGGTCTTGACGCAGTCCTCGCCGCTGCTGACCACCTCGCCCAGGGGCCCTTCCTTCACTACCTTATCCAGGCGACCGCACATCACCTCGACGCTTTCGGTACCGAAGCGTGCAAGCCGCTGTACGACGCCGTCCTCAACGGCATTAGGGCCAACAGGAACCACGCGGCCTTCGCCAGCGCCACCGACGTCCTCGCCAGCCGCCCATCGCTGGCACGTGAACTCGGCACCCCGTTGACCCGCGTGCTACTCACCCGTCTCCAACAAGCTCAGGATGCCGACGACGACATCGTCGCGGCCCTCATCGGAGTGGAAGCCGCGGACTGCCTCGTCCAGCTCACCCTGTCCGGCGTCACCAAGGCCGCGCGTCTCCTCGGCGCCATGGACGAAGTAACCGAGGACCTGGCTGCACTTCCCGAGGCAATGGCTACTCGCCTGCCCCGCCTCCTCGGCGTCCTCGACGCCCACCACCCCGGCGCCGGTCTCCGCGAAGCTCTTGAACGCTGCCTGATGCTCGACCACACTTGCCGGGACGCGGCGTTCGAACTCGCCCTCGGCGACCTACGCCAGGCTCTGGAACAAGACCAATACACGCCCATGGCCGAGCAACTCCGCAAAACCCAGGACCGGCTGGCCGAGCTGATCACTCTCGATCCCGACCGCCTGGACGCCCAGCTCTACCACGCAGCCCTCGAAGCCATCCTCGGCCTGTCCGCTCCCGATGCCCTCACACGCGTCCGCACCGCCGCATCCATTTTGCGCGACACCCTCCACCGCTACCGGGACTATCGCTACCGCACACGCACCCCAGCTTGGGGACGGCCGCGCCAGAACGACGTCACCGCCTGGTCAGAACTCACCGTCATGCTCGACGGTGCTGCCACACACCTTGAGGACGACGACCCCTGGTACGAGGGCGGCCACGACATCCTCACGGCACTGTTCCGCGCGTACACCGCGCACAACACGGTCGCCGTACTCACGGATACCCCTGCAGCTGCGGCCGTGGAGACCCTGGTGGCCCCCGTGATTGAGGACGCCTTCCTCCAGCACGAGCACCGGCAGCGTTTCCTCCAGCACGCCCTGGCCCACGACAAGGAGATCCGCGACGATCCTGCGGCCCAGCAGCTCCTGGCCAGCCTCCTCAGCCGAACCAAGAGCAGAGGGAACCCCAGCGATCAGCAGGCAGCTGATCAGGGAAAAGCACGACGCTGGCAGCGGCTGGCACACCAACTCAAAGACGACTTCGCTGCGTTCGCTGACCAAACGCCCGAGCATGTCCTCGACCGCCTGGAGCTCGGCCTGCGCACTCACGACGACGTCCTCGCGCCCATCGCCGACCCCAAGTACGGCCGCCTCAAGGCGCGACTCCTCACACAGCTGGAAGGCTCCCGCGACTGGCTTCCCGGCATCGCCCACGAGTTCACCGTTCTCCTGGAAACCACGATCCGTTTCGCGTACCTCTGCTACGACGTCGGCCGGAAGATGGGCGGCTCCTACACGGAGTACCTCCGCAAACGCGACAAGGACCAGAAGAAGCAAAAGGTGGACGAAGCTCTGTTCCACCAGCACTACCGAGAGGTGCTGCAGTTCTCGGCGCTCTTCGGAGTCATTAACTCAGAAGTCATTGACAAGGCAGGCGGAAGAACCGACATCCTCGTCTCCTTCGGTGCCGTTCAATTCAACGTCGAATGCAAGATCGAAGAAGACGACGCGAGCGAAACCGCACTCCGTCAATACGTCGCCCAAGCCGCCGAATACCAAAACGCCAACGCTGGATTCGCCATCCTGCTAGCTCTCGACAAAACCGTGGACGCTGAAGGCGCCGCGAACCTCTTCGACAGTATCTGGATCGAACCCGTCCAACGTGTCGGCGAAGCCGAGCCATGCCTTGTCGTCACCATCCGAGTCCCGGGAGGACGCGAGAATCCCAACCTGTTGCGCCCCGCCCCCGCGTAGCTGTCGACGTGTTCCCAGACGCGGCGCCGCCTGGCTCTCAGGTGAGGACTCCGTGTTGCGCGCCCACCAGCTCGTCCAGCAGTCCGTAGTCCACCGGGCGCCCCGCCGGATCGCTGACATCGGCGGGAAAGCCGCGGCCCTGGTGCTGGTGCTGGTGCTGGTGCCCGTCCCGCCCTGCCACAGCAGTTCGGCCGCCCGCTCCTCGGGGGCGGCCGCGAGCTGGGCGGCGTACCCGGCCAGAGCGGCGATGTCCCAGACCAGGGCCAGGGCCAGTGTCGTGCGTTGCAGGAGTGACCAGTGGCTGGGGTCGTCCAGGACCAGCACGTTGAGTGCGTTGTCGATCTGGTCGTCGTTCAGCAGCATCTCCTGCTCGAACTCCGCCAGCGTCTGCGCCCGAAACGCCCGCCAGCCACCGGTCCCGTACGTTCGCCGCCCCGGGGCTGCTCAATTCCCGGCCCCCTCCTACGCGCTCACGAGCACCGTGATGGGGCCCGCCGCGCAAGGGTCTCGAGGAAGTCGACCTCGGCCTCGACCTTGACCTCGGCCGAGCGCCGGGCGCGGGGCAGGTGTGTGCGGGTCTGTCCGGGCAGCGGGGGGTGCCCTGCGAGCATGGCCGCAGTCACCGCCGCAGCACGCTCGGGGTCATCGGCCGTGACAGCAGCGAACCCCGAGACCAGGGACGTCGACCAGCAGCTCGCTCAGGGGCAGGACTGATGACTCTCATCAAAATGTTCAGTGCCGCTCCCTCGCTCCGCCAGCGTGCGATGTGCGTGAACTGGCTGCGGTCAGCCGTTTCACTAAGGGGCGACTGGCGGTGCGTGTTTCTTCCGGCCGGTCGGCTGGGGTGGTTTCCATGGAGACGTGGGTGTGCCGTCCGGGTCGAGACCGTGCGGCCAGCGCCTGAGCAGGCCCTGCCAGCAATCGGTGCGGTTGGAGATGCTTTCGGCGCTGCCGTAGTCGGAGGCCTGACGGATCAGGATCTCGGCTCCCGCTCGGTCGCCGGCTCTCTCTCGCATCAGCCCCAGGTAGTACAGGGCGTCGCTGTCGCTACGGTCGGCGGTATGCCGGGCCAGGATCTCGGCACCGGCCCGGTCCCCGGCCTCTTCCCGCAGCAATGTCAGACGGCGCAGGAACCCGCTATTGATCCGGTCGGCGACCTGCCGGTAGAGCTCCTCGGCACTGGCCCGGTCCCCAAGCTCTTCCCGCATCGAGGCCAGGCGGCGCAGGGCGCTGGTACTGCCATGGTGAGCGGCCTGGCGGTAGAACACTTCGGCACTGGCCCAGTCCCCGGCTGATTCCCGCATCCCGGCCAGGCTGAGCAGGGCGGTGGTGTCGCCACGGTCGGCGGCCTGGCGGGCCAGGGTCTCGGCGCCGATCGGGTCCCCAGCCATCTCCCCCATCAGTGCCAGGCGGCGCAGGGCTTCGGTGTCACCGTTGTCGGCTGCCTGCTGGAGGAGGCGGTCGTCCTGAACCTTCTCCCGCGCCGATGCCAGGCGGCGTGGGACGTCGGTGTGGCCACGGTCGGCGGCCTGGCGGGCCAGGGCCTCGGCGCCAGCTCGGTCCCCGGCCTCCTCCCGCAGCAATGCCAGAGGGAGCAGAGCGTGGGTGTGGCCGTGGTCGGCGGCCCGACGGTACATCTCCTCGGCACTGGCCCGGTCTCCAGCTCTCTCCCGTGCCCAGGCCATGCCGAGCAGAGCCTCGGTATCACCGTGGTCGACAGCTTGTTGGAAGAGGCGGTGGGCCCATCGCAGACGGAACCTGCTTCTGGCTGCGTCGGCAAGGGCACGGAGGCTCTCAGGGCGGAGATGGTTGTAGGCGGAGTTCCAGAACGCTTCGGGCGGGCATAGATGACGGCGGGTATAGCGGCCGTGGTGTTCCAGGTAGTCGGCGAGCCGGAGGACTGGGCCCGTGGACGGAGGCATGGTGGTTCGGGCAGTGGGGGCAGACGGGTGCCGTGGCGGCCGAGGGCGGGTAAGGCGCAGGGGTGCTTGCTTGCCGTGGACCTGCACTGCGAGCTCGGCGTATGCCTGCTCGGCCCAGTCCTTGCTGAGCTGTTCGTAGTCGTCATCGCCGAGGTAGCCGAGGGCCGCGTCGGTCAGGAAGGCTTTGGGGAGGTGGAGACCGACGCCGAACCGGCGGGCGTCCATCGCCGCTTGCAGCAGGGCGCGGGCGGCAGCCTGGCGGGGCTGTTCGTAGCGGCGCAGGAGTTCGGGGGCTCCGGCCAGGTCCTGGGTGATCCGGCCGCTGCTCCGGTTGCGGATGAGTGCGCTGGCCAGCAGCGTGTCGCCCTGTTCGGCCAAGGCGGTCGCGGCAGCCAGGGCTGCGTTGTCGAATACGTCCGGGACGCTCAGCGTGCGACCGGCCAGCAGTTCCCGCACCCGGCTGTACGGATCGTCCCCGCGGGTTGGGGGCAGAGCGGTGTAGTCGTGGTCATCATCCGGCCACAGCGTGCCCAGCACCAGGACCGGGCCGCGTTCCTTGTCGATCAACAGTTGATGCACGGCCGCCGCGATGGGTTCACCGAACTGCCGGTCGCCGAAGTAATGGTGTGCCTCGTTCAGCCACACCACCGTACGCGGTCCGACTCGGTGCAAGTCTTCCAGCGCAGCTTCGGCACGCGTCGGATCAAAGGGATGCCACAGTCTCCACCCCTGCTCGGCGAGCGGCTGGACGGCTTCCCAGCATGCCCGGGTCTTGCCCGTCGAGGACGTGCCCACCAGCACCACGATGCCGCTGCGGCCCGCCGTTGCTGCCACCACCGCGTCGGCCAGCACCCGATCATGCGCGCGTCGTACGTACCCGGGCAACGCCCACACTCCGTCCTCGCCCGGTGCGCTTTCACCGGGGCCGGCGGGATGCACCTCGAGTTGGTGCGGCTCCCACTCGCTGATCGGCTGGCCAGGCGCTGCCCGGTCAGGCACGGCGCCGACTCGTACTGGCCAAACCATTTCACCGTGGGCTGGTGGGGGAGTGACCTGGTAGATGAAAGTGTCAATCGATCCGGCCTGGACGATAGGGCCGTGCGCCGTCGTTCCGGACACGCTGTTGCTGACCTGGAACGCATCATCCTGGCCAGGGCCGGAACCCGGCCCGTCCAAGGGAACCTGCCCGCCGGAAGTGTCCGGTCCGTCTGCCTGGTCCGCCATCAACTCCACCCCCGAACAAGGCCATTCACTGTCAGCCTGATCCCACGGTAGAAAGCCGTGCAGGCTCCGGTACGGGAATCACCGGCAGTGCGACAGGACTGTGACCACCCAGCTCCGGCCCCCGCCCGTGAAGGGCAAGTCCGTGCCGCGGACCGGCGGACCTCACGCGCAGCTGGGAACGTGGACCGCGTGCCTCGCACACACCCCGGCTGCCAGCGCATGCCGGGTTCCTCCCGCCACGCTGTGAGCTGTGTCCCGGCCGCTGTGGGAGGCAGGGCCGGGGTGCGGCAGCACGCCGGTTCTTCACCCACCCCGTCAGTCCTGGCCGGGCTGCGGGAACGTGTCGTCCTGCTCACGCCACCGCCGCAGCCTCTCCACCCGGTCTCTGGTGTGGGGGTGCTCCTCACCCAGAACCTGCCGGGAGTCCTCGACCACCCGTGCAAGCAGCCCCACGGACTCGCCCTCACGCCCCGCGCCGTGGTAGCTGGTGGCGAGGTTGGCGCGGGTGTTCAGGGTGTCGCGGTGCTGGGGTCCGAGGAGGTGTTCGCGGTCGGCCAGGACCTGTTCCTGGAGGTCGATGGCTTCGCGGGTGCGTCCTGCGGTCTGGTAGCTGGTGGCGAGGTTGGCGCGGGTGTTCAGGGTGTGGAGGTGTTGGGGTCCGAGGAGTTGTTCGCGGTCGGCCAGGACCCGCACCAGGAGCTCGATGGCTTCGCTGGTGCGCCCCGCGTCCCGGTAGCTGGCGGCGAGGTTGGCGCGGGCGTTCAGGGTGTCGGGGTGCTGGTGCCCGAGGAGGTGTTCGCTGTCGGCCAGGACCTGTTCCTCCAGGGCGATGGCTTCGCCGGTGCGCCCTGCGGTCCGGTAGCTGGCAGCGAGGTTGGCGCGGGCGGTCAAGGTGTCGGGGTGCTGGGGTCCGAGGAGGCGGTCGCTGTCGGCCAGGACCTGTTCCTCCATTTCGATGGCTTCGCCGGTGCGCCCCGCTGTCCAGTAGCTGGCAGCGAGGTTGGCGCGGGTGGTCAGGGTGTCGGGGTGCTGGGGTCCGAGGAGGCGGTCGCTGTCGGCCAGAACCTGCTCCAGGAGCTCGATGGCTTCGCTGGTGCGCCCCGCGTCCCGGTAGCTGTTGGCGAGGTTGGCGCGGGCGGTCAGGGTGTCGGGGTGCCGTGGTCCGAGGAGGCGGTCGCGGTCGGCCAGGACCTGTTCCTCCAGGGCGATGGCTTCGCCGGTGCGCCCCGCCGTCCAGTAGCTGGTGGCGAGGTTGGCGCGGGCGGTCAAGGTGTCGGGGTGCTGGGGTCCGAGGAGGCGGTCGCTGTCGGCCAGAACCTGCTCCAGGAGCTGGACGGCTTCGCGGGTGCGTCCTGCGGTCCAGTAGCTGGTGGCGAGGTTGGCGCGGGCGGTCAGAGTGTCGGGATGGCCGGCTCCCAGCAGTCTTTCCGCGAAGGCGACCTGGCATTCCCAGTAGGCAAGGGCCGCTGTGGGGAGCCCGTTGCGCCAGTGACTGCTCCCAGCCTGGTAGAGAAGCTCATGACCGTCCGGCTGCCAGAGAAGATCGCCCGCCAACGGCCACAGATGATCTGTGTTGGCACGCAGAACGGTGGCGCGGGCCATGTCGTGATGGTCTTCCTCGGGCCACAGCCCAAGGAGCGCATCCGCGACAGCCCGCACGACCGTGCCCTTGCTCTCCGCAGAGAGAGCTTCGCGTACGGCGCGCGCGGTCAGCGCGTGGATCTGTACGGCACGGTGCGGATCCTCGTGCCGGGTGGTGATCAGCCCGTACCGGTGCAGAAGGCGCATCGCCTCACGCCCGGCACCCGGACCCACCGCAGCCCGGCCAGACGAAGAGAACACCCGCCCCAGCAAACCCCGCCATCCCCGGACGCCCTTCCCGGACCGGCGCGCCCTCGCAAGGTACGCACGGACCGCCCCGGTCTGCCAGAACTCGGCGGGATGCCCGGCCGGGTCGAGGAACGCCGCCAGGTCGAGGGCCGGTGCGGCGAGCCCGACCGGCTCGGCCGCCTGCGCCGCGTCCAGCGACAACAGCAGCGCCGCCGCGACCTCACGCCCGTACGCCTCCCCGTTTCCTCTCGCGGGCAGGACCTGGTCGAGCTTCTGCTCCTGATCGCGGAAGTGCTCCACATACACAGCACACGGCTGGTCCTCGTTGATCATCCACGCGGCCGCGTACCCGAGCGCGAGCGGCAGATGCCCCAGCACGTCCCCGATCTCGTCCACGGCCTCATCGAGGAGGTGCCCGGCATCAGCGAGGGTGAGCCGCTCTCGCAGGAACGCCGCAGACTCGGCGGCTGTGTAGGTGCTGACGTCCAGGACGTGCCGGCCACCGCCGCTGATGTCGGCGCCCTTCAGCCGGGTCGTGATCACCGCCCGATGCCGCACCCCGGCACCGCCGTCTTCCCCCGGAACCTGCCCACCGCCATCATGAACACCGGCTGGTGGCCACCAGCCGCGCAGGGCGTCGGGTTCGGTGACGTCGTCCAGGACGACCAGCCACGACCGGCCGGTCGTGGCCGCCCAGTTCAGGAAGGCCCGCGCGTCGCTCTCCACATCCTGTCCAGCGGCGCCGGGTGCCTGGACCAGGAGTGCGGCGGCCGCGTAGGTGCCCAGGACCTCTTCGGCCCTGGTGGCGTCGGCCCACAGGACGAGGTCGGTTCCGTCAATCCCGGCGTGGTGGGCGAGGGCGGCGGCGAGCTGGGTCTTGCCCACGCCCCCGCCGCCGGACAGGACCTGGCTGAGCACGACCGTGCCCGCTGCGCTCTGGGCACGGTGGATCTGCTCACGCAGCGCGGTGCGGGGCTGATGGGCGGTGACCAGGTCGGGGACGGCTCCGATCCGCAGGGGCCAGGCGGGTCCACCTCCCGGTGCCGGTGCGGGTGCTGGTGGGGGAGGGGCGTGCTGGTGCTGGACGAGGGTGAGGGCGCCGATGGACCCGGCCTGGACGAGCGAGCCGTGCACCGTCGTCGTTCCGGACACGCTGTTGTGGACCCGGTTCCCCATCCCGCCCGCTCCTGGCACCCCTCCCGTCCCGTCACTACCAGTTGACGCACTCCCGACCGGCTCACCGTTCTCGCCGGGGGACACGCTGCCCCCGGCTTCACCGGGCTCACCAGTACTGTCAGCCCTGGTGCTGGTGCTGGTGCTGGTGGCGGTGCGGAACTGTTCCAAGACCTCGTCAACAGGAAGACCCAGGGCTTGGGCGAGGGCGGCGACGGTGGCCGGGCTGGGCGCGGGGTCCCCGTCGCGCAGGGCCTGGTAGACGACCGTGCGTGAGCGTCCGGCGCGGACGGCGAGCTGGCTCTTGGTCAGCCCGGAAACAGCCAGCGCGTTGTTCAGCCGCACCCGCAAGGCCGACAGTTCTCCAGCGCCCATGTTTCCCCTGCCTTTCCCCGCTGCGTCCCCTGCCGGGCCACGAGGCCCCTGCCGAGCAAGGGGAGCCGGTGACGCCCGGGAATGTCCATCATGGTCCGGGACGGACCCCGCCGGACACCTTTTCGCAGACCTTGATGCACGACATCACCACCCGCGTGAAAGGAAGTTGACCATGCCCCTCTGTCTCTCGTGCTGCTCGTCCTTGGCATCGTGCCGGCCCTGACGATCGCGGTGCTGGTGGCCACGGCCGCGGGAAGCTGGCCCCTCTGGACGGCGCGACCCACCCCCACCACCCTCACCAGGACCGTGCCGTCCTCGCCGCGGTCTTCACCGGTGCCCTGACCCAACTCCTGCGATGAGGGAACACCACGGGGCCGTCGGTATCCGTGCCGACCGCCCCGCCTGCCCAGCCCGGCGCTCCCTCCCGGCGAACAACACCCAGCTTCCCCGCACTCACCAGCGCATGCCGAGCTGATCCAGCTCGGCCCGCCGCGCCGGGGTGAGCTTGTCGGCCCGCCGCCGGACGTTGTCGAGGAACATCCCGAGCCGCACGCCCACGACACCCCGCCCGCCGCCGTCTCCGGCGCAGTCAGCACCCGGCTGACGCCCTCCCGCCCCAACGTCGGCCCCCAACTCCTCCACGTGCTTGCGGGGCACCCGAAGGTGATGTTCCCGGGCGTGGAACTGCCGGGCCGCGGCCATGTTCAGCGCCCACGTGTCGTCCTGTGTCCGCTGCACCGGCCGCTCCTCCACCGTGGCGGGTTCGAGCCCCAGGATCTCCAGCAGCACCCGCTGCCCCACCATCAGCTGCTCCCCGTTGAGGCGCTGTGCGCGTACCCAGTGTCCGAGGTCCTCGCCCTGGACCACGACGTCGCCGGCATCCATCGGGACCGGGTTGCCCGCGTCGCGGTGGGCCTTGACGAGCCGGAAGTGGCGCTGCCATGTACACGAGTCCGCCGTCTCCTACAGCGCCTCAGCTGCGCAGAAGGAGAAGGCCCGGCTGGAGGCGAACGGCGACGTCGTACGGATCGTGCCGGTGAAGCCCGGCGAGACCGCGCCCGAGGTCGTTCTGGAGGAGATGCGCGGCGAAGCCGCCTGACCCGCCCCGCGTCAGCATGGTGCTGACGCGGCCAAAGCCCCCGGACAGCACTGCGCCCCGGACCCGCCGTTGAAAGACGGGAACCGGGGCGCAAGTCTGTTCTCCAAGCAGGTCAGCAGGGGGCGGGGGCGTGTCCCCAGCCGATGTCGGGAACGCACCCCCAACCGGTGTCGGGAACGGTGTCCCCGTCAGGGCCGTGCAGGTGCCATCCGGTGCCGGTCACAACATCCCTCCCCACGCTCACGCCACGCCCCTCGGACAGAGAACCGCGATCACGCCCGACCCTCACCCCCACCCACCGTCACCAGCGCATCCCCAGTTCATCCAGCTCCGCCCGCCGCCCGGCGGTGAGCCTGTCAGCCCGCCGCCGGACGTTGTCCACGAACGTCCCCAGCCTCACCAACACACCGCCAGCACCCGGCTGACGCCCTCCCAACCCAACACCGGCCACCAACCCCTCCACGTACTTCCCGGGGCACCCGCAGATGCCCTTCCCGCCCGTGGAACTGCCGCGCCGCCGCCATGTTCACCGCCCACCTGCCGTCCTGCGTCCGCTGCACCGGCCGCTCCCCCTCCCCAGCAGGCTCAAGCCCCAGGATCTCCAGCAGCACCCGCTGCCCCACCACCAGATGCTCCCAGTCGAAGCGCTGCGCGCGGACCCACTGCCCGAGGTCCTCGCCCTGGACCACGACCTCGCCCGCCTCCATCGGGACCGGGTTGCCCGCGTCGCGGTGGGCCTTGAGGAGCTGGAAGTGCCGCTGCCATCCCGCGTTCCAGACCGGGCATCAGCCGGGTGCGACGCCGTCCAGCACATCCAGGCGCCCGGTGCTCATCGCGCGCCGCCCGGCAGCACGCCGGTTCTTCACCCGCCCCGTCAGTCCTGGCCGGGCTGCGGGGACGTGTCCTGCTCACGCCACCGCCGCAGCGCCTCCACCCGGTCTCTGGTGTAGGGGTGCTCCTGGCCCAGTACCTGCCGGGAGTCCTCGACCGCCCGTGCAAGCAGCCCCACAGCCTCGCCCCCACGCCCCGCATCCCGATAACTGATGGCGAGGTTGGCGCGGGTGGTCAGGGTGTCGGGGTGTTGGGGTCCGAGGAGTTGTTCGCTGTCGGCGAGGACCTGTTCCAGGAGCTGGATGGCTTCGCCGGTGCGCCCCGCAGCCTGGTAGCTGGTGGCGAGGTTGGCGCGGGTGTTCAGGGTGTCGGGGTGTTGGGGTCCGAGGAGTTGTTCGCTGTCGGCCAGGACCTGCTCCTCCAGGTCGATGGCTTCGCCCGTGCGCCCTGCGGTCCAGTAGCTGATGGCGAGGTTGGCGCGGGCGGCCAGGGTGTCGGGGTGCCGGTGCCCGAGGAGGTGTTCGCTGTCGGCGAGGACCTGTTCCAGGAGCTGGATGGCTTCGCCGGTGCGCCCCGCAGCCTGGTAGCTGGTGGCGAGGTTGGCGCGGGTGTTCAGGGTGTCGGGGTGCCGGTGCCCGAGGAGGTGTTCGCTGTCGGCGAGGACCTGTTCCAGGAGCTGGATGGCTTCGCCGGTGCGCCCCGCAGCCTGGTAGCTGGTGGCGAGGTTGTCGCGGGCGGTCAGGGTGTGGGGGTGCCGTGGTCCGAGGAGTTGTTCGCTGTCGGCCAGGACCTGCTCCTCCAGCTGGATGGCTTCGCCGGTGCGTCCTGCGTCCCGGTAGCTGTTGGCGAGGTTGGCGCGGGTGGTCAGGGTGTGGGGGTGCCGTGGTCCGAGGAGGTGTTCGTGGTCGGCTAGGACTTGTTCCTGGAGTTCGATGGCTTCGCCGGTGCGCCCCGCATCCCGGTAGCTGCCGGCGAGGTTGGCACGGGCGGTCAGGGTGTGGGGGTGCCGTGGTCCGAGGAGTTGTTCGCTGTCGGCTAGGACCTGTTCCTGGAGTTCGATGGCTTCGCTGGTGCGTCCTGCGTCCTGGTAGCTGATGGCGAGGTTGGCACGGGCGGTCAGGGTCTCGGGGTGCCGTGGTCCGAGGAGGTGTTCGTGGTCGGCTAGGACTTGTTCCTGGAGTTCGATGGCTTCGCGGGTGTGCCCCGCCGTCCAGTAGCTGGTGGCGAGGTGGGTGCGGGCGGTCAGGGTGTCGGGGTGTTCGGCTCCCAGCTGGCGCTGCGCGTGGGCGGCCTGGTGTTCCCAGTAGGCGACGGCGAGGTCAGGCAGCCCGGCGAGCAGGTGGCTTTCCCCGGCCCGGGACAGGAGCCGGTGCATACCGGCGTGACGGAGGCAGAGGTGGTCGCCGGCCAGGGGGTAGAGGTGGTCGGTGTTCGCGCGCAGCACCGCGGCCCTGGCCATGTCGTGGTGGTCTTCTTCCGGCCAGAGTTCCAGCAGCCCGTCGGCGACCGCCTCCACCACCACACCCGTGTTTCCTTCGGGGAGGGCTTCGCGTGCGGCGCGCGCGGTGAGAGCGTGGATCTGTACGGCGCGCTGCGGGTCGTCGTGCCGGGTGGTGACAAGCCCGTAGCGGTGCAGCAGCCGCATTGCCTCGCGCGCGGTCTCCCGACTCACCGCCGCGACGCGCCCGTCGTCATCGCCGCCGTCGGCGGAACCGGCCGTGTCTGCAGCCCCCGGCCCGGCCGCGGGCACGCCGTCTTCCTCCAGAGCCGGGCTCGGGCTCGGGCCGAGTTCACCGCCGGGGCCGTGTCCGCCGCCGGACGGGGCGGCCGCGACCGCGCGGGTGAGGTACGCGGCCACCGCCCCGGTCTGCCAGAACTCGGCAGGGTGTCCGGCCGGGTCGAGGAACGCCGCCAGGTCAAGGGCGGGTACGGCGAGCCCGACGGGCTCAGCGGCCTGCGCCGCGTCCAGCGACAACAGCAGCGCCGCCGCGACATCACGCTGGTACCCCTCACCGCTTCCAACAGCGGGCAGCACCTCATCAAGCCGCTTCCGCTCGTTACAGAAGCGCTCCACATACACAGCACACGGCAGATCCTTGTTGATCATCCACGCGGCGGCGTAACAGAGCGCCAGCGGCAGATGCCCCAGGACCACCCCCACCTCGTCCACAGACCCGTCCAGCAGATGTCCGGCACCCAGCCGCTCGCGCAGGAACGCCGAAGACTCGGCGGCTGTGTAGGTGCTGATGTCCAGGACGTGGCGGCCGCCGCCGCTGATGTCGGCGCCCTTGAGCCGGGTGGTGATCACCGCGCGATGCTGCGGCCCGGCAGCCTCGCGCGTGCCCGGAGGATGTTCTTCTCCTGTTCCGTGGGCGCTGGCTGGTGGCCACCAGCCGCGCAGTGCGTCGGGTTCGGTGACGTCGTCGAGGATGATCAGCCACGACCGGCTGGTCGTGGCTGCCCAGTTCAGGAACGCCCTGGCGTCACTCTCCACATCCTGCCCGGCAGCACCGGGCGCCTGGACCAGGAGTGCGGCTTGCGCGTAGGTACCCAGGACCTGTTCGGCCCTGGTGGCGTCGGCCCACAGCACGAGGTCGGTGCGGTCGTGGGCGGCGTGGTGGGCGAGGGCGGCGGCGAGCTGGGTCTTGCCCACGCCCCCGCCGCCGGACAGGACCTGGCTGAGTACGACCGTGCCCGCCGCGCTCTGGGCCCGATGGATCTGCTCACGCAGCGCGGTCCGGGGCTGGTGGGCGGTGGCCAGGTCAGGAACGGCGCCGATGCGCAGCGGCCAGGCCACCTTCCCGTGGGCTGGTGGGGGAGGGGCCTGGTAGGTGAAGGTGCCGATCGATCCGCTCTGGACGACGGGCCCGTGCACGGTCGTTCCGGACATGCTGTTGCTGACCTGGACCGCATCATCCTGGCCCGGTCCGGAACCTGGCCCGTACAAGGGAACCTGCCCGCCGGAAGTGTCCGGTCCGTCTGCCTGGTCCGCCATCAACTCCACCCCCGGGCAAGGCCGTTCACTGTCAGCCTGATCCCACGGTAGAAGGCCGCGCAGGCTCCGGTACGGGCAATGCCCGGCAGTGCGACAGGACCGTGACCACCCAGCCCCGGCCCCCGCCCGTGAAGGGCAAGCCCGTGCCGCGGACCGGCGGACCTCACGCGCAGCTGGGAATGTGGACCGCGCGCCTCGCACACACCCCGGCTGCCAGCGCATGCCGAGTCCCTCCCGCCACGCTGCGAGCTGTGTCCCGGCTGCTGGGGGAGGCAGGGCCGGAGTGCGGCAGCACGCCAGCTCTTCAGCCACCCCGTCAGTCCTGGCCGGGCTGCGGGGACGTGTCCTGCTCACGCCACCGCCGCAGCCTCTCCACCCGGGCTCTGGTACGGGGGTGCTCCTCGCCCAGTACCTGCCGTGAGTCCTCGACCACCCGTGCAAGCAGCCCCACAGCCTCGCCCCGACGCCCCGTGCCGTGGTAACTGACGGCAAGATTGTCGCGGGTGTCCAGGGTCTCGGGGTGTTGGGGTCCGAGGAGGTGTTCATGGTCGGCCAGGACCTGTTCCAGGAGCTCGATGGCTTCGCTGGTACGCCCCGCATCTCGGTAGCTGTGGGCGATGTTGGCGCGGGCGGTCAGGGTGTGGGGGTGTTGGGGTCCGAGGAGGTGTTCGCTGTCGGCCAGGACCTGTGCCTGGAGCTCGATTGCTTCGCTGGTACGCCCCGCCGTCCAGTAGCTGGCGGCGAGGTGGGCGCGGATGGTCAGGGTGTGGGGGTGTTGGGGTCCGAGGAGGTGTTCGCTGTCGGCCAGGACCCGTTCCAGGAGCTCGATGGCTTCGCTGGTGCGCCCCGCTTCCCGGTAGCTGGTGGCGAGGTTGGCGCGGGTGGTCAGGGTGTGGGGGTGGTGGCCGAGGAGGTGTTCGCGGTCGGCCAGGATCTGCTCCTGGAGCTCGATTGCTTCGCTGGTGCGCCCCGCGGCCTGGTAGCTGAGGGCGAGGTTGGCGCGGGCGGTCAGGGTGTCGGAGTGCTCGGCTCCAAACTGGCGCTGCGCGTGAGCGGCCTGGCTCTCCCAGTAGGCCACGGCCAGGCCGGGAAGCCCGCTGAGTACGTGGCTTTCCCCGGCCCGGGACAGGACCCCATGCACACCAGCATGACGGGAGCAGAGATGGTCGCCGGCCAGGGGATAGAGGTGATCGGTGTTCGCGCGCAGCACCGCGGCCCTGGCCATGTCGTGCTGGTCTTCCTCCGGCCACAGCTCCAGCAGCCCGTCCGCGACCGCCCCCACCACCACACCCCTGCCTGGTTCGGGAAGGGCTTCACGTGCGGCGCGCGCGGTGAGCGCATGGATCCGTACCGTGCGCTGCGGATCGTCCCGCCGGGTGCTGATCAGTCCGTAGCGGTGGAGCAGCCGCATCGCCCTGCGCGCAGTCGCCGCGTCCACCACCGGGACACGCTCTGCGTCCCCGCCCGAACCCACCGCTTCCTCCCGCACGTCCGGCCCCAGGGCCCCCGCCCCGGCCAGGACCGCAGGGTCTGTGTCCCGGTCACGTTCCCGTCCACGACCGCCCCCATCACCAGCCGCCGCGGCTCCGGTGCGGGTGCGGGTGAGGTAGCCGGTGACCGCGTCGGTCTGCCAGAACTCGGCGGGGTGTCCTGCCGGGTCGAGGAACGCCGCCAGGTCCAGCGCCGGCCGCGCGAGCCCGACCGGCTCGGCCGCCTGCGCCGCGTCCAGCGACAACAGCAGCGCCACAGCGATCTCCCGGTCGTACGCCTCCCCGCTCCACCGGGCGGGCAGCACCTGGCCGAGCCTGCGCTTTTGGTCCCGGAAGTGCCGGACGTACGTACCACAGGGCTGGTCTTCGTTGATCATCCATGCGGCCGCGTAGCCGAGGGCGAGCGGCAGGTGCCCCAGCACGGTACCGACGTCGTCCACGGCCTCATCGAGGAGGTGCCCTGCGTCGGCAAGGACGAGGCGCTCCCGCAGGAACGCTGCGGACTCGGCGGCTGTGTAGGTACTGATGTCCAGGACGTGGCGGCCGCCGCCGCTGATGTCGGCGCCTTTGAGCCGGGTGGTGACCACCGCGCGATGCTGCGGCCCGGCAGCCTCGCGTGCACCCGGCGGCTGCCCCTCTCCTGCTCCGTGGGCGCCGGTGGGCGGCCACCAGCTGCGCAGCGCGTCGGGTTCGGTGACGTCGTCCAGGATGATCAGCCACGATCGGCCGGTCGTGGCCGCCCAGTTCAGGAACGCCCTGGCGTCGCTCTCCACGTCCTGTCCGGTGGCGCCGGGTGCCTGGACCAGGAGTGCGGCTTGCGCGTACGCGCCCAGGACCTGTTCGGCCCTGGTGGCGTCGGCCCACAGGACGAGGTCGGTTCCGTCGTGTCCGGCGTGGTGGGCGAGGGCGGCGGCGAGCTGGGTCTTGCCCACGCCCCCGCCGCCGGACAGGACCTGACTGAGCACGACCGTGCCCGCCGCACTCTGGGCGCGGTGGATCTGTTCACGCAGCGCGGTCCGGGGCTGGTGGGCGGTGGCCAGGTCAGGAACGGCGCCGATGCGCAGCGGCCAGGCCACCTCAGCGCGGGCTGTCGGGGGAGGGGCGTGGTGGATGAACGTGCCGATGGACCCGGCCTGGACGACAGGGCCGTGGACCGTTGTTCCGGAGACGCTGTTGCTGACCTGGACCGCATCATCCTGGCCAGGGCCGGAACCCGGCCCGTCCAAGGGAACCTGCCCGCCGGAAGTGTCCGGTCCTTCTGCCTGGTCCGCCATCAACTCCACCCCCGAACAAGGCCGTTCACTGTCAGCCTGATCCCACGGTAGAAGGCCGCGCAGGCTCCGGTACGGGAATCACCGGCAGTGCGACAGGACCGTGACCGACCGGCCCCACCCCCTCTCGATCACTCCCCAACAGCCCGCACCCCGTGCGATGGGCAACAGCCCCTCCCACAGAATCCAGCACTAAACTATTTTGAAGCACACAGCAGGATACGGTTCAGATCCACACGAGCCCACGACCCCTGCACCAGCGACCGCCTCTCAGAAACCTGATGACGAAGCATCAGATCCAGCGAGAGGCAAAGCCCAAAACCATCGAACAGAAAACCGACCACCGGACAGCCCCGACCCTGTAGCCAGCCGCTTTTCCGGGAAGCGCGGAGCGCGCCCCCGGCGGCCGGATCGCGGAGCGACCCGAGCCAAGGCCAACGGAGTTGACCCCTTCGGGGCCGCGGAGCGGACCAGAAGGCCGACGCGAAGCGTCGGCAGCAGCGCGGAGCGCTGCACGTATTTCGCCGCGTAGCGGCGGCGCGTTGTGTCTGCGGAGCAGACCGCGCGC
>NZ_JBITHO010000020.1:0-34779 GCF_044458065.1 Streptomyces sp. NPDC050504 | reverse complement strand
GTACTGCAGGGGGGACCCTGTGGGAGAGTAGGACGCCGCCGAACAATCATTGTGGGAAAGCCCCGCACCTTATGGTGCGGGGCTTTTCTGCGTTTACGGGGCCCTTTCGGGCCCCTTTCGCGTTTCAGGCCGGGGTGACCAGCTGGGCGTCGTACGCCAGGATCACCGCCTGGACGCGGTCCCGTGCGCCCGTCTTCGACAGGATGCGGCTGATGTGGGTCTTCACCGTCGACTCCGCCAGGTGCAGCCGTTCCGCGATCTCGGTGTTCGTCCAGCCCTGGCCGATCACCGTCAGGATCTCCCGCTCCCGTTCGGTCAGCGCCGTGATGCGGGGGTCCTCCGGGGCGGCGGCCCCGGCGTCCGGCTCCTGCGGGAGGTACCGCACGTAGGTGTCCAGGAGCCGGCGAGTCAGGCTCGGGGCCACCACCGCGTCCCCGCTCGCGACCGCGCGGATCCCGGAGAGCAGTTCCTCCGGGAGCGCGTCCTTCACCAGGAAGCCGCTGGCCCCGGCGCGCAGCCCCGCGTACGCGTACTCGTCCAGGTCGAACGTCGTCACGATGAGGACCCTCGTGCGCGCGCCCGCCGCGACGATGCGGCGCGTCGCCTCGATGCCGTCCAGGCCCGGCATGCGGATGTCCATCAGGACGACGTCCGGGCGGTGCTCCGCGGTGAGCCGTACGGCTTCCGTGCCGTTGGCCGCCTCGCCGACGACCGTCATGTCGTCCTGGCTCTCCAGCAGCATCCGGAAGCCGAAGCGCTGCATGGGCTGGTCGTCGGCTATGAGAACGGTCGTCACGGTGCCGGTTCCTCCACGGGGAGTCGCAGGTGTACGCGCCAGCCGCCGCCGTCCGGGCGGGGGCCGGCTTCGAGTGTGCCCCGGTAGAGGGCCGTGCGCTCCCGCATTCCGGTCAGGCCCTGGCCGGAACTCGGGATCGCGGGAGTGGGAGCGGGAGCGGGAGTCGGCGGAGCGGCGGTGTCGGTTATCTCGGCGGAGAGGTGCCGTGGCGCGTGCGTGAGCGTCACCGCGGCCGTCGCGTCGGGGCCCGCGTGCTTCAGGGTGTTGGTCAGGGCTTCCTGGACCACGCGGTAGACCGTCAGCTCCAGGCCGGGCGTGAGCGTCGGCGAAGGGGTGCCCCTGGTCTCCAGGCCGACCTTGAGGCCCGCTTCCCGTACCCCTTCCAGCAGGGCGTCCAGGTCGGTCAGGGACGGTTGCGGGGCGCGTGCCGCCGGGGCGTCCTCGCGCAGCACGTCCAGCAGCCGGCGCAGCTCGGCGAGGGCCTGGCGGCTGGTGCTGGAGATGGCGCTCAGGGCCTGGGCGGCGCGCTCCGGGCTCTTCGCCGCCGCGTAGGCGCCGCCGTCCGCGAGGCCGGTGATGACCGAGAGGTTGTGGCCGATGATGTCGTGCATCTCCCGGGCGATGCGGGTGCGTTCGGCCGCGGCTGCCAGCCGGGCCTGCTGGTCCCGCTCGACTTCGAGCTGGCGGGCGCGCTCGACCAGGGACGCCGTGTACTCCTGGCGGGTGCGGACGGCGAGGCCGAGGGCGGCGGCGAGGAGGATCCCGTAGAAGGCGGGGAGGAACTGCTGGTCCCAACTGCCCACCGGATGGCGGGTCGCGCCGATCGCCAGGGGCGGCGTGCTCAGGGCGAACGCCACGGCCAGGGTGCGCAGCGGCAGGCGCAGCGCGATGTGGAAGAAGAAGAGCAGCGGGATCAGGGCGGCCTGGAGGTGGGCGCCCGTCCAGCCGTTGACCGCGCCGAACGGCAGCGTGACGAGGTACGCGGCCAGGGGGTGCGTGCGGCGCAGGAGGAGGGGGACGGTGAAGGCCAGGGACAGGGCGACGACCAGCGGGACGGGGACGTCCTGGTTGTACGTGATGTTGCGCCAGCCGCCCGACGCGTCGACGAGCGCGGCCGTGACGAAGAAGCCGGTGACCGCGGTGTCCCAGAGGCCGGGGCGGCGGGCGTCGAAGGCCCGTACGCGCTCGCCGTACGCCTTGATGCGGCGGGTCAGCGGGTGGGCGCCCGACGACCAGTCCTGCTGGGCGGGGTCGGGGGCGCCTTCCGGGCGTTCGGGGGGTGCGGGGGCCACTGCCGTCACGTGGTCATCTTCCTTCATCCGTACGGACCTTGTGGCCCGGTCCTTCAGACGTCCCGGCGCTTCAGACGTCCCGGCGCTTGAGGCGGAGGGACGCGAGGCCGAGCAGGGCCAGTGCCCACAGGGTGAGGGCGAGGAGGCCGACGCCGGGGGAGACGGCGTCCTCGACGGGCTGGGCCGAACCGATCGGCTGGAGGACCTTGGTGGGGAAGTAGCGCAGGGCGTCGGATACGGCGTCGAAGGGGAGGGCGGAGACCACCTCGGGCAGGAGCAGGACGCCGCCGATGAAGGCGCCGATGGCGCCGGGCACGGACCGCAGCAGCGCGCCGAGGGCCAGGGCGGTCAGGCCGAGCAGGGCCATCGCGGCCGCGCTGCCCACCAGCGCGCGCAGGATGCCGGGATCGCCGAGGGACGCGGCCTGTTCGGTGTCGCCGAGGAAGACCTGGGCGCCGAGGAAGGTGGCGAAGACCGTGCCGAGGGTGGTGAGGAAGGTGGCGGCGGTGTACGCGGCGGCCTTGGCCCAGAGGACCGGGAGCCTGCGCGGTACGGCGGTCATGGAGGCGCGGACCATGCCGTTCGCGTACTCGCCCGCCGTGCAGAGGATGCCGAGGACGGCGACGGCGATCTGGGAGAGCTGCATGCCGATGAGGACGATGACGACGACGTCCATGTCGGCGTCGTCGCCGCCCGCCTCGTAGGTGATGCCCATGGTGAGGCCGATGCCGAGGATCATCAGGCTGGAGGACAGCAGGGTGATCCAGGTGGAGCGCAGGGTCCACAGCTTGTGCCATTCGGAGCGCAGGACGCGGCGGGGGGTGAGGCGGTACGGCGGGGCGGCTGCGGGGGCGGAGGGGGAGGTGGGGGAAGCGGGGGAGGTGGGGGCGGTGGTCGTGGTGGTCATGCTGCGGCTCCTGCCTGTGCGTGGGGCGTGGCGTGGTACTCGACGGCGTCGTGCGTCAGGTCCATGAACGCCTGCTCCAACGAGGCGGTGGTGGGGGTGAGTTCGAAGAGCGGGACGGCGTGGGCCGCGGCGGTGCGGCCGATGTGCTCGGCGTCCGTGCCGCGTACGTGCAGTTCACCGGGGGAGGGGCACGTGACCTCCACGCCGGGTGCGGCGAGGAGGGTGGTGAGGGCGGCGGCTTCGGGGGTGATCACCTTGACGTGGCTGACGCCCTGGTCGCGTACGAAGGCCTCGACGGTGGTGTCCGCGAGGAGGCGGCCCCTGCCGATGATGACGAGGTGGTCGGCGGTGAGGGCCATCTCGCTCATGAGGTGCGAGGAGACCAGTACCGTACGGCCCTCCGCTGCCAGGGACTTGAGGAGGTTGCGGATCCACAGGACGCCCTCGGGGTCGAGGCCGTTCACCGGCTCGTCGAGGACTATCGCCGCCGGGTCTCCGAGCAACGCGGCGGCGATGCCGAGGCGTTGGCCCATGCCGAGGCTGAATCCCTTGACGCGGCGGCCCGCGACGTCGGTCAGGCCGGTGACGCCCAGCACGTGCTCGACGCGGGAGCGCGGGATGCCGTGCGTGTGGGCCAGGGCCATGAGGTGGTGGAAGGCGGTGCGGCCCGGGTGCACCGAACGGGCCTCCAGGAGCGCGCCGACCTCGGTGAGCGGGGCGGCGTGGGTGGCGTACGCGCGGCCGCCGATCGTGGCGCTGCCGCTCGTGGGGGCGTCCAGGCCGAGGAGCATGCGCAAGGTGGTGGATTTTCCGGCACCGTTGGGGCCCAGGAAGCCGGTGACCGTGCCGGGGCGGACGGTGAAGCCGAGGCCGTCGACGACTGTCTTCGGGCCGTAGCGCTTGGTGAGGTCTTGGGCGCGAATCATGTGGACGACGTTATGGAGTTGGCGGGTGCGGGGCGTCCGACCTGGGGTGGGAGCGGGGCGGGGGCGTAGTACCGGGGTACGAGGCGGGCGCGGTGGTGCGCGTTCCTGTCGGGGCATCGCGTGGGGGTGCGCGGTCCTGTCGGGGGCGTCGCGTGGCGGTTGCCCCCCGCTACGGGGTGAGCCTTGCCTCCGGCCAGCGGGCTCTGGCCTGTTCCTGCGAGCGGAGCAGGACCAGGGTCGCCAAGCCCTGGTCCTGACCGGTCGACAGCAGCTCGGGCAGCTGGGGAAGCGGAGCTACTGCCGCGACGTCGTCCAGGACGAACGTCATTGGTGGGTCGAGCCGACCGTCGGATGACCGTGCGGCCATGCGGCGGCCGTGCTCGACCACGTGTGAAGCGAGCGCCGTGAGCAGTGGCATGGCGCCTGGGCGGGTGCGGGGATCCTCGATGGCTTCCCCCACCACATAAAGGGTGCCCCCCTCGCCGATGAATGATTCCAAGGTCAGCGAATCAGTTCGATTTGGTGTGCATGCCTCACGGATGTGGACCGAGGAGAGGGAGGAGAGCGCCCGCGCCACCAACTGCTGTGCGATCTCCCGGCGTTCGGGGTGCGCGGTGAGGGCGGACTCCAGGAGGCCCGCGAGGCCGGACGTGGCCTTGGGGTGGGTGCGGAGTATGCGTACGGGGTCGTGGGCGCCCGCGTTCTGGGCCCAGCGGTGCACCTGCTTGAACGGTTTGCCGTCCACGGCGGCGGCGTGCAGCCAGCAGCGCAGGAGCGTTTCCGCGGTGTCGGCCATCGCGGCGTCCACGCGGGCGTGCGGGCGGACCGGGGCGAGCAGCGCGGCGGCGCGTTCGCGCGCGGTGTCGGGGTCCTCGCAGTGCGCGGTGGGGGACCAGTGGAGGCGGGCCGGGTTCGGGGTGTCGCAGAGGTGACCGGGGTCGTAGAGGAGGACCGGGCCGAGTTTGGCGCGGGCGTCCTTGGAGTCGGCCCAGATGGTGGGGTCCGAGGTGAGGACGAGGGCGGGGCCCTCGGCGTCCCGGAGGGCCTGGAGGGCCTGGGGTTTGCGGGAGGGGGCGGGGGCGTAGTGGAGGCGGGTGGGTCGGGAGGGGCGGGGGGATTGGGGGTTTTGGGGGGTGGTGGTGTTTGAGGGGGTGCCGGCGTACCAGGCGGCGGTTGCGGGGGTGCCGTTGTGCGGGGTGGCCGCCCCCGAAACCGGGCCCGGCCCGGACGCGTCGGGGGCTCCGCCCCCGGACCCCCGCGCCTCAAACGCCGGCGGGGCTGGATGGGGCACCCGTGCTTCGGTCGCAGGCGGGGCCGGATGGAGCCCCTGTGTCTGGGACGGCTCGGGCGGGGCTGGATGGAGCCCCCGTGTCTCGGACGACTCTGGCGGGGCCGGATGGGGCCCCCGTGTCTGGGACGGCTCGGGCGGGGCCGGGTGGAGTCCTCTTGTCTCGGGCGACTCTGGCTGGGTCGGGTGGGGCACCCGGGTTTCGGACACGGGTTCCGTGGGCGCGGGGCGGCCCCGGTCGGGCGCCCGCTTCCCGGGCCGGTGCGAAGCCGCCCCGCGGGCCTCCGCCCGCTTCGCCGCCCGCTCCTCCGCCGCCTCCGCCCTCCTCGTCCTGCGGACCACCCGCCATCGTGCCACCGCGCCCAGCACGAAGATCGTCAGTACCAGCAGGACCATCAGCTGGCCGAGCAGCAGGCCCCAGAACAGGCCCCAGCCCGAGAGTTGGGCCGGTGGGGTCTGGGGCCAGGCCCCCGCCAGGTCGTGGGGTTCCGTCACGAGGGCCTTCAGGGCCTCCGGAGTGCGGCCGAACGTCACGTTGTCGGGCCACGAGCCGTGTGCGAACAGGCCCGCCAGGCCCGTGGCCGTCCAGGACAGGAGCGCCACGCCCAGGGCGAACGCCAGGCCGCCCACCAGGAGGCCGTCCGGGACCCCGCCCTGGCGGCCCGAGGGGCCGCGCGGTGCGCCGCGGTCCTCGTACCGCCGTTCCCAGTCGTTCACCTCACGCCACCGTGGACTGGGACGACTGCGACTGCTCGATGAGCGCCGCCCGTTGCTCCGTCTCCAGTTCCGCCGCGTGGACGTCTTCGTTGGGCACGGGGTCGGGGGTCGAGCCCTCGGTCATCGCGCGGTCCGTGTAGACCAAGGGGCGTTCCGCCTCGGTGACCAGGTGTTTGACCACCTGGACGTTGCCGTTGACGTCCCAGACCGCGACGCCCGGCATCAGGGTCGGGATAATCTCGACGGCCCAGCGGGGCAGGCCGAGCACCCGGCCCGTCGCTCTCGCCTCGTCGGCCTTCTGCGCGTAGATCGTGCGGGTCGAGGCCATCTTGAGGATCGCCGCCGCCTCCCGCGCGGCCGCGCCGTCGACCACGTCCGAGAGGTGGTGGACGACCGCGACGAAGGACAGGCCCAGGCGCCGGCCGAACTTCAGCAGGCGCTGGAAGAGCTGGGCGACGAACGGGCTGTTGATGATGTGCCAGGCCTCTTCGACCAGGAAGATGCGCTTCTTGCGGTCCGGGCGGATCCAGGTGTGTTCCAGCCAGACCCCGACGATCGCCATGAGGATGGGCATGGCGATGCTGTTGCGGTCGATGTGCGAGAGGTCGAAGACGATCAGCGGGGCGTCGAGGTCGATGCCGACCGTCGTCGGGCCGTCGAACATGCCGCGCAGGTCGCCGTCCACGAGGCGGTCCAGGACCAGGGCCACGTCCAGGCCCCACGCCCGTACGTCGTCTATGTCGACGTTCATGGACTCGGCGGACTCCGCCTCGGGGTGGCGCAGTTGCTCGACGATGTCGGTGAGGACGGGCTGGCGGTCCACGACCGTCTCGTTGACGTAGGCGTGCGCGACCTTCAGCGCGAAGCCGGAGCGCTCGTCGAGGCCGTGGCCCATCGCGACCTCGATGATCGTGCGGAGCAGCGCGAGCTGGCCCGTGGTGGTGATCGCCGGGTCGAGCGGGTTGAGCCGGATGCCGTCGTTGAGCGCGGCCATCGGGTCGAGCCGGATGGGGGTTATCCCCAGCTCTTCCGCGATGAGGTTCCATTCGCCGACGCCGTCCTCGCCCTGCGCGTCCAGGACGACGACCTGCCGGTCGCGGAAGCGCAGCTGCCGCAGCACGTACGTCTTCTCCAGCGCCGACTTGCCGTTGCCGGACTCGCCGAGCACCAGCCAGTGGGGGGCGGGGAGCTGCTGCCCGTACAGCTGGAAGGGGTCGTAGATGTAGCCCTTGCCGCTGTAGACCTCCCGGCCGATGATCACGCCGGAGTCGCCGAGGCCCGGCGCGGCGGTCGGCAGGTAGACGGCCTGCGCCTGGCCGGTGGAGGTGCGCACCGGCAGTCTGGTGGACTCCACCTTCCCGAAGACGAAGGAGGTGAAGGCATCCGTGAGCGCGGTCAGCGGATCTCGCATGGCTACTTGCCCTTCCCGGCTAGCGTCGGATGCCGGTCGCGAACGGCAAGGTGTTCACGAAAGCGCGGTGGTGCTCGCGATCGCACCACTCCAGCTTCAGATACGACTTGCCCGCCGAGGCCCGGATGGTCCGCTTGTCGCGGGCGAGGGCCTCGGGTGAACGTGACGACACGGTGATGTACCCCACCAGGTTGACGCCTGCCGCGCCGCTGGCCAGATCTTCACCCCGCTGGTCGAGCCGACCGTGGGCGGCGATGTCGCGGGGGTCGACGGTGCGGTTCATCTTGGCGGCGCGGTTGGCCTCCGCCTCGTCGTTGGTCTTCTCGGTGAGCATCCGCTCGATGGCGATCTCGGTGGGCTCCAGGTCCATGGTCACGGCGACGGTGCGGATCACGTCGGGCGTGTGGACGAGGAGCGGCGCGAGGAAGTTGACGCCGACCGGGGTCATGGGCCACTCCTTGACCCAGGCGGTGGCGTGGCACCAGGGCGCGCGGGTGGACGACTCGCGGGTCTTGGCCTGCAGGTACGTGGGCTCGACGGCGTCCAGCTCGGCCGGCCAGGCGTTTCGTTTCGTCATCGCCTGGATGTGGTCGATCGGGTGGTCGGGGTCGTACATCGAGTGGACGAGCGAGGCGAGGCGGCCCTGGCCGAGCGGCTGGCGGACCCGGATGTCGGCCTCGGCGAGGCGGGCGCAGATGTCGTTGAGCTCGCGGGCCATGACGACGGCGAGCCCGGCGTCCTTGTCGACCTTGCGGGTGCCCGAGGGGCGGGCGGCGCGGGCCATGGCGTGGCCCTCGGCGGCGAGTTCGCGGGTGTAGTGCATGCAGGCGACGAGGTACGCGCGGTGCTGCTCGCTGGAGGTGGAGACCATCGACTGGAGCTGGTCGTAGGAGTCCAGGAGCCAGGCGGGGGCGTTGTGGTCGCCGCGCTGGGCGACGTCCTTGGCGTGCGCGTCGGGGTCGGCGGGCAGCGTGCGGGCGAGCATCTGGAGGCGGGTGACGAAGCCGTCGCCGTTGGCCACGTGCTTGAGCAGCGTGCCGAACCGGTCGACCAGGGCCTCCTGGTCCTCGCTGTCGCGCAGGCCGACGCCGGGGCCCTCGATCTCGATGGCGGCGGTGACGGTGCGCCGGTCGGCGTGCAGCAGGACGGCGATCTCGTCGGGGCCGAAGGGCGCGGCGAGCCAGCTGATGCGGCCGATGCCGGGGGGCGGGCCGACCTCGACCTCGCGGCCGTCGCCCCGGACGCCGGCCTCCATGGCGGCGGAGCGGTAGGTGGTGCCGCGGCGCAGGGTGCGCTTGTAGCTGCGGTTGATCTCGAACCACTTGTAGAAGGTGCGGTTCTTGTACGGCACGTAGACGGCGGCCAGCGCGAGCATGGGGAAGCCCATGAGGGTCACGATGCGCAGGGACAGGACGGGGACGAGCAGTCCGCACATCATGCCGACGAACGCACCGGCGATGATCAGCGCGATCTCGCCGGTCTCGCGGTTCTTCCCGACGATCGCGTTGGGCCGGGCGCGGCCGATGAGATACGTACGGCGGGGCGTGATGGTCGGGGACTGGGTCGTCAACGCCCTGCACCTCCTGTGCTGTTGTTGCCCGTGCTGGACTTGCGGTTGCTGTGCGGGGTGCCGGCGGTGGGGGAGCCGGTACGGGGCGGGGGTGCGGCGGAGGGGACAGATCCGCCGCCGCCCCCGCCCGTCCCGCTGCCGCGGGAGCCGTGGGCGGCGACTCCGCCGGAGACGGCGGAGGCGGTACGGGGCTCGGGCGCGCGGCCTCCGCCGTCGCCCGCGGCGCGGCTGCTGTGGGTCTGGATGCCCTGGGAGACGCCTGCGGCGGGGGTGGTGATGCGGGCGGCGGCGCGGGAGGCGCCGTCGGTGACGTGCTTGCGGCTGGCGCTGGCGGCGGCGATGTCGTCGCCGAAGCCGGGCACGAAGCGGTAGATCATCGCGGAGGCGAAGATCGCGAGCAGGATGATGGCGAGGCCGGAGACGATCGCGGAGAAGGCGTCGGGCCCGTCGCCGCTGCTGAGGGCGCCCGCGAGGCCGAGGACGATCATGATGACGGGTTTGATGAGGATGACCGCGATCATGATGCCCGCCCAGCGGCGGACGTGGGACCAGAGGTTCTTGTCGACGAGGCCGGCGTAGACGACGGTGCCGAGGAGGGCGCCGACGTAGAGCAGGGCGGCGCGGATGACGAGTTCGAGCCAGAGGATGCCGGCGGCGACGATCGAGACGAGCGAGACGACGATCAGCATGATCGGGCCGCCGCCCATGCCGTCGCCCTTCTTCAGGGCTTCGGAGAAGGAGCCGAAGAAGACGTCGTTCTGGTTGCCGGACGCGGAGGCGATGACCTCGGTGACGCCGTCGGTCGCGGAGACGACGGTGTAGAGGATCAGCGGGGTGAACGCGGAGGCGAGGACCGTCAGCCAGAGGAACCCGATGGCCTCGGAGATCGCGGTGGTCAGCGGGACGCCCCTGATGGCGCGCTTGGCGACGGCGAGGAGCCACAGGACGAGCGTGAGGACGGTGGAGGCGGCGAAGACGACGGCGTACTGCTGGAGGAACTTGGGGTTGGTGAAGTCGACGTCGGCGGTGCTCTTCACGGCTTCGCTGAGCTTGGAGACGATCCAGGAGGCGGCGTCGGCACAGCCCTTGGCGAGGGAGGAGAGGGGGTCGAGGGTTTCGGTGGGGGCGGAGGGGGTGTTACGGGCGTTGGCGGCGCCGTCGCCTCGTTCGCAGTACTCCTTGGCCGGACCGCGGATCAGGTCGCACGGGTTGTTGCTCGGCGACGGTGAAGGCGATGGGGACGCGCCGGGCGAAGGCGAGACGGGCGGCGTGGGCGCGGCGGACGTACTCGCCGCAAAGGCGAAAGCCGCGACCTGCACCGCGGCCAGGCCGCCGGTGAGCGTGAGGGCACGGTGGCGCTTACCGGGCATACGTGAACCCTCCGAACTGCTGTACTGCCTCGGCCATCTCGTCGGCGCTGGAGGCGGCCTGGTCGCGGCCGACCGGCGCGGGGCCGTCCTTCTGCGCGAAGTCGGTGACCTTCCAGTCGCCGCCGACCCACTTCAGTTCGAAGGTGTTGGTGTACCAACCCTCGGCCACGGGATTCTGGGAACCCTGCCCTGCCAGCCCGAAGAGGGACGAGTACCAGACGGACACGGTCGCCGCGCTGTTCTCGAACTTCGTCACCTTGGTGCCCACGGGGATGGTGCGCGAGATGAACGTCAGCCCTGTGGGTGCGGTGCCGTCCTCCTTGAGCCCGATGCTCGTGAGGAACTTCGGATCGGAGTAGACCTTGTCCAGGGCGCCTTGGCGGGCCGCTGCCACGTCGGGGGCGTACACGGTGTTCGCGATCTCCCGGCGCCGGTCCCGGTTGAACATCCCGTCGGACCCCAACGCCACCGCGAAGTTCGCCGCCGCGCTCTGCGCCCCCTGCTCGTCCCGTGCGAAGCCCGACGCGATGTCCCCGGTCTTGCCCTCCACCGGCTTCACGCCGCTCGCCGCCGTCGACGACGCGCCCGGTTTGCCGCCGCCGCCCGGTGCGCCGCCCTCGTCGTCGCTGCCGCCGCCCCTGTTGGCGAAGGCGATCGCGGCCACCAGGAGCACCACCACGCCCACCACGGTGATCATCGACCGGGAGGGCCGCGCCCCGCGGCGCGCCCCGCTTCCGTACCCGTCGGCGGACGCCGGCCCCTCGGGCAGGCGCGTGCGGGTCTGGCCCGTACCGCCGATCCCGCCGTCCTCCGGGTACCGCCCGTGGTCGTCGCCCGTGCTCATGCCCCGCACGTCCCTTCAAGGCCGGTTCCCGCGCGGTCGCGGTGTGGTGACTGGACATCAGCGTGACTGGACATGAGGGGGAGGCAACCTCGGCCGGTGAGCGGTGCGGGACGCGGGGGTAGGGGACGCGGGGAGGGGGAGCTACGGGGAAGGGCGGGGTGCGGGGACGTGACCGGGGGTCAGACCGCCATCCCGTACACGATGGTGAACAGGGTCCCCAGCGATCCGATGATGAAAACGCCGGTGAGTCCCGCCACGATGAGCCCCTTGCCCTGCTCCGCGCTGAACGTGTCGCGCAGTGCCGTCGCGCCGATCCGCTGTTTGGCCGCACCCCAGATCGCGATGCCGAGGCAGAGGAGGATGGCGATGGCCATCACCACCTCGATCATCACCCGCGCCTCGTTGCCCAGACTGCCGAACGGACCCCAGTTCGGGGCGATTCCGCCGATGATGGTGGTGATGTCGCCCTTTTCCGCTGCCAGGATCATGTAAGTCACCGCCCCTGTCGGGTAGTTCGATTCCCCTGCCCCATGGCATGGGTCGGGCTCTATCTTCGCTGATGAAACCGGCCTCGTACGACGACTTGCCGTGTCTCTTTACCCGACAATCGCACGGACGCCCGAGTCAATGGCTCTGACCTGGCTCTGACCTGCGACTTGAGGCGTGTGTCATACGAGTGCGCGTATGGTTACTCTGTGTATCACGGAGGGTGACTCCGGGCAATGACTGTCGTTGTTCCACTCTTGGCCGCTGTCCGCGGCCGGTGGCGCTCCGGCGGTCGTCGCCCCTCCACTATCCGTCAAAGCGGCCCGTGGCGGAACGAGGCCCTCAGCGGTACGAGCCCACCAGGCGCGCGAGGTGACGGCCCGCCAGGAGCAGTGCCCGCTCGTCGCGGTTGACCTGTGCGGTGACCTCCGCGCCCTCCAGGGTGCAGATCACCGTCGTGGCCAGCTCCGCCGCGTCGGCCGCCCCGAAGCCCGACGCCAGCAGCTTCGCCGACACCAGCGCCTCCCACTCGGCGAACGCCGCCGCGCTCGCCTCCTGGATCGCCGTCCGCTCGCCGTCCTCCTCGCCCAGCGTCTCCAGCGCCGCCGCCGTCACCGGGCAGCCGTCGCGCCAGCCGGACGCGCGCAGTTCGGTGGCGAGCAGGACGGCGCACGCCTCCACGGCCTTTGCCGGGTCGTCCTCGCCGTCGAGCGCCGTGCGCAGCAGCTGCGCGAACTCCTCGCAGCTGTGCCGCAGCGCCGCGATCGCCACGGCCTCCTTGCCGCCGGGGAAGAAGTGGTAGACGGAGCCGAGGGTGGCCTCCGCCTCCTTGGAGATCTGCTTGATGCCGGTGCCCGTGTACCCCTGCCGCTGGAGGAGGCGTGCGGCGGCGACGACGATCCGGTCCCGGGTGCTGCTGGTCTGCATGGCGCCAGATTACCGGATAGAGCGTTCGTTCTAGAGCTGTGCTACGGTCCTGTCATCGCTCTGGATAGAGCGTTCGTTTTAGCAACCGGACCAAAGGGGAGAACCATGGGTGCGCACACCAACGGCACGTCGAACGGCACGTCGAACTCGGTCACCGTCATCGGCCTCGGCCCGATGGGCCAGGCCATGGCCGCGGCCTACCTGGACCAGGGCTACGAGGTCACCCTCTGGAACCGCACCCCCTCGCGGGCCGCGGACCTCGTCGGGCGGGGCGCCGTCCTCGCGCCGACCGTCGAGGCGGCCCTGGCCGTCAACGAACTGGTCGTCCTGAGCCTCATCGACTACGACGCCATGTACACCACCTTCGCCGGGGTGCCGGACACCGCCTTCGCCGGGCGCGTGCTGGTCAACCTCTCGTCCGACACGCCCGACAAGGCGCGCGCCGCGGCGGCCTGGGTGGCCGAGCGCGGGGCCGTGCAGCTCACCGGCGGCGTCACCGTGCCCCCGTACGAGCTGGCCAAGCCCGGCGCCTCGACCTTCTACAGCGGCCCCGCCGAGGCCGTCGAGGCGCACAGGGCGGCGCTCGAAGTGCTGACCGCCGTCGACTACAAGGGCGCCGACCCGGGGCTCGCCGCGCTCCACTACCAGCTCGGCATGACCGTCTTCTGGACGGCCATGCTCAGCTTCTGGCAGGCCGTCGCCATGGCCGAGGCGCACGGGCTCAGCGCCGCCGACGTCCTGCCGCACTCCGACGCCACCCTCACCGGCATGGGCAGCTTCCTGGAGTTCTACGCCAAGCGCGTCGACGCGGGCGACCACACGGGCGACGTGGACCGCCTCGCCATGGCCCGCGCCAGCGTCGACCACGTCCTGCACACCGCGTCCGACGCGGGGGTCGACACCACGCTCCCGGGCGCCGTGCTCGCGCTGATCGAGCGCGGCATGGACGCGGGGCACGGCGCGGACAGCTTCTCCAGCCTGGTCGAGCTGATGAAGCGTCAGCGGTAGTCGGAGGGGCGGAGGGGCAGAGGGGCAGAGGGGCAGAGGGGTAGAGGGGTAGAGGGTCGGCGGGGGCGGCCGTGCGGGAGGCCGGTGGACGAAGTGATCCGGCTCGCTCGCGAAAAGTGCGGTGAAACTCCGTTCGATGGGGCAGGGTTGATGGGTGCGCAAAGTATGGGTGTTCGGTGGAGCGGGGATCGGGCTCGCCCTGTCCTTCATCGCGCTGCTCGTCGTGGGCACCTACTCGGCGGCGGCCGGGATCGCGGGCGGCGCCGGGGGCGGCCGGGGCGCCGTCGCGCTGGCCAAGGGCGCGGTGCCGGCGCTCTACCAGCCGCTCGTGCAGAAGTGGGGCAACCTCTGCCCCGCCATCAACCCCGCGCTGCTGGCCGCCCAGCTCTACCAGGAGTCCGGGTTCGACCCGAAGGTCTCCAGCCCCGCCAACGCCCAGGGCATCGCCCAGTTCATCCCGGGCACGTGGGCGACGCACGGCATCGACGGCGACCGGGACGGCGACCGGGACGTCTGGGACCCGGCCGACGCGATCCCGTCGGCGGCCTCGTACGACTGCGAATTGGCCGGATACGTCAAGAAGGCGCCGGGCGACCCGACGGACAACATGCTCGCCGCGTACAACGCGGGCGCGTACGCGGTCATCAAGTACGGCGGCGTGCCGCCGTACCGCGAGACGCAGAACTACGTGAAGATCATCCGGTCCCTGGAGAAGAGCTTCGCCCGGCCCGTCGGCCGCGTCTCGCCGTCCCGACAGGCCGCGGGCGCCATCTACTTCGCGCAGGAGAAGCTCGGCACGAAGTACCTGTGGGGCGGCAACGGCACGCCCGAGCAGGGCGGCCGCTTCGACTGCTCGGGGCTCACCCAGGCCGCGTACCGCACGGTCGACATCGAGCTGCCGCGCGTCGCCAACGACCAGTACAACGCGGGCCCGCACCCGTCCAGGGACGAACTGCTCCCGGGCGACCTGGTGTTCTTCTCGGACGACCTCGCCAACTCGCGGGCGATCCGGCACGTCGGCCTCTACGTGGGCGGCGGGTACATGATCAACGCGCCGTACACCGGGGCCGTGATCCGGTTCGACAAGATCGACACGCCGGACTACTTCGGCGCGACCCGGGTCACCAAGGACGGCGCCGCAGCGCTTCCGAGGTTCGGTACGGAGGGATGACGGGGTCGCGGCGGTGGCCGGAACTCTCCGTAAAGCCAAGGCCCTGAGCTGCGACGATGAGTCACTCTTCGATAACGTCATCGTGATCGTTCGGTGGAGAGTGGAACGTAGCGGGGGAGCGGGCCGTTCCCTGGGCAGTGGTACAGACGGCACTGACCATGCAGCACTGACCGCACACACACCACGGGGGTTCGTGGAGCGGCGCGCGCGTGTGCGCGCCGCTGGAGCAGACTAGGCAGGCAAGGGGCCGCGGCAGATGGCTGGACTCACGCTGGGCGCACCCCCGGCGAAGCTGGGCGAGAGCTCGAACCCGGATGTCAGCCTGCTCTACGACATCAACGGGATCGCCAAGTCCGCCCCGACGTGGTTCGACCGGGTCATGGAGTTCGTCGGCGAGTACGGCATCATGCTCGGCCTCGTCCTCGTCGCGCTGTGGTGCTGGTGGACGGTCCGCAGGCGCGGCTCGGCCGAGGACTCCGTCGCCGCCGTCACCGCGCTGGTCTGGGCGCCGCTCGCGGCCGGCGTCGCCCTGCTGATCAACATCCCGATCCGCGGGTTCGTGGAGCGGCCCAGGCCCTTCCTGGACCACCAGGGCCTCGAAGTGCTCGTCGCGGGCAAGACCGACTACTCCTTCGTCAGCGACCACTCCACGATGGCGATGGCCATCGGCGTCGGCGTGTTCGTCGCCCACCGCGGGTTCGGCCTCGCCGCGCTCGGCCTCGCGTTCGCCGAGGGCTTCTGCCGGATCTACATGGGCGTGCACTACCCGACCGACGTGGTCGGCGGCTTCGCGCTCGGCACGGCCGTGACGCTGCTCCTCGCGCCGCTCGCCATGATGCTGCTGACGCCGCTCGTGCGGGCCGTCTCCCGGTCGCGGTCGGTCGGCTGGCTGGTGCGCGACCGGCGCGCGGCGGAGCCCGTGACGGAGACCGGGCTCGGCTCGATCGGCATCCCCGAGCCGCGCGCCGCCGACAACAACCTCGCCGCGTAGCCGGACGTCCTGGCACCGGCTCTCAGGGGCGCATGCCGCTGGTGCCCTCCCGGCGCCGCAGCCGACGGATGATCACGACCGTGCCCGCCATGGCCGCGCTCGTCGAACCGATCGCCAGCGCGTAGGCCCCGGGACCCGGGGCCTCGCCCGTCGACGGACCGGCCCCGCCCCCGCCCCCGCCGGGACCGCCGCGCGCGGTCCCCTGCTCGGCGCGGACCGGTCCGCCCGGCGCGGGGCTCTCCGCGGCCCCCGCCGCCGCAGGCAGGGCGAGGACGAGTGCCGCGGCGGCGGCGCCCGCCCGGGGTATGCGGTGCGAACGGTGCATGGACACGCCCTTGGGGATCGGAAGGCCCTCTCGTACCCCCACATCAGCGGCTGTACGGGGACGGGGCCAGCCGGGCGAGTCCGTACGGGCGACACCGGTGCGCGCGGGGGCGCCCGCCCTCAGATCGCCTGCGGGAAGTCGAAGAGCCTGTCCGGGTCGTACCGCCGCTTGATCCGGGCCAGCCGGTCGGCCGCCGGACCGTAGTACGCCTTGCGCCAGTCGGTGAGGGTGGGGTCCGTGTAGTTCTGGTACGCCGCCCCGCTCGCGTACGGCCGCAGCGCGGCATGGGTGTCTTTCAGCCATTGCCGCTGCGGTGCCCCCGAGGTCCCGGGACGCCACGAGCCGATGTACTGCGCGAGCATCCGCGCGCGGCGGTGCACGAAGGCCGTGGCGAGCGGGTCGACGCGGTTCACCGCGCCGCCGAGCGCGGTCAGCGCGATCGAACCGCCGCCCGAAGGGAGCCGGGTGAACGCCTCGACGCGGGCCAGCATCCGGGCGATGCCCGCGCCCGGCAGCGCGGCGGCGTAGAAGTCGGACGCGGCGGCGTACGTCTCGCGCTGGAGGACGCCCTGCGGGGTGCGGCCCGGCGTCGGGCCCGGGAGGTGGCACTGCGCCTGGGAGAACGTCGAGCAGCCCGCGTACACCAGCATCGCTTCCTGGTAGCCGCGGCGGCGCAGCGAGACGTGGCTCGCGGGGCCGGGACCGCCGGGTCCGTCGGCGAGGCGGTCGACGGCGTTCTGGAGGTCGCCGTAGGTGCCGAGGGAGAAGGCGGCGACGGAGACCGTGGGGCCGCCGCCGCCCGCGCCGGCGGCCAGGTGCAGCGACGACCAGATCTCGTCGGGCTGGGCGGGCCCCCACTTCTGCCAGGCGGCCAGCACGGCGGTGGCCTTGCGCCACGGCCAGGTGAGGTAGGCGGAGACGGCGCTCGGGGCGGGGTGCGTACGGAAGTCCAGGCGGGTCACGACCCCGAAGTTGCCGTTGCCCGCGCCGCGCAGCGCCCAGAAGAGGTCGGGGTGCTCCCTGGCGGAGGCGGTCAGGCGCTTGCCGTCCGCGGTGACGATCTCGGCGGCGGTGAGGCTGTCGCAGGTCAGGCCGTAGGCGCGGGCGGCGACGCCGTGGCCGCCGCCGAGCGCGAGGCCGGAGACGCCGACGGTCGGGCAGGAGCCCGCGGGGATGGTGACGCGGCCGCGGGCCAGCGCGGAGTAGACGTCGATCAGCTTGGCGCCCGCGCCGACGGACGCGGTGGCGGTGCCGCGCTTCACGGTGGCGAGCGAGGAGACGTCGACGACGAGGCGGCCGTTGCCCGACGACCAGCCCGCGTACGAGTGGCCGCCGTTGCGGATCGAGACGGGGGTGCCGTGGGCGCGGGCGAAGGCCAGGCACTCGGCGATGTCGTCGGGGTGCGCGACGTACGCGACGGCGGCGGGCTTCAGGTCGTCGTAGCGGGTGTTGTAGAGCTGGCGCGCCGTGCGGTACGCGGCGTCGGCGGGCCGCACCAGCTTTCCGTCGAGCCCCCGGGCCAGGGCGGTCCAGTCGGCGGGCCGCTTCGCGGCGTGGCCGGGTTTGGGCGTGGTGCTGCCGGGGGGCGGGGTGTTGTGGGGCGTGGTGCTGCGGGGCGTGGCGCTCTGTGCGGTGGCGCTGCCGTCGGTTCCGGTGCAGGCGGCGACGGCCGCCCCGGTGAGGGCGGCGGCGGTCGCGGTGAGCAGGGTGCGGCGTTCCATGTGACCTCCCGAGGGCGAGACGGGTCCCGGGCGAGCCGGGTTCCCCGGGGGCGGGAGGTCTTTCCCCGTTGGGGAGCCGCGTTATGCGTGGGGCGGGCAGGGTTCGTGGGCCGGAAGGGGCCGAACGGGTCTCGGGTGACGGGGTCAGTTCGCGGCGTGGGCCCGCGCGTCCTCCCGGGCCCGTTCTCTGGAGCGGCGGGCGGGGCCCGTCCAACCGCAGGAGCAGCGGGCCAGGCAGAAGGCGCCGCGTTCGATCGTGGTCGTCTCGTGGAGCACGGCACCACGGTACTGGGGCCGGGTGGCCGCGTGACGGCGGGACCGTGGCGTCGTTATGGAGGGCGAGTGGGGGACTCGGAACGTGCGCGTCGCACCGCGCGTCGCACGTGGCGCGAGCACCTCATGTACCGCATGTACCGCGTGTATTGGGGGTCGGCCTGCGATGGTGCGACAGCGGAAGCTCCGGGGCGGGGCGCTCGCCGCCGTGGTGATGACGGTCGTGGCGGGCTGCGGGGCGGGCGGCGGCGACGCGGCCGGGAGCGCGGGCGCCGCGGCCGCGGGGCGGGACGGCGGCGGGCTGGTGCGGCGGGCCGCCGACGTACTGGTCTCGACCGGGAGTTCCAGGGCGAGCACGGCGCTGGAGACCGCGGCGGGCGGCACCCGACTGACCATCAGGGGCTCGGGGGCGTACGACTACCGGCAGCGGCGCGGCAGGCTGGACGTCGCCCTTCCCGACGAGACGCGCGCGCCCATCAACGAGATCCTCATGCCGGGCGTGCTCTACATGAGGAACCGGGGCGCCGGCGTGCCGGCCGGGAAGTGGGTGCGGGTCGATACCGGGTCTCCCACCGACGGCAACCTGGTGACCGGCGGCGCGATCGATCCGCTGCTCGCGGCGGAGCTGCTGCGGGGGGCGCGCACGGCGGCGTACGTGGGGGACGAGGACTTCGCCGGGGTGAAGGTCCGGCACTACCGCGGGGAGGTCGATTTGAGCCATGCCGCGCGCGTCGCCCGGCCCTACGCGCGCGGGGCGCTCGCCGTGGCGGCCGAGGGGTTCGCGGGGAAGGTCGTCCCCTTCGACGCGTACCTGGACGGGGAGGGGCGGCTGCGGAAGGTCCGGCAGAGGTTCCGTTACGCCAATCGGGGGCACTCGCTCGATGTGGCGTCGACCACCCTGCTGTACGGGTTCGGCGTCGCCGTGAAGGTGGATCTTCCCGCCAAGGGCGACATTTACGCCGGGAAGATCAAGCCATAGGGCCCTAAGGACGGGGCCGAAATGGTCCGTCCGTGCCATGCGCGGGGCGCACCCCGCTCCCTACGCTCTTAGGGAGCCGACGACGGACGGCAGGAAGAGGTGAATGCACGTGGCGCCGCCTAGTACGGCCACCGTTCAGGACCACGTGGCCCTCGCCGAGATCGAGTTGTGCGGTGAGTTGATGATCGCGGCGTCGGCTGCGGACGGGGAGCGGCTGAGCGTCGATCGGATCGACGAGGTGCTGGGGCTGCCGTTGCCCTGGGAGGACGCGGAGTAGCCCTGGCGGGCGGCCTCTTCGGGGCGCCGCGCCAGGGGCGCCCCGAAGAGGCCGCCCGCCTTCGGAGCGTCCGTGCTCACGTGCGGAGCATGCGGGCGATCGCCTTCGTGGCTTCTTCCACCTTCGCGTCGATCTCGTCGCCGCCCTTGACCGCCGCGTCCGCCACGCAGTGGCGCAGGTGTTCCTCCAGGAGCTGGAGGGCGAAGGACTGGAGCGCCTTCGTGGACGCGGAGACCTGCGTGAGTATGTCGATGCAGTAGACGTCCTCCTCCACCATCCGCTGCAGGCCCCTGATCTGCCCCTCGATCCGGCGCAGGCGCTTGACGTGCTCGCTCTTCTGGTGGTGGTAGCCGTGCACACCGGCGTCGTGGCAGGGCTGCTCGGGCTCGGCCGCCGGGGGAGTCGCTGCCTCGGTGGTCGTCATCGTTTCCTCCCGTTCAAGGGGTTGACATACCCCTCATGGGTATATGTTACCTGTTTGTGCGATTCGAGTGGGGGTCCGTGCCGCTCACTCTGCCTGATGGGCGACACTGAAACTTGCCGGTTAGCCGTGGCCGGATGATGCGCCTAGCATCAGCCTGACCGAATCCAAAGCACCCCGAGGACCCCACGTGCGCTTTCGTCTGACCCCCAGGGAGACGAGCTTCTACGACATGTTCTCCGCTTCCGCGGACAACATCGTCACGGGCTCGAAGCTCCTGATGGAACTGCTCGGGGCGGATTCCTCCGCCCGAGCCGAGATCGCGGAGCGTATGCGGGCAGCGGAGCACGCGGGGGACGACGCCACCCACGCGATCTTCCACCAGCTGAACTCCTCGTTCATCACGCCCTTCGACCGCGAGGACATCTACAACCTCGCGTCGTCGCTCGACGACATCATGGACTTCATGGAAGAGGCCGTCGACCTCGTCGTCCTCTACAACATCGAAGAGCTCCCCAAGGGCATCGAGCAGCAGATCGAGGTGCTGGCCCGTGCCGCCGAGCTCACCGCCGAGGCCATGCCGCACCTGCGGACGATGACCAATCTCACCGAGTACTGGATCGAGGTCAACCGCCTGGAGAACCAGGCCGACCAGATCCACCGCAAGCTGCTCGCCCACCTCTTCAACGGCAAGTACGACGCCATCGAGGTGCTGAAGCTGAAGCAGGTCGTGGACGTACTGGAGGAGGCGGCCGACGCCTTCGAGCACGTGGCGAACACGGTGGAGACCATCGCGGTCAAGGAGTCCTGAGGCTTCGTGGACACCTTTGCGCTGGTCGTGACCATCGGTGTCGCGCTCGGCTTCACGTATACGAACGGCTTTCACGATTCCGCGAACGCCATCGCCACGTCCGTCTCCACGCGTGCGCTGACGCCCCGCGCGGCGCTCGCCATGGCCGCGGTGATGAACCTCGCCGGTGCGTTCCTCGGCAGCGGCGTCGCCAAGACCGTCAGCGAGGGACTGATCTCCACGCCCGAGGGCTCCAAGGGCATGGGCATCCTCTTCGCCGCGCTGATCGGCGCGATCGTCTGGAACCTCGTCACCTGGTACTTCGGGCTGCCTTCCTCGTCCTCGCACGCGCTGTTCGGCGGCATGGTCGGCGCCGCGCTGGCCGGCGGCACGACCGTCTACTGGTCGGGCGTGCTGGAGAAGGTCGTCATCCCGATGTTCGTGTCCCCGTTCGTGGGACTGATCCTCGGCTACCTGGTGATGGTCGGGATCCTGTGGATGTTCCGCAAGGCCAACCCGCACAAGGCCAAGCGCGGCTTCCGCATCGCGCAGACCGTCTCGGCCGCCGCGATGGCGCTCGGCCACGGCCTCCAGGACGCCCAGAAGACCATGGGCATCGTGGTGATGGCGCTGGTCATCGCCGACGTCGAGGACCAGGGCGACGCGATTCCGGTCTGGGTGAAGATCGCCTGTGCGGTGACGCTCTCGCTCGGTACGTACGCGGGCGGCTGGCGCATCATGCGTACGCTCGGCCGGCGGATCATCGAGCTGGACCCGCCGCAGGGCTTCGCGGCCGAGACGACCGCGGCGTCCGTGATGTACACCGCGTCGTTCATGTTCCACGCGCCGATCTCCACCACGCACGTCATCACCTCGGCGATCATGGGCGTCGGCTCGACCAAGGGGTCGCGGGCCGTCCGCTGGGGCGTCGCGAAGAACATCGTGCTCGGCTGGTTCATCACGATGCCCGCCGCGGCCGCGGTCGCGGGGCTCAGTTACTTCGTGGTCAAGCTCTGCTTCGGCTAGCGCCCGACGGCGCATGGGTCGGCCCCTCCTCTCACCGAGAGGAGGGGCCGACCTCTTTCTGTCTTGCGGTGGCACCGCCATGCAGCACCGCAAGTCTGGGGGAGACCTATCCGAAGCGGCCCGAGATGTAGTCCTCGGTCGCCTGGACGGACGGGTTGGCGAAGATCCGCTCCGTCTCGTCGATCTCGATGAGCTTGCCGGGCTGGCCGACCGCCGCGAGGTTGAAGAACGCGGTGCGGTCGGAGACGCGCGCGGCCTGCTGCATGTTGTGCGTCACGATGACGATCGTGAAGCGCTCCTTCAGCTCGCCGATCAGGTCCTCGATCGCGAGGGTGGAGATCGGGTCGAGCGCGGAGCACGGCTCGTCCATCAGCAGCACGTCGGGCTCGACCGCGATGGCGCGGGCGATGCACAGGCGCTGCTGCTGACCGCCGGAGAGGCCGGAGCCGGGCTTGTTCAGGCGGTCCTTGACCTCGTTCCAGAGGTTGGCGCCCTTGAGCGACTTCTCGACGACGTCGTTCAGCTCGGACTTCCGGTACTTGCCGTTGAGCCGCAGGCCCGCCGCCACGTTGTCGAAGATCGACATGGTGGGGAAGGGGTTGGGGCGCTGGAACACCATGCCGACCGTGCGGCGCACCGCGACGGGGTCGACACCGGAGCCGTACAGGTTCTCGTCGTCCAGCAGCACCTTGCCCTCGACGCGGCCGCCGGGGGTGACCTCGTGCATGCGGTTGAGGGTGCGCAGGAACGTGGACTTGCCGCAGCCGGAGGGGCCGATGAAGGCCGTCACCGAGCGGGGCTCGACCGTCATCGAGATGTCGTCGATCGCCTTGTGGGCGCCGTAGTACGCGGAGAGGCCGCTGACGTCGATTCGCTTGGCCATCTGAATCACTTCTTCCAGTTGCCGCGTCAGCGGCCGGTCTTCGGGGCCTTCCAGCGGGCGATGCCGCGGGCCACCAGATTGAGGATCATGACGAAGGCGATGAGGACGAGGGCAGCGGCCCAGGCGCGGTCGTACGACGCCTCGCTGCCGACCCGGTACTGCTCCCAGATGTAGAAGGGGAGCGAGGACTGGGGGCCTTCGAAGGGGTTGCTGTTGATCAGCTGGCTGCCGAAGACCAGCAGCATGATCGGGGCGGTCTCACCGGCGATGCGGGCGACGGCGAGCATGACGCCCGTCGTGATGCCGCCGATCGCGGTCGGGATGACCACCTTGAGGATCACGCGCCACTTCGGGACGCCGAGGGCGAGTGCCGCTTCGCGCAGCTCGTTCGGGACGAGCTTCAGCATCTCCTCGGTGGAGCGGACGACGACCGGCAGCATCAGGATCGTCAGGGCGAGCGAGCCCATCAGACCGGACGGCGGCAGGTCCGCGAGCAGCATGATCGAGAGGATGAAGAGGCCCGCGACGATCGACGGGATGCCGGTCATGACGTCGACGAAGAACGTGACGGCCTTGGCCAGCGCGCCCTTGCCGTACTCGACCAGGTAGACGGCGGTCAGCAGGCCGAGCGGGGCGGAGATGACGGTCGCGATGCCGACCTGCTCCAGCGTGCCGATGATGGCGTGGTACGCGCCGCCGCCCGGCTCGAAGCCGGTGACGCCGGCCATCGAGTGGGAGAGGAAGTAGCCGTCGAGGACCTTGATGCCCTTGCTGACGGTCATCCAGATCAGCGAGAACAGCGGGACGATCGCGAGGACGAACGACACCCAGATGAGGCTGGTGGCGACGCGGTCCTTGGCCTGGCGGCGGTTCTCGACCACCGAGGTGGCGACGTACGTGATGAGGACGTACAGCAGGGCGGAGATCAGGCCCCACTGGACGCGGCTGGAGAGGTCGAAGACCACGCCGATGCCGATGCCGAGGAGGATCGCGGCGGCCGCGAAGCCGAGGGGGGCCCAGCGGGGCAGGCCGCGGCGGCTGAGGGAGCCCTCGCGCGGCGCCTCCGCGACGGGAGGTGCGTCCTGGATTGCGGTGCTCATCAGGCGTTCGCCCCCGAGTACTCCTTGCGGCGCGCGATGATCAGGCGGGCCGCGCCGTTGACCAGCAGGGTGAGGAGGAAGAGGACCAGGCCGGAGGCGATCAGGGCGTCGCGCCCGAACTCGTTGGCCTCGTCGAACTTCGCTGCGATGTTCTGGGCGAAGGTGCCGCCGCCCGGGTCGAGCACGTGGAAGGAGAGCACGTAGCTCGGGGAGAGCACGGTCGCGACGGCCATCGTCTCGCCGAGCGCGCGGCCGAGGCCCAGCATCGAGGCGGAGATGACGCCGGAGCGGCCGAAGGGGAGCACCGACATGCGGATGACCTCCCAGCGGGTCGCGCCGAGCGCGAGGGCGGCCTCCTCGTTCATCCGCGGGACCTGGAGGAACACCTCGCGGCTGACGCTGGTCACGATCGGCAGGATCATGATCGCGAGCAGGATGCCGACGGTGAACATCGAGCGGGCGACGCCCACTTCGGTCTTGTCGAGGAGGTACGTCCAGCCCAGGTACTCGTCGAGCCAGAGGTTCAGGCCCTCCAGGTACGGGACGAGGAAGACGGCGCCCCAGACGCCGTAGACGATCGACGGCACGGCGGCCAGCAGGTCGACCACGTAGGCGAGGGGCGAGGCCAGCTTGCGCGGCGCGTAGTGGGAGATGAAGAGGGCGATGCCGACGGCGACCGGGACCGCGATGGCCATCGCGATGACCGAGCTGAGGACGGTGCCGAAGAGGAGGACCGCGATGCCGAAGACGGGCGGGTCGCCCGCGGGGTCCCAGTCGAACTCGGTGAGGAAGTTGCCCTCGTTGTCGGCGAGGGCGACGCTCGCGCGGTAGGTGAGGAACACGGCGATGGACGCCATGACCACGAGCAGGAGGATGCCGGAGCCCCGGGAGAGCCCGGCGAAGATCTTGTCGCCCGCGCGGCCGGTCGATGAGGCCTTGGGCGGTGGGGTGTCTATCGGTGTGGTGGAAGCCATGGTCTTTCCGGTCTGTGTGGGGGACCGGCTTTCGGGTCCCCTGGCGGCGGTGCACCGGATGGAGGGAGGAGGGCGGGCGGGGCCGGGGGAGCGGCCCCGCCCGTCTCCGTGGCTCTGTGAGCCGTAACTCTGTGAGCCGTAACTCTGTGAGCTGTGGAGCCTTCGGTTACGAGAGGGACGCGATGGTCTCGCGGACCTTGGCGTTGATCTCGGTCGGGATCGGCGCGTAGCCGATGCCCGCGAGCGCCTTCTGGCCCTCGTCGGAGGCGGTGTAGTTCAGGAAGGACTTCACCGAGCCGAGGGTCTCGGCCTTGTTGCCCTTGTCGCAGACGATCTCGTACGTGACCAGGATCAGCGGGTAGGCGCCGTCGGCCTTGGTCGTGTAGTCGAGGTCGAGCGCCAGGTCCTTGCCGGTGCCCTTGACCTTGGCGGCGGCGATGGCCTTGGAGGCGTTCTCCGGGGTGGCCGCGACCGGGGCGGCGGCACCGGTGTTCACCTGGACGGTGGAGATGGACTGCGCGGTGGCGTACGAGAGCTCGAAGTAGCCGATCGCGCCCTCGACCTGCTTCACCTGGGCGGCGAGGTCGGAGGAGCCGCCGGCCGCCTGGCCGTTGGGGGCGGGCCACTTCTTCTCGGCCTCGTAGGGCCAGTCGGCCTTGGCGGACTTGCCGAGGTACTTGCCGAAGTTCTGCGTGGTGCCGGAGTCACCCGAGCGGTGGAAGTGCTGGATCGCCTTGTCCGGGAGCTTGGCGTTCGGGTTGAGCTTGACGATCGCCGGGTCGTTCCACTTCTTGATCTTGTCGTTGAAGATCTTGGCGATCGTGGGGGCGTCGAGGACCAGGTCCTTGACGTCCGGCAGGTTGTAGCCGATGGCGATGGGGCCGCCGACCATCGGCAGGTTGATGCCCTGGCCGCCCTTGCAGATCTTCTTCGAGGCCTCGACCTCGTCCGGCTTCAGCGCCGAGTCCGAACCGGCGAAGCCCACGCGGCCCTGGTTGAAGGCGACGATGCCCTCGCCGGAGGAGATCGCGCGGTAGTTGACCGTCGACTCCTTGCAGGCCGCCAGGTAGTTCTTCACCCAGACGTCCATGGCGTTCTTCTGCGCGGAGGAGCCCGACGCGAGCAGCTGACCCTTGGCGCCGTCGCACTTGATGTTCGACGCGGCGTTGGTCTTGTCGCCGGTGCTGCCGGTGGAGCCGCTGTTGTCGTCCGAGCCGCACGCCGTGAGGACCAGGGCGCCGGAGACGGCGAGGGCACCGAGCGCGGTGGCGCGAAGCCGGTTCTTGCGCTGAAGCTTCACTGAGGGTGTTCCTTCCAGGAGCCGCCGGGTCTCTCGTTCTACGGCGGCGTGCGTTGGCTTGGGCGTATCCGGCGGTGTGCCGTTCACCTTGTAAAGCCGAAATTAGGCAGATCAGGTGAAGTGACTCATGGAAGAGAGTGAACGGACGGTGAACCGTGACCGGCCATGTGGTGGCCGCGTACGCGCCGGGGCGCACGTCCAATTGCCGCGCGCCCCCAAGATGCGCGCGGGCGTGCGCGGGCACGCCCCGCGGGCCCCGGAGGGCGTACGGCGGGGGAGGGGCGGTTTCAGGCCGCGGGCAGGGCCGCGCGCAGCGCGTCGACCAGCCGGCGGTCGTGGTTCTGGGTGAGGCGGTTGCGGGCGGTGGCGGGCGGCAGCCACAGGACCCGGTCCACCTCGCTGTTGGGCTCGAACTCGCCGTCGGTGGCCCGCGCCGCCCAGTAGCGGACCTCCTTGGGCCGGCCGTTCGCCACGTACCGCACCGTGGGCAGCGCCGGGCCCGGCTCGCAGTGGAAGCCGGTCTCCTCCAGGACCTCGCGCACCGCGCCCGTCAGCGCGTCCTCGCCGCGCTTGAGCTTGCCCTTGGGGTACGACCAGTCGTCGTACCTGGGCCGGTGGACGAGGCACAGCTCCAGGCCGTCGTCGAAGGGCGAGTGCCGCCACAGGACGCAGCCCGCGGCGAGCACCGTGCCGTTCGCCGTGCGGCTCACGGCAGCTGCCAGGAGCGGCGGAAGGCGCGCCGGGCCGCGGCGACCTCGTGCCGCTGGTCGGCGTGCAGGACGCCCAGCGCGTACGCGGTCGCCGGGGCGATGCGCGGGGTGCGGGCGGCAGCGGCGGCGGCGGTCGCGGCCTCGGCCGCGTCGCGGTGGATGTCCAGCGCGACCACCGAGTCGCCCGGCACCTGCGGGCCGCCGGTCACCTCCTGGGCGTACCGGTGCAGCCGCAGCAGTCTGCGCACCTGGTGCCAGGGCGCGTCCTGGGTCTCGTCGTACGGCTCCGCCGTGCTCGGCGCGAGCGCGCCGACGGCGGTCTCCAGCTGGTCGCGGGCGTGCGTGGCCTGGCCCGCGAGGTGGGTGGAGCCGGGGGTGGCGAGCGGCACGTCGGAGGCCAGCAGCGCGACGGCGTCGGCGACCGCGTGGAACCGCGAGGAGCCGAGGGCCTGGAGCGCGGCGGAGTGGGCGCGGGTCCTGGCCAGGGTCAGCTGGCGCTCCAGGAGGGCCCCGGCGCGGGCCGTGCCGACGGCCAGCTTGGGCGTGGCGGCGCCGTCGCCGCGCTGGCCGGGCAGCGGGGCCGGGTCGGAGAGCCGGTGCAGCGAGTCCATGAGGCGCGCGAGGCGCGCGGTGCAGGCGTGTTCGCGGGCCAGGGTGCCGGAGAACCAGGACAGCTCGGTGCGCAGGTCGTCGGCCCACACCGGGTCCAGGAGGGGGCGGAAGACCCGCAGGGCGCCGCCGATGCGGCGGGCCGAGCGGCGCAGGGCCAGCGCGGACTCGTCGGTCGTGGGTCCCTCCCCGTCGAGCGCGCGCAGGAACTCGGCGGACCTGGCGTGCAGGTAGGGGGCGAGGGACGCACCGGCCGTCGGGGGCGGTCCGGTGGGTGCCAGGGCCGTTTCGGCCGTCGGCTCGGCGGTGGTTTCAGGGCTTTGCACGCCTGCGCCTCCGGGCGTCAATGAGCATTTCCTGTACGTTCCGCAGCGGCTGGCCCTCGGGGTCCGTGGCGTGCCGGGTCCAGTTGCCGTCCGCGCCGAGGTGCCAGGACGAGGTGGAGTCGGACATGCCGGTCTCCAGCAGGCGGCTGAGCGCCGCGCGGTGCGCCGGGTCGGTGACCCGTACCAGCGCCTCGATCCTGCGGTCGAGATTGCGGTGCATCATGTCGGCGCTGCCCAGCCACACCTCGGGCTCGCCGCCGTTGCCGAAGGCGAAGACCCGGGAGTGCTCCAGGAAGCGGCCGAGCACGGACCTGACCCGGACGTTCTCCGAGAGGCCCACGACGCCGGGGCGTATCGCACAGATGCCGCGTACCCAGATGTCGACGGGCACACCCGCCATCGACGCGCGGTAGCAGGCGTCGATGATCGCCTCGTCGACCATCGAGTTGACCTTGATGCGCACGTGGGCGGGGCGGCCCGCGCGGTGGTGCGCGACCTCCTTGTTGATCCGCGCGACCAGGCCGTCGCGGAGCGACTTGGGGGCGACGAGCAGCCGGCGGTAGGTCTCGCGGCGGGAGTAGCCGGAGAGCCGGTTGAAGAGGTCGGAGAGGTCGGCGCCGACCTGCGGGTCGGCGGTGAGCAGCCCCAGGTCCTCGTAGAGGCGGGCCGTCTTGGGGTGGTAGTTGCCGGTGCCGACGTGGCTGTAGCGGCGCAGCGTCTCGCCCTCCTGGCGCACCACCAGGGAGAGCTTGCAGTGGGTCTTGAGGCCGACGAGCCCGTACACGACGTGGCAGCCCGCCTCCTCCAGCTTGCGGGCCCACTTGATGTTGGCCTGCTCGTCGAAGCGCGCCTTGATCTCGACGAGGACGAGTACCTGCTTGCCGGACTCGGCCGCGTCGATGAGCGCGTCGACTATCGGCGAGTCGCCCGAGGTGCGGTACAGCGTCTGCTTGATGGCCAGTACGTCGGGGTCGGCCGCCGCCTGCTCCAGGAACGCCTGCACGGAGGTGGAGAAGGAGTCGTACGGGTGGTGGAGCAGCACGTCCCGCTCGCGCAGCGCGGCGAAGATGTCGGGCGCGGACGCGGACTCGACCTCGGCGAGGTCGCGGTGGGTGCCAGCGACGAACTTGGGGTACTTCAGCTCGGGCCGGTCCAGGGCCGCGATGCCGAAGAGGCCGGTGAGGTCCAGGGGACCGGGGAGCGGGTACACCTCGGAGTCGGAGACCTTCAGCTCCCGTACGAGCAGGTCCAGGACGTACGGGTCGATGGACTCCTCGACCTCCAGGCGCACCGGCGGGCCGAAGCGGCGCCGCATCAGCTCCTTCTCCAGGGCCTGGAGCAGGTTCTCCGCGTCGTCCTCCTCGACCTCCAGGTCCTCGTTGCGGGTCACCCGGAACATGTGGTGCGCGAGCACCTCCATGCCGGGGAACAGCTCTTCGAGGTGGGCCGCGATGACGTCCTCCAGCGGGACGTACCGCTGCGGGGAGGCCTCCAGGAAGCGGGAGAGCAGCGGCGGGACCTTGACGCGCGCGAAGTGGCGGTGGCCGCTGACCGGGTTGCGGACGACGACCGCGAGGTTGAGGGAGAGGCCCGAGATGTACGGGAAGGGGTGCGCCGGGTCGACCGCGAGGGGGGTCAGGACCGGGAAGATCTGCTGGCGGAACAGGGTGAACAGGCGGGCCTGCTCCTTCTCCGTCAGTTCCGGCCAGCGGATGAGGTGGACGCCCTCGTCGGCGAGCGCGGGCGCGATGTCCTGCTGGTAGCAGGCGGCGTGCCGGGCCATGAGCTCGCGCGAGCGCGTCCAGATCAGGTCCAGGACCTCGCGGGGCTGGAGGCCGGAGGCGGAGCGGGTGGCGACGCCGGTCGCGATGCGGCGCTTGAGGCCCGCGACGCGGACCATGAAGAACTCGTCCAGGTTCGAGGCGAAGATCGCGAGGAAATTAGCCCGTTCGAGGAGGGGGGTGGCCGGGTCCTCGGCCAGTTCGAGCACGCGCTCGTTGAACGCGAGCCAGCTGCGCTCGCGGTCCAGGAAGCGGCCGCTGGGCAGCTCGGGGCCCGCGCCGCTGTCCTCCTCGTACGCGTCGAGGTCGGCGTCGAGGTCGGGCTCCAGGTCCGACACCGCGGCCGCGATGGTGTGCGGCCGGTGTGCGGCGATGGAACCGACGGAGGGCTGGGCGTGCTGGACCGGGACCTCTGCGCTGGGCTGCTGGCTCATGGGGCCATTCTTCCGCGCGTCCGTGGGTACGGGCGCGTCGGAGAGCGCCGGGGTGAGGCGGAGGATCCCGTTGCTCTCGCGGGAGTCGTCCGTCGAGGGGGTCACGGCGGGCTGCATTCCGCGAGGGTCGCAAGCTTGTCTGAATGGCTGGTAACGGTGACATGACGTATGGGGGAGCGGGGCGCCCTGACGGGGCTTCCGCCGGGGGCGGCGCCGGTCGTCGGCGCCGCCCCCGGCAGGGGCGCGGGGCCCGGGGTGCGGGGCCCGGTGTCAGGCGTGCAGGCGGTGGAGTGCGCGGAAGGCCAGGGCGGTGGCGGTCGCCGCCAGTGCCAGCAGGATGCCGGTCTCCACCAGTTGCAGTGGCCAGAAGTGCGGCAAGGGAGGGTACCCGCCGGACGCGGTGGTCCTGCCGTCGGCCGGCCGCCAGGAGCCGAAGCCGGTGACGACCGTCGGCCGCAGGTGGGGGCGGAGGGCGTCCATGAGGTACGTCAGTCCCGCGGTCACCGCTGCCGCCGCGGTGAGCGCGGGCAGGGTGCGGCGCAGCAGGAGCCCGGCCAGCGCGCCGGTCGCGACGCCGAAGAGGCAGTACGCGGTGGTGACGGTGCCGATGCCGAAGTAGACGGCCGTCTCGTACCAGAACGCGGGGTAGTTCTCGTCGGGGGACGTCGTCCACGCCCAGCGGTAGACGCCCACCGTCACGGCGGTGCCCGCGACGACGACGGCCGCGGCGGTCACCAGCTTCGCGGCCAGCCAGCGCGCGGGCGGGGCGATCAGGAGCATCCCTGTCTTGACGATGACGGCGTTGAAGGCCAGCTGGGAGTCGAGGAAGCTACCCACCTGACTGCCGCAGTCCCTCGTGGTGACCGCCACCGAGCAGCCCGTCCCCGCGAACTCGTCGGCCGCCGCCCCCTTGCCGCTGTGGGTCAGGACTCCGTGCGGTACATCAGGTCCACCTCGTGCGTGGCGAAGCCGAGCCGCTCGTACACCGTCACCGCCGCCGTGTTGTCCGCGTCCACGTACAGCATCGCCGTCGGCAGGCCCTCGGCCGCCAGGTGGCGCAGGCCCGTCGCGGTGAGGGCCTTGCCGAGGCCGCCGCCCTGTGCGTCGGGCGCGATGCCGACCACGTACACCTCGCCCAGCCGCTCCGCCGCGTGGACCTTCGTCCAGTGGAAGCCGATCAGCTCGCCGTCGCGCTCCGCGAGGAAGAAGCCCTTCGGGTCGAACCACGGCTCGGCCTTGCGGTCGTCGAGGTCGCGCTGGGTGAGCGCGCCCTGCTCGGGGTGGTGGGCGAACGCGGCGGCGTTCACCGCGAGCCACGCCGCGTCGTCCTGGCCGGGGACGAAGGTGCGCACCGTGACCCCCGCCGGGTACACCGGTTCCGGGACGTCCAGCGGGCTCAGCGGCCGGCGCAGCTGGCGCAGCTCGCGGAAGAGGCTGAGCCCGAGCACCTGCGCGAGGTGCCGCGCCGCGGACTTGCCGCCGTGCGCCCACACCCGCAGCCGCTTGCCGGTCGCGGCCAGCAGCGCCGCGCCCAGCGCCCGCCCGTGGCCCTGCCCGCGGTGCGCGGGGTGCACGACGAGCTCGGCCGCGGGCGCCTCGACCGGGTCGGTCTCCTCCAGCTGCGCGTATCCGGCGAGGGCGCCGTCCTGGTCGGTCAGCAGGAAGTGCCGCACGCCGGGCCGCGCCCCGCCCTTGAGCTGGAGCCTGCCCTGCTCGGACACCGCCTGCTGCCCGTCGGTCCGCGCTGCGTCGGCCAACAGCCCGAGCACGGCGGCCGCCTGCTCGGGGCCGAGCTCGTCGAGGGTCTGGATCTCACGTCGGGGCGCGGGGGCGGCTGCTTCAGTCATGCGTCCGAGGGTACGTACAGCGGGTGGCGTTGGGGGAGGGGCCGCGATCAGCCGGAGGAGTCGCCGGGGGAGTCAGGCGCCGTCGGGGTCCGGACCGGGGTGCAGCACCTTGTCGGCGATGCGCGAGAGGTCGTCGGCGCTGGGCAGCAGGGCGCGCACGGGGTCGGGCAGCGCGGCGTAGGTGCTGACGCCCAGCGGCCTGCGCTGGCTGCGGAGCGCGTACTCGACCACCGGCTGGTTCTTGCTCTCCGCGATGAGGATGCCGATGGTCGGGGCATCGACCGCCTTGTCGCGGACCAGGTCGTCGACCACCTCCACGTAGAAGCCGAGCTGCCCGAGGTGCTGGGGCGCGGCGGCCCTGGTCTTCAGCTCGACGACGACGTAGCAGTGCAGCTTGCAGTGGTAGAAGAGCAGGTCGATGCGGAACTCCTCGCCGCCGACCTCCACCGGGTACTGCCGTCCCACGAAGGCGAAGCCGAGGCCCAGCTCGGTGAGGAACGGCACGAGGTTCGCCACGAGCGCGTCCTCCAGGTCGCGCTCGGCGGGGCGGCCCGTCAGCCGGGTGAAGTCGAGCCGGTACGGATCCTTGACCACCTCCTTCGCGGCCTCGGAGCCCTCGGGGAGCGCGGTGTCGAAGTTGTTCGGGGCGGCGCCGTGCGAGAGGTGCAGGGTGCGCAGGATCGCGGAGGCGAGGTCGTCCCTCGACCAGCCGTTGAGGAGTGCGTGGCGGGTGTAGAAGTCCAGCTCGGAGGGGGTTTTGCACTTGCTCATGAGGGTGACGACATGGCCCCAGGGCAATTGGCCAACAGGCTGTTGGCCAATTCCGCCAGGCCAGGTCCTGGCCATCTGCTGCATGTACTTGAGGTTGCTGCGGCTGAACCCCCGCTGGTTGGGGAACTCCGTCCGCAGCTCGGCCGAGATGCGGTCGACCACCTTGGTGCCCCACCGCTCGCCGCGCTGCCGCTCCAGGACGGTCCGGCCGATCTCCCAGTACATCCGGAGCATCTCCGTGTTGACCTTGAGCTGGGCCCGTAGGTGCGCGCCGCGCACGATGGCCTTCAGGTCGTCGACCAGCTGGAAGAAGTCCGGCGGCAGTCCTGCGCCGGGGTTCTGGGACGGGACGGCGGGGGCCGTGGTGGTGTCGTCGTTCATGTGCACAGGCTTGCGGCGTACGCGCGTGCGGTGACGTTTCTCCACCGGGGCGTCCCCCGTACGGGTGAGAAAGGCAACCAGCTTGTAACCCGTTCCCCCCTGTCGCGCTACGCGCGTTGACCATAGGCTGCGCTCGGTTTTCCGTGTCGTACCAATGTTCGCAAAAAGGGGATTCGATGCCAGCTACGCCTCAACGGCGCCGCGTCGCGCGCCGGTTGACCGCCGGAGCCGTCGCTCTCACCGCCGCCGCCGGAGTGGTGGCCGCCGCGCTGCCCGCGGGGGCCGACAGCGGTGAGCGCCACCACGGGTCGGGCAAGCCCGGTCACGGCCACGGCCGCACCGTCGACGTGCAGCTGCTCTCCTTCAACGACCTGCACGGCAACCTGGAGCCCCCGCAGGGCTCCTCGGGCACCGTCACCGAGAAGCTGCCCGACGGCACGACCAAGGCCACCCCGGCCGGTGGCGTCGAGTACCTGGCGACCAGCCTGCGCGAGGCCCGCAAGGGCCACCGCTACTCGGTGACCGCCGCCGCGGGCGACATGATCGGCGGCAGCCCGCTGCTCTCCGGCCTCTTCCACGACGAGCCCACCGTCGAGGCGCTGAACAAGCTGGACCTGGACGTCACCAGCGTCGGCAACCACGAGTTCGACGAGGGCCGCGCCGAGCTGCTGCGCATGCAGAAGGGCGGCTGTCACCCGACCGCCGGCTGCTTCGAGAAGACGGCCTCGGGCAAGCCCAAGAAGTTCGAGGGCGCCGACTTCCCGTACCTCGCGGCCAACGTCACGGACGAGAAGACGCGCAAGCCGATCCTGAAGCCGTACTGGGTGTGGAAGAAGAACGGCGTCAAGATCGGTTTCATCGGGGTGACCCTGGAGGGCACGCCGAACGTCGTCACCGCCGAGGGCGTCAAGGGCCTGAAGTTCGGCGACGAGGTCGAGACGATCAACAAGTACGCCGCCGAGCTGAACCGGCAGGGCGTGAAGTCGATCGTCGCCCTGATCCACGAGGGCGGCCAGCCCGCCTCGGGCACGTACGACTACAACTGCGACAGCCCCGGCCCCGGCGACGGCATCTCGGGTCCGATCGTGGAGATCGCCAAGAACGTCACGCCGAAGGTGGACGCGCTGGTCACGGGCCACACCCACCAGTCGTACGCGTGCACCGTCCCCGACCCGAGCGGCCAGCCGCGCACGGTCACGTCCGCCGCGTCCATCGGCCGCCTCTACACGGACACCACGCTCACCTACGACCGCCGCACCAAGGACATCGTGCGCACGTCGGTGAAGTCGGCGAACCACATCGTCCGCCGCGACCAGGACAAGGCCGCGGACATGACCTCGCTGATCGCCCGCTGGAACGCGCTCGCCGCGCCGATCGCGAACAGGCCGCAGGGCTGGATCGCCGGTGACATCGCGGGCCGCGGCTCCACGGCGTACGAGTCCCCGCTCGGCGACGTGATCGCCGACGCGCAGCTCGAAGCGCTCTCCCCGGCCGACAAGGGCGGCGCGCAGATCGCGTTCATGAACCCGGGCGGCATCCGCTCCGACCTCGCCTACAAGGCGTCGGGGTCCGAGGGCGACGGCGTGGTGACCTACGGCGAGGCGTTCACCGTGCAGCCGTTCACCAACATGATGAACGTCGTCGACCTGACCGGCGCGCAGGTCGTCGCCGCGCTCCAGCAGCAGGTCAGCGGCTCCAACGAGGCCAAGCCCCGGATCCTCCAGATCTCCAAGGGGCTGACCTACACGCTCGACACGACGAAGACCGGCGCCGCCCGGATCGACGTCGCGTCGGTGAAGCTGAACGGCGCGGCCATCGACCCCGCCAAGACCTACCGCGTCGCGATGAACGAGTTCCTCGCGGGCGGCGGCGACGGCTTCGCGGCCCTCGGCCAGGGCAAGAACAAGCTCGTCGGCGCCTCCGACCTGGACGTCTTCAACGCCTACCTGGCGAAGAACACGGCCGCGGACAAGCCGCTGCCGGTCCCGGCGGCCGACCGCATCACGGTCGTCAAGTAGTCGAGCGGTACGGAGGGGGGGGCGGGGGGGGGGGCCCCCCCGGGGCCGCGGGCCCCCCCCCCCCCACTTTCCGAAGGGCTGTTCGTCGGGGTTTCCTACGGGCTTTACACCCCCCTGCCCGTGTATCCC
>NZ_JBITHO010000019.1:0-64435 GCF_044458065.1 Streptomyces sp. NPDC050504 | reverse complement strand
GAGGCGAGCCGCGCGGCGTTGTTGACCTTGCGGAGGTTGGTGATCGACACCAGGATCGCGAAGAAGACGAGCGGGGCGACCGCCAGCTTCAGGAGTTGGACGAAGATGCTGCCGACCTGGTCAAGGGTGGTGTAGAGCCACTTGACGTCGTACTCGCGGGTGATCCAGCCCAGCACCACGCCGAGCACGAGACCGGCGACGATCTGGGCCCAGAAGGGGACGCTGGGTATGCGCCGGGAAGGCGCGGGGGCGGGGGTCGCGGAGTTCGCGGACACGGACACACTCCAGATGTGGCGTATCGGGGACGGAGATACGGGGACGTGGGTGCGCGGCGCCCGTGTGCTCAAGAGGCGCGCCGCTGCATGATGCCGGGATCAGACCTGGCGGCAACAGACCGCGGACATACAGCGGCAGAGATCGACGTGCAGGCGCTCCACGAGCGGGGTGTTCACGCTCGCGGTGTCGGGGATGCGCACTGCTGACTTCATGTCGAACACGTTAACACTTGAACTTTGAGACTCCCAAAGCTTTTCTTTGGGTACGGGGCCCCGCGCGACCCGCGAGAACGCCGGAACCCCAGTACTGGAGCGGGTGGCTCCGGTACTGGGGTCCGTGGAGTGTGAGGTACCTTACGCGGCGGTCACTGCGTCACGCCGTCCTCGCGCGTGCGGTTCGCGGCGAGGCGGTCCTTCGCCCTGTCGACCTTGTTCACGATCTGCTCGGACATGTCGTCGCGCTGCTTGCGCAGCACCACGAAGCTGATCGGCGCGGAGAGCACCAGCGCCAGCAGGACGATCCAGACGGGGTTGGACCCGTTCATCCCGGAGGGCAGCAGCCCGAAGTGGACCAGCGTCGCGGCGACGACGAGGCAGCCGACGAAGATGCCCAGACGCAGGGCGGTGTACCGGATCGTTGCGCCCGGCTTGGCTAGGGACACGGCTCTCGCCTTCTCTCTCGTACGAACGGGCCTTCCCGAACAGTGAAGCACGTCCGGTTTTGGATCAATTCAGGGGGAGCAGCATCACGACGTCGTCCCGGTCGTCGCCCTCGGCCACCCGGATCGCGCCGGGCACCCGTCCGACCTCCTTGTAGCCGCAGGAGGCGTAGAACCGCTCCAGGTCGAGGCCGCCGCGGCAGGTGAGGCGGATCGCCTCGACGCCCTCGAAGCCGCGGGCGGCGGACTCGACGGCGGCCATCAGCGCGCGCCCGTGCCCCCGGCCCTGGTGGCGGGGGTGGACCATGACCGTGTAGGCCCAGATCCAGTGGGCCATCAGCCGGTGCCCGTTGTGCGCGAGGAACGCGGTGGCCGCGACGGAGCCGTCCGGCGCGCGGCCGACCAGCAGCCGCATCCGGCCCTCGGCCATCGCGACGAGGTGCCCGACCAGCTCGGGGCGGACCTCGTCGGCCGTCACGGGCGGCACGAAGCCGACCGCGCCGCCCGCGTTGGTGACGTCGGCCCACAGGGCGAGGACCCCGTCGCGCAGGGCGGGGTCCACGGCCGGGTCGAGCTCGAAGGTCAGGGTCATCGGGCGGCGGGCGTCAGACGCGCATCGCCTGGGGGGACTCGCGGCGCTGCGGGTCCGGGCCCTCGTACTCGCGGATGATCTCGTAGCGGGTGTTGCGCTCGACGGGGCGGAAGCCCGCGTCGCGGATCAGGTCGAGCAGGTCCTCGCGGCCCAGCTTGTTGGGCGTGCCGTAGTTGTCGGCGTCGTGCGTGATCTTGTACTCGACGACCGAGCCGTCCATGTCGTCGGCGCCGTGCTGGAGGGCGAGCTGGGCGGTCTGCACGCCGTGCATCACCCAGAAGACCTTGACGTGCGGGACGTTGTCGAAGAGGAGGCGGGAGACCGCGAAGGTCTTCAGGGCCTCGGCACCGGTCGCCATCGTGGTGCGCGCCTGGAGCTTGTTGCGGACCTTGCCGTCCTGCATGTCCACGAAGTCGTGCTGGTAGCGCAGCGGGATGAAGACCTGGAAGCCGTTCGTCTCGTCCTGGAGCTCGCGCAGCCGCAGCACGTGGTCGACGCGGTGGCGGGGCTCCTCGATGTGCCCGTACAGCATGGTGCACGGGGTCTTGAGGCCCTTCTCGTGCGCCAGCCGGTGGATCCGCGACCAGTCCTCCCAGTGGGTGCGGTGGTCCACGATGTGCTGGCGGACCTCCCAGTCGAAGATCTCGGCGCCGCCGCCGGTCAGCGATTCCAGGCCGGCCTCGATCAGCTCGTCGAGGATGTCGGAGGCCGACATCCCGGAGATGGTCTCGAAGTGGTGGATCTCGGTGGCCGTGAACGCCTTCAGCGAGACGTTCGGCAGGGCCTTCTTCAGCTCGGAGAGCGAGCGCGGGTAGTAGCGCCAGGGCAGGTTGGGGTGGAGCCCGTTGACGATGTGCAGCTCGGTGAGGTTCTCGTTCTCCATCGCCTTGGCGAGGCGGACGGCCTCCTCGATGCGCATGGTGTACGCGTCCTTCTCGCCCGGCTTGCGCTGGAACGAGCAGTAGGCGCACGACGCGGTGCACACGTTCGTCATGTTGAGGTGGCGGTTGACGTTGAAGTGGACGACGTCGCCGTTCTTGCGCGTGCGGACCTCGTGGGCGAGGCCGCCCAGCCAGGCCAGGTCGTCCGACTCGTAGAGGGCGATCCCGTCCTCGCGGCTCAGCCGCTCACCGGCCCGGACCTTCTGCTCCAGCTCGCGCTTGAGTCCCGCGTCCATACGACGGCCGCCTCCCATACATCTGCGTCAATCAGGCCCCACCCACCGTACGCCTAGCTCTCTTCGGGAAGTTCCCCGACCCGGTTCTCCCACTTCGTGGAGAGCACGATCGTCGTACGGGTGCGGGAGACGCCCTTGGTCCCGCTGAGCCGCCTGATCGTCTTCTCCAGGCCGTCCACGTCCCCGACGCGCACCTTGAGCATGAAAGAGTCCTCGCCCGCGATGAACCAGCAGTCCTCGATCTCGGCGAGGTCGCGCAGCCTGCGCGCCACGTCCTCGTGGTCGGCGGCGTCGGAGAGCGAGATGCCGATGAGCGCGGTGACCCCGAGGCCGAGCGAGGCCGCGTCGACCGTGGCGCGGTAGCCGGTGATCACACCGGCCGCCTCCAGCCGGTTGATGCGGTCGGTCACGGAGGGTCCGGAGAGCCCGACGAGGCGGCCGAGCTCGGCGTACGAGGCCCTGCCGTTCTCGCGAAGGGCCTGGATGAGCTGCCTATCCACGGCGTCCATAGGTCTGATGCCTTCCATTGTCCAGCGATCACGCGAGTTTAAGTGTAGAATCTAAGGCACACAGGGGCGACACCCTGTGAATCTTTCAGTCGATCAAAGACGATCTTTCAGGAGATGAGCTTCACCGTGTACTCGATCGAGATGGCCTACGCCCACATGCGCTCGCTGCAGGAGCTGGCCAACCGCTCGCGTGCCCACCAGCCCGCCGCCGCCCTGCGCGTCGACAAGGCGACCCGCCCCCGACGCGCGGCCAAGAAGCGCTGACCCCGGGCGCCGGGGTCCACGGGGTCCACGGAACCCCGGGAGTCCGGCGCACCGCTCCGCCCCGCGAGGGGCCCGAGCCCTATTCGCCCCGAGAGCCACCCAGCTCTCCCTCCCACCGGCGGTACAAGCGGTGCGGCACACCCGCCGCGTCCAGCACCCGCCCGGCGACGAAGTCCACCAGGTCCTGGATGTGCGTCGCACCCGCGTAGAACGCCGGAGAGGCGGGCAGCACCACGGCGCCCGCCTCGTCCAGCGCCACCAGATGCTTCAGGGTCTGCCCGTTCAGCGGTGTCTCACGCACCGCCACCACCAGCCTGCGCCGCTCCTTGAGCGTCACGCTCGCGGCGCGCTGGAGCAGGTCCTTCGAGAGCCCGAGCGCCACCCCCGCCACGCACGCCGTCGAGGCCGGCACGATCAGCATCCCCTTCACCGGGTACGAGCCCGAAGAGGGTCCCGCCGCGAGGTCGCCCGCGCTCCAGTGCCGTACGCGAGAAACGTCCACGGCCGCTCCGCCGAACGTGTCCGGCTTGCCGTCCGCGCCCCGCGCCAGCCAGCTCCGCAGGTCGCTCTCCCAGTGGGCGTCCCGGTAGGAGATGCCCGTCTCGTCGAGCAGCGTGAGCCGCGACGCCCGGGAGACCACCAGGTCCACGCTCTCGCCCGCGGCGAGCAGGCCGCGCAGCACCGCGGCTGCGTATGGGGTACCCGAAGCGCCTGATACCCCGACAATCCAAGGCGTTCGCCGCTGCTGACTGTGCACGTTGCCCAACTCCACGCAGTGGAGCCTATAGCGACACCACAAAAGGAACTTGGCCGACCACGGCTCTTCGGTAAGCTTAGGTAAATTTTATGGGTTTAAAACTTCCGGAACCTCACGTTCCCGTCTTGTCTCTGGAGTTCTCATCAACAGCATGAAGAAGGCCCTCGCCGCCGCCGGCACCGTCGCGCTGATCACGGCGGGCACCGTCGGCTGCAACCCGACCGAGAAGCTCACCGCGGGCATGAAGGTCCAGAAGGCCTTCGACCGGCTCAAGGACGAGAAGGCCGTCTCGGCCGCCGTCGGCTTCGGCGCCAAGCCCGAAGACCTGCTGAAGCTGATGCGGAAGGACGACAAGGACGCCACGCTCGCGCAGGCGCAGCTCGTCACCGACCTGCGGATATCCATCGCCGCCAGCGCCGACAAGCCGCTGTCGGAGGTGACCTCCGAGAACCTGAAGGACTCCAAGGTCTCCGCCTCCTTCAGCATCGGCAAGAAGGACAGCGACGGCCTGCTTGAGGTGCGCTCCATCGGGGAGAAGACCTACCTGCGCGCCGACCTCAAGGGCGTCGGCACGCTGGTCGACTCCGTGTCCCCCGACGCGGGCGCGAAGAAGGACATCGACGAGATGCTGAACGGCATCAACTCCGCCGAGCTGCCCTCCTCGCTCGCCTCGGTCAAGGCGGCCATCGAGGGCAAGTGGGTCGAGATCGACCTGAAGTCCTTCGAGGAGTTCGCCAAGTCGCAGGGCGCCGACCTGGGCGCCGAGGCCGGTCTGCCGACCTCCTCGCTGGACGCCAAGACCCAGAAGGAGTTCATCGACGCGGTCTCCAAGGCGATCGGCGACAACGCCGAGGCCAAGGACTCCGGCTCCGAGGACGGCGCCGACGTCGTCACCGTGACCGTCCCGGCGCAGAAGACCGCCAAGGACCTGGTCAAGGCCCTGAAGCCGCTGGAGAGCAAGATTCCGGAGCTGAAGGAGCTGAACAAGGCCGACCCGTCCAAGGCCCCGGCCAAGGACATCGCCATCGACGTGCACGTCAAGAAGGGCCAGGTCGCCAAGTTGAGCCTGGACCTCTCGCAGTTCGACGAGAAGAACAGCACGGGCGGCGTGAAGCTCCCGCTGGTCATCGAGATCAAGTCGGACGCCGACAAGGTCGAGGCCCCCGCCGACGCCACGAAGCTCCAGCCGCAGGACATCATGGGCGCGGTCGCGTTCATGATGGGCGGCGCCGGCGGCGCCGAGGGCATGGACGAGAGCGGCTTCGACGACAGCGACCTGGGCGCCTGAGCCGTACGTACGTGAAGGAGGGCGGCACCCCGGGCCGGGGTGCCGCCCTCTTCGCGTACCGCCCTCTTCGCGTACCGCCCGGCGTCAGAGCGTCAGGCCGCGCACCAGCAGGTCGAGCAGCGCGCAGCCGAACAGCGCGATGCCGATGAAGCCGTTGACGCTGAAGAACGCCCGGTTCAGCCGGGACAGGTCGTGCGGCCGCACGATCGAGTGCTCGTACAGGAAGGCGCCCGCGACGATCACCAGGCCAAGCCAGAAGAAGGCGCCCGCGTCGGTGGCCAGCGCGTACCAGACCAGCAGTGCCATCGTCACCGCGTGGCAGCCGCGCGCGCCCCGGATGGCGGCCGGGACGCCGAAGCGCGCCGGAACCGAGCGCACGCCCTCGCCCCGGTCGGCCTCCACGTCCTGGCAGGCGTAGATCAGGTCGAAGCCGCCGATCCAGATGCCGATCGCCGCGCCCAGGATCGCCGCGTCCCAGGACCACTCGCCGGTCACCGCGAGCCAGGCGCCGACGGGCCCTATCGACTGCGCGAGGCCGAGGATCGCCTGCGGGAAGTCGGTGAACCGCTTCCCGTACGGATAGACCACCATCGGCACCACCGCGACCGGCGCGAGCGCCAGGCACAGCGGGTTGAGCAGGGCGGCCGCGCCCAGGAAGAAGACCAGCGCGACGAGCGCCCCGGTCCACGCCGACCTCACCGACACCGCGCCGGTCACCAGCTCGCGCTGGGCGGTGCGCGGGTTACGGGCGTCGATCTCGCGGTCGATGATGCGGTTGCAGGCCATCGCGAAGGTCCGCAGGCCCACCATGGCGACGGTCACCAGCAGCAGCCGCCCCCAGTGGATGTTCCTGTCCAGCTGGAACATCGCGGTCAGGGCCGCGATGTACGCGAAGGGCAGCGCGAAGACGGAGTGCTCGATCATCACGAGCCGCAGGAAGGCCTTGACCTTGCCGTCCGGGCTCGGCGTGGGGCCCTGGATCACCCCGTCCGCGGTGGTCATGCCAGGCTCCCGCGGAACGCGTCGAGGTCGGCGAGGAGCCCGGCGGCGGCCAGCGGGCCCAGCTCCAGCGTGCAGGGCTCGCCGTCCTGGCCCTCGGGCGGGGCGACCCGGGCCGTGAAGGTCCAGGCGTCCCCCGCGGGGCGGGCGTCGAGCACCAGCACGTCACCGGCCTCGATCGCGTACGCCTCGCCGGACTTCAGCACCATGGCCAGGCGCGCCGCGAAGTCCTCGGCCTCGGCGTCGGTCAGGCCCGGCAGCTCGAAGCCGTCGCCGCCGCCGTCCTCGACCTCGTACAGCACGCTCCACACGTCGCCGGGACCGACGAACTCCTCGACGCTCACGCCCGCCTGTGCGGCGGCGCGGACGACGCCGGGGTCGGCGGGGTCGAGCGCGGGGCGCACCAGGGCGACGTACGTCTCCTCGCCGACGAACAGCGAAGGACCGCCCACCGCGATGGGGCTCACAGGCCGTACTCCTTCCAACGGCGGTCGACCTTCGCCGCCGTCGCCGGGTCGGACTCGACCATGTTCGGCCAGCCCCCGTCCCTGACGTAGCCCTCCTCGGGCAGCTTCTTCGTCGCGTCGATGCCGGCCTTGCCGCCCCAGAACTGCTGGTAGGAGGCGTGGTCGAGGTGGTCGACCGGGCCTTCCACGACGGTCAGGTCCCTGCTGTAGTCGACGTTGCCCAGCGCCCGCCAGGACACCTCGTGGTAGTTGCGCACGTCGCAGTCGGCGTCGACGACCACGATCAGCTTCTCCAGCGACAGCATGTGCGCGCCCCAGATCGCGTGCATCACCTTCTGCGCGTGCTTGGGGTACTTCTTGTCGATCGACACGATGACGCAGTTGTGGAAACCGCCCGACTCGGGCAGGTGGTAGTCCACGATGTCCGGCACGATGATCTTCAGGAGCGGCAGGAAGAACCGCTCGGTGGCCCGGCCCAGCGGCCCGTCCTCGGTCGGCGGGCGGCCGACGACGATGGACTGGAGCAGCGGGCGGCGGCGCATCGTGACCGTGTCGATGGTGAGCGCGGGGAAGTCCTCCTGCGGCGTGTAGAACCCGGTGTGGTCGCCGAAGGGACCCTCGGGCAGCATCCGTCCGGGCTCCAGCCACCCTTCGAGGACGACCTCCGACTGCGCCGGGACCTGGAGCGGAACGGTCTTGCAGTCGACCATCTCGACGCGCTTGCCCTGTACGTACCCGGCGAACAGGTATTCGTCGATGTCGCCGGGCAGCGGCGCGGTCGAGGCGTACGTCACGGCGGGCGGCGCGCCGAAGGCGATCGCGACCGGCAGCTTCTCGCCGCGCTTGGCGGCGACCTGGTAGTGGTTGCGGCTGTCCTTGTGGATCTGCCAGTGCATGCCAATGGTGCGCTTGTCGTGGCGCTGGAGCCGGTAGAGGCCGAGGTTGCGGATCCCGGTCTCGGGGTGCTTGGTGTGGGTGAGCCCCAGGTTGAAGAAGGAGCCGCCGTCCTCGGGCCAGGTGAACAGCGCGGGCAGCGCGTCGAGGTCGACGTCGTCGCCGCTGAGCACGACCTCCTGGCAGGGCGCGTCCTTGACCTTCTTCGGCGGTACGTGGGTCATGTTGGCGAGCTTCCCGAAGGCCTCGCGGACCCCGACGAAGCCCTGCGGCAGCTCGGGCTTGAGCAGCCCGGAGATCTGGTCGCCGATCTCGTCGTACGAGGTGAGGCCGAGTGCCTTGAGGAGGCGCCGGTCCGTGCCGAAGACGTTCATCGCCAGGGGCATCGAGGAGCCCTTGACGTTCTCGAAGAGCAGGGCGGGGCCGCCGGCCTTCTGGACCCGGTCGACGATCTCGCCGACCTCCAGGTGGGGGTCGACCTCGGCCTTGATGCGCTTGAGATCGCCCTCGCGCTCCAGGGCCCGGAGCAGGGAGCGAAGATCGTCATAAGCCATGCGTCCCAGTATCGGCTACTCGATACCCTTGGACTTCAACGGGGCCGCCCATCCGGTGCCCCGTCGGCTCCGATCTCCACTCTCAGGGGGACACGTCCATGCTCCGGGTGCTGCTGATTCTGCTGCCGCTGGCGCTCAGCGTCTACGCGTTCATCGACTGCATCACCACGGACGAGAAGGAGATCCGCTACATCCCCAAGCCGGTCTGGGCGATCCTCGTGCTCCTCTTCCCCCTGGTGGGCTCCATCTCCTGGCTGGTGGTCGGCAAGGACCGCACGGCGGCGCGGGGCGGGGCCGGGGGGTCGGGGCCCGGCCTGGGCGGCCGCGGCTCGCGGGGGCGCGGGGGGTGGGTGGCACCGGACGACAACCCGGAGTTCCTGAAGTCGCTGGGAACGCCCGGGACGCCCGGGACGCCTTCGGCGTCCGGGAAGCGGGACGGGGCGTCGCCCGAGGCAGGGGCGTCGCCCGAGGCAGGGGCCGGGGACGGGGACGAGGCCACGGACGAGGGCGGGCCGGACCGGGAGAAGCTCTCGGCGTGGGAGGCGGACCTGCGCCGCCGCGAAGAGGAACTGAAGCGCCGCGAAGAGGGCGGGGGCCAGTAGAAGAGGGCGGGGGCCGGTAGGGGTCCCGTCACCCGGGGCGGGCGTTTCGCCTGCGGCGGGGTGGGCATGCGCGGCGTCTGCCCCACTCTCGCGCAGTTCCCCGCGCCCCCTTGGGGGCGCGGGGCTGTGCCGACGTGCGGCTCCGCCGCGCGGGCGCAATCCCTCGGCGCCCCCTCACCGCACCGCGCGGAAGTGGGACGTCACGTTCCCGCCCTCGCCGAGCACGTGGAACGCCACCCACGGCACGCCCGCACCCCGGTCGGTGAGCCCCTCCCCCGCCTCCCACGGCAGCCGCAGCGTCGACACCACGCCCGGCGCCCCCACCACGGGCCGCCCCGCGAACGCCGACGCCATCGCCGTGTGCGCGTGCCCCGTGAGCACCGCCACCACGTTCTCCCGCCCCTCCAGCACCTCCGCCAACGCCGCCGCGTCCAGTAGGTTCGTGGCGTCCAGGTACGGATGGTGCACCGGCACCGGCGGATGGTGGAACGCCACGACCGCGGGCACCTCGCCCAGCGAGTCCAGCGTCCGCGCCACCCACCCGAGCGTCCCCTCGCCCAGCCGCCCCGCGTCCTCCCCGGGAACGGACGAGTCGCACATCAGGAAGGCGTACCCGCCGGCCCGGTGCAGCCGATTGACCGGCGCCCCGGCCCCGGCCCACGCCCCCGTCTCGGCCCCCGCCTCCTCCCCGAGCAGCGGCGCCAGGAACGAGGACCGGTACGCGTCGCGCACGTCGTGGTTACCCGGGCAGGGGAACACCGGCGCCCGCAGCCCGCCCAGCAGCACCGCCGCCTCCTCGTACTCCGCGGGCTCCCCGTGGTCCGCGACGTCCCCCGTGACCAGCACCGCGTCGGGCTGCCCCGGCAGCGCGTCGAGGTACGCCACCACCCGCTCGACCCGCTGCGACGCCTCCTCCGTCCCCCCGATGTGCAGATCACTGATGTGCGCGAGCAGCACGAGCGGCCCCCTTCTCCGGGCTAATGGATAAGTGGACTCTAACCATTAATCCTGGGCTGCGGTACCGTCCCGCCATGAAGATCATCGATCTGGAGCCGGGCGACCCCCGCCTCCTCGCCGACCTCCTGCCCGTCCTGCGCGAACTGCGCCCGCACCTCACCGACGAGCTGTTCCAGGAGATCCACGCCCTCGGCCACCCGCAGGGACTGCGCTTCACCGCCGCGTACCGCGACGGCGACGGCGCCTGCGTCGGCGCGACCGGCTGGCGCATCGTCCACAACACCGCCCAGGTCAAGAAGCTGTACGTGGACGACCTGGTGACCGCGGCCCACGCCCGCTCGACCGGCGTCGGCAAGGCGCTCATCGGGCACCTGGAGGAGCACGCCCGCGCGGCCGGCTGCCACCACCTCAACCTGGACTCCGGCACGCACCGCACGGACGCCCACCGCTTCTACTTCCGCGAGGGCATGCCGATCGTGGCGTTCAACTTCGACAAGCCCCTCGCCTGACGGATCACCCGCCGGACGCCGCCGCGCCCTGGGCGTACGCCGTCGGCGGGACGCCCACCGTCGCGGTGAAGTCCCGCACCAGGTGCGCCTGGTCGCTGTACCCCAGCTCGGCCGCGAGGTGCGCCCACTCCACCGCCGCGCCCCCGGCCCCGGCGCGCTCCAGCGCCTCGTGGATGCGGTACCGCAGGATCACCCACTTCGGGCTGACCCCCACGTACCCCGCGAAGAGCCGCTGCAACGCCCGTACCGACACGCCCTCGGCGCGCGCGAAGTCGGCGACGCGCCGGATCGCGCGGTCCCCGCGCACCCGCTCCACCAGGGCCATCGCGTCCAGCGCGGCCGGGTCGTCGGCGGGGCCCAGGCCCAGCAGGTACGCGTCGAGCGCCGCGACCCTGGCGTCCTCCGCGTCGGGCGCGACGACGGATGCGGGTCCGGGGACGGAAGCGCCTCCCGTACCCGTATCCGTACCCGCACCCGGGAAGACCTCGTCCAGCGGCACCCGCCGCCCCGTCAGCTCCGAGACCGGCCGCCCCGGCGCGAAGGGCCTGAACCCGCCCGGCCTGAACTGCACCCCGCAGACCCGCCCGGTCCCCTCCAGCTTCTGCGTGAAGAGTTCGAGCCCGACCCCCGCGACCTCGCCCCACGGCGCCTCGTCCCCGTACCGCTGGAAGACGACGTTGACGCTCGGGTGCGGGACGACGTGGGAGGCGTACGGCTCCGCGAGGTCCCAGTCGATGAGCCAGTAGTGCTCCAGGTACGGGCGCAGCGCGGCGGCGGGCCTGCGGCGCCTGAAGCGCACGCGTGCGAAGAGTTCCCCGGCCTCCACGATGCCCCGGGTGTCCCGCCTCGGACCACTGCCTGCGCTCATCCGGCCAGCCTAGAACGGGCGGGGGGAGCCGCCGCTCCTGGCGCTCGCCGCCCGGCGCGCGGGCTTCAAGGGGCAGGCGGGCCTCAAGGCGCAGACGGACCTCAAGGGGAAGGCGGGAAGGGGCAGTTCGCCGCGGAGCGGACACGCGGCGACTCGAAGCCGGAACGGGTCCGAGGTACGGGGCCCCGGCGGCTCAGGGCCACACCAGGCAGTACGGCTGGTGTCCGTTCTCGTGCAGCCGCTCGCTGAACTGCTGCCACTCGTGCAGCAGCTGGTACACGTTGAAGGCGTCGCGCGGCCCGCCACGGTCGGGGACCGTGGACCAGATGAACGCCGCCGCGCCGACCGATTCCTCGCCGATGCCGCGCAGCGGGTCGACGACGGTCATGGGGAGTTTGACCACCGCGTAGTCGGGGTGGAGGACGACCAGTTCCAGGGGGGGCACCTTGTGCAGGGGTATGCCCTGGATGCCGGTGAGGACCATCGCCGCCACGGTCTCCGGCTTGATCTTGGTGAACATGCCGCCCATGCCGAGCTCGTCGCCGCCCAGTTCCTCGGGGCGCATGGAGATCGGGACTCTCGCGGCGGTCGCGCCGTCCGGGGCGCCGAAGTACTTGTAGGTCACCCCCACCCGGCCACTCCTGCTCTCAGCGCGCGCGCTCTCAGCCCGTGCGCTCTCCGCCTTGCGCCGGTGCCGACCCCTCCTGGCGGGCTCGGGACCCAGGCCGTCGGTCCCCTCACCCAGTCCGCCACCGCGATGCATAATCTTCCACCCGACTGCTTTTGGGTGGCACAGCGACCGCCGCGCGACCCGATCATCGTGTCAGTGACCTCCCCCGCGGAGATGCGGTGAAACACCTGTCCGCAACTCCGTCCGGTCCTCTGACACCATGGCTTGTGTGAGCTATCCGTACGAATTCGACGCCCCAGTTTCGCAGAGTCTCTTCGACCGCGCGTCCCTCGTGACGCCCGGCGGCGTGAACTCCCCGGTCCGCGCGTTCCGCGCCGTGGGCGGTACGCCCCGTTTCATGGTGTCCGGCACCGGTCCGTACCTCACCGACGCCGACGGCCGCGAGTATGTCGACCTGGTGTGCTCCTGGGGCCCGATGATCCTCGGGCACGCGCACCCCGAGGTCGTCGCCGCCATCCAGGAGGCCGTCGCCAAGGGCACCTCCTTCGGCACGCCGGGCGAGGGCGAGGTCGCGCTCGCCGAGGAGATCGTGGCCCGCGTCGCCCCGGTCGAGCAGGTCCGCCTGGTCTCCTCCGGCACCGAGGCGACCATGTCCGCGATCCGTCTCGCGCGCGGCTTCACCGGCCGCGCCAAGGTCATCAAGTTCGCCGGGTGCTACCACGGCCACGTCGACGCGCTCCTCGCCGCCGCCGGCTCCGGGGTCGTCACCTTCGGCCTGCCGGACACGCCGGGCGTGACCGGCGCGCAGGCGGGCGACACGATCGTCCTCCCGTACAACGACATCGACGCCGTGCACGAGGCGTTCCGGCGCTTCCCCGGCGAGATCGCCTGTGTGATCACCGAGGCGTCGCCGGGCAACATGGGCGTCGTCCCGCCCCGCGAGGGCTTCAACGCCGGACTGAAGGCGGCCTGCGCCGAGCACGGCGCGCTCTACATCTCCGACGAGGTCATGACGGGCTTCCGCACCTCGAAGGCCGGCTGGTACGGCGTCGACGGCGTCGCCCCCGACCTGCTGACCTTCGGCAAGGTCATGGGCGGCGGCTTCCCGGCCGCGGCCTTCGGCGGCCGCGCCGACGTGATGGGCCACCTCGCCCCCGCGGGCCCCGTCTACCAGGCGGGCACCCTGTCAGGGAACCCGATCGCCACCGCCGCGGGCCTCGCCCAGCTGCGGCTGCTCGACGACGCGGCGTACGCGAAGGTCGACGCGGTCTCCGCCGAGATCCAGGCGCTGGTGACGGGCGCGCTCGCCAAGGAGGGCGTGGCGCACCGGCTCCAGACCGCGTCCAACATGTTCTCCGTCTTCTTCACCGCCGACGAGGTGCGGAACTTCGACGACGCGAAGAAGCAGGAGGCGTTCCGCTTCAACGCCTTCTTCCACTCGATGCTGTCCCAGGGCGTCTACCTGCCGCCCTCGGCGTTCGAGTCCTGGTTCGTCTCCACCACCCACGACGAGCGCGCGATCGAGCGCATCGCGGCCGCGCTCCCCGCGGCAGCCCGAGCCGCCGCGGAGGCCACCGCATGAACAACAGCGTCAACAACACCAGCGACGAACTGACCGTCGTCCACCTGATGCGCCACGGCGAGGTGCACAACCCCGAGGGCGTCCTCTACGGCCGCCGCCCCGGCTACCACCTCTCCGACCTCGGCCGGCAGATGGCCGAGCGGGTCGCCGAGTCGCTGGAGGGCCGCGACATCACTCACGTCGTCGCCTCCCCGCTGGAGCGCGCCCAGGAGACCGCGACCCCGATCGCCAAGGCCCACAGCCTGGACCTGGCGACCGACCAGCGGCTCATCGAGGCGGGCAACGTCTTCGAGGGCAAGACCTTCGGCGTCGGCGACGGCGCACTGCGCAAGCCCGCCAACTGGAAGCACCTGACGAACCCGTTCCGCCCGTCCTGGGGCGAGCCCTACGTCGACCAGGTCGTACGGATGATGGGCGCGCTCAACGCGGCCCGCGACGCGGCCCGCGGCCACGAGGCGGTCTGCGTCAGCCACCAACTGCCGATCTGGATCGTGCGCAGCTTCGTCGAGCGGCGCAGGCTCTGGCACGACCCGCGCAAGCGGCAGTGCACGCTCGCCTCGCTGACCACCTTCACCTACCGCGGCGACCGCATCGTCTCGGTCGGCTACACCGAGCCCGCGCGCGACCTGGTGCCCGCGCACCTCCTCGCGGGCGCGAAGCCGGTGAAGGGCAAGGCGAAGGCGTTCGGAGCTTAAAGCTTCCCAAAAAGCCCCTTGTCGCTTTTGCAAAGTCGAGCGAATTGCCGGAACCTCCGTGCTCGCCGTCGCATCTGACTCGTTGCCTGTTTGTACGGGTGCACGGGGACGGCGACACGGATGGGATCGGTTCTTTCATGCAAGACATCAGCCGAAGGGAACTGCTGGGAGCCGGAATCGGAGCGGCGGCCGCACTCACGATCGCGGGCTGCGGTTCGAACGGCGACGACAAGAAGGGCAGCGCGGGCCCGGACAAGGGCGGCAACCACCCCGCGAAGAAAGCGGGCAGGCCGATCGGCGACGGCTCGACCTCCGACACCGGAAAGCAGCCGCACCAGCCCCCCAAGCCCGTCCCGCTGGAGCCGGGACAGACCCCGCCGCAATTCGTGATCTTCTCCTGGGACGGCGCGGGCGAGGTCGGCAACGGCCTCTTCCCGCGCTTCCTGGAACTCGCGAAGAACCACGACGCCGCGATGACCTTCTTCCTCTCCGGCATCTACCTCCTGCCCGAATCGAAGAAGTCCCTCTACCGCCCGCCGAACAACCGCGTCGGCGCCTCCGACATCGGCTACCTCTCCGACGCCCACGTCAAGGACACCCTGAAGTACGTCCGCCAGGCGTGGCTCGACGGGCACGAGATCGGCACCCACTTCAACGGGCACTTCTGCGCCGGCTCCGGCTCCGTCGAGAAGTGGACGCCCGCCCAGTGGCAGGACGAGATCGACCAGGCCGTGAAGTTCGTCACCGAATGGAAGACCAACACCGGCTGGACCGACGAGGAACCGCTGCCCTTCGACTACCGCAAGGAACTCGTCGGCGGCCGCACCCCCTGCCTGCTCGGCCAGGACAACCTGCTGCCCACCGCCAAGAAGCTCGGCTGGCGCTACGACGCCTCCTCGCCCGGCGGCCGCCAGGTGTGGCCCGAGAAGAAGCAGGGGATCTGGGACCTCCCGCTCCAGGCCATCCCCTTCCCCGGACATTCCTTCGAAGTCCTCTCGATGGACTACAACATCCTCGCCAACCAGTCGAAGAATTCCACCAAGGGAATGCCGTCGCGCTATCCCGGCTGGCGCAAGCAGGCCACCGAGTCGTACCTCGCCGGATTCAAGCGCGCCCACGAGGGCAACCGCGCGCCCTTCTACATCGGAAACCACTTCGAACAGTGGAACGGCGGCATCTACATGGACGCCGTCGAAGAGGCGCTCAAAGGCATGGCCGACAAGAAGGACGTGCGCCTCGTCTCCTTCAAGCAGTACGTCGACTGGCTCGACGTACAGGACCCCAAGATCCTCGACAAGCTCCGCACCCTGGAGGTCGGACAGGCACCCGCGGGCGGCTGGAACACCTTCCTGAAGACCGTCTAGATCCGTTCACGCCCGCTTAGACCCTCTTGACAAGGGTCTTTACGGGCACGTAGGGGGGCGCGGAAGATCCCCCGAACCCCCATGCGAAACTTTTCACATGAGCCTTAGCCGCGCCCCCCGCCGCCGCCTCGCCGCGCTCTCCGCAGGAGCCGCGCTGGCCGCCCTGACCCTGTCGGCATGCACCAACGACAACCCCTCAGGGGGCGGCGACACCAACTTCGTCACCGGCAAGAGCGGCATCTCCACCGTCGACAAGGGCGACCGCAAGGACGCCCCGACCCTCGACGGCGAGACCCTCGAAGGCAAGCAGCTCAACACCGACGACTACAAGGGCAAGATCGTCGTCCTCAACGTCTGGGGCTCCTGGTGCACCCCCTGCCGCGCCGAGGCCAAGAACCTCACGGCCGTCGCCAAGGCCACCAAGCCCAAGGGCGTCGAATTCATCGGCATCAACACCCGCGACGCCGAGAAGCTGCCCGCGATCAAGTTCGAAGAGGACTACGGGGTGACCTACCCCAGCCTCCACGACCCCGCGGGCAAGCTCCTGCTCCGCTTCCCCAAGGGCACGCTCAACCTCCAGGTCATCCCCTCCACCCTCGTCATCGACCGGGACGGGAAGATCGCCGCCCGCATCATGGGCGCCGCGAGCGAGGACAACCTCCGCAAGATGATCGACCCCCTGATCGCGGAGAAGTGAGCGGCATGACCGGCACCACCGAGACCGCCCCCCGCGAAGCGGTGACCGCATGACCGAGACCGTCACCAGCGGCGCGCTGCTCCTCGCCGCGCCCATCGCGATCCTCGCCGGGCTCGTCTCCTTCTTCTCCCCCTGCGTCCTGCCCCTCGTCCCCGGCTACCTCAGCTACGTCACCGGGGTCAGCGGCACCGACCTCGCCGACGCCAGGCGCGGCCGCATGGCGACCGGCGCCGCGCTCTTCGTCCTCGGCTTCACCGCCGTCTTCGTCTCCATGGGCGCGCTCTTCGGCTTCTTCGGCCAGACCCTCATGGAGTACCAGTCGGTGCTCAACAAGGTCCTCGGCGTCCTCATGGTGCTCATGGGCCTCTTCTTCATGGGCCTCATGCCCTGGCTCACCCAGCGCGAGTTCCGCTTCCACAAGAAGCCCGTCACGGGACTCCTCGGCGCCCCCCTGCTCGGCGCGCTCTTCGGCATCGGCTGGACCCCCTGCCTGGGCCCGACCCTCGCCGCCGTCCAGTCCCTCGCCTTCCAGCAGGGCAGCGCCGGCCGGGGCGCCATACTGACCGTCGCGTACTGTCTCGGACTCGGCGTCCCCTTCGTCCTCGCCGCCGTCGCCTTCCGCAAGGCACTCGGCGCGTTCGGCTGGATCAAGCGCCACTACACCTGGGTGATGCGCATCGGCGGCGGCATGATGATCGTCACCGGCCTGCTGCTGCTGACCGGCGCGTGGGCCCACATCATGCAGGTCATGCAAGGCTGGTCCGACGGCTTCACGGTGGGAATCTGATTCATGGGTACGACCGACACCACTGACACCACGAAGGACCGGAGCGAACAGGACCTCGGCGCCGCCGGGGCCCAGCTCTCCACCGCCCCCAAGGAGGAGACCGCCGTCGGCGGCCCCACCCTCGGGATCATCGGCTGGGCCCGCTGGTTCTGGCGCCAGCTCACCTCCATGCGCGTCGCGCTCCTGCTCCTGCTGATGCTCTCGCTGGGCGCCATCCCCGGCTCGCTGCTCCCGCAGACCAGCGCCGACGAGTTCAAGGTGCAGGCCTGGAAGCAGGCCAACCCCGGCCTCGCCCCGCTCTACGAGCGGCTCCAGCTCTTCGACGTCTACAGCTCGGTGTGGTTCTCCGCCATCTACCTGCTGCTGTTCGTCTCCCTCATCGGCTGCATCGTCCCGCGCACCCTCCAGTTCGTCGGACAGCTGCGCGGCCGCCCCCCGGCCGCCCCCAGCCGCCTCACCCGCCTCCCCGCGTACACCACCTGGCGCACCGGGGCCCCCGCCGACGAGGTCCGCGACGCCGCGCTCGCCCTCCTCAAGAAGCGCCGCTTCCGCGCCCACCTCTCCGGCGACGCCGTCGCCGCCGAGAAGGGCTACCTCCGCGAGGTCGGCAACCTCCTCTTCCACCTCGCGCTCATCGTGATGCTCATCGCCTTCGCCTGGGGCCAGCTCTTCAAGTCCGAGGGCGGCAAGCTGATGCTCGAAGGCGACGGGGGCTTCGCCAACACGCTCACCCAGTACGACGACTTCAAGTCCGGCTCGCTCTTCGACACCGACGACCTCGAACCGTTCCACTTCCGCCTCAAGGACTTCAAGGGAACGTACGAGGAGAGCGGGCCGCAGCGCGGCACCGCGCGCACCTTCGAGGCTCACATCCGCTACTCCGAGGGCGTCGACGGCAAGGAGAAGGACGCCGTCGTCAAGGTCAACGAGCCGCTGAACGTCAACGGCACCAAGATCTACCTCAACGCCCACGGCTACGCCCCGCGGGTCACCGTCAGGGACGGCCGCGGCAAGCGCGTCTACTCGGCCGCCGTCCCCATGCTGCCCATCGACAACAACATCACCTCCACCGGCGCCATCAAGGTGATGGACGGCTACAGCGACAAGAACGGCAAGAAGGACCAGCTGGGCTTCAACGCCTTCTTCGTCCCCACCTACGCGGGCGCGGGGAAGGGCCAGATGTTCTCCCAGTTCCCCGCCGCCAACTTCCCCATCCTGGCCCTCAGCGCGTACCACGGCTCCCTCGGCGTCGACGCCGGACTGCCGCAGAACGTGTACCAGCTGAACACGTCCAAGATGAAGGAGTTCAAGAACGAGAAGGGCGAGCTGCTCAAGCAGCAGCTCGAGCCCGGCGAGACGATGAAGCTCCCGAACGGGGCGGGCTCCATCACGTACGAGAAGGAGCTCCGCGAGTGGGCCACCTTCCAGATCACCCGGCAGCCCGGTGACGGCTGGGCCCTGACCGGGGCGATCGCCGCGATCGCGGGCCTCGCGGGATCGCTGTTCATCCAGCGCCGCCGCGTCTGGATCAGGGCGGCCGCCGCGGACGACGGCACGACCGTCGTCGAGATGGCCGGCCTCGGCCGCAGCGAGTCCGCGAAGCTCCCCGAAGAACTGGCCGGCCTCGCGGCCGCGCTCCACGCACAGGCGCCGACAGCGGCCGACCCCGAGCCGGAAGCCGACGCACAGGCCGGAGCCGACACAGGAACCCGAGCCGACGCCTCACCCGACGCCGCACCCGACGCCGGAGACGAATCAACCGACCTTCCTGCCGAAGGGGCCGAGAAGTGAACCTCCTCGCAGCCGGGACCAACGAAGACCTGGCCCAGATCAGCAACGTGCTGATCTACTCCTCCATGGCCGTCTACACCCTGGCCTTCCTCGCGTACATCGCCGAATGGAGCCTCGGCAGCCGCTCCAAGGTGGCCCGCACCGCCGCGGCGCTCACCCCCGGGGCTGCGACGGCCACGACGGCGCCCAAGATCCAGGTCGCCAAGAAGGGCGGCGGCACCGCCGTACTGGAGAAGCCGGAGACCGTCCCGGGGACCACCGGGGACGCACCCGCGGTCGTCACCCGCTCCACCTCCGGCCACCGCGACGTCCCCGACGGCCCCGGCGCGGCCGGCGGCACCGAGCAGGGCGACCTCTACGGCCACATCGCCATCTCCCTCACGGTCCTGGCCTTCCTCGTCCAGGCGGGCGGCGTCGTCGCCCGCGCCCTCTCGGTGCAGCGCGCGCCCTGGGGCAACATGTACGAGTTCTCCATCACCTTCTCCGCCGTCGCCGTCGGCACCTTCCTCGGCTTCCTCGCCGCGAAGAAGAACGTCCGCTGGATGGGCCTGCTGCTCGTCGCGACCGTCCTGGTCGACCTCGGCATCGCCACCACCTGGCTCTACACCGACAGCGCGCAGCTCGTCCCCGCGCTCCACTCGTACTGGCTGTGGATCCACGTCTCCACCGCCATCTTCTGCGGCGCCGTCTTCTACCTCGGCGCCGTCGGGACGGGCCTCTACCTCTTCCGCGACAGCTACGAGACCAAGCTCGCCGCGGGCGGCACCCCCAGCGCCTTCGCCCGCTCGGTCCTGGAGCGCCTGCCCTCGGCCGCCTCGCTCGACAAGTTCGCCTACCGCGTCAACGCGATGGTCTTCCCGCTGTGGACGTTCACGATCATCGCGGGCGCGGTGTGGGCGGGCGACGCGTGGGGCCGCTACTGGGGCTGGGACGCCAAGGAGGTCTGGTCCTTCATCACCTGGGTCGCCTACGCCGCCTACCTCCACGCCCGCGCCACGGCCGGCTGGAAGGGCCGCAAGGCCGCCTACCTGGCCCTGATCGCCTTCGGCTGCTGGCTGTTCAACTACTACGGCGTGAACATCTTCGTGAGCAGCAAGCACTCGTACGCGGGAGTCTGACCCGGCGGTACGGACACGGGTACGGGTACGGGTACGGGTACGGGAACACGGACGCGGGGCGTCTTCCGGAGCAACGGCTCCCGGGAGGCGCCCCGCGCGCGTCCCACGTGCCCCTTCCCATGCGAAATGCCAGCCTTGTACCCATGACGATCCCCCACGGAACCAGCCTCAGCCACGGCGAGACCCACGTCCTGCGCTTCACCCTCGACCTCCCCCACCCCGTGACGGAGGTCTGGGCGGCCGTCGCCACCCCCGCGGGCCTGCCCCGCTGGCTCGCCGCCGCGGACGAGCTCCAGCCGCGCATCGGCGGCCGGGTCGGGCTGCGCTGGCTCAACGGCGACGCGCAGGGCGACCCGACGGTCGCCACGGGCGAGGTCTCGGCGTGGGACCCGGAACGGGTCGCGGAGTACACCGTGACCGTCCACGGCAGGATCCGCTTCCACCTGGAGTCCCCGTCCGGAACCCCGACGCCCCGCACGACGCTCCGCTTCACCAACGAGTTCGTGGGCCCCGACGCGTACCGCCTGGACTGCCTGGCGGGCTGGCACGACCACTTCGAGCTCCTGACGGAGGCGCTGGACCTGCGCCCGACGGACTGGCCGACCTGGACCCCCGCCCGCTGGCGAACGCTCCGCGAGGAATACACCCACCGCCCAGCACCCCAGGTGTAGCCGCCCCGGTACAGGCGCCCCGGGTACAGGAGCCCCGACAGGGGCGCGGGGAACTGCGCGAGAGTGGGGCACACGCCGCACCGACCCACCCACCCCGAGCGGGCCCGCCCCAGACCCCGCCCCACCCCGCCCCACCCCGCCCCCGGCAGGCCAGCGCCCGGGGCAACGCAAAACCCCTGTCCACCCCCCACCCCCCAGTGGCATCCTGCCAACGTGACCGGACCGAAGATCCACCTCACCTTCGCCCCCGAACTCCACCTCTTCCTCCCCGCCCCCCGCCGCACCGCGGAGGCCACCGCCCCCACCCCCCTCACCACCGACGGCAAGGCCACCCTCGGACACGTGGTGGAGTCCCTGGGCATCCCCCTCACGGAAGCGGGCGAACTCCGCGTGGACGGCCGCCCCGTACCCCCCTCGCACGTCCCCGCCGAAGGCGAGACCGTCCACGTCGCCGCCGTCACCCGCCCCCAGCGCACCCCGGGCCGCGTCCCGCACCCCGACGGCACCCCGCTCCGCTTCCTCCTCGACGTCCACCTCGGCACCCTCGCGCGCCGCATGCGCCTCCTCGGCATCGACGCCGCGTACGAGAGCGAGGACATCGGCGACCCGGCCCTCGCCGCCCTCTCCGCCCGCGAACAGCGCGTACTGCTCTCCCGCGACCGCGGCCTGCTGCACCGCCGCGAACTGTGGGCGGGCGCGTACGTCTACAGCCACCGCCCCGACGAGCAGCTGCGCGACGTCCTCAACCGCTTCGCCCCCTCCCTCACCCTGGCGCCCTGGACGCGCTGCACCGCCTGCAACGGAGACCTGGTGAGCGCCGACAAGGACAGCGTGAGCGGCCGCCTCCAGCAGGGCACGCAGCGCGCGTACGACGTGTTCGCGCAGTGCACGGCCTGCGAGCGCGTCTACTGGCGCGGCGCGCACCACCAGCGCCTGGAGGAGATCGTCACGGGAGCGCTGACGGAGTTCGGCGAGACGGCGGCGTGAAGAGCCCCCCGAGCCCCCACGAACCCCAGGGCCCCCACGGGCAACGCCCCTAGAACACGTACCGGTCCCCGGTGGCCGGCACCAGCACCCGGTGCCGATCGTTCTCCCGGTTCCGGTCCACCGCCCCGCCGTTCCACAGCGTGTCCACCGTCACCACCGCCTCGTGCGGCCGCCCCACCGTCCGCAGCTCGAACGCGAACTGCCGCGCCGCCCCCGCGGCGCGCAGCTTGCCCGTACCGCAGAGCATCGCCTCGCTGCCCGACCACAGGCAGCCGGGCGGCAGCTCCTGCCCCGCGACGAGCGGCACCGAGAACCGCAGCCGCACCGCCGCGCCCGCCACGTCGGACGGCCCGTGGTTGGCGCTTTCCAGCCACACCGACAGGCGCCCGTCCCAGAGCGACACGTGCCCGTGGTGGGCGAGGTCCGCCTCGTGGTCCGCACTCCCGAGCCCCGCCACACCCACCGCACCTGACGCCCCCGACGCCCCCGGGACCCCCTGTGCACCGGCTCCACCGGCCCCGCCCGCCACCGCCACCAGCGCCGCCACACCGCACACGACCATGCCCTTGCGCAACATTCGCATGTCCAAAACATACATATAAGCCCGATATATCCCCGGCTAGGACATGCCCGTGGGCCATGCCCGCTTCATGCCACCCTTGCCCCATGTCGATCACCCGCTCCGCCGCCCTCTTCCTCCTCGCGGCCCTCTTCGAAATCGGCGGCGCCTGGCTCGTCTGGCAAGGAGTGCGCGAACACAAGGGGTGGCTCTGGATCGGCGCGGGCGTCGTCGCGCTCGGCGTGTACGGCTTCGTCGCCACGCTCCAGCCCGACGCCGAGTTCGGCCGCATCCTCGCCGCGTACGGCGGCGTCTTCGTCGCGGGCTCGATCGCCTGGGGCGCGGTCGCCGACGGCTACCGCCCCGACCGCTGGGACGTCGTCGGCGCGCTGATCTGCCTGGCGGGCATGGCCGTGATCATGTACGCACCACGGGCTGACTAGCCTGTCCCCATGCCGACGACACCCACCACCGCCAAGCCCATCGCCGTAGTCACCGGAGCCAGCAGCGGAATCGGCGCGGCCACCGCCCGCCGCCTGGCCGCCGCCGGATACCGCGTCGTCCTCACGGCCCGCCGCAAGGACCGCATCGAAGCGCTCGAAGCGGAACTGACCGCCGCGGGCCACCAGGCCACCGCGTACGCCCTCGACGTCACCGACCGCGCGGCGGTGGACGAGTTCGCGACGGCCTTCCGCTCCCTCGCCCTCCTCGTCAACAACGCGGGCGGCGCACTCGGCGCAGACCCCGTCGCGACCGGCGACCCCGCCGACTGGCGCCGGATGTACGAGACGAACGTCATCGGCACCCTCAACCTCACCCAGGCCCTGCTCCCCGCCCTCACGGCGTCCGGCGACGGCACGGTGGTCATCGTCTCCTCCACGGCCGCACACGCCACGTACGAGAACGGCGGCGGCTACGTGGCCGCCAAGCACGGCGCCCACGTCCTGGCCGAAACCCTCCGCCTGGAGATCGTCGGCACCCCGGTCCGCGTCATCGAGATCGCCCCCGGCATGGTCAAGACCGACGAGTTCGCCCTCACCCGCTTCGGCGGCGACGAGGCGAAGGCCGCGAAGGTCTACGAGGGCGTCCCCGACCCCCTCACGGCCGACGACGTCGCGGACACCATCACCTGGGCGGTCACCCGCCCCCCGCACGTCAACATCGACCTCCTGGTAGTACGCCCCCGAGCCCAGGCCTCCAACACCAAGGTCCACCGCGACCTCTGATCCACCCGTACGGGTGAACAAGATCGATCACCCACTCGGCACACGAAAAACGGTCCTACGCTCGCGACACAAGCACCACACAGAGCGACCCTCGGCAGGGATATGCGGTCCCCGCCGAGGGTCTGACCATCAAGGAAGGCAAACTTCCCGTGGCTGAACAGGACCCTAACCTGTCCGCGCTCTTCGACCTGAGCGCCCTCACCCCGACATCCCCGACCTTCATGAACCTCGAAGACCCCCGCTACGCCTACATGTTCGGCTTCATCCAGGCGGACGGGCACCTCGCGGCGGGGACGGGCCGGAAAGGCCGTCTGACGGTCGAGATCAGCGTCCGGGACATCGACATCCTGCGCGAGTTCCAGCAACTGACGCCGTACAACAGCAGCATCACCGAGCGAACCCGCTCCACCAACTTCGCCGACGCCCACCACTCCGCGACGTGGACCCTCTGCGCCCTGGAAGCCAGGACCACGCTCAACGGACTCGGTCTGCCCTACGGCCGCAAGTCGAAGAAGATCACGCCACCGCGCGTCGAGTTCTCCCGCCGCGACTACCTGCGCGGCGTCATCGACGCGGACGGCTCCGTGGGCCTCACGAAGGACGGCTTTCCCTTCGTCTCCCTCACCACCGCAAGTACGGCGGTCGCCGCCTACTTCTGCCACTACACCAAGAAGATCACCGGCGTCTCACGCCACATCAAGCGCAACGCCCGAGACGGGATCTACAACGTCCTCTACGTGAAGGAAGCGGCCATGGACCTGGCCGCGCACCTCTACTACCCGGGCTGCTTGGCGCTCGACCGCAAACGCACCAGCGCCGCCGCACTGGCCGACTGGGTACGCCCGGCCGGAATGCGGAAGATCACCGACTCCCGTCGCTGGAAGCCGTGGGAGGATCGCGCACTGCTCGAAATCGACGATCCCGAAGCCGCCGGGACCGAGTTGAACCGGACGGCGTCCAGTTGCAGGAACCGTCTCTGGCGCCTGAAGGCGGGCAAGGTCCCGCTGCCTCCCGACGGACCGTCCGAACTCTAGGAAGCAGAGCGGAGCCCCGGCACACCACAGCCGGGGCTCCGCCGTTCTCGGGGCGCTGTTCAGCCCTTGATGCAGACGACCTGCTTCAGCTGCGCGACGACCTCCACGAGGTCCCGCTGCTGCTCCATGACCTGCTCGATCGGCTTGTACGCGCCGGGGATCTCGTCCAGGACGCCCGAGTCCTTGCGGCACTCGACGCCCCGCGTCTGCTCCTCCAGGTCCTTGACCGTGAAGCGGCGCTTCGCCGCGTTGCGGCTCATGCGCCGACCGGCACCGTGCGAGGCGGAGTTGAACGCCTTCTCGTTTCCGAGACCCTTGACGATGTACGAGCTGGTGCCCATCGAGCCGGGGATGATCCCGTACTCGCCCGACCCCGCGCGGATCGCGCCCTTGCGGGTGACGAGCAGGTCCATCCCGTCGTAGCGCTCTTCGCTCACGTAGTTGTGGTGGCAGGAGATCTCGTTCTCGAAGACCGGCTTCGCCTTCTTGAACTCCTTGCGGACCACGTCCTTGAAGAGCGCCATCATGATCGCGCGGTTGTACTTGGCGTACTCCTGGGCCCAGTAGAGATCGTTCCGGTAGGCCGCCATCTGCGGCGTGTCGGAGATGAACACCGCCAGGTCGCGGTCGACCAGCCCTTGGTTGTGCGAAAGCTTCTGGGCTTCTCCGATGTGGTGCTCGGCAAGCTCCTTGCCGATGTTCCGCGAGCCGGAATGCAGCATGAGCCAGACCGAACCTGATCGATCCAAGCAGAATTCGATCATGTGATTGCCCGCGCCTAGCGAACCCATCTGCTTAGTAGCCCGATCCTGGCGGAATTTGACCGCTTCCGCGACGCCGTCGAACCGCCCCCAGAAGTCGTCCCACCCCGCCGTGGCGAACCCGTGCAGGCGGCCCGGGTCCACCGGGTCGTCGTGCATTCCGCGTCCCACCGGGATCGCCTGCTCGATCTTGGAGCGCAGCCGCGACAGATCGCCCGGCAGGTCGTTCGCCGTGAGGGACGTCTTCACCGCCGACATCCCGCAGCCGATGTCGACCCCGACCGCCGCCGGGCACACCGCGCCCTGCATCGCGATCACCGAGCCGACCGTCGCGCCCTTGCCGAAGTGGACGTCGGGCATGACCGCGAGGCCCCTGATCCACGGCAGCGTCGAGACGTTGCGCAGCTGCTGCATCGCCACGTCCTCGACCGACGCCGGATCGGCCCACATCCGGATCGGCACCTTCGCGCCGGGCACCTCCACGTACGACATAAACCCTCATCTCCCCCGAAAAGTCTTCAAGCGCAATAACCGGAGCCAGAGTCATCAAAAGGGTCATGGACTCGGCATCGACGGCGGTGCGTGCGATAGACATTGTGTCCACCGGCCGCATCCCGGCGGCAACCGCTTTTCCCCGCGTCGCGGGCAGGAAGGAGCCTGGCACCGTGCAGCGAAGGGCCAACGCGTACGCATCCGGGACCGCCGTCGCGCTCCTCTCCGTGCTCGGCCTCACCGCCCTCACCGGGTGCTCCGGCTCGTCCGGCACCCCGGGCGCGGCCTCCGACGCCAAGCCGGGCAGCGGTGTGGCCGCCGCCGCGGCCCCCGGCAAGTACCGCACCCTGCGCGAGGCGTGCAGGACGGTCGGGCGGTCGACCCTCAAGGACCTGCTGCCGGGCGCGGCGGAGCTCCCGGCGGACCAGCAGCGGAAGGCGTACGCGGGTACGGCGGCGGTCACGTACGACACCGACCGCCGCGTGGGCTGCCGCTGGCAGGCCGACTCGCCGTCCGCCTCGCACCGGCTGGTCATCGACTTCGAGCGGGTCGTGTCCTACGACGCCGAGGTGAGCGACGAGGACCGGGCGCAGGAGGTGTACGCGGCGAAGCAGGCAGGTGCCCGGCTGCCCGTCGCGGAGGACCCGCGCGGCGACAAGGCGTCGCCCTCCGCCGGGGGCTCGGGCAGCGCCCCGTCCTCGCGCGGGGCCTCCGCGACGGGCGCCGCGTCCGGTGCGCCCGCCGCCGGTAAGGCCTCGCCTCCCGCGGGGGGCGAGGAGGACGAGGGCCTCGAACCGCGCGTGCTCGACGACCTGGGCGACTCCGCGTTTCTGGACGATCAGCTGGCGCGGGCCGGTTCGACGGCGCAGAGCCGGACGGTGAGCGTGGTGTTCCGCACATCGAACGTGATCGTCACGGTGCAGTACGCGGAGCAGCCCGCGTTGGTCACGGAGGTGCCCGACAGCAAGGAACTGCAGGAAAAGGCGCGGGGTCTGGCCCGGAAGCTGAACGAGCAGATCAACGGCTGACGGCCGCGGGGCGGTCGGTGTCCGGTCGTGTGCGGGTGCGGTGGAGCGCCGCACGGGGGCGCCGTTCCGCGTACCGTGGCCGACCGGGCCCGACACGCACACCGGTCCCGACCGCACCGCACGACCGGCCCGCACAGCCGGTCCCGCACCGCACGACCGCACCGCACCGCACCGCACGACCGCACCGCACCGCCCGGCCCCGCGCCGCACGACCGACCCGCACGATCCAGATGAGTGAAGGAACCATGCACCGATCAGCCCCGCGACGCCGACTGTCCCGCATACTCGCCTGCGCAGCCGTACCGGTGATGCTCGTCGCCGCCGGCTGCTCGGACGGTGACGGCGGCAAGGAGAAGTCCAAGTCGAAGGAGGCGGAGGTCGCCGCTTCGGCGTCCGCCGAGGCCGCCGAGGCCGCCGCGAAGAAGAAGGCGGAGGTCGCTCCGGCGAAGTTCGCGAAGCTTCCCGCGGCCTGCAAGGCGATCACCGCGAAGACGGTGGACGAGCTGGTGCCGAAGGCGAAGGACAAGAACGGCACGGCGGGGGCTTCCAGCGACGCCACGACGCGTTCGCGCTGCTCGTGGGACGGGCTGTCGGACAAGGGCGTCTCGGGTTCGCAGTGGCGCTGGCTGGCGCTGTCGCTGAACCGCCTGGAGTCGGACCCGACGCTGGGCGCGGGTGAGAAGCGGGCGCAGGAGGAGTACGCGAAGGCCGTGGCGAAGGCCAAGGTCGTGGACGGTGCGAAGGACCTGCTGACCTCGCCCGCGCACGGGGTGGGCGACGAGGCGACGGCGGTGACGCACAGCTCGACGAAGTCGACCGAGGGCGTGAAGGGCGAGACGCGGTCGACGACGATCGTGGCGCGCACGGGCAACGTCGTGCTGACGCTGGACTACAACGGCACGGGGTACGCGGGGGCGAAGTTCCCGAGGGGCACGGAGCTGATGGAGGACGCGGTGAAGGCCGCGAAGGAGGCGGTGGCGGCGGTGGCCGCGGCCAACAAGTAGTTCCTTCCGCCGGGCGTCCGGCGGCATCGCGTTTCGGGGTCCGGCCTCCCCCTGGGGGCCGGGCCCCGAACGCGTGTGCCACGCTGTGCGCACGTTGTCGTCATGGGTCGTCGTGGTTCGTCACGGACGGTCGTAGGTGGGGGAGGGTCCGCGGGTGGCCGCGATGCAGCTGACACGCACACACCGAATACTCATCGGGGTGGTGGTGGCCGGTGCGGTGGTGATCGCCGCGATCGGTTTCGCGGGGTCGTACGCGGCGGTGCGGGACCTGGCGGAGAAGAAGGGCTTCGGGGACTTCTCGCTGGTCTTCCCGATCGGCATCGACGCGGGCATCTGCGTGCTGCTGGCGCTGGACCTGTTGCTGACGTGGATCCGCATTCCGTTCCCGCTGCTGCGGCAGACGGCGTGGCTGCTGACGGCGGCGACGATCGCGTTCAACGGCGCGGCGGCCTGGCCGGATCCGCTCGGGGTGGGCATGCACGCGGTGATCCCGGTGCTGTTCGTGGTCTCGGTGGAGGCGGCGCGGCACGCGGTGGGCCGGATCGCGGACATCACGGCGGACAAGCACATGGAGGGCGTGCGCCTGACGCGCTGGCTGCTCTCTCCCGTACCGACGTTCAAGCTGTGGCGCCGCATGAAGCTGTGGGAGCTGCGTTCGTACGAGCAGGTGATCAAGCTCGAACAGGACCGGCTGGTGTACCAGGCGCGGTTGCAGGCGCGGTTCGGGCGGGGCTGGCGGCGGAAGGCTCCGGTGGAGTCGTTGATGCCGCTGCGGCTGGCGAAGTTCGGGGTGCCGCTGGCGGAGACGGCTCCGGCGGGTCTCGCGGCGGCGGGGATCGAGCCGATGCTGCTGCCGCCGAACCCGGTCCAGGCGCAGGTCCCGGAGCTGCCGGCCCAGCAGGCCCGGCAGGCCCGGCCGGTGGAGCCCGTACAGCAGCCGGTGGAGCCCGTGCGGCAGCCGGTGGAGCTGGTGAAGCAGCCGCAGGCCCCGGAGCCGCCGCGGGCGGAGCGGTCCGATTACGTGCCCGAGTACGTGGAGGAGCACGCGGTCCCCGCGACGCACGAGAGCCCGTGGTTCGCGAGCCAGCCGCTGGAGGACGTGGAGTACCACGGCGGGTACGACCACACGTTCGTGCCGGAAGAAGATCAGGAGCAGGAGCCGGAGCCGCTGCCGGAGGAGTCCGTGGCCCCCGAGCCTGACCAGGAGTACGCGCCCGAGCCGATTCCCGATCCCGAGCTGGACGTGGACGAGGAGCCGCGGGAGCGGCCGGCTCCGCGCCGGGCGCCGCTGCGTCCGGGCGGCATTCCGGACGGGATGTCGCGGGAGGACGCGTACTACGAGGCGTTCCGCCGCTACACGAGCGAGCTGAACGACTACCCGAACGCCCGGCAGCTCGCGCTGTACCTCCAGGACATGTACGGGGTCACGAACCGTGCGGGGGACGGCCCGCTGAGCGAGAACACGCTGCGCGGCTACATGCGCGACTTCCGGGACCGCTACCAGGAGTCGTTGGACGTGCAGGCGACGCCGTAGGGGCGGTGCGGCGCGAAGGGCGGTCACCCGGGGTTCCGGGTGACCGCCCTTCGTGTCGTACGGGGCCGGGTCAGGCGGCGAGGAGCTTGCGGACGCGGTCCGCGCCGACGGCGAGGAGCAGCGTGGGCAGGCGGGGGCCGGTCTCGCGGCTGACGAGGAGGCGGTAGAGGAGCGCGAAGAAGGAGCGCTGGGCGACCTTCAGCTCGGGGGTGGGCTTGGCGGCCGGGTCGAGGCCCGCCATGACCTTGGGGACGCCGTAGACGAGCGTGGTGAGCCCGTCGAGGGACCAGTGGGTGTCGAGGCCTTCCAGGAGGAGGCGCAGGGACTCGCGGCCTTCGTCGTCGAGGGAGCCGAGGGTGTCGGTGTCGGGCTCGTCGCGGACGATGGTGCGCTGGTCGGCCGGGACCTGGGTGGAGATCCAGTTCTCGGCGCGGTCGAGGCGGGGGCGCACGGTGTCGAGGTCGGTGACCGGGTTGTCCGGGTCGAGCTCGGTGAGGATGCGCAGGGTCTGGTCCTCGGCGCCTGCGGTGATGTCGGCGACGGAGGCCAGGGTGCGGTACGGGAGGGGGCGCTCGGTGCGGGGCAGTTCCCCGGCCGCGGTGCCCGCGGCGCGGGCGTAGGCGGCGGCGTCGGCGGGCAGGACGGTGCCGTCGACGACCTTGGCCTCCAGCTTGTCCCACTCGTCGTAGAGGCGCTGGATCTCCTGGTCGAAGGCGATCTTGAAGGACTGGTTGGGCCTGCGGCGGGCGTAGAGCCAGCGCAGGAGCTGGGGCTCCATGATCTCCAGGGCGTCGCCGGGGGTGGGGACGCCGCCCTTGCTGGAGGACATCTTGGCCATGCCGCTGATGCCGACGAAGGCGTACATGGGGCCGATGGGCTGGGCGCCGCCGAAGATGCCGACGATCTGGCCGCCGACCTGGAAGGAGGAGCCGGGCGAGGAGTGGTCGACGCCGGAGGGCTCGAAGACGACGCCTTCGTAGGCCCAGCGCATGGGCCAGTCGACCTTCCAGACGAGCTTGCCGCGGTTGAACTCGCTGAGGCGCACGGTCTCGGTGAACGCGCACTCGGTGCAGACGTAGGTCAGCTCGGTGGTGGCGTCGTCGTAGGCCGTGACGGTGGTGAGGTCCTTGTTGCAGCCGCCGCAGTAGGGCTTGTACGGGAAGTACCCGGCGGTGGTGGCGCCGTCGTCCTCGGCGGCGGCGCCGGAGCCTTCGGCGGCTTCCAGTTCGGCCTCGTCGACGGGCTTCTGGGACTTCTTGGCGGGGGCCTTCTTGGTGCGGTACTGGTCGAGGATCGCGTCGATGTCGCCGCGGTGCTTCATGGCGTGCAGGATCTGCTCGCGGTAGGCGCCGGTGGTGTACTGCTCGGTCTGGCTGATGCCGTCGAACTCGACGCCGAGTTCGCCGAGGGCCTGGACCATGGCGGCCTTGAAGTGCTCGGCCCAGTTCGGGTGCGCGGAGCCTTCGGGGGCGGGTACGGCGGTGAGGGGGCGCCCGATGTGCTGGGCGTGGGTCTCGGGGGTGACGCCGGGGATGCCGTTGGGGACCTTGCGGTACCGGTCGTAGTCGTCCCAGGAGATGAGGTGGCGGACCTCGTGCCCGCGGCGGCGGACCTCGTCGGCGACGAGGTGCGGGGTCATGACCTCGCGGAGGTTGCCGAGGTGGATGGGGCCGGAGGGGGAGAGTCCGGACGCGACGACGACGGGTTTGCCAGGCGCACGTCGCTCCGACTCGGCGATGACGTCGTCCGCGAAGCGGGACACCCAGTCCTGGGTGTCCGTGTTCGTGCTCTGGGCTGCCACGATCGGTGGGTCCTTTTCGGGTCGGGTCCGCGCGGATGCGCTCCGCGCCACTGCTCATTCTCCCAGACGGGTCGCGGTGCGCGCGGGTTGCTTTTCGGGGGTCGGCCCTCCGGCGCGGCGCCCCGCTGGCGCGGGGTGGGCGGGGTGGGGTGGCGAGCCCACTGGGCGGAGGTGGTGCCCTGCGGGCCGGTGGGTGGCTGGTCGCGCAGTTCCCCGCGCCCCTGTCGGGGCCCTGTGCGGGACGGGCCCGTTCGGCACAGTGCCCCGTTTAGGGGCGCGGGGAACTGCGCGAGGGTGGGGCACACGCCACGCGCACCCACCCCGCGTCAGCGGGCTCGCCACCGGCAGGTTTTCGGGAAGGGGTGGAAAGGGGCCCGGCCCGCCGCAGACGAAAACGTCGCCCCACACCCCGGCCTCCGGCAGGAGCGCCGCCCCGAAGCGACGCCCCGGGGCGACACCCCGCCCCGTGGGATACTCGGGTGCACGTACACCCACCCACCCCCGAACAGGAACGGCACCCCATGGCCTCGGTCCCTTCCCTCGCTTCCACTGTCCAGCAGCGCCTCGCGACCGCCCTCTCGGCTGCCCTGCCGGAGGCCGGATCCGTCGACCCGCTGCTGCGACGAAGCGACCGGGCCGACTTCCAGGCCAACGGCATCCTCGCGCTGGCGAAGAAGCTGAAGGGCAACCCGCGCGAGCTGGCGACGAAGGTCACGGACGCCCTCGCGGGGACCGCGGACGACCTCCTGAAGGACGTCGAGGTCTCGGGCCCCGGCTTCCTGAACATCACGCTCACCGACGGGGCGATCACCGGGACCCTCGCCGCGCGCTACGCGGACGCCGACCGCCTGGGCGTGCCGGTGAAGGACGCCCCGGGCGTCACGGTCGTCGACTACGCCCAGCCGAACGTGGCGAAGGAGATGCACGTCGGCCACCTGCGCTCCGCCGTGATCGGCGACGCGCTGCGCGGCATGCTGGACTTCACGGGCGAGAAGACGGTGGGCCGTCACCACATCGGCGACTGGGGCACCCAGTTCGGCATGCTGATCCAGTACCTGATCGAGAACCCGGACGAGCTGGCCCCCGCCGCCGACGTCGACGGCGAGCGGGCGATGAGCAACCTGAACCGGGTCTACAAGGCGTCGCGCGCGGTGTTCGACGCGGACGAGGACTTCAAGGAGCGCGCCCGCAAGCGGGTCGTGGCGCTCCAGTCGGGCGACAAGGAGACGCTCGATTTGTGGCAGCGGTTCGTGGACGAGTCGAAGGTCTACTTCTACTCGGTCTTCGAGAAGCTGGACATGGAGGTCCGCGACGAGGAGATCGTCGGCGAGTCGGCGTACAACGACATGATGGCCGAGACGGCCCGCCTCCTGGAGGAGTCGGGCGTCGCGGTCCGCTCGGAGGGCGCGCTCGTCGTGTTCTTCGACGACATCAAGGGCAAGGACGACCAGCCGGTCCCGCTGATCGTGCAGAAGGCGGACGGCGGCTTCGGCTACGCGGCGTCCGACCTCTCGGCGATCCGGAACCGCGTGCACGAGCTGCACGCGACGACGCTGCTGTACGTGGTGGACGTGCGGCAGTCGCTGCACTTCAAGATGGTCTTCGAGGCGGCGCGCCGCGCGGGCTGGCTGACCGACGGCGTCACGGCGCACAACATGGGTTACGGCACGGTGCTGGGCGCGGACGGCAAGCCGTTCAAGACGCGTGCGGGCGAGACCGTACGGCTTGAGGACCTGCTGGACGAGGCGGCCGAGCGGGCGACGGCCGTGGTGCGGGAGAAGGCCGCGAAGGTGGGCCTGTCCGAGGAGGAGATCGTCGAGAACGGCCGCGCGGTCGGCATCGGCGCGGTGAAGTACGCGGACCTCTCCACCTCGGCGAGCCGCGACTACAAGTTCGACCTGGACCAGATGGTGTCGCTCAACGGTGACACGTCGGTGTACCTCCAGTACGCGTACGCCCGCATCCAGTCGATCCTGCGCAAGGCGGGCGGGACGAAGCCGGCGGCGCACCCGGAGCTGGCGCTGGCCCCGGCGGAGCGTGCGCTGGGCCTGCACCTGGACCGGTTCGGCGAGGTCGTGGCGGAGGCGGCGGACGCGTACGAGCCGCACAAGCTGGCGGCGTACCTGTACGAGCTGGCGACGCACCTGACGAAGTTCTACGACCAGTGCCAGGTGCTGAGCGAGGAGAACCCGGCGGAGGTCGTGGAGAACCGCCTGTTCCTGGTGGACCTGACGGCGCGCACGCTGCGCAAGGGAATGGCGCTCCTGGGCATCCGCACCCCCGAGCGCCTGTAACCCCTGCTCCCCGTTTAGCAGTTGACGTCCCGGCCGGGCCGTTCTCCCGTCGCGAGCAAGCGGGAGACGGCCCGGTCGCCGCATGCGTTGCCGCGCACGTCCTGCGGGAGCGCCGCCCCTACCCCTCCGGGGAGTCCGCCCACTCGTACGGCTCCCACCCCGATTCCCCGCCCGCGTAAGTGAACTGCGGCCGCCCCTTGACGCTGCTCGTCCGGAACGGCCTCCCCCCGTCGTCGATCCGCACGACCCCCTGCTGGTCCCCGCTGCTCCACTCCAGCTCCAGGTACCACCGCACGTCGTGCTTCTCGGTGTGCACGTCGACGTCGATCACCTCGGGATCGCTCGACGACACCTTGAAGGGGAAGGGCCGCGCGGGGACCTTGACGTTCATGTTCTCCCCGGCCTTGGGCACGGCGGTCGGCGCGCCCCGGTCGAGCGGGACGTCGAAGTAGGCGGGCGTGAGCCCGCTGCCGCAGCCGTTGCCCATCAGGTACCCGTTGTGGGCGAGCGGTTCGCCGCGCTCGACGACGCGCACGTGCAGGTCCCGCAGCACGACGGCCTTCTCGCTCTTCCCCTGCACGGCGAATTCGAGCTTCATGGCACCGCCCGCGACCGCGTTCTGCTCCCGCCCCCACCCACGGGAGTCCCCGCCGTCGGTCGGGGGCGGCGGCACCTCGGAGGGAGCGCGGTCGAGGAGGTAGAACTGCCCGCAGGGAGCCTCGTAGTTGTACGAGCGGATGGCCACGCTCAGCGGCGCCTCCCCGTTCTCCGCCTCGCCCCTGCCCCCGCTCCCGCTCTCCCGCTCGGCCTCGCGGGAGGCCGATGGCGTGCCGGGCACCTCGCGCGGCGTCCCCGAGGGCTTCGCGGAGGCGGCGGCTCCGCCGGGGGACGGCGTACGGGAGGGCGTGCGCGGGGCGGGAGTCCCGGAGGGCCGGTCGCTGACGACGACGGCCTTCCCGTCGGACCGGGGTTCGGGCCGGTCGCCACGGGCGGCGAACACGACCCCGGTGGCCCCGAGCGCGACGACGAGAGCGGCGGCGGCCCCGACGAGGACCCCGCGCCGGGGCCCCCGCCGACGGGGAGCGGAGGCGCCCCCGGCAAGAGCGGAAACCTCAGGAACGTCCTCACCGGAGTCCGAACCGGAACCAGCACTGGAACCGGAATCCCGCTCGCCCTCCTCCCGGTGGGAAGCAGCGGAAATGCCGTCCCCCGCCCCCGAGCCGCCCCCCGCCTCCGCACCGCCCCCCGAGCCCGCACCCACCACACCCGCACCCGCACGCGCCCCAGCACCAGCACCAGCACCAGCACCAGCACCACCCACGGCCCCGCCTCCAGCCCCAGCCCCAGCCCCAGCCCCAGCCCCCGCCCCCGAACGCGCGCCCCCCTTGCCGCTGCCGCTCCGCCGCGCCGCATCCGCGAGGATCCACAACCGGTGGAGGGCCACCATCTCCTCGCCCGACGCCCCGCACAGCCGCCCGAGCCGTTCCACCGGGGCGAACTCGACCGGCACGGCGTCCCCGCCGCAGTACCGGTGCAGTGTCGACGTACTCACGTGCAGCTTCGCCGCGAGCGCCCCGTAGCTGAGTCCGGAGCGCTCCTTCAGCCCCTTGAGTACCGCCGCGAATTCCTCGACCGCCGCTGCCGACACAGCAGTCCTCCCCTTCGTACGCGTCGTCCCGCTGCCGTTCCGCCTTCGTCCCCGTCGAACCGCCGTCCCAGGAACGCATTCCAGGGAAGGGGCGATTCCGCAGGTCACAGTACGCGCGCCCGTTCCAGGGTTCCGAATGGTTCGGCGGGCGTTGCGCCGGGTTTCCACATCACCGCAGGCTGGAGCCACTTCAGCTGGCCCGGCGACCACCGGGCAACCGAGCGACCGGGGACGTCCGATGAGCACAGACGGCATGACCGACACCGTGGCCGTCCTCGTGCTGCTCGCGGCGGCCGCGATCGTCGCGAAGCTGATCGCCCACTACTGACCGCACACCACACTGACCGCACACCACAACGGGGAGCACCACTCACATGCGCACCAACCTGACCCGCACCGCGGCCAAGACGGCCGTCGCAGCCGCGACCACGCTCCTCGCGGCGCTGGCGCTCACCGCCTGCCAGACGGGCGGCGACGACGGCGGTACGGACGACAAGGGCAGCGCGCCCGCGGCGAACGTCCAGGAGCCGAACACCGGCACGGGCACCGGCACCCACACCGACCCCGAAAACGGAACCGGAAACGGAACCGGAACTGGACCGGAGAAGAGCGGCGGCGCCCCCAAGGCGCAGGGCGGCACGGCGAAGGACTCCCCCGCCAAGTCGAACGCCACGGACCCCACGGACCCCGAGAACCGCGTCACCTGCGACGCCGCCAACACCGCGGTCACCGCCCAGCCGGTCCCGCGCCCGCTGAACCACATGCTGATCACCGTCACGAACAAGAGCGGCAAGTACTGCGACCTGTACGGCTACCCGGCCGTCCGCTTCGGCGAGGCGAAGTCCGTCCCGCCGGTGATGGAGGAGTCGAAGCCGCAGGCGGTCACGACGCTCGCGCCGGGCGAGTCCGGCTACGCGGGGGTGATCCTCTCGGCGGGCGACGGCAGCGGCGGCAACGGCCGTACGGTCAGGACGCTGGCGATCGGCTTCAGCGACCGCGAGGGCAACGCCCGTACCGGCATGGCCGACGCGAAGCTCCCGAAGGGCGGCACGTACGTGGACGACGCTCTCCGGGTGACGTACTGGCTCACCTCGGCAGACGACGCCCTCATGAACTGACCCGGGACCCGGGCAGCACGCCCCACGCGAACCCCTCTACCCCTCCAGCAACGCCACCCCCAGCTCGCTGGCCCGGTAGTAGACCTCCCGCCGATACCGGTGGCCGCTCACCAGCCCGGCCCCCCGCAGCACCCCCAGGTGCTGCGAGACCGCCCCGGGCGTGAGCCCGGTGAGCAGGGCCAGTCCCGTGGTCGTCGACGGCGTGCGCGTACCGCTCAGCACCCGCGCCCGGCTCCGCCCGAGGAGCCGCGCGACCCCTTCCCCCGACGCGCACGCCTCCCCGCGTTCCCACAGCGTGCCGACCGCCCGCGCCGGATAGACCAGGCACGGCGGCACCCCCTCCCGCCCCGGCAGCACCACGCACCGCGCCGCGAACGCGCTGGGCGCGAGCGTGATCCCGCCCCCGCCCAACCCGAACTCCCCGTCGCCCAGCCCGAACTCCCCGCCGCCCAGGTCGTCCGAGGCGAGCCGCCCCCCGCCCCACCGCAGGCTCGGGTGCAGACCGGCCAGCACCTCCTGGATCCCGTCCTCCGCGAGCTGCCGGGTCCGATGGGCGAGGTCGGCCTCCAGGACGGCCCGGATCCGGGGCCAGTACGGCAGTACGCCGACCCGCCACCACGCGAGCACCCCGGCCGCGCCCGCCCCCATCACCGCGGCCTCCTCCTCGATCTCCGCGAGCGGGCACCGCGGCGCGGGAACGGACGCGGCCAGTTCCCCCGCGCGGGGAAGCAGCGCCACCCGCTCCTCTCCCACCGCCAACGCCCGCTTGATCCAGGGGAGATGAAGGGCGTACCGCCCCGGATCGGCCGTGGCGCGCAGCGCGGCGACCGTCTCCCACAGCGGCGAGATCGCGAACCTGAGCTGTGCCAGGTCCTCGGCGCCGAACCGTATCTCCCCCACGCGGCCCCTCCCCCATGACGTTCCCGTACGTTTTAGCGCAGCCTAAAACAATGGTCGTGACCAGCGGCGGGTGATGGTGTACGCCCCCATGGAAACCAAGCAGCCCCCCACCCACACCTCCGCACCCGCTCCCGCACCCGCCCCTCCCCGCCTTCACCGCCTCCCCGACTTCCGCCGCTTCTGGCTGGCCGACACGGTCAGCCAGGCGGGCACCGCCGTCACGGTCCTCGCCCTCCCCCTGGTGGCGATCGGCCCCCTCGGCGCGTCGCCCTTCGAGGCGGGCCTGCTCGTGATGTGCGAGTACCTGGGTTTCCTGCTGGTCGGCCTGCCCGCCGGTGCCTGGGTGGACCGGATGCGGCGGCGCAGGGTCCTGATCGCGGGCGATCTGGGCAGGGCCGCGCTCCTGGCGACGCTCCCGCTCGCCGCGTACCTGGACGTCCTCACCCTCGCCCAGTTGTACGCGGTCGGCTTCGGCCTGTCCGTCTGCACGGTCTTCTTCGACGTGGCGCACCAGTCCCACCTCCCCCACCTCGTCGACGAGGACCGCCTGGTCGCGGCGAACGTGGCCCTGGAGTCCTCCCGTACGGTCACCGCCGCCGCGGGCCCCGGCGCGGGCGGCGCCCTGATCGCCGCGCTCACCGCGCCGGTCGCGCTCGCGGTGGACGCCGTCAGCTACCTCGCGTCCGCGCTGTTCCTGACCCGGATGCGCCGGGCCGATCCCCGCCCCGAGGAGCGGCCGCCCGGCGCGCGGCTGCGCGACGAGGTCGCGGAGGGCCTGCGCTTCGTCTTCCGGGACCGGATGCTCCGCTCGCTCACCCTCACCGCCGCGATCTCCAACCTCTGCGGCACGGTGGGCGCGTCGATGATGCTCGTGCTGCTCGCGGGCGACCTGGGGCTCTCGCCGCTCCTGTGCGGTCTGGTCTTCACGGCGGAGGCGGCGGGCGGCTTCCTGGGCGGCCTGCTCACGGCCAGGATCGCGGCGCGCCTGGGCACGCACCGCGCGATGTGCGCGTCGGTGCTGGTCAGTGGGGTGTTGTGGCTGGCGGCCCTGCCGTTCTTCCACGCGGACTGGCGGTACGCGGTGGCGTGCGTGCTCCAGGGGCTCGGCTGGACGGCGTTCATGACGTTCAAGATCGAGTCGGTGGTGCTGCGGCAGCGGGTGACGCCGGGCGCGCTGCTCGGCAGGGTGACGGCGAGCGTCCGTTTCGTGGTGTGGGGCTGCATGCCGCTGGGCGCGCTGGCCGGAGGGATCATGGGCCAGTACGCGGGGGCGCGGACGGCCCTGTGGGTGGGCGCGGTGGCGGAACTCCTGGCGGTGCTGCCCCTGTTGCTGGGCGCGCGCGGGCGGACCCCCGAGAGCTGGGCGGGCGCGGCCCGCTGACCACCGGGTCCGGTCGCGGCTCCGCCGCGCGGGCGCGAGCACAGGTGCGCCCCGTCAGGGGCGCGGGGAACTGCGCGAGAGTGGGGCACACGCGGCAGATCACCAGTCAGCGCGAGCGGGCTCGCCCCAGAGCATCCCACCCAGGAACCGGCAGGTTTTCGGGAAGGACGGGGTTTCCCCCGCCCGCGCGAAGCCGAGAGCTCGGGGAAGGGGGAGGGGCCGGCCCGCCACAGGCGAAACGGTCCCCCGGCGGCCCGCCGAGCACCACGCCCCGCCAGGCGAAGGCGGCACCCTCATGCACCGGAAGCCCCCAAGAGCGCCCACCCCAAGAAACGCCCCCCTCAACCCCCCAACGGCACGCACTCCCCCAACAGCCCCACCACGTCCCGCCAGGCCCGCTCCGCCTGCACCGGATGGTGCCCGACCCCGGGCACCGTCTCCTGGTCCACCGGCGGGTGGTGGAAGGCGTGCAACGCATCCCCGTACACCACGAGCCGCCAGTCCACCCCCGCCTCCCTCATCTCCTCCGCGAACACGTCCCACTGCTCGGGCGGCATGATCGGGTCCTCCGACCCCACCCCGACCCACACGGGACACCGGATGCGCGCCGCTTCCCCCGGCCGCCCGGTGGTCAACGCGTTGATCGTCCCGATGACGCGCAACTCAACGCCGTCCCGCCCGAGTTCGAGCGCGATCGCACCCCCGGTCCCGTACCCGATGGCGGCGATCCGCCGAGGATCGACCAAGGGCTCGGCGCGCAGCACGTCGAGCGCCGCGTGCCCGATCTCCCGCATCCGCCCGGGATCCGCGAGCAACGGCGTGGTGCGCGCCAGCATCTCCTGCGGATCGCTGATCCAGCGTCCACCGCCGTGGATGTCGAACGCGAAGGCCGCGTAACCGAGTTCGGCGAGCGCATCGGCCCGCCCCCGCTGGAAGTCGTTCAACCCGGTCCCCTCGGGACCGACCAACACCCCGGGCCGGGGACCGTCTCCGGCGGGAAGGGCGAGGTGCCCGACCATGGTGAGCCCGTCAGCGGAGTACTCGACCGTACGAGTGATAACAGTCGTCATGCGCCAACGGTACGAGCACGACTCCCGCCGCGCCCCGGAACTTCACGCTGAGCAGAACGCCCCCGCCCCGCACACCCGACCCCCTGGCCCGCCCCGCCCCTACCCGACCCCCAGCACCCCCAACACCCCCCGCACCGCCTCGGCCACCGGCTGCCCCACCGCCCCCACGGTCGCCGCGATCGTCGCCACCGCGATCAACGCCCGGTGCCGTTCCTCCGGCGCCCCCGCCCGGATCACGGGCAGCGCCTCGTCCACCACCCGCGCGCTCCCCGGCGCGAGCTGCGCACGCAACTCGCCGACGAGCCGCTCCAGTTCGGCGACCGCGTCCGCGAGCCCGGGGACGGCGGCGGCCTGCCGCTTGTCGATGCCGGTGTTTCCCGTACCCCCGTACATGTTCACGTTGTCGCCGTAGTAGTTGTTGTCGCCGCTCACTTGCTGACCCCCGTGTTCCCGATGCCGCCGTACATGTTCACGTTGTCGCCGATGTGGAAGTTCTTCGGATTGAAGTCGAGCCGCTGGACGGTCATGTGGAAATCGGCGTTCGGGTTCTCGACGGCGTCGATGAGGCGCCCCGACACATCGCCCAGCATCGCGCGGTCCGGCAGCGTCAGCATCGCGACGGACCCGCTGGCCGTCTCGACGACCAGCGCGAGCAGCACGGGCTGTACGCACACGAACAGGAACCGCCCGATCAGGCCGAGCACCATGAGGATGGACAGGACCCGCAGCAGACCGACGGCGTCCGATTCGTCGCTGTCGCCGAACCTGCTCATCTCGCTGATGGCCGCCACGACGATGTAGACGGCCGCGACCGCGAGCAGCCACTTCAGCATGCTCAGGAACGCCTCCATCTTCTTCGGGCGGAGCGTCGTCGCCTGGATCTGGGTGATGTTGTGCACCGGGTAGACGGCGCCCCCCACCCTCAGCAGTCGCTTGCTGACTTCGACGATCACCGCTCCCCGCGCGGGCAGCAGCGCTTCGGACAGCCTGCCCGGCCCGGAACGCGGCGCGGCCGGCGGCGCGGAAGGCCTCTGCGGCATCCCGTTCCCCGCGCCCGAAGGCCCTGAATTGTCCATGGCTCCCCCTTGAGAATCCACGCCCCGACAGACGCGTGAGCCCATTAGGGACCCGCCCCGGCCCCCGTCCCGAGACCAAATACGGCCAATGCCAGCCCCTCACCTGGAGACTTACCCGCAGGTGCGTATCCGACTAATTAGTCGGTACTTGTACGGAGTTCAGCGCCCGAAAAGAATCGCCCCCATGACGACGACCCCCCAGAAAACCCAGAACACCCCCGCCCCCGTAACCGTCCTGGGCCTCGGCCTGATGGGCACCGCCCTGGCCGCCGCGCTCCTCAAGGCGGGCCACCCCCTCACCGTCTGGAACCGCACCGAGTCCAAGACCGGCCCCCTGGTCGCCCAGGGCGCCCTGCCCGCCCGCACCCCCGAAGAGGCGATCGCCGCGAGCCCCCTGCTCATCGTGTGCCTGACGACCAACGCGGCGGTCGAAGAGCTGCTCACCGGCCGCGACCTGACCGGCAAGACCGTCGTGAACCTCACCAACGGCACCCCGTCCCAGGCCCGCGCCCTCGCCCGCCGCCTCGCCGAGCAGCACGCCCAGTACCTCGACGGCGGCATCATGGCCGTCCCCCAGATGATCGCGACCCCGGCCGCGTACGTCCTCTACAGCGGCCCGCAGGAGGTGTACGAGGCCCACCGCACGACCTTCGAGGCCTGGGGCGGCACCCGCTTCGCGGGCGAGGACCCGGGCCTGGCCGCACTCTTCGACCTCTCCCTCCTCACCGGCATGTACGGCCTGTTCATCGGCGTCGCCCAGGCCCAGGCCCTGATCCGCACGGAAGGCATCGCGGCCGAAGGGTTCACCAACGACCTGCTGATCCCCTGGGTGAGCGCGATGCTCACGAACATGGCCCCGGCGATGGCCCACGCGGTCGACACCGACCGGCACCTCACCGACGTCTCGTCCATGGAGATCAACCAGGCCGCGTTCCAGAACTTCCTCACCACCTACCGCGAACAGGGCGTGAGCACCGAACTCTTCGAACCCTTCCAGACCCTCCTCGACCGCTCCCTCGAACGGGGCTACGCGGCGGACGGCCTCTCCCGCCTGGTCACGCTCCTGGAGAAGTGACCGAATGCGATGATGACGAGGAGTCGAAATCACGTTCCCCGGCCCCGGGCGACACAGGCACCGACTCCTCACAGCAAGGGGCGAGAAATGGCAACCGGCACCGGCAACACCAACACCGAAAGCCCCGCGACCCTCTACGGGCCCGTCTCCCTCTTCTTCGGCCTCCTCGCGGTAGCCTGCCTCTTCTTCTACGGCGTCTTCAGCCTCCTCACGGGCATTTTCGCGGCCACCTTCGGCGTCCTCGGCCTGGTGTCGGGCAAGGCCAACCGGGCACTGTGCGCCATCGGCCTCGCCACCGGCGCCATCGGCGCGCTCTGCCCGATCGTCCTCCTCTTCCTCTACTCCGGCGGCTTCTGACCGCCTCCGCCTACGCCCCCACCAGCACCCCGAACTCGCACCACACCACCTTCCCGGGACCCGCCTCCCGCTCCCCGACCCCCCACTTGTCGGCCAGCGCCTCCACGAGGACGAGTCCCCGCCCCGACTCCCCTTCCGGCACCCGCGTCCGGGGCACCCCGCCCCCGCCGTCGTGCACCTCCACGCGCAACGTCTCCGACCCGCACCGCACGCGCAGCAGGAACCCCCGCCCCACCGGCACACCGTGCTGAATCGCGTTGGTCGCCAACTCGCTCACGCACAGCACGACATCGGCCGTACGTTCGCCCAACGCACCCTCGTCCAGGGCCCAGTCGTAGAGCGCCCACCGGGCGAAAGCCCTCGCGGCGGGCACCGACCTGCGGTCCCGGCGGAACAGTTTCTCTCGCAGCAACTCCCGCTGCTCCTCATGCTCGTTCACCACACGAGCGTCCTGAAGGGAAGGGCCCGTACGGCAGGGGCCCGACCCGTACAGATTCCGTGTACGGGTACGGATGCGATCAACCCGGGCCGAGGGTGGGGAGTTCTACCGTATGAAACCGAAGAACAGGAAGCCGAACGCTTCCGCGATGAAACTGCTGGGCCAGCAGGTGCAGGCGCTGCGCAAAGCGGCGGGCAAGACCCAGCAGACGCTGGCCGAGGGCGCGACCGTGGACGTGGAGACCATCGCCTCCATCGAGCAGGGCAGGCGCACCCTGACCAAGACGCTGGCCGACCGCCTCGACGGGATCCTCGATTCCAAGGGCGTACTGGCGGTCGGGGTGGCGAACCTCCCGGAGGTCGACCAGTTCCCGCAGTGGGCGGAGGAGTACATGGAGCACGAGAAGGAGGCCATCTCCCTTTCCTGGTACGACAACCAGGTCGTGCCGGGCCTGCTCCAGACACCGGAGTACGCCAGGGCGTTGTTCCGCAGCAGGGTCCCCGCTCACGACGAGGAGAAGATCGAGTCGCTGACGACGGCCCGACTGGAACGACAGAAGATCCTCTACCGCAAGGACCCTCCGACGATCAGCTTCGTGATCTGGGAGCCGGTCCTCCACATGCCCCTGGGCGACCAGGAGGTCCACCGGGCGCAGCTGCGGGCCCTGCGCGAGATGTGCGAACTCCCCAACGTCACGATCCAGATCCTCCGCCTGAACCGCACCTCGCACGCGGGCCTGGCCGGCCCCTTCACCCTCCTCGAAACCCCCGAGCACCAACACCTCGCCTACGCCGAGTCGCAGCGTGGCAGCCTGTGGATCTCCGATCCCGACGAGGTGTCCATCCTGGCGCGCAAATATGCGATGCTGCGGACACAGGCCCTGACCCCCGAAGAATCCATGGGCCTCCTGGACAGCCTGCTGGGAGAGCAATGAGCAACACCGCACTGCACTGGTTCAAGTCGAGCTACAGCGGCAGCGAGGGCGGGCAATGCCTCGAAGTCGCTTACGCCTGGCGGAAGTCGAGTTACAGCAGCGACGAAGGCGGGCAGTGCGTGGAGGTCGCGACGCACCCCGCCGCGATCCACGTCCGCGACTCGAAGGACGAGCAACTCCCGCACCTCACGCTCGCCCCCACCGCGTGGACCGCGTTCCTGACCACGGTGGCCGGGTGATACGTCGGCTGGCAGCGCTAGCCGTACTGCTGTCCGGCATCGGGCTCGCGCTCTGGCTCGTCTTCGGAACGCCCCAGGACTGGCACGGCGGCATGCGGCTGCTGCGCATGGGACTGGGGCTGACGGCGATGGGCGCGATCACGGTCAGCTCCTGGCTGATGTTCCCCGACCGCGCGGACGCCGACCGCGCGGACGCCGGTCACACGGACACCGGGGCGCCCGACCCGATCAGCCCGTCCTGACCTGCCGGTTCGCGCCGGGACGGCCCCGGCAGGAGGAATCCCACCGGGCCGTTCCCCGGAAAGACGCTCAGAGGCCGCGCGCGACCTCGGTGGCCCAGTAGGTCAGGATCATCTGCGCACCGGCCCGCTTGATGCCGACCAGGCTCTCCAGGATGGCCTTCTCGCGGTCGATCCAGCCCTTCTCGGCGGCGGCCTCGATCATCGAGTACTCGCCGGAGATCTGGTACGCGGCGACCGGCACGTCCACGGAGTCCGCGACCTTCGCGAGCACGTCGAGGTAGGGCCCTGCGGGCTTGACCATGACCATGTCCGCGCCCTCGTTCAGGTCGAGCGCCAACTCCCGCATGGACTCACGCAGGTTGGCGGAGTCCTGCTGGTAGGTCTTGCGGTCGCCGGTGAGCGAGGAGCCCACGGCCTCGCGGAAGGGGCCGTAGAACGCGGAGGCGTACTTCGCGGTGTACGCGAGGATCGAGACGTCCTCGTGGCCGACCTGGTCGAGGGCGTCCCTGATGACCCCGACCTGCCCGTCCATCATCCCGGACGGCCCCACGACGTGCGCGCCCGCGTCGGCCTGGACCTGGGCCATCTCGGCGTACCGCTCAAGGGTGGCGTCGTTGTCGACGCGCCCGTCGGCGGCGAGCACCCCGCAGTGCCCGTGGTCGGTGAACTCGTCGAGGCACAGGTCGGACATCACGATGAGCGAGTCCCCGACCTCCTCCCTGACCTCGCGCAGCGCGACCTGGAGGATCCCGTCGGGATCGGTACCGGCCGTCCCGACCCCGTCCTTCTTCCCCTCCTCCGGCACGCCGAAGAGCATGATCCCGGAGACCCCGGCGTCGACGGCGTCACGGGCGGCCTTCCGCAGGCTCGCGAGGGTGTGCTGCACGACGCCGGGCATGGCCTTGATGGCGACGGGCTCGTCGGCGCCCTCCAGCACGAAGGCGGGGAGGATGAGGTCGGCCGGGTTCAGGCGGGTCTCGGCGACCATGCGGCGCATGGCGGGAGTGGTACGCAGCCGCCGGGGCCGCGCGCCGGGAAACGATCCGTACACAGTCATGCGTCCCACGCTACGCCCGCGCCCCCCTTGCTCTTGCCGACACCGAGTCGCCGCCGCCCCTTCCCCCACCGGCCCCTACCGGCCCCCGCACAGCTCCCGGTCCACGAGCGCCAGCATGGCCTCCTGCGTACGGGGCCCGCCGTCGCCGGTGACGTACACGGCCGCGCTCCTGGTCCCGCCCGTGACGGCACCGGCGAGTGCCTGGTAGCCGAGGAGGTCGCCCTGGTGGCCGTAGAAGCTGCCGCCGCAGGACAGCGGGATCTCGCCCAGCCCGAGCCCGTACTTCAGCTCGGGGCCCAGCTCGGGCGCGTCCATGGTGGCCGTCATCTCGGCGAGCTGCGCGGGCTCCAGCAGGCGGCCGCCGAGGAGGGCCGCGTAGAACTCCCGCAGGTCGCGGGTGGTGCTGACGACCGCGCCCGAGCCGACGGCCATGCTCGGGTCGAGGACGGTGACGTCAACGGCGGTCCCCGTACCGAAGGAGGTGTAGCCCCGGGCGTGCGGCCGGGGGAGGTACGGCCCTTTGGGCACGGAGGTCCCCGTCAGCCCGAGGGGCCGCACGATCCGCGCGTCGACCTCGCGGCCCCAACTCCGCCCGGTGACCTCGCGGATGACCATCGCGGCGAGGATGTAGTTGGTGTTGGAGTACGTCCAGCCCTTGCCCGGCCGGAACGCGGGCCGCTCCCGCATCGAGAGCGCCACCAGCTCCTCCGGCTCGAACCGCCGGAACCGCTCGGCCCGGTACCCCGCAGCGCTGCTCAGCGCGGGCAGCCCCGCCTTGGGGTCCACGAGGCCGCTGGTGTGCTGGAGCAGCTGCCGCACGGTCACCAGCCGCCCGTCGTTCCCGTTGCCCCTGACGACGCCGGGCAGCCACTTCTCCACGGTGTCGTCCAGCGAGAGCCGCCCCTCGCCGACGAGTTGCAGCGCGACGGCGGCGGTGAAGGTCTTGCTGACGCTCCCCGCCCGGAACCGCCCGTCGAGGGGCACGCCCCGCCCGGCCCGAGCACTCCCCCGCGCCCCGGAGGCCCCGGCCCCGACGACCCCGGTGTCCCGAACGGCCTCCACGTCCCGCTGGAGCGCGCCCCCGTCACGGACGTCCCGCGGAAGCCCCTGGGCGGGCACGGCGGCGATCAGTAACCCCACGACCGCAACCAGCCCACAAACCCTGCCGCCACCCCACACAGAAGCCCCCGTTCCCCGCTCTCCACCAGCCCCCTCATCCCAGCACCGAAAAGCCCCCACCCCCATCCGACAGCCCCCCGCCCCCAAGGAGGAGCCACCCCCACCACCCCCCTGGTGCCACCCCCACCGAATGCGCGGGTGCGGGAGCGGAGAGATGCTGAGAGTTCCAGCTCTTGCCACATCCGGGGGTCGCCATGACCCAGCCACAGCCGTACGGCGACCAGGGGTGGGGCCAGCCCCCGCAGGGCCCGCCACCGCCCCGGAAGAAGCGCCGCACCCTGCTCTACGTACTCCTCGGCGTGGCGGCGTTCATCGTGCTGATCGCCGTAGCGGGAGCGCTGACGGGCAGCACGGACAACGACGTGAGCCCACCGAAGAAGTCCCCGAGCCCGCCCCCGGCCCAGGAGAAGACGTCCTCAGCCGAGTCGGGCCCGCGCGCGGACGTGGAGGTCACCGGCTGCGTCGTCGACAGCACCACCTCCTGGCCGGAGGCGAAGCTGCGCATCACGAACCACAGCTCGAAGGCGTCCGACTACTGGATCAACGTGGAGTTCGTGGACGCCAAGGGCGAGCGCGTCGCGGAGGGCTTCGCAGCGACGAACCACCTGGCACCGGCCCAGGTGGCGAACGAGTCGGCGAACGGCTTCACGCAGACATCGGACCCGATCAAATGCAGGATCACCGAGGTGAGCCGCCGGGCCTCGTAACCAGGTCCGTCGCCCCTCCGCGAGGGCCGTGTCCTCCGGGACCGCAGGGGCTCCCCGGGGTGGGGGTCGGAAGGGTGCTCCCCGCAGGAGCACGAGCCAAGACCCGGGCTATCCAGGACTGGAAACGGCCACGGCTCGTGATCCGAGGAGTGCACCCTGGAGCGCCCCCGACCCCCCGGGCAACCAACCCATGACCGGGTCACCCCATCCACCCAGGGGCGCGGGGAACTGCGCGACCAGCCCCCACCGGCCCGCAGGTGAGAACCCGCCAGCGCAACCCGCACGCACAGCCCACACGCCGAAAAAGGGGCGGCGCCCCGGGTTTCCCCGGGGCGCCGCCCCTTCCCATGCGAACCGCTACGTCGTCCGGCGCCGCCGCGACCCCGGCCGCCGCTCGCTCGGCCGCGCCACGTGCTCGCCCGCCTCCAGCGCCGCGGCCCTGCGCGCCGCCCCGAACTCCGCGAGCGCCTCGGCGAGCTTGTGCACGGACGGCTCGGGCGACAGCACGTCCACCCGCAGCCCGTGCTCCTCCGCGGTCTTGGCCGTCGCGGGCCCGATGCACGCGATCACGGTCACGTTGTGCGGCTTGCCCGCGATCCCGACGAGGTTCCGTACGGTCGACGACGACGTGAAGAGCACCGCGTCGAACCCGCCCCCCTTGATCGCCTCACGCGTCTCCGCCGGCGGCGGCGACGCGCGCACGGTCCGGTAGGCCGTGACGTCGTCGACCTCCCACCCGAGCTCGATCAGCCCGGCGACCAGCGTCTCCGTGGCGATGTCCGCCCGCGGCAGGAACACCCGGTCGATCGGGTCGAAGACGGGGTCGTAGGGCGGCCAGTCCTCCAGCAGCCCCGCCGCCGACTGCTCACCGCTCGGCACCAGATCGGGCTTCACGCCGAAGTCGACGAGCGCCGCGGCCGTCTGCTCGCCCACCGCCGCGACCTTGATCCCGGCGAAGGCGCGCGCGTCGAGCCCGTACTCCTCGAACTTCTCCCGCACGGCCTTGACCGCGTTCACCGAGGTGAAGGCGATCCACTCGTAGCGCCCGGTGACGAGCCCCTTCACGGCCCGCTCCATCTGCTGCGGGGTCCGGGGCGGCTCGACGGCGATCGTCGGCACCTCGTGCGGCACGGCGCCGTACGACCGGAGCTGGTCGGACAGGGACGCCGCCTGCTCCTTCGTACGCGGAACGAGGACCCGCCACCCGAAGAGCGGCTTCGACTCGAACCACGAGAGCTGCTCGCGCCGCTCGGCTGCACCGCCCGCGCTCCGCTCGCCGACGACGGCTATCACCGGCTGGTGCCCGTCGGGCGAGGGCAGCACCTTCGCCTGCTTCAGCACCGCCGCGATCGTCCCGAGCGTCGCGGTCCACGTCCGCTGCCGGGTCGTGGTCCCGGCGACCGTCACGGTCAGCGGCGTCTCGGGCTTGCGCCCGCAGGACACCAGCTCGGCCGCCGCGGCGGCCACCGTGTCGAGGGTCGTCGACACGACGGCCGTCGCGTCGCTCGCCCCGACCTCGCCCCAGCACCGCTCGTCGGCGGTGCGGGCGTCGACGAAGCGCACGTCGGCCCCGCTCCCGTCGCGCAGCGGCACCCCGGCGTACGCGGGCACGCCGACCGCGGCCGCGACACCGGGCACGACCTCGAAGGGAATGCCCTCCGCCGCGCACCGCAGCATCTCGTCCCCGGCGTTCCCGTCGAGCCCGGGGTCGCCGGAGACGGCACGGACGACCCGCCTGCCGCCGCGCGCGGCCTCCATGACAAGATTGGCCGCGTCCCTGAGGACCGGGACTCCGGCGGCCGTTGACGCCTCGTCAACCACCGCCAGTTCAGGCGTGCTGACGCCCGCACGGGCGTGCACCCGGACGACCTCCAGCACATCGGGCTCGGCGATCAGGACGTCCGCACCCGCGAGCGCCTCCACGGCGCGCAGGGTGAGCAGTCCCGGATCTCCGGGGCCCGCGCCCAGGAAGGTGACCTGCCCTTGCCCGAAAGCAGCGGGGCCAGTGGAGTTCTTCGAGGTGGTGGGGCTCATCGTGCTCGCTCCCCCATAAGACCGGCCGCACCCTTGGCGAGCAGTTCGGACGCGAGTTCGCGCCCGAGCGCCTCCGCGTCGTCGTGCGACGTGGGTACGGGACCGGTGGTGGACAACTGCACCAGCTGGGAGCCGTCGGTCGTGCCGACCACGCCCCGCAGGCGCATCTCATGAACAACCTGCCCGTCGGCCAGCAGGTCGGCCAGCGCGCCCACAGGGGCGGAGCAGCCGGCCTCCAGGGCGGCGAGCAGGGACCGCTCGGCGGTGACGGCGGCCCGGGTGTACGGGTCGTCCAGTTCCGCGAGCGTTGCGGCGAGGTCGGCGTTGGCCGCCGTGCACTCGATCGCCAGTGCCCCCTGGCCGGGAGCGGGCAGAATCACGTCGACCGGCAGGTGCTCGGCCGAGAGGGAATCGGTCAGGGCGGCCTCGCGGCCGATGCGGTTGAGCCCGGCGGCGGCCAGCACGACCGCGTCAAGCTCCCCCTTGCGCACGTAACCGACACGGGTGTCGATGTTGCCGCGGATCGCGACGGTCTCTATGTCGAGGCCGTGCAGCCTGGCGTACGCGTTGAGCTGGGCCATCCTGCGCGGCGAGCCGGTCCCGATCCGGGCGCCCGCGGGGAGCGTCGCGAAGGAGAGCCCGGCGCGCGAGATCAGCACGTCGCGCGGGTCCTCGCGCTCGGGCACGGCGGCCAGCGCCAGCTCGGCGGGCTGCGCGGTGGGCAGGTCCTTGAGGGAGTGCACGGCGAAGTCGACCTCGCCGCGCAGCAGCGCGTCGCGCAGGGCGGTGACGAAGACGCCGGTGCCGCCGATCTGCGCCAGGTTCTCCCGGGACGTGTCGCCGTACGTGGTGATCTCGACGAGCTCGACGGGGCGGCCGGTCAGTTCCCGGACGGCGTCCGCCACGTGCCCGGACTGGGCCATGGCGAGCCTGCTGCGCCTGGTCCCCAGTCTCAATGCCTTCTCGGTGGTCATACGCGGCCTCGGTTCTTGACGTCTTCGGTCATGTCGGCCCGGGAGACGGCGGCGACCGTCTCCGGGTCGAGGTCGAAAAGGGTGCGCAGCGCGTCCGCGTACCCGGCGCCGCCGGGCTCGCTGGCGAGCTGCTTGACCCGCACGGTGGGGGCGTGCAGCAGTTTGTCGACGACGCGGCGCACGGTCTGGGTGACCTCGGCGCGCTGCTTGTCGTCCAGTCCCGGCAGCCGTCCTTCGAGGCGGGCGACCTCGCTGGCGACCACGTCGGCGGCCATGGCGCGCAGGGCGACCACGGTCGGGGTGATGTGGGCGGCGCGCTGGGCGGCGCCGAAGGCGGCGACCTCGTCGGAGACGATGCCGCGGACCTTGTCGACGTCGGCGGCCATGGGCGCGTCGGCGGACGCGGCGGCCAGCGACTCGATGTCGACGAGGTGGGCGCCGTGAACGCGGTGCGCGGCGGCGTCGACGTCGCGGGGCATGGCGAGGTCGAGGAGTCCGAGGCGCACGGGCCAGGTGGGGCGCGGGCGGCGGGCGGCGCGCGGGGCCATGAGGTCCGCGTTGTCGGCCCAGCTGCCGTGGAGTTCCAGGGAGCCCGCGTCGACGGCGGGCGGGTCGCCCAGGCCGACGGGGCAGTCGTCGTCGAGGGGGACCGCGGGGCCGCCGGAGAGCGGGACGCGGTCCAGACGGGCGAGCGCGGCGATGGCGGCGCTCTCGTCGGGGACGGGTCCGGTGGCGGGCTCGGGCTGCGGCTCGGGCTCGGGGTCGGGCAGGACGGTGCCGAGCGCGGTGGCGACGGCTTCGCCGGTGAGGACGAGGCCGGTGGCGCCGGTGCAGGAGACCGCGATGTCGGCACGTGTCAGTTCCGAAGCGACGGCGTCCATCTCGACGGCGTGCGCGTCGGTGCCGTGCTGCTCGCGCAGGATCTCGGCGAGGCGCTCGGCGCGGCCGAAGGTGCGGTTGGCGACGACGATCCGTCCGGCGCCGGAGCGCGCGAGGGTGGCGGCGGCGAGCGAGGACATCGAGCCCGCGCCGATGACCAGGGCGCGCTTGCCCTTGACCCAGTCGTCGACGCTGTCGTCGCCCGCGAGCTGTTCCAGGCCGAAGGTGACCAGGGACTGCCCGGCCCGGTCGATCCCGGTCTCGCTGTGGGCGCGCTTGCCGACGCGCAGCGCCTGCTGGAAGAGGTCGTTGATGAGTCGGCCCGCGGTGTGCAGCTCCTGGGCGACCGCGAGGGCGTCCTTGATCTGGCCGAGGATCTGGCCCTCGCCGACGACCATCGAGTCCAGGCCGCAGGCCACCGAGAAGAGGTGGTGGACGGCCCGGTCCTCGTAGTGGACGTAGAGGTGCGGGGTCAGCTCTTCGAGCGGGACGCCGCTGTGCAGGGCGAGCATCGTGGACAGCTCGGCGACGCCCGCGTGGAACTTGTCCACGTCGGCGTAGAGCTCGATGCGGTTGCAGGTGGAGAGGGCGGCGGCCTCGGTCGCGGGCTCCGCGGCGAGGGTGTCGTGCAGCAGCCGGGCGCGGGCGTCGGCGGAGAGGGAGGCCCGCTCCAGGAGGCTCACGGGCGCGCTGCGGTGGCTGAGGCCGACGACGAGGAGGCTCATACGGGCATCACCGCGGGCATCTCGCCGCCGTCGGGGCCCTTGCGCCGGGCGGCGGGGGGCACGGCGGGGGCGTCCACTGCGGGGGCGGCGGAGTCCTCTCCCGCCTTGCGCTGCTCGTGGAAGGCGAGGATCTGGAGCTCGATCGACAGGTCGACCTTCCGCACGTCGACGCCGTCGGGCACGGTCAGCACGGTGGGCGCGAAGTTCAGGATGGAGGTGACCCCGGCGGCGACGAGCCGGTCGCAGACGGGCTGCGCGGCTCCGGCGGGGGTGGCGATGACGCCGATGGACACCCCGTTGTCGCTGATGATCCGCTCCAGCTCGTCGGAGTGCTGGACGGGGATGCCGGCGACGGGCTTGCCCGCCATGGCCGGGTCCGCGTCGATCAGCGCGGCGACGCGGAAGCCCCGGGAGGCGAACCCGCCGTAGTTGGCCAGGGCGGCGCCGAGGTTTCCGATGCCGACGATGACGACGGGCCAGTCCTGGGTGAGGCCGAGCTCGCGGGAGATCTGGTAGACGAGGTACTCGACGTCGTAGCCGACGCCCCGGGTCCCGTAGGAGCCCAGGTACGAGAAGTCCTTGCGCAGCTTCGCGGAGTTGACCCCCGCGGCGGCGGCCAGCTCTTCCGACGAGACCGTGGGTACGGAGCGCTCGGAGAGCGCGGTCAGGGCGCGCAGATACAGCGGAAGGCGGGCGACGGTGGCCTCGGGAATTCCTCGGCTACGGGTCGCCGGTCGGTGATTTCGGCCAGTTGCCACGGTGCTCCTGCGGGATGAGCGGGGCTGTAGGCGGCCGTGTGTCCCAAGACCGCCCCGTCGGATGCAGGCTATGTCTTTGTGAACGCGTGCACAAAGATGGTGTCCGCTTTGTCCAGTCAAAGTGACCGGGGTCACGCAACCGATTGCGTCGATCTTGGAACCGGGGGCGTCATCGGTCCGTTGGAGCATTGAAGGGGGCAAAACCGTACACACTCCTAACGACTACGCCCCCGAGAACACACAAAACGCCCATGATGGTAACCGTCTTTCGGTCAGACGCCCTCAGCCTCCGAGCGCGCGGCGGAGCCGGTCGGAATCCACGCGCCAGAAGGTGTGCTGCTCCCCGTCGATCAGCACGACGGGGATCTGCTCCCAGTACTCCCGGTGCAACTCCGCGTCGTCCTCGATGCTCTTCTCCTCCCACGCCACCCCCAGCGGCCCGCAGACCGACGCCACGACGCCCCGCGCGTCGTCGCACAGATGGCACCCGGGCTTGCCCACGAGCGTGACCATCCGCACACCTCCCTCACCGTCGTTCTTCTTGTTACTGCCGCCGCCACGCCGAAACAGAGGACTCATCCCGTCATTCTCCCTTGACCGAATTGCCCGTTTAACAGGCCCGCCGCCCAGTGTTCACGCCAACGCATCCCCACCGGTCGGAACGTGTGCAACGGACTGGCTATGCTCACGACATGGCCGCTCTTGGATGGCTCACCCCCCGTAGGCGCTCCGCGACAGCACGCAGCGTGCTGGCGGGCGAGGCCGCAGCCGAGGCAGCGCGCAAGGCGTCACAGGAACTCGCACCGGCCGAACCGCCGGGCGAACCACCGGCGGAACCGGAATTCCCCGTCGTCGGCGACGACCGCGCCGCGGCCTTCTTCGACCTCGACAACACCGTGATGCAGGGCGCGGCCCTCTTCCACTTCGGCCGGGGCCTGTACAAGCGGAAGTTCTTCGAGCGCGACGAGCTGGTCCGCTTCGCCTGGCAGCAGACGTGGTTCCGGCTGGCCGGCGTCGAGGACCCCGACCACATGCAGGACGCCCGCGAGAGCGCCCTGTCCATCGTCAAGGGCCACCGCGTCTCCGAGCTGATGAGCATCGGCGAGGAGATCTACGACGAGTACATGGCCGACCGCATCTGGCCCGGCACCCGCGCGCTCGCCCAGGCCCACCTCGACGCGGGCCAGAAGGTGTGGCTCGTCACCGCCGCCCCCGTGGAGACGGCGACGATCATCGCCAGGCGGCTCGGCCTGACCGGCGCGCTGGGCACCGTCGCCGAGTCCGTCGACGGCGTCTACACCGGCAAGCTCGTCGGCGAACCGCTGCACGGCCCGGCGAAGGCGGAGGCCGTACGCGCCCTCGCCGCGGCCGAGGGCCTGGACCTGGACCGCTGCGCCGCCTACAGCGACAGCCACAACGACATCCCGATGCTCTCGCTGGTCGGCCACCCCTACGCGATCAACCCGGACGCCAAGCTCCGCAAGCACGCCCGCGCCCGCGAGTGGCGGCTGCGCGACTACCGCACGGGCCGCAAGGCCGCGAAGGTCGGCATCCCGGCGGCGGCCGGGGTCGGCGCGGTGCTCGGCGGCACCGCGGCGGCGGTCGCGGTGCACCGGCGCCGCCGCTGAGCGTGACCGCCCCCGGGGTCCACCCGAGCGCGTCACCTGCACCCTCTCGCCCAATCCCGGAGTCGTACCCGCCCCCGGCCGCCGCCAGTCCCGTTGCCCGCACTCGGCCACAACAGATCGCGCACGCAGACAGATCGTGAAGCAATCCGATCAACAACCGGTCACGAAGTGCTACTTGATCCGCCCTCTAGCTGTAACAGAAGCGACGGAATCGATGATTTGAGCAACTGGGTGTAGCGCTCCCTGCACGAAGCGTTATTCTCCTCAGACGCATACCGGAACCCACACGTCGACACGACGAGTGAACGGTCCCGCACTGCACGTGATGGAAGCTCTGCCTCTGGGAGTCCCGTGTACCCACACGTCGGGGTTGACGCCTCGGGCCTGGCTACGCTGCGCGCAACGGTCGCCGACCACCTGCGCGGCTTCGTCCCCACCGCGTACGCCGTCCCCGCCTTCGCCTCGCCCCGCCTAGCCACAAGCGGCCCGGCCGCACCCCTCTACGCCCTGGCCGACGGAGGAGCCACGGTCGCCAGACGGGGCACAGGACGTGCCGCCGGCGGCACGTCCACCGCCCGCCGTCCCAGCGCCGACAGCGACAGCGCCCGCATGATGGACCTGGTCGAACGCGCCCAGGCCGGCGAGGCCGACGCCTTCGGCCGGCTGTACGACCAGTACAGCGACACGGTCTACCGCTACATCTACTACCGCGTCGGCGGCAAGGCGACGGCGGAGGACCTGACCAGCGAGACGTTCCTGCGCGCCCTGCGCCGCATCTCGACGTTCACCTGGCAGGGGCGCGACTTCGGCGCCTGGCTGGTCACGATCGCGCGCAACCTGGTCGCCGACCACTTCAAGTCGAGCAGGTTCCGCCTCGAAGTGACCACGGGCGAAATGCTCGACGCCAACGAGGTGGAGCGCTCGCCCGAGGACTCCGTCCTGGAGTCCCTCTCCAACGCGGCACTGCTCGAAGCGGTCCGCAAGCTCAACCCCCAGCAGCAGGAGTGCGTGACCCTGCGCTTCCTGCAGGGCCTCTCCGTCGCGGAGACCGCCCGGGTCATGGGCAAGAACGAGGGCGCGATCAAGACCCTCCAGTACCGGGCCGTCCGCACCCTGGCCCGGCTGCTTCCCGAAGACGCCCGCTGACGCCCGTCCGCGCCCCCGGGCGCCCCACCGCTCCCGTCCCGCGCTCGTCCGATCATCTGTCGTGCGTAACCCAAGTGCCGCGCCGCTCGTTGTGCGGGATGCAGGCTCCCTGTGGTCACGCCATGTCCTTCCCCGAGCTCTCAAAGAGCAGGGGAGATCCCATTCGCTCACTCGATCGTGTGGTTGTGCTCAAGGCGTGCAACCTTCCGGACCCGCCGGGGAGTCGACCGTCATGACGAGAGGAGGTGCCGCCAGTGATCGCGAATGTTTCGGCACACCGGCGGGCGAACGCCTTCGCCCAGGCCCTGGAGGATCAGACAGTCTCTGATCTCCCAGCCACGGCGGCCACGCAGCCCGAGGACCCGGCCGAACCGGCCGGATCCACCGAGAGCGGGAGGCTGCTGGCCCTGGCGAACGGCCTCGGTGAGCTGCCGAGACCCGAGATGGACCCCGAGGTCAAAGTGGTGCAGCGAGCCCAGCTCGTCGCCGCCATGGAGGCCATGTTCGCCGCGGGCGGAGCCGGGGGCCCTACGGTGCCCGAGCAGAGGACACGCCGGGGCGCACACCGCCTCCGCAAGCTGCGCCCACGCTCCCGCTGGTCCAAGGGGCTCGCGGCGGGAGGACTCACCGTCGGCGTGGCCGCCGGAGCGTTCGGCGGCGTGGCCGCCGCCAGCTCCGACGCCCTCCCCGGTGACTCGCTCTACGGGCTGAAACGCGGCATGGAAGACCTGAGGCTGGGCCTCACGGACGGCAACACCGACCGTGGCGAGCTCTACCTCGACCAGGCCTCCACCCGCCTCAGCGAGGCCCGCCGCCTCATGGAGCGCGCCAAATCGGGGCACATGGACCACGAATCCCTGGGCGAGGTCCGCCGGGCCCTCAACGGCATGAAGCACGACGCCGCCGAAGGCCACCGGCTGCTCCGCGAGGCGTACGAACGGGACGGCTCGATGGGCCCCATCCAGAGCCTCTCCTCGTTCTCCAAGTCCCACCGCGACACCTGGGCGGGCATCCGCGACCGGCTCCCGGTCCAGCTCGCCGACGTCAGCTCCGACGTGACCTCGGTCTTCGACGCCATAGACGAAGAGGTCGAGCCGCTGCGCCAGCTCCTGCCCAGCACCCCGAAATCCGAGCGGACGGACTCCACGTCCGACTCGACGGGCACCTCGGACGGCAAGCACCGCGGCACCCCCGCACCCCCGAAGTCCCCGGCGGAGCGGCAGCAGCACCCCAGCACCACCGAGCCCCAGCCCTCCGGCTCCGGCTCACGCTCCGGCAAGAGCGCCGAAGACGGCCTCCTCGGCGGCAACACCGGCGGCCTCCTGGACGACACTCCGTCCTCGGAACCGACCGCGCCGAGCCCCAGCGCGAAGAACACCCCCGCGCCGGCCCCGGACGTCACGATCCCCCCGCTGCTCCCGGAGATCCTCCCGGACCTGGGCATCAGCACGGAGGACAGGTAGCCGCAGCGCACCGGAAAGGGGCGCCGCTCTCCTCGGAGAGCGGCGCCCCTTTCCGTACCCGTACGGGAAGAACGCCGAGTACCGGCCGAGTACTAGAAGAACACCGAGCGGCGCTGCACCAGCAGCTTGTACAGCGTGTGCTGGATCTGCTCGCGCACCTGGTCCGTCAGGTTGAACATCAGCATCGGGTCCTCGGCGGCCTCCGGCGGGTACCCGTCCGTCGCGATCGGCTCCCCGAACTGGATCGTCCACTTCGTCGGCAGCGGCACCGCGCCCAGCGGCCCCAGCAGCGGGAACGTCGGCGTGATCGGGAAGTACGGGAAGCCCAGCACCCTCGCCAGCGTCTTCGCGTTCCCGATCATCGGGTAGATCTCCTCCGCGCCCACGATCGAGCACGGCACGATCGGCACCCCGGCCCGCAGCGCCGTCGAGACGAACCCGCCCCGCCCGAACCGCTGGAGCTTGTACCGCTCCCCGAACGGCTTCCCTATGCCCTTGAAGCCCTCCGGCATCACCCCGACGACCTCACCGCGCTCCAGGAGCCGCTGCGCGTCCTCCGCGCACGCCAGCGTGTGCCCGGCCTTCCGCGCCAGCTCGTTGACCACCGGCAGCATGAACACCAGGTCGGCCGCGAGCAGCCGCAGGTGCCGCTCCGCCGGGTGGTTGTCGTGCACCGCGACCTGGAGCATCAGCCCGTCCAGCGGCAGCGTCCCCGAATGGTTGGCGACGACCAGCGCACCGCCCTCCGCCGGGACGTTCTCGATGCCCTTCACCTCGACCCGGAAGTACTTCTCGTACACCGGCCGCAGCAGCGACATCAGGACCTGGTCGGTCAGCTCCTTGTCGTAACCGAACTCGTCGACCTCGTAATCGCCGGTGATCCGGCGCCGCAGGAACGACAGGCCGCCCGCGATCCGCCGCTCCCAGCCGCCACCGCCCTCCTCCCGGGGGGCCTCCTCCGGCGGTGCGCCCGCCGACGCCTCCGGATGCCCGGCCGCACCGGCCGCACCCGATGAACCGGCCGCACCCGACGCGGCCGTCACAGCCGTCACACCGGCCTCGTCCGCGCCCTGTCCGCGCCGCCCCGCGCCCCTGCGCCGACCGGCCGCCCGCTGGCCCGAGCCGCGCTGCGCACCGCCGCGCCCGGCGCCGCGCTGGCCCGCCCCGCGCTGTCCAGCGCCGCGCGAACGGTCGTCGTCGAACGGAATGACCTTGGCGTCCGCCATCCTCAGTGCGCTCCTCTCACGAGCCCGGCCAACCCCGCGAGACCGCCGAGCCGGTCCACTGCCCGGCCCATCCGCTCCGGCGGCAGCAGCCCCTCGCCCCGGCTGCGCGCGAAGTCCGCGAAGGTCTCCGCGGTCGTGTACTTGGGGGCGAACCCCAGCGTCTCGTTCATCTGCGCCGTGCTGACCACCCTGCCGTGGGTGAGCAGCCTCATCTGCTCCGGCGAGAAGTCCGTCATGCCCACCGTGCGCAGCGTCGCGCCGACCCAGGTCACCGCGGGCAGCAGCATCGGCAGCGTCGGCCTGCCCAGCCGCCGCGCACACTGCGAGAGCAGCAGCACGCCGTCGCCCGCCACGTTGAACGTACCGCTGTTCGGGCTCCCCCTGCGCGGTTCGCGCGAGGCCAGTCCCAGCACGTCCACCACGTCGTCCTCGTGGACGAACTGGAGCCTCGGGTCGTAGCCGAACACCGTCGGCAGCACGGGCAGCGAGAAGTAGTCGGCGAGCGGCGAGTCCGCGCAGGGCCCCAGGATGTTCGCGAAGCGCAGCACGCACACCGCGACGTCGGGGCGGCGGCGCGCGAAGCCCCGTACGTACCCCTCGACCTCGACGGCGTCCTTCGCGAAGCCACCGCTGGGCAGGGATTTCGGCGGGGTCGTCTCGTGGAAGACGGCGGGGTCGCGCGGCGCGGAGCCGTACACGCTCGTACTGGACTTCACCACGAGCCGCCGCACGGTCGGCGACTTCTGGCACGCGCCGAGCAGCTGCATCGTGCCGATGACGTTGGTCTCCTTGACCGCGGCCCGCCCGCCGGTGCCCAGCGGCGTCCCGGTCACGTCCAGGTGCACCACCGTGTCGACGGCGTGCTCCGCGAGGACCCGGGCGATCGCGGGCTGGCGGATGTCCGCCTGGACGAAGTCGGCGCCGCCCAGGTGGTGCTCGGGCGCGACCGCGTCGACCGCGATGACCCGGTCCACCTCGGGATCGCGCTGGACGCGCCGTACGAACCGGCCTCCGAGCTGTCGGGCCACTCCGGTGACGAGCACGATCCTGCCCAAGATCTGCGCCTTCCCCTGTCGGTTTCCCTGTCCGTTCGCCTGGGACTCCCCCAGGCGTCACCGTAGCGGCTGCGTGTTGCGATGTGATGACCGCACGGCACAAGAGAGCCGAAACGCACCGCAGCCCTCCCGCCGGAATCCGGTGGGAGGGCTGCGGTGTCACGCTCAGCTGTCGCGCTTACTTCTTGTTGCGACGCTGAACGCGGGTGCGCTTGAGCAGCTTGCGGTGCTTCTTCTTGGCCATCCGCTTACGCCGCTTCTTGATAACAGAGCCCACGACTACCCTCGCTCACTTCTCGGAACACCCCCGCTATCAGCGGGGGATCTCGGTGCGGGGCGTCTGGGCCCACACGACCTACGTCGGCCTAGCCTACCCGTCGCCGAGTGAGGGACGTAATCCGAGGGACGGAACGGACTCCTGCTACGCGGTCTCGACCCCCACGAAGGACTCGCGGAGGTACTCGTGGACCGCTTGTTCCGGGACCCGGAAGGACCTGCCCACCCTGATCGCCGGCAGATGACCGCTGTGCACCAAGCGGTACACGGTCATCTTCGACACTCGCATCACCGAGGCTACCTCCGCCACGGTAAGAAACTTGACCTCGTTGAGAGGCCGATCGCTCGCAGCTGCCATGACCCACCTGTACCTTCCGCACCCGACGCACACCGGCTTCCCCTCCGGTGACTCTTCGTCGCTGTGCGCTCACTCCCCAGACTAGGGGCGGGTGGTACGAGTGGGGAAGAGGAGCTGCCATCGGCCGCCTACTGTGACAGACACGCTCGATTGAGTACATAGCGAGTAAGCGGTCGGTAGTAATCAGACCGCACAGCGTCATCAAGCGGAACGGCGACGGACACCCGCCCCTCGGCCTCCCCGACGAACAGCGCGGGGTCGTCCGTATCCGCCAGGCCGATGGCCTCAATGCCCAGCTGACCTGCCCCGCAGACCCATCCGTGGTCCCCCACGACGAGCTCGGGAAGGGGCCCTCCGGCCCCCGCGGCACCCTCCAGGGCGACCCGAATCGGGAGGGGTGAGTGGGTGTGCGCGCCGGTCTCACAACCCGGTCCCCGCGCGCCGGGTTCCCGCACCAGCGCGACTCCCCGTACGTAGTCAAGGTTGTACGTACGTACCCCGAACCGGGTCGTTATGTCGACACAGCGGCCATACGCCGGGGTGAGGACGGGGCATCCCGCCGCCGACAACGCGTCCGCGAGGGCTGCGTAGAACCCGAGCAAACGGTGCGGATGTCCCGTTCCGAACAGAACGGGCGCCCGCCGCCGGGCCGCGTCCGCGAGCCGCGCCGCGAAGGCGTCGAGCGCGGCGAGGGTCCGCTCGGGGTCGATCACGTCGGGCCCCGTACGGTGCTCCGGGTCGCCCGAGACCCCGCACTTGTCGGCCATCAACTCGATGAGGTCCCGCTCGCCCCATCCCCACTCGGGGTCCAGCCCAAGCGTCACGCGGGGATCGCGCGCCGCGAAGAGCCGATAGCTCCGCAGGCTCTCCTCCCGCGAGGTGGCGACGGGCCCGGCGAGCCGGGCGGCCAACAGATGCGCACGCAGCGCTCCGGTGCTCAACACCCCCCTGATGCTGCCGCACCGCCCCCGGAAGGGGGCCAAAACCCGAAACACACCCCACACTTGGCGTAACCGAGCTACCCAACGCCCCTAAGCCAGGAGCCCCCGCAAGGGAAACGCCGCCCGCCTGGTGGCCAGCACCGCCTGGTCCACCCGGTCCGCAGGGTCGTACCCCGCCTCCCACTCCCGCCACGCAGGCGTCCGCCCGTCCGTCATCCGCGCGGGCGCCAACTGCCGCGTACGCGCGTACACCTCGTCCCGCCAAGAAGCCGGAATCACCGACTCCGGGTCGACCGGCCGATGTCCCGCGATCCCCACCAGGTGCGTCCACGACCGGGGCACCACGTCCACCACGGCGTAACCGCCCCCGCCCAGCGCCACCCACCGCCCCCCGTCCACGTACTCGTGCGCCAACTCGTGGCACGACGCCTGCACGGCCCGCTGCGCGTCCAGCGACACCGCGAGGTGCGCCAGCGGATCCTCGAAGTGCGTGTCGGCCCCGTGCTGCGTCACCAGCACCTGCGGCCGGAAGTCCGCCAACAGCTCAGGCACCACCGCGTGGAACGCCCGCAGCCACCCCGAGTCCCCGGTCCCCGCGGGCAGCGCGATGTTCACCGCCGAACCCTCCGCCGACGCCGCCCCCGTCTCCTCGGGCCACCCCGTCCCGGGAAAGAGAGTCCTCGGATGTTCATGGAGGGACACGGTCAAAACCCTGGGGTCCTCCCAGAACGTCGCCTGCACCCCGTCCCCGTGGTGCACGTCCACGTCCACGTACGCCACCCGCTCCGCGCCGAGCTCCAGGAGCCGCGCGACGGCGAGCGACGCGTCGTTGTAGACGCAGAACCCGGCCGCCGCCCCCGGCATCGCGTGGTGCAGCCCGCCCGCGAAGTTCACGGCGTGCTGCGTGTCCCCCCGCCACACCGCCTCAGCTGCGGCGACGGACTGTCCGGCGATCAGCGCGGACGCCTCGTGCATCCCCGGGAACGCCGGATCGTCGACCGTCCCGAGCCCGTAACCCTGGTCCGCCGCCCTCGGATCCGCCGAAGCCGCCCGCACGGCCGCCACGTAGTCCTCGCGGTGCACCAGCCGCAGCGTCGAGTCCCCGGCGGCCTTCGCGGCCACCACGTCCACCGCGCGATCGAGCCCGTACGCCCGCACCAGCCCCATGGTCAGCGCCAGCCGCACCGGATCCATCGGATGACTGGCCCCGAAGTCATACGTCGTCAGCGCCTCGTCCCACATCAACCACCCGCGCCCGCTCATGCCCGCCACCGTATCGGGCCCCGTCCCCGCCGAACGACCGGGCGTACACCAGCGTCACCAGCACCATGACCATCGGCACCACCATCGCGCCCCGGTAGCTCCACGCCTCCCCGAGCCCGCCCACGAGCGGCGCCCCGACCAGGAACCCGACGTAGTTGAAGACGTTCAGCCGCGCCACCGCCGCGTCGCTGCCCCCGGGGAACAGCCGCCCCGCCGCCGCGAACGTCTGCGGCACGATCACGCACAGCCCGAGCCCCAGCAGCACGAACCCCACGATCCCCGTCCAGGCCCCCGGCGCCACCGCCACGACCCCGAACCCCAGCCCGCCGAGCACGGCCCCGCAGCGCACCGCGGCAACGGCCCCGAACCGCCGCACCCCGAGGTCCCCGACGGCCCGCCCGAGCAGCGTGGTGACCATGTAGGCGTTGTACGGGAAGGTCGCCAGCTCCTCGGACGAACCGAGCACGTCCTCCAGGTACTTGGCGCTCCAGTTGGCGACCGTAGAGTCCCCGATGTACGCGAAGGCCATCACGAGACAGAGCGGCAGCAGCACCCGCGAGGCCACCGCCCCGGAAGCCTCCCCGCCCGCCTCCACCCCCTTCTCCACGGCCTTCCCGCCCCTCTCCCCGGCGCTGTCCCCGTCCGCGTACCACCGGCTCGCGAGCAGCGCGGCGGGCAACAGCACGGCGACGACCGGCAGATAGGACACCAGCAGCGACAGGTCCCAGTGCGCGCCCGCCCAGGCGAGCGAGGCCCCGGCGATCCCGCCGAGGCTGTACGTGGCGTGGAACCCGAGCATGATGCTCCGCCCGTACGCCTGCTGGAGGCTCACGCCCAGCATGTTCATGGACGCGTCGAGCGCCCCCACCGCCACCCCGAACAGCCCCAGCGCGACGGCCACGTGCCACAGCTCGTTCCCGGCCCCCACGCCCACCAGGGAGAGCAGGACGAGGGGCTGCGACCAGCGCAGTACGACGCTGGGCGGCCGGCGCCGCACGATCCGCTCGGTGGCGACGCTCGCGGCCCCCGCGAGGACCGGCACGGCGGCCAGGAACACGGGCAGCAGCCCGTCGGATATCCCGTACCGGTCCTGAATGGCCGGAATCCGGGTCACGAGCAGGGCGAAGGCAACGCCCTGCGCCAGAAAGGAGAACGCCAGTGAGACCCGGCCGTGCCTGAGCCGCGCATCCGTCATGGCGGCACACTAGACCTCGGCCATACCGGCCGGTAGGTCGATCACCGCATCAGTTCGATCAACTCCCCCATGTCCGAGAAGAATCCATTGGCCCCGGCCAGCCTCTCCTCCTCGGTCATGGCGGTGAACCCGTACACGTCCATGCCGGCGGCCACGGCAGCGGCGACCCCCAGCCGGCTGTCCTCGACGACCACGCACCGCGCGGGCGCCACGCCCATCCGCCCGGCGGCGTGCAGGAAGAGGTCCGGCGCGGGCTTCCCCTTGCCCACGTCCTCCGCGCTGAAGATCCGCTCGTCGTCGAACCACCGCGTGAGCCCGGCCGCACGGTGCCCGACGCGGATCCGCTCGTGGCTCCCGGAGGACGCGAGGCAGTACGGCACCCCGTCGGCGACCAGCTTGCCCAGCACGTCCTCGACCCCGTCGACGGGCCGCAGTTCCCGCTCGAAGGCCGCGAAGGTCCGCGCGTGCAGCGTCGCGTCGAAGTCCTCCGGCAGCCGCTGCCCGGTCCGCTCCATGATCAGGTCGTGCACGCGGTGCACGGCGGCCCCCATGTAGTCGCGGAGGGAGTCCTCGTACGTGGTGGGGTGCCCCAGCTCGGTCAGGTACCCGGCGAGGATGGTGTTGGCGACGGGCTCGCTGTCGACGAGCACACCGTCGTTGTCGAAAATGACGAGGTCATAGCGCATGCGCCCACCCTAGGCTGGCCCCACGCGCCGCACGCGCCCCAAGTCTCCCGCGAGCAGCGCCTCGTGCGACAGCGCGAAGTCCCCGTTGGGCAGCGCCCCGTCGAAGCGGGCCCCCATCACCCTGTCGGGCAGCAACCGCCGCAGCCGACGCCGCATCCCGCTCCGGTACGTGACGGGCTCGCCCCACTCCTCACCGCACTCGTCGGTCCCGAAGACCACCCAGTGGTCGACGTCGACCCGGGCGCCGAGATCGGGTGCGGCCCCGCTGTGGCAGTCGAGCGCGGGCGCCACCAACTCGCCGTCGTCCAGCGGCTCGAACCACATCAGCAGCGGCTTGGCCTCCTGCGCCTGGGCGTTGTCGAAGCAGCAGACGGCGATGGTGTGCTGCGAGTACCGCTCGGCGTAGAACTCGAAGAGCTCGGGCTCCAGTACGGGCCTCTTGTGCGCCGGCACCTGTGCGAGCGCGTCCGGGACGCACGTCGGATCGGCGGCGAGCAGCACGGTGTACACGTCGTGCTCGAAGACGTGCACGACGTGTGCCTCCGGCTCTGCGCACTCCATCCAGTCCATGGGGACGGGCCCGTCCTCGGGAGCGGGCCGCACGGCTTCGACCATCCGCACCAGAACGTCAGCGTCGTGCCCCACGGGAACGAAGTTCCGCGGCGTCATCCCGACGCCGGGCAGGTGCAGCAGCATGGCGTTGGGCCCGCGGGAGAGGTTCACGGCGGTGTTCTGGTACCCAAGGACGTGGATGAGCCCGTGCTCGGGGTGGGTCTGCCGCCCGACGTAGAGGGTGGTGCCGGAGAAGGCGGCGGGCGCCACGGATATGCACATGGCAGCACCCTAAAACGCAGAAAAGCCCCGCACCATAAGGTGCGGGGCTTTCCCACAATGATTGTTCGGCGGCGTCCTACTCTCCCACAGGGTCCCCCCTGCAGTACCATCGGCGCTGAAAGGCTTAGCTTCCGGGTTCGGAATG
>NZ_JBITHO010000018.1:0-75206 GCF_044458065.1 Streptomyces sp. NPDC050504 | reverse complement strand
GGTGACTTCGAAACTCGTGAACATCACCCGACCGTGGATCTGGGTGCCTTCCAAACCCATGAACAACCGGCTTCACAACCCGTGAATAAAGCCAGTTGCCCGCTGATCGTCCGTTCACGCCCGTGAGCGATCGGACGCGGTCACGCGGCTACGGAGGAGTGGCCAGCCGGAGCTGTCGAGTCGGTACCTCGGCCGACTCCTGCGGCGGGGGCGAGATCTCTTCCCACCACGCGCTTCCTTCTTCGAGGTGGCGCAGCAGGATCCCCTCGCGAACGGCCCATGGACAGACGGTCAGCCGGTCGATGCCCATCAGCTTCATGGCCGTGTGGCCCACGAGCGCGCCGGCCAGACTCTGCCCGGCCCTGGGGGCGGAGATGCCGGGAAGACGGGCGCGCTCACCGGCAGGCAGCTCTGCCAGCCGGTCGATCGCGCGACGGAGCCCCGCACGAGGCACCTCGCGAGGCTCGAACGGCCCTTGACGCCCGGGTGCCGCGCCGCAGAGCCGGGCGAGCTGGCTGAAGGTCCGGGAGGTGGCTGCCGCCGTCCGTGGCGCCTCCCAACGGACGCGGGCGGCGACGTCCCTCAGCTCGTGCCGGACCGCCCGGCGCAACTCCCGCACCGCATAAGGGGCGGGGGGATCCTCTCCCCTCAGATGGCCGCGCGTCAGCCGACCCGCGCCCAAGGGCAGCGAGACGGCGAAGTCCGGGACCCGGCCCCGGCCGAACGCCACTTCCAGGGAACCGCCGCCGATGTCGAGGACGAGCAGCGGCCCGGTGCGCCAGCCCAGCCAGCGCCGCGCGGCCAGGAAGGTGAGACCGGCCTCCAGCTCACCGGACAACACCCGCAGTCGTACGCCGGTCCGTTGCCGTACCGCGTCGAGCACCTGGGCACGGTTGGGAGCGTCGCGCACGATCGCGGTGGCGAAGGCGAACGGCTCGGCCGAGCCCCGGCCCAAGGCGTCCCGTCGCGCGGCGGAGACCGCTCCGGCGACCTTCTCCAGGGCATCGGCGCCGATCCGGCCGTCCTTCTCGACGAGTTGGGCCAGGCGCACCCGCCGCTTGGCGGTGTGTACGGGAAGCGGTGCGCCGACCTCGGTGTCGGCGACGGCCAGCCGAACCGTATGGGAACCGACGTCCACGACGCTCATTCGCATGGCGGGCGAGTACCCGGGGTCTTCACCGTCACACGGTGAACCCGCCAGGTGCCTGACCTGAGCCTGCGGGCACGGTGTCCGGCGGCGCCCACCTTCGCGAGCATGGGCTCGCCGTCGCGTTCGACCGCCAGGGCGTCGTGAATGCTGCGCGCGGCTTCGGCCGGGGAGGAGCCGGACGGGAGGGCGGGCAGCTCAGCCGCCCACGGTGTCGGCCGCGAGCGGCGCGGTCGGCGTCCCGGCCCCTTGCCGCATCCCGTGCGGCAGTTCCTCCATCGCGTCGAGCGCCGTCCTGCGCGGCTGCCAGCCGAGCACAGCGTGCGCGCGCGAGCAGTCCATCAGGGGGAGTCGCAGCACTGCGTCGAACAGCTCGGGCGAGGCGGGCACGAGGCGCAGCCGGTACGCGGTGGCGAGTGCCGAACGGGCGGCCCGGCGCGGGACCCGAACCGTACGAACTGTCGACACCGGCGGACCAGCAGGCATTTTCTTCTGTACGGAATACTCACGGCCCGGGTGCTTCCCGGCCTCTCCGACTGGCATCTGCGCGGACGGCCCCGGATCGAACAGACCTCGGGGGTGCGCGAGTCCGCCCTGCACGCGCTCATGTTTGCGGAGGTGGGGATCTCCGTCCCACTGGGCCCGACGGCTCGTATCAACCCGCTGGCCCTGCCCCTCATGGGCGGTGTACTCGTGTCCCATAGCGGCACCGCGTTGCGGGATGTGCGCCTGGCGGTTGGCGCACGTCATCAGCTGGAACATCTGTTTGATGTCGGCTGCACCTTCCCGCCCCACCTGGCGCAAGCCTCCCGGGAACACTAGATGCTGCCTTCTGGCCGCTGCGGAGCAACCTCGCTCGGCACCGCCGCCAGAACAAGGGCTCCGCCCGGATCGCCTCCCACATCGACTGACCGTCGGCAGGCCACCTGGCCTCCCGGGCCAGGTTCTCGACCTCACGCGGTGCCTAGTCGAGTGCGTATGCCTCGTAGCGGACGGTGCTGGCCGTTCGAGCGGCTGAGGCTACGGCCAGGGTGCGGTTCAGCCACCGGTAGCGCTCGTCTCCCGTCTCGAAGCGGCAGAAGAGCCGGAAGTAGTACGCGGCGGGGTCCACCGGATCTCCGGCGTTCAACCTCCGGATGACCTCGGGTGAACCGTGGCGTATGCCGTTGGTGGAGAGGTAGAGGTGTGCTCCGTCGTGGGTGCGCAGGGTGGAGCGGGTGTCGATGCTGGCCGTGCCGTCGGGGTGCAGTACCTGCCAGTCCGCGCCGCCCGGCAGGACCACCCCGGAAAGCCGTGGACCCTCGAATGTCCCGCCGACAATGTTGATCACTCGGCGGCGGCCCAGGTGCGAGTCGCCGAGGTCGAGGACCGGGTCCAGGCGCACCTCGAAGGCGGCGAGGCTCGTCAGGTTCACCGCACGCTCCATGACGCGCGCTCGTTGAGCAGGGCCGGGTCGAAGCCTGCGGTGCGCTTGTACGCGGCGGCGATCTCCGTGCGTTCCGCGAGCGGGACGACCTGCTCGATGTCTTCGAAACCACCGGGAGCCCGCTCGTGCGCGAGTTTCATCACGACCTCGGGTCCCTGGCTCCGGTTGGCGAGTTGGAGCGCGGTCGTGGAGGGCCTGCGGGCCTCCTCGTACGCGGCGGCGGTGCCTGTCACGGCGAGCGAGTGGGCGAGCACTCGGGCGTCGATGATGGCCTGGGACGCTCCGTTGGAGCCGACGGGGTACATGGCGTGTGCGGCGTCGCCCAGGAGGACGACGTCGTCCTTGGTCCAGTACGGAAGGGGTTCGCGGTCCACCATCGGGTACTCGAAGGCCGCTTCGGCTCCGGTGATGATCGCGGGCACGTCCAGCCAGTCGAACTTCCAGTCGGAGAAGTGCTCCACGACCGTGGCGAGGTCGGCGGGGCGGTTCCAGTTTCCGCGCTCGGGCGGTTCGCCGTCCAGCGGGCGCTCGGCGATCCAGTTGATCAGACGTCCGCCCTCGATGGGGTAGGCGACGAACTTCTGCGTGCCGTCCCCGGCCATGATCATGGACCGCCCGGTCAGGAACGGTTCGCCGTAGGTCGTGCCCCGCCACAGCACGAGCCCGTTCCACGGCGGCGCTCCTTCGTCGGGGAAGAGAGCGGCCCTGACGGCCGAGTGGATGCCGTCGGCGCCCACGAGCAGGTCGGATTCGTGGGCCAGGCCGGTGATCCGGCTGCCGGTTCGTACGGAGTGCGGGCCGAGGCGCTCGCGTACGGCGTCCAGGAGCAGCAGTTGCAGCCTGCCCCGGTGCACCGAGTACTGCGGCCACCGGTAGCCGGCGTCGAGCCCTCGCGGCTCGGACCAGATCGCCTGCCCGTACCGGTTGAAGTAGGCCAGCTCGGCTGTCGGGACGCCGATCGCGGCCAGCTGTTCGGCCAGTCCGAGCTCGGTCAACTCCCTTACGGCGTGCGGTAGGAGATTGATCCCGACACCGAGCGGACGAATCTCCCGGGCCGCTTCGTGGACGACGATGTCGTCGAACCCGGCCGCGTGCAGACTGAGCGCGGTGGCGAGCCCGCCGATGCCGGCTCCTGCGATGGTGATCCGCACAGCACCCTCCCGTAGGTGATTGTTATGGCCGTAACAATCACCTACCGGGCCTCCATGCGCAAGACTCTGATCGTGGACCGACCAGATCTCAGATACGCCGCCTTCGCCCGCGACCGCCTTGCCGGCATGCCGCCCCCCGCCGACCCGGAGGCGTTCGCACTCGCCTACCACCTGCTCCACCTGTCCTATCTGGTCGTCGCCGACCTGGAGAGCCAGATCCACCGCCCGCGCGGCTGGACGCTGCCGGGCTTCCGGCTGATGTTCAAGCTCTGGATGCTGGGCCCCACGCAGCCCGCAAGGCTCGCCGAGATCTCGGCGATGTCCCGGTCGGCGGTCACCAACGCCATCAACACGCTCGAACGGGACGGCCTGGTCGAACGCCGACCGGTCCCCGACGACCGGCGCGCGGTCGCCGCGGCCCTCACCGACAAGGGAGAGACCGCGGTACGGGAGGCATTCGCCGAGGAGACCCGACGCGAACAGCAGTGGTTCGCCACTCTCGACGCAGAGGAGCGGACCGCTCTCACCGGCCTGCTCACCCGGATTCTTGCCGCACGCCCCGAAGGCACCGACTGAAGGGCGCTGCAGCAGCCCGAGCCCGGGTCGTTTTCCCGTACGGGTGGGGTGTTGCGGGCGGAGTCCGCGCAGGTGGAGACGTGCATCGGCCTGTGGGGCGACCAGTTCGGCAAGCCGGTGAATACGGCCCATGAGCGGGCGGGAACAGGAATGGCCTCTGGGCCTGATCTGCCGGTGGCCAGCGTGGTCGGGGGAGTGGTCGGGGCGGGGCGTCGCGCTTCTGGCCGTGGCCGCAGACGTCGCGCTGCCGGGCTCTACCAGGGTCCGCGGGGAAGGCGCGGCCGCGCGGCGGCCTCGGGAACGGGCGCGGTCCCGGCGACGGTCCGGCGCCGCGGCTGGGCGGTTCTGCGCGCCGTCGGACTCATCGACATCGGTCTGCCGGGCGCCACCACCTGGGGCCCGGCGGGCCGTGCGACGCTGGAACGGCTCCTCTCGGATCAGACGGCGGGCGGCGTGTAGCCGAGCACCTCGAACAGCGGGCGCAGCCCCACGAAGTGGGCCTCGGGAAGCGTGTCGAACAGCGCCCGTGCCTCCGCCCAGGTCCGTACGGAATCCGCTACGTCGCCCCGCGCGTGCTGCGCGGCCGCCAGACACGCCAGGATCGTGGCGCGACGGCCCGGATAGCCGACGCCGTTGCCGATCCGCAGCGCCCGCCGGTGGAACGCGACCGCGCGCTCCGGGTCGCCGAGCGCGTGCCGCACGACGCCGAGCGCGGACACCGAGAAGCTGACCATTCCGTCGTTGCCGACCGACCGGTGGACGGCCATGGCCCGGCGCAGCGGATCGCGCGCCTCGGCGAACCGGCCAGCCCGCAGATGGGCGGTGCCGATGTTGGTCTCGAACACAGAGACCGCCCACGGATCCCCCGGAGGAGGCACGTCACGCAGCACAGCCAGCGCCTCCTCCAAGTGGCGCACCGCGCGGACGTCGTTGCCCGCGTACGCGTGGTGCGCGCCCAGATTGCCCAGGACGTGTGCCTCGCCGATCCGGTCGCCCGTGCGCCGCATTAGCGCCAGGGCCCCGGTGAGGCAGGGGAGGGCGGATGCCGGATCCGACTGGCCGTCGTACGCGGAGCCGAGGTTGTTGAGCGACAGCGCCTCCGCGTGCGGATCGTCGGCGCGGCGCGCCGCAGCGACCGAGACGCGGCCGATCACGATCTGGTCCTCGCGCACCGGATTACCGCGCAAATAGCTCCACAAGAGCGCGGGCAACTGCCAGGCGACCTCGTCGTCCCCTCGCGCGTACGCGTCGTGGACCGTGGCCAGGAGGTTCGCGCGTTGCGCGTCGCACCACAGGACGGCATCGGCCTGGGTGGCGAAGGCAGAGACCGCCAGGTCCTCGGGCGGTGGGGGCAGCCGGACCGTGCGCCGGTGGGGCGCGAGGACCCGGTCGGCGGCATCCGCGTGGTGCAGGCACCAGGCGTACCAACGGGAGCGCGCCGCGCGCCGCGCCACCGGCGTCTCGTCCGCCGCCGCGCGCTCGGCGGCGAAGATCCGCAGCAGGTCGTGGAGGCGGTAGCGGCCGGACCCGCGATCCTCCAGGAGGTGGGCGCGCACCAGCCGGTCCAGCGGGGCACGGTCGACCGTGCCCGAACCGTCCAGTGCGGCAGCCGCCGCGGGCGTGATGTCGGTGCCGGGGAACAGCCCCAGGCGGCGGAACAACCGCTGCGGCGCGGACTCCAGGGCCCCGTACGAGCGTGCGAACGCGGCCCGCACCCCCGTACCCCTGTCGCCGTCGATCTGTAGCGTGCCCAACCGGTCGCCCGAAGCGGCCAGTTCGGCCGCGAACCCGGCGATCGAGTCGTGCGGCCGGTCGCGCAGCAGCGCCGCCGCGATGCCGAGCCCGAGCGGCAGGCCGCCACAGGCGGCGAGCAGCGCGTCCGCTGCTCCCGGCGGCTCGGCGGCGGGGCGGCGCGGCCCCAGCACCCTCGTGAGCAGGGCCCTGCCGTCGGCGGCGGTGAACCCTGCCAGGTCCAGGCGCCGGGCGCCGTCGCGCGCGGTGAGGCCGGTGAGGCGCTCCCTACTGGTGACGAGCACGGTGCAGCCGCCGTTGCCCGGCAGCAGCGGCCTGACCTGCTGGGCATCGCGCGCATCGTCCAGGACGACCAGCACGCGCCGGTCGGTCAGCAGCGTGCGGTAGAGCGCCGCCGCCTCGTCCTGGTCGGCGGGTATGCGCTCGGCGTCCTCGCCCAGGGCCCGCAGGAAGGCGGCGAGTACCGCGGCCGGACGCCGGGGACCACCGGGTGCGTGCCCGCGCAGATCCGCGAAGAGCTGTCCGTCAGGGTAGTGGTGGCGGTGGCGGTGCGCCCAGTGCAGCGCCAGTGTGGACTTCCCCGTGCCCGGCACACCGCAGACCACGGTCACCGCCTCGCCCGGCCCCGGTGCGGCGGTACGGGGATCCGGCACGGAACCCAACCGGTGCAGTTCGTCCGAGCGGCCGACGAACGTCATGAGGTCCGATGGGAGTTGGGCGGGTACGGGCCGAGGGGCACGGGCCGTGGCGGGAACCGGCCGGTCGGTCCCCGGCCGCAGCAGTACGTCTCGCAGCGCCCGCAGCTCAGGACCGGGGTCGAGCCCCGTCTCGTCGGCGAGGCGGGTCGCGTGCCTGCGGTACACGTCCAGCCCGTCGCTCTGGCGCCCGGCCCGGTGCAGCGCCGTCATCAGGTGCAGTATGAACCCTTCGCGCAGCGGGAACTCGGCGATCAGTGAGGTCAGTTCGGGAATCAGTGCGTGATGGCGGTGCAGGGAGAGCTCCAGCGCGAAGCACTGTTCGAACGCGCAGAGGCGCTGCTCGTCCAGGGCCGTGGCAGCGGACCTGAGCGGCCAGCCGGGCAGTCCGTCGAGCGCGGGCCCGCGCCACAGGGCGAGCGCGCTCCGCAGGCCCGTCACCGCGGCGGCCGCGTCCCCGGCGGCTTCGGCGGTGCGCGCGGCGGCCACTTCTTCGGTGAACGCCCTCGCGTCCACGGTGGATTCGGGCACGGCGAGCCGGTATCCGGGCCCGTCGCTGACGACGACCGGTGCGGGACGCCGTGCGTCGGCCGCCCCCGGCCGGGCCGGGCACGCCTCGGTGAGGCGGCGGCGGAGCAGCCCGGCCATGTTGCGGACCTGACGCTCGGCGGTCGCCGGGGGAGCCTCGTCCCACACCGCGTCGACCAGTCGCGCCAGCGGCACGGCACGGTTCACGCGCAGGGCGAGCGCCGCGAGCAGGCTGAGCTGGCGCACCCCGCCGAGTTCCACGCGCTCGCCGTCCGCCCAGACCTCCACCGTTCCCAACAGCCTGAACTCCACACGACCTCCGTTGCGCGGACACACGGACACACGGACACACGGACACAGGGACACGCAGACGCGGAGCGGCGGGGACCGGCCGCTCGCAAGCAGATCATCTTCTCCGGGCTCCTCTGCGGGGTCCAGGGACATTCACGCCAGAGGCGGGGGAGAACGGTGTGACGGTCGGCGCTCTCATGACCGCGCCGTGAAGGAATCGTGTCGCGCCTCGGCAAGCTCAGCTCCGTTCCCTCGACGCACAACCCCCACGGCAAGCACTCAATGCACCTCAAGGAGAGAACCGTGAAACGCTCCGCCATCCGCACGAACCGCGCTGTTCCCGTCGCACTCGCCGCCATGGCGGTGGTCGGCGGACTGGCCGTGGCCCCCGCACATGCCGCGCCCCCGCCACCCACGGGCAACTGCAACCCGACCGTCGACACGATGTACTACGACGTCACGACCAAGGTCACCCCGGTGATCACCGACTTCCTGGCGGTCACGATCGCCGAAGGCACCACGGGGCAGCGCACCGAATCACTCACTCAGCTGGACTCGGTGACCACCACTGTCGACCGCGAGACCGAGATCAAGGCATCGGCCGCCGCCCTGTTCGCCAAGGTCGAGGCAAGGGTTCGGTTCTCCGTCTCCAAGACCACCTCGTCGACGAGGACCCACCAGATCACCAACACCTGGAACTTCAACCGCGCGGGGCAGTACGCCCTCTACCGTGGCACCCGCAAGGTCGAGGGCGAGTACGTGAAGTACGTGTGCGCCCAGACCGGGCCGACCACCGGCGTATGGGTCAACGCCATACGCGACGCGCCCCACGGCACCTTCACCACCTTCGAGGCCCCCGAGATCGGCACCGCCGTACGCAACTGCGCCGCCCTGGAACCCCTCGGCACCGTGCGCCGCGCCGCCCAGGACCGGCTGGGCGCGTGCTGAGCCGCGCACCCCGCCCGCCGCGCCGACAGCGGGGCGCGGCACCCGCCCCGTACACCAGACATCGGGCGACCGGCCACCACGCGACCACCGACCGCACACCGACCAAGGAGACCCCCGTGAGTCACGTGGATCACAGCGCACCGCGCACCGCCCACCGCCGACTGGGCTACGCCCTGGGGGCCGCGGCGGCAGCGCTCGTGACGCTGCTCCCCACCGCGGCCCCCGCGTCCGCCGCGTCCGGCAGCAACTGGGACGGCTGGATATGCGACGAGTCCAACCAGTATCGGATCAACACCCCGAGCGGCATGGTCCTCGACCTCTCCCAGGGGCCCGACAACCCCGGTGCCATCCTCCAGCACCCGTACTTGGGAGGTAAGAACCAGAAGTGGCTGGCGTGCAGGTGGCCGAGCCCGACACAGAGTACGGACTGGGTGTTCAGATCGGTGCTCACGCGGCAGTGCATCACGATGGTCGGCTACAAGCCCGACGACGGCCAGGCGTTCCAGCAGGGCGACTGCGGCGACTACATCGGCACCAACCAGAAGTTCTGGCTCGATCGCCACCCTGTCAACGTCCCCTTCGCGATGCAGGTCCTGCACTCCGGAGCCTGGGTATCGATCCAGAAGGACAAGTTCGCCCAGCAGCGCGCGCTCCTCGTGCAGTACTCCGACAAGGCGATGATGTTCTCCCTGCAAGTGGCCTGAATGGACGGACTCCCGCGCTCCCCTCGGTACGGGGAGAGCGCGGGGGTCCCGCCGCGCGTCCTTGCCGACGCCGACTGGCTCACCGGTCTCGACGTCGGCCCCGCGCGCGGCAGGCTGCGCGGCCGGGTCACCGCGCGGTCGCTGCCGCTGTTTGGACTGCTGTAGTGCACGTCAAGGCAAGGCCATCGGCGACCGGTCCACCTCGGTGTCGTGCCGTGCGGTCCCGGCCTGCCCGGTACCGCCCCTCTTCACAGCAGCACCCGGCCCCAGCCACTTCTACGTTCGTATCGGACGGTGAGCCGGCGGGAGCCGAACAGCCAGGAGATCGACCGCTCGATCTTCCAGCGGTGGCGGTCAAGCCGCTCGCCGGACTCGATTCCCGGACGCGCGATCCGCGGGATCAGGCCGCGGCTGCGGAGCCAGGCCAGGTCGTCAACGGAGCAGTACGCCTTGTCCGCGCGGTCTGTGCCTGGAGCGGACGGCGGGTATCGCCAGGATCAGCGGTTTGAACACCTGGCTGCCGTGCAGGTTCGCCCCGGACACCGCAACAGCCAACGGAACGCCCTGAGCGTCGGGCAGGACGTGCGGTTTGCTGCCCTTCTTGCCGTGGTCAACCGGGTTCGGCCCGGTCAGGGTTCCCCTCTTCTTTTGTCCGAACGGACGCCGCGTCGACGATCGCCGAGGTCCAGTCGACCTCGCCCCTGGCGCCGAGTTCGTCCAGCACCGCCCGGTTCAGCCGATGCCCACAGACCCGCCCCGGTCCACACCGTGAACCGGCGATGCGCCGTCGCGGAAGGCATACCGAACGTCGGCGGTAGATGCCGCCAGGCGCAACCGCTGGTCAGCACGTACACCGCGGCAGTGAACACGGCCCGCTCATCACATGGAGCGGTCCCGCCGCCTTGCGGGCGAGCAGCAAACGACGGCAGTAACGGGGCGACCAGCTCCCACAGTTCATCAGGTACCAGCCGCTGCGACAGATCGACACCCACGACCGACAACAAGCCGCACGGACATCAGGCTACGTGGGGAATCCTCTCACTGGACATGCTTCGATTCCTGTGACCTGCGAGGACTGGATTGGCTGATAATGACGGTCGCGGACTGGGTGCGCTGTCAACGGACAGCTCACGAGTCTCGACAGCTGTTGTTCACGGTCTTCCTGCCTCAACCAACCCATTCGACCTCGAACTCCTGACCAGCGGCGACCAACTTCGTTGAGTCCCACGGCCTATGGCGACCAGATTGGATGAGACGGAAAGTGGATGAATTAGCTCATTGTCCTGTGTGAACGTGTCAGGGACGACACGGTGACACATGAAATCAACGCACCGGGTCGTTCGGGTTCATCTGAACATCACGGTGACGATGAAGGGAAGTGCACCCGTGAGCATCGCCAGGAGTGTGGAGGCGAGCGTCTGGCCATTCACGGCGGTGTTGGGACTGGCAATGACATAGGACAGTAGGTCGTACACTCGGGCATCCTCCTCTGAGATATCTGAGGCGCGCCGCGGTGCCCTGGACGGCAGAGCTTCCTCAATTCGCCGTACTGACACGGCTCTTGCCTGTTCAACGATCCATGAGAGTCGCCACTGCGAGTAGAGTCCGAAGAGCGCGACGGCTACCATGAAAATCCCCGCCAGAGCCCACTTGACGGTGTTGAGTAGCTCGTTGCCTGGATCTATTCGTGACGCGTAGACGACGGGGACGAAGGCAAAGCACAAGCCTGCTGCTGCCATCAGTGTGACGAATCGGTACCAGCGGGCGACCCGTTCAAGCCCGATGGTCCGCGACGGTGCGAACCATAGGAGCTTGACATTCCGCGGGTTGGTCACGATGCGTGCCAACCGAATGGCGCGGATCATCCAGTAGTTGCTGTTGGCTGCTGCGGCGCCGGTCACCACGACCACCATGTAGGAGGCGGCGTCGACAAAGAGATGGGGCGTGGTCCCCAGCGCGTGTTGAACGCCGAACATGACAGCGGCCGCTCCCACGGCGCCAATGACGGTGTATCGCCACTGGCGTTTCGCAGAGATCCCGCGGTCGATCCATGCGTGGACCGCTGTGCGGCCAGTCGGGGTGAGCATGCGGTCCAGTGAGTCGCACATCGCATGGAAACCTCGGCAGCCCACCCATTGGCCGAGGACCACAAGGATGTTGACCAGCGTGTAGTACAGGAGCCACATGCCGTAAGCCTGGAATTTCGGCACAGCAGTGGAGGAGAAGACCAGGTGGACGCCAGCAGCGACGTACGGCAGCCCGACCGCAACGGCGAACGGCCAGCAGCGTCTTACGTGCCATGTCGCGGTGGTTCCTGAAGCCCGGACACCAGCCACGCGCAGCACCACAACCTGCGCCATGTCCGCCGCGTAGCGATCGTCGAGGTCTCCCGGACTCGGCACATTAGCCTCCGACGCTTATCGGACTGCCCGTATCAGCAGACAACCGAGCGTTACAGCTTGCGTGATACCGCGAGAGGACAAGCGAACTGCGGGGTCATCAAGGTCCATGCGGCTGTACGGCGATATCCGCATGGCTTTCGCAAGGGGCCGCGGCAGAACAGGGGGAGCTGCCGCTGACTGAAACTGGGCCGGGAAACGCAAACGCCATGGCATGAACGTCCAGGTCCTCACCGATCCGTTCGGACGGCTGCTCTGGGCCTTGTCGGCTCCGCCCGGCTCGACTCGCGACCTGACCGCCGCGCGGCGGCACGGGATCATCGAAGCCCATGCCGGCGCGGACATCACATGCTGCGAGGACAAGGCATACCAAGGCGCTGGCGGACCCGCCCGGGTCCTGTTCCGGGGTCGCCGCCTCAAGCGATGGCAGCCCCAACCGCATCACTGACGTCGTGAAGGAGATCCTCGTCCTCCATCACACGTCAGCGTGAGGTTGGGAGAGCTCACTCTGTGGCGGCAGCAGAGAGGTGACGGCGGACAGCGAGAACCGCGGCGCGCAGGAGGACCTGGCTGTCGCCCTCGACCCGCTCTGCGGGCTCCTCGACGGCGGCGACTTTGCGCGCACCGTGCAGATCGCCGCCGCTATGGTCGGCTGAGAGTCGGCGGCACGGGCAGCGGATCGTCGGCGAGACCGCGGGTGATCTCATGGTTCACCGCCTCAGCCCCCTTTCGGCGAGCCGTCTCACGATTGCTGCCCGGCAGCCGCCTTGGGTGAACTGGGCTCGTACTGCTCCGGCAGGAACCGGGACCTGGTAATCCGCTGAGCCGTGCCGACGGATGACGACGTCTCCGAAGAGGACGGCACCCGACGGACATCGATGATCGCCGCGACCAAATCGAACGGCTCTCTGTACCGACCACCGATAGTTCAATGGAAAGATCGGCCAGAGGCGTACGCGTGCCGTGTGGAGCTGTGCTGTTGCAGGACACTCGGGAAGGTGTTCACTCGCGGTTCCTGTCGGCCTCAAGGCGGTAGCCGATGCCGCGGACGGTGTGGATGGTTCGCCGATCGTAGGGAGCATCGATCTTGCGGCGCAGGGCGCTGATGCAGACCTCGACGACGTTGACGTCGCCGTTGAAGTGGGCGTCCCACACGTGGGTGAGGATCTCGTGCTTGGCCACCACCTCGCCTTGGCGGCGGGCGAGGTACTCCAGGACCGTGAATTCGCGGGTGGTCAGTGCAAGATTGTCCGCGCCCCGGGTGCAGCGTCGCCGGGCCGGGTCGATCTGCAGGTCGTCGATGCGCAGCAGTGCGGGGCGCTCGGGTCGGCCGCGGCGGATCAAGGCCCGTAGCCGGGCGACTAGGGTGATGTAGGAGAAGGGTTTGGTGACGTAGTCATCGGCACCCAGGTCCAGGCCCTCCGCCTCGTCCAGCTCGCCCGACTTGGCGCTCAGCATGAGGATCGGCGTCCATACCCCTGCCTGGCGCAGCCTTGCACACAGGCGGTAGCCGTTGAGTCCGGGCAGCATCACATCCAGCACGATCGCATCGTGCCGGTTCTCCAGAGCCAGGTGCATCCCCTCGTGCCCGTCGTGCGCGACCTCCACCACGAAACCCTCGGCCACCAGCCCCCGGCGCAACAGCTCCGCCAGGCGCAGGTCGTCGTCCACCACCAATATGTGCATGTTTCCATCCTGAGGTGTTTGTCGCCTCACTTTTGTTGGCTGTAGAGGCAGTTGAGGAGCGGGTAAGGGCGGGGGCCGGTCACGAAGAGGCAGACGGCTGTCGGTCTTCCTGCCGCTCCCAGTGCCGCGGGCCGTTCCTGATGAGTGCTTCAGGAACCTTCAGGGGTGCATCAGGGCTGTCCTGCCAGGATGCGCCGCAGAAGCCGGGGATCTTCGGCCGGCCTGAGTGAGGGAGACCACGTCCATGAACGTTTCTTTGAAGACCGCTCTCGTGGCAGGAGCGGCTACGGCGGCTCTTGCCACCACCTGCGTGGCCTTCACGCAGGTGGCGGCGGCATCGTCCACCGCGCCGGTATCGTCCGGTGGCGCCGCGCCCGCAGCGCCCACCACGAAGGCCCCCACGAAGCCGCCGGTTCCCGCGACGACAAGGCCCGTTCCCCGGGGTGTCGCACCAGCTGCGACCTTCCAGGCCAGCTGAGCCTTTCCCCCATCTGCCAGCGGCGGGGGACGTGCCGTTCACCGGGACGGGCATTCACCCGCAGCATCCCTTTGACAGAAGTGCCGCGCGGCAGCAGCTCCGTGAGTGCCCGGTGCGGGCAACTGGCCGGGCGGCTTTCTGCCGCCCGGTCAATCTCCGGTGAACTGTTCGTGGACGCACTGCGTGTACTGCTGGAAGCTGTCGGGCTGGTAGCACTCTTGTGTCCGGTTGGCGTACCAGACGAAGACGATGGCAGCCAGAACGGACACCACCACCGCGATGGCCGACGTCACCACACCTGCGAGGGCCATGGTGCGGTCAGTGCCGGTCCGCCTGGCAGTCGTCAGGAAGGCAAGCCCGAGAATCAGACCGATGCCGCCGAGAAGACCGCCGATGAAAACGATCGATGTGCTCAAGCCGGTGATACCCAGGAGCATGACGGTCCTGCCCAGTCTGCTGCTGCCGCTTGCAGGACGCCTGCCCCGTCCGTGCCTCTGAGAGGCGGGTGGATAAGGGCGTGGACCAGGGTTCCAGGTCGAGCCCGGCGCAGGGCTACGGGTCGAATTTGTGCGAATCGGCGCTGTCTCGGTGTGCGGTGCGTTCATCAGGCTTTCTCCGGTGAGCTGTTCAGGAAACGATCCTGGCCTCCGGCAGCACGGATGCGCATCACGGGAAAGAGGGAAAAGCATCTCCCTCGATCGGGGGAGAACATCGGCGGCTGCCCGGCTGCCCGGCTGCCCGGCTGCCCGGCTGCCCGGCTGCCCGAGGACGCGGTCGGCCCGGAGAACCCGGGTGGGAACAGGCCTCCGGGTAACCGTCGATGAAGAGAGGATCGTCCCCGGCCCCCGTAGGCACTCGCAGAGGAGTGGGCCCTGACCGCGTGCTGGGGAAACCAGCCCGGTAGGGCCCACACAACGCCCAAGGAAGTACAAGGCCAGGTGTATCAGTCGCTCCCGGCCACAGCCTTCCGAACGAGCGGCAGTGCACCCGCCCCCTGCCAGTTAGAACATGGGCTTCTGGAACTTTGCCTCTGGACGTTTCCACGGCCCGGCACTGTCCCCAGACGAAGGCCCCGTCCGGGCATGCCATTGCCCCTGTTCTCCCGGACTCTGAGCACGGGAGAACCGTGGCGCGGGGGCCCGGCCCGGTGGGCCGGGTATGCGGCCGCCGTGGCGGGCTTCCGACGGCCGTCTCCATCCGGACGGTCCGTTTCGCTGTCCGGGCCAGGGCCGGTACGGAAGGGCGATCGGCAAGGCCGGAGCACGTCGGCAGCCCTCCGGCCGGGAGCACGTACCTGGGTCCGGCGGTCAAGGAGGGTGGATGCCGTGTGGCTCGCCCGTCAAGGGCCGCCACCCACACGAGTGGAGGGGGGTTGTGCCTGGTCGGCGGTGCTTTGTAGGTTCCGCGAGTGACCGACACGATGCCCGATTTAAGTGCCAGAGCCACGCTTCTGGTCGTCGACGACCACGAGCCGAACCGTTTCGCTCTGGGCAGCGTGCTGCGACGCGCTGGCTACCGGGTCCTGGAAGCCGCCTCGGGTCCCGAGGCACTGGCCGTCATGCGCAGCGCCGACCCGCTGCCGGATCTGGCGATCGTCGATGTACGACTGCCCGGGACGAGCGGGTTCGAGCTGGCCCGGCAGATGGTCACGGACCCCCGCCTGACGCGCATCCCGGTCGTCCACATCTCCGCCGAAGCCAACTCTCCCGGCGACCGGATCCGCGGAATGGAGGGCGGCGCCAGCGCCTACCTCGCCTCTCCCGTCGCTCCCGAAGAACTTCTCGCCACCGTCGACACGGTCCTGCACGCCAGTCGCTGGGCGCAGGCCGCACGCGATGAACGCCGCTTCGCTTTCGAGCTCCAGCACGCCTTCCTTCCCCGGCCCGAGAAACTCGCCGCCCTGGAGGGCAAGGACATCGACCTCGCCGTCGGCTACCTGCCGGCCATGGACCGTGCGCAGCTAGGCGGGGACTTCTACGCGGCTCTCGCCGTCGAACGCGGGGTGCTGCTGGCGGTGGGCGACGTGGCCGGGCACTCGCTGGCTGCGGCCACGGTCATGGTCGAGCTGCGGCACGTCCTGCGGGCCTACGCCCTTGAGGGGCACGAGCCGCACCGCATCCTGGCGCTGATGGACCGTCTCCTCGCCCGTTTCCACCCCGACCTCACCGCGACTCTCTGCCTGGCTGTCCTGGACCCGCACACCGGCGCCCTGGAGATCGCCAACGCCGGGCATCTCCCGCCGCTGCTCCTCTCTCCCGGCGGCCAGGCCCACTACCTGACCGAACACAGTCCGCTCCTCGGCCTGAACCTCCCCCACGAACCCGCCGCCCCGGCCCGCCTCGAACACGGTCAGGTCCTGTTAATGGTCACCGACGGCCTGATCGAACGCCCCCGCACCGACCTCGCGGACTCACTCGAAGACCTCCGCCGCTACGCCACCAGCATTCCCTGCACTCCCGGTGCCCTTCGCGAAGCACTCCTGAAGCACTACAGCCCCGCCGCCAACGACGACATCGCCCTGCTCGCCGTCCGGAGACGAACGGCCCAAATGGCCCGCATCCCCTGATGCTTGAGCCTCGTGCTCGGAATCGATCGGACCGGCGGGACGGCCGGGAGCAGCCCAACCTCACCCTGCTCCTCCCCCTGGCGGAAACGATGGCGGCGGTGGAGGCCGTGTAGCGGAGTGTCCTGTGCATCGTCCGGGAACGCGTGGAGGGCTCATGCGGCAGCGGTACACGGAGCTCGGGAGTTTCTTTCTGAGGGCCCTGCTCATTGCCCTGACGACAAACCTCGGAGGGCTCGCCGTCAACGTGGTTTCCTCCCAGGAGGGCCGGTGGTGGGGATCCCTGGAACTGATCCATCGTCATCCTTTTCGTGCCGCGATCCTGTTGACGATCATGGCCATGGTGCTCCTGCTCGTCGACTTTCTGAGGGCGCGGCGGGCCGACGTCGATCCCGTCGGGGCGCTGCCCGTACCCGCGTCGCTGCCCGACTGGGTGGTGCGCCGGGGCCTACTCGTGGACCGCGCGGTCCACGCACTCGCTGCGTCCAGGCGGGCCAGGCGGCACGGGCGGCCCACCCGTCCCGGTGGGCGACGGCCTGCCCGCGGTCCCGTGGTGGTGCGCCACGGGACCGGCGGCTGCGGCAAGACGACCCTGGCCGCGATGGTCTGCGCGGACCGGCGGGTGCGACGCCATTTCCGCGGCGGCGTGTACACCATCGTCATGGGCCCGGACCTGCGAGGACGAGCGGCGATCGCCGCACGGGTCAACGAACTCGCCATGCTGACAACCGGCGCCCGGCCGGGCTTCGAGCAGGCCCCGCACGTAATCCCGCATCCGGCGCCGCACCTCCACCCGGCCGAACCGTCCCCCCACCCGCGAGAACAGATCCTTGAGTGGCACTCCAGCGTCCCGCGACGAAGCCGCCCACCATCTCCCGAACCTGCATGGACGCTCCTGCTGTTCACCCCGGCTTGCCCGTTCCCGCCGCTGAGGCGCCACCACCTCGCTCAGCTCGAAATGATGCCGCTGACCAGCAGAAATGGGGAAGTCCCGCTGGAGTGCTAGTCGCCCATGAGCTGCGCGACGATGGGTCCGGCATGGTGGTTGACCTGCCGGGCGATCTCACGGACCGTTGCCTTGGCGTCGTCGGTCAGGCCGCACCCGCTGTTGCACTGGGGCGGGCAGGCCCCTTCCGGCGTCGGCCGGCACGATGGCGGTGCTCGGCGTACCGGCGACCTGCGGAAACGTGATCTCTCCCGGGGCTTTCTCGGAACTTCCACAGTTGAACATTCATGAAAACCGCCGCGATCATTGCACTGTACCCCTATTCGGGGGATGGGCGGGTTTAACCCGCGAGTCGAGTCCTGGCGCTATCTGTTCAATGACATGCATCCCGTGCTGTCATCAGCCATAACAGTAAAATTGTACTGTTATGGCAGTCCTAGAAGCCTTCTTCGGAACCTCAGATTTTGCTCAACTGGGGCCCTCTGGGGGTGCCCTTCAATTAGCCTTCAGTCGATCGGGAAAGCGGTCAGCGATTAGCCTTTGGCGTATCGGCGAAATAGTCGGCTTCCTCGAAAAGATCATCGTCTATCGGAGTGGAGTATTCCATGTTCCTCCGTTCAGTGAAGATCGCATCCGCGCTCGCCCTGGCGATCGGTGCCGTCGGCGCCGGTTCGGTTTCCCAGGCTTCCGCGGCGCCCGTCCCGGCCTCTGCGGAACCCGCGGCGGCAGCCGGGGCGGTCATGTTGAGAAACGTGGCCACAGGGAAGTGTCTGGCTGCGGCCAGTGCGGGCACTGCCTTCGCCCAGGTGCTGGTCCAAGACTGCAACCGCTACAACGGGGCGCAGTGGTGGGCCACCTACCAGGACAAGCTGGTGGAAATAAACAACTCGAACGTCTGCCTGGTCAATCAGAACGGCCAGCCCGGCACCGCGCTCTGCAACAACTCGAGCAGCTCGCGCTGGTGGTACGGGGCGAACCCTTCCACTCTCTGGTCTGTCGTGGGCAGCTATCTCACCACGGGTGGTTACACCGCCTGGCTGGGCCCCAACCAGGGTAATTATAGCCAGTGGACCCGAGTTAGCTGACCGTTGCGTGCCGGGCACCAGAATTCAATTCTGGTGCCCGGCAGCTATTACTGTCGGCTCAAAACGGTAAGGTTTTGTAAAACGATCTCGCTGAAGAATCCTGGTCGGCCGTGACCGGTGTGATGATTCGGCCGTTTGGGGTGGTGTGACTACCCGGCCGTGGGCCGTGGACGATGACCCGCTCTACGTCGCCCACGGCACTCCGCGGAGCGTGGGACATGGCGGACCTTGCGTCCTACGCCCGCGCACTGAGTCCTCGCGAGGCCGCCCGCCTGCTCATCTACCGCCCCCGTTGCAGCACGGAAACGGTGTTCACCGGCATCCAGCGCTTCACCGAGCGGGCCACCGCCATCTTCGGCGGACATCTGCACGCGCACTACCCCGAGCCCGCGACTGCTTCGCGCGGTGTCCTGGGGCGGCACGGGCAAGCGCGTCGCTGCGGCGGTCAGCGATTCCTGTGGTGATGCGCCTACCGCCGAGCAAGCCGTTGCCGCCGCCTGGCCGCACCGGAGGACGGCCGGTGGTGGCTGATTCTCCGGTCGGCTCCCCGACCGTGGTCGTCAGGACCCGGCCGGTGGCGCGAACCCGACCTGAGACACCCGCCCCAGGGCCCCGTTGCGGCAGGACGTACCCTCGCCGATGCGGACAGAGGGCAAGGTGTCGGCCAGGGGAAGGGCGTGGGGGATGTCTTCAGAGCTGCGAGTGACCGCTGCGCCTGCGGGCCGAACCAGGCGTGTGGCAGCCGGTGCCGGGACATGTGTAGTGGGATATCTGGCGTGCTTTGTGGCGGGGTGGGTGTTCATCGCGCTGACGATCCCCCGCGAGGAGCTTCAGTTCTCCCCGCCCGAGCAGTCGTCGTTCTGGGAGACGGCGGGGGAGTGCTTGAGCTTCGGCGGGTTGGCCTTCCTCTTCACGGGCATCCCGTCCTTGGCCGTCGTGCTGCTGGCCGGCATCCTGCGGAGGAAGACGGAGAGCGCCACTTTCCGTGGCGCGATCGCCTTCACGCTGATCTTCCTGATGCTCCCGCTCACCTTGGTGTCCACCGCCTACATGCTGTTCGTCCAGCTGGCGGTCCAGGTGCTCTTCGCCGTTTTCGTCATGCCGGTGCCCCTGGTGAGGGGGAGTCCCGTTGGCCGGTGAGCCGACCGCCCATTCCGTCGCTTGCGTCCGATGCGCTGATGACCCGGTCGCCCGGTCCGTCATCGCCGGCGCCCACACCGAGTCGGCTGCTGTCGCCTCCGCTTCGCCTGCGGTTAGCTGCTGCGCACCGGAGGTAATCGCGCTGACGGTCAGGTGGCCAGCCGCATGCCGAGGGACGCGGCGAGCCACCCGGCCGCTTGTCGGTCCGAGACGGTCGCGTAACCGTCGTGGAGGAGGTGCAGGAGCCGTACCGCCTTCAGGGCTTCGGGCCGGGTGATCAGTGGCTTGCGCGGGTCCTCGGGCACATCGCCGTACACCGGCGCGAAGAGATCGTCCACGACGGTGGAACCGTCCGCGGCGGCGCCAGGCTACGCCCCGGCAGACGAGGCCACCGCTCCTCCTCCCGCTCGGATGGATTCGTCGATCAGGCAGCCGTGAGGCAGGCGCGGGGCCTGCTGGAGGGCGGCGGGACGTTCGTCGGTTCGGTGCTGCCGCGCGTGCCGGGACCTGGACCGTGGCGGCGGCGGACATGCTGACTGCGTCGGGCCCCGGAGCGCGTCCGGTGTGTGCGGGGGCGGGTGCGGCCAGCGGCCCGTCCCGGAGTATTCTGAACGCGTTCAAAGCCGTGGTCGGGGCGGGTAGTTCGACGGGCGGGGCATGGTGCGTAAGACGACCGCAAGACTCAGGTGGGCCCGGCTGGCAGGGCTGTGTGCGGCCGTCGTGGTGACGGCCGACGGCTGCGGGCTGATTCCGCTGCCCAGCGTGGACGACGCATCCCCTGAGGAGCTTTTCGGTACCTGGGCGGGTGGCGGCGGCTCGGTGGTGGCCCTCGAAGCCGACGGCGACGCCGAGGCGCGGCAGTTGCGCGGTGAAGAATGGTCCTACGACGAGGGATGGGCCATGACGGGCACGGGGACCTGGCGCCTCATCGAGGGCGGCGACGGGCAGACCCTCGCGGGGGCACCCGCGGTGGAGGTCTCCGTCTCGAAAGTGACCCGCATGAAGGACTGGCCGGCCGCCGATGCGCTCGGACATGCCCGGTCACCGCTGCGCGGGTACACGTGGCGGTTCGGCATGGACCGTACCGACGAGGGCCTCAAGCCGTACTACCTGGCGGGCGATCCCGACACCGCCTTCCTCTACTACCTGCACCGGATGCAGCCCGGCTAGGCCGATCACACCCTGGTCGACGGCTTCAGCCACCGGTGCCCGTGAAACCACCACACCAGGACCTTGATACCGGCCCTGGCGCGGTACACGGTGCGCGGTGGCATCAGGCAGAACGAGAGAAGGAAGCAATGGCAGTGGTACGCGTCGCAGTCGTGATACTGGTCGTCTGGGGCGGGCTGTTCGCGCTGGCGCCCGCGAAGGCGATGGTGGTGGCACGCGTCGCCGCCGTGGCGCTGGCCGTCTGGGGGATGCTGGTCGTGCTGGTGCTCGCGCCGTCGCTGCTGCCGAAGGCGTGGCAGTACTACCTCTATTCACCGGCCAGCACGGGCCTATGGGTGCTCGCGATGTTCGTCTCGCCCTTCGTAGCCTGCTTCATCAAATGGCAGTGGATCAAAGAGGGCAGCGGACGGGAGTGACCGTGGTGTCCCGCACCGCAACCGCAGGCCACCAGCACTGGAGAACGGCAGCCTCGCTGAAGGACACGAGTGGCGAGCCCCTGCACCAGGGGCGGTTGGACGGGGGCCGTGAAGGAGGCGAGCGGCTCCATCAGGTGTGGGCGCGGGACAGCCAGTGGCCGCCCGCCACCTGGACGCCGCGCCCGTCGCCGAGAGCCACACGCCGTCCGACAGGTACGCAGGACCTGGGGATTCGGTCAGTCGTGGTGGTGCCGCTGACACAGCTGGCGGCGAGTGTCGGCGCGGCTGCGCCGGGTTCTTCCGGTCTCGGCGAGCAAGGTGAGGACGGCAGGTGAGGAACTTGCGTTCCGCGCTGATGTCGGCCATCGCGCGGGCCCAGGCGGTGAACCCCTCGTCGGTCAGAAGTCGTGCCGCATGCCGGTCGAGGTGGCGGACGATGGCCGACTGCGCCATCGTCGTGTCCGGGTCGCGCAGGATTCTGGTCACGAGACCGGCTTCGTCTTCGGCTCGGACGACGGCCAACTCGTGCAGATAGCGGGCGAATCGCTGGTGCCCGTCCTCGGCGAAACAATCGTCTGCGCCGTTGAGGTCCTTCACACGGCGGCTTCCTCAGGGCGCTCGACCAGGCGACCGCGTTCGGCCGTGGCGGGCACTCCGGGGGTTTCTCTGTGTGAAGACCGCCGTGTGCACGGCGGAAACCCCACTTGCCGAACACCAACCGGACCGACGCTTCCGGTGTAGTAGCGGGGCGGCACAGCCAGATGCCGAAGCCTTCGGGGCCGCCGCGGCGCTGTCTCAGAGGTCATCGGGAGCCATGGGAGGCGAATCGAGGAGTTCACCGAACAGGCGCTGGTCGAAGACCCAGGGCCAGGCGTCCGAGTCGTCCTCGATCATGTTGCCGTTGAGATAGACGGTCGGGGTTCCCGGTCCCAGGGGTGCGGGTCCGTCGTCGGCGTCGTACGCCTTCTGGGAGGCGGTGACGAACGACTGGTACTTCATGGTCCTCACGGCCGAGTCGAATGCCGCTCCGCGCAGGCCCGGCACATCGTCCGCCAGCTTCAGCAACGCGGTGGTGGTGAAGCCGCCCGCTGCCTCGATCCGCGTCTGGCGGGCGAACAGCAGGGCGTGGTACTCCGCGAAGTGCCCGGCCTCCAGCGCCGCCCGCAGCGCGTTGACCGCCCGCTTGGATCCGTCGCCGCCCAGGCGCTGGTCCTTGAAGGACGCGAACGTGTAGCGCACGGCGGTCGCACGGTTCAAGGTCCGCGTCCGCAGCGCGGTCGCCCCGGTGGCCTCGAACTCCTCGACGACCGGGCACCGAGGGTCCTCCAGGACCCGCACCGTTGTCTCCGCGGCAGGATCACCGGCCACGATCGTCGTGCCGTCCCCCTCCAGCCGCGCGGGAACCTCGGCCAGACCTGTATAGGCGGCTGACCCCCGTGCCCCGGCGGCGGATTCCTCTTCCGCAGGGGGCTGCTCCGGGGCCGAGCAGCCCGAGACCACCAGTGCGGCAAGCAGTGCGGCAACGGCGGAGTGTCTTCGTGCGTGTGTCATTCTGCGGGTCCCTCCCCAGGGGCCTGTACGGCGAACCCGTCGACCGTAGACGTGTGGTGAGGCCGCGCGCACTGGGTTTTGCGGCGGCCGGGCCAGCCGGTCCGCGCCAGGGAAGGTGGTGCCGGACAGCACAGCGGTGGGTGACTCACCCGCCTGGGCGGCGGGTTACGGCCCGGCTTGGTGCGCACGCTGGAGCTGCCGGGGCTTGCGCGGGGATCCGGGACTGAATCTGCTGCCTGTAAGAATGTCCGGAGGAACCTGGCGGTGCTGAGGTAAACCGTCTCCTCCTGCACCAGCCGCACCGCCGCCCCATGCCGCCGCCTCATTCCGGCATGCGCGTGGCCGTGCCCCGTTCCGTTGGCCGGTTGCGCTGACGCGCTGAGACGTCCCAGTCTGCCTCGCCGTGTTCGACGGCGGCCCCGGGAGGTGTCTCCTTCTACTGCTCGCAGGTATGACGGAACGGCACGTCCGGTACGAAGCGTGACCAGACCTGCGGGATGAGTTCGCCGGAGAGGGCGCACGCGAGGCCGACGGGGTCGGTAACGGCGTCACGCAGGCCGCTGATGTCGAGGACGGTCGTCGTCGTCCAGTCGTAGCCCGCGATGAGGGCGGCTCCGTCCGGGGAGAAGACGACCCGGGTGGGGTAGGTGTCGCCGTCGCGCTGGAGGAAGACCCGTCGCGGACGTTTGATGTCGGTGACGTCCCAGATCACTAGCGTCCGGTCGTAGCTGCCCGAGGCCAGGAGCCGTCCGTCGGGACTGAAGGCGACCGACCGGATCTCGCTCGACTGACCGGTGAGCCGCTGGGCGACGGTCGGCCGTCCGGGGGCGGTGACGTCCCACAGGACGACGTCTCCGGTGCTCTCGCCGCTCGCGACGAGCCCGCCGCCGGGGCCGTATGCCACGGTGGTGAACCGCGGCGGGCCGACGGTCGACGGCGGCGCCGAGGGCTCCGCGTCCAGAGCGGCGCGCCGGATCGGCCTGGCTGGATCGCTGACGTCGTAGAGCGCCGCGGCCTCGAAAAGGCCGCCCACCGCGAGGAGCCGTCCATCGGGGCTGAACTCCGCCGACCGGAAGCGGCGGTCGCCGCGAGCGTCGTCGATGGAACCCAGGAGCGCGGGACGCCGGCGGTCGGACGTGTCCCACAGGTCCACGCGCCCGCCGAGGCCCTCGTTGGTCGAGACGACGACGGCGAGCAGTTTCCCGTCGGGCCGGAACGTGAGGTGCTGGGTGGAGCCCCGGGCGGCCTTCGGGTCTGCGGCGGCGCCGACGCGGCGCGGCCGTACGGGCTCGCCGACGTCCCACAGGGTCAGCGGCGCGTTCCCGGGGACCGTGGCGACCGTACGTCCGTCCCGGCTGAACGCGATGGCGGACGTGCCGCCCGGATCGAGTGTGGCCAGCCTCCTGGGGCCTGCCGGGTCGCTCAGGTCGTAGAGCGCGCTCGGTCTGCCCGCGGCCGCCAGGACGCCGCCGCCGCGCGGGAGGGCGACCGTGCCGGTGTTCAAGGTGGACACGACCGTGGCCTCGGCGGCCGTGCGCACCCGCCATACCGTGGTCACTCCGGAGGTCGCCGCGGTGGCGACGTGGGCGCCGTCCGGGCTGAACGCGACGGCGCGCAGCGGCACGCCTGCGGTCAGGGTGGCCCGCTTGCGCGGGCGGCCGGGGTCGCTCATGTCCCACAGCACGGCCGAGCCGTCGTCACCCGCGGTCGCCAGCAGGGTGCCGTCGGGCGAGAAGTCCATGCCGTCGACGGTGGTGTTGTGTCCCGCCCACCGCGCGGCGACCTTGGGCCGGCGAGGATCGCGCAGGTCCCAGGCGATGAGGTCACCGCCGTACTGTGCCGCCACCACGAGCCGCCCCTTGGGGTGGATCGCCAGACCGTCCAGGTACAGCGGCTTGCGGATCGCGGCCAGGCGCACGGGGTGCCGTGGACGTGTCGGGTCCCAGAGGGTCACGCCGTCCCGGGCGCTCGCGAGGATCCTGCCGTCGGCGCTGTAGGCGAGTTGGTACACGATGTCGAGGTGGCCGGAGGAGACGGACAGGCGCACCGGGCGTGCCGGGTCGCGGACGTCCCACAGGGCCACCGCCTTGCCCTCGCCCACGGCGAGCGTCCTGCCGTCCGGACTGAAGGCGAGGTCCTGGGCGTAGGTCCCGAAGCGGTGCAATAGGCGCGGACGTGCCGGGTCGCGGACGTCCCAGAGACAGGTCGCCTTCAGGTGGGTGAGCTGAGCGACGGTACGTCCGTCCGGGCTGAAGGCGACCGCGTCGACGTACTTCCCGTCCGCGCAACCGGCTGCCGCGGCCAGTCGGCGGGCGGCGCGCGGCCGCGCCACGTCCCACAGGCTGAGCGAGCCGTCCGAGGCACCGGTGGCCAGCAACCGTCCGTTGGGGGCGTACGCGACCGCCGACACCTGCGCGGGGTTCCCGGGCAGGGCGGCCTCGTAGTGGGTGGTGGTGAGGGTGGAGACGAGTCCGGCCCGTGCGGCGGAGTCCGGTCGCAGCCGGAGCCCGGCGATGCCCAGGCGCAGGGCCAGCAGGGGGTTCTCGGCCTGTTGCGCCTGGGCCACGAGGTTGCTGCCGGCCGCCGCCACGGCGTTCTGTTCGGCCCTGCGGTCGCTCTGCCGGACCAGGTGGGCGGCGATGGCCGCGAGGACCACGACCCCGGCGAGGACCGCGGCGGCCGACGCACGCAACGTGGCGGCGCGACGGCGCCGGGACTGGACGATGAACTCCCGCTCGTGGGGGCGTACGGTCTCGCGGTACTGCCGCAGCCACCGCGAGGCGCGCCGCAGCTCGGTGCCCCCCAGCAGGGCGTGTCGGCGGTCGCGCCCGGACTCGGCGGCCCGCCACCGGTAGAGGGCGACGCGCACGGCCTCCTGTCGCACCCGGAAGTCGCGTGTGGCCGCGACCCACTCGCGCAGCCGGGGCCACATCTCGATGAGGACCTGGTGGGCGAGTTCCGCGGTTCCGGGGCCCGAGGGTGTGCCGCCGTTCGAGGTGACGACCAGGCGTGCGGTGGCCAAGTCCTGTGCCGCTTGCCACTGTTCGTCGCTCAGGTCCTCGCGCAGCGCCACCCGGCGGACGTCCTGGGGCGGCCGCCCGCGGGCGTCGCCGTCTGCGGTGTCGTCGGGCCTGACCAACTGGACCAGTACGTCGCCCGGGGCGTACGCCTCCGATTCCAGCCGTCGTACGACGTCGTCGGCCCGTCGCTTCAGGGCTCCCGTGACACCGCCGATCTCCTGGTAGGCCGCGCTGGTGAGCCGCCCCGACCGCTGGTGCTCGTACAGCGCCGAGAGCGTCTCCTGTACGAGAGGCAGCGCCGAGGCGCCGACGCGGGCGTCGTCGACGATCTGTCCGACGAGCTCCGGGTCGATGAGGCAGCGCACCGTCCGCAGCGGTGCGGTGATCATCTCCCGTAGCTCGGTGGGGGTGGGCGGGTTGACCGCCCAGCCGTACGCGTCCCAGGCCGCGCAGATGGTCGGCGTCGCCTCGTGGGCGGCGAGCCGGAAGGTGTCGCGTACGGTGACCAGGACGCGGACCGGCGAAGGGGCGCCGTCGGGTGTGCGGGTCAGCCGGGCGACGTGGGCGTCGAGAGCGCCCGCGGCGGCGGGGTCGGCCGCGAGCACCTCGTCGAGCTGGTCCAGGACCACTGCCAGCCGGTCGGCTCCGAGGGGCCGGAGCAGGGCCGGCAGGGTACCGGTGTCGGGCCCGGCGAGCGCACGGGCGAGTTCCTCGCGCACCTGGGCAGGGGCTGGTTCTCCTGCGATGCGCAGCGCGTCGGCGATCTCGGCGGCGAGCGCGATCCGAGGGTGGAGGCGGACCGCGGCGGTTGCGGCACCGCGCGCGGAGAGCCGGGGCAGCACACCGGCGCGGACGAGGGAGGTCTTGCCGACGCCCGACGGACCGTGCACCACCGTCACCGGGTGCTCGTCGGCGAGTTCCGCCAGCTCCCCGGCCAGGGTGTCACGGCCCGCGAAGACGCGTGCGTCTTCCTGTTCGAACGCTCGCAGGCCACGGTACGGGGACGGTGGCAGGGCCATGTCCCGCAGGGGTGGATGCGCGGCCAGGAGGCTCCGTACCGGAACGGCGTAGGCCCGTCCGGAGCTGTGCCGGGCCACCACCATCCCGACGACGCCGCTGAGGTGGTCCGCCCACACCGGGGCTCCGCTGAATCCCGGCGCGATCTCGTCGGTGACGGCTTCCAGCCAGCTCGCGCCCACCAGTCCGCGCAGCAGTCCGTGGGCCGATGCGCCGTCCTCGAAGTCCGCCGGGTAGCCGAAGGTGCGGAACGTCCGTCCCTGGAGGTCGTCCAGGGGGTGCAGCACGAGTCTGCCGAGCGTCGGCGGTTCGTCGTCGAGGAGCTCAAGGACGCAGATGTCCCCGTGGAGACCGTCGACGGGCTGTACCGCCACGGCGCGCGCCGACAGTCTCTGAAGGTCGCGCCCCGCGTCGTGCTGCGGGAAGTCGACCTCGACCTCCCAGCCCGGCCGGGGCACGAGGGGCCGGCGCGGCCCGCGCCAGGAGCGGCCGCCGCGCGCGTGGGCCAGCACGTGCGCGCAGGTCAGTAGTGTGCGCGGGCCCACCAGAAAGGCGGAACCCACGGGCTCCGAGCCGGAGCCCCAGACGCGCGCGACGGCCTCGGAGAAGTCAGGCGCCGGCATCGCCGCCCGCCTGCTGGTTCTCCCACTCCATCTCGATGACGAAGTGGGCCTCGCCGCCGGTGCGGGTCAGGATGACGTTGGCGTCCGCGGTCAGTTTGACTCCGAACTCCACTCGGATGCGGTCCGGTGTGCGCGGCAGGCCGGACAGCCGGTCGAAGACGTGTCCGGCGATCTCCTGCACGCGTCCGAGGCTGCGCTGCAGACTCTCGCCCGCGGTGTCGACCTGGTCCTGGCCGCGGCCCACGCGATCGGTGCGGCGGTCCACTTCCAGCAGGATCGGCTCTCCGCCATCGACGGGCATCCGCACGATCTCGGGCATGGCGCTTCCTCACGGCTCGGACGGACCGACAGTCAGAAGCTACCACCCGGAGTCGGGTTTTCACATTGAGTCACCGGATCAACGTCCTTGCCCCTACGCTGAGTTGCTCTGTGCGCACCTTCTTCCCGGAGGTCTCGATGCCCGCACCGCACAGCCCGATGCGCCTCGGCCTCACCCTCGTCGCCCTCCTCACCCTCCTCGCGCTGCCCCTGACCCCGCTCTCTCTCCGGGGCACGCCCGCCCGTGCGGGGGAGGGCGAGATCTGCCGCCTTGCCGTCACGGTCACCACCGGCCACGACGGGATACGGGACGATTCGAGCGAGTTCATCCAACTCGCCGGGCAGCAGCTGCTCTTCGAGGACCACGACGGCGACGGCGCCACGGACGCGGAGCCGCTGCTGCCCTTCCATCGGGGCGGCACCGGCGACGAGCGGTACGCCTCCTACACCTGGAACGTCGTGGCCCGCCCCTGCGTCCCCCAGGAGCGCGCGGTGGACGGCTTCACCTTCATCCACGACAACCAGGCCGACGACTGGAGGGCCGACAACTGGAACCTCGCGGGACTGCGCATCGAGGAACGCGACACCCGCGCCGTCCTCTACGACCACTCCGTGCCCGATCCCGACGGCAACGGAGGCATGCACCGCTTCTTGAAGAACGCGCAGCAGACCTGGAACACCCTCGACGGCGACGTGGACGACGACGGCATCCCCGACCGGGTGGAGCGCTCCGGTATCCCGCACGCCGACGGCGTCGACCGCTGGCTGCCGGCCAACGGCGCCGACCCCTGCCGCAAGACCGTCGCCGTCGAGGTGGACTGGCTGCGCGACGCCGCCTTCTCGCACGAACCCGACGCCGCGGCGGTGGCGGAGGCCCGCGCCATGTTCGCCGGGGCGCCGGTTCCGTCGGTGCCCGTGTGCCCGTACACGACCGCACGCGCGCCCTCGGGCGTCCAGCTGCTCGTCCACGTGGACGAGGGCATCCCCACCGGCACCCGCACGGAACCGCTCAACATCCGCGGGGCCGACGGCACGACGCCCTTCGACCGGTACCGCGCGGACCACTTCGCACCCGAGCGGAGCGGTGTCTTCCACTACAACCTCTGGGGCGACCGGCAGAACAAGGGCTTCAGCGGAGGGGTGTGCTGCGTCGGGCCGCGCCACGAGGACTTCATCGTCTCGCTCGGATCCGAGACCCGCCGGGTCCGCCTGCAGAGCTCCTCGTTCGTCCACGAACTGGGGCACGCTCTGGGCCTGCACCACGGAGGAACCGACCGCGTCAACTACAAGCCCCACTACCTGTCGGTGATGAACTACCGCTACACGGACGTGGGCATCCCCGACTTCGGTGAGTGGCGGGCCCGCGCGGAACAGTTCGGTCCGGCCACCACACCCTGGAAGCTGTCGCAGGCGCTGGACGAGGTGAGCAGGCTCGACTATTCGAAGCTCCGGCTTCCCGCCCTGGTCCGCGACGCCCTCAGCGAGGGCGACGGGGCGGGTTCCCCGACGGACGACATGGTGTCCTGGTGGGACAACAAGGGTGTCCTGCGCGTCGGTGACGCCTCGGGGCCGCTCGACTGGAACGTCAACCGGGCCATCGACAGTGACCGGGTCGGCGTCGACGTCAACGGCGAAGAGCACCTGTGCGTCGTGGGCCGCGACTCGCGCCCCGACGTGACGGATTCCCGGCGTCTGCTGGAGACGCCCGTCGCCACCGACGACGTCCGGCACGGAGAAGCGATCTACGCCGGTCTGGACGCCGAGTGCGACTCCCGTGCGGTGGCGACCGACACGGCGAGCGTTCCGCACGGCACGGACTTCGGGGCGCTCGGCCACTACGCGGACGGTCTGGCGGGGGCCGACGACTGGAGCGCGGTGAAGATCCACATCTCGGGCACGGACGGAGGACCGGGCCCCGCCGTCCCGGGCGAAGAGATCTCCGAACCCTCGCCCGCGGAAGCGGAGGCGGCCAGAGCGGAGCTCCTGGACGCCATGGTCGCGGCCGTCGGCCCGGCCCCGGCCGCGCCGCGCTGGGGGTACGCCTACATGAACCGCGCGACCGAGGCGGAGGCGCCGATCGGCGCGACCAGCGTGCTGGACAACGCCTTCCAGTGGAGCACCGCGGCCGACGCGGGCCGGGCGGGCGCGGTCACCCACCTGGCCACCGGTGAGTACGAGGTGCGCCTGCCCGGCATCGGCGGCACAGGCGGCGTCGCACACGCCACCCCGTACCGCACCGACAACTCCGGCCGCAGCTGTGCGGTGCGCGGCTACCGGCCGGACGGCGCCGACGAGTTGATCAGGGTCGGCTGCGTCAACCGCACCGGCGCTCCCGCCGACTGGTGGTTCACCGTCTTCTACGCCGCGCCCGCCACCGGCGCCGAACCGTACGCGACGCTGCGCTACGACGCGCCGGGCGGCGGCGCGAGCGTACCGGCCGTCGCCAACGACGGCACCTACAACTCGGAGGGCCGCGTCAACCGGGTCGTGCGCGACGGCGTCGGCCGCTACCGCGCCGTGCTCACCGGGACGTCCTTCGCCGCGAACGACGGACACCTGCAGATCAACCAGTTCGGCACGGGTGCTCCGGCACGCTGCAGCCCGTACGCGCGCACCGCGGTCGGTGACACCTTGGAGGTGAGCATCGTCTGCTTCGCGGTGTCCGCCTCGGCGACGGCGCAGCCGGTGGACGCGCCGTGGATCCTGTCGTACGCGGCGCGCGCGGGGCTGCACGGAGCGGGTGCCGTTCCAGCGGCGTACGCACAGGTCACCGGCGATCCGTCGAACCCCGTGGTGGACGGGCCGCATTCCTGGGCGTCCACCGGCCAGACACCGGCGCTCGTCCGCCTCGGCATCGGTAACTACCGGCTGACCTGGGACACCGTCGGCAAGTACGGTGGCAGCGTCCAGCTCGCCGCCACCGGCGCCGAAGGGGCCACCTGCCACCTGGGCAACATCGGCGACTACGCCGCGCCGCCCCGGGTCAGTGTGGATGTCTGGTGCTACGGCCCGACGGGCCTGCGCGCCGACGCGCCGTTCGCCGCGGCGTACGTGCGTCGGCCCTGACTTGACCCCGCCGCGGAAAGCGGCGCCGCGCACCTGGCCGGTAGCGGCCTCGGGGTCACATACTCGTGTGGTGGAGCTAGAGGTACGGCACCTCCGGTGCCTGGAGGCAGTGGTGGCGACCGGGAGCCTGAACAAGGCCGCAGGGCTACTGGAGTTGTCGCAGCCGGCGTTGAGCGCGCAGGTGCGCCGGATCGAGGCCGTGGTCGGAGGCGAGGTCTTCGAGCGGTGTCCTTCCGGTGCGCGCCTCACCCCGCTCGGTGAGGTGCTGCTCCCCTACGCGCGCGAGGTTCTGCGCGGAATGGACACGCTGGCCAGGGCGGTCGAGGGCCACCACACGGCCGTCATCGGCAGGCCGTTGCGGCTGGGGGTGCGGACGACGCCGGTAGCGCTTCTGCTGCACGAGGTCGCCTCGAACCTCGTCGAAGGCGATGTCGCCGAGCTCGTGGTCCTGGACCGATCGGTCGATGCGCTCGCCGCACTGACACGGGGAGACGTCGATCTGGTGCTGCACGCGGACTTCCCCGGTCGGCAGATCACCCCGGGCGCCGGGGTACGGATGTCTCCCGTCGGAACGGAGCCCGTCTTCGCCTGCCTGCCCGATGACCACCCGCTCGCCGCACGCACCACGATCGACTTGGCTGACCTGAGTGGGGAAACCTGGCTGCTGGCCGTCAACGGGGACGACGAGTTCGACCGGCATCTGATCGAGCAATGCCGTCTCGCCGGCCACACCACGTTGGCCGTCCGCGCGGTCGAGCCGCTGTTGCTCACGCAGTTGATGCGGCGTGGCGGTCGTGTGGTCACCGCCATGAACGCCCTGGGCAGTGGCCTGGCAATTCCCGGAGTGGTACACGACCTGCGGGGCAGCCCTGTCCGGACGCGGCACGTACTGCTGTGGTGCGAAAACGGCGGCCTGGTCGACAAGGAACTCATCGAGCGGCTGCGCACCGCACTGGTGGACGCATATCGGGCGGCCCTGCCGCACATCGGGCGGATACCGCGGTGGTGGGACCGCAACCACGGCTGGCTGGGCTCGGCACCGGGGCGAGCAGCACGCTGATCGGGACGGTCCGGACCGTGGACGGGCGGTCGGACAAGGCTCCGGGCCCGCTGCCTCCGCCCGATCACACACGCGGCCGGTGAACTGCTGCCGGAGTCGGCGGAGTGGTCCGCCACTGGGGGTGTGCCGCCAGCCAGGCCCGATAGGTGGGGGCCTCCTCGACGATCTCGCGCTGGGCGCGTACCAACCGCTCCCACAGACCGTGTATCCACGCCTCGGGCAGAGGCCCGTCCGACCGCCAGTACAGCATCGTGGTCATGGCAAGGGGTTCACCGAGCAACGGCCGCACCACGACGCCCGGAACCTCACGGATCCCCGGCATCACGGGCAGCACGGCGCGCTGCTCCCGGACGAGCGAGAGAGCCGAAGCCCCGTCGGCGACGTTGAGTGCGAGAGGGCGCCCGGCGGCCCGGCCCGCGGCGATGAGGTGCGCGCCCAGGTCGTCAGGACCGGGTGGTACGCACCACGGCTCTTCAGCGAGATCGGCCAGCAGTACCTCTTGGCGCGAGGCCAGCGGATGGCCCCATGACAGTGCGGCGAACAGCGGTTCGACGGCGACGACCACCCCGCGCAGGACTCCCCGCAACCCCGCGCCCGCCCCCTCGTCGGGCGCGGCCGGACCGGGACCGGCGTCGGGCGGATGGAAATGGGTGAGGAGCGCGGCCTCCGCCCTCCCTTCGGCCAGAGCCCGCAGATGACCGGAAGTTCCCGCAGCGATCGCGATCTGCACGTCGGCCCCGCCGACCTGCGGCACCGCCACGGATAGTTGCGCCACCAACAGACCGGGCGCACACCCGATCCGTACCACCGAGGGCCACGCGTCCTTCCGGAACCTGTCCCCGGCCGCGGCCATCCGGTACACGGTGTCCAGTACGGCACGCCCGTGCTCGATGACCACACTGCCCAGCGCCGTCGGCTCCGCGCCCCGCGCACCGCGCTGGAACAGCAGACCACCCACGCAGCGCTCGGCCTGAGCGAGCGACTGGGTGACCGAAGGCTGAGTCATGCCGAGTTCCCGCGCCGCCCCCGACAGGCTCCCTCGGTCGGCGATCGCCCTGATCACGCGGAGATGCCTCAACTCCAGTCCCATAGGCGGAGCTTAGAACGGGCTGGGATTACCCGGGAAGACGCGAACCATCCATGGTGGATTCACCCGACGGCCCCGGTGCTCGACCCCGAGGCCGCCCCCACCCACCTTCTTCGGAGGATTCCCCGTGTCTCCCACATCCGTCATGCGGGGCGTGCTCAGCACGCTGCTGCTCGCCACCGCGGCGATCGGCCTCCCGGCAACTGCCCAGGCCGCTCCCGTCCCTGTTCCCGCGCCCGTCCCCGCGCCCGTACAGAACACACCGCAGCCCATCGTCGGCGGTGGCCAGGCCAGTGAGAACTACTCCTTCATGGCCTCACTCCAGCAACAGGGCCGCCACAGCTGCGGTGCCACGTTGATCGCCTCACAGTGGGCCGTCACCGCCGCCCACTGCGTGAGCGATCGGAGCGGCGGAGTGATACCGGCCCAGCGGTTCCAGCTGCGCATCGGCTCCGCCGACCACACCCAGGGCACGGCCTCGGCCGTCCAGCGGGTCGTGCGGCACCCCCGCTACAGCGGCAACGTCAACGGCGGCAACGACATCGCCCTGCTGCAACTGCGCGCCCCGGTGGACAACCAGCCGGCCTCCATCGCTACCAGCTCGCCCTCCGAGGGCACCACGACCCGATTGCTGGGCTGGGGACAGACCTGTCCCCAGGGCGGCTGTTCGCAGCAGCCGCCCCGCTACCTCAAGCAGCTCGACACCCGGATCAACTCCGACAGGGCGTGTTCGAGCGGCTTCAACCCGGCCAGCGAACTCTGTGTCCACGGCACCACACAGGCCACTGCCTGCTACGGGGACTCCGGCGGCCCGGCCCTGATCGGCACGTCAGGGCGATGGCAGCTGGTCGGCGCCACGAGCCGCGCCGGGCACAACAGCAACACCTGCGGCGAGGGCAGCACCATCTACACCGACGTCACCGCCCACCGCCAGTGGATCAGCCAGAACTCCGGCGGAGCGACGATCGGCTCCTGACCGGCCCGCGGCTGCGTCCCCCGCCGACCAGAGGCGGGCGACGCAGCCGCGAACACCTGCTGGGCGGGAAGACCAGTTCCCGCCCAGTCCCGCACCACTGAGCTTCGGCAGAGTCCGAAAGGGCGTCGACAGCGCCCCGGGCAGCCGGAGCCCCAGTGGTGTGGAGGCGGCGGGAGAAGCCACCTGAAGATGCGTTCTTCCATGGGGGCGGAGCACATCGGCCGACTCCCGCCGCCACCGCGAGGTTCGGCAAACACAACGGCCGCTGAAGACGGCCGTAAAAAGTGGATCTGATCAACTTGTCGGGATCGCCGAGAGCGACGGCGACGGGGTAACGCAGATCAGTCGGTGCGTCTGCCGACGCCGAGACTCTCGGCGCCGTTCCACAGGACGGGCACGGCGCCGACAGATGCGAACCCGATCTGGCGGCTAGCGCTGTGGACCAGGCACATCACCCGCCGTCCGGACAGTGCGGCCCGCCGAGCGTTGTCAGCGATGATGCCCAGGGTGATCTGGGCGGTTTCCGGATGGGCCGCGGCGAACCTGCCGATGTCGGTGAAGGCCAGGACCAGGCCGGTGACCTCTGGAGCGACGCAGGAGGGGGCGAAAACGCCGAAGCGGTCGTTGAAGCCGTCGAGGCTACGGCCGTAATGGTCAGGAAAGTTCAGCGCCGCAGTGTCGAGTAGTCACTGACTTCGGCGGGTCAGGGTGATGTTCGTGGAACTCCCTGCTGGGTGCGGGGTGTTGGTGGTGTCCCGTGGTGGGTGAGATATGCGGATGGGGGCGGGGTGACACCTGCCGCGCGCCGTCGTCGGGAGACAGTGCGGATGCAGGCCGCAGGACTGTTCGCTCAGAAGGTCGAGCTGCCGGAGGTCGCGCGACGGCTGTGGGTCAGCCGGAAATCGGCCTACCGGTGGCACCGGATGTGGCGGGAGGGCGGCGAGAAGGCCCTGGCCTCGCGCGGCCCGAGCGGATCGCGGTGCCGCCCCGCAACACCCGAGGACTCCCGCAACGCAACCGCCCCGCCAGCTGGCACCGCCAACGGACCTCAACAGTGTTTAGCAAGTAGCAACAGCTGGGAGGTGTTGCAGGACCAAACCCACAACATCTTTGGCACCCCGATCAACGGCGTGTCACCCATACTTGCAACGTGCAGGTCTCTCCCATGGGGAACCTGGCAGTGGGCGTCCCCTGGTCCGGACACCGCAGTGACGGGGGCGGCCGACTGCTGCAACGGCGGGCCGCCCCTGTCACCACGTCAAACCCCCACCTCTAGGAGAGCTCTCCCGACGCGTTGTGGCGCGCGGTCGCCCTCTTCGAGATGGGTTGACCTGCTGCGCCCGCTGCCGACCCGTAACGAGCACTTCGGCTACGGCTCCGCCATTGGGACCGCCGCCCCCGGCCCGGCGCGTCCCGTACTCGTCGGGCCGGGGCTCAGGCCCCCAGGAGCTCTGGAACGCGGCACAGGCCCGCTCGTCCGTTTCAGCCACCAGCGTAGAGACGTGCGCCCCTGCGCCCTGCTGCGCGCCCCCTACGGCAGAGTGGCGCAGCTGCTGAAGAACCTGGGTATGAACCGTCCCGGTTCTTCCTGAGTCCGAAACCTTTGGGCTGATAGAAGCCGCAGTGATGACTGCGTGGTAATCCTCCGCCGGGTCTGACTCTCAACGAAGCAGTGACCCACTCCAGTCATGCCCGCTCAAGGAACCGCTCGACCGGCGGGTCCTCGGCCGAAGGTTTCTCGAAGTACATGTCCCATTCGGCGACCGCACTGCCCGGCTCCATGAACGGCAGATCACCGGACCTTGTTCATTCCGGCTCGTGAAGCGTGAAGGAGTTTGTCAGCGGCCTTCAGGCGCTGGTCCCACTGCTGAATAGCTGCTGAGACCGAGGGAAGGTCAGGAGTGGGCCCCGCTGTGCAAGGACACTGTTGGCAAATGGCTGGGCTCCGGCCGTGACGTCGGTCTCTGCCACCTGGTTGTGGGTGGTGAAGACCGACGTTGCGTTTGGGGAGGGTGTCGGTGTCGCTGCGGGAGAGCGGGCTGGGTATGATCCCGGCGGAGACGGCGCGGGTGGCTCGGGCGGTGTGTCTGGATGACACGGCGGTGCGGCTGCGTGACGAGTTCGCGGACGTGTTCTCGGGCGGGTCGTTTATTGCTCTGTTTCCTCGACGGGGTCGGCCGACGGTGGCACCGGGCGTGCTGGTGCTGCAGTTCGCCGAAGGGCTGTCGGATCGGCAGGCCGCCGAAGCGGCCCGGGGTGAGGATCGACTGGAAGTACGCGTTGGTCCTGGAACTGACGGTCACCGGCTTCGACTTCTCGGTGCTCAGCGAGTTCCGTGCCCGCCTGGTGCAAGGACAGACGGAGGACGAGGTCTTCGAGCAAGTACTTCGAGCCGCCAGGCAACGTGGGCACTTGAGGACGGGGGGGCGGGCGCGGACCGACTCCTCCCGCGTGCTTGCGTCAGTGGGCGACATAGCCACCCATGGTTCAACGCTGCTGCTCTACGCCTGCCATTTCTGTAGCTTCCGTATGCAGCAAAGCCATTGGTTTGCTACCGGTCGCCGAGTCTGGCCGCTCTAGCTTCTCCAGCTACCGCCCCATACCGGACATCGTGCTCAATGTCATCAACTGCGACGGTGGGTATCCTACCAGAAATGGCGTACACCTGCTTGTTGAGTGCTCCCCTTAACAACTCTGATCGAAGAGCGTGCGGTTCAACATCCGCTGGCGCTTGTTTCATAGGTCTGCGTGTTGATCTCTTTGAATCCTTTACTGCACGGATTGAGTACACCGGCGATGTACGCCTTGGAGTACAGGGCGTACAGTCGAGGGCTGTCGATCTCCAACCTGCCGGATAGCTTGAACGGCTTGCCGTTGTCCTTTACGGTCTGCGTGACTGTCTTATCGCCAACGGTCATCTTGAAGCCTAGCGTGTACTCGCAGTAGTACTCCTTAGCGGAAACATCTACGAGGATTTTTGCTCGCTCACCCTTCTTCAGTGAGATGGTGTGTCTCGCGAAGTAGTTGGACGATGTGCTGCCGTCTGCCTCGACACCCTTGGCGGTCGGAATCTGCTCGTCCAGGTCGAATGCAAGACGGATTGTGTTGTTCTGGCCAGCGTTAGGATTGTCGAACAGCGTTCCGGATAGCGGCTCACGGCACTCTTTGGCTACGTGAAGGCCGTTAATCTCAACCGGCTCGGCAGTATTGCCCTCAAGTGTGATGAGGTCCAGGCGTTTCCCGACAGGCGCTGCGCCCTTCTTCGTGAACCATGAGGAGTATTGGCCGTAGTCGCTGATAGTGCTGACTGGTCCCAATTCGGACGAGGTGAAAGTGCGCTCGTCCTCGAACACCCAGCTGTAGTCCCCAGTGTCTTGGTGATCCACTGATACAACCTTGACGGGGGCGTTCGTGCTGGCCTTGTTCTCCTCGCTTTGACCTCCGCTGATTACCCGGTCTGCCCCAGATGATTTCTTTTCTTCTTTACTGTTCCACCACGCCAGCCCGCCGCCGATGGCGGCCAGAACCACCACGCTGGCGATTAGGGCATAGCCAGTCCTGGGATTCCGTTGCTTTACCTTCAGTGTTGATTCTTTAGGCTTCTCGACCGCCTTGGATTCCGTATTCGGCCTCGCCATCGGCTTTTGTATCTGAACTTCCGCGACAGGGATTTGCTTCGACGCCGGGTCGATGTCGTCGAGGTACTCGTAGAGCGCGTGTCGAAACTCCTGTAGGTATTCCTTCGTGTTTTTGCGGACAGCGCGCGGCTTGATATTAGGTAATATCCAACTGCCAGCGATTACTTGGCGGTCCAGCATGAGGGCAGACGCCCTGGGCATTTCGCTTGGCGGGGTCGGTCTTTGGTTCGGCCCTTTAGTCACGAAACCCATAAGAGCGCCGACAGCGAGCATCGTTCGCGGGTATACGTCGTCCCACCTACTCTGGTGCTGCTCATATGCAGAATCGAAAAACTGCGAGAGCAGTCTACGGAAAGCTTGCGCTCGCTCGAACGGAGTATCCATTGGAAGTGCCTCAGTGAAACTTGAGGGTAATTTGCTAAGGAGTGCTGGACACTCTTCCAGTGCTTTACCTGTCGCTTGCTTGTCAGTCAGGTGCTTCAGTGCGGCCAGCACCTCAGCGTCGAAGTCGTCCTCATGCATGCGGCATCCCCCTTGTACGCCCCCACACGATGAGGACCGAGACTAGCGCACTATCTGCCCTGTGTGGGCTGGAACGCCACACCAGGTCCTACCCCCTTCGACCTGCGTGCCAGCCGCGTGCCAGCCGCGTGCCAGCCGCGTGCCAGTTGCGGGCCAACCTGCAGGTCAGAGAACGCGTGCCAATTACGTGCCGTCCATTCCACTTGATGGCTCGCAGAGTTGAGACACAAGCCGCCCCGACGGAGCGGAAGTGGCCCGGCAATCCGGCCGGGTCTTGTCAACTCGACAGTGGAAAGGAGGTCTCGCCTATGGGCGAGATCATTTGGCGACGCGATGCGTCACTTGTCTCCAGGCGTATGCAATCGGCTATTGCAGAGGTGGCCGATGACATGCGCATAGAGGAGGCAGGCATGCGAGCTAAATCGGCCCTTGCCGAATATGCCATGAGTAAAGTGACCTACCTCAAGCACATCCAAGGCGAGCTCGAAAAAGCCGTCCCGGACGCCACCGAGGCACTGGCCGTGATTGCCAACGCCACAGCAATGTCGATTGCCGAAGTGCTCACCGCTTCGGCCAGGAGATGAGCGGATGACGGTCATCGTCATGTTGGCGCTCGGCATCGTGGCCGGCTGGTTTCTCCCGTCGGCTTTCGCCGTCATCTGGGCTGTACGGCTCGAACGACGTAAAGACGCTTTCGATCTGGCTCACACGCAGACCATGAGCGACATTCGTGCTCGCACTCTTCGAGTTGAGGAACAGATGCGAAGCTTTACGCACAAAGGACGCACGTGAACGGACTCGAACTGCTGGTGTGGCTCGTGATTGCGTACCTAATTGGGCGCATTCACCAGTGGCACCGCAGCCGCAAGGCCAACGAAGTTGGCCACCATCTGGGTAGGGCATTCGACGCCATGCAGAAGCGGAAGGACAACAACAAGTGATTGAGAAGGAAGGCACCCCGGACGTCTGGGGCATGCAAATTATGGAAGCGCTGCGGGAACTCACGGAGGCCAAGAGGCTTCGGCTCACAAAGAAGCTGTGCGACCTCGATGCGTTCGCCAACTCCACGGAACGCGAGGAGTACCGGCCGTCGTGAACGGTGGATCGATAAGGGAAACACGAGCGCTGCGTACGCTCGTGTTTCTCCTAATAGGACTCCGTTAGGTCTTTCGGTCGGGTCGGCTCGGGAGCATGTTGGGTGTGTGGATGCGCTCGAAGCGATGTATGCCCGGGTGAAGTTGGCTTCGTTCGTCGCGGATGTGTTCGCGTCGTAGCCGCGGTAGGACCAGCGTGCGAAAGGCGACTGCTGCCTGCGGGGGCTGATGCTGGACGGGCGTAAGAACTCCTAACGAAATGATCTTCGTGGTGGTTGGATCACTCCGGGACTGGTGATCCGGGGGTGTGGGGTGGCTCGGCCGAAGCCGTGGGAAGTCGACGACGAGTTGTGGGCCGCGGTCGAGCCGCTGCTGCCGAAGGTGGAGCGTCGCACCCGGTATCCCGGCCGCAAGCGGCATCCGGACCGGCTGGTGTTCCAGGGCATCCTGTTCGTCCTGCACACCGGGATCGGCTGGGAACACCTGCCGCAGGAACTCGGCTTCGGCTCGGGCATGACGTGCTGGCGCCGCCTGGCCGAGTGGGCCGAGGCCAGCGTGTGGGCCCCGCTCCACGAGGTCCTCCTGGCCAAGCTCCGCAGCGCGAACGCTCTGGACTTTTCCCGGACGGCCATGGACGGCTCCCACATCCGGGCGTTAAAGGGGGATCCAAGACGGGGCGAAGCCCTGTCGACCGGGGCAGGCCGGGCAGCAAGCATCACCTGATCACCGACGCCATCGGCATTCCGCTCGCTGCCACCTTGACTGGTGGCAACCGCAATGACGTCACGCAGCCGATCCCGCTCCTTCAGGCGGTGCCGCCGGTGCGGGGCAAGCGGGGCCGGCCCCGGCGGCGCCCCGACGTGGTGCTGGCCGACCGCGGTTACTACCACGACAAGTACCGCCGCCTGGTCCGGGGCCTCCGTGTGAAACCGCTCATCGCCCGCCGGGGCACCGAGCACGGCTCCGGACTCGGCACTCAGCACTGGATCGCGGAACGCGCCTTCGCCCACCTGCACTGGTTCCGCCGCCTGCGCATCCGCTGGGACGTCCGTGACGACATCCACGAAGCCTTCCTGAGCCTGGGGTGTGCGCTCATCTGCTGGCGCCGCCTTTCACGGCTGGCCCGGGACACTCCTGCCCAGTAGCCATTCCCGGACGCTCGGGGAGTTGTCCAGGAGTCTGCTGACCTCCACGCCCTCGTCCCGTGAGGTCACTCTCGGCAGAGGGGCGAAGTCATCAGGCACGACGTCCAACAGGCTCATCACACGCTCTCCCGCATGAAGCGCGATGAGCAGTTCGCACCGCAACTGGCGTGGGATGCCAGGACGATGGGGCACGCTGTTCCACAGAACCGGCCACAGGTAGTGGGTCCCATCGGGCGCCGCATTCGTCTGCACCCATGCCGGATCCAATCGCTGGTTGAGGCTGAGCTCGCATGCCCGCTCCTCCAGTTTGACCAGCGAGGCCGTATCGAGGGCCTTCAATTCCCGAGGCACCGGCTCATCCGAGTTCATCTCCCCATGCTGCCCGACAACGCCCCACCACCCGTAACCGACCCATCGAAGATCATTTCGTGAGGAGTTCCACCTATTGCTCTCGTTGGCCCTTGGGCGTTGCAGTTAGCCTGCGCCTACCTGCGACTGAGCTCGGTAGGCGGCCCTTGAGTATTTCGGTTTGCCCCTGTGCATGATGGTTGGCCTCGTACGAGCCGCTGGATCACCGCCGAGAGGCTTCCGGTTGGCCGTCGGGCCAGCCATGATCAAGTTTCAGGGATTCGACGGTTGGGGTGTGACGTGAAGGACTGGCGGACCGATCCGACGTTCGCGATGTGCCGGAAAGTGGCGGACGGGGCGGACCTGGCTTCGTTCTCGGGGGGGTCCGTTCGACGTGCGGACGGCGGTGGCTAGCATCCTGCCCGAGTCCCTACAGGGCTTGGACTTCGATGCCGCCCCATGGGGTAACTTCCCCCACGGCTACGACGTCCGGGAGGCGGTTTCCCTCCTACATGCTGGCGGCGAACCGGCCGTGGACGCGACGGGTGTGCTGTGGGGCCTGTGCGCCGACGACAGCCGGGCCGCCGCCGCACTCGCCGTGCCGTTCCTCATTCCCCTCGCCATCAACGCCCACCACCCACACCGCACCGTCGCCCTCGCTGTCCTCTCCGGCCCCGCCCGTGCCAGGCACCACAGCGTCGCCTCCCGCAAGGAATTCCTCCTCCACCGCAACGACCCCCGGCGCCACGCCCCTGATACCCATGACGACTACGGCTACGAGGTGACCGGCTACCCGGCTGGCTGGTCAGTGGCCGCCGCCCGAGCCGCGATCACCACCGCCACCTCCGCGCTCCTGCCCCTTCTTCGAGACTGCGACCCCACCGTCCGCATCGACGCCGCCTACGTCCTGGCGACCGCCGCCGACCCCACCCACACCATCCGGACTGCCTTGGCCAACGGATTCGCCAACGAAGGCGACGCCGTGATCCGCGCCGCGCTGCTCCTGGCCACAGCCGAGATCACTCGGGCCCACCCGCACCCGCCGACTGTCAGGTGGCTGCGCGAACGGTGGCACGACCAGGCGGAGGCCCCCGAAGCCCGTCTGTCAGCGGCAGTCGGCTGGCTCTGCCTCACCGACAAATCCGCACCGGAGGAGCTCCGCCGGACCGTCGACATCCTCGCCGACAACGAGCGCGCGCACGCCATGGAGGCCCTGCCGTGGATGAGCGCCGCCTCGGGCACCAACGAACCAGGACTCCTGCGCTGCAGACGCTGCATGCCCCACCCAGAAGAACCTGACCCGGAAGAGGTCTTCTGGAACTCCTTGTTCTGAGCAACCGGTCTGTGGTTGTGCATCGGAGTTGTCCCATGGGGCCAACTGAGGTGCTCGGCCATATTTCCCAACTCGGGCCCACACCGCCCCAGCTCTTGAGGTTCCTGAGCTGGGCGTTACTGACTTCGGCTTGTCAGGGTGATGTGGAGGTGTCGAGGGTGAGGCCGGTGCAGGCGATGAAGCCGTTGAGGACGTCGGGCCGGTACTGGAGGCGCTTGAGGCGGTTGAGGACGAGGGTTTCGAGTCGGTCGAGGGCGACGACGGCGAGGTTGGCCAGGCTCCGTTTGACGTGCGCCCACACGCCCTCGACGGGGTTGAGGTCGGGCGAGTATGCGGGCAGCAGGAACACTGTGAGCCATTCGCACTGGTCGATGAGTTGCCGCATCCGGCGGGAGACGTGGGTGTTGAGCCGGTCCCACACCAGGACGAGAGGTGCCTTGACGAGCTGGTGGGCGCCGTCCAGGAGCGCGATGTAGTCGCGCTCGCTCATACTGCGGCGTGTGCCTTTGCCAGCGGGGTGGGTCAGGAGGCGGTGGCACAGGCGGGTGCGGGAACCGGGCCGTACCGCGAGCAGGCTGGCCACGGACAGGCGTCCGGAACGCCGTCCGCTGACCGTGACCACCGGGGTCACCCCTCGTCTGCCACAGGTGCGGCCGCGGGGCGGCCTGCGGGTGAAGCCGGCCTCGTCGTCGAAGCAGATCCAGCCGTCGCAGGTAGCCTGGGCTCTTCTACCTCCGTCCAGGTCGCCTCCTTCCATATGGTGACGGCCCGCTCGTCGCGCTCCGCGACCCTGCGGCAGGGCATCGGCGGGGTGAAGCCGAGCCGGCGCATCAACCAGGTCGCCCCGGAGACGCTGTAGGAGACGTGGAACTTCCGGCCGATCAACGTGGCGACCCGGGCGCCCGTCCTTGCCTGTCCCAGCCGTGTGCGGCGGCCCCTGGTCCAGGTAGAAGGCGAGTTTCCGCAGGCAGTACGGCGGTAGGCGGCACCGCGATCCGCTCGCGCGCGAGGCCAGGGCCTTCTCGCCGCCCTCCCGCCACATCCGGTGCCACCGGTAGGCCGATTTCCGGCTGACCCACAGCCGTCGCGCGACCTCCGGCAGCTCGACCTTCTGAGCGAACAGTCCTGCGGCCTGCATCCGCACTGTCTCCCGACGACGGAGCGCGGCAGGTGTCACCCCGCCCCCATCCGCATATCTCACCCACCACGGGACACCACCAACACCCCGCACCCAGCAGGGAGTTCCACGAACATCACCCTGACCCGCCGAAGTCAGTAACGCCCACCATCAGACCGCCGACGCGGTCGGCGGCACGCACGGCGGCCCGCCCGCGTCGAAGGGCTTCAGCCTCACCGGTGAACAGGCCGGGGCGTGCGCCCGGTGTTGTTCGCGGCGGCACTCCGTCCCAGCCCGGCCAGGAGTGCCGTGGAGTTGTCAGAGGTCCTCGGGCGGCAGGGGAGGGGAGTCCAGGAGTTCACCGAACAGTGCCCGGTCGAAGACCCAGGTCCAGGCGTCCGAGTCGTCCTGGACCTGGTTGTCGTTGATGTAGACCGTCGGGGTCCCTGGGCCCTGGGGCGCGGGGCCTTTGTCCGCGTCGTACGCCTTTCTGCGAGACGGTCACGAACGACCGGTACTTCATCGTCTTCACGGCCGAGTCGGACGAGGTGCCGCGCAGGCCCGGTACCTCGTCCGCAAGCTTCAGCAGCGCGACGGTGGTGAAGCCGCCGGACGCCTCGACCCGGGCCTGCCGGGCGAACAACAGCGCGTGGTACTTCGGGAAATGCCCGGCAGCCAGAGCCGCCCGCAGTGCGTTGACGGCCCGTTGGGAACCGTCGCCGCCCAGACGCTCGGCCTTGAACGACGTCAACGTCTACCGCACCACGGCTTTACGCTGCCTGGTCCGCTCGTGCAGTGCGGTTGCCCCGGTGGCCTCGAACTCCTTCACGACCGGGCACCGCGGGTCCTTCAGAAGCGGCACCCTGGTGGCCGCGGCCGGATCACCGACCACGATCGGACGCTGCTGAACACCGCCCTGCCCTTCCACGTGCATCCCAGGCCGCCGGTTACATGGTGGTTGCGGTGCGGTCAGGTCAGGCGGTGTTGTTCTTCGGACGGCTACGGGCACTGATGGCATGGGCTGCCCGCCGCCGGCCGATCGCTTCGAGTTGGCGCAGGTCCACTTTGGAAGATCGCTTCCGTACTGCGCCAGATTGCCGGCATGCCCGGAGTCTCCGCGGGGACGCCGTGGTGTGGCTTCGCTGGTCAGGGTGCGAGTGCGATGGCCACGAGGGACAGGTGTTCGGGCGCCAGTGCGAAGCCGTTGGCAGGGTTACGGAAGGAGTACTCGCCGTCGTTGACGGAGAATCCGTGGCGGGCTGTCGTCCACCGCGCGGGGCCGGGGGCTCCTTGGTCTTCCAGGAGGAAGGAGGCCAGGGACTGCGGGTCTTCCACACGGGTCATGGCGCGCAGTGCGCCGACCAGGCGGTCAGCGGCGTCGTCGGGGACGTCATTGTCGCCGAACGCGGGCAGCAGGAGGAGCAGGCGGGCGTCGGGATTGGTGGTGCTGCCTCCGGGCAGCGCGTTGTCCGCGGCTGCCACCAGCTCGGGCCAGGACAGGCCCGGCCCCATGAAGTGCCCGTCATCCTGGGCGAGGAGCGTGGCCTGCTCCCAGTCAGGGTGATGGAGGAGGTAGTCGACCCCGGTGTCGTCCGTGAGGGTCCGGTAGACGATGTGGAGACGGTGATCGCCGACGAGTGGAACGGTGAACGTCGGCCACGCTGGCTGCTCCCAGATCTGCCGCTGGAAGTCGCCGGCCGCTTCGTAGTCGGCGCCGAACAGCAGTTCCTCGGCCTCTTCGCTCTGGATGCAGGAGTAGAGGTGTCCCGTCCAGAACACGGGCTCGTTCAGAAGGTCGGCCCGGTGCGTGAAGGGGCCGCCTTCGTAGCCAGGTATGCGTACGGGATGCAGGTTTGCGCTGTTCGTCACGGACGACATCATGCCTCCCAGGTTTGCCGTCGTCGTCCTCGTCGAGTTCGGGCGCGTCAGGGTCGCGCAGCGGGCGCAGGGCGCTGGCGGCCGGAGTGGTGGCGGTGAAGCTGTAGCGGCCGAGGAGGTCGGGGAGAGTGACGGATCAGCGGGATCCAACCGTTCGACACCAGGGGCGGCAAGGCTGCTCCTGACGGACGGAGTTGCTCTGCCGCGGCCGGCGCTGCGCCGGAGCCGAGGCCGGAGTCAGAACAACTCGGTGTACTGGTTGAAGCCGGTGCCGACCCGGCCCGCCGCCTTCAGGGGGCCGGAGAGCTTGCCCGTGCCCTTGTACAGCCACAGGCCGCCCTTGGCGTCGCGGGCGAGCAGGTCGCTGCGGCGATCGCCGTCGACATCGCCGGTGGCCACCAGCTTGTTGAACCGGTTCCAGCCACTGCCGATCCGCACCCGCTTGGCGAACGGCGCGTCCGCCTTGCCGGTCCCCCGGTACATCCACAGGACGCCCTGCTTGTCGCGGGCCACGAGGTCAGGAACGCTGTCGCCGTTCAGGTCGCCGAGACCGGCTATCTGCGTGAACTGGCCCCATCCTGCGCCGATCCGCACCCGGGGTGCCATCGTGCCGTCGGCCTTCATCTGGTGGCGCCACAGCACGCCCTGCTTGTCCCGCGCCAGTACGTCGGGGTGCTTGGCGCGCGTGAGGGTACCGGGCGAGAAGACCCGGTCGTACTTGGTCCAGCCCGAGGAGATCCGCTTGAGCTTGCCCCCGCGCCACAGGTTCAGCACGCCGTTGTCCATGACGTGGTACGCGCCGTCCTGCCAGCCGGTCAGGTCGGGGTCGATGGAAACGCCGTACTTGAGGTGCGGCCACCGGTAGGCTCCCGAACGCTCCCCGAAGCCGCCCCGGCCGTCCGCCATGTACACATACATCTGCTTCGACGGCAGGACGCCGCTCAGGAAGAAGAAGGGCGCGGTGGGGGTGGGACGGGCCCCGGCCGTGCGGGCGCCCTCGGCGCCGCGCTGCGTCAAGGCCCGGGGTGCGGCGGCGTCCCCTGCGCTCCTCGCGTAGGCGGCAGCCACCGGGCTTTTACCGGCCGGGGGCACGGGCGCGTCGGCGGCTGCGGTGCCGACCGAGGTGGTCAGGACAACAACCGAGGCTGTGATGGCGGCCTTGGTAAGGCGCTTTAGGGCGCGGCGGCGCGGGGACGAGTGCATGCGAGAACCTCCGGGAACCGTGACGACCGGGAGACGCGCCGCACGCGTCGACACCGCGCAACTCCCCGATCTCGGGTTCCGGCAGGGTGGCGGTTCCGACGCGGGACTGCACACCCCCGTGTTGTGCCTTTACTCTAAATGCACCGTTTGCCTCAGCCGCACCGGCCCCACTCCTCAGGGTTTTCCGGGCGCTCGACACAGCCGAGTCCGCCCGAGGCGGTCGATCTTGTGAACAGGCAGCACTACCGACAGCGCCCGTGCCCGTTGACGCGTACGTTCATAACCCGTCCGGCGCGGCGGGGGCTCTGCCCGGGGTATCAGGGAGCCCGCTGAGCTGGTACCCCACCGACCTCACCCGGGCCAGCACCGTCTTCGCCGCAGTTCTCACCCTCGCCGCGGTCCTTACCGGCGCCCTGACCCAATGCCCCACCGCCAGTGCCCCCGTGCTCCGGGCGCGTGACCGGTTCAGTCCCCGGGGCCCTGCACTCGCCGGGCGATTTCTTCGAGGGTGACGAGGTCCTTGGGGGTGAGCCGGTCGATGAAGTGGTGGCGTACCGAGGCGACGTGAGCCGGGGCGGCGTCCGCGAGCGTGTCGAAGCCGAGCTCGGTGAGGACGAGGAGACAGCCCCTTCCGTCGGCCGGGTCCGGTTCGCGCCGCAGCAGGCCGCGGTCTTCCATGCGGGTGGCGTGCCGGGAGAGGCGGCTGCGTGACCAGTTCATCTTCGCGGCCTGCTCGTGAAGGGAGCTGGTGTGCCTGGGGCGCTCCGACAGGGTGCTCAGTACCTCGTAGTCGGGCTCGGACAGTCCGACTGTGGCAAGGTCCCGCGCCGTGCCCGCCTGAACGGCGACCACCATGCGGCGGAAGGCTCGCCACGCACGCTCCTCGTCAGGGCTCAGCCAGTGGGCGGTTCGGCTCGACGGATTCGTTGACATGTAACCAATCTACCGGCTAATTTCGTTTCTATGTCAACGAAAAGCTTGCGCGTCCTCGTGCTCGTGTGCAGCAGTCGCCCCGGTGCCCTCGGGCCTGCGGTCGGCGAGTGGCTGGCAGGAACCCTCACTCCCCGTGCGGCGGAACTCGGTGCCGAGCTTGTGCCCGTATCCCTCGGTGACCTCGACCTGCCGTTCCTCGATGAGGAGGAACATCCGATGGCAGGTGAGTACCAGCGCGAGCACACGCGACGATGGAGCGCGATCGTGGACGCCGCGGACGGATTCATCGTGGTGACCCCGGAGTACAACTACGGGATGCCGGCAACGTTGAAGAACGCGCTGGACTACCTCCACCGGGAATGGGCCTGGAAGCCGATCGGCTTCGTCAGCTACGGCAACACCTCGGCCGGCACCCGGGCCGTCCAGCACGCCAAGCAGGTCGTGACCACGCTGCGCCTGGTTCCGCTGGGCGCCACGGTCGCGCTACGCCTCCGCGACGCGGTGGAGAACGGACGGGTCCGCCCCGCCCCGGCTCTTGCCGGCTCGGCCCGCGCGGTCCTGGACGAATTGGTGCGGGTGGCCCACGCCCTTCGCCCGCTGCGGGAGCGCGAGCAACCCGGGACGCCGCCCGGCCCGCTGGCGGGGTCGTACGTGAGGCGGCTGACCCCCGACGACGCGCCCGAGGTCACGGTGCTGCAGCGGTGTTGCTGGGTGGACGAGGCCCTGGCGAACGACACCTTGGCCATCTCGGCCCTGCACGAGTCACCGCAGCAGGTCCGCGACTGGCTCGCGACCTGGCACACCATGGGGCTCTGGCGGGACGGCCGCCTCCTGGGCATGGCGCGGGCTCGACGTAACGGCGCCGACTGGCAGGTGGGCCGCCTTTGCGTCGCCCCTGACCTGCGCGGCCAGGGCCTGGGTCGCTGGCTGCTCCGCACCATCGAGTCCGCCGCCGAGCCGGGTTGCTCCCAGGCCGTGCTGTTCACCGGTGCCCAGAGCATGCGGAACATCGCACTCTACGAGAGTGAAGGGTACGAAGCGGCGCCACACTCCAGTGCCGACGAGGCCGCCTGCCTCGTCAAGAACCTGATGCTGTAGGCCTGTTGCAGCAGACCTCGGAGACACTCGTCCTACGCGTACTGCGGACCTGGGACGACCCGGCGGTGCCATGCCTGCGGGCCATCGCGGTGTCCTCGGACGCGCCATCCTGGAGGCGGGCACCCGCCACGGACAGTTGGGCCTGGCCGCCCCCACCACGGGTGGCAGCGTTCTCGCCTGGTTCGACGACGTCCCCGCTGCGGCCGCGCCCGAACTCGCCGGGCATCTCACCGACACCTCGTTCGACGCAGACATCGGCCGCCTGGACGTCGTCCCCGATTCTCCCGCGTCCGCCACCGATGAGTACCTGATGGGCCTTGGGGCAGCGGTAGTTCATCGATCGCTCAGCGGCCATGTGTGCGTGGGTGGGCGCCAGGGCTCCGTGGACGATCAGCCCGGGGCCCTTGCGGAACCGCTTGTTTGGAGCGCGAGCAGCGGCCCGAGGTGGTCCTACGGCCGGGCCCGCGCGCTGCTCGACCAGCACAGCGCGCTGGCCGGGCCGGGCGCGGGCTGGGATTTGCACGAGTACCGGCACTCCTCCCTGACCCACCTCGGCGAGCATGGTGCGTCCGAGCTGATGCTGATGGCCAAGTCCCGGCACAAGAAGGTGGAAAACGTCCGCCGCTACTTCAAGTCATCCGCCGAGGCCATCGCGGACGTCACGAGCCTGCTTGCTCCGGGCGGCGCCCGCCGCTGAAACCGGTGCTGCCCCGTTTCCGGCCGCGTCCTTCCGGGCCGTGTCCGTTTCGACCGGCGTGCTCTGATGCCCGAGCCACCGCCCGAGTGGGGGCTCGGGCACAATCGAGCTGTGCCCAACTCTCCTGATCCCTCCGCTCTGTAGCCAAATGTCGTAGCCTTCGGCAGCCTCGCTGCCGCGCTTCGGGCCGAGGCGGAGGGCTGCCTCGGCGCCGCCCTCGTCTCATCCTCGGATTCCGATCCGCTGCGCCACGCGGCCGTCGCTAGCACCCTGCCTAGCGGGTGTCTGACAAGTGCCTCATGGATGGTCGGCCTGTCTGCGGAGTAGGAGCATGATGGTGGCGAGGTAGACCGCGTTTCCTGGCTGGCGGCGAGATACTCGTAGTCCTTGGGCGGCGGCCTCCGGCACGGCTTGTTCAGCCGTGGTACGCGGTGCGCATGAGCTCCTGCATGTCGTCGAGCATCGGCATGCGCGGGTTGGCCGGCGCGCACTGGTCCTCGTAGGCGTTGAGGGCCTGCTGGGGCAGGGCGTCGAAGAAGGCGCGCTCGTCGACGCCGAGGGCCTGGAACGTCGGCTCTATGCCGACGGCGTCGCGCAGCCGCTCGACGTCCGCGGCGAGTGATTCCACGCCCTCGGCGGGAGTGGCCGCGGGCAGCCCGAGGGTGCGGGCGATGTGCTGGAAGCGTTCGGGTGCACGGTAGTTCTCGTACTTGGGCCAGCCGGTCAGCTTCGTCGGGACGGTGCCGTTGTAGCGGATGACATGCGGCAGCAGGACCGCGTTGGTGCGTCCGTGCGCGATGTGGAACGTGGCACCGAGGGTGTGCGACATGGCATGGACGATGCCGAGAAAGGCGTTGCCGAAGGCCATGCCCGCGATGGTGCCGGCGTTGTGCATCTTCTCCCGGGCCTCCGCAGCGTCCGCACGGTTGTTCACGGCCGCGTCGAGATGGTCGAAGACCAGACGGATGGCGTGCAGGGCGAGGCCGTCGGTGAAGTCGTTGGCGTAGACAGACACGTACGCCTCGATGGCGTGCGTGAGGGCGTCGAAGCCGCTGTCGGCGGCGAGCGCCGGGGGCAGCGCGGTCGTGAGGAGGGGGTCGATGATCGCGACGCTGGGGGTGAGGGCGTAGTCGGCGAGCGGGTACTTCTTGCCCGTTGAGGGGTCGGAGATGACGGCGAACGGGGTGACCTCTGCGCCGGTGCCAGAGGTGGTGGGCACGCAGACCAGGCGGGCCTGCTTGCCTGGGGTGGGGAAGCGGAAGGCACGCTTGCGGATGTCGGAGAACTTCTGCCGCATGTCCGCGAAGTCGATGCCGGGCTGCTCGTACAGCAGCCACATGACCTTCGCGGCGTCCATGGGGGATCCACCGCCGAGCGCGATGATCGTGTCGGGGCGGAAGTCCCGCATGAGGTCGGCGCCGTGCTGGACGGAGTCGATGCTGGGTTCGGGCTGGACGTTGTCGATGATCTGGAGGGTGACCGGTTCCCGACGCCGTTGCAGGACGCGGCTGATCCGGTCGACGAATCCGAGGCGGGTCATCGTGGCGTCGGTGACGATGGTGACGCGGTGGACGTCCGGCATGGAGGCCAGGTAGCGGATGGCCTGCGGTTCGAAGTAGATCTTCGGCGGGACCTTGAACCACTGGAGGTTGTTGCGGCGGGTGGAGACCCGCTTGACGTTGAGGAGCTGGGCGGCGGAGACGTTGTTGGACACCGAGGTACTGCCCCAGGAGCCGCACCCCAGCGTGAGCGAGGGCAGCAGACCGTTGTAGATACCGCCGATCGCGCCCTGGGAGGACGGCGAGTTGACGATGATCCGTACGGTCTTCATCCGCATGCCGTACGCCTCCGCCACGGCAGGCTCCTCGGTGTGGATGACGGCGCTGTGCCCCTGACCGTGGAAGGCGACCATGTCGGCTGCGAGGCCGAACCCGCGGTGCTCGTCCTCGGCGCGCAGTACGGCGAGGACCGGGCAGAGCTTCTCACGGGTCAACGGCTCGTCCGGGCCGACCAGTGCGGCCTCGATCAGGATGACCGAGGTGTCCGCCGGCACCGAGAATCCGGCCCGCTCGGCGATCCACGCCGGGCTCTGTCCGACGGCGGCCGCGTTGACCTTGGGTTCACAGCCGGAGCCCGAGCCGCCGGTGGCGGGAAACAGGAAGGTCTCCAGCTTCGCCTTCTCCTCCGGGGTGGCCAGGTGGGCGTGCAGGGAGCGGAACTCGGTGATCGCGGCGTCGTAGATTTGCGTGTCCAGGATGACGGCTTGCTCGGAGGCACAGATCATGCCGTTGTCGAACGACTTGGACAGCACCAGGTCGTTGACGGCCCGGCGCAGCTTGGCGCTGCGGTGGACGTAGGCCGGGACGTTGCCGGCACCGACGCCGAGGGCCGGCTTGCCGGCCGAGTAGGCGGCCTTGACCATGGAGTTGCCGCCGGTAGCGAGGATCAGCGAGACACCCGGGTGATGCATGAGCGTGCGGGTGGCCTCGACGGACGGGGACTCGATCCACTGCACGCAGTGTTCCGGTGCTCCGGCGGCGACGGCCGCGTCCCGCACCACGCGGGCCGCTTCGGAGCTGCACCGCTGCGCGGACGGGTGGAACGCGAAGACCACCGGGTTGCGGGTCTTCAGCGCCATCAGCGCCTTGAAGACGGTGGTCGAGGTCGGATTGGTGACGGGGGTGACCGCGGCCACCACACCCACCGGTTCGGCGATCTCCACCATGCCCTCGACGTCGTCCCGGCCGATGACCCCGACGGTTTTGGTGTGGCCCATGCTGTGCGTGACGTGCTCGCACGCAAACATGTTCTTGGCGGCCTTGTCCTCGAAGACCCCGCGCCCCGTCTCCTCGACCGCCAGGCGGGCCAGAGCGGTGTGCTGGTCCAGGGCGGCGACCGACGCCTTCTTGACGATGTGGTCGACCTGTTCCTGCGTAAAGGTCTCGTAGTCGGCGAGAGCCTTGAGGCCGGCAGTGACCAGACGGTCCACTTCGACCGCGGTGTCGGACGGGGCGTCGATCCCGGCGCGGTCCTTGGTCCGCACGTCCTGTCGGGTCATGGTGGTGTGCCTCCGTTGTCAGGGGCCGCCGTGCTCATGCGGCGCTTCGGGACGGGAGGGACGCGGTGGGGACCGGCGCCCCTCCCTGACTCCACTCTCCGATGGGTCCCTGGTGCCGTGGCAGGCGCCGAAGGGCCCCTCTCGCATCCGTCCGACCCGGCCCGGCAGGGACCGTCGGTCCGGCAGTGCCGAGCCGCCGCACGGCAGCGCCGGCCGCTGGGGTCACGGGCTCCCGGCCCGGTGGGGCAGGACGGGTGTCTCTCGGTCGTCGATGCGAAAGCCCAAGCCGTTCATCACGCCTACCACGCCGTCGAGCCGCCAGACAGCGTGCACGAGCTCCGGCATCTGGCTACGCGCTTCCACCCGGCCGCCGAGGGTGACCACGCCATCGTGGACAGCGACGCGGACCGCGTCGGACGGCAGCCTCATCGCGGTCACGACGATCTCCTCGGTCACCTGGCGGCGGATGTCGTCGTCCGCGCGCAGGAAAACCCGCAGCAGGTCGCGGCGGGTGGCGATGCCGATGAGGCGGTCGGCCTCGTCGACCACGGGCAGTCGCTCGACGCCGCGGCGCTCCATGAGCCGGGCGGCGTCCGGCACGGTCTGCTCGGGGTGCACGGTGATGGCGGGGCTGGACATCACGTCGCCCGCCGTCAAGGAGGGTGACGGAGCGGTACCGGCCCGGTGCGTTTGGCCGTGTACGAGGTCGCTGCCGGACAGGACGCCGAGGACCTTGTCGTCGGAGTCGACCACGGGCAGTCCGCTGATCCGGTGGTGGTCGAGCAGCCGGACGACCTCTTTGAACGGTGTCATCCGGCGGGCGCGGACGACGTCCCTGGTCATTACCTCGCCGACGATGGGAGCGGTCACGGCGGATCTCCTTTCACGAGCGCGGGCGGGGGGACGGCCGGAGCCCGGGTCGGCTCCGGCTCGCCGCCAGGTCGGGCGGGCGCCGTGTGGCGCCTACTTCTGCCGGCCGCCGCGCCACGGGGGCGGCGCGGCCGTCCGGCTGTTGGTGTTGCCTCGGCGGGTGACGCGTCCGGTGGCGGAGCGCAGCCGGTCGTGGAGCCGGTCGGCGAGTTCGCGGGTGCTCGCCTCGCGTGCGTGGACGACGAGGAGGCCGCTGCCGACCCGGATGGCGGTGCGGCCGGGCCAGAGCAGTTCGAGGTGGTGGGGCGATGGCCGCCGTACGCGCACCTCGCCGTTCACGTGCGGCAGGCCGGGCTGGTCCAGAGCTGAGGCGACCTTCTCGTGGAGGTGGGCGAGAGCTTCCTCGTCCGCCTCGCCGTCGGCGCGGACCAGCACGGCGGCGGTGGTCTCACAAACACCGATGTTCTTGACGGTCATGGGCTCCACTCCCTGTGATCGCTCAGCGTCGTTTTGAGCCTGCCGCGCCGACCGCTCGCGTCCCAGGGGCGACCGGCCCCGGAGGGAGGAGCGACCGGTGCCTGGCATGAGGGCCGAGTGGCTCCGCCCCGCGGTTCACCTGCTGTCGCTCCCTTCGGTCTCCTCCAGCGCGGCCCGCCCCGCCTCCAGCCGCGCCACCGGCACCCGGAACGGCGAGCAGGAGACGTAGTCCAGTCCGGCGGTGTGGAAGAAGTGCACCGAGTCGGGGTCGCCGCCGTGCTCACCGCACACCCCGATCTTGAGGTCCGGGCGGGTGGCGCGGCCCTCGGTGACCGCGATATCCACCAGTCGGCCGACCCCCTCGCGGTCGAGCGCCTCAAAGGGGGACGTGGAGAAGACGCCCTTGTCCAGATAGGCGGAGAAGAACTCCGCCTCGACGTCGTCTCGGGAGAAGCCCCAGGTCGTCTGGGTCAGGTCATTGGTGCCGAAGGAGAAGAACTCGGCTTCCTCGGCGATCCGGCCCGCCGTCAGGGCGGCCCTGGGCAACTCGATCATGGTGCCGACCGGGCAGTCGAGGACGACTCCGGCCGCCCGTGAGATCTCGGCCAGCACTCGCTGGACCTCCGCGCGCACGAGGCGTAGTTCACGGACGTCACCGACGAGCGGGACCATGATCTCAGCTTGGGGTGCGCCACCGGCCAACAGGCGTTCGGTCACGGCCTCCCCGATCGCCCGGACTTGCATGGTGACCAGGCCGGGCACGACCAGCCCCAGGCGTACGCCGCGCAGCCCGAGCATCGGGTTCTCCTCATGCATGTGGTTCACCGCGCTGAGCAGTTCGACGTCGTGCGCGTCCGGCTCCTCGCCACGGGCCTGAGCGGTGGCGATCCGCACCGCCAGTTCGGTGTGGTCGGGCAGAAATTCGTGCAGTGGCGGGTCCAGCAGCCGGATGGTGACCGGCAGACCGTCCATGGCCTCCAGGATGCCGACGAAATCCCGCCGCTGCAGCGGCAGGAGGTCCGCCAGTGCCCGGTCGCGCTCGGCGTCAGTGCCGGCCAGGATCATCTGCTCGACCAGTTTGCGGCGTTCACCGAGGAACATGTGCTCGGTGCGGCACAGGCCGATGCCCTGCGCTCCGAACCGGCGGGCCCGGACGGCGTCCTGCGGTGTGTCGGCGTTGGCCCGCACCTCCAGCCGCCGTACGGTGTCGGCGCGGGCCAGCGCCTGGGCCACCCCGTCGACCACGTCCATGCCCTGCGGGTCGCCGCCCCGGCCGTCTTCCAGGTACCGGATGACCTCCGAGTCCACCAGCGGCACCGAACCTGCGTACACCGCTCCGGTGGAGCCGTCCACCGAGACGACGGTGCTCTCCTCGACCACGGTGCCGTCCGCGGCGGTGAAGCGCCGGGTCTCGGTGTCCACGATGAGCTCCTCGGCGCCGCACACGCAGACTTTGCCCATGCCGCGGGCGACGACGGCCGCGTGGCTGGTCTTGCCGCCCCGGCTGGTGAGGACTGCCTGGGCGGCGATCATGCCGGGCAGGTCGTCCGGGGTGGTCTCCTGGCGGACCAGGATCACTTTCTCGCCTGCCGCGGCGCGGCGCACCGCCTGGGCGGAGTCGAAGACCACGGTCCCGACCGCCGCGCCGGGAGAGGCGGGGATGCCGTGGGCGAGTGCGGTACCGGTGGCGGAGGCGTCGAAGCGCGGGAACATGAGCCGTGCCAGGCCCTCGCCGCTCACCCGGGCCAGTGCCTCGTCCGGGGTGATGAGTCCTTCGTCGGCCAGCGCGGCGGCGAGAACGAAGGCTGCCTCGGCGGTGCGCTTGCCGACGCGGGTCTGGAGCATCCACAGGGTGCCGCGTTCGATGGTGAACTCGATATCGCACAGATCCCGGTAGTGGCGTTCCAGCGTGCGCATGTGTGTGCACAGCTCGTCGTAGGACGTCGCGTCCAGGCGCTTCAGCTCGGCCAGCGGCACGGTGTTGCGGATGCCGGCGACGACGTCCTCGCCCTGAGCGTCGGGCAGATAGTCGCCGTACAGGCCGGAGAGGCCGGTGGCCGGGTCGCGGGTGAAGGCGACTCCGCTGCCGGAGTCGGCCCCGAGGTTGCCGAAGACCATGCGCTGCACGTTGACGGCTGTGCCCAAGCCATCGGCGATGTGCTCGCGGCGCCGGTACAGGCGGGCGCGTTCGCCGTTCCAGGAATCGAAGACAGCCAAGACCGCCCGGCGCAGTTGCTCGGTGGGGGACTGGGGGAAGTGGTCGCCTGTCTCCAGGTGGATCAGGTTCTTGTACGTCTCGACCAGCTCGGCCAGGTCGGATGCCGTCAGGTGCACGTCGTCCTGGACGTCGCGCTGGTCTTTGAGGAGGGCGAGGGACCGTTCGAAGCGGGAGGAGTCGACGCCCATGACCGTGCTGCCGAACATCTGGACGAGGCGGCGGTAGGAGTCCCAGGCGAAGCGCTCACTGCCGGAGACCATGGCCAGCCCCAGGACGGAGTCGTCGTTGAGGCCGATGTCGAGGATCGTCTCCATCATGCCGGGCATGGAGAACTTCGCGCCGGAGCGGACGGACAGCAGCAGCGGGTCGTCCGGCTGCCCCAACGAACGGCCGGCGGAGGCTTCGAGGACCGATAGGTGTGCGGAGACCTCCTCCCACAGGCCCGCAGGTTCGCTGCCGGTCTCCAGGAAGGCGCGGCACGCCTCGGTGGTGAGGGTGAATCCCGGCGGTACGGGGAGCCCGAGCCGGGTCATCTCCGCCAGGTTCGATCCCTTGCCGCCGAGGAGATCGGCCATGTTACGGCCGCCCTCGGTGAAGTCGTACACGTAACGGACCATGACGCTGCGCTCCTCAAGCATTGGGACGTGATGTTTCCAGCGTCGGACGGGGACGGGCCCGACGTGAGGTGCCGGTTGTCCCGCGTGGGGGACCGGTCGGCCCCCGATGAGCCCTTGTCGTTTCGGAGGGACCATCGACGCCTTGGCGGGGCTGTACGGCCTGTGGACCACCGGCGCGGCCGGGCCGAGGCTCGAAGCCATCGGAATTCGACGGCCAGGGAGGGGACACGTCATGCCGCACGACATCGTGGTGGGGATCGACGGATCGACCGAAGGACTCGCCGCCGCGCACTGGGCGGCCCAGGAAGCTCAGCGGCGCGGAACGGGACTCCGCGTGGTCCACGTCTGGCACCCCCACCCCGCGCTGTACGTCCCCCTGGACAGCGCTGAGCGCGACTGGGCCGAGCAGCTCCTGGGCGAGGTGGTCCGCAGTGTCCGGGCTGCCCACCCGGGGCTACGGGTCACCGACGGACTTGTGTGCGACGCCACGGTGGCCGGCCTGCTCAAGGCCGCGGCCGACGCCGACCTGCTGGTCCTCGGTTCCTGTGGCCTCGGACCTCTGGGCGGCTTCCTCACGGGCTCCGTGTCCCAGCGAGTCGTCGGCCGGTCCACTCGCCCGGTCGTCCTGGTCCGCGCGGGACGGTCCGCCGCCGACGAGCACCTGCCGGCCACGGACGGCGTCGCCCCGGAAGAGATACCGAAGACGCCCTACCGCCACGTGGTCCTGGGGCTGCAGACTGACCGTCCTTGCGACGAACTGATCGAGTTCGCCTTCGACGCCGCCCGCCGTCGTGGCACCGGGCTGTCAGTGGTCCATGCCTTTCGGACCGCTTTCCGGCCAGCCACCGGTCCGTCCGTTCCCCTGGTGTCCGTAGCCCCGGAAGGCTCGACTCCCGTTCCCCGGCCGCAGGCTCAGGCGCTGGCGGACCAGGAGAGCACCGTGGCGGGGGTGCTGCTTCCCTGGCGGGAGAAGTACCCGACCGTCCGCGTGACCGAGACGGTCGCCGAGGGGCGCGCCGCGGAGGTTCTGGTGCGGGCCGCTCAGGACGCGGGCCTCCTGGTGATGGGCCGCCGCAGGGTCGATCACCAGGTCGGTGTTTTCACGGGGCCGGTCACGCATGCTGTCCTGCACCACGCCGGATGTCCCGTCGCTGTGGTTCCGCACGACTGACACCACTGCGGCTGGTCGGGGCAGGAGTCCTGGCCGGTGTCTTGTCCGGCACTCCTCGCCGCGGATCCGTACGGCGACAGCGGCAGTGACAAGACCGTACGAGGAGAGGACCCGTGACGGCCACGACGGTGACAGTCGGCGCCCGGACCGCCGATGCCTGGCGGCAGTTCGCCGGGAGCGGGTGGCGTGAGCCGATCGACGTGCGCGACTTCATCCAGGCCAACTGCACGCCCTACGAGGGCGACGCCCCCTTTCTGGCCGGCCCCACGGACCGCACCCGCGCTGTCTGGGAGAAGGCCGGCGCACTGTTCCCGGAGGAGCGGCGCAGGGGGGTGCTCGACGTGGACGCCGCCACCCCCTCCACCTTCACCTCGCACGTTTCCGGCTACATCGACCGCGACCGCGAGCTGATCGTCGGCCTGCAGACCGACGCCCCGCCGCGGTGGACGACCATGCCCAAGGGCGGCCTGCGCATGGTGGAGAACGGACTGAAGGCGTACGGCTACGAGCCCGACCGGCTGGGCAAGTGCGTGTGGGTCAGGTACGTCCTGATACTCGACTGGACCGACGACGAGGACGCCGTCGACGGGCCCGCCGGATTCCTCTGCGGCCTCGCCTGTCTGGAGCGGGTCGGCATCCTGCCGTTCCACAAGCTCGGCGCCGCGCGAAGTACGAAGCCCTGGCGTCCCCTTCCCTCTGCGGGACGCCCCCGTTTCAGACGGGGAGCTGGCGGACCGGGTACGGGGCCAGTTCCCCGAGCGCAGCCTCACGGCCCATTGACACAGGCGAAATCGGGGCCGACCGGCCCTGGACCCCGGCCATCTCGGGAAGAAAGGATTCCGACTCAGGCTGAGGTATCGCGAGGAGCATTCGATGGCGTACAGCGAGCAGGGCGACAGTACGGGAAGCCCGATCAGGGTCTTCCTCCTGGACGACCACGAAGTGGTACGACGCGGGGTGCACGACCTGCTGGACGACGAACCGGACATCACCGTGGTCGGAGAAGCCGCGACGGTGGAACAGGCGCTGGTCCGGGTCCCCGCCCTGCGCCCCGACGTGGCCGTTCTAGATGTGCGTCTGCCCGACGGGGACGGGGTGACCGTCTGCCGTGAGCTGCGGTCGCAGATGCCGGACCTGGCCTGCCTGATGCTGACCTCCTTCGACGACGAGGAGGCGCTGGTGGACTCGATCATGGCGGGGGCGGCCGGATACGTCCTCAAGCAGATAGTGGGCTCGGACCTGGTCTCGGCCGTGCGCACGGTGGCCCGCGGCCAGTCGCTGCTGGACGCCAGCGCCACGACCAAGCTGATGGCACGGCTGCGGGACGGCGGGCAGCAGTCGGCCGAGGAGCAGGAGATGCTGCCGGGTCTCACCGACCGGGAACGCGAGATCCTCGAACTGATCGGCGAAGGGCTCACCAACCGGCAGATCGGCCAGCGGCTCTATCTGGCCGAGAAGACGGTCAAGAACCACATCTCGCGGCTGCTCGCCAAGCTGGGCGTGGAACGCCGTATCCAGGCTGCCGTCATCGCCACCCAGGCACGGGACCGGATGCGCGCCGAAGACAAGTAGCCGAAGACAAGTAGCGGGACGGACCTGCCGGTTGGCCGCGCGCCCTGTCCGCTCTCGGGGCCGAAGGTCCCCGCCATCCACGCCCGCCCGGCCCATACCCGCACGGACTCCCGGGCGGCAGGCTGAGAGCGGTCCCGGAATACCGCCGGGCATCGCCGCGCCAAGGGGAGGACGGAAGATATGACCGTGCGAGTGGGTATCAACGGCTTCGGCCGAATCGGCCGGAACTACCTGCGTTGCGTTCTGGAGCGCACCGGTGCCTCGGCAGCGCCGCTGGAGGTGGTGGCGGTCAATGACGTCACCTCCCCGGCGGCGCTAGCGCACCTGCTGACGTACGACTCGACGTACGGCCGACTGACCCTCCCCGTCGATCACAACGAGACCTCACTGACCGTGGATGGACGCCGCATCGCGGTGACCGCCGAGCGTGACCCGGCCGCGCTGGACTGGGGCGGCCTCGGCGTGGACGTGGTGATCGAGTCCACCGGCCGCTTCCGCACCCGCGACCAGGCCGGCCTGCACCTTGCTGCTGGCGCACGCAAAGTACTCCTGTCCGTTCCTGGCAAGGACGTAGACACCACGATCGTCATGGGGGTCAACGAAGGCACGTACGATCCGGAGAATCACCACGTGATCTCCAACGCCTCGTGCACCACCAACTGCGTGGCCCCCATGGTCAAGGTCCTCAACGACCACTTCGGCGTCGCCAAGGGCCTGATGACCACGATCCACGGCTACACCAACGACCAGGTGGTCCTGGACGGACCTCACAAGGACCTGCGCCGGGCCCGCTCGGCGGCGGTCAACATCATCCCCACCACCACCGGTGCCGCCCGCGCCGTCGGCCTGGTCCTGCCCGAGCTCGCGGGCACGCTGGACGGCAGTGCCGTACGCGTTCCGGTCGAGGACGGCTCGCTGACCGACCTGACCGTGGTCCTCAAGCGGGCGGTGAGCGCCGAGGAGATCAACGCCGCTTACCGCGAGGCCGCCGAGGGACCGCTGAAGGACGTCCTGAGGGTGTCCGACGCTCCGATCGTCTCCCGAGACGTGGTCGGCGACCCCGCCTCCTGCGTCCTGGACGCCCCTCTCACCCAGACCCACGGCGATCTGGTCAAGGTCTTCGGCTGGTACGACAACGAGTGGGGCTACACGAACCGACTTCTCGACCTCACCTCGTACGTCGCGGCCCGCCTGTCACGGGGCTGACGGTTCCGGCCAGTCGGCCACGCGTCCGCGCTGATGCCATATTGTCTCCCTGTTCGAGCCGCTACCGTGGCAAGTGCACGGTAAGGCTGCCCAAAGGCGGTGAGGCGTTGGGGGAGCAGCAGTGGAGAACGCCGAGGAGGCCCGCGAGGCACGGGTACGGCTGCCGCAACTGCGGCTGGACGAGCTGCTGGAGGAGCTGCAGGCCCGGCTGGACGCGGCGCGCGGCACCCGGGACCGGGTTCACAGCCTGCTGGAGGCTGTGCTCTCTGTCGGCCGCGAGCTGGACCTGGAACAGGTGCTGCGCAGCATCCTGGAGGCCGCGGCGGCGCTGGTCGACGCGGAATACGCGGCACTGGGGGTAATCGGCCCGGACGGCAAGCGGCTTTCGGCCTTCCACACCGTGGGTGTTGACGCCGAGCAGATCGACCGCATCGGCCCCTACCCGGAGGGCCATGGCATCTTGGGCGAGCTGATCCGCCACCCCAAGTCACTGCGCCTGACCAAGCTCTCCGACCATCCTTCTTCCTACGGGTTCCCGGCCCACCACCCGCCGATGAACACCTTCCTCGGTGTGCCGATCCGTGTCCGCGACCGCGTCTTCGGCAACCTGTACCTGACGGAGAAGCGCGGTGGGCAGCAGTTCGACGAGGACGACGAGTCGGTGCTGGCGACGCTGGCCGTGGCGGCGGGCGTCGCGATCGACAACGCCCGTCTCTACGAGGAGTCCCGGCTGCGCGAACGCTGGCTCCAGGTGAACGCCGAGATCACCCACACGCTGATGTCCGGCGCGGACCAGGGCGGGGTGCTGCCGCTGATCGCCGAACGTGCCAGGGAGATCACTGCTTCCGCCCTGAGCGTGGTGGCCATGCCGGTGAGCGGAACCGACACCCTCGCCGTCGAACTCGCCATCGGCCAGGCGGCCGACGCGTGGCGCGGGATCGTACTGCCCACGGAGGGAACGCTCATGGGGCAGGCGTTCGTCCGGCGGGCACCGGTCAGCAGCCCGGACGTCTCGTGCGACTCCCGGGTCTCGGCCGGTCCGCCACGGTTCGAAGGGCTCGGACCGGCCGTCGCCGTGCCGATCGGCACGGGCGACGAGGCCCGCGGTGTGGTGCTGCTGGTCCGGCAGTCCGGCGGCCGGGAGTTCTCCGAGAAGGAGAGCGAGCCGCTCCAGGTCTTCGCCGCCCAGGCCGCCGTCGCGATGGAGCTGGCGGAACGACGCGCGGACGCCGAACAGATCGTCCTGCTGGAGGACCGCGACCGAATCGCCCGTGACCTGCACGACCTGGCGATCCAACGGCTTTTCGCCACCGGAATGACCCTGCAGAGCGCCGGTCGACGGGTCCAGGACTCCATGGCCTCCGAGCGGATCCTGCGGGCGGTGGACGACCTCGACGAGACCATCAAGATCATCAGGTCGACGATCTTCGGTCTGCGCTCCCGCGACGGCGACGCGGCCCCGGGACTGCGCTCCCGCGCGGTGCGGGCGATCAGCGAGGCCGCTCTGCTGTTGGGCTTCGCTCCCAGCATCCGTATGGAGGGCCTGCTCGACACGCATGTGCCCACCCAGATCGCCGACCACGTCATGGCCGTCCTCAACGAATCCCTGACCAATGTCGCCCGGCACGCCGGTGCCGACCGCACCGACGTCGTGCTGGAGACGGACGGCAAGCAGGTCCGCCTGACGGTCACGGACAACGGCGTGGGCATCCCCGTCGGAGGCCGCCGCAGCGGTCTGACCAACATGGTCGCGCGAGCGCAGAAGCTCGGTGGCGACCTGGAGCTGGAAAGTCCAGGTGGCAAGGGGACGCGGCTGATGTGGCACGCGCCGCTGGCGCAGGCCCCGGACACGGCGGAGAGCTGAATGAGCCCATGGGCGCGATAGTGCGGGTCGAAGCCGTCATCGTCTGCGGAACGGACCTGCACAGCCTGAAAGGCGAAGCGCCCGAGGTCGGGGCGGGGACGGTCCTCGGCCACGAGTGGGTCGGGGACGTCGTAGAGACGGGCCGGGACGTCCGTTCGGTGTGACCCGGGGATCAGGTACTGATCTCCTGCGCCAGCGACTGTGGGCGGTGCCGGCACTGCGGGGAGGCACGTGAGGGAAGTGCCGGCCGGACCGAAGGGCTCGCTTCGGGCGCCGTTTTCGATGCGATGGGTGTTCCCGAGACGTTTGAGATGTGCACCCGCATGGTGCGGCCCGGAGGACGCGTTCCCAACGTCGGCGTACTCGGCAAGCCCGTGAGCCTGCACCTGAAAACCTCTGAATCAAGAACGTCACCATCAGCACGGGTTTGGTGGACACCCGCTCCACGCCCATGCCGGTGCAGATGGCGGCCTTCGGCTGCCTCCCCGCCGTCGGGCTGGTGACCCGCACCTTCCCACTCGACCGCATGGAGGAGGCGCTCAACGTCGTCGTCGCCGACGCCGCCGACACCGGCGGACATGTCGCAGGGCGGGCACAACGGGAGGAGGGCCGTCCTGCGGCAGATCAGGGACTGATGGCCCTCGCCGCTGGCCGTTCACTCAGTGAAGGATTGGGGGTCCGCGCATCGGACGACACACGGAAAGACAACCGGCTGATGTACCGCAACGACGGATTTCGCGAACTGAACCGGCAGGAGAGCATGAGTCGGCTGGCCACGGCGGTGGTGGGCCGCATCGTGCACACACGCGAAGCCCTGCCCGCCGTCCTGCCGGTCAATTTCCTCCTGGAGGAGGACGGTGCCGTGCTGTTGCGCACGTCGGCCTCTTCGGAACTGGTCCGTGCCATCGACGGCGCCGTGGTCGCCTTCGAAGCCGACGAGGTCGACGCTGTCGCGCACAGCGGCTGGAGCGTCGTCGTCACCGGCCCGGCCTTGGTGGTGACCGACCCTGACGAACACGCGGAGCTGGTCCGCGTAGGCCCCCGGTCGTGGGTGCCCTGGCCCGTGGAAGTCTTCGTGCGCATCGAGCCGGAGCTGGTCACCGGCCGGGAGCTGGTCGGCGGGCGCAGCCTTTACGGTATGGACCTGCCGCCGTCGGCTTCGGCACGGACGTCGGAACCACCGTCGACGAAGGAATGCTGACGCTGCGGGCCGAGCCCTCTCTGCGGGCGTGCCAGTCCGCCTGACCCACTGCATGGCCGGTCTGCGGATCGAACTCGACATCTGCGACTTGGCGGTAGGTCCGGTTGCCGGCGAGGCGAGAGGGCGGCGACGGCGTGCCAAGGAGATGTTCCCGGCAGGCAAGGGGACCCTGAGGCAGAGGAAGCGTTTGGAGGCGGTCCGCTTCCGGAGGACGTCAGCCCGGACAGGGATGGTCCTGCTTCCGGTGTTCCGGACGATCAGCGGCGTGCGATCGACGTCCCCGACGCCGTGACCGGAAAGGCGTTGGCGCGCGCGTGACCGTCCCGGGCCCTTATTCCGTGGGGCCGGCGTACGGCCCCCACCCCACCACCGCCAGCAAGTCCCTGCCACCCGGTTCGGGCAGGATCCTCGTGACGGGCCGGAAGCCCAGGTGACGCATAGCGATGCGCATGGTGCAGACGGCCGCGCCGCAGCTGATCGGCATCTGCGGCCCGTCCGGGTCGGTGATCGCCAACTGCCGTGTCGTATCGGCGTAGAGCCCCACTTCCTCGCCCCGGCTCACGAAACGCCAAGGCTGGGTGTTGTGGACCGACGGTGCACTGGCGGCCGCGCGGACCAGATAAGAGGCCGTACGGCCGACCGGTGTCTCTTTACCTGCCCGACACATTGTTCTTCAGCCCCTGTTCCCCTTCCGTACGGCGATGCGGACCTGATCGGTACAGCACCGTTCAGGCGAGCGCCCGCCGCCTCACTGCCGAACCTCACCCTCCGGCCGTCGTTCGGACAGGGGCCGCCCGGCCTCGGCGAGGGCCGATCGGCCCCTCCACGGCGCGGGCCCGTAGCTCCACCGTGGAGGTAACGGAAGGAGGTGCCATGAACTGGCCCACCGCTGTGGTGATCATTGCCGCGCTCTTCGCGCTCGCGGCCGTCATCAGTTCCTTCATCGCCGCCCGCACGAAGAAGTAGCAGCCCGAACCGTGCTGCCGAGATGGCCACTTGGTCGTTTCGCCGCGACGAATCGAATCGGAGGCGCCTCCCATGCCCCTTCCTGTCTGCGCGGGGGTGGACGGCAGCGCGGCCAGCATCGCCGCTGCTGCCTGGGCCGCCCGGGAAGCCGAACTGCGCGAGGCGACACTGGACCTGGTCGCCGCCTGGCACTGGCCCGCGGGGGTCCTCTCTCCCGACATCCCCGACGCGGAGACGCGGGAGCACTGGGCCCGCCGCTCCCTCCAACTGGCCGTCGACCGGCTACACCGCCATCATCCCCACTTGGAGATACGCACGCTCCTGCTGCCCGAACCGCCGCGCGAGGCACTGCTGAGAACCGCGCGACGCTCTCAGCTGCTGGCTCTGGGATCCCGGGGAATCGGTAGTTCCGGCCCGATCGCGGTGGCCTCCACCGGCATGCAAGCAGCCGTGCGCACCCGGATACCGGTAGTGGTGACGCCGCCTCCGAGCGGCATGACGCCCCGTGCCGGTGAGCCCGTCCTCCTCGCCGTGGACACCGCGGAGGAACCGGACGAGGTGATTGCTTTCGCCTTCGAGGAGGCAGCGGCACGCCAGGTGCCGCTGAGGGTGCTTTGCGCCTGGCCGCCCCCGCCCGAGCAGTCCTATCCGGCTCTGTCCCATCCCCGCGCCCAGGCCGCGCGGCAGGAGCGTGCGCACGCGAGTTTGGCGGAGGTCCTGGTGCCCTGGCGGCTGAAGTGGGCCGGTGTCCGCGTGGAGCAGATGTGCCCGTGCGACAGCCCGGTGAGCGCCGTCGCGCGTGCGGCCACCGGAGTGTGTCTGGCGGTGCTGGGGCGGCCGATGCCCACGGGGCCCCGGGCCACCCGTCTGGGGCCGGTGGCCCTCCGTACGCTCCACACGGCGCCCTGCCCCGTAGCCCTGGTCCCGTACGCCTGCTCGGCGGGACCCGCACGACGGGAAGCCTCACGGCCGAGCGGGGGGCGCTGCTCCGGCACCGTGTGACGACGGGACCCGTGCGGGGCTACGGAAAGGGGGCGCAGATGGTTCGAGTGATGCGAATTCCGTTGGAAGACGGGCAGTTCCTGGTCGCCGAGGTGGATCAGGACGACGTTCCCGAGGAGCCGGTGGTTCTCGCGTCGCCCAGGCCGGAGCGTTCGATGGCGCAGGCATCGCGGACCCTGGAATCGGGGCTGTACGGCCTCCGGCCCGCTCTGGTCGGCCTCGCGGAAGCGCTTCGCGTGCTCGCGCCGCAGACGGTGTCCATCGAGTTCGGCCTCAAACTCGGGGGTGAGACCGGGGTGATTCTCGCCAAGGGGACGGCGGAGGTGCACTTCACCGTGCATGCCCAATGGGCTCCCGCTCCGTGCGCCGAAGAACCGTCCGAGGCGTGATGGACGGCTCGGGTGCCACTGCCGTCGTCCGGTTCCGCGCACCGGACGGCGGCGTCGTCGGGCACGGCGTCCTGGTGGACGAGGTGCACGTCGTCACCTGCGCGCACGTCGTGAACGCGGCCCTGGGCCGCTCACTGCACACCGCCGAGAGTGCCATCGGAGAAGTGCTGCGGCTGGAGTTTCCGCTGCTCGCCAAGTTCATGGCGCTGCCTCCCGAGCGGCGGGCCAGAGTCGACGCGTGGCAGGGCCCCGGCACCGTGTTCGACGGCCTAGACGTGGCCGGGCTCACCCTGGTGGGAGAGCCGAGGCCGGTCGGGGCGGTCTCCGTCCCCCTTGCCGACCAGGAGCGTTCGGAAGGTGACGTGCTCTTGTTCGGACCGGTCGAAGGCCGTCCCGGAGGCTGGGCCACCGCCTGGTTGCGTCCTCTCGTCACGCGGTACCGGCAGCAGATCGACCAGCGCGGCCGGGGAGCACACGTCGCCCAGCCCCGCTACAGCGGCACACCGGTCCTCGACCCGAAGGCCGAGCGGCTCCTGGGCATCCTGGTGGCCGTCGCGACCGCGCGCGACGACCCGACGGTCTACTCGATCCCGGTCAGCGGCCTGGTGGCGGCGTGGCCCGCCGCCCTCGCTCCGCTGCCGGCCTCGCCGTACAAGGGGCTTCGGGCGTTCGGCAGCGATGACGCGCACCTCTTTTTTGGGCGGGACACCGTGACCGACGGCCTGACTGCCGCCGTGGAGGCCGGAGGGCTGGTGCCGGTCGTCGGCGTCTCGGGGGCGGGGAAGTCATCTCTGGTCCACGCCGGTCTCGTCCCCCGGCTGATGGCGGGACGGACCGACTGGCGTTGCGTGTCGATACGGCCCCGCCCCACCTTGCGGACCGCACTGGCCGCGGGGTTCGCCCGCGCGGCGGGGGCCTGCGTACCCGTGCCCCTGCCCGAGCTGGACGCCTGGCTCTCGCACCTGGACTTGACCGGTCTCACCTCGGCGGGCGAGCGGGTGCTGGCCGCCACCGGCGCCGAACGGCTTCTTCTCGTCATCGACCAGTTCGAGGAGGCCGTCGACGACGCGCTGGCCACGCACGAGGTGCTGCGGCAGCTCACCGAACTGGCAAGCCGCACAGGGACGTCGACCGTCGTGGTGCTGACACTCAGGGAGGACGCGTTCGGACGGCTCTTCGCGCGCAGCGGCCCGTTCGGGGAAGCCCTGCGGCGCACGGCCCAGGCCCTGCGCGGCATGTCGGCCGACGAGCTCGCCGAGGTGATCGTGCGGCCTGCCGGGCTGCACGGGATCCGCGTGCACGAGCGGCTGGTAAGCCGACTGGCATCGCTCGTCGATGGCCGCCCCGGCGCGCTGCCCCTGCTGGAGTTCGCCCTGGACCGCATGTGGGCGACCCTGCGGCGCGGGCAGGACGTCCTGTCCTTCGAGGCGTACGCGGAGATCGGTGAACACCACGGCGCGCTGGCCGCTTACGCCGACGGCGTCCTCGCGGCGCTGTCTTCCGAGGAACGCTCTGTCGCACGGCAGTTGTTCCTCAACCGCTTGATCGCGCCGGACCGGCCGAACGCCAAACGCGTAGCCGTCCGTTCCGAGATGCTGCCCTCGGAGTGGGCCCTCGCCGTCCGATTGGCCAACGAAAGGCTGTTGACCACGGGTCGCGTCCAGAGCGAGGAGACGGTCGAGGTGGTGCACGAGGCGCTGCTGGGCGCCTGGGGCACGCTCGCCTCCTGGCTCAAGGAGGAGGAACCGTTCCGCAACTGGCGCCGGCTGCTCGCGTACACCATGCGCCGCCACCGAACGGAGAGCGAGCCGACGGCCCTGATATCGGGCCCGCTGCTGACCGATTCCGAACGCTGGCTGGAGGAACGCCCCTCCGACGTCACCGTCGCCGAGCGCCGCTTCATCTCCGTCAGCCGTGAGCGGCAGGACCGGGAGGAACGCAGGTACCGGACCTTGTTCGAAGCCTCGTTGGCCCGCTCCCTCACCACGGCGGCCCAGCGGGTCGAGGATCCCCTCATCTCCCTGCTGCTCGCGGTGGAGGCCCTGGAGCGGTCGGCGGAGCCGGCCGTTGACCGGCTGGTCCGCTCGTGCCTGCGGCGCACGGGGGCGAGTGAACTCGTGCAGGTGCCGGTCCCGGGCTACGAGGACGCTCTGCGCAGAGCGGGCAACCGTGTCCGGCTGCGCGAATGGGCGGCTGGACACCCGGGAGCCGGACGCGACTGGAGGCTGGGCGGCGAGGGCGCGGGAGTGCTCGTCGGAGAAAGCGGATCGGTCCGTGTCGTGTGGCCGAGGGAGGACGGGGAGAGGGACGTTCCGCTTGCCGCGCCGGCGGTGATCGCGGCCTGTACGGACGACGCGTCAGCGTTGTGCCTGGGCACGGAGGCGGGTGAGCTGCACTTCTACCAGATCACCGACTCCGTACGGGAGATGTGGCAGGTGGCCCTGCCGTGTCCCGCGACCTGTGTGGCCGTCGACGGCCGGGGCGGCAGGATCGCCGTGGGCTGCGACGACCGGGTCACGCGGGTGCTGTCCGCGCAACCGGACGGGCGGCAGACCATGGCGCTGCCGTCCCCGGGTTGCGCCGAGGACGTGGACTTCTCTCCCGACGGCCTGGCACTGGCGGTGCGGACCGGACGGGGCCGTGTCGTCGTGTGGGAGATCGCCTCGGGCGAGCAGCGCTGTGACGTCGACGTCCGCATGGGGGACATCGCTTTCAGCGCCGACAGCTCGCATCTGGTGACCCGCGGGCCGCGTACCGACGGTACGGACACGGTGCTGCGGCTGCCCCTGCACGCTTCCCGGCTGGCCGCGCTGGCCCGCGAGGTGGCGGGCCGTCGGCTCACCGACGGCGAGTGGCGTCAGTACGTGGGCATCCCCTTGCCCGTTGCTTAGGACGCCGCAGCACGAGCAGGCTGCGGTCGACGAGCCGCAGCCGCTCTCCCGCCCGAGCTGTCGTGCCCGGGGACCCTGGGTTCGGACGGGCTGTGTCGACCACCACGCTCCACGGCTCGTCCCGGCCGACGGGCACGACGAAGTCCACCGGCTCGGCGGAGGCGTTGAGCAGGAGCAGGAACGAGTCGTCGACGACTCGCTGTCCGCGCGTGTCCGGTTCGGTGATCGCGTGGCCGTTGAGGAAGACGGCCAGCGCCAGGACCGGCGCGGGGCCGGTCCTCGTGGTCGCGGTGCCCTCGGGCGTGAACCACGCGATGTCCGGCAGACGGTCCTGGACGCCCTCCACGGGGCGCCCGTGGAAGAATCGGCGACGACGGAAGACGGGGTGCTCCCTGCGCAGCCGCACCAGCGCGCGCACGAAGTCCAGCGTCTCCGCGCGCCGATCGTCGCGTCCTGCGGGCCAGTGCACCCACGACTGTTCGTTGTCCTGGCAGTAGGTGTTGTCGTTGCCGAGCTGAGTACGCTCGAACTCGTCTCCGTGGCTGAGCATCGGCACGCCCTGGGACAGCATCAGTGTGGCGATGAAGTTCCTCATCTGCCGCCTGCGGAGCTCCAGGACCACGGGATCGTCGGTTTCCCCCTCGACCCCGCAGTTCCACGACCGGTTGTGGTTCTCGCCGTCCTGGCCTCCCTGCCCGTTGGCCTCGTCGTGCGGGCCGTCGTACGCGACCAGGTCGTGCAGCGTGAAACCGTCGTGGCACGTCACGTAGTTGACCGACGCCAGGGGGCGGCGTCCGTCGTCCTGGTAGATCTGTGCCGACCCCGTCAGGCGGTCACTCAGAAGGGCCGGGTTCACCCCCTTTCCCCGCCACAGGTCCCGGACCGTGTCCCGGTACTCCGCGTTCCACTCCGTCCACAGCGGCGGGAAGTTGCCCACCTGGTAGCCGCCCTCGCCGACGTCCCAGGGCTCGGCGATCAGCTTCACCCGGCTCACCACCGGGTCCTGCTGCACCAGGTCGAAGAACGCCGACAGCCGGTCCACCTCGTGGAACTGCCGCGCCAGTGTAGCCGCGCGGACGAAGCGGAAGCCGTCCACGTGCATCTCGGCGACCCAGTACCGCAGGGAGTCCATGATCAACTGCAACACCTGCGGGGACCTCATCAGCAGGGCGTTCCCCCATCCGGTGGTGTCGGCGTAGTATCGCGGGTCCTCCGTCAGCCGGTAGTACGTCGCGTTGTCCAGCCCGCGGAAGGACAGGGTCGGGCCGAGGTGGTCGCTCTCGCCCGTGTGGGTGAAGGCGACGTCCAGGACGACCTCGATGCCGGCGCGGTGCAGGGCGCGCACCGCCGACTTGAACTCCTTCACCTGCTGGCCCCGGTCGCCCCAGGAGGCGTACGCGTTGTGCGGGGCGAAGAAGCCGATGGTGTTGTAGCCCCAGTAGTCTTTCAGGCCCGCCTCGACCAGTCGGCGCTCGTGCACGAACTGGTGTACAGGCATCAACTGCAGCGCGGTGACGCCGAGTTCCGAAAGATGCCGAGTGACCGCGGGATGCGCGAGGGCCGCGTAGGTGCCGCGCACCTCCTGCGGCAGGTCCGGGTGGAGCGCGGTCAGACCCTTCACGTGGGCCTCGTAGAGCACGGTGTGGTGGTAGGCGGTGCGCGGCGGTCGGTCGTCGCCCCAGTCGAAGTGCGGATCGACCACAACCGAAGTCATCGCGTACGGCGCGGAGTCCAGGTCGTTGCGGCGGTACCGGGAGAACCCCGTCCGATGGCCGAACAGCGCCTCGTTCCACTCCAACGATCCGGAGACGGCCTTGGCGTAGGGGTCCAGCAGCAGCTTGGCCGGGTTGCAGTACGTCCCCGCGAACGGGTCCCACGGCCCGAACGCCCGGAAACCGTACCGCTGGCCGGGCCGGATGCCCGGCAGGTAGCAATGCCGCACGAACGCGTCGCTCTCGCGCAGTTCCACCGCAGTTTCCGAGCCGTCGTCGTGCAGCAGGCACAGTTCGACCCGGTCGGCGGCCTCCGAGAAGACCGCGAAATTCGTCCCCGTGCCGTCGTACGTGGCACCCAGTGGATGCGCCTGCCCTGGCCAGACCTGCACGTGTCCCCCTCTCGTACCGGTGATCAGGTGCGGGACAGCGTGTCCGCGATGTCCGCCGCCCAGGTGTCGATGGCCGGCCAGTCGCGGAGGTCGCCGTAGCGGCACCCCATCAGCCGGAACAGCACGCGGCCCCGCAGCGGGAGGTGCTGCGGGGCGATCACGCCCGACAGCAGCCGGTGTTCCCGGTAGGACAGGGGGCCCGGCAGATCTCTGACGATGACGGGTTCCTCCGTGCCCGCCACGCGTTTCCACGGGCCCCGCAGGGCGCCGGGCATGCCCACGCTGAAGATCCACACGGGGCGGGCCGCGAGGAGGTCGTGGTGGGTCCGCAGGAACTCCTTCGCCGGGGCCAGCCACGCCTGTCCGTGCACGGCACTGCCCAGGACGAACGCCCGGTAAGCGTCCGCGTCGTCGACGGTCTCCAGGGACCGCGCCTCGGCGTTCAGCCCAGCGGCGCGGAGGCGGGAGCAGAGGCGCTGCGCGATCTCACGCGTCGATCCGTGGGCGGTGGCGTACCCCACGAGGACGTTCATGACGGAACCTCCCTCGTTCCAGAGCGTCGTGCGGAGCGGTGTGCTGCGTACGCGGTGTCGTCAGGCGTGCGGGACGAGCACAACCGGGCACTGCGCGTGGTGCACCAGGGCGTGGGCGACCGGTCCCAGGCGCGGGTACGGCGTTCCTGTGGTGCGGCGCGCGCCGACGACGACCAGGTCCGCGCTGCGGGAGGCGTCCACGAGCGCCCGGCGCGGGTCTCCTTCGGCGATCTCGCGGGCGAGCGCGACGTCGGGATGGGCGAACGCCGCGTCGCGGATCGCTTCGCCCAGCAGCCCGTACGCCCGGTGTCTGTGCCCTTCGCCCGTGGTGCGGGGCTGCACGGCGTACTTCTGGGCGGGGCAGCTCCAGGCGTGCACAACGGTCAGGACGCTGCCGCGCAGCTGCGCTTCCTGGAACGCGAGGGTCACGGGAGCGGTCCGCCCGGGACGATCGATGCCCAGCACCACGTTGTGGAAGGTCCCGGCCCGGTTCTTCTCCGGGCCGCGCACCACGGCCACCGGGGCCTGTGCGTGGGTGGCGACGGACAGGCTCACCGAGCCGAGCAGCCGTCCGGCAACCGCGCCGCGCCCCCGGCAACCGACCACGACGGCCACCGCCGTGCCGCTGCGGCGGCACAGCGCCGTCGCCGCCTGCTCGGCGGTCACCTCGCTGGTGACCCGCACCGAGCCGGTCCGGCGCAGGGCCCGCTCCATCGCTGTGGCGGCGGTGTTCTCGACGTGCGTCCGCCCGCCGGTCCGCACGGTCCGGAAGGACGCTCCGTACGGTGCGGACCGTCCCCAAGGAGTGGCACAGACGATCCGCAACGCCGTTCGGTGCAGTGCTGCCGAGTCCACGGCCCAGTCCAGCGCCTCCAGGCTCGACTCCGATCCGTCGACCCCCACGACCAGGGGGAACTCCACCGTGTCCACCCCGTCCACCCCCTATGTCGGCCGTCCGTACCGATCTCCCCCCACAGATGACGCTGCCACCGGACCATGTGCCCGGCCAGTGGCGGAACGGCCCTGGAACAAGGGCCGCTCGGCCCCGCCGTCCCCGGCCGGCGTACCGTCGGCTCCGGACCGGGACGGCCATCGGGTTCAGCTGTGCGGGACGATCGCGACGGGGCTGTGGGAGTGGTGGAGGACGGCATGGGCCACCGGTCCGATGCGGGGGCCGAGCGGGCCACGGCGCGGGCGGCGGCCCACGACGAGCAGGCCGGCCGAGCGGGACGCGTCGACCAGGTACTGGCTCGGGGAGCCGTACCGGGGCTCCTTGACGACGTCGACGTGCGGGAACTTCTCTCGCCAGGGGCGCAGGACCTCGGTGAGGGCGGCTGACTTGCTCCGGGCGAAGGAGCTGTCCGCCTCCAGGGCGGAGGACATTCCGTAGGCGTAGTACGCGGGAGGGCTCCAGGAGTGGACGGCCCGCACGCACGCGCCGTGACGGGCCGCCGCGGCGAACGCGAAGCCGATCAGCTCGTCGCTGTCGTGGTCGGTGTCGAGCCCGAGGACCACGGGACGCGGTGCTGCCGCCGTCTTGCCCTTGTCCGCGTGTTTGTCCGCAGCCTGCTCCACCGCCCGGACCAGCACCACGGGGCGCTCCACGTGCGCCACGACGGAGAGGCCGACCGAACCGGTCATGAACCCGCCGATCCCGCTGAGCCCGCGCGACCCGATGACCAGCAGCTCGGCCTCCCCTGCCTCGGCCAGCAGCGTCTCGGCGACCCTGACGGACTGCGGCTGCTCGATGCTCACATCCAGGCCGGGATGGCGCAGCCGCAGTCCGTCGGCCGCCTCCCGAGGGATCCTCTCCTTCCAGTGCTGGTGGGTTTCGGCACCGAGGAGCGGTGCCTGCGCCAGGGGACCAGGCGGGGGTTCCCAGACGTGGATCAGCTTCAGGGGCCTGCCGAGCAGCATCGCCTCCCGGGCCGCCCACTCGGCTGCCGCGCGGCTCTCGCGCGAACCATCGAAGCCGACCGTGACCGTACGCGTCATGTCCTGCACCTCCTGCAGTCCGACGCCCAACGTTCCGCGTGCCGCGCAGGACGGGTCCACCCGGCCGTCTCGGGGGTGGCGCTGGGCGCTCCTCTGCGTCAGCATCTCCTGTCGTGCTCGGCAGCGGGGAGGGTCGGTCGGCCTCGGAACCGGGGCCGTTCGGGCCCGCTTCGGAGCGGTTCGGCAGGTGATTTCCGGCTGACAGCGGAGGTGTGATGGAACCAAGAGGTCGCCGTCCCGAAGACCAGGATGGCGTTGCCCCTCACAGCGCCGGTCTGAGGAACGGGTGGCTTCTCGGCAGTGCCGGAACTGCCGAGGCCGCGGGCCGCCGCCGCGGGAGCACTGCGGCCCGTGCGCTCGAAACTCGCTGAAGCGGACGAGGGGGTGCTCGATCATGAGCGGGGCCGGGGCCGACAGCTCGGACAGGGACCGTCCTGCTCCCGGTCTGCCGGACTACCAACGGCGTGCCATCGACGCGATCGTCCACGCCGTGGCTGCCGGAGAGCACTGGCGTGTGGCCGTGTTGCTGGAACGCTTCGTCGTGGACGCCGACATGACAGCGCTGTACGCGCTGCGGGAGGCGCTGTCTCAAGCGGTGACCCGCCGCGACCGCCGTCGGGACTGACGTCTGCCGGTGCAGTAACCGGAAAGGCAGCGGTTCGCGCGTGAGCGTCTCGGCACGGGTTCCACTCTCTTTTCCCGGCTTCACGGCGAACCGGCCTTGTCGGCGCTCAGCTCGTACGGCCTGTTCGGCCATGCTCTGCGGTCCGCTCCGGCGCCGGGCCCCGTCCGGGGCGATGCCCATGTCGTCACCTACGACCACCAGCGTCAGTTTTCCTTCAGCCCCTGCAACCGGCCGCGTGTCCCGCGGATCGCCGCCGTCCGCGCCTGCAACTCCTCCAACGGCTCATCGAGCCGGAAGCCGGGCGCGGGGTCCGGTCTTCCCGCGTCCCCTGCTCGCCGTTCACCCTGGGCCATGGCCTTCCTCCGGCACGACGACCGCCGACACCTTCTTCCCGCCCGCCCACGTTGGTGAGCCACGCCGCCGGACGAAATGCGGGTTGCCGCCAATCTCCGCGCGTCCTGGGCGCCTTGAGGCCGGGGTAGCGGACCGAACGGCCCTCCTCGGGCCGCCCGAGGAGGGCCGTTCGGCACTGGTCCGGGCACTCGGCGCGGAGCATCGTGGAAGCACCACGGGGCGCACCGTCCGGGAGGCGGGCGCCCGGCAGGGACATCGTCAACAGGAGAACGTCATGGGCAATCTGCTGGAATGGCGTCCGTCGATGCTGCCCGACCTCATCGACTGGATGGAGTCCGGATTCGGCGTGCACCCTGCCGTGCGGAGCCCCTCGGGCCCCCACGGCGTGAGGATCGAGGAACACCTGGACGACAGTGCCTACACACTGCGCGCCGAACTCCCCGGGCTCGATCCCGAGAAGGACATCGAGCTCACCTGCACCGGTGACCTGCTCACCCTGCGCGCCGAGCGTCGGGAGCAGACCGAAAGCCGGCACCGCACCGAATTCCGGTACGGCGTCCTGGCCCGCACCGTCCGCCTGCCCGCCGGAACCCGCTGGGACGAGGCTACCGCGACGTACCAGGACGGGGTCCTCGCCGTCACGGTCCCCGTCACCCGGAACGAGGAGACCACCCGCACCATCCCGGTCACTCGCCCTGCTTGACACCCGCACCGCCCTGCCACCGGTCCCGCCTTCTGCGGGCCCGGTGTCAGTCGTGCACGACCACTGCGACCGGGCAGACCGCACGGTGGATCAGCGAGTGGGCCGTGGGGCCTAGCCGGTGACGGCCGCCGGTGCTGCGGCCGATCGCCAGTAAACCCGCTGGGTCGACTTCCGTAACAGGTGGTGCGCCGCGCGGCTGTGGATCAGCTGCGCGGTGACCTTCGTGTCCGGGTACTTGTGGCGCCAGGGGTACAGGGCCGCGTCGAGCTGCCGTTCCTTGGCGGCTTCCAGGGCGCCGTACGCTCCGCTCAGCGTAGGCAGCAGCCAGGTGTGCACCACGTGCAGCGGGGCGTTCCTGGCGGTGGCCGCCTCGCAGGCGTGGCCGATGAGCCTGTGGCAGGGGTGCTCCGGGTCATGTGCGTCTCATTCTCGCTGCCGGAGTTCTTTCAGGTGTGGGGGACGACCGCGATCGGGCAGGGGGAGTGGTGCAGCACCGCGTGGTTGACCGGTCCGAGTTGCATGCCCAGGTGGCCCTTGCGGCGGCGGGCACCGACGACCAGCAGGT
>NZ_JBITHO010000017.1:4140-117173 GCF_044458065.1 Streptomyces sp. NPDC050504 | reverse complement strand
CTGCCGCAGGACTCCGTCCTGCATACCGGTCCGCTCCGCGGCCCAGAGGGCCGGCTCCGCCGTCCCCGGCTCGGATCGCTCCGCGATCCGGCCTAAAAAGCAGCTAGCTAGGGGTGAAGGGGGCCAGTCTCCTGGTCTGGAGTCGGTGGCTTTCTGATAAACCATCAAACAAATCTGATGGTTTATCAGAAATGATGAGCAGCGCCCCCAATTCCGCAAAGTGACGATCCACCCCAACCTACGCTTCAAAATAAGTAGAAGCTAGCTTCTGGGATCACAGCATCCACCCTCTCGACAGCAGACCCAGTCCGCTCGTCGCGAACCAGTGAAACTGCACAGTGCTCCACCAACCCACGCAGACACAACGAGCCAGCACGACCATCACTCCACCCAGCCAACCCGCACAACCCGCACAACCCGCACAACCCCAGGTAACCAGCATGACGACTACTCAGCTCCACCGACCGGCGACACCTCGCCCGAGCGAAGGACTCTTCCACTGGATGCGTCCTCTTCAGCGTGGGCCGTAGGGTTGTCTGTGTGATCGACACGGTTGTCTTCGATGTGGGTGAGACGGTCACCCGTGATGACCGGTACTGGTCTTCGTGGGCCGACTGGCTCGGCCAGTCACGGCATACGGAGCGTTTTCCAACCTCGGGGTGTTGGCCGCGAGTTGGATGGCTCGGCGAAACAGCGAAGCTCCTGGTAGACGGGTTCTCGACCAAGATCACCCGTGTCCACCAGGAGCTTCGCGTGCTTGTCTACCCGTCCTCTATCGATCTGTCCAGCCACACCCTGCGATACCTGAGCAGGCAACTCGCCGCTCGGCAGCGTGAGATCGGGACGCGATGGCAGAGCCTGCCGACGGGCCGCCAGGCTCTGCTGGCCCTGGCTCATCTGCGATGCGGTGACACCTACGCTCAGCTCGCCGCCGGGTTCGGCATCGGGATCGCGACCGCCTTCCGCTACATAAGAGAGGCCGTCGAGGTACTGGCGCCGCGGCGCCGCCCCTGGCCGAAGCGATGGAGCACACATCCGGACCAAGGCATTCGTCATTCTCGACGGCACCCTGCTGCCGATCGACTGCGTCGCCGCCGACACCCCGTACTACTCAGGAAAGCACAAACGTCATGGCATGAACGTCCAGGTCCTCACCGATCCGTTCGGACGGCTGCTCTGGGCCTCGCCGGCGCTGCCCGGCTCAACCCACGACCTGACCGCCGCCCGGCAGCATGGAATCGTCGAGGCCCTCGCCGACGCAGGGCTCAAGTGCTGGGCCGACAAGGCGTACCAAGGGGCCGGCGGGACGATTCGGGTTCCGTTCCGGGGCCGCCGACTCAAGCGGTGGAAGCGCCGGCACAACACACCACCCACGCCAAGACCCGCTGCCTTGGCGAACAGGCCATGGCCGTCTTGAAAGGCTGGCGTCTCCTTCGGAAGCTCCGGTGCAGCACCAATCGCATCACCGACATCGTGAAGGTCGTCGTCGTGCTCCACCATGCCTCAACCTGATGTTGGAAAACGCTCACTGTCGTTACCCCACTCACGCCCCCTGCCAAGACGCATCCGGCGGGGGTTCGAGTTTGCTAACACAATTCACCACAAGGGTCTCGGGATGAGTATCACTCACCCAACAACGAATGTGCGGGCGGCACGACCTCAGACGGTTTCAGAATTGGCCACATTCGACCTTTCTGAAAAAATCATGAACTACGTTGCCCTGGATGAAAAGGTAACAATAGGGCCATCTTCAGAACCAATAATCCGAACATCGAAACCCCGGTGAGGAAATTCGGCAGACAACGCAGCACTCCACGTTTTTGCAACACACGCGGCAAAGAATTCCTGCGCCCGCCAGTCCTCTTCAACATCATCCGAATCGACAATCTGCCAGACTCGCAGCTGATTCAGCGTCGCCTCGATTTTTCGAATGTTACCGGAGAGACTCTCGCGCCAGGATTTAAAATTCGACTCTTCGTAAGCACGATCCCACAGCACACATCCCTCCACTTCGACAAAACGCGGCCAGAAAATCCGAGAGAATGCCACCATAATCCCCAGATCGCCATGACCTTTCACATAGTCTAGGTAATCAACCCCCCCTCCCCACTCCTCCACCCAGGACTTAATACCAGGGTAATCCATCGGGTCATTCAAGGTTAGCTCCTCGCGTCACTTGCATAGAGGGTCAGTCATTCGAGCCACCGAGAGAGATGGTGGCAACCAATAGAGATCCAGAAATTCAGATACCTCAGGCGCCCGCCATTTTACTGCGGGCGCCTGAGGTGGTGCACTTCTACCAGTATTCAATTATTTATGACTGGCTTGCATTTCAGCCATCCATATTTGACTCAGCTTAGCGGCAGCCGCATAGCTCTTCCTCGGGGCGCAGAGGCCGCGGCAGCTTCTCCCAATTGCGAAAAACCTGGCCCGTTTTTGGATTGACATGCTTGGCCATATCGAGAATGTGTGGGGCCGGTATTCCGGCATGCGGTGCCGAGCCAGGATCAAGGTCCGCGCGCTGATAAATTGCGCCCTCCTCATCATAACGCGCATACGCAGTAACCGTCCCATCATCTTTCTGACGGAAAAGCGTTTCACCAGGGTTAGCAGTCTTGGGAAAGCGACCGCTGACCTGCCGCGCACCCGAGAGGCTCAATCCCCCTGTATCGCAGTTGTGAACCAGTACCGGCGTGGCACCCGCCAGCACATAGTACGTGTGGATTTCGCTGATGGTCAGGTCGTGGGTGCGCTGGCGCTTGTTGTACTGGTGGACGGCCGCGACGGTTACGGTGTCCGCCTTCGCGGTCCGCAGCGTCATGCCCGGCTTGAGGTCGCCGGCTTCGATCCAGGCGCCCTCCGAGACCGACCAGAACGGGTGGGTCGTGGTGGAGGTGAGTTCCTCGGCTGTGCCGTTGCCGGTGGTGAGGTTGAGGTCGACGAAGTGCTTGTCGTCCTCGGTGGTGATGGTTCCGGCTACTTCCCGGACCGTCGTTCGGCCTGTTTCCGGGTCGGTGACGATGATCCGGTCGCGGAGCTCGACCTTCTCGATCGGTTTGGTGGAGCCGTCCGCCATGAGCACCTTGGTGCCGGGCAGGAAGCTGTGTTTCTGGCCCGTCATGCATCCTGGGCCGTCCGCCGAATCGCCCTTGCGGACCATGGACTTGGCCTTGGCGCGTGCTGTCGCGAGGGCTTCCTCGGCCTTGCTGAGGGCCTTGGAGTTCTTCCGGACCGCGTTGACGCCGCCGATCAGGTCGTCGACGAGCCCGACGACGCGCTTGGCGAGTCTTGCTCCCTTGGCCCAGTTCCAGGGCGCCCCGTACTTGGCGAGGATCTTGCCTGCCAGGCCGCCCGCGAAGCTTCCGGCGACGTTGAGCAGGGTCTCACCGCACGATCCGAGGTCTCCGCTGGAGAAGCAGTCGAGGGCCGCGTCGACGCCGATCAGATCCTTGACGATCTTGATGAGTGCCTTGGCGGTGTCCTTGACCTGCTGCTTGGACTGGACGAGGTTCGCCTCGGCCCGGTTCCTGTTGTCCTGGGCGTGGTTCTGGTTCTTCTGGGCGGACGTCTCGTTCTTCTTGACTCCTCCGCCGTTGCAGGAGCTCGGGTGCGACTGGCAGTAGGAGACCTCTTCGGGGTCCCTGAGCCCGGTCGGGTCGCTGCTGGTGAAGGGGCGGTTGTGTGAATAGGCGTAGGCGTTGAGCTGCTGTGGGTCGTTGTGGTCGATGACCGGGTCTGGCGAGATGAATTTGCCGAGGAGCGGGTCGAACTGGCGGGCGCCGATCTGGGTCAGCCCGGTCGACTCGTCGATGGTGCCGCCGACGAAGCCCTTCTCGCCCGGCCAGGCGCCCTTGTCGGGCTGGGTGCCGCGCGGGGCGCCGTAGGGCTCCATGCGGCGTTGGGTGTGGGTGCCGGTGGCGGGGTCGATGGCGAGTTCTGCGGTGCCGTGGTGGTCGGAGGCGAGGTAGGTGAGCTTGTTGTCGTTGGTGCGGACGGCGATGGTCTGGCCCGCGAAGCCGTAGTAGCGGGTCGCCTCGGGAGTCGTGCTGCCCGTCGGGAGGCGTAGTTCCATGCCGGGCAGGTAGAGCGTGGTGGCGTTGGCGTCGCGGCGCAGGACGCGGCTGCCGCCGGCGTCGTAGACGTTGGTCGTGGTGGTGCCGTTGGCTTCGGTGAGCTTGACGGGCTTGCCCGTGATGTCCCACTCGATGCTCTGGGCGTCACCGCCGACGGCTCGCTTGGTGGTGTTGCCCGCCGCGTCGTAGGCGTAGGTGCGCAGTCCGTCGCCGGTGGGGGTGCTGGTTTCGACCTTGGTGACCGCGTGGGGCCCGCCGTCGCCCGGTTCGCCGGGGGTTCCGTCGCCGTCGGCGTCCGCGTAGGTGTAGGTCCGCTTGACGTCCTTGAGCGGGTCGAGTCCGGTGTCGTGGGCGGTTTCGGTGAGGCGGTTGCCGACCTTGTCGAAGGTGTAGGACTTCCAGTACGGAGCGGGGCCTCCCAGCGGGGCGCTGCCCGCGGCACTGGCGCAGGCTGCCGGGCGGGCGCCTCCGGAGACTCCGCCGACGGTGCCTTCGCCCGCTCCGGTGGTCTGGGTGGCGGCCGGGGTCCATGCCCCGGTCATCCGGTACTGGTAGTCGAGGTCCACGCACTGGACGTCGACGGCCTCGGGACGGGCGGTGTCGGCGACGGAGAGCACGTTGCCGTGCTGGTCGTAGGAGTAGCCGACCGACTTGAGCGGGCCGTTGACGCCTTCGACGTCCACGGTGGAGTGGGTCAGCCGGTCGGTGCCCTTCTCGTACCGGAAGGTCTGCTGGATCTTCTTGCCGGTCCCGGTGGACAGGTGGAGGGCCTTGAGCTGGCTGGTGGGGGTGTACTGGGTGTCGGTGACGTAGCTGGTCTTGCCGGTCATGCTGAGAGGGCGTTGCAGTTCGTCGTAGCCGAAGGCGACGGCCTCGCCGGTGAGGCCGCCGGCGGCGGGCATGCCCTGTCCCTTGACCGATCCGTCGGCGTTGTAGCTGGTGGTGAAGACGTAGGTGCCGGCGAGCTTCCCCTCGGACGCGGGCACGGTGTAGGCGGTCTTCTCCACCCGGTACAGCGCGTCCATGTCCTGGGTGATGCTGGCGAAGTACTCGGTGGCACTGGTCCAGCGCAGTGACGCCCAGGGGTGGCCGAGCCAGCCCGCCTTGTCGTAGTAGGTCTCGGTCAGCTTGGTGCCGGTGGTCGGTTCGCCCGACCAGGTGGTGACGGGGCGGCCGAGCGGGTCGTAGACCGTGGAGACCTTCTTGTCGCGGGCGTCGGTGACCGAGGCCGGCCGGTCGAGTTCGTCGTAGGTGGTCCTGGTGGTGCCGGTGTCCGGGTCGTGGCTCGCGGTCTGGCGTCCGAGCTGGTCGTAGTCGTACTTCCAGGTGTTGCCCTCGGGGTCGGTCAGCGAGGCGAGCCGGTCGGCCGCGTCGTAGGTGTACTTGGTGGCGTCGTACTGGCTTCCCGGGCCGCTCGGTTGGGGCGCCGCGGTGCGGTAGTGCCGCAGTTCTGTGACCTTGCCGCGGATGTTGGTGATGCTGGTGGTCGGTACGCCGCCCTGCGGGGGGTCGATGTGGAGCCGGTCGCCTTCGTGGGTGAAGGTGGTGCGCCACTGTTCGACGCCCGCCAGCTGGGCGATCTCCGCGGTGGTGCGTCCCAGGCCGTCGTATTCGGAGAGGGTCTGGGCGCCGACCTCGCCGTTGGCGAAGGTGTCGAGTGTGTCTCTCGGGGCTCCGGTGGCGTTGAAGGTCGCGTTGGACTTCTTGACCTTGCCGGCGCCGTCGTAGAAGACCTCGCCGACCATCCGGCTGCCGTTGGGGCCCTCGGCCTGCTTCTGGCGGGGCCTCAGGAGGCTGTCGTAGAGCTGGTACTCGACGCCGTAGGTGCCGTCGTTCTCGATCTTCTCGGTCTTGACGGAGACGGCGGCGTTCTTGCGGATGTTGTAGGTGTACTTGATGCTCGGGTTCTGGGACTTGGCCCGGTCGGCGTACCAGACCGAGGTCAGTCGGCCCAGGGGGTCGTAGGCGAGGTCCGTGCGCTTGCCGTTGGGGTCGGTCTGCCCGGTGGAGACCCCCCAGGCGGGGAGGTAGTCCGTGGTGGTGACGTGGCTGAGCGCGTTGGTGGCTTTGACCTTGGAGATCAGCCCGTTGACGTCGGTGTACTCGGTCTTCGTTCCGGGCCCCTTGGAGGCGTCCTTCTGGAGGGTGGGGCGGCCGAAGACGTCATAGGCCGTGGTGCCCGTGACCTGGTAGGTGCCGGTGGTGCCGTCGTGGGAGGTGAGCCGCTCCGTGCTGGTGGCAAGGCCGCGTTCCGGGGCGGCGCCGACGGCCTTGTTGTCGTAGGCGGTGCGTTCGTCGGCTATGACCTGGGTCTTGCGGTTCACGGGAGCGTCGCAGCCGGCGGCGACGGTCTCGCTCCGGGAGGGCAGCTCGTAGATGTTGCGGGCGGGGTTGTCCGCGTACCACAGGCGGGTGCAGGTGTTGTCGTTGTCGTCGGCGAGGTCGCCCAGCTCGTCGGTGCGCAGGAGCCGGCCGGTGGGGTTGGGCTGGGCCGTGTCGAAGGTCGAGACGGACTTGCTTCTGCGCCAGCTGCCGTCGGGCAGGTCGGTGTAGCCGCGCGACGTCTCCGTCTTGACGATGGTCGCGTTGCTGGTCTTCGTGACCGGCTTGCCGCTCTCGTCCTTCCAGGTGCGGGTCTGTGTGGCGGTGACGTGTTTCCAGGGTTCGGAGATCGTCTTGGAGACGATCTTCGTCCCGTTGTAGGTCTTCGCCTCGATCTCGAAGCCGGTGAATTCCTTGTGGCCGGTGAATTCGGCGCCGGTGGAGTCGGTGCCCTTTTCCGTTCGGGTGCCGGTGCCCGTGCCGGGGAGTTTGTCGCCGTCGAGGCCCTGGAGGTAGGTGTAGTCGACGCGGGTGGTCATCGTCTGGCCGTTGCCGCCGGTCACCGAGACCTTGCCGTAGCCCTGCCACTGTCCCCAGGTGAGGAGCTTCTCGTCGGTGATGCCGTCGGGTTCGGCGTGGCGCCAGCCGGCGTTGCCCTGGTAGGCGTACTGGGTGACCAGGTCGTCTCCGCCACCGGTCCGGTCGGTCTGCGTGACCCTTTCGACGACGTACTTGTGGAACCAGTCGGTTCTCGGTACGAGTGTGCCGGGCGGGGCCCAGACGACGGGATAGCAGCGCTTGGTGGACTCGCCGGGCTTCGGCAGCGCGGTGGCGGAACAGTCGGCGGGGGCGTAGGTGACGTCCAGCTGGGCGCCGGTCTCGCTCAGGACCGAGACCAGGCGGATGCGGTTGATCGCGTCGACGTTGTCGGTGTCGCTGTCCACGCGGTTCCGTCGGTGTTCCCCGTTCAGCTCCAACGTGGGGAGTTTCGCGCTTCCGCCGACCCTTCCTTCATGGTCGATCTTGGACAGCCACAGGGTCTTGGTGTCGTCGCCGTTGTCCGTGAAGAAGTGTTCGAACTTCCAGGCGTCGACGTCGGCCCACGCGGTGGCGGCGGGGCCGGTGCTCATGCGGGTGGTGATGCCGACCAGGCGCTTGGTGGTCCAGAAGGTCTGGCTGGACTGGGCCGGGGAGCACTTGGTGCCCGGCTTGCAGAGCCTGTCGACCGGGGTGTCGGGCCAGCGTGCGGCGTTGGCGGGGGTGAGCTTCGCCTCGTCGCAGTCGAAGCCCGTGTCGGGGATGCAGCGTTCGAGGGTGTCGAAGACGACCTGGGCGGGAGCCTTGGTGGTGTAGACGGCGTTGTCGCGCTGGCCGTAGTCGATGCGCTTGAGGTAGCCGCCTCGGTGGTAGGCGGTGCCGTTGACGTCGGTCTTGCCGTTCAGCGCGTAGTGGTTGGTCTCGGCTCCGTAGAAGTAGGACATCACGTTGCCGTGGGTGTCCTTGACGTAGTCGAGGTTCCAGCGCCACGCCTGCTTGCAGTGGGCGTTGGCGAAGGTGGCGTTGTAGCAGGGCTCACCCGGGTCGTCGCCGAAGACGGGGGCCGTCCAGGTGGAGGAGGTCCGCTCCTTGCCCTCGGTCCAGCCGGGGAGCTTGTCGCTGCCGAAGTGGTACTCGGTGCCGTCCGTGGTGGTCAGCTTCCAGTGCTCGCCGTCGTTGTCGTTGTTGTCGGCGCCGGGGAGCTTCTCGATCTTCGCACCGCTGTCGGAGGAGAGGTGCCACTTCTTGGTGGTGTCGTCCTGGACGAGCTCGCCGGACATGCCGTTGAGCATGATCGTGGCGTTGTCGAAGGCCCAGCATTGTTCCGCGGAGGTGGTGTGCCCGTCTTCGGAGCAGGGTTTGTAGGCGCGTTCGATGTAACCGGGTTCGTAGCTGAAGCCCTCGCCGAGCCATGAGCCCTGGTTGTTCGTGGCCGCGGTGCGGCCGTCTGCGGACTGGGAGGAGTAGCTGAGGCCGACGGTCGGGGTGAATCCGCCCGGGGTGGGGATCATCCGGATCGGATAGTCCCAGGAGAAGCCGCCCGAGGAATTGGCGACGGACCAGCTGGCCGACGGGGCGAGGGTGGTGGCCTTGTAGTCGCCCTTGGAGGAGGCGTCCCCCGCGGCCACGGCGTACACCGCGGGGGCGCTGCCCGCGGCCGCGGCGGACACCTCGGCGGTCAGGGTGTGCGTGCGGGGATCGTTCTGGAACGGGATTCGCTTGGCCGCGGCATCGCAGGTCTTGCCGCCGGGTGCCCGCGAGGCGGCGCACGCGGGCAGCTCGATCAGCGCGAGCCGGGAACCGTAGCCGCCGCCCGCGGCTTCCTTGAAGGCCGAGTAGTCGAGTGAGAGCTTGACGGGGGCGGCCTGGCGGGCCCGGTCCGTCCGCTCGACGGTCAGAAGAGCGGCACTGCCCCAGCGCCGCGCGGGGCCGGCCCCCAGCGAGGCGACCTTCACCCTGCCCGGGGGTGCCGCCGCCGCGGTCCGCCGCTCCGCCGCGGTCGGCGAGACGGCGATCGGCAGGTCCCCGATGCGCCCCTCGGCAGCCGTGGAACCGCCCTTGCCCGTCAGGGCGGACGCGGCGGCGGCGAGGGTGAGGTCCACGCTGCCCGCCCGCGGCCATGCGGCAGGTCCAAGCCTGTTGGCCATGGTCGTGCGCGCCTTGTCGACAGGGCGCGGCTTCGACTTCAGCTCCGTGCCCTTGATCGGGTCGGGGTTGTCGGCCACCCGCGGCAGACTTCCGCCGCCGACGGCATCGGGCAGGGCTTGGGCGGTGCTCGCCGAGAGGGCGAGCGCCAGGCCGATGACGAGGGTGCCCACCATGTGCCGGGGCAAACGCGAGGCGAGCGGGCGGCCACGCAGGGACATCACACAACTCCGCAGGGGCAGGTTCGGCTGGTTCTTCGAACGGTTGGTGCTGAGCGGTCCGGTGTGGCCGGGCGGGATTTCCTGGGCGCCCGGCCACACGGTCGTGGCATCACATGTCGGGATCCCCGGTGGCCACGTTCATGCGGGTGACCGCGATCGGGTCGACGGCTCCGGCATAGGCGCGTACTTCGTCGATCGCGCCCGCGAAGTACTCGCTGCCGCCTCCCTGGGCGGAGCGGCCGACCTGCAGGCCTCGGGTCGAGGGCCAGGTGGTGTGGTCCATGCCCGTGGCGGTCCGGGTGAGTCGGCCGTCGACGTACAGGCGTACTTCGTGGGTGAAGGCGTCGTAGGACACGGCCAGGTGCTGGCCGCCCACGTCGGTGGTGGGCAGTACCTCTTCATGGCTGATCGTGGTCACCTTGGGCGCTGTGCCGTCCGTGTCCGTGACGGCGAGCTCCCATTGCCCCGTGGTGGCCTGGTACCGGACGGTGACACGGTCGGCGTGCTGGCCCGGGAGGGAGAGCACGGTCTGGGACTTGTCCGCGCTGAGCGTGGTCAGGCGGACCCTGGCGGCCACGGTGTAGCTCTCGGCACCGCTCACGACAGGGGCGCTGGTGTCCGCCCAGGCGTCCGTGCCGTCCAGAGCCAGGTGCCCGGTGTCGGCCAGTGCCGCGTCGTCGAACGGAGTCGCCGGGGTGTAGAGCGCGGCGTCTCCGTGGAGGGTGAGCGGCAGGCCGTCCTTCTGTGTGTTGGCGGACGCCCCGTTCACGGCTTTTTCCAGCGGCCAGTACGCCTTGCGCTGCGGCTTGACGGTCATCAGCTCGGCGACCTGCGCGGCCGGAAGGACCCGGTCGAACACCCGCACCTCGGCCAGATCGCCCTGGAAGTGGTCGCGGTAGCCGCTCTTGGTCAGGGTCCGGCCGAGTTGCAGGCTGCGGAGCGACGACCAGACGGTGTGCCGCTTCGCCGTGCCCCCCAGCTTGTCGTTCACGTAGATCCGCAGCTCAGGACCGGTGGCGGCGTGGGCGTCGAAGACGCCTGTCAGCAGTACCCACTGATTGGCCGTGACCGTGCCTGTCGCGACCGCACGCCAGTCGCTCATGGCCTCGACGTCCTGGTCGGGCGTGGAGAACACCCACGCCTTGTCCACGGCGTCGTACCCCAGGACGAAGCCGGGCTCGCCCGTGCTGTCCTGACTCACCACGGCCATGTCCCGGTCCAGGGAGGCCGGCTTCACCCATGCGCTGACGGCGAAGCTGTTGCCGGTGTCGGCGATGGTGCCCCAGGAGTCCAGGTAGGCGCCTGCCGTGCCGTCGAAGCGGGCGGCGCTGTCGACGCCGCCGCCGGGACCCGGCACCTGGAAGGTGACTCCCGTGCCCACCACGGCCGGATGGCGTCCCGTCTCGTCATGGGCCTCCGTCGCACCGACCTGATCGGCGAGGTTCCATTGACCGGCGGCTTGTCTGCCGTCGGTGACCAGGAACTCGTAGTGCGCGGGGACCAGGTTGGAGTTGTTCGCCCCGTCGTACGCCTCGACCGTCACCCAGTGACGTCCCGCGGCGGTCGGCGTCCAGTCCACGGTGACCCGGGCTCCGGCGGTAGTGGTGATCTTCTTGGTGGCCTCGTCGTCGAAGGTGTAGCGGTACTCCTTCACGTCCTTGTCCGCGGCGGTGAAGGAGAACCTGCCCAGCGTGCCCACGCCGTGGTGCCACTGCTCGTCCGCCGGATACTCCGACGACGAGACGACCGGCGGTTTGGGGCGTGTGCTGTCCCAGACGAACTCGCAGGGCAGCGCCGTGCCGTCGGAGCTCCAAGGGCCCCAGGCGTCGCCGTCGAACGCCCTGGCATCCCACTGGATCGGTGAGTTCTGTGGAATCTGGGGGGTTCCCGCCGGTCTCTGCGTCACCTGGAACGTGAAGGGCGTGCCGGCATTCGGAGCCTTGTAGCCCGTGTCCCCGGTGTAGGAACGCGTCACTCCGGTCGTGTCTTTGAAGGTGACGCGGAACTGCATCTTCACCTGGTCGGTCTGCGTGCCCCCATGGTCCGGGTCGCGTGCCTCCGCCCTTAGCCTCGGCAGTACGTCCGCGTAGGGGCGCGTCGTCCCCGAGACGCACTTGCCGCCCGGGTTGGAGGTCATCAGTCGGCTGTCGACCTGGCTGGGCGGGGTGTTGTACTGGATCTGGAGGTAGGCGTTGCCGCAGACCCGCTTCCATCCGCCGTAGGTCGACTCGTCCTTGGCCCGCAGGCCCAGCGACATCGTCTTCCATCCGCCCGAGGCGGCCGTCTGCATCTCCGTGAGCAGTTCCCCGTTGCTGAAGTGGAGGTTGGCGGCGCTGCTGCAGCTGGTCGGCTGGATCTTGGTGTCCACCGTCGTGAGGTGGTCGCTCCAGTCGTCCTGCGTGTTCGACCAGTTGCTCGCCGAGGTGACCTTGTAGTCCTTGCCGCCGATCCGGTAGAGGTCCACGGGCTCGGCCTTGGCGTCGGCCCAGTACACGTGCTCGACCCGCGCCGAGAACTGCGCGCCCAGGATCTGCTTGCCGCTGTAGGGGGACGTGGGGAACGTGAAGAGCAGACGCCGCACCCCGACTCCCGCGCAGGTCACAGGGTTGTAGTCCAGCGGGCACTTTCCTGCCCCGGCGCTCCCCGTGTAGGCCCAGTCCTGTTCCGTGGGCATGCCCGACATCACCGAGGTCCACGAGGTGCGGGACACGGTCTTGGGGATGGGGTCGATGACGACGGGATAGACCGTGTCCTTGCCCCGGAGCAGCCGGACGTCCGGTGTGAGCGTGATGCGGTTCTTGGATACGGCCGTGTCCACCGGGGCCTTGCGGCCGGCCCGTGCCGCGTCGAGCGCTTCCCGCGGTGCCGTCGCGCGGCCCGCCTTCGTGGATCCCGTGGGCCAGCCGGTGTCCGAGTCCCACATCACCGCTCGTGCCGCTTCGAAGACCGTCCCGCCGACCGCGGCGTCCACGGCGCGTATACCGCCGCTCCCGGTCTCCTGGACCGTCAGCCCCTTGGCCGTCAGGTCGAGTTCGATCCGGCTCAGTTCCGGGTTGGCCGCGGCTTCGGCGCTCTTGACGATCACGTAGTGGCCGAAGCCCTCCGCCTCGGCGCGCACGGCCAGGTCCACACCGGGGCCGACTTCCTCGTACAGAGCCGTGTTGCCGCTGACCTTCGGCTTCGGAAGCGGGCCGCCCGGCCATGTCAGGGCGTATTCGCGGCCCGCCTTGCTCATCCGGGCGAAGGGGCCGCTGCCGCCGTCGGAGAACTCCACCCCGACAGTGGCGGCCCTGGGAGCCCAGCGCCCGTCGTCACGACGTACGAGGGTGTCGTCCACGGCCTGCCATGCGGTCCCCTTCCTGACCCGCACCGGCTGGGTGTACTCCCGCGCGGTGAAGGTGCCGTTGGGGTTGGCGAACACATCACGGCGTTCCTGGCGCAGCCCCGCCACTTCGACCGGCTTGCCCGTGGCTCTGGCCGCGGCTTGTGCGCTCTGCTCGGTCGCGGCCTCCCCCGGGTCGCCCGCGTCGGCCACCGCTGTCCGCGGCTGCGCCGCCGCTGTCTGCGGCTGCACCGCCGCGGTCTCGGCCCACGTTCCCGGGGCCGTACCGAGGCCGGTTGCCAGCAGCACTGTCAGTACGCCCAGTACCGTCCCCGTGTGGCGGGTGCGTCCACGGCCCACGGCTGTCTGTCCCATCACCGAATTCCCGTCGTGTCGCCGGTTCACCGGACCACCGCGCCGAAGGACACCCCGCCCGCGGGAATTCCGCCTTCACCGGGAATCAGGCTCCGGGTGGGCGCGCCACCGCTGGCCACCGACCAGTTGAACGCGTAGACCGCACCGGGCACCGCGCCCGAGGGGTTGACGACGCCGACCAGCAGTTCCTGCGGCGTCGCACCCAGGCTGGTCCCCGCGAACATCTGGTGCTCGGGCACCCCGGGAATGCCGTAGCCGGGGTCGAGCCACGCGTCGGCGGTGCCCAACACCGATTGGACCGGGAAGACCTGCACTCCTCCCTTGTCCAACTGCTCGGCTTCCGGGGAGGTCTCCTTGCCCGGTACTCCCACCGCGAGTTTGACCGTCTCGCCCGTGGCCACCACGGCCGGCGCGGTATTCACCAGGGCCACTTGCTGGCCGAAGAAATCACCGGCGGTCGCCTCGCCGTCCACGTCCGGAAGATTCTGGTGCACCACGTCGTGGATGTGTGTCAACGTCTTGTCCGGGTTGATGCGGAAGAGCCCGACGGCCCCGGCGTCGGTCACGGTGCCGATGTCCTCTCCCGGGACGCCCACGGCCAAGACGGCGCCCCGCGGGCCGTTCTCGGTGGCCGCGCGCGTGTCCGTCAGCGCTACGGACGTGCCGAACCGGTCGTACGCCTCGGCACCGGCGTCCCCGGAATCGGCAGCGGTGTTCTGCCCGAAGCCGAACACCGGGTCCGGGATCCCGTTCGTGTTGATCGAGGGCCGGAAGACCAGTACGCCCCCGGAGAACGCCAGCCGCCCTACCGCCTCACCCGGGGCACCGACAGCGATATAGCCTGACGTCGCCGCGATGGAGGCACCGAGTCTGTCGTGGGGATCGGAAACGGCCCAGACACCCGGGCTGTCCTCCGTGACCGGAACGGTGGCAAAGCCTGCCCCGTGAACGTAGAAGAACATGCCCGCATCGATGCCGGCGACGTCCTCGCCCGGGGCACCGATCACCAGGAACGGAATTCCCGTCGTCGATTTACCGGCCGCCAGCGCGTAGCCGGAAAGGTCGCCGGCCTGGGCGACGCCACCGAGTTTTTGGCCTTGGGCGAACTCCACACCCGCCTTGGCCCCGAACCCCGTGGGAGAGCCGTAGAACAGCTGCACCAGGCCCGCGTCGCGTACGGCTCCGACATCCTCGTAGGGAACTCCGACCAGCAAGTCGCTGCAGCCGTCGCTGTCGACGTCCGTCACCGCGGTCGAATAGCCGAATCTGTCATCGGCCTCAGCTGTGTCCGCGACCCAGGAAACATCCTGGTGGATCTGCGCGGTACCGGCATCGTTCCCGTACACCACCGTGACGCTTCCGGCCTCGGCGTGCCCGCTCACCACGGCATCCGGATCGGAAATCACGGTGTCCCGCGCCCCGTCTCCGTTGAAATCCGATTCCGCCCCCGCGCAAGCGGCCTGCGCCGCGCCGTGGGCCCACCCCGTGCTCAACCCGATCAGCGCGACGGCAATGCCCGTCACCGCCAACCAGGCAATCCACTCCCCTATACGGAAGTTCCGCCCCCACACCACAGTCGCCCCCGAGCCTTCACAAATATGGCGGCCCAGTGAAGACCGCCTCGGGAAGCTACTACAGATCAGCCACCGCACCCGTCGCGGAGAACACCAGGAAGCTGCACCTGCAACTTCCTGCCCCCACCATGTATCCGATATATACGCATCAGGAGCTAAATACTTACCGTGACCCGCTCGGCTGAAAATAAATCAGCACTGGCCGATAAAATTCACAGAATGGCGCATTCGCGCACGCTGCCCCATCCGGGGCTTCTCGCACGTTCGCACAGTGAAATCTTCCAGGAACCGGACATCCCTTGGTGAGGGTCGGCGAACGACGCTCGGGGCGGCTGTCGGTGGCCGGGCCCGGCGCGCTGCGGCAGTCCTGGGGTGGGACCGGCTGAACACGCACGCCTCGCACCGGGCGCGCAAGTCGATGCCCGGGTCGTGAAAGATCCCGTCCTCCTCGAACGTGTCGGCCCAGGCGTCCGCATCGCCCTACTGCGAGGCGTTGGAGAGCGGATGAGCCCCTGGACTCGTCGCCATCGGCTCCGGCCCCAAAGCCGTTCGTCCTGGCCGGACAGCATCCCAATGAGCCCGTCGGTCTGCTGGCGGCCTGGGAGCTGATCCGCCTGGGAGTAGGCGGGCAGGGCGGGGGCGGGGGCGGGGGCGGGCGGGGAGTCACTGGAAGAGTTGGGTGATTGTGCTGGTGAGGACTGCGGACAGGGCCAGGACCGCGGTGAAGGCGGCGGCGGCTCGGGTGAGGGCCGTGGGGTAGGTGGCGCCGTCCAGACGGGCCAGCTTGCCCGCGGCCGCGGCCGCCAGCACAGCGGCCGTCAGGACCAGGCCGATGACGGCCAGCAGCATCGCGATGGAGAGACCGGACACGGTCGACTTCCCTTCACTCGGGCGGTGATGACGTGGTCCAAGGTCCGCGAAACCCTGTCCGGCGGGGTCCGGACGGACGATGATGGACATCTCCGGACACCACCGCCCGGCCGGGGGATGCCGTAGCCCGGCGGGGGAAGCTCACGAAGGGTCAGGGGAGCATGGGTGCTGGGGAACTGTCGGCGCTGCGGGTCCGGCTCAAGGACGCCCTCGCCGCCTCCGGGCTGAGCGTGACCCAGCTCGCCCGCCGGGCCGGGCGTTCGCGCACGGTCGTCTACCAGGCTCTGCGCGAGGGGGATCCTCCGCCCAGTGCGGCCACCGTCGCCGCCCTCGCCCGAGCCCTGCGCCTGCCCTTGGAAGAACTGCTGGAGGAACTCCGCGCCGCCGCCAGTGCCGCTGGTGAGGACGGTGAGGGCGGTGGGGCCGGCGACGGCCCGTCCCGTGGCGGAGGTACGGAGCCCGGGGGTGCGGGGCCCCTCGGCGGCGGCGAGCCGGGCGGTTCGGGACCGGGAGGGGCGCCCGGCCAGGTCACCAACAGTGTGTCGGGGACGGTGTACGGCACCGTCGTCCAGGCCGGATCGATCGGCACCCTCATCAGCCAGGCCCCTCCCCCACCGGCCCGCGCGGACGTGTCCTGGCCGCTGCGGATCGGCGCCGTACCGGACCTGGCCACCGCCTTCCAGCCCCGGACCGTCCTGCGGGAGCAGATCGACCGGGCCCAGGGCGCCGCGGGCACGGTCGTGCTGAGCCAGGTCCTGTCGGGCGGCGGCGGAGTCGGCAAGACCCAGCTGGCCGCCGCCCTCGCCCACCGCGCCGGGCGCGACGGCACCGACGCCGTCGACGTCGTCCTGTGGGCCGATGCCACCAGGCTCGAACAGCTCCTGGGCACGTACGCGGAGGCCGCGCTCCTCGTCCGGGCGCCCGGCGCGGCAGGCAAGGACGTGGAGGCCGACGCACGGGCGTTCCTCAACTGGGCCGCCACCACCGGCCGGTCCTGGCTGATGGTCCTCGACGACGTCACCGAACCCGCCGCCCTGCGCGGCTGGTGGCCGCCCACCGGCGCCCGCGGCGACCGTGACGTGAACCGTGAGGGGCGGGCGTCGGACGCACGCGGTGGCGGGGTGCGGCACCGGGCGGTGATCACCACCCGGCTGAAGGGCGCCGACATCGGCGGCGGCGGACGCCGCGTCCTGGACGTCAGCACCTTCGCGGCCGCCGAGTCCGCGGCGTTCCTGCGCGAACGGCTCGCCGACGCGGACGCCGAGCACCTCCTGGACGAGTCGGTGGACGAGGTCGGGGCCGTACTGGGACACCTGCCGCTCGCCCTCGGGTACGCGGCCGCGTGGATGATCAACGAGGACCAGCCCTGTGGTGCGTACGTCGCGCACTTCCGCGACCAGGAGCAGCGGCTCGGTCAGGTCCTGCCCGCCGACGGGAGCGGGGAGGCGTACGACCGCGAGATCGCTGCGGCGCTGCTGCTGTCGCTGGGGGCGGCGCAGCGTGCCGAGCCGGTCGGGCTCGCCGCACCGGCTCTGGATCTGGCGGCGTTCCTCGACCCGGCCGGGCATCCCGAGGACTTCTGGCGGACCGACGCGGTGACCGGCTACCTCGCTCGCGCCCGGTCCGTCGGCGCTGCCTCCAGCGGTCCCGGCCCGGTTGTCGGCCGGGGTGACGGAGCGGTTGACGGCCGGGGTGCGGGTGATGCGGTCCTGCTGGAGCCGGGGGCCGCCGGGCGGCGGGCTGCGGAGGAGGAGGCCGATTCCGTCGGTGGTGGGGGCCCGCCGGTGGATGCGGCGACCGCGCGCAGGGCGATGCGGCTGCTGTACCGGTACGGGCTGGTCGCGACCCGGCGGGATGATCCGCAGCGTGCCGTACGGGTCCATGCGCTGACCGCGCGCGCCGCACGCGAAGCCCTTCCCGAGGAGCACGAGGGCACGGTCGTGCGGGCTGTTGCCGACGCGCTGCTGGAGCTGTGGCCCGAAGAGGACCACCACGACATGGCCCGAGCCGCGGTCCTGCGCGCGAACACCGATCACCTGTGGCCCCTGGCAGGCGACCACCTCTGGCGGTCGGACAGCTATCGCCTTCTCTACCGCGCGGGAGAGAGCCACTGGCACAACGGGCTTCCCTCGGCGGCCGCCACCTACTGGGAGCACCAGGCCGCCGCCGCGGAAAGACTGCTGGAGGCCGACCACCCCTACGCTCTGGCGGCTCGTGCCAATCTCGCTGCCAGCTACTGGAGCGTCGGGCGCACCGACGAGGCCATCGCCCTCGAAGAACACGTCCTGGCCGACCGCGTACGCGTCCTCGGCGACCAACATCCCCACACCCTCACCACCCGCGCCAACCTCGCCACCAGCTACCAGCACGCCGGACGCGTCGACGAGGCCATCGTCCTCGAAGAACACGTCCTGGCCGATCGCGTACGCGTCCTCGGCGACCGGCACCCCCGCACCCTGGCCTCCCGCGCCAACCTCGCCATCAGCTACCGGCACGCCGGACGCGTCGACGAGGCCATCGCGCTGGAAGAACACGTCCTGGCCGACAGCGAACACGTCTTCGGACCCGGGCACCCCGACACCCTGACCTCCCGCGCCAACCTCGCCACCAGTTACCGGACCGCCGGGCGCGTCGACGAGGCCATCGCCCTGGCGGAGCAGGTCCTGGCCGACCGCGTACGCGTCCTCGGCGACCAACATCCCCACACCCTCACCACCCGCGCCAACCTCGCCACCAGCTACTGGACCGCGGGGCGGCGGGAGGAGGCGGTGGGGCTGCTGGAGACGGCGGTCGAGGGCTCCCGGCAGGTCCTGGGCGACCAGCACCCCGACACGGTGGCCCGGGGGAAGTGCTTGCGGCAATGGCGGGAACAGGGCCAGTCCCTGCCGTGACCGGCGTGCGGGGGGCGTGGGGGCGTGGGGGCGTGGGGGTCATCGAGGCGGGCGAGATCCCCGCGCGCAACGGGGCGCGCGCCTTGTCGACAGCAGCGTGCTCACGTTACGTAGCGGCAGTCGGTCCGAGGCGGCGGGCCTCCATCCGTGTGGATTCCGGGACGGTAGGCCCTCAATGGGCGGTACTCGCAGCGCACGAACTCTCCACATGATCAAAAAATCTCACTATGCGTGTCCTTCCTTCGCCTCTGTACGGGGCGACAACAGTTGTGGCGCTCGCGAGTTCGCTCGTTCTGCTCGCCTCGCCCGTTTATGCCAGTCCGCAGCCGGACGAGCCGCCCTACGGCGGCCCGGACCACGGCACACCAGAGGCTCCGAAGATTCCGGGAATTGCGCAGATCTCAGGAGACCAGGGAATCGCCCAGGCCCCGGACACCTATCCGGCCCTGCCGCTGGACAACCCGTACGGCCTGGACACCAGCAACCTGCGGCCGTCGCAGATCATGGCATTCACGCAGATCGTCACGCAGATCCTCACGCAGATCACGGCGTTCCCCGAGGCACAGCCCGTGGGAATCCCCGGGATTCCGAAGCCCCCGGACGTGCAGCCCGTTGCCCTGAAGCCGCAGGACACGCCGTACGGCCCCAGCACTCCAGAGGGCCCTGGCAATCCCGACGAGCCCGGGGCAACGGCGGACGAGCCGGGGGCAGCGGAAGAGCCCGGTGCGGCGACGGACGAGCCCGGTACGTCTGCCTGCGACGAGCCCGGCGGACCGGACGATCCCGGCCTCCCCGACTGCAACACTCTTGCCTCTCCCGACGAGCCCGGCAGCCCCGACGAGCCGGGGGCCACGGCGGACGAGCCCGGCACGCCCGACGAGCCGGGCACCACCGAGCCACAGGTCGATCCCAACCAGCCCAACCAGCCCAACTTCCCCAACGAGCCCTGCGTACCCGGCAACCCCGACTGCAGCATCCCGACCCCGCTCGACGAGCCCGCCGCACCCGACGAAACCGGAACGACGGACGAACCGGCAGCCACGGAGCAGCCCAGCACGCCCGACGAGCCCAGTACGCCTGACGCACCGGCAACGCCTGACGCACCGACGACACCCGACGCGTCGGCGACACCCGACGCGCCAGCTACACCCGACGCGCCAAGCACTCCCGACGAGCCGGGAACGCCTGACGCACCGGCGACGCCTGACGCGCCAGCAGCAACGGACGAGCCCGTTGCACCCGACGAGCCCGGGACGCCCGGCTGTGACGATCCCGGCGCACCGGACGAGCCTGGTCTCCCCGACTGCGAGGCCCCGGCCTCCCCCGACGAGCCGACGGCACCCGAGACGCCGACGGCACCCGACGCGTCGACGGCACCCGACGCGCCAGCTACACCCGACGCACCGGCTACACCCGACGCACCGGCGACGCCTGACGCGCCAGCAGCATCGAGCGAGCCCGTTGCACCCGACGAGCCCGGCAGCCCCGACGAGCCCGGGACGCCCGACACGTCGACGACCCCCGACACGTCGGCGACGCCTGACGCTCCGGCAGCAGCGGACGAGCCCGGCATGCCCGGCTGTGACGATCCCGGCGCACCGGACGAGCCCGGCCTCCCCGACTGCGACGCCCCGGCCTCCCCCGACGAGCCCGGCAGCCCCGACGAGCCGGGTTCTCCCGACGAGCCGGGGGCACCTGACGCACAGGCGGCAGGGGACGAGCCCGGCACGCCCAGCAGCGCGGACGAGCCCGAAGCCTCGGCGGACGAACCGGCCGCGCCCGACGCGCCCGGCCACCACAGTGATCCGGCACCGGCTACCTCGGGTGACGAGCACGGGGAGCACAGCGGCCACGGCAACGGGCACGGGCACGAGCACGGCCTCGCGGACACCGGTACGTCCAGCGGGATGCTCGCCGCACTCGGCACGTCAGCCGCCGTACTGATCTCCGCGGGCGGCACCCTCGCCCTGCGCAAGCGCCGCAGGAGCTCGTAAGACGGGCATACGCGGAGCCGCGGAGAAAGCGACGAAGGGGCCGGGCGGCCCAACAGCCGCCCGGCCCCTTCCGTCTGCCGCCACACCCCATACGCCATACGCCACACATCGCTGTACCGCTGTGCCGCGTCCGGTTCGGCCTCGGCAGTGGCGGTGGCCGTGGCAATGGCGTTTCGAACCGGGGCAGGACACCCGCCCCCGGCCCCGGTCGGACTCTTCTGTCTACGGTCGCGGTCGCACGGTTCTCGAACCGGTGGCGCCGGGTTCGGCGGGGGCCCAGGTCGGTCTGGCCTTGGCCACCGCCTGGTCCGGTTCGGCCATGGTGACGCCCCACGTGTTGTTGTCGGCGCCGATGCGGACCTGGATGTCCTTCATCTGGCCGGTCTTCTTGAAGTAGAGCACGGCGACCTGGCGCACCGAGCCCTCGTCGTAGAAGTCGGCGGTGACCTCGCCCTTGGCGCCCTCGCCGAAGGCGTCGACCCAGTTGCGCGCGGTCTTCCTGGGCGAGCCGTCCTCCACCGCCAGGTCCGCCAGCCCGCCGACGTCACCGTCGGCGAGGCGCCACACGACCTGCTGGACCACGCGGAGGGTGTTGTGGCTGGGGTATCCGACCACGCGCAGGGGTTCGTGCTGGCTGTAGTCGGTCTGGTAGTCCAGTTCGTCCTGAGTGACGGACGAGCAGCCCGCCAGTGCGAGACACACGACTGTCACGACTGACACGGCTGGGACGACTGGGGCGAGGCCGGGCGACTTCCTGGATTTCACTTTCACCTGATTCAAGGGCGTATGACGAAGTAGATCCGGAGCATTCATCTGCCCTGGTGGAAGGGTGTGCGCGGCCCTGTGGCACCATGCCGATGACTCGTGGATTGGTCCAGACAAATCTACGTATGCACCATGTCATCACCGCAGGGGGGACCCATGACCTACTTCAAGCGCGGGCGCGTGCTCCAGCGCTCCCTCGTCACCACCGCGATCGCCGCCGCGCTCGCCACCACCGCGGGCACGGCCGTCGCCGCCGACCAGCCGGGCACCGGCGCGCAGCGCAGCGCCGCCGAGGCGGCCCGCACCGCGGGCGACGTCCAGCGGCCCGCGCAGGCGTTCAAGGGCGCACAGGCCGCCCCGCGCGTCGCCGCTGCCGCGCCCGGCCAGACGATCACCAACCCGGTGCTGTACGCGGCCCACAAGAAGAACAAGTACCTCTACCAGTACTTCGCCAACGCCCGCGGCGGTCTCAAGACCCCGGCGAAGCTCGTCAAGTCCCCCTACGACTGGGCGACCGCGGTCGCCCACAACGACTGGGACCACGACGGCTTGCGCGACGGCACCTGGAACCTCCACAAGAACGGCCAGCTGATCTACGCGTCGAGCGGCTACGCCTACACCGTCGCCACCGGCTGGCAGAACTACACCAAGGTCATGTCCCCCGGTGACCTCGGCGGCGGCGCGGGCGGCGACTTCCTGGCCGTCGACAAGGCCGGTGTGCTGTGGGTGTACTGCGGCAACCTGGTGGGCGACGTCACCCCGCGCGTGCGCGTCGGCACGGGCTGGGGCCAGTACACCGAGATCGCCGGCCAGGGCGACCTCACCGGCGACGGCAAGACCGACGTCGTGACCCGCGACAAGCAGGGCAACCTGTGGCTGCACGAGGGCACCGGCAACTACCGGGCCCCGTTCAGGCCCCGCAAGAAGGTCGGCGCGGGCTGGAACGCCCACAACCGCATCCTGAGCATCGGCGACCTGACCGGTGACGGCAAGACCGACATCCTGGCCCGTACGAAGGCCGGTGACCTCTACCGCTACTCCGGCACGGGCAGGGCGAGCGCCCCGCTCCTCAAGCCCGTGAAGATCGGCGCCGGGTTCAACGCGTTCAACCTGCTGTAACGGCTCCTCCTCCGGGGGTCCGGCCACGGGCGGGGTGCCCTCCCCCTGGCCGGGCCACCGGAACGCGCGAGCCTCCTTCCAGGGCAGTTCTGACATGGCCCTGTCCCGTGTAGTGTCGGCGCCGGGGGATGCGATGTACTTCGATGAGAACGAACCGCAGTCGGTCCGCGAGGAGCGCTTCGCCGCGCCGACATGGGCCGAACGCAGAGCGGCCCGCGGAGCCGCGCGGCTCGACCTGCGCGCGGCCCATGTCGGCGCGGCGATCGTGACCGTCGTCCTGGTCGTGCTCGGCTGGGCCGGGAAGCCGACCGCCTTGGCCGTCGTCGGCGGGATCTTCCTGCTCTGGTTCGCCATCGCCCTCACCTGGGCGCACATCGACGAGGACCGCGGTCGGCACGCGCTTCAGCGCGCGTACAACGCCACCTTCGGCTGGGCCGACAACATCTGACGTGCCGTGTGCGGGCAGCCGCGGCGGGCCGGGCCCCGCTGCCGCACCGCTGCCGTACCGCTGCCGTCCTGCGGACGCCCCGCTGCCGTCCCCGGCGGATGCTTTCAGGGCTGCCGGGCGTTCCGGAGCCCGCCGGGGGCTTCCCCCGGAAGCCTGGAGGGGGACGCCCCCGGCGGGAGGCGGGCTGGGTGGGGTCAGCCTGCCTGAGGAGACGGACCGGGTGGGGTCAGCCCGTCTGGGAAGGGAAGAGCGCTGCCATGCCGTCGATCGACTCGGGGTTGTACGCGACGGAGCAGACCGGCACGCGGGAGTCGGTGGCCTCGATGACCTTGGCCGTCCACACGGGGCCGAAGCCGCCGTACAGTTCGATGAGTTGGATGCCCTCGTCCACCAGGGCCGCCGCCACCTCGGGCGCCCGGGAGGGGTCCGCCATGCCGACCAGGACGGCACGGAACCCGTCGCGTTCGATCACGGACCGGTCCCGGTCGGGGTCGAGCCCGCGTCCGGTGAAGAGGAATCCGAACGCGTCTAGGGCCATGCTCATCGCTCCTTGATCCGCTGGGACAGCCGGGGGTCATTCGTCCTCCAGCGGGTAGGGCGCGAGGTCCGGTCCGGCGGGGGCGGCCGCGCGGTGGATGGCCGCACGGTGGATGGCAGCGCGGTGGATGGCCGCCGCTTCGAGGAGGAACGCGATCACGTCGTCCCGCTGTGCGCGGACCGCGTCTGCCACCACCTCCGCGTCGCGCTGGAAGCGGGCCTGTCCGTGGGTGGCGACCGTGCCCTGGTTGTCCCTGGTGATCAGCAGAGCCCGGTCGGCGGCGACGCCCGCGGGCCGCGTGGCCAGCGGCAGGACCAGCGCGGCCATCTGACGGCTGGCCGGGTGGAGCACGCGTACGGACACGCTGTGCCGCTCGGGGTGGATCAGGAACGGACGGACCCGGTCGGCGGGCGGTGGCACGGTCGCCGGTCGCGGCTCCGGGCGCACGGTGAACGACCGGAACACCACGTCGTGCCCGCGTCGCGGGCTGAAGCGCAGGTAGTCGAGGCGGACGGCGTCGTCGTCGAGCGTCCAGGTCGCCAGGACCCGGCTGGGGGCCGGGGTGCCGTCCGCCCGTACGCGGTACGGGTAGGCGTCGACGCTCACGCGCACCGCACCGGCGACCGCGGCCGAGCGGTCCAGACGCAGCGGTTCGCTGTGCAGGAGGTAGGGGTCGAGGACGACGACGCCGTCCGGCCCGCGGTACACGGCCGCGACGTGCCGTCCGTCGACCGGGTACTCGGCGGCGACGCCGGTCCGCCCGGCCACCATGCGTCCGGCGGCGAAGGCCTGCCGGGCGCCGGACGTTCCGAAGCACGGCGGGGCCGCCCGGGTGCCGAAGCGCTCGTGGAGCGGCGACGCGCTGTTGTACGGAATGCCGAAGAGGACCTCGTCGAGGACCTCCTCCTGCGCGGCGGCCAGCAGCGCCGCGTCGAGGGGGTTCACGTGCGGCCTCCCGGGAAGAGCGCTGCGGCCCGCTCCGGCTACGGCGACCGGTCGTCGATCCGCATGCGCTTGTGGCACGTGAACTCCCCCGTTGAAGACGGTGACGTACGCATCGGCGCTTCCGATGCGCCCGCCGCACGGCCTCCCAGACTCCGTCAGCCGGCTCCCCCGGCTCCAGTCACTTTCAAGGACTTCCAAGCGACGAAGCGACGCGAGGAACACGGGCGGCCCTGCGGGGAGGAGCGTCTGCGGCTCGGGCCGTGGTCGGCACGGGCATTCCCGGCGGCGCGGCTTCTGACGCCTCGGCTTCCGACGGCGCGGCTTCTGACGCCTCGGCTTCCGGCAGCTCGGCGCGCTCGGTCACGACAGTGCGTCCATCAGTGCCTCTCCCTTGAGCGTGCGCAGGATCCGGACCTCGCGTCCCTTGCGTTCGCGGCAGAGCAGGCCCGCCCGTTCGAGCTGTCGGCAGTGGTAGGTCACCGTGCCCGCGGTGCATTGCAGCAGGTCGGCCAGCTTCCCCATGGAAACGGGCTGGTTGCCCTTGCGCAGGATCACGGCACGCAGTTCGCCCAGCATCATCGCGAGGGTGTCCGTCGGCCCTTCCCGCCGGCTCCCGCCTCCCGCCAGGAGCGGTGCGAGTCCGGTCACCGGGTAGCCGATGCGGGCGTGTCCGTCGTCGACGCGGTAGACGCAGGCACGGGTACCGGAGACCAGCGGCATGAGCGTCAGTTTCCGTATGGCGACGCTTTCGACGCGAGGTGCGTTGTCCGGCAACCTCAGATTTCCGTCGGCAAAGGAGATGCGGGGGCTGAGGTTGGCGAGAAGCGCGTCCATGGTTCCCGTGACCGAGGCCACCCCCACGCGTTGGATTTCTCGTTCCAGCAGGGGTTCGGCTTGATTCCACAGAGGGGCGACCGAGCCCCACACCGTACGGATCAGGCCGGAATACGCGGCCAAGAAGCCGGAGGGATCATCGGCGACTTTCCGCCAGGCGGACGGCAATTCGCCGCCGAACGTCCGCTCCAGGTCGGCCGACAGGGAATCCGACGTCATGTCGGAAATCCTCTCGGTCTCGCCCCGCATCGCGTTCGCGCCGATCCCGTCCGGCGAGAGGACTTGCGGGATCCGCAGGGATCCCGTGGAGCCGAGGGGTCCCATGGCGTTCCACAGGCGCTCGGAACAGGACTTCCGCAGCAGTGCTCGGCGGCCCACCGGAACCCCTTGCGGGACCCCGAGCAGGTCCCCCATCAGCGATAGAACAGACATTCCGGGAATGAGCTGGACAAGCACCGGCATATCAAGATTTTCCCCTAAGTGAAGGGTGCCGCCGTCTTCCACTCCATCCCCCCTGTTCAAGATTCGATACGCACTCACTCCCCCGCACGCCAAGGCCGAATTGGGCTCGAAAGACTGGTTTGCACGGGCTGTACAGTAACATTTCACTGCTGCGAAGCAAGGCGGCCTCCGCCCCGAACTCACCCTGCTCCCCGCGGACTTGGGGGATCATGGAGCGCATGTGGTTACTGGGTGTCCTCGTCGGCGGCTTCTGCGTCCTCCTCCTCCCCGCCCTCACCGCCCGAAAGCTCCTCGGCATGGACGCGGGCCTCGTCCGCGTCGCCCTCTCCGGCTTCATCGGCCTCAGCGTCGGCGGCGGCATCCTCGGCCCCCAGCTCGACACCACGGACGAGCGGGCCGCGCTCTCTTCCGTGATGCTCGGGATCGGCCTGCTCACCAGCATGGTGACCCTCGTCGTACTCGACGTCCTCGTCCCGCCCGGCGGCGTCCGCCCGCTCACCTGGGCACAGTCGCTGCGCGGCCGCGTCACCCGCGTGCGCCGCTACTCCTCCATCGTCCGCATCGCGGGCCGCCACGGCCTCGGCCCGTACCTCAGCAGCCGCGGCGGCACCGCCGACGCCCGGCACGAACTCCTCGCCGTGGAGCTGCGGCAGGCGCTCCAGGCGGGCGGCACCACCTTCGTGAAGCTCGGCCAGCTGATGTCGACCAGGCGCGACCTGCTCCCCGAGGTGTACGTCGAGGAGCTGAGCCGCCTCCAGGACCAGGTGCCCGCCGCGCCCTGGCCCGAGGTCGAAAGGACGCTGCTCGACGCGCTCGGGGCGCCGCCCGACGAGGTGTTCGCCCACTTCGAGCGGCTGCCGCTCGCCGCCGCGTCCGTCGCGCAGGTGCACGCGGCCGTGCTCAAGGACGGCACCCGGGTCATCGTGAAGGTCCAGCGCCCCGGCATCCGGGAGCAGGTGGAGCGGGACCTGGACATAGTGAACCGGCTCGCGCGCTCCCTGCACACCCGTACCGGATGGGGCCGCGGCCTCGGGCTCCAGGACCTGGCGCGGGGGTTCGCCGTCGCGGTCCGCGAAGAGCTGGACTTCCGCGTCGAGGCCAGGAACATGACCGCCGTACGGCAGGCGGCCGAGGCCCGCGGTGACACCACCGTCGCCTTCCCCGTCCCGCACGAACGCCTCAGCAGCGCCCGCGTCCTGGTGATGGGCCGCATCGAGGGCGTGCCGCTGGGCAGCGCGCGGCCCGACGACGAGGAGCACGGGCGGCGGCTCGCCGAGACGCTGTTCACCGCGCTGCTCAACCAGATCGTGTACGACGGCGTGTTCCACGCCGATCCGCATCCGGGCAACATCCTGCTGACGCCCGAAGGCACCCCCGCGCTCCTGGACTTCGGCTCGGTCGGCCGCATCGACGCGGGGCTGCGCGACGCCGTGGCCGCGCTGTTCCTCGCCGTCGACCGGGGCGACCCGGCCGCGCTGCGGGACGCGCTGCTGGAGGTCACCGACCGGCCCGAGGACGTGGACGAGCAGCGGTTGCGGCGCGCGCTGGGCCAGTTCAGCGCGCGGCACCTCGGGCACGGCGCGGTGCCCGACGCGGAGATGTTCACCAGTCTGTTCCGGATCGTCGCGGACTTCCGGCTCGCGATCCCGCCGGAGGTCGCCGCGGTGTTCCGGGCGCTCGGCACGCTGGAGGGGACGCTCGGCCGGATCTGTGCGGGCTTCAACATGCTCAGCGCCTCGCGCTCGTACGCCTCCGGGCGCATCGCCCACCAGCTCGGCGCGGACTCCCTGCGGGACACCGCGCGCGACGAGCTGATCGCGATCCTGCCGGTGCTGCGGCGGCTGCCGCGCCGCGTGGACCGCATCGGCAGCGCGCTGGAGGAGGGGCGGCTCGGCATGAACGTCCGCCTGCTGGCCGACCCGCGCGACCGGCAGGTGGCGGGCGAGCTGGTGGGCAGGGTGCTGCTGACCCTGCTCGGCATCTTCTTCGGCGTCTCGGGCGTCCAACTGCTCGGCACGGCGGGCGGCCCGATGACGACCCCGGACCTCAGCCTCTACGCCCTGATCGGCTACCACCTGCTGGTGCTGTCGGCGGCGTGCGTCCTTCGGACGCTGTTCCTGCTGAGCAAACCGCTCGCGTAGGCGCCCCCACGGGGGCGCCTACGCTTCTGCGGGGACGGCGCGTGCTCCCCGCTCCTGGCTCAGAACAGTCCCTTGAACCCGTTCCAGCCGCTGGCACCGATCAGCACTCGGCCGCCGTACGCACCGGCCCCGTTGGCGGTGTAGCGCCACAGCTTTCCCGCGGTGTCCCGTGCCAGCAGGTCGGCGCGTCCGTCGCCGGACAGGTCTCCTGTCCCCACGAGCGCGGAGTAGCCGCCCCAGCCGCCGCCGATCCGCGCCCGCGCGGCCACGGCGCCGGTCGCCGTCCCGCCGTACCGCCATGCCACTCCGGCGGAGTCGACCGCGAGCAGGTCGCCGCGGCCGTCGCCGTTCAGGTCCCCGGCCCCCGCGATCCGCTTGTACGCCTTCCAGCCGGACCCGATCCGCACGCCCGGCTTCAGCCGGTGACCGGCGGTGCCCGCGTAGAGGTACGCGTCGCCGGTGGTCGCCCGGCGGACGACCAGGTCGACGAAGCCGTCCCCGTTCAGGTCGCCGGGCGACACCAGCTGGTCGTACTGGCCCCAGCCGGAACCGATCAGCGTGTACGGCGAGGAGGCGGTGACGACCTTCCCGCAGCCGGGCCGGTAGGCCCGCAGCTGGTCGCCGACCCGTGCGAGGACGTCCCCGCAGCGGTCGCCGTCCACGTCCCCGAAGGGCACGAGCACGGCCGAGGCGGCGAAGTGGCCGCCGGTCCCGGCGGTACGGGAGGCCAGCGTGCCCCTGCCCGTCCCCCGGTGCAGCGAGACGGCCCCGGCGGAGTCGGTCGACAGCAGGTCGCCGAACCCGTCGTTCCCGGCGGCGTCCCGCCACACCGCGGCGCCGCCGCTCACCGACACGGCACCGGACACCGCGAGGGCGGCTCCCTGCCCGTCGGCCGGCTTGACGGCCAGGGTCCAGGTGTAGGCCCCGTTGCCCACGATCCTCCCGCTCGCGTCCTTGCCGTCCCAGGACGCCGCGATCTGGCCGCGCGCCTCTCCCCCGGTCAGGGTCCGCACGGTCTTCCCGGTGGCCTTGTGCTTCAGTGCCAGCGTCCACGAGGCGCCCGGCTTCGACAGCCACCACCGGGGCTGCCAGGCCCCGGCCCTGACGTCGGCGGCCGCGGGGGCGTCGGTGTCGATGACGTCGATCCTGGAGGCCGGGACGCCCGACGGGACGATCCGCACCCGCCGGTCCCCGCCGGTGTAGGCGACGTGGCCGCCGAAGCGGTCGACGGTCCAGCCCGCCCGGCGCACGGTCCGGTCCCCGAGCTCGGCGGCGGTGGCGACCACCCGCTGGGGCAGGTCAGCCTCCTTGCCGCCGGCGGGAAGGCCGTCGTGGAAGTCGACGAGGGTGAGACCGGCCGTGTCCGAGCGGCGGACCAGGTAGCCGTCGCCCAGGAGCGTCTCGTCGGCGCCGAGCTTCAGGGAGTTCTTGGTCTGCCGGTCGTACACTCCGGCGCCCTCGAAGTCGTTGTGGGTGTTGCTGCACCGCCAGTACACCCAGCGGCCCACGGCCTGGAGGTCCCTGGGGACGCAGCCCGCGTCGAAGGTCTCACCGGCGGCGCCCGTCAGCAGGTTCTCCGACGCCACCCGGGTCGATTCGCCCGAGGCGGGGCTCTCCCACTTGCCGAGGGCGCTCCACAGCGTGTTGCCCCAGACGGAGGCCCCGACCAGGTCGCGCTTCTTGAGCACGCTGCCGGTGTCGCCGTCCTTGAAGTGCAGGACCGCCTGTTCGAAGCCCCAGCCCTGGTTCACGACGCCGAACCGGCCCGAGAGGTCGGCGAGTTTCGGGTTGCCGAGCCCGGTGGCCACCCGCGGGCCCCACGGGGCGGCGCCGTTGCGGTAGAGCATGGTGGAGTCCTGTTCGGTCGCGGCCTTCCGGCCGTGGTGGCCGTCGCCGCTCGCGAACATGCTCACGCAGTGGAAGTCGTCGACGGAGCCGCAGTCGTCGTCCCGTCCCGACACGACGGCGTCGACGCTCGACCTGATCTCCTCCGGACGGCCCGAGGTCTTCAGCCAGGTGCTGCGGTACCCGCCGATGGTGGTGTACGGGTTGTAGTGCTGCGAGTCGTCGGCCGTGGTGAGGATGCCGCTGCCCAGGGCGATGCCGGCGGGCTCGGCCTCCCGGTCCTCGATGTCGGCAAGGCGCTTGCGGGCGACGGTGCCGTCCGCGGCGCGGGTGAAGAGGTAGTAGCCCCAGTCGAGGGCTCCGTAGTCGGTTCGCTTCTCCGCACCGGCCACCAGGACCGAGCCGTCGGGCGTGCGGTGCAGCGTGGTGGCGGCGACCTCCAGCAGGGTCTTGCGGTCTCCCGACGCCTCGTGCAGGACGAGGGCGTTGCCCCGGTACTCGCTGTTGCCGGGGTTGGGCGGGGACACGGTGAGCAGGTCGTCGCCGAAGCGCCGGACGACGTCGTTGTACGACGTGTCCCGCAGGTCCAGGGTGACCGGCTCCGCGTCGAGGTCGTCGCGGCGGTACACCTGGGCGTCGGAGTTGCCCGGGGCTCCGAGGTGGAAGACGGTGTCTTGGTCGAAGGAGACGCTCTCGCCGCTCGTGGCGAGCGTCTTCAGGGCGCCGGTGGCGAGGTCGACGACCCACCACCCCTGCGACATCGTGCTGTTCTCCCACTTGATGGCGCGGACGGCCACCGACCGGGCGTCGCCCTCGCCGACCGTGAGGTTCCACCCCTCCGGCAGGCCTTCGACCTTCCGGTCCCGCACCTCGCCGTTCTCCAGGCGCAGGAGGTGCAGGCCCGTCGTCGCGTCCTCGGCGCCGGTGCGGGTGATGACGGTGTCGCCGTAGGTCGCGACGTACGTCTGGCCTTCCGGGACCGGGATCGTGGTCGACGGTCCGCCGCCGACCCGCTGCTGGAGCGTCACGTGCGGGGACGGGGACGGCGCGTAGAGGGCGACGGTGTCGGAGCCGTGTCCGAAGTCCGCCGGGTACTGGGAGAAGCGGAACTCGTCCACGTCGTAGTCGAGCGGCTCGGGCAGCCGGTGGTCGAGGACGGTCGCCGCACCGGTGGCGTAGTCGATCCAGCGCAGGCGGTCGTCGCCCTCCTGGGCGGTGAGGAAGCCGGTGCGGCCCGCGTTCAGGACGATGGTGGCGCGGGGCACGTAGCGGGCGCCGGGGCCGACGACGACGGGGTCGGCGGACGCGCCGGGGTTCGTGGCGGGGTTCGCGGCGACGGCCGTCCCCGCGGCGGTGCCGATTCCGGCGGTCACGGCGAGCGTGACGGTGAGAGCGATGCGGCCGAGCGCGCGCTGACGGCGTCTGGCCCGCTGGTGCGGCGGACGATTCATGGAAATTCCCCTCCCCAGGGCATTCGACGCGGGGGAGTTGGTGCGATCACCGGCACGTCCCCCGCGCGAGCTGAGGCGACATTAGCAGGGCGGAATCGCGTTACGGCAGCCGGTTTCGAACACGTTCAACAACTGGGCGCAGGTGCTGCGGCCGGTCCGACGGGAGCGTCTTTGCCGACCGTGGCGCTCCGGTGCGCCGACCCGGCGGCCACCGCGCCCAACCGTCGCGCGTACGGGCAGAAGTGAGGGCGGTTCAGGGTTGGAGGCGGCTCGCACCGGCCCGCAGGCACTCCGTGCACTTCCGTTGGCGATGAGGATAGGGTGACCCTCGAACGATCTGTCGATCGACCTGCTGATCCGATCGCCCTGACAACACGACAGCCCCCGGACCCTGAGCCGGTCCGAGGGCGATCATCGAGTCGAGAAACCGAGTAAGGCGGTGTCTCGTGTTGGAGCGTACCCGCACCCGCACGCACGTACACAGTGAGCCCGGCCTCCACACCGCGTCCAAGGCGGCGGAGAGCCGGAGCTTCTCGCTGGGCACATCGGGCGGACGTCTCACGCCGCGCACGGTCCTCGTAGAGGAGGGCCGGATGCCGTAGCGACTCCGGGCGGGCGCTCCCCTTAGCGGGGGGAGCGCTCCTCGCCCTTCTCGCCGTCGTCGAGTTAGCAGCTCCACGACCGGCTGTCACCGCTCCGACGGAGTTACCAGCCCCGCCGAGCGAAGAACCAGACCGTCAGGCCTGGATATCACTGCCTCCCAGCAGCAACGGCCCCGAGGGGCCTTCGTCATCCCTGGACAGCGCCAGGGAGAACTGGAGTACATCTTGCAGCACTGCCATGGCATTTGTCAGCTCGGCGATCGTCCCGCGTCGTCTCCCCGGGCTTCTTCGCCCCCGCCCGCCCACCGCACGGCGCGCGCCGCGACAGCGGAACACCGCTCGGCCGCCACGGGCGGTTTTCCGCCGGATCCGGCGTGAAGGACGGTCCCGCCCGGCGACTGTGAGTCGTTCTACGTAGGTGTGTCCGATACCTACGAACCACTCGCCCGACCCTTTCGCGACCACGGCAGTCGGGGACGACACCCCCGCGAGCCGTGGCGCGCCCGTTCATGTCCGCACGGCCTTCCCATCCGGGCGACGGATGAGAAGCGGTTTCAGCACGCTGCCAACGGCTCGTCATCCCGTGGCCGGCGTGCGGGGGATGCGTGTCCAGTTCTCTGCCTCTCGTCACTTCGGGCCTCTCCGGGCCCTCCTCCGGCCCGCCGTACCCGCACCGTGCCCGACAGGGCGCACGGCACCAGCGGGTCAAGGTGCCCATGCGCCTGGTGGAGTCCGCGCACTACGCCGACGTGGCGCTCTCCGTCTACATCAAGGTCAAGGCCCTGGGCCGGCGTCCTGAGGGGTGCACCGCGGGCACCCGGACCCTCGCCTCGTACCTCGGGCTGTCACGCTCCTCCGTGGAACGCGGCATCGCCCAGCTCCGCAGGCCGGGTCCGGACGGCGTCGTCGAACTCCCGGTCAACCAACGGCGCTCGCTGCCGGGCGGCTGCGGCACCACGGCCCGGCGCCGGGTGCGCCCGATGTCCGGGGACGAGCGCTTCGTCTGGTTGCCCGTCGCCGTCTGCGAGGACCTGACTCCCCGGCAGGTACGGGCGTACGCGGTGCTCCGCTTCGCCGGTCTCCAGGGCGTCCCGCTCACCGAGGGCGAACTGGCGGGCCATCTGCGCCACCACTCCGGTGCGCGCGCGAGCGCTCCGCTGTCCACGGCGGCCGCGGGGAGGATCGTCGACTCCCTTGAGGCGGCCGGTTGGGTGACGGTACGGCGCCGCGCCGGAGCTCAGGGTCGGCACTGCTTCATCGCCCACGACTCGGCCGCCGCACCGGTGTCCCCCGAGCCGTCTCCGTCCTCGGACGGCTGCCCTCCGGCCGTGGACTCTGGTGAGGGATCGGGTGCACATCCTGGTGAGGGGTCGCTCGCGAACAAGGAAGACCACAGAACTGACCGACCCGACGACGAGAGCCGCCCTGCCGTACCCGCCGTAGGCGAAACACCGGTGGTAGAGGGCTCCCGTTCCCGAGAAGGTTCCCCTTCCCGGAAGGGCGCACGTTCCCCCGACGGCTCCCGTTCCCGGAGCGAGCGGATGTCCCGGCGTCCGTACACCGGGCCCCCGCTGACGCTCCATCCGCGGATCACCGAGGTCCTCGAACCGGTGCGGGTGCTGTACGAGCGGGTGAACACGTTCATGCAGCGGCGCATCGCACGCGAGGTGGGCCGCCAGCTCGACCTCGGCCACGACACCGCCCGGCTGCGGCACCGGCTGACCCTGCGCTTCGCGAACGTGGCGACGGACGAGATCGGGGATCCCGCCCGATGGCTGATGGGGGTCGCGCTGCCCCGGTGGGGCTGCGGCCACCACTCCTGCGAGGCGGGCGTGATCTGGCCGTCGCGGGAACCCTGCGGGACGTGCGCGGACAACCTGGCCGCGCGTCGGCACACCGCACACCGGCACACCGGGCGGGAGCACGCTGGGCGGGAGCACACCGGGCCGGTCCGGCCGCCGGTGTCCTCGAACGCGCCCGGTGCCGTGCCGCGCTCCTCCTGCCGCGACTGCGGCTGCCGCATTCTGCTGGCCGGTCCCTCGCTCGCCGACGAACTGTGCAGATCCTGCCGGGAGTCGCGGAGCACACCGGCCGCCCCACCGGCACGGGCCTCCCCCGCCCCCTGTGCCGGGTGGCGGGGACAGACCTGTCGTCGGCCCGCCATCGCGGGCCGCGCGGTGTGCGTACGGCACCGCGCCGAGCAACTGCGGGGACAGACCACGTACCCGTACCCAACCGACCCGTACATGCCCACACCCACGCCCACGCCCACGCCGATGTGAAGGACCCCGTTCCCGTGTCTCTCCCCGCACGTCCCCGCCGTCTCGCGCCGCTGCTCGCACTCGGCGTCGCGGCGACCCTCCTTCCCCAACTCACCCCTCAGCAGGCCGCCGCCTCGCCCGCGCCGGGCACCACTGCCCAGCAGCTCGCCCCCTACGCACAGCAGCGGCTCGCCTGGGGGCGGTGTCCGGTCGAGGCGCCCGCCACGATGCAGTGCGCCACGCTCAAGGTTCCCCTCGACTACCGCCGACCGGACGGCAGGCACATCGACATCGCGATATCCCGGCTCAGGACGAGCGTGCCGGGCAAGCGGCGCGGGATCCTGACGTTCAACCCCGGTGGCCCCGGGGGGCCTGGGCTCGACTTCCCCGTGATGGCGGCCGGTGAACTGCCCCGCGAGGTCACCGAGCAGTACGACCTGATCGGCTTCGACCCCAGGGGGATCGGGGAGAGCACGCCCGTCACGTGCGGGCTGCGGGGCTCCGACCTCCTGTTCCCCCGCCCGACACGCACCAGGGCCGAGTTCGACGCGAACGCGGCCTGGGCCAGGAAGGTCGCCGAGCGGTGCCGGGCCACGGCGGGCGCCGTACTGCCGCACATCACCACGCGCAACACCGCGCGGGACATGGACGTCATGCGGGCGGCCCTGGGCGAGCGGAAGCTCAACTACTACGGCCTCTCCTACGGCACGGCACTCGGCGCCGCCTACGCGCAGCTGTTCCCGCACCGCGCGGACCGGTTCGTCATGGACAGTGCCATCGACCCGAAGCGGATGTGGCGCGGGATGTACCGGGTCCTGGCGCCGACGGCCGAGGACGCCTTTTGGCGGTGGGCGGGGTGGACGGCGGAGCGTGCCTCCGAGTACCGCCTCGGGAGCACACCGGAAGAGGTGACCCGTACGTTCTGGCGGCTGGTCGAAGGCGCGGACCGCGAGGCCGTCGAGCTGGACGGGGCGACGTACGACGGCACGGGGGTGCGCAACCTGCTGCGCGCGAAGTTCGTCAGGGTCCGCGCGAGCGCCGAACTCGTCGTCAGACTGCGCGAGGCGGCGGCGGGCCGACCCGCGGCGCCCCCTGCCGCCAGTACGTCTCCGGGCAGTACGTCTCCGGGTCCCGCTGTCGCCCGCACCGGCGTCCCCGACGACAATCTGGCGATGAGCCGCTGGGCCGTCGTGTGCGGGGACGGCTCCGACTGGCCGCGGGACCCGGAGGCGTACTGGCGCGACGTGACCCGTGACGCGGTCCGGTACCCGCTCTACGGGGACTTCGTCTCGGGGATCTCCCCCTGCGCCTTCTGGCCGAAGGCCGCCGAACCCGCCGTGGCGATCGACAACCGGGTTCCCGCGGTGATCGTGCAGAACGAGTGGGATCCGCAGACTCCGCTGTCCGGAGGGCAGAGCATGCACCGCTCCTTGAAGGGTTCCCGCATGGTGACGGTGGCCGGAGGCGAAGGCCACGGCGTCCGCTTCTACACCGACACCCAGAACGCGTGCGCGGACCGGCAGGCCGATGCGTACCTGGCCACGGGCCGTCTCCCTGCGACGGATGTCACCTGTGCACGGGAGGAGCGGGCGAACTGAGACCCGGCCGCGGGGAGGGGGTCCCCGCGGCCGGGAGCCGGTGGAGCGAGCGGCGCGGCGCGGACCGGAACCGGGGGTGCGGACCGGCACCGCGGGGCTGCGCGGCAGGAGCAGGTGCTGGGAGGCTCTCCGGCCCCTGCCGCGCGGCGCTCGCTCGCGGGGAGGTCATGAACTCTCCCCGGGCGTGGGCCGGGCGCGGATCTGGTAATTCCGCGACCGGCCGGAACGTACTGCCGGTCCCGGTGGGTGCTAGCCACCGGCCCGACGGCACCGATGTTCAGAACACTGGCCGGTATCCGCTGTGCGCTCGCTCCCGGGCCGAGAAAGATGCGAGACTCATCTATGTTTCCCTCTTCGCAAGGATCACCAGGATCACCAGGGCCGTCAGCGCGTTGCCGGGGCCGTGAGCGGATGGACCCGGTGGGCCGAACGAGCTTTGCCCGAACGAGCCTTGCCCCATGGAGCTCGACTCGGTCGAAGGAAAGCCCGCCCGACTCCCCCCCCGGGCGAAAATGACACTATGCCAACTTCACCCGGTGAACAAGTGGCTACTATTCACCTGCCCTGCCAGCCGCCCGTAGGAGCACCGCCTTATGCCTGTACGCCACTTCGACGGCCATCGCCTGAGGTCAGCGCGAGTGGCGGCGGGTTTCCGGAACCAGGCCGCTTTCGGCAAGGCCGTGGGAGCCTCCCGTTCCGCAGTGGCGACCTGGGAGAACGGCCGGGGCCCCGATCCCGAACGGCTTCCCGCCGTCGCCCGCGCCCTGCGGTGCGACATCGACCGGCTCTTCCCCCGGCACGGCGTGCCCGATCTGGCCGACCTGAGGTGTGACGCCGGGTACGCGCAGTACGAGGTGGAGCGGCTGGTCCACAGCAAGGACGCGGTGGGTGACGCCGAGCGCGGCATGCGGCGGCTGACGCCCAAACTCGTATCGGAACTCACGCGCCTCTACGGGGTGTCCGAGGAAGCCCTGCACGCGGCGCAGGACCGCAGCTTCGGCGCTCAGGCACCGGCTCCGCCGACGATTCCGGCCACGCTCGCGGCGAAGATCCAGTACTTGCTGGAGCACCTGTACCAGGGAGACTCGCGGCCGCCGTCGGACGCCGACATCGCACGCGGGATCAACCGTGCGGCGGGCGCCGAGGTCGTCTCGGAGCAGGACGTGAGCGATCTGCGTACGGGTACGGTGACCGAGGCGCCGGCCGTCGTCAGGGAGGGCCTGGCCGAGGTGTTCGGCGTCACCGCGATCTACTTCGAGCCGGACCAGCGCAAGATCGTCTGGACCGTCGTGGAAGGTCTGCGCATGCTCAGCCACAAGCGCAAGGGAGACCTCGTCGGCATCGCGACACGGGGGCTGAACGAGGGCGAGGACCTGTCACCTGAGCTGCTGGCTCTCGTGAACGACATCGTCGACAGCCTTCCGGAATGGGCCCGCGAGGGCCGGGACACCACCCCGTAGCCCGATGGTCAGGCGGCTTTGGCGGGCAGCGTGCGCAGGGCCTGTGACAGGACGACCAGGTACTGGACGTCATCGGCTTCGCCGCCGCTTCCCCCCATCACCCACAGGGGCGTTCCGGAGGCCGTCGCCGCCCGGCCGCGGTGGACGTCTCCTGCCGCACGGCGCAGGCGCGACGCCAGTTCCGTCGGCTCCACGGCCCCGGCCGCCGGGCTCTCGGCCAGGTGCGGGCCGATGCGGAGCAGGCCGTCACGGCATTCGATGATCCGGCGGGCGTAGCGGAAGGTCGCGCCCCCGCCCCGGCCCGTCCGGGGCAGCACGATGTCGGGAAAGGCGGAGGACAGCAGGTGCCACAGCGGCTCCAGCTGCCGGTAGGCCCGCCGGTGCGCGTGCCGCAGTCGGCACGCGGCGCAGTACGCGTGCACGCCGGGCCAGGTCACCCCGGCGACGAACACCGGGGTGGAGGAGGCCAGTACGACTGCCGTGTACAGCGTCAGCCGGTCGGGGACCGATCCCCCGCCGAGGCGGATGAGCGCGAAGACGGCACGGACAGCGGTGCAGACCACCATCACGGCGAGGCCGACCGTCGCCACCCGCAGACCGGTGGCGGCCGCGCCGTTGGACATGCGCGCGTAGTGGTGGGTCCTGAGGCCGGCCCCGGTGAGCGCGTAACACATGTACAGGCCGATGCCCAGGTAGAAGACGAGGACCTGCGGCACCGTCATCACGGCCTCTTCGAAGGTGCTGTGGAGCACGGCGTGCCGGGGCGCGCTGACCGCCGCGGCCACGACCAGGGCCACCGCCCCGCAGAAGACCAGTGCTTCGCGTCGCGTCCTGCGGCGGATCGCCGCACTGTACTCGGCCGAGTACAGGTAGAAGACGAGCAGGGTGAAGCACGTCGCCATGGCCATGACGTCCTGTACGACCTTGGCGGTGCCCACGGTCACGGCGGAGTCGACGATCCGCTGCCCGGCGTAGGTGCTCAGCGCGTAGGTGCCCGTCACGCATCCCAGGCAGTAGGTCAGCCAGCGCAGCGGAAGGTTCCGGGGCGCCCGGACGAGCTGGTACAGCTTCCAGAGGGTCGCGGCCGTGAGCACGGTGGAGCAGACCGCGAAGAATGCGTAGCGCACGTCACAGCCAACCGCGGTGGTCGCCGATCGCGGAATGGACGCGCCGCAGTTCCGGGTGGCCGGACGCGGTGGGCGCGACCTCGTCCAGGACGAACGCCCAGGCCGTCACGATCGTGGCGGCCTTCTCCGCCTCGCACTCCTGGTCGTCGTCGTAGGCGCAGCGGGCCAGGGCCTGGCGGACCGCCCCGTCGTTGAGTCCGGGCACGGTGAAACCTCCGTTCCCGGCATCCGACTTGTGGGCGCCGTAGATGTGCCCCATCACCTCGTGCAGGATGATGTGGCGCCGGTGCATCGGGGTCGTGCGCTCCTGGTAGACGATGACGTCGCACGTGCGGGTCTCCAGCCACAGACCCTGCGGGCCGGGGACGGGCAGGGGATGGGGGCGCAGGAGGATCTCGCGGCCGCGCTTCCTGGACACCGCGTCGCACAGCGCCTCGACCGTCAGTGGCGGGTCCACTTCGAGGTCGCGCAGCTGACGGCGCAACCGGCGTTCGAGTTCCCGGTCGGCCGCGCGCTCGCGGCGGGCGGCCCGGAGTCCGTCGCTCAACCGTCGGAGCGACCTGCCGAATCCGCCGGATCCTCCGGCTGATGGGCCGTCCCGCTCTTCCCGTGGAGGGCCGTCGACCGGCATCGTCACCTCGCTGTCTCCTGCGCGGACGATGACCGTCCGTACTCCTGCTTCCCCGTGTCAGTGAACCGACTGGCGGGGGTGACCGGTTGCCAGCGGGAGCGCGCTTCTGGGATGCCGGGCCGGGAGCGGGAGGCCGACCACGGCTCGGCCGGTGTTCCGGCGGGCAGGCCGACACTGCCTACGGCGCAGATAATCTCACACAATCCGAAGCCCGAGAGGCGTACGGTTCGGCCCTGCCCGCCGGGCTGGCAGGTAGGCGGGCTGGCTGGACTTCGGATCAGAGCGGGAGCGTTATTCCGAGTTCCCGCATCGCGGTGGACGGCGGGCCCCCTTCGGAGCGTTCGGTCTTGCGGCCCTTGCTGCGTGCGGTGAGGGTGCGCGGGTCGACGGCTTCGGCGGGGGCGCTCTTGGCGTACAGCCCCTCGGGTTCGGTGTCGCGGTCGTGGGGCAGCAGCCAGAAGACGCGGCGGCGGAAGGTGCCCGAGGAGCGCGACGCCTTGGCCTTGGTGCCCAGGACCGCGTAGCCGACCATGCGGCCGTCGCGGTGGTAGGCGGGTTTGCCACGCCGGGTGGGCAGGCGGTCCAGGCTCTGGCGGACGTAGTCGAGCCCGTCGGGGTCCTCCAGCCAGACGATGTCGGATTCGTGGGCGAGTTCGTCGTCGGTGATCAGGGCGCTCATGGGGTCTCCTCCACTGCCTGTTCTTCGGCGAGCAGCCCGATGCCCGGGTAGTACTTGCGGGAGTTGGACAGGACCATCTGCTTGGGGGAAGCGAGGCCGCACAGTTCGCGGGCGCGTGCGGCGAAGGCGCGGGAGGTTATGGCGGGGGCTCCTTCGTGCTGGCACCAGGTGCGGTACGCGGCGTACAGGCTGGCCTGCTCCGCCCGGTGGTCGGGGTGCAGGGCGCAGGCCTCGTCGAAGAACCGGCCGGTGTGGTCCTCGGTCTCGGCGTACGCGGTGGTGGCGATGCGGACCTTGTCGGGGCCGGAGAGGTCCTTCTCGCCCGAGAGGTAGCGGCGGGCCCCGTCGATGAGCCAGTTGAGGATGCCGGGGCCCTCTTCGGTGACCAGGAGGTCGGCGAGGTTGTCGATCTTCCGGTCGTCGGGGACGACCCGCTCGAAGGGGATCAGGCGCATGCGGCGCCAGAACGCGAAGCCGCCGGTGCCGACTTCGGGGCGGTGGTTGCCCAGCAGCCAGAACTTGTGGGTGGGTTCGAAGGAGAAGAAGTCCTGCCGCATGCGGCGGGCCTTGACCCGGTCGCCACCGGTGAGGTGCTTGAAGCGGGCTTCGTCGAACTTGTCGCCGGGCTTGATCTCGGAGCAGACGATGACGCGGCGCCCCTGGAGCTCGGCGAGGTCCGTGGGGTGGCCCTCGAAGGGCCGGGCCATGAGGAAGCCTGGCGGGGCGGCGTCCGCGTAGTCCCCCAGGAGCTTGATCAGGACGTCCAGGAGGACGGACTTGCCGTTCTTGCCCGAGCCGAAGAGGAAGGGCATGACCTGGCCGCCGACGTCCCCGGTGACGGAGTACCCCAGGAGCAGCTGCAGGAAGCTGATCATGATGGTGCCGTCGGGGTCGTCCCCGAACGTGTCGGTCAGGAAGCGGTCCCAGCGCGGGGTGCGCATGGGGGCCGGGCTGGTGGTCGTCGAGCGGGAGTGGAAGTCCTTGTTGGGGTCGGGCGTGCGGACCAGGCCGGTGCGCAGGTCGACGATGCCCGCGGGCGTGCACAGGGCGTAGGGGTCGGCGTCCAGCAGCGCGGCCTTGAGGACCATGCCGGGGGCGGACTTGGCCTGGTCGAGCATGGCGTGGATGCCCGCGGTGCTCAGCGCGCGCTTGCGGTGCTTGCCGAGGTCATGGGGGCTGTACTTGCCCCGGGGGTCCGTCTCTGCGATGGCTTCGCCGAGTTCGCCCGCCGCCCACAGGACGGTCTCGTCCTCGTCCGCCTGCCAGCGGGTCGTGTCCCACCGGTACCAGCCCAGGCCCGGGACGTGGCGGTAGTCGCGGGAGTAGAGCTGGATGAACAGCTTCGCGTTGCCGCGGTCGGTGAGGGTGTCGGGCAGCAGCCCGGCCGCGGTGGCCGGGCCCTGGGGCTCGGTCGCGCTCTGGGCGGGCAGGGGGGCCGCCGGATTGTGGTGGGCGAGGATCTGAGCGGCGACCGCGTGCGCGTCGAAGCCGAAGAGGAAGTCGGGGCTGCCGCTGCTGGGGTTGTTCACGTGCGGCTCCCGGGGTGCAGGGGACGTCGGGCTCCGGCGTTCATGCCGCTGCGGATGATCTGCGCGGCACGCTGCTGCTGTCCGGGGCGGGCGAGTTCGGCGGTCTCCTGCAGGGCTCGTTCGGCGGTGTGCTGGCTGAGGTGTCCGGCGGCGACCAGGCCGCCGGCGGTGAACGCGGCGCGGTTGAGCTTGTCGGAGAACCCCGCGCCTTCGCTGACGGTGGAGCAGTCCGCGACGTCGGCCAGCAGGCGCGTGAGCACCCGCAGTGCCTCGTCGCGGCCGCCGCCTTCGGCCTGGACCGCCTGCCGGGCCCGGGGCGGGACCGGGCGCGGCGCCGGTACGGAGGTGGGGGCGGCGGGCAAGTGCCCCGTACGGTCGAGTTCCTGGGCGAGCCAGCCCGGGAGCGGGGCGGGCAGCCGACTTTCGCCGACGGGCTGGTAGGTCCCGGCCGTCGTGGTGGTGCCGGGGGCGATGATGTAGCCGCCGTTCGCCCGTACGTCGACCTGCCAGGCGAGCCCCCGGCCCGCGCCGCTGCCCGAGGAGGAACGCCAGCGGCTCCCGTCGGTGGCGCGGTACCAGATGTGCAGCCCGCCCGAAGGCGTCCGGACACGCAGGGTTGACGCGTCGTCGGCCGGGTTGGGCTGGGCCCGCAGCGCGGCCAGGACGGCCAGGGTGTGGTAGCCGGTGGTCATCGCGGTGGTGTCGACGGCATCGGCGATCGTGATGCCCGGGAGGAGCAGTCCCGGGGCGGGCTGGGGGGCGTGATGGGCGTCGACGTCGATGACGACCAGGTCCGCCGGGCCGCAGGAAACCCCGACGCCCATGTGCGGATGACGGCCCCACCACTGGTCGATGCGTGCGGCGTCCAGGGTGGCGGCGCGGAAGCCGTGGCACCAGCGGCCCGCAGCGGGGCACGGGCAGTTCTCGTGGGTGTGGCCCGGGACGCGGCACGCGGCGCAGTTGCCCGCGGGCGTCTTGCGGCCGGGGACGAGCGGGTGCACGGGCCAACCGCGGCCCGCGCACAGCCGCGCGATGGCCAGCGGCTCGGCGACCGACGGGCCCAGCTGCTCTTCTGTTGGGTCGCCGGTTGAGTCGCTGGGGGAAAAATGCAGGTCAGACAACATGTACTCCCCTCCTCAGCGACTGAAGCGACTCAACAACGGACACAGATTAGCGAATGTGCCGGGGAAGGACCGACACCCTCCCCTTCCTCGTGAGTCTCGTGTCGCCGCATTGACGCCTGCCGAAGGGGGCGACCGGCGGCAGCGACTGAACCGTAGACGCAGCGCTTCAGTCGCTGCGTTGAGTACACCAGAAAAACCGCAGGTCAGAGCGGTGCGAAAAGAAAAACAGCGACTGAAGCGACTCAAGCCTCCTATCTATGACGCACACGCGCGCATCCAGAAGTCCTCCATATACTCCAGCCAGAGTCGCTTCAGTCGCTGTCTGATCGGGTGCACCTCTCTGACCTGGTCTTTTATCAAGCGACTGAGCAGAGACTGAACGGTGCTTCAGTCTCTGGGTTTCAGTCGCTGCCGCCTCGGCGCGATTTCCGCCAGCGACTGGAGCGACCGAGCAGCGACTGAAGCGAGCGACCGAAGTACGGGGCACGGAAGCGGGGCGCGGAAGTCGCCGTACTGGACGACCGTTGTGAACCCGGTGGTCATCCGCGGTGCCTCCGGCCCAGGCGCCGTCAGGCGGTCAGGCTACGGTGCGGGCATGGTGAATTTCGTACTGGTCGCAGGGGCGCGGCTCGGGGCGTGGGCGTGGGGCGATGTGGCGCCGTTCCTGCGTGCGGCCGGCCACGGTGTCCATCCGTTGACGCTGTCCGGTCTTGCCGACAAACGGGGTGTCCCTGCGGGGCAGGCGACCCACGTCCAGGACATCGTCGCCGAGGTGGAACGCCAGGACCTGCGTGACGTGGTGCTGGTGGGGCACAGCTACTCGGGCATCCCGGTCGGACAGGCGGCGGAGCGGATCGGTGACCGCCTGGCCCGTGTGGTCTTCGTCGACTCAAGCGTTCCAGCGGACGGCGCGTCATTTCTCTCCGCCTGGCCGGACGGCGGGGCGGCGGTGGAGGCGTCGATCGCCGAGAACGGAGGTTTCTGGCCGGTCCCGCCAGCTGCTCACTTCGACGGCGAAGGACTCACCGACGAGCAGATCTCACGCCTCGTGCGCGGCTCAACGCCGCATCCGGGTGCCACGCTGACCGAGCCCGCCGTGCTGGCGGGGCCGCTCGCCGGGCTTCCGGCGACGTACGTCCTGTGTGTGATGCCGGGGACCGAACCCGACGACGCCGAGCCGGACGAAGATGTGGCCGAGCTGCTGAACAGCGAGCGCTGGCGGCTGGTCAGGATGGACACCGGCCACTGGCCGATGTTCTCCCAGCCGCGCGAGCTGGCGCAGGTTCTCCTCGATGCCGCCGAGGAGCGAGAGCGCCTCCACGCGGTCTACCGGTAGTCGGCGCCAGGCTTGGACTCCGGTGTCGGACCTGGGTGTGACACGCGGAGTCAGGAACCCGGCGGGGTGAGGGAATCGGAGCGCCCGTGGGTCGGGCGCTCCTCCCCCGCGAGGTTCGGGGGCAGGTTCTTTACCGCGGTAAAGAACCGTGCGGCAGTAACCCATGTCTCATATCGGCTGTTCTTGGATGTCCCGCGCAAAGCGGGCCGATGGCATCTGGGATGATGCTCTCTGCCCGAAGTACCGGTACCTCACGGGAAGCACACGGAGCATCAGATGCCAGCCAGTGTTTATGTCGTGTCCATCGACCCACAAGCCTCCACGGTTTGGTGGGCCAACCGCATCACCGACCTGCCCTTCGACTTCTCCCAGGAGCACGAGACTCCCGAGAACCTCGCGGTCCTCAAGGACGCGGGCGCGCGCGTGCACGTCGTCGCCAACCAGAAGGGCGGAGTCGGCAAGACGACCACGACCCTGAACCTCGGGGCGATCGTCGCCGACGTCCTGAAGGGCCAGTCCAAGGGTCTCCAGCACGTCTTCATCGACACCCCCGGCAGCCTGCAGGACGAGAACCTCCTCCTGGAGGCCCTCAAGTACGCCCACGACGTCATCGTGCCCATGCCCCCCGAGGGGCTCGCGTTCGACCCCACCGCCCGCACCATCCAGAAGGTGATCGAGCCGACGGGCCTCCCGTTCAAGGTCGTCATCAACAACTGGGACCCGCGCGACGGCCAGGCCGACCTGGAAGACACCAAGGCCTACATCGACGCGCAGGGCTGGCCGCGCACGGAGAGCGTGGTGCGCCGCTACAAGGTCCACACGCGGGCCTCCGTCGAGGGCCGGGTGGTCACCCAGTACCCGAAGAACCGGGTCGCCATGGAGGCGCGGGAAGACTTCTTCCGGCTGGCGCTGGAGCTCGGGTACGGGGGCCGGGCCTGATGACCGCCGGACGCCGTACCAGTCTCGCCTCGCTCGCCGGCCAGCGCGTCGATGACGTTCCGGGCAAGAGCGATCCCCTGCTGCTGACGCTTCCGCTGTCGAAGCTCGTCCCGACGCGGTTCAACCCGAGGCGCAACTTCGGGTCCGACGACGATCTCAGGCAGTTCGGATCCGTCCTGAAGCGCCGCCAGTTGCAGCCCGCGGTCGTGGTGTCGCGCGCGAGCTACCTCAAGTTGTGGCCCGAGGAAGAGGGGCACCTCGGCTCCGCCTCGTACGTGATCGTCAACGGGGAGCGGCGGTTCCGGGCTTCGCGGAAGGCGGGCCTGCCCACGCTGAACGTCGTGCACAACGAGACCATCGCAGCGACCCGCGCCGAGTTCCTCGACGCCCTCCTGTCGGAGAACAACGACCGGGAGAACCTGGACCCGATCGAGCGGGCGATCGGTGTGCAGACGATGGTCGATCAGCTCGGTGGCAAGGGCAAGGTCGCCGCGTACTACAACAAGTCGGCGGGCTGGGTCACTCAGCAGATCTACCTGTTGAAGCTGGCGCCCGAGCTCCAGGCCCTGGTGTCGGCCGGTGAGCTTCCGGTGCGGGAGACCCGCGACCTGGTGAAGCTTCCGCATCAAGAGCAGTGGTCCGCGTGGGAGCGCAGGGTCGCCGACCGGGAGGCCGAGAAGGCCGGGGCCCTCGTGGTCGAGGACGGCGGGGACAGCGGGCACGGCGGGGACAGTGGTGACGGTGGTGACAGTGCGACGGTCTCTCAGCAAGCACCGGCCGAGACCGGAGAGCTTTACCGCGGTAAAGCCGCTCCCCCGGCCGACAGCGCTCCCCCGGCCCACAGTGCTTCGGCGGTGGCCCCGGTAACGCCCTCGGCGGCGGCCCCGGTAGCGGTGGTGGTCCCGGCGGCTGCGGAGGCGGAGGCCGCTGAAGCCCCGGCACAGCATGTTCCGGACCCGCGGAACGAGCCGTCCGCGCTGCCCGACGCACCTCCGTCCGCCGGTTTCGCGGCTCCGGCGGAGCCCGCTGCGTCCGCTGTGTCCGCCGCCGCGAGCCTGCCTTCGGTGGCTGTCGTCGAGGCGTTGCCGTGGGGCAATCCTCTGTGGTTCGACATGCAGCTGCGCAAGCACATGACGGAGGAGAACCGGCAGAAGCTGGTCTGGCTTCTCCAGGGCACGGGCAACGCCTGATCGGACCGCGAAGCACGGAGGGGCTGGGCACGGCGCACGTCGCCGTGCCCAGCCCCTTCTTCCTTCTTGGCTGCTAGCGACGGTCCTTGGCCGGGAGTTCGGGCAGGAACGCGTCGAGGACCGCGTTCAGGAAGTCCGACCGGGAAGGGAAGCCGTACGCCGTGCTGTAGGCGTCGTACACCGCTAGTTCCTGGCGGCTGGGCCGGAACGACTGCTGGGCGCTGTCTTTGACGGCGCCGCGTTCGGTACGCCGCTCCGGGACCTCACCGAACAGTCCCTCCGCGTCGTGGTCCTCCTCCTGGAGCGGTTGCTGCCGCAGGCGTACGGTCTGGCGGAGCGCGGCGAACCGGTCGTTCTTCCTGGCCTGGAGCATCGCTCTGCGGACGACGACCGCGTTGGTGGGCTCGTGGCCGGTCGCCTGCTGCTGGGCGCTCTGGTAGCGGGCGAACCTCTTGCGTACGGTGCGGTCCACCATGACCGTGCACTGGGTGGCGTCCTGGCCGGGCGCCCCCAGCTGAGGGATCCTCACCACCACGGGCTGTTCCGCCGCCACTCCCCCGGCGGCCGCCGGGGCGGGCACCGGGGCGGGCACCGTCCGGACGACGGAGGACGGCCCGGCCTCGGGAGGCGGTGCGGCCTCGGAAGGCGGCCCGGCCTCTGAAGGGGGCGTGGCTTCCGCGGGCGCGGCGGGCTGCGGTTCGGGTGCCGCGGAAGGCTTCGCCGCGCGGCGGCGGGGCTTGGGGGTGAAGGCTGCCGCAGCGGCGGCACCGAAGGCGTCCAGGTCCTTGTCGTTGTCGGGAAGGCCGCCGTCGACCTCGGTTTTGCGGGTTGCCATGGGTCTGCTCCTTGTCCGGTGGCGGTCAGCTGTCCTGGTCCAGGGCGGCCTTGGCCTGCATGATTTCGATGGCCAGGCTCTGGTAGTCCCCCGCCAGGGCACGGACGGAGCGGCGCAGGCTGGTGTCGATGTCCTTGCTGCTGCGCAGCTCCTGGGGGGTCTTGCCCGCGGTGCGGCAGGCGACCGCGGCGGATTCGACGTGCCGGATGGTCTGCTCGAAGACGGGGGCGGCGCCCTGCAGGTCCCGGGTCAGCTGGTCCTTGATGTTCGACTGGACCTTGGTGGCGGAGACGTTGGAGGCGAAGACGACGACGCCCAGGAGGCGGAGCCCCGGGTTGAGGCCGCGGGCCAGTCCGAAGCGCCGGGCGACGGTCCGCAGGCCTTTGCGGGAGGAAGGGTCGGACTTCGAGGGGATGAGCACGAGGTCACCCGCGGTCAGCGCCTGGAGCTGGAGGGGCTCGGAGCCGGGGGCCACGTCCAGGACGATGACGTCGTACTGGTCGCGGACCGCGTCGAGGGCGGCGGCGTACATGCCCATCCAGGCGAGCTGGTCGGCGGGGTCGCCGCTGCGTGCGGCGAGACGCCGTTGGCAGTAGAGCTCCTCGACGATCTCTTCGAGGACTTCACCGCCGGGGACGACGTACAGGTTGGGACGGGCCTGACCGGTGGGAGTGAGGGGTTTGCCGTCGAGGATGGCGGCGGCCTGGGCTTCGCCGTTGTCGGAGAGGGCGGAGGCGTTGAAGCCGAGGTCCTCGCCGTTGTTTCCCTGCTCGTCCATCTCGATGAGCAGGGTGCGCAGCCCGGCGCTGGACCAGGCCGCGCACAGGGTCGCGGACAGGCTCGACTTGCCGACGCCGCCCTTGCCGTTGCTGACCACGATGACCTTGGCTTCGTGGAGGCCTTCGGCCATGCGTTGGGCACGGCGTCGCAGCGCCTTCTTCACCTCGGTCAGGTCGACGAGGTCGAGTGGGAGGGTACTGGTGGTCACCTGCCCCACCTCCAGTCACAAAGCGGACAATAGTGCTTTTGTGACGTTAGGTGATCTCTGGTGCATTCCTGAGCAGGCGCCCATCAGCGTGTCGGTGTGAGTTCGGCCGACAGCCCGGTGGCGCTCAGGTCTGCGCCCCATGTCCGGCGTACCGTCGTGCACAACGCCTAGCACGCTACATAGGACGGCTCGTAGTACGGCTCGTAGTGCGGTCCCGTGCACAGCTCCACACCGCACGGGCAGCACACTCTGGCAGTGCTGGGCTTTACCGCGGTAAAGCTCCTGAGCCGGGAAGCGCGCCCCGACCGAGGCCCCACGGCTTTACCGCGGTAAAGATGGCAGAGCTGGAGCACACCCGCAGACCACCCCTGGACTGGCCCGGTGCGCCCTCTGCGCGGACGGATCACCAGACCGTGCCGAAGTACCGGGTCCACCAGGTGGGCCGTACCGCGAACGGTTCCAGTGCGCTGGGGCCCTCGTAGTCGCTCTCCAGCAGTTCCTCGGGGATGCTCACGTAGCCGAGTTCGGCCCGTTTCACGGTGGCGAGGTCCGCGGGATCCAGCGCACCGTCCTGGCGGGCGTCTTCGGTGCCGAAGTAGGCGCCCGGGTTGTCGGCGCAGACCTCGGCGAGGGAGCCGAACTTGCTCACGCAGACGACGATCCGCGTCCCGCAGATCGTGGCGTCCGCAGGGACGTGGACGCGGCCGTACTCGCTGGAGTCCTGGGTGTCCCGCTCCGACTCGCACCGGGTTCCGAAGTCCGCTTCGAGGCGGCGGACCAGCCCTTGGAACGCGAGGCCGGTCGCGACCCGGTCGCAGTGCAGCGGCCGTTCCAGCCGTTCGGGGTCGTCGTGTTCGCGCAGGAGGGCCAGGAGTTCCGCCTCGTTCGTCGCCACCCGCCATCCTGTCGCCAGGCAGGCGGCAAGCAGAAGGCAGGGGCCCCGGTCCGGGCTGAGTGCAGGACGGGCGGTTCCCGCTCGCTGGTCAGGTGGGAATGTCGGCGCGGTCCAGGACGGCGGTCATCTCGTCCTGGGGGAGAGCGGGGTTGGCACCGGCGCTGGAGGCCAGTTCAGGGACATGGAGTGCTTCGCGGAGTCGGTGGAGCGGGAGGCGCGGGTCCTCGGCCGCCGCCTGGCGCGTCCAGACCGCGGAGTCGTGGCTGAGTCGTTCGATGAGTGCGGGTGTGGCGGCCGGGTCCCGGACGGCCAGGCGGCGGTAGTCGCCGTCAGGGTGGTCCGCGTAGCGGGCGGCGAGGCCCTCGCGGGGGAAGCGCGGGTGTGTCTCCGCCATCCACGCGGAGAACGTCCCGCCGAGCCGGGCGAACACACGCATCAAGACCTCCTCCGGAGTGTCGGGGTGGTACACGCCCAGGAAGTTCTCCACCTGAGGGTCCCCGGTGCGGACGAGCAGGTCCAGAAGGTCGGACGGCAGGTGCGGGCTCCGGGCGGCGGTGCGCCGGAGCAGCGGGTGGGCGGAGGTCGCGGCGCGCCGCAGCACATCGGGGTCGGCGAGTCCGTCCCGTACCCACTCCACGTCCTCTCTGGCGAAGTCCGACACGGTGAAGTCGATGGCCATGCGCCGGGTCTCGTCCAGTTCGGGCCTGAGGGAGACGGCGAGCCGTACGTCCTCGTCCAGGTCAGCGGCGAGCTGTGTCACGAGGTCGGCGGGCAGTGACGGGTTCTCGGCGAGGGCGGCCTGATGTGTCCGCGCGGCGAAGTGCCGTTCGGCGTCGGCGCGGTGGAGGCGTCCTCGGCGCAGCGCCTCGGCGATGGACTTCGGATCACGAAGGAGCTCGGTGGTGATGTCGGCGTTCTGTCGGCACTCCCGCAGCGCGGCGGCCCGCCGGACCTCGGGAGCGGCGTCGGTGAGCAGGGCGGACCGCTCGTCCGGCCGTAGCGTCTTCCACGCGCGCACCGCGATCCGGCGCGCTGCCGGATCGCGGTGCGCGGCCAGCGAGGCCACGAACGACGGCGCCAGGTGGGGCGAGTTCAACAGCGCGTCTCGTACGGAAGGGTCGGGGTCCTCCAGCAGGTGGGCGCACACGCCGTCCGGCAGCGGTGCGACCGCCGTGCGCCAGTTGTAGTCCTCCGGTCCGGCCGCGAGAGCGGCCCGCACCTTGGGGGAGGGGTCCTCCACGAGCCGGGCCCGCTGTGCGGGCTCCGCTCGCACGCTCGTCGCGAAATGGATCCGGGCGTGCGGGTTCGGGTGAGCCAGGATCAACGCGATCGCCGATTCGGGGAGTCCGGGCCGTTGGACGGCGTGCCGGGGCGGACCCCCACCGCCGTGGTCAGTGGCGAGCAACCGCAGCAGCAACGGTGTCGGCAGCGCGGGGTTGCGGGCAACGCCGTCCAGTGCGGACGCGTGGAACGCGACCATGATTCCCCCTGATCCCCTCGAAGGTCTCCGCCGGTGCCGGGGGAGTGGCGCAGGACATTACCCGTCGGCAGTGCGCGCTCGGGCATCGCCTCTCTGCCACTTTGTCTCCCCCTTCGGCTTTACCGCGGTAAAGCCGAAGAGCGGTGAAGTGGTCAAGTGGTGGAGCGGTGGAGCGGTGGAGCGGTCAGCCCGGGAGGCCGACTCCCTCACGCATGCGGCGGCTCCGGCGGGGAGATGCTCCTGGGTATGAAACGGAGCCGGACGCGTGCTCTGGTGCTCGCACTGCTGGTTGTTGCCTTCGTCGGCTTCGCCCTGCTGTTGTGGCAGGGCCCGTGGTGGCTGGACGGCGACCGGCTGCGTCGGCGGGACCTCCAGCCGGCCGATGCCGTGGTGGTCGCGGGGTTCCGTACGACGCTGGTCGCCCTCGGCGCCGGTGCGGTCGCCGGGGCAGGCATCTACTACACCGACCGTACGCTGCGGCACACCCGCGACCGGGACCGCGAGCAGGCCGAGATCGCCCGGGACGGCCAGGTGACCGACCGCTATGTGGCGGCCATCAAGCTGCTCGCGTCGGAGCGGACCGTCGAGCGCCTGGGCGGTATCCACGCGCTGGAGCGGATCATGCGGGACTCCGCCAAGGACCACTTCACGGTGGTCGAGGTCCTCGCGGCGTTCGTCCGGGACCAGGTGTGGATCGCGCCGGACGCGGAACCGTCCCCCACGGCACGGCCGTTGGACTCCACGGTACGGCTGGAGGAGTCCGTCCAGGCCGCCTTGACGGTCCTCGGGAGGCGGCCGCTCCTTGAGGAACCGTTCCGCATAGATCTACGGCGTACGAACCTGCGCGGAGCGGACCTCCAGAACGCCCGGCTGGAGCGGGCGCGCCTCGCCGGTGCGCGCCTGGAGGGAGCCGACCTGACCGGCGCGCACCTGGAAGGCGCCTGGCTCAGGGAAACCCGACTCGGCGGCGCCTGGCTCAACCACGCCCACCTCGACGGGGCTTACCTGCGGGGAGCCGACCTACGCGGTGCCAGGCTCGACGGGACGCGCCTCACGCAGACGCGCCTGTTCAACGCGGACCTGTCGACAGCGGGCGGTCTCACTCAGGAGCAGGTGGGCGAGGCGGTCCTCGACACGGAGACGAAGCTGCCTCCCGCGCTGACGAACACGGTTCGAGCAACGCCGTGAACAGCCGCGGTGTTCACATGGTGGTCTTCTTGGGGGCTGCGGCTTTACCGCGGTAAAGCCGCAGCCCCCAAGAAGACCACCGACGGAACGGGCTCCGGAACACGGCCGGACGCACCTCCCACAGTCGGTTGCAGTCAGTTCACGGGATTCATCGACCTGAGCGCTTCACCGGTGCCAGACTCGTCGTATGACGGCGCAGGGGGCTCCGCCCGAACTCGCACACTATTACCCCGGGTGGATCTGGGACGACCAGTCCGTCGGGCACATGAAGAGCCTGCTGCTCTTCTTCGACGGGTTCGCCCTCCTGCTTCCCCGGGAGCACTTCAGCACAACGGTCGCGCAAGAGGCGGAGCTTGCCCAGCCCTTGCGGCAGGCCGGACTCCTGCACAACTTCGAACCGGCCGGCTGGCTCGACGAGGACATCGCCCGCACCGTGCGCGCCGCGGCTTCGCACGACAGCCGCGCGCAGGGCACCGAGGACGCGGAGGCCACTGATGCGATCACGATCGGGCACCTGACCGGCAGCTCGCTGAGCATCGGATCCGGGCACTTCGCATCCCGTACCGACAACGTCCAACGCGTCGTCGAGGAGATGCTGCGCGCCGGGAGCGTCCTGCGGCGACGGCCGGACCTGGGACCGGACATGGTCGACATGCCGGTCCGGGCACGCGCCGCTGTGCTCCTGAAGGTCGGCCTGGCAGCCCAGGCGAAGGTCTCCAGCCACCGGATCCACCTGGTCGGCGACCTGACCCGGGCCTCCCGGACACCGGGCGGCAAGGCAGAAAGGTCCGGCCAACTCCTGCACCAGGACATGCTCGACGTCGGCGTGGACCTGTCCCGGGTTCCCCTGGACGAGATCCTGGACTACCGGAGCGAACACGGCCCGACGTACAAGGCCTATGCCCGCGGCCTCCGGGACTTCGTACGCGACCTTGAGACCGCCGACCCCGCCGACCGTCCGCGCATGCTCCAGGACCGGTCGGAATCGATCGCGGACCACGCCGCGCAACTGCGCCGGGCCCGCCTCGCCTGGGGGCGCCCCCTGACGGCCCTGGCCTGCGCGGGCGCGGGAGTCGCCTGGACCTTGCACCAGGCCGACGGCTGGGGAGCCTTCATCGCGGCGCTGGGAGCCGCGGCCGGCTTCGCGCGGCCGCCCCGCCCGGAATCCCCGTTCACCTACCTGTTCGAGACGCGGAGACTGGTGTAACGGACCCAGGGCTTCGGGGTCCGGGGTCCGGGGTCCGGGTTCCGGTACGTGAGGGCAGGGGCCGACGAGATCAAGCGTCCTCTTCGGGGCAGACGTGGCGAAGGACTGTCTCGTACTCGCCCGAGGCCACGAGCCCGTCGATGACCTTGGCCATCGACGGCACGCCCGCGTCGCGGACGATCAGGCCGTCCCACATGTTCGCTCCGTCGCGCTCTCTCACGCCGCCCCGTGAATCACGCCGCCTCATGAACTGAGCCGGGCGGCCGACCAGTACACCATGCTCCGGAGGCTGGACGGGGCGGGACGGGACGGGGCGGGTGGGGGAGCGGGTGAGGGATGATGTGGACATGCTCGCCTACGTCTACCGTGTCACGAAGTACGACCCCGCCGACCGCGATGAACACGGGTACTACACCGGGCCGGAGGACACCCTCAGCGACCACGGCGAGGTGGAAGCGGCGTACCTTCGGGCAGTTGCCGTGTTCGCCGGGGAATCGGGCGTCGAGCGTCTGGCCATCCGCGAGCCGGGCATTCCGTCCGTCGCGCACTTCGGGGTCGAGCCCGCGGTGGAAGGCTACGGACTGGACGGACTGTTCCCGCCCGCCACCGCCGCAACCGGCGTCGCCGCCACCGCCGACGCCACCGCCGCAACCGGCGCCGCAACGGGACCGGGTCTGCCGCCCGGCTTCCACGACGGGGCCCGCGTCCCGCTGCGCACGGCGCTCGAACTGGTCAGGGTCATGTTCCGCGACGACGGGGCATGGTGCCGACTGGAGGCCGAGGACGTCTTCGCGGTGCACGTGGGCTACGACCAGTACCTCTACATCGGCAGCAGTCGGCCGTGCGAGGAAGCGCTCGCCGCCACCCGCGCGCTCGGCCTGTTCCCCGAACGCATGGCGTCGTCCCCGTACGACTTCGACCCGGAAGTCGAAGGTACGGGCACCGCGTGGCCGGCCGACGACGACTTCTGGGACCGGCTGGGCCGGGCGGCCGCCTCCGGCCGCGCCGGAGTGCTGGAGGAGACGATCGTCGAAGGCGCGACACGATGGCACCGCCTCACCCCTGACACCATCGGTACGGTCCGTGCGGCCCTCGCGCCCCGTGCCCGTCTGACCGTGCGGCCGCCCCTGTCCCGCGACATCGCCGCAGTGCTCGCCTCCTTCCCCGCCGACGGCCTCGTCGAGGGCGTCTGGCAGGACCGGGACGGCCGCATCCACAGCGCCATCCGCGACGAGGAGGAGTTTCCCGAACTGGCCTCCCGGATCTCCGCCGCCTCCGCCGCCGTACTCATCTCCCCCTACGAGGGCGATGACCTGCCCCTGTACGCCGCCGTCATGCCCGACAACGACGGTGTGGTGCGGGCGCGTTGGGGGGCCGGGGAAGCCATGGATACCGCGCGGCAGGGGGACGAGCCGCACTGAGCCCGATGTTCGAGACCTTCGAGATGTTCGAGTTGTCCGAGATCTTCGAGATGTTCGAGGAGAAGGCCGCGATCCGGGCCGGGCCGTGCGCATCCTTGCCATACTGGCCGCCGGGGGTGGGGGGATGGCGGAGCAGCGGCCGTCGCGGCAGGAGCTGATCCGGCGTCGCCGTCGGAGCGGATTCGTCGGTCGGCGCGGGGAGATGAACGCGTTCCGGGAGAATCTGGGCCAGGACCCGGAGAGCGACGACTACCAGTTCCTCTTCCACGTGCACGGCAACGCCGGTGTGGGCAAGACCTCGCTGGTACGGCAGTGGGAAGCGGTCGCCGGTGAACAGGGCGCGACCACCGTGTACCTGGACGACAGCGTGCACAGCGCCGTGGAGGCGATGGAGGAGATCGGCGAGCGGCTCGGCCGTCAGGGCCTGGAGCTGCGCCGGTTCGACAAGCTGCTGGCGACGTTCCGCCAGCGCGCCCACGAGGCGCAGTCGGCGCGGGAGACCACGCACGCGGCCACGGAGGACACCGGCGCCGCACAGCCGCCAGCGGGCTCGGTCCCGGGCTCGGGACCAGGTTCGGCCCCGGCCTCGCTCCCGGGCTCGGTCGCCGCGCAGGTGGGCCTGGTCGGTCTCGGAATGGTGCCGGTCGTGGGGGCGCTCGCAGGCGCCGTCGATCCGCAGCAGCTGGCCCAGGGGGCGGACCGGCTGCGGGCCGTGCTCGGCGCGCGGCTGCGCTCCCACGACGACGTACGGCTCGTCATGGACCCGGTGCGCGCTCTGACCCCGGTGTTCCTCCAGGACCTGGCCGAGGTGACCCGGCGGCGGCCGCGGGTGGTGCTGTTCTTCGACGTGTACGAGCGGACCGGGCCCGTACTGGACGAGTGGCTGCGCGACATCGCGTTCGGCGAGGTGCACGGCCCGCTGCCGGCCAACGTGCAGATCGTGCTGTCGGGACAGGGCCGTCTCAACGCCCGGTGCTGGGGCGACTGGCTCGACCTGGTCACCGAAGTGCCGCTGGAGGTGTTCACCGAGGAAGAGGCGCGGGCCCTGCTCGCGCTGCGGGGCGTCACCGACGAACGGGTCGTCGACGTCGTACTGCGCCTGTCGGGCCGACTCCCCGTGCTGGTCCACACCTTGGCGCAGGCGCGCCCCGACTCGGCCCGGACCGTGGACGACCCGTCGGGAACGGCCGTGGAGCGGTTCTTGAAATGGGAGACGGATCCCTCCCGGCGGACCGCCGCCCTCGCCCTGGCCCTGCCCCTGCAGTTCGACGAGGACGTCTATCGCGCCGTCGCCCCGCCGGAGGCCGCCGAACAGTACTCCTGGGTGCGTCGGCTCGCCTTCGTCACCGACCAGGCCGGGCGGTGCCGCTACCACGACGTCGTACGCGCCCCCATGCTGCGGCTGCAACGCACCCAGTCTCCCGCACGGTGGCACGCCGCGCACGAACTGCTCGCGCGGACCTTCCTCACCTGGCGGGAAGAGCGGGAGGAGACGGTGCCGGCCGAGGAACACTGGGGCGACACCGTCTGGCGCGAGCACCGGTCGAACGAGACGTACCACCGCCTGTGCGCCGATCCGCGCCGCGCCCTGCCGGACGCACTCGCCCAGGCCGTCCACGCCTGCGAGCAGGGGAGCGGCCCGGCCCGGCGCTGGGCCCAACTGCTGGCGCGGGCCGGGGCGGACAGCGCGGACGAGTGCCTGGCCCGATGGGGGGAGCGGCTGACCGCCGCGTCCCAGGACGACGCCTCGGCGGTCATGGCCGTCCTGGCCGCGCTGCTCGCACACCCCGGTCTGGACACCGAGGGACAGCAGCGCACCCGAATCGTCCGGGGGCGGCTCCACCGGCGCGCGGAGCGGTACGAAGAGGCGCTCGCCGACTTCACCTCGGTACTGGTACCGGAACCGCGGCACGCGGTGGCGCTGGTGGAACGCGCCGTCACCCACCAGCAGGCGGGGAACGCCGACGACGCCCTCGCCGACATGGACGAGGTGATCCGCGTCGACCCCGACGGCGCCTGGCACCGCGTGTACCGGGGGCGCATCCACCTGTTGGCGGGACGCCACACCGAAGCGCTCGCCGATTTCGACCGGGCGGTCGAACTCGACGCCGAGCAGGACTGGGCCCTGGCCAGTCGTGCCGAACTCCACCGCGTTCAGGGGCGGTACCAGGAGGCGCTGGCGGATCTGGACCGCGCGCTCGGCATCGACCCGCAGTACACCTGGGCCTACGCGGAGCGCTCCCGCTGCCTGTGCCGACTGGAGCGGTGGGACGAGGCCGTCCGCGACCTGGCCAGGGCGGCCGACCTGGACTCCGGGCCGGGGTGGTACCGCGTCCGGCTCGCCGACCTGCTCCTGGACCTCGGACGGCACGCGGAGGCCCTTCACGAGGCCGACCGGGCCCTGGCCGACCGGGCCTTGGCCGACCGGGCCTTGGCCGACCGGGACGAAGAAGGACCACGCGGCCGGCCCTGGCCGTACACGCTCCGCGCCTGGGCACTGCACGGCCTGGGCCGCGACGCCGAAGCCCTGGCCGACCTCGACCACGCGATCTCCCTCGACGACTCGTGGGAGATCGCCTTCGCGATGCGCGGATGGCTGCGGTGGGAGGCGGGGCGACTCGCGGAAGCGGAAGAGGACTTCGACCACGCGCTGTCCGAGTACGGGCAATGGCCGTGGTGCCTGGCGGGCCGCGGCGTGGTCCGCGTGTACGCCCAGCAGTACGAGGGAGCCGTCGACGACCTCGCCGGGGCCTTCACCGTCCTGTTCGGCATCGCCGAGGCGGAAGCCGAGATCGCCCGGCCCCTCGTCGAACTGCTGCGGCGGCACCTGGCGACGCACCCCGCCGCCCTCAAGGCCGCGATCAGACTCGCGGCGCTCCTCAGCCACCAGATCCAGTGGCCCGGCCTGGCCCGGCAGATGGGCTCCGTCCTCGCGCTGCGTCCCGGCCCCCGACTGCTGGCCGACGGCCTCCGACTGCTGCGCCGCGTCACCACCGCCCTCGACGACCTGCCCGAAAGCGCGGACAACCAGCGGACTTCCTGGTCGCGCAAACTCCTGTCACCCATCCTGCGCGTCCTGGAGCCCCGGGGGCCCTCGACGCACACGGAACCGGAATGAGACGGTGGGGCCGGGGAGACGGCGCGGAGCCACACGTATCCTCCGAGCTGTGACACCGACATATGTGCTGGACGGCAGGGAGATCGGAACGCTGGAGGACTTCTGGCGCGTGATCGGCGAAGCGGTCAACGGTCCCGGAGGCTACTTCGGCCGAAACCTCGACGCCTTCGCCGACTGCCTCAGCGGTGGTTTCGGAACGCCCGACGACGACGCCTACGTGGTGGAGTGGCGCGACCACCGGATCTCGCGCCGGAACCTCGGCCACCTTGAGACGGCCCGCCAGTTGGAGATCCGGCTGTCCCGCTGCCACCCCGCGAACCGCCCCTCGACCCGCGCGGACCTCGAAGCGGCGAGACAAGAGCGCGGGAGCACCGTCTTCGACTGGCTGGTCGAAATCTTCGACGACCGCGCTCCTGGAGTGCTGCGGCTGCGGTGACCCGTCACGACGGCACCGGTCCGGGCCGGACCGCTACCCGGGTGGGGCCGTGCCGCGTGCGGGGAGAGCCGTGTGCGGGGAGAGCCGCGTCGTTCAGAACCCCGGTGTGCGCCGCCGCGTCAGGCGCGTCGGACGCGTCGGGGAAGACCGTCGTCCGCCGATTCCCCGTCCGCGTCCCGGGGCCCGCCAAGGGGCCCCGCCCGCTCGTCCGTCGGGCACCCGCGGCGAACCGTCGGCCTTCCGCAGTCCGAGGCTGGCGTACAGCAAGGAGGGGTCCGCGGCCTTCGCGGCGACGTAGGCGTCCTCGAAGAAGGGGAAGACCACCCGGCCCCGGCGCTCGCGTTCAACAGCGACGTAGGGCTCCAGAGCCTCCCAGGTCTTGACGATCCTGTGCTGGGCCAGGCTCATCAGGATGACCGGGTTGGTGAGTTCGAACCGCAGCATGATCGATACGGTCTCGTAGACGATCCCCACGTTCCAGGCCCGCAGGTTGGCGGGTTCGGGCAGTCCTTCGAGCCCGTTCTCCGGTCCGTGCTCGGCGGAGAGTCCGTTCAGGACCCACAGCTGGTCCCGCTGGAACTGCGGGTCTCGTACGTGGGTGAGGATCAGGTCCGTCGTCATGGCCAGGTCGCTGTCGGCCCTGGCCCGCGAGATCTGCAGGCGCACGCCCCACGTCGAGGCGGCCACCGCCACCACGGACAGCACCAGCGAGAGCACGTTGAACCCCATCGGACCCCCCGTCCGTCGGCTCCGTGCCGCCGGCCCCCGCGCCCGGCCGCATCCCCGGAGGTGGCGCCAACTATCCCGGCGGGCAAGGGATCTGGCTATGCGTCAGTCAGCCCATTGACGTACTGCGGCGCACGGCTCCCGGTCCCGCCGGACAGCGGCCGGGCGCGAGGCCCTCCCGCAGCGATCGCCGATCGCCGATCGCCGCGAGAGGGCACGTCCGCGCGGGGGCCGCTACGGGCGGGTGGCGCTCAGGGTCTTCTTGGCGAGTTCGTAGGCGGGCAGCATCTCCTTGTGCTCCTCCTCGTCCAGCCCGCCGAGGTCCAGGACGACCGCGCCCTGAGGGGTCGTCACCGCCAGCGCGGTCTTGGGGCGGGATTCCTCCATGAGCTTGCTGTAGGTCGTGTACGAGACCTCGGTGGCGGCGAAGGTACCGGCTTTGACCTCGCGGTACTCGCTCTTGGTGACGTCCGACGTGTCATCGAGGTACGCCTCCAGCACCTGCCGGGGAGTGCTCTTCCCGGCGTTCCCGGTCCAGACGCCGAGAGAGCCGAGCAGGCCGGCCGGTTTCGCGTCGACCTGGCAGACCAGGGTCACGGGACCGTGCTTGGCGAGCGGGCCGAGCAGCTTGGCGTCCTCCGCGGCGACCGCCTTGGGCTTCCAGTCCTTGGCCGTCTCGAACGACACGGGCAACTTGCACGGCGTTCCGGACCCCCCGACACGACCGGCGGCCTCCTTCGCCGGGTCCTCCTTCGCCGGGGCCTTCTTGTCCGCGGTCACGGACCCCTCGGCCTTCCCCGGAGACGACGACGAAACAGCCGGTTTGCCACCCTCATCCGTACCGGACGAACAACCCGCGAGCACGCCTGTGGCGAGTACCGCGCACGCGGCCCCCCGAACCAACCTCTGCATCCATATTTCCTTATATGAATTCAACAAATCGGCCAGACGCTACGTGGAGTTACCGCTGAAGGCAAACGGCCCGCAGGCGCGGGGCGGGGGACCGGGAGGGTCGGGGGCGGTCCGCAGGCCGCTCCGAAGAATTCTGAACGCGTTCAAATATGCGACGTGGCCGGTGTCCTCAGGGAACCCACAGCCGAACCGGGCTCCTCCCGCACGGACGCCTCATAACCGGGCCAGGAGCTTTCCGGCCCTGGAGTTCGACTTCCCGGCAGGGCAGGATCGGGCACATGTCCAGCCAACGTGAGGTCGTTCTGCCGCCAAGCATTCGGTTGTCAGGAGACGGGATACTGCTGAGGGAGTGGGCCGATTCCGACCTGTCCGCGCTGGTTGAGCTCTATGACGATCCCGAGATCGCCCGATGGACTCCCGTGCCCTCTCCGTTCGACTCCACAGCGGCACGCGAGTACCTGGCCAAGGCTCGCGAAGACCGCGGGGAAGGACGCGGGAAAGCGCAATTGGCGATCACCACCGACGGCGAGCGGCCGCGCGGTGAGGTGCTCCTCTTCCGCAGCGAGCTCGACGCGCGGGACATCGAGCTCGCCTATGGCATCGGCAGCCGACACCGGCGGCAGGGCCTGGCCTCACGAGCTGTCGAGTTGGCGGCCGACTACGCCTGTCGCCAACTCGACGCGAGGCGCGTGCTGCTGCGCATTGAAACGGAGAACTTCCCGAGCGTGGCTGTCGCCCGTGCGACAGGTTTCCAACTCACCGACGACGAGCCCGTCACGCGAAAGGCGAAGGGCCGCCAGGTGACACTGCGTACCTGGCGTTATCGAAATGACGGAGAAGATTCCCTTCCGGCTTCGGCTCCGGCTTCGGCCTGAGCGGCTGCGACGCGTGGCTTCGTCGAAGGGTTCGGAGGCCCTGCGCCGCGAGCGGGCCTCGTACTGAGGAGGTTCGCCGCGGGCACCGGCTCAGGGCCGCACCGGCGCGGCCGCCGGTGCGGCCGCCGGTGCGGCGGGCAGACTTGTGTGCGTGCAGCTGCCCGCCGATGCCGTCACCGCCACCGTGCTGATCGAGGTCGTACGGATCTCCGCCCTTCCCCCGGGACGGGACGACCCGTACCCCGGCCCGGTGGTCGCCCACTGGTCCGGGAGCGAAGCCGCCGACGCCCTGGCCCTGATCGGGAGCCTGCCCGGCAGTGAACAGCACCGCTGCGGCTTCTCGCCCGGCTGGGGCATTCGGGCGTACGACGACTCTCTCGGCCTGGCGCTCTTCGAGGCGGCGTTCTGCTTCACCTGCCACGAGGTCCGCACGCGGGGTACGGCTGTGCCGTCCGCTCTGGCCACGCAGTTCTTCGATCCGGACGCGCTGCCGGCCCGGTCCCTGCTGGCTCTCTTCCGTACTGCAGCTCCTTAGCGCGCAGAGCAACAGCCCTGAATCGTGGGCGAGTTGACGTCGGCTTGAGCGTGGCGGCGCGCAAGAGCGAACACTCCCGCAGGCGCCGGGCCAGCAAGGGGTGGTCGTTCGTGGCCCGGGGCAATGCCCGTACCCAGGTGCCGCAGGACGGCGGAGCGGGCCGTCGCCCGGTACGGATCGCCGCCACGCCAACACCGGATGAGCACGAGGAAACGTTTTGGTGTTGCGGCCGTTGCGCGTGAGGACCGTTGAGCGGCAACACACGATTCGTTCGACACGCACCTGACCTGCGCAAATACAGCGTGGAGCGTCCGTGTGCTGCCACTGGGGACCAATCTGCGTGAACACGGTGCGCAACGCCGCGAGTTCACTCCAAGCTGTCTGCTGGTCGCGGCGATTCCGCGGCCACGGCCGGCCACGGCCGCCTGGCAGAAGGAGAGACCATGGAACGGTCGCTGCTGTCCCCGCGAACCGCGCTGGTGCTGCTGCTGGCGATACTCACCGGGACGGGCGCAGGCGTCCTCGCCGCGCTGTCGGGCAGCGTCGTGGCGCAGGGCGTGCTGTACGGCGCGGCCGCGTTCGGCGCGGCGGTCCCCTTCTTCAACCACCTCATCGCGCCCGACACGCCCGACGCACCCGACGCATCCGCCGGCCGCTCCACGAGCGATCGTACGGACGAGGCGGAGGGACGCCATGGGTGAGCTCAAGCCTCTGGGCCCCGACCTCGACGACGAGGCGCGCGCGCTCGCCAAGGCGCTTCGGGAACTCTTCGACGGGCTGGGAGTGTCGGTGCGCCGCTACGCGGCGCGCCGCCATCGCGACGCGGGAACGCTCTCCAGGTACTTCAACGGTACCCGCGTACCCCCCTGGGAAGTGATCCTGGACCTGCTCACCGACCTCGCCGAGCACCGCGGCCAGCCCGCCACCCCGGCGGCCATCGAGCTGCTGAACCGACTGCACCGCGCTGCCGTCGCCCACAGCAGCTCGCCCCGCCACGCGGTGGAGGTCATCGAGCAGCAGCTCGCCGACGCCGACCGGGTCGCGCGCAGCGCCAACGTCACCGGGGACGTGATCGGCAGCGCCCTGCTGGAACGCCAGCACCGGATCGCCGACCTGGAGGTGCGGCTCAGCCAGCTCGAAGCCGACTGGGTCAAGGAGCGCGCCCGCGCGGACGCCTACGCCCAGGACGCTCCCGGTCTCGACGAGCTCCGGGCCGAGCGCGACAGTCTCCAGGCCGACGTCGCCCGGCTCACCCACGAGCGCGACGACGCGGAGAAGCGCCGCGTGGCGGCGGAGGAGCGCTGCACGCTGTTGGAGCGGCAGTTGGAGACCATCGAGGCCGCTCAGGTGGCGGGCCCCGGGCACGCGCTGGTGCCCGCCGCCCGCAGCGAGGCCGTCGGGATGCCCAAGATCCTGATCGTCGACGACCAGCCGGACAACCTCCTGGCGATGTCGGCGATCCTGGCCACCCTCAACCAGGAGATCGTCGCCGCCACGAGCGGGCGCGACGCCCTCAAGGCGCTGCTGGACCACGACGACATCGCGGTCATCCTCATGGACATCCAGATGCCGGGGATGGACGGCTACGAGACGGCCGCCCACATCAAACGGCGCCCGCGCACCCGTGACGTCCCGATCATCTTCCTCACGGCCATGGGCGCCAACCCCGAGCACACGGCCCGGGGCTATGCCGCGGGCGCGGTCGACTACATCGCCAAGCCCTGCGACGCGTGGGCGCTGCGGGCCAAGGTCACCGTGTTCACCGGCTTCTACCTGGACCGCCGCGCCGCCCGCTGACCCAGGGCCCGCCGTCGCGGGGGAAGGAGGACCCCGCGGCTCGGACACCCCGGCGATCCCGCACCCCCGGGGACGTGGTGGCCGCAGCGCGGGAGCCATTCGCGTGCGCTCCGCGTCCCTGTGCACAGGAATGCCGGGGAGGGAACGCATGCCGAGCGGCGGAGAACAGAGACGTACCAGACTGAGACTGGCCAGGCGGCGCCCCGCACCGATGAGGGTACGGGCCCGCGAACGGGCCGAGGAGGGGCCGGAGGGCGGCCCGGGTCCCGGGCGGCTCACCCTGCTCACCCTGGGCGCGGTCGTCACGATCGTGGCGAGCATCGGGGGGCTGGTGACGACGGCCGTGGGCACCATCTGGAGCGCGCGGGTCGCGGCGGACCAACTGGAGCAGTCCCGGGAGCAGACGGAGGAGAAGCAGCGGGACCAGGCGGCCCGGGTCTCGTACTGGGTCGGCAGGGGCCAGAAGGGCGAGGGCCGGCTCCAGGTGATGAACCGGTCCGCGGACCCCGTGGCGAACCTGGGCATCACCTTCGTGGTCACGGAAGGGGACACGCGCCGGGGCCCCGTGGCGTTCAAGGTGGTCCTCCCCTCCCTGCCGCCCTGCTCGTCCGTGGTCATCGAGGGGAAGTCCCTCAGGTACACGAAGGCGGACCCCCAGAAGGACAGGGGGACGTACTGGCTCCCCGTCACGGAGGCCAACGACTTCGACCTCGACCTCAAGGACTTGCCGGACTACGCGGCGTTCGACCGGGCCGGCATCGACTTCCAGGACCGCGACGGCACGTACTGGCTCCGGCAGCGGGGCCGACTGGCCAAAGACGAGTTCCTTTCCGTCGAGCACACGCCGGCCGGTTCCGGCAGGGTCCTCGGAGAGCCGCCGGTGCGGTCCGTCGAGTCCTGCGGAAACGGCTCGGGCGGTTAGGGGCCCCGCCTCGGTACGTACATCCGGCAGCCGATGCGGCAGCGCGGCCCGGCCGATGACTTTTCCGCGCCGTGCCGGTCTGTACGCCGAACACCGAACCACGGGAGGCTGACGCCATGCGGAAACTGACCTTTGGCATGAACCTGAGCCTGGACGGATACGTCGCCGCGCCCGGCGACGACCTCGGCTGGAGCGTGCCGAGCGACGAGCTGTTCCAGTGGTGGTCCGACCGGGTGGACGCGACGGACCTGGCGCTGTACGGGCGCAGGCTGTGGGAGACGATGAGCTCCCACTGGCCGACCGCCGACAAGCAGCCGGGTGCCACACCGGCGGCGGTCGAGTACGCCCGCCGCTGGCGGGACATGCCGAAGGTGGTGTTCTCCTCCACGCCCGGCGCGGTCGGCGCGGTCGACTGGAACACCCGCCTGTTCACCGGCGACGCGGTCACCGAGATCACCAGGCTCAAGGCCGACGACGACGGTGGCGGTGGTGGTGGCGACGGCGGTCCCATGGACATCGTCGGTGCCACGCTCGCCGCGGCGGCCATGCGGGCCGGGCTGATCGACGAGTACGTACTGCTCACCCATCCGGTCCTGGTGGGCGGGGGCACGCCGTTCTTCACCGCCCTGGACAGCTGGGTGAACCTGAACCTGGTGGAGACCCGGACGTTTCCCGACGGTGTGCTCCTGACCAGGTACGAGACCAAACGCTGAGCGCTCGGCGCCGGATCGGCGCGGGCGTCGGGGCGTGTTGGGGCGTGTTGGGCAGGGCGGGCCGCGCGTCGGAGGGGCGGGGAAGGGCGGCCCGCCCGCCGCTGTCCGGTACGGCCGGGTGGGGCGTGAGCGGCGGACCGTACGCTGTGCCTGTTCTTCGTACACGTAATACACGTCATACAGGTATGGCTATGTGGGGGAGTTGGAGTGGGAGAGTTCCGACGAGCGCGGCTGGCGGCGGCGGTTGCCGTTGCCTGTGCGACGGTGGCGGGTGTGGTCGTGGGGGTGCCGTCGACGGCGGTGGCGAAGCCGATCGCCGCGCCCGCCGATTTCAACGGTGACGGTTTCCAGGACCTGGTGGTGCCCGCGCCGAACGCCACGGTCGGCGGGAAGGAGGGCGCGGGGGCGGTCGCGGTCCTCTACGGTTCGCGCAACGGTGTGTCCGCCGCGCGCAAGGCGGTGTTCACGCAGAACACCCCCGGGGTGCCGGACGCGGCCGAGGCCTGGGACTACTTCGGCAGTTCGACGGCCTTCGCTGACCTCGACAAGGACGGCTACAGCGACCTGGTCGTGGGCGCGCCGGCCGAGGACGTCGGCAGGGTGAGGGACGCCGGTTCGGTCACCGTGCTGTGGGGCGGCAGGCGCGGCCTGTCCGGGGCCCTCGCGCTCCCCGTACCGGCGTCCGAAACCGGCCGGCTCGGCCAGGACGTCGCCGCGGTGCGCGACGCGGGCGGACCGCGCGTGCTGGTCGCCGGGTACGCCGGGTCCATCGAGTTCAGCGGCACCTTCCGGCGCGACGGGCGCGACATCCGCAGGACCTCGTACCTGAAGTTCGTCACGGACGGTCTCGGCGTCGCCGACTACGGCGACTTCAACGGTGACAAGGTGGCCGAGCGCGTCCTGACGTCGCACAGGGGCGAGGGCGGGAGCGGCGGTTCGGTCCACATCGACCCCGTACGCGGCAGCCGCAATCCGCTGCCCACGGACGGGACGACCACGGCGGTCGGCGATGTCAACGGCGACGGCTTCCAGGACCTGGTGGTCGGCGACCCCGACGAGCCGGTCGCCGGGACGCCCGGCCACAGGGGCGGCCAGATCACCGTCTGGTACGGGAGCCGTACCGGCCTTGCGAAGAAGCCGGCCGTCGTCCACCAGGACACCGCCGGGGTCCCGGGCGCCTCGGCGCGCGACAACGGCTTCGGCACGGCCGTCGCGATCGGCGACCTCAACCGGGACGGCGCGGGCGACATCGTCGTCGGCGTGCCGGGGCAGGCCTTCAAGCGCCAGCTGAATGCCGGAGCCGTCGTCGTCGTCCCGGGCAGGAAGAGCGGCGCCCTGGGCGCGGGCGCCTACCAGCTGTCGCAGGAGACCGCGTCGGTGCCCGGTGACTCCGGGCTGAACGACTCCTTCGGGCACACGCTCGCGGTGGGCGACGTACGGGCCGACGGCCGCCCGGACGTGATCGTCGGCGGGGGCGGCGAGGACGACCACAGGGGCGGCCAGTGGCTCCTGCCCGGCGCGGTCAACGGCCGCCCGACGGGCCTGGGCAGCGTACTGATCACGACGAAGTTCCTCGGCATGGGCTACTTCGACTCTCCTGCGGTGGGCGGTTGGCGGTCGCTCTGACCCCTTCCCGCCAGGTGGGCGCGGAACGCCCACCTGGCGGGAGGCGCGGTTCCCGCACGCGCGGCGGTCCTTGGGACGGGCCCTGGGCTAATCCTTGCGTCACTGGGCCGACCGGTGGTCACTGGACAGGCCGGCTGCGGCCGCCCAGAAGAAGACGTGCCCGCACGTGGGCGACGGCATACGCGAGCGCTCGGCGAGGACGGTCAGCGAATGGCTCACTTCTGTGCTCAGCCGATGAAGTCGGTGGCTGTACGGCCCGCTCCGGTAGGTGTACAGCCGGAAGACCATGACGGCCAGTTCGTCGCGCTCGTCGGCGAAGGTGTCCGGGAGCCCGGCGAGAAACTCGAAATCGCGTTTGCCGGTCGCCGCGTCAGCCACCGCGCTCAGAGGCAGGACATCGAGTTCCGCGGCGGACGCGGACGTGTCGAGCGCGACGGCATGGGCGGTCAGGGCCGCGAACACCTCGATCAACCGTTCGCCCTCCACGGTGCTGATGCCCCAGGCGGCCAGGTGCTCGCGGCGGCGCTCGCGGCGCCACGCCTCCTGGTCCACCACAGGCAGCAGGATCCGGCCCAGGCGCACGCAGCGGCGCCACAGCAGGTCGTGATCGGAGGCCACGGTCGATCCTCCCCGGGTGAGTGAACGGCATGGGGCCGAGGGCGGGCCCGACCACCGCAGGCCCTCCAACGTCCCACCGCGCGCAAAGCACGTACAGACCGCGACCAAGACGCCCTGTCCGGTACTGGGAATCCTCGATCCGGCCGACGCCGTCGGTCTCGCGGCCCGTACCCGGGCTACCGGTTCTTCGTGGCGGATGACTCGTGGGCGGCGAGCTCTTCGGCCAGTTCCATGCAACGCAGGCGGGCCGGAGAGAAGTCGTAGGGCATCTTCCCGATGGCTTCGAACGCGCTCATGGACCCTTCCCCTCTGCCGGAGCTTCGACCTGCTTCGTCCCCACCCTCATCCTCACCTTGATCTTCACCCTCGTCGGTGGCAGCGGGGTGCGAAGCGTCCCAGGAGTCGAAGAGCGCGTCGTCGTCCTCCGCCAGGCCGGAATCCTCGATGACGGCGTGCAGCGCCTCTTCGAAGGCGTGCCGTTCGGCGGCCACCCTGGCCACGCGGGGGTCGTCGACGGCGACCGTGTCGTCGAGCGCCTCCTCGGCGGCATCGACGCGGTCGGATTCCGCCCGCAGATCCGGGTGAGTGGCCAGGGCGATGAAACGGGTGGCCTGGACGGCCGCACCGAGCGGGCCGAAGATCCGCTCGGTGACCAGCAGACTGTCCAGGTCCGCCTGGCGCAGGGAGCCCTCGGGCAGGCCCGTCAAGCGGCCGGTGACGAAGTCGGAGAGCAGGCCCACCCTGCTGCCCTCGGCGCGCATGCGCTGTACGGCGGTCCGCTGCCGCCGCAGTTCCGCTTCCTGGGCGGTGAGGGTCTGCTCCAGCCGTTCCAGGATGCTCCCGATGCCGTCGCCCTCGCCGCCGCTGTCGCGGTCGGAACCGTCGGAACCGGCAGCACCGGCCACACCGGCGGAAGCCGTATCGGCGAAGGCGTCACGGATGTCGTCCAGGGCGATCCCGGCGTCGGCCATCCTGCGGATCCACAGCAGCCGGATCATGTCGTCGTAGCCGTAGCGGCGACGGTCGTCACCGCCCCGCGCGGGCTCGGGGAGCAGGCCGATCTCGTGGTAGTGGCGGATCGCCCGCGGTGTGGTGCCGACGAAGGCCGCCGCGTCACCGATCTTGACCTGACGCGGCGGGACGAAGGGCGAATACATGGGGCAGGGGCCTTCCTCGGTGGGGCGGGACGTGGGTCCACCGGACCACATGCCGCTGCGGAAGGTGCAACCCGGGCCGCGCCGGGCGTCAGATGTCGTCCTCGGCGGGGTGCGGCGCCGAGCGGTCGAAGAAGAGCCGGCCGGGGAGCGTCACGCCGGGGGCTGCGATGACGGTGAGGGTTCCCGCGACGAACCGGAGCCCGGCGTCGTCTCGTTCCGCGTCGCCGACGAACACGGCGGGACCCAGCGCCGCCACGTACCCCACCTACGCGCCGCCGCCCCTCTGCGCCGCGGCTGCGTGCCCACGTTCCCGGGCGGCAGCCACGCCCTGTCCGAGCCGATGCTGGAGCGCACCGTGAACCGTGGGCGCCGTCAGCCGCGCGGCGGCGAGGCCCAGCATCCGCACCGCCGCCACCTCGCCGTGACACCCCAGCCGACCCGACAGGTCCGCGCCCTGCGCGACGGCCCCCCGTACCCTCGTGCTTCCGCACCCCCCTTACGCACCGCGGAGTTGGCGGTCCAGGAACTCGATCAGTCCCGGCTCCGAATCCGTCAACCGCTCGCGTTGCTCAGGCGGAAGGGACGCGAGGGCATCGACCAGAACCCGCTTCCGCGGGATGTGAACCATGTTTCCTGAGTAGATCCTGCAAGGTGAGCACCAGGCGAACCCGATGCAGCGCTCGAACATGGGGGATTCGGGCGGATGGTAGCGATACGCGTACGAGCGGACGGGCGTCCCGCATGCGGCACAGATCCGCAGCTCGCCGTCCAGAACGGACCAGCTGGTCCCGACCTTGCGCCAGTGCTGCCGTCCGGCCGGTGCTCTTCAAGTGTTCATGTCCGGCATTCTGTCCGACAGGGACCGTACGGCACAGCCGGCCGTGCACATCCCGGCCGTCGAGCACAGACCGTGACGGCTCTTGAGCGGCTTCACGAAATCCGGCGGCGCTCAGTCTCAGGCAACCTGCCCGACCTGCCGGACCTGCCCGTCTCGGTCGTTGTGCCCCTGGAAACGAGTGGTCCGGTTCAGCGGCAGAGGCTCATGACGGTGTCGTCGAAGTCGGGGAACTCCTGTGCCGCCTGCTCGATCACGATGGCTGCCGGTACGCGCCCGTTCGCCGCGTACCGCTCCGCGACGGCCGTCAGTTCACGGTCGGGGCGAGGGGTCCAGCCGGGATCGGAGGCGTACGAGGCTGTCGCCTCCCACGGGCCCAAGCCGTCGGACAGGAGCCACAGGAAGGCACCCAGGTTCCGGGCGACGACGCCGGTCTCCCCCTCGGAACCGAGGAAGACGACGGGCTGCTCGACGAGCGGCCGGTCAGGGCGGATCAGCCAGAAGGCGGCGTATCCGCCGGTGCCGTCCTGCCCGAACACGCGGAAGGCGTCGCCGTTCACTCCGCTGTTGCCGGTCCACGCCTGGAACCAGTCGGTGGTCTCATCGGCGGGGAGGAAGGACTCGTAGGGTTCGAAGTCGACGCCGTCCTCACCGACACGGGCGAGGCGGACCGCCATGGCGGCGGCGAGCGCGGGAGGGAAACGGCGGTCTTCGGTCGGCGTCACGCGAACAGGTTAGCGACCGCCGGGATCTCGGTGGCGCCGCTCGGGGGAGCCCCTGGAGCCGGACCGATCCGGCCGGTGCTGGTGCTGGTGCCGGGGCTGGTGCCAGTGCCGGGGCTCGGGTTCGAAGGGGACTCTTCCTGCGGGGCGGTCAGCTCGTCCAGGTTCTGATCTGAGCGGCGACTTCACGTACGGAAAGTCCGTCCCGGGCGGCACGGGCAAGCGGGACCACGGTGTCCAGGCCGGGGCCTACCGGCTGACCGCAGGCCGACAGGTAGGCCGCGGTCACCGTGGCCGCGTACAGGAGGTTCCTGGCTTCCAGGCTCGGGTTCCTCGCGAGCTCGCACAGGAGCGCCGCGGCCTTGTGGTGGGTCTCGGGGTAGACCTCGTGGTCCAGGATCTGTGCCCGGTGGCGGGCTTCCGCCGCGACCGGGACGCCGTAGTCGAGGATCTGGGGGTCTCCCGGGATCTGCTGCGCCACCGCGAGGATCCAGGCAAGGTCGATGCGGAGGTTCACGCGGTGTCCTTCGGCGCGGTCCTCGCCGGCTTGGCGGTCTTCGTCGGCTCGGCGGTCCTCGTCGGCTTGTCGGGGAGGCCGGGGTAGCGGTCCTCGCCGATCTCCGCCTCGAACTCTTCCGCGTACGCGGCCAGGAACGCCGCGGCACCGGCCATGAAGGCGGCGCGCGACTGGTTCACATCGGCCTCGATCAGGTCGGCCACGTACCCCTGCAGGCTCAGGCCGCGGCGCTTGGCCCGCTCTTCGGCGGCCGCCTTGATGTCTTCGTCCAGCCGGATGTTCGTCTGCTTTCCCATGCCCACCAGCCTAGCTAGCCGCTGGTATCGACGACTAGCAATCGACGGCGACTCCACGAGGCAGGCGACTCCTCCAGCTGAGCGACTCCTCCGGCTGAGCGACTCCTCCAGATGTCTGAGAGGCGTCCGAGGGCGCTGCCCATGGGCGCACCACACGTCGCGCGGCCGGTGTCAGAGGCGCGTCGTAGTCTTCCCGGAGTTCAACTGCTCCGGGAGATCCGTATGTTCGCTCGCGCCCGACTCCGCGCCGTCGTCCCCTTTCCCCTGCCCCTGGCTCAGGCCGGTCCACCGGAGATCACAGGGCAGCCCGGCCGCAGGATCCTCGTCCAGCGGAGCGACGAGGAGGCCGTCGCCCTGGCCCTGGACGATGCCTTCGTCGCACGCCCGGGGGCGGGCCTCCGCTTCCCCGCGCCCTGGCCCCGTCACCGCGGGACCTGGGAAGTGGCACCGGACGCCGGCCTGGCCGTCTTCGCCGGAGTGCACGCGGTGTGCGCCGTGGAGCCGTCGGGCGCGGTGCGCTGGGAGGTCCGCCACGGGTGCCGGTACAGCGGGTGCCGGGACATTCACGAGTCGTACGCCGAGTACGCGGACCGGCCGGACCACCGGTACCCGGAGAGCGGGTCCGTCGGCTTCTCGGCGGACGGCCGGCTCGTCTGGGCCCACATACACGGCCCGCTGCCCGAGGGCGAGTTGTTCCCCGACACGGCCGACGAGTGGCTGGTCATCGACGCCGGGACCGGGCGCGTACTCGGCCGGACCGACGCCCGCGCCGGGGCAGCGGGCAGCCTCCACTTCCCCCACCCGACCGATCCCCGCCAGATGGCGCTGAGCATCGGCGAGGGCCAGGACGGGGCGTCGCTGCGCTGGGGCAGGTGGGACGGGCGGGCGCTGACCGTGGACTGCCTGGACGACGACCTGTGCCTGCTGGGCCTCAGCCCCTCGGGCGACCGGCTCATGACCGTCTCCCACGACCAGGACTCCCTCGCCGTACGCACCGTGCGGGGTTCTCGTGGTGCCGCCGTGGACCGGCTGGAGTGGGACGCCGAGGCGGTGATTCCCCGGCACCCCGACGCCCCCGCCCCTGCCCCCGCCGAGGGCGACGACGGGGGCTATGACGAGGACGAGGTGTACGTCTGCTGGGACTGGGCAGGCGGCTTCCTCGACGAGAAGACCCTGATCGTCTCGACCACCGAGTGCGACGAGGAGTGGGGACAGGAGCGGCACTGGCTGGTCGATACGGGGACAGGTGGATTCGTACGGGTCGACTACCCCGCGCCGGTCTCCTGCGAGCCGACCGCGCTGGGCGGCAACGCCTGGTCGACGCTGTCCCCGGACCGCGACGCCCTGCACGTCTGGGAGTTGGAAGGACCGGAGGACTGATCCCGGCCGGACGGCGGTCGGCACGGAGCGGCGCGGAACAGACTGCCGGAAGACCGACGCGGAACGGACCGCTCGGTGAACGCGCGGGCGTCCGGGCCGAGCGGAACACCTCACCCGGTAAGGGCGGAACACCTCCGCCGCTGAGGAGGGCGGATCCCACGCGATGAATTCGGCACGCGGATACAGCGGGGCTTTCGAGCCGAGCAAGGTACAACCTGGCGTACTGAACGATACGCTCGGAATGGAATCACCATCCGTGAATGGAGACGCCGTGAGCGACCAGCCATGGACCATCGAGCGCATCTGTGATGCCCTCGGCAGTCCAGCGCTCACCCAGAAGTTCCTCGGTGAGATCAACAAGGCCCCCGCCTACCAGCTGCTCGATACGTTCGCGAAGTGGCAGGGCCGCGCCGAACAGATCCTCGCCGCGGTCGAACGCGGAAGTGAGATCGCCGCCGCCGAAGCCCGCGGGGACGAGCCGCCCGGCAACTGGATCGACGTCACCGACCGCGTCCTCCGAGAAGCTGCCCGAATCCGCGGACGGGGTGCGGCCTGACCTGACAGGCTGGATGCCGTGTACCGGCTCCTGTGCGACGAGACCCTCCAGGCTGTCTGGGACAGCCTGCCCGATGACGCCGGCCAGCAGCTGACGGCCGCTCTCGCCGACGCCGTCTACGAGCCGTACCTGGAGACCGAGCCGTTCGGCGTCGACGACGGCATCAACCGGCAGTTGATCCGGCCCCTCGTCACCGCGGTCCTCGCCGTGAACGACAAGGCCCGTACCGTACGGATCTACATGATCCAGCACACCCCGCACTGATTCCGCGCAGCGGTGGCTGGCGTCCACGTGGTCCTGGTCCGGGTCCAGGACCAGATCCTGGTGCACCAGACGTCGTCCCGGTGCCCGCAGAGTTCGCCCGAACGAGAAGGCGTAAGACGCCGTGGGCTCCGCGAAGGCCTCACCGATCCCCCGTTATGTTCTTCGCGGCTCTCCTGCAAGGGCCGCGAAGAACGCGACGCGGGGCTGCCGTCGGCCCTGACCACCAGCGTTCGGTGACTCAGGACCAGGAGGCCGTCTGTGGGGCTGTGGCTGCTCAACAACACGAGCACGTTCACGCTGACCGTGCTCATGGTCGGGGCGATCGTGTTCGTGGCTGTCGCGGGCAGCGTGCTCGCCCGCCGCCGGTTCCCCCGCCTGGCCGAGGGCGAGCACAACGAGATGGTCGGCGTCGTGCTGGGCGTGTTCGGCGCGATCTACGGAATCATCCTCGCCTTCGTGGTCGTCACCCTGTGGACGCAACTGGACCACGCCCAGACCGTGGTCTCGCAGGAAGCCACCGACATCGCCCTGGTCGTCCGGGACACCCGGAACCTCCCGCCCGCGGAACGGGAGCGGATCGACAAGGCCGTGAGCGAATACGTACACGCCGTGGTCGAGGTCCAGTGGCCGAGGATGCGCGAGGGCCGTCCGAGCTTCGCCGTCACCGCCGAGCAGGTCGAGGAGATGTACGACGCTCTCCAGGCCTACAACCCGTCCACGCCGCGCGACCAGGCCTTCTACGGAGAGGCCGTCACCCGGCTCAGCGACACGGCCGCCATGCGGCGGGAGCGGATCGACATCGCCACGAACGAGCTGCCGATACTGCTCAAGGTGCTGGTCTACGGCGGTGCGCTGGTCATCATCCTGCTGACCTTCCTCTACGGGCTGCGCAACCTGAAGATCCAGTTGCTCTTCGTGGCGAGCGTCGCCGGACTGATCGGCTTCAGCCTGCTCCTCGTCCTGGTACTGGACCGGCCCTTCGCGGGCGAACTCACCGTGAGCCCGGAGCCGTACAAGGAAGGGGCCCTGTCCCAGTTCTGGCCGCGGAGCGGGCCCACCCCACCATGACGACGGGCCGGGCAGGCGCACCCGCTTGTCGGCAAGGGGCCTTCAGGACCGAGCCGGAGCAGCATCCGGGGAGGGCGTGCCGTCCTTTGCCGTCCCCACCGGCCCGGCCGGGCGGTCCCTCCGGAGGACTCAGGCCCGGCGGCGATGTCGCGGTACTGGCGGTACTGGACGGGAACCGTCTCCCGACCCGCGCAGCCCCGGGGCGCGACTCGCTCTCGCCCGCCGAAGTGGCCGCAACAGCAGACAGGTTGACGACCCGCGGCCTACGATCGACTGATGACGATCGCCGCGGAGGCCCCCACCGCGCCCAGGCCGCTGCGGTTCCTGTCCCTGGAGATCACCGGCCGCTGCCAGCTCACCTGTCCGTCCCTCTGTTACGCCGCGTCCGGTCCTGCGCGGGACCACGGCGGCATGACCGAGGACGACTGGTTGCGGACCATCGACCAGGCCGTCACGCTCGGCACCGAGGAGATCCAGCTCATCGGAGGCGAACCGACCCTCCACCCCGGCTTCGTCCCGATCGCCCGGCACGCGGTGGACGTCGGCCTCCGGGTCCGGGTCTACAGCAACTTCTTCCGCGTCCGCGAAGAGCACTGGCGGCTCTTCGAGCACCCAGGCGTCCGGCTGGCGACGACCTATCACAGCAGCGTCCCGGCCGAACACGACGAAGTCACCGGTCGGGAAGGCTCACACGAGGCCACGCGCGCCAACATCGTCGAGGCCGTCAGGCGCGGCATCCCGCTGAACGTCGCCGTCCTCGACGGCGGTGACCGCGACGGCGGTGACCACGACGGCGGCGGTGGCGACGGCGGCGGTGGCGACGGCGACCGCGACCGCGAACGCGTCGAACGGGCCCGCGCGGAGTTGCTGTCCCTCGGCGTACGCGACGTGCACGTCGGAAAGGTACGGGCCGTCGGCAACGCAGCCCGCACCGCCGCCCGCACCGCGCTGCCGTCCACCTCCGCGCTGTGCGGGCGCTGCGGGGACCAGAGGGCCACGGTCCTGCCGAGCGGCGATGTGGCGGTGTGCGAGATCGGGCGGTTCCTGACCGCGGGCAGCGTCCTGGACACGAGCCTGAACGCGGTGCTGTCCAGCGCCCGGTGGGCCGAGGCGAGCGCGAGCGTCCCGCGGAAGACGGACCCGACGGCCTGCGCCCCTGACTGCCAGCCCGCCGACTCCGACTCCTGCGACCCGGGCAAGAGCGAGCCCTGCAACCCGATGGGCTACGCCCCCGCGGCGACGGGCTCGCCCGCGACCGACGCGCCCACGCTCCCTTGAACGACCAAGGCGCTCACCCGTCCCCGAACGACCGAGACGCCCACGCTCCCTTGAACGGCCGACGTGCCCACGCTTCCCCGAACGACCGAGGCGCCCACCTTTCCCCGAAAGGCCGACGCGCCCACCCTGCCCCGAACGACCGGCGTTCCCACGCAATTCCCGAACGGCCGACGCGCCCACGCTTCCCCGAAGGGGGCCCCGCCCATGGACCGGACGCCAGCGGACTGGAACGACCGTGCCGCCAGGATGGCCGACGCGACCGTACGCCCCGAGTCCCGCTGGCACCGCCCCCTGGCCACCACACCCCGGCACCTGTTCGTCCCCCGATGGTGGACGACCAGGGAGCAGGACGGGACGTGGGCCTACGAGCTGCGCGACGGGGCCGCCGACCCCGACGCGTGGCTGAGCAGCGCCTACGACAACAGCCTCAGCGTGATCACCCGCGTCGGCCCCCACCACGCCGACCACGCCGCTCCCGGCGCCGTGGTGCCGGAGACCCGGCCCACCTCGTCGGCCACGCTGCCCAAACTGGTCGTGACGATGTACCAGCACGCCTTCCTCGCCGACGACTCCCGCCTCCTGGTGACCTGCGGCAGCGGCTACGGGACCGCCCTGGCGTGCCGGCGACTGGGCGACGGGCTGGTCACGAGCGTCGACGTGGACCCCTACCTGGTCCAGGCGGCACAGGACCGCCTGGCCGCGACGGGGCACCGGCCGCGCCTGGAGGTCTGTGACGTGACGGGCGAGCTGCCCGGCGGCTACGACCGTATCGTCTCCACCGTCTCGGTACCTGCCGTCCCTTCCTCCTGGCTCACCTCGCTCACCCCCGGCGGCCGCATGGTGACCACACTGTCCGGAACCGGTCTGCTGATCGTCGCGGACAAGACCCCCGACGGCGGCGCCGCGGGCAGGGTCGCCCCCGAGCCCGCCGGGTTCATGAGCACCCGTCACGGCGACGACTACCCCCTCGCCCCCGACAGCGCCGACCTGTGGGACACCGCGCGGAAGACCGAGGGCGAGAGCGTCACCACGGGCCGCTATCCGGTGATGAGGGTGAGCGGCACCTGGGACGTACGCTCCACGCTCGAACTCACCGTTCCCGGCATCGAGCACCGCATGGAAACGTCCCCGGACGGCACCCGCACCGCCTACATGCTGCACCCGGACGGCTCCTGGGCCCGCGCCACGGCAACCGGCGCCCGGGAACTGCCCACCGTCCACCAGAGCGGCCCCCGCCGCCTGTGGGACGAGCTGGACCGCATCCGCACCTGGCTCGTCATCGACGGCGACCTGCCCGTCGCGGGCGCCGCGGTGCGCATCGACCCGGACGGTACCTGCCACCTCTCGCGCAGCGGCTGGTCGGCGACCATCGGCGCCCGGTGAACGGCGGGACCACGCTGCTCTCTTGTGTTCCTGTCCGCGACAGCCCCGGCCGTGAAGGTCGCGCGGCACCCGAGTGCCGTCCGCGTCAGGACAGTTCCTCCGCGAGCAGGTCCATCAGCAGCCCGTCCTGCCAGGCGCCCGTCCGGTGGTCGCGTCCGTACGCTCGCATGATCCCCACGGGTTTGAACCCGACCTTGCTGTAGCAGCGGATCGCCGCGGTGTTGGCCGCGGCGGGATCGATGGTCAGCCGGTGATGGCCGCGTTCGTGGACCAGCCACCTGGCCAGTGTGCGCACCGTGTCGGTACCGAGTCCCTTCCCGTGGCGCCTCGCCGTCAGGAAGATGTCGATTCCCGCACGGCGGAACTCGGGATCGGTCTCTTCGTCGAACTGTACGGCGCCGATGACCTCGCCCTCGAAAACGACGGCCAGCATGTCCTCGTAGTCGTCCGGGGGCGACCACCACGCCGCGACTTCCGGTTCTCGTACGACCTTTTCGAGGATCTCGGTGTCGCCATCGGTCACCGGCCGCAGCACGACCTTGTCCCCACGCAGTTCCATGCCCGCATTCTCCCTGAGCGATGAGGCACCCTTCAGCCCTTCCTCAGCCCATCCACAGCCCACCTTCAGCCCGTGCGGACTCCCGCCACGTCACGAGCCGATCCACGCGGCCCATCCACCCAATGGCGCTGATCCACCCAGCGGTACGGCGACCGGCAAGGCCGACCCGGCGAGGGCCTGCGGTCCCAGCGCGTGGCACCGCTTCCTCCGCCGCGTGGGGGAGGCGGTCCGGCCTGCCGGTGGATGCCCGATGACCCTCCCCGCTGCGATCTTGGACGGCGAACGGGCCCGCCGTAGGCCCCACGGGATCGGGGGACCTTCCATGCCGCAGCTCCTGGACGTCGACGGCTCCGCCCGTACCCGGCCTGAGCGCGCGGCCCGTACCCGATCCGGGCGGTTCCGCGCGGCGTGGCGGGCGGCTCACGCCCCCGTCGCCGGGGTGTCCCCGGCGACGCGGCGCATGGCCTACGCCGTGCAGCTCGCCGTCCTGCCGTCCTGCCTCTGGCGGCTGCCCATCGTGTTCGACAGCGAGGCGGGGCCTGTCGGGCGGATGTACCCCGTCCTGCTGTCGGTCCTGTCCGAGGCCGTCGCGTTCACGGCGTTCGGGCTGATCGCCCGCTGGGGCGAGGTGTTCCCGCGTTGGGTCCCGTTCCTCGCCGGGCGCCGGGTGCCGACGGCGGCGGCGGTCGTTCCGGCGGTGACCGGCGCGGTGATCCTGACGGTCATGTGGACCACGGCAATCGTCACCGACTTCTTGGACGTCACGATCCGGGGCGATGCGCAGCCCGCGGACTTCCCGGGCGCGGCCGGCGGGCTGGAGTCGTTCTGGTACTACATCTGCTACACGCCGCTGCTCCTGTGGGGCCCGCTGCTGGGCGTGCTCGCCGTCGCGTACGCGAAGCGCCGCCGCGTGACGGGCTGAGGGTCCCGTCGGCCCCTCGAAGGAGCTGAGGGCCCACCGGGCGGAGGCTTCCGCTCACGGCGGCGGCCGACCACGCCGTAAGCGGCGCGTGGAGTACGAGCGTCGGACCGCCCGCCGCGGGCGTACGCGCCCCGCACCGGCGGCCGAACGGGACCGGCGGCCGGGGCCTCCGGCCGGTGAACCGGCCGGAGCCGCAGGGTCTTCCCTCGATGAACGCTGATGAACGCCGATGAACGCTGATGAACGCTGATGAACGCACCACCGAGCCAGGAGCGCCGCCCATGATCGCCACCCTGCCCGTTCTGCCGTGCAGACGGAGAACACGGTGAGCATCCAGGCCGTGAACGCGGTCTTCGCCGCCGGCGGCATCCCCGGCTCGGACCGCCTCGTGCTCCTCGCCTACGCGAACTACGCCGACGCGTACGGCTACTGCTGGCCCGGCATCGAGCGCGTCGCCGACGATTGCGGCGTCTCCGCCTCCACCGTGAAGCGTGCCCGCGCCCGCCTCACCAAGAACAAGATCATCAAGTCCGTACGGCGCATCGACGCGCGCGGAGAGCCGATCACCAACCTGACCCGGCTGAACCTGCCCCTCCTGGAGGCGATGAAGCGCGCCCCGCGCATCTACAACGACAACCTCGTGAACCGGATCAGCTTCGAACCGGACCCGCCGTATGCGGGCTCAGTGACCAGTGAATTAGCCGCTGACCTGCTGATGGGTCAGGTTGAGCCCGACCTCGGGGTCAATCTGACCCCACCCACAGGTCAGATTGACCCCTTAACCATCAGTGACCCATCACTCCAACCGTCAGACGCCCCGGGTGACGGCCGTAGGCCAACCGCGGGTGGTTACGCGCGCGCGAAGAACACGGGGGCCGCGGGCGCGAAGAACAAGAAGGCCACGAGCGCCGCGAACACGGACGCCGCGAGGCAGCGCCCTGCGACCAAGCGCGTACGGACCACGCCCCGCACGAAGCCCGCGGGCTTCGAGGAGGTCGCCGCCGCGCTGCCCCCGGAAGTCCAGCCGTCCCCGGGGCGCCCCCTGGCGCCGACCCTGGTCCGGGCGATCTGCGACGTGCTCACCGGTGTCCCCGACTCCCGGCAGCCGGGCGCGTACCGGATCCCGCCGCGCACCCCCGCCCATCTCGTGGCGCGGATCAACCGCCGCTGGTACCAGGCGCGCGGCCCCGAGCGCGCCGCCTACGGCTACCGGGGCGAGGACCCCATCAGGCGCCCGGTCGGCTACGTCGCCGAACTCCTCCTGGCCCAGGAATGCCCCGACCCGGCCTGCGAGGACGGCCGCCTCCTGGACACCGGCAAGGCGTGCCCGGCCTGCCGCGAACGCCGCGCCGCCGAGCGGCAGGACGAACAGGAAGCCCGAGCCGCCCGCCGCGCGGCAGAACAGCGCCTCGCCGCCGAATCCGCCCGCCACCGGAATCAGCGGGACCAGGACGCGGCCGCCGCCGTACAGGAACAACTCGTACGAAGAGCGCTCGCCGCGGCCGGTGCCCACGGCGCCTACCTGGAGCACCACGTCGCACAGCTCATGGCCGCCTGGAGGCACGACCACTGAAGCGGCCGCAGCCCGGCCGACCAGCCATGACCACCCTGGCGCCAGCCCCAGCGCCAGCGCCAGCACCAGGACAAGGACCGATGCCGGTGCCGGTGCCGGTGCCTCTGCGGCGCCCGGCCCGGACCGGGCCTGACCGATGGCGTAAGTTCACCGCCGTGCAGACTGCACCACAGGAAAACCAAAGATCAGAGGGCATACCCGCCCAGGTAGTCGCCCCGGGCGCGACCGTGCCGCCCCGGCACGGCAAGCCCTGGCTGTGGTGGAGCGTTCCTGCTGACGGGCGGCGCCTCCGGCGCCCCGGAGCTGCGCTACCGGATGAGTGACAACCTCTGCGCGGACGCGGAGTTGACCAGCCTGAGCAAGGTCTACGACCGCGGGGACGACGCCACCCACGGCGAGCACCGCCATCGGGCTCTCGACGTGGCGGAGTGCAACGACTCCGTCACCTGGAAGGGCCCCGCCGGAGACCGCAGCGGCGCCCTGACGGTGCGGCTCAAGCTGCACAAGTCGACCGACCCGCGCCCGGAATTCGAGGCGAACGGGGAAGCCGTCGAGACCAACAGCGGCCCCAAGACCGTGAAGACACCCATCGAGGGCCTCGGTGAACGTGCCTACTTCGGGACCGTCGACACCGGGAACGTGTCTGTGCTGATCGTCATGGCCCTGGACGGAGGCGCGGAGTTCTCCACGAGCGTGGTCGCTGATGGCGCGCACTCCTCCGAGGAGCTCAAGCCCTTGATGATCAGAGACATGCGCGCGCTCATGGCGCGCCTCAAGGCCTGAGGCCGCGAGCGGGAGAGGGCCGCGCGGCAGCACGAACAGCGCGGCCCGAACAGCGCAGCCCGAACAGGGCGGCCCGAACACGGCGTCCCCGCACGGCGTCCCGGCTTCCGTTCCCGAACCGGCCGCTCGTCGCACGCACGGCGAACACCCCTTCACCCGCCCGGCACAGCATGCCGCCCGTACGGGGAGGGGTGGACGCGTACGGACGCGGAGTGCGACCTGGCGGTCAGGCCTTCGCCCGCGCGGCGAGCCACCCCGCCATCGCGCGGACGCCGATGCCGATGGCCCTGGTGTCGGGGTCGAAGGCACTGAAGTGCGGGACGCCCTCGGTGATGTCGGCGCCCGGCCGCCGTACGCCGAGGAAGGAGTACGTGCCCGGGATCCGGTCCAGGAACAGCGCGTAGTCCTCGCCGTTGAACGGGAAGGCGGCGTGCATGACGGTCACGCCGTCCGGGCCGAGGACACGGCGCAGGTGCCGCCCCAGAGCGCGTGCGTCGCGCTCCGGGCAGACCATGGCGGGGAACGGCGCCCGGTCGAAGTCGACCACGGCACCCTCGTACCTCTTGACCAGCCCCCGAACGGCCTCGCGTACCTCGACGTACCGCTCCTCGGGCCAGCAGCGGTACCACACGGAGACCGTGACCTGCCCCGTGTCCTCGGCCTTCGCCGCCTGGGCCGAGACGGTGACGAACCTGGCCAGCGGCCCGTCCTCGATCTGTACGTCAGCGACCATCTTCTCCAGATCGGCGGACGTCTCCGGGGGCGCGACGGTGCTGAGTGCGGTGATGTCGGCGGCGAGCCGCCCGGCCCGCGCGAGCGCGTCGGCGCCGTTCACCTCGATGACGGTCCCGTCCTGTCCTGGCAGCCCGCTGCCGGGGGTCACGGCGAGCTGCCCCACGGGGAAGGGCCCGCAGTGCAGGGCGTGGATCTCCTGGGGCGCGAACTTCTCCAGCACACCGGCGTCGATCATCGCGCGGGCCCCCTGGAGGGCCTCCTCACCCGGCTGGAAGAGGAAGACGACGGTACCGCTGAGGAGGTGCCGCAACCGCGCGAGGGTCTGCGCGACGCCGACGCCGACGGCGGTGTGGACGTCATGCCCGCAGGCGTGGGCGGGCCGGGTGGCCTCGGGGAAGATCCCCTCCGCCGGTACGGCGTCCATGTCGGCGCGGTAGGCGACGGTACGTCCGGGCCGCGCGCCCTTCAGCACGCCGACGACGCCGAAGCCGCCGACCCCGGTGGTCACTTCGAGCCCGGCGGCGCGCAGCAGGTGCGCGACGATCCGGGACGTGGCGACCTCGCCCTCGGAGGTCTCGCTCTTCGCCGTCTCCGGATGGGCGTGCAGGTCGCGCCGCAGTTCCACGAGGCCGCCCTCGACACGCCGGACGACGGCGTCGATCGCACCCTGGTCGAGGGACCCGCGCCGCTGGCCCACGCCCTCTGCTGCTGCGGCGGCGGTCCCGGAGGGCACGACGACACCGACACCGGCCGCGGCGGTCCCGCCGAGCAGGGCGCGACGGTTGAGAGCGGGCTTGTTCGGACGGGTCATTCTTTCCCCAGGGCAGTAGTTCCGAGGGCGCAGCTGAAACACCGGCCCACGTGAAGCTCGCCCCAGTCAATCAAGAGCCCTCCCCGAACCCAACTGCCCCCGCCAGAAAGGGAACTGGCAGAAGCGACTCCGTATCACCCCTACAGCCCGACACCGCTGCGCCCCGGCTGCCGTGCAGGCGGGCCGGGGCGCAGCGGTGCGGGTCAGGCGAGGGCGAGGCTGATCTGGTCGTTGAAGACGACCCAGTTCTGTCCGCGGTCGGCGCCGTCGCAGGGCTTGGTGGAGATGTTGGGGGTGTTCCAGGTGTTGGCGAGGCAGTAGGCCGGGGCGTAGGAGAGGGAGATCTTCTGGTTGGTGATGTTCCAGTACTGGCCCTGGTCGCTGGGGTTGCAGGGCTTGACCGAGACCGTTGCGGTGTTCCAGGTGTTGGCCAGACAGTAGGCGCGGGCGTTGGTGAGGGCGATCTGGTGGCCCGATACCGTCCAGTGCTGGCCGCGGTCGGCGGTGTCGCAGGGCTTGGTGGAGACGTTCGGGGTCTCCCAGGCGTTGGCGAGGCAGTACAGGGCGGGGGCCTGCGGTGCGGTGGCAGCGGCTCCTGCCTGGCCGGCGGGAAGGAGGGAGGCCGTCGTCGCGAGCGCGGTGAGAGCGAGGGTCTTGCGGAGATTGATTCGCATGCGCGGATTCCGTTCTCGACGCGGCCGGGAGATATTTCGGCCCGGCCGGAAAAGGGATGGTTCCGCTCGGGTTCGAGCTCATGAAAAGTGATACCAGGATCCAGGAAAAGGCAGTTAAAGAGCATCAAGCATTCCTCCGGACGAGGGAATGTAAGGATAATCAGATAAAATCAAAACGGCGCCTTTCCTCGTGCGAGCGCGACCGGCGCACACCGCGCTTCCCTTCGCGGGGAATGACCGGAAAACTGCTGTCCAGCACGCTGAACCGCAGCGCAGGCCAAGGAGTCGCCGCTCCCGCCGAAGACGCGGTACCAGTCCGCCAGGCCGCCCCTTGCGTCAACTCCGTCAACGAAAAAACGCAGGCAGCCAGGCGAGACGCACCCCGAGCGATCTAACGGCCTGAAAACACGGATAAAGGCACGCACGGAAACGCTTCACGGCCCGCCGTGTGACCAGATCATGCCGAAACGTTCCGCGAATATCATTTCCACTCACCGTGACCCGGCAGGGAAATCGATATCAAGCCGGATCCGGTAAAGCGGCCCGCCCACTGCCGCATCCGGCCGCCACCCGTGTCCGCGGACCTGTCGCGGGCGCTTACGCGAGGCTCCGGGCCCGCACCATCAGTGTGCCGAGTCTGCCCGGCTCGGGTGCGGGCAGGACGGACGCCTCGATGCCGACGAACCCCTGGCTCTTCAGCAGGCCGGCCCAGGTCTCAGGGCCGTACTGCCACCGCAGGACGGTCAGTTCCTTCTCCCGTCCCTCCAGCCACTTGCCGCGCGCGGTCCCCGGTCCCGACGGGTTCAAGAACTGCTGCCATGCCGTCCTCCCGCTCTCACGGGGCCCGCCCCGCCGACGGGCCACGCGGACAGCACACCGCACCCCGGACGCTCCCCGACCAGCCTCCCGGGGGACGGCTGTTCCCCATCACCCCGCCGCCGTCACCCTCTACAGCGTCGGCGTCCACTGGGCCCTGGGAGACGCGGGCGCAGCCCTCGAAGCGGGCCGCACCCTCCACCCCGCCCGGTTCAGGACGGCCGAGCGCCGGGCGAGGATGCACACCGACCTCGGTCGGGCCTGGTGGCACCGGGGCAAGGCGGAACAGGCCGCAAGCTCCCCGCCGGCCGCCGCCCGTGTCTCGCCCGGCGAAGTCCGCGACCGCCCGGTGATCCGTCACATCGTCACCGAACCGGCCCGGCAGCACCGTCGCGGACCAGGCCGCGGCGAAGGCCCCGGATTCACTCGGACGAGACTTCACCGTCACCGCAGTGAACACGAAATACGTCGGCGACATCACATACCTGCCGGTCAAAGACTCGAAGCCGCTCTACCTCACGACCGTCATCGACCTCGCCTCACGCCGGCTGGCCGGGTGGGCGACCGCCGGCCGCATGCGGAGAGAACTCTTCATCGACAGGGAAACACACAAAGGCCGGAAGACCTGGTCGAGCGAGCGCGAGGCCAGTAGCGAATACCCTGGCCTGAGCCGCATAGACGTGTTCAAAAACCGGGGTCAAGGCCCGAGAACGCCGCGCGCCTTCCAGCAGGTTCGTCGATGGTACTTACAGGACGTCAGGGAAGCAGCCGACACGTCGTCACAGATGGTCATTCTTTAGGCCGTCGGGGGAGTAGGGTGTCGTGGGATTGATCCGTACCGAAAGAGAAAACCCCCAGGACCTTGAGCAAGTCGCGGGGGCTCGGCCGGAGAAGACTCCGGCCTGGCGACCACCTTTGTGCAAGAAAGGCGGTGCACACGTGATGCAGGGTACCCGTACCCGCACGTGGTCACACACCACCTCGCCGTCGCAGCGACGCGTAGCTGTCGCTCCGGCCGGGTGTGCTGCTGCCGTTGTCCCCCTGAACCCCTGCGTCGGGATTTCGCTGCCCGCAGGTTCTGAATCTTCCGAGCCGATTCTGGCTACGGGCACGCCTCGCCTGCAGGAGGCTCTCACGTCGTAGATCGCTGAGGCGGCGCTAACTGGGCCTGAAGCCGCCGGGGCGCTCCGTCCGCGAGGTGTTAGCGCACCTTGCGATGAGCGCCCCCTCTTCTGACACAGAGCGGGTTTCGCAGTCCCGCTCGAAGGGGTTGTCCGAGCCGGTTCACAGCCGGTTCGGACGCTCGTACTCGGTTCTCCCAGAACCACGAAGCACCTAGCGGGGCTTCGTCGTGCCGTTTCGGCGATGCCTCAACGACAGGAGTCATTGTGCAGCATCGTCATGGCCTTTTCTACCCCAGCCGCGTCCGTTTGATCCCGTTTTGGGGGCGCTGTCCGGGTGATGTGCTCCATAAGCCGGCCGCAATCCCGGGCAGCGGCGCCTCCTTCTTCTGTCCGGCGAGCCGATGAGCACCTCGACGCACCGCATCAGGACGCGCGAGTCAGATCCTGCTCGCGCGGCCCAGGGGCGGGGAGCGGCCCTCCTGATCGCGCGTCCTCGTACGGAGCTGTCCGATCTGGCTGGGCCGGCCCTGAAGCGGACTGCGTGGCATCCGTTGTCGCTCCGCCGGGACGCTCGTGCCCGTCTGGGGGGCGTGGTGCGCACCCTCCTGGACGCGGCGGGCCTGGACGGTGCGTCGGACGCGGTGCGTCTGGCGGTGTTGGTGCTGGTGTCGCGGACGTCGTCGGAGACCGGGGTGGTGGAGATCCGCACGTCGGAGTTGGGGCGGTGGCTCGGGCTGTCCGCGTCGTACGTCGCCTCGGAGGTCGTACCGGGGCTGCGTCGCTCGGGAGTTGTGTCGGTGGAGACAGCGGAGGGTGAGTACGGCCAGGGCATCGGCCTGACGTGTCGGGTACTGCCGCTGTGGGCGGCGCAGGACATGGCTGGGCATCCACTGAGCTTGGGGAAAAAGGAGTACGCCACCTTGTGGCGGCTGCTGGAGGCTGTGATGGGGCCGGGCTGGACGCACCGGGACGGCTCGGTGACTCCGGCCGGCCTGATCGGTACGCGTACCGGCCGGGGCGCGGCGACAGATCGCCTCGCGCTGCTGCTGCTGGTGCTGGAGGCGCGGGAGTCCGGGCGGGTGCGGCAGTGCGGGGGAGCGGTGGATACCAAGCGTGGCCGGGCGGCGGTGACGGTGGCTCGTCTGCTGGGCTGTTCGGCATCGGCGGGGCAGCGGGTCCTGGAGCGGCTGGAGGGCCGGGGGCTGGTGCGGCGGATTCGGCTCAAAACGGGCTCCGGACTGGTGAACCGGTCGCGGTTGATGGTCCCGGCGGTCGCGGCCGCGCACGGCCGCACCGCCGCCGCCAACGTCCAGGAGGACCGTGCGGAGGCCCTGGGGCCCGAGTTTTCAGACCCCGACATTGCGGCAGTGCCTGGTGAGGCGCCGGAGACGGCGACGGAAGACCAGGTCAGCAGAGTGCGGGTGACCGATGTAACGGGAGTTGCAGAGCCCGACGTTGCGGCAGCCCTTCACACTGACCACCCTCACCTGGCTACTCCCGTCTCTTCCCCCGCTCTCTCTGGTGGCTTTTCCGGCGAAGGCCGTGGTGGGTCCGGTGATCTGCCGGACCGCGCGTGCGCGTGCGAGGACCAGACGGTCGAAGGCGGAGCCGTCGTTGCGGCGAACGGTTCACCGGTGGCCGGTGGCCGGGCAGGAGACGTGGGCGGTGCGGGTCAGGGCAGGCGGCAGCGGGGGAGTGTGCCGCTGCCGCCGGAGGACCTGCGGGCCGTCCTGGAGCCGGTCGACCTGGTGTGGGCGCGCCTGGAGCGTCCCGCCGCGCGCCGTCTGGTGGAGGCTGTCGTCCGGCGTGAGCTGGACACGCTGCGGGGGGTCGTCGGCCGCAGCCGCCGGGAGCGGTCCGCGGAAGCGGAGCAGGTCCTGACGGCCCGCCTCGTCCGGCGCCTGGACGAGCAGCTGCGGCTGGGCGACCGGATCCAGGACCCGGTGGGCTGGCTGATCGGCCGGGCGCTGCCGCAGCGCCCGCAGTGCGGCGACGTACGGTGCGACGACCGGATCCTGCTGGACTCCGGCCAGCCCTGCCCCCGCTGCGCGGAGCACCAGGACGACCGCCGCGTCCAGCGTCGCAGGGTCGCTGCCGCCGTCGACGCCGCGCTGCCCGGCGCCTCGGAGACGGAGCGCCGGGCAGCTGCCGCGCGGCAGCTGCACCAGGACGTGACCGCCAGGGCCTGGGCACAGCAGCGGGAGTGGGCGCATTACCGCGCCCGGAAGGCCGCCGCGCAGGCCCGCACCGACGCCGAAGCCCCCACCGTGCGCCTTGAGGAAGCCTCCGCCCCGGCCGTGCTGCCGCCCGTTGCGGCTGCGCCGACCGAGCCGGTCGTGCTGACCCGGCCGCCGGTGATCGCCGCGCCCGAAGCGGTGGTCGACGACGTCGGCCAAGAGCCGGAGCTCGTGCTGGAAGACCTGACCCGCGAGCAGATCGTCGACTGGCGTGCCCGCGGGATGCACGACCACCGGGTGGTGGTCGACCACATCGACCGGTACGGGGAACCGTCGGCCCGGCGCCTGTTCAGCAACCGGTTGGTGGACCAGGCCCTGCACCGGTCCGGCCTTGGCCACCTGGACCTCGGACCCTGCTGGGGGCAAGCGTGAGCGACCGCGAGGTGACGAGGGGGTGTTCTTGAAGGACGACCTCTTCGCCACCGACAACACCGCCGAAATCGCCAAGACCTGGAAGTCCACCGGCAAGCCCGGACCCGACCTCTACACCGACATCAAGAAGTTCGACCCGGAGATCCCCGACGACCTCATCCGGCGCCGGGACGCTCCCGGGGATCACCGGAAGGAGACACGGAGTCTCCTTTGGAGGCGCGCAGGGACCACCGGTGCGTGTCACGTTGGGAGGCACACCGGGTCAGCAAGCCCTTCGACGCGCACGGCCGAGGTCCTGCGGCGTGGCCTTCCTGTGCCCTTACCTCGACGGCGGTTCAGGCGGGAGTGCTGTGGCCCTCACGGATTTTTTCCCCTCACTCGTGCGACGCGTGCGACCACTCGCGCGACGCGTGCGCAAGGCGCTCAGGTTGCGCGGCGCGCGTTCCCTGGTCCCCGTCTTCGTGCTCCTCGTCTCCGCGCCGTTGCTGGTCGGCTGCGCGCTGGCGGGGCACCAGGGCGCCTTCGTCGCGACGGCACTCGCCGCGTGTACGGCCGACCTCTGGATCCATCGCGCGGAGCCCGGCCTGACGCGCTTGCTCGGACGGCTGCGGCTGGGCGTCGCCACCCGGATCACGGTGCGGCTGGTGCTGCTGGCCCCGCTCCTCGTGGGACTTCCCGGCACAGACCGGGCGAAGGTCAGGGGCGTCGCTCTGCTCGCCGTCCTGTTGGCCGTCGGGTCCGCGATGCTGCTGGGCTCCGTGGGCGTGCTCGGACGGCGCACCCGGCCGCGCGTGCTCACCAGGAACGTCCCCGAAGCCGCGCCGCCCCCGACGGCGCGGGTCGTACGCCTGCTGACCGAACGCCCCGCCCGGCGCCTGCTCCACTACGAGTGCCTGGTGTGGCTCGGAAGCCTCGTCGCTGCCCTGACCGGATCGGCGTTGTGGGTGCTCGCGGCGCTCGCCTGCGCCCTGCTGCTGGTCACCGTGCACCTGGTGGGCGTGCTCGGGCTGGCGGTCCGGGCCCGGCGGCGCAGGTCCGCCGGGGCGGACCTGGCGGCGGCGCAGACCTGGGCGGACGGCTACCGTCCCGACGTGGTCCTCTACTTCAGTGGCTCCCGTCACTCCGCCTACCAGGTCAACATGTGGCTTCCGACGCTGGAGAAGAGCGGCTTCCGTCCGCTGGTCCTGCTCCGCGAGGCGCACGTGCTGCGGCGGCTCGACGAGACGGGACTGCCCGTGCTGTGCGTGCCGTCCGCGGTCGACGTGATGCACCTGGACCTGCCGTCTGTGCGCGCCGCCCTCTATCCGGCGAACGTCGGCAAGAACATCCACTTGCTGCGAGAGCCCGGGATGCGCCACGTTTTCGTCGGCCACGGCGACAGTGACAAGGCCGCGAGCGTCAACCCGTTCAGCAAGGTGTACGACGAGGTGTGGGTCAGTGGCCCCGCAGGCCGCGACCGGTACGCGCGCGCCGCGATCGGCGTGCGCGACGAGGCCGTCGTCGAGGTGGGACGTCCCCAACTGGACGTGCTGACGGACTCGGAGCCCGGTGGCGGGCCTGGCGGCGCGCCCCGCGAGGCGCGTGACAGCGCGCCGCCCACCGTGCTGTACGCGCCCACCTGGGAGGGGTGGACCGACGAGCCCGGCAACACCTCGCTGATCGACGCGGGCGAGAACATCGTCCGCGAACTGCTCGCGGTCGACCCACCCGTACGGATCCTCTACAAGCCCCACCCCTTCACCGGCACCCGCTCCCCGCAGGCCCGCGCCGCCCACGAACGCATCCTGCGAGCGCTCGCGGAGGGCAACGTGCAGCGGTCCGCATCCGATGCGCACGCCCACGTACGGACCGGGGCCGACGGGCCGCCCCTGTACGAGTGCTTCGCCCGGGCTGACGCGCTGATCGGCGACGTCTCCAGCGTGGTGTCCGACTTCGTGGCCACCCTCAAGCCGTACGCCATCGTCGACACCGCCGGGCTGGGGGCCGAGGAGTTCAGGAGACGGCACACCGCCGCCCGCGGTGCCTACGTCCTGGACCCGGGGGCCGAGGGCGTGCGCCACCTGGTGGACGTGTTGCACGGGACGGCCGAGGACGACATGCGTGAGCGGCGCGGCGCCGCCAGGACGTACCTGCTCGGGCCCCGCGACCCCGAGTCCCCCGGCCGCTTCGGGCAGCAGCTCGCACGGCTCGTCGGCAGCTCGGGCACAGGTGCCGAGCCCCCAGTGGGACGCGCGCGCCGATCAGCTGTCGTGAAGTCGACTTAAGTCGGGCGGGATGGCCGACATGCGGTCAGTCGTGGGGTGCACGCCGGGCAGACTGAGAACCAGATGGATCGAACGCGTGTTTGGTCCGTACGGAACGTGAGGCTGCGACGTGCGAATCGGAGATCATGAAACACCAACCGCGTGCCCTGCTCCCCGGGGGCTCCGACGGCACTGAAGGCACCAGAGGCACCGGTGCCACCGGCGAGCGGCCGGGAGCCGGGACCGCGCGTCCACACCCCGGGCCGGAGGAGGAGCCCGCGCCGACGCGGGGAATCACCGCTCCGCAGCCGCGACGCGTGATTCCGCAGCGGCTCGACCCCGAACTCGTGGAGCGCAAGGGCCGTTCCTGGGCGGGCGGCTGGGCCATCGCGGTGACCGTCGCCCTCCTGGCGGGCGCAGTGTGGCTGGTAGCGGCCAGGGGAGTGGTACCGCTGCCCGAGGACATCGCCCCGCGCGGCGCGCCCGGAAGCCTTACGGTGCCCGAGTCCGCCGTGCTCGCGGGTCTGCTGGCCCTGGCGGCCTTCGTCCTCAGCGGCCTCGTCCGCAGCAAGGCGGGCGAGGCCCGGGTACTGGTCCGTTTCGGGAGGTACCTCGGGACCGTGCGCCGCACGGGGCTCGTGTGGATTTCACCGTTCGTGCGGCGGGTCCCGGTCACGGTGCGGCTCAACCACTGGCGCAGCGACCCGATGGCGGTGACCGACGCCGATGGTACGGGGCTGTGCGCGGTGGTCCTGGTCGTCTGGCGGATCAAGGACACCGCGCGGGTGGCCTTCCTCGTCGACGACCACCGAGACTTCCTGCGCACCCAGGTCGAGGCCACCGTCGCGCGCACCGTCGCCCGGCTGCCCGCCGACACCTTCGCCCGCTCGGGCGACGACGTCACGGAGAGCCTGCGCGATCTGGACGCGGTCAGCGACGCGCTGCTGTCCACCCTGGCGGGGGCGTGCAGACCGGTCGGCCTTGAGGTGTTCGCCGCCCACCTGGTGCGCCTGGAGTACGCGCCCGAGGTGGCGAAGGCGATGCACAGGCGGCAGGTCGCGGCCATCGACGCCAGGCACCGCGAGTACGTCCTGGCCTCCGTCCTCGATGCCGTCGACGACACGGTCCACCGGCTCGCCGAGCGGGGCATCGCCGAACTGGACGACTACGACCGCAAGGCGCTGGTCAAGGAACTGACCGTGGCCTTCTACACCGCCCGTGGCGGATCGGCCGAAGCGCACTGAGCCCGTGCCGTTCCCGTCCCGACACGTTCCCCGTGTCGAATCCCCCACCGACCGATCCGGAGGTCAACCACCGTGCAGGCACCCAAGTTCAGTGAGTACGTCCCCGCCCGCTGTCCGTGTCCCTCGTGCGCGGTCCCCGAGGCGGGGTCCGGTTCCGCCGCGTCGCGCGTCACCCTGCGCGGCGCACTCGTCGCCGCAGTGGGAGCCGCGCTTCTGGCGGGCGGCGCCGGCTCGGCGTACGCCGAACCCGCGCCCAGCCATGCGGGCTGGGACGGCTCCAAGTACTGGTACAAGGACGCCACCGGCTGGTGGCGCTGGACCTCCCACCGCGACAAGTACCTGGCTCACAGCGGAGGCCAGGACACCGCCACCGCGACGAGTGAGACGTCCGGGGCGGCGCTGCGGACGGGCGGAGAGCCGCAGTTCCGGGGCAGCCAGGGCTGGGACCCGGTCGACGGGGTCTACTGGTACCGATCGGGCGGGCACTGGTGGTGGACCAGCCACAAGGAGAAGTACGAGCGGCACATGGGCACGAGCGCGGGACAGGACGGCGCGGGGCCGTCCCGGGGCACGGCGCGCCCCGCGCCCCGTCCGGACCAGGACACGCACAGGGGCGGCGCCGAAGCCGCCATAGCCTTCGCCCGGTCCCACCTCGGAGACCCGTACGTCTGGGGTGGTAACGGTCCGGACGGCTGGGACTGTTCGGGCCTCGTGCGCGCCGCCTTCCAGTCGGCGGGCGTGTCGCTGCCGCGCGTCGCGGACGACCAGTACCGGGCGTCCAGGCCGCTGGCCCGGGGCGAACTGCGCCGGGGCGACTTGGTCTTCTGGTCGGGCAACGGGTCGGCGTCCGGCATCCATCACGTCGCCCTCTACCTGGGTGACGGGCAGTATCTGGAAGCACCGCGCCCGGGGAAGTCCGTACGGATCTCCTCCTTCGACTGGTACGCCCCGAACATGTACGGGCGCGTGGTCTAGGGGCGGCCCGCCATGCCTGCTAGTGCGGGTGCGGGCAGGGGCGCCCCGGGGCGACGCCGGCCCTTCCCCCCGCCGGGCGCGTCGGGGGACCGTCCCCGCTACCAGTTGATCGCCGACGACGTGCAGCGCTTCTTCGCCCCCGGCACGCCCGAGGAGCAACTCCCCTCGGTGGAGTCCATCGTGTGGCGCTACGGGGTGGAACACGTCACGGCGCTGTTCGTCCGGCGCGCCCTGGTCACCAGGACGCGTCTGGCATCCGGCGACCTGGGTGGCCCCCCGCCCGCCCGGCGGGGGGCCGTGTGGCGGGGCGTGGCCCGGGACCTCGCGCAGCGCGCGGCCCGGGGGCGGCTCACGGGGCGGCTGCCCGACTCGGTGCGGCTCGCCGCCGAGTACGGCGTGCGCGCGGCGACCATCGACGCGGCGGTGGCCGCTCTGATCGAACAGGGCGTGCTGCGGTCCGTCGGGCACCGGGGGGTGTACGTCGTACCCCGTCACACGGTGTAGAGGACCACTGAGAGAAATTGCCGCACGGGTGTGCGGGGAGGCCCTCCCCGCACACCCGTGCGGCGGTGTGACCTGAGAGATCGAGAGAACTTTTCATGACAACCCTGTCGGTTCCCGCGTTCCTGCGGGACGGCGACACCGTGCCGGAGTGCGCGAGTACCGACCCCGACCTGTGGTTCCCCGAGAACGGCGGCATCCGCGGTGTCGTACGGGAGATCTGCGGAGCCTGCCCCTACCGGCTGCCCTGCCGCGACTGGGCGCGCGCTCGCGACGAGCGCGGCGTCTGGGGCGGGGAGACCGAGACCGGACGCCGCTCCGCGCGGCTCGTGGCCGGATTGGTCAGGGCCCCCGCCCAGCGCGAGACCAAGCCCTGTGGCACCTACGCCGCGTACCGCCGCCACCTGCGCAAGGGCGAGCAGCCGTGCCGCTCCTGCCAAGGGGCTGAGCGGGCCCGCAGGGCGCACGCCCCCGAGGCCGCCTGACACGCGCGAAGGCTCCGGCCCCCACCCCACCGGTTTGCCACCCAGCTACGAGCAACGACAGGAAGCACACGATGAGCGACACCTCCGCACCCGTCACGCCCGGCCTCCGGAACGAGGTCATACGCGCGGTGACGACCGGCACCCAGCCAGGCACGGCCGGAGCAACGCAGGGGCAGCGACCACCCGGGCACACGGCGTCCCAGGCCCGAGGGACGGTGGACGGCCGGGGCCCCGACGACACCAGGGCTCTGCACCGCAGGCCATCGCGCTGGCCCTTCGTCGCGGGGGCGGCCGCCGTCGGGCTGGTCGCGCTGCTCGGCTGGGTGTGGTCCTTCGTCTCCCTCACGGACTTCGTCGCGCACGTCTCGCGCGGCGACGGCCACGCCGACGGGTTCTCGCTGCCCTGGATCTTCCCCCTCGTCGTGGACGGGCTCGCGATCGCCATGTCGGTGACGATCTGGCAGGCGGCGATGGACGCGCGGCCCGCGCTCGCCGCGCGGCTCGTGCTGGCGGGCGCCACCGCGGGTTCCGTGTACTTCAACATCCGCCACGCGGGCACCGTGTCCGACGCCAGGGCCGTCGCCGCGTGGTCCCCGCTCGCGGCCAACCTCGCGTTCGAGTTCCTGCTCCAGGAGCTGCGGACGTCCATCCTGCGCTCCAGGGGGATGCCGGGCCGCACCCCGCTGCCCAGGCCCCACCCGCTGAGGTGGATCCTCGCGCCCGCCCAGGCGTTCACTGAATGGCGCTCTCTGGTCCTGCGGATGACGGTCCTCGAAGCGCCGTGCAAGGGGCCGGGCACGCCCAGGAGCACGGTGGCGCGGTCCCACCCCGCCCAGGCGGCACCGGCCGCCAGGCTCTGACCGGCCGCCGGAGCCCGGGAGCCGTACTCCGTCGGTTCCCGCTCGTCCGCGTTCCCGCTCACCCGCGTGGTGGACTCCACCGGGCGCACGGTCGCCCGAGCCCGTCGAATGGGGCGTAGCCGAGCGTCCAGCGACGGAGGGTGGAGAGCGTATGCCCGTCAAGGTGATGATCGTCGACGACCAGGCACTGATCCGCTCGGGGCTGCGCACGGTCCTGGAGGACACCGGCGGCATCGAGGTGGTGGCCGAGGCCGGGGACGGCGCGGAAGCGGTGGCCAGGGCGCGGGAGCACAAGCCCGACGTGGTGCTGATGGACCTCAACATGCCCCGGATCGGCGGCGTCGAGGCCACCCTCCAACTGCTCAGGCTCCCCGACCCGCCGAAGGTGCTGGTGCTGACCACGTTCAACACCGACGACTACGTGATGAAGGCGCTCGCCGCCGGTGCGTCCGGCTTCCTGCTCAAGGACGCGCGTACGGAGGAGATCGTCAGCGCGGTTCACACCGTGCTGGCCGGGGGCACCGCGTTGTCTCCCCCGATCATGGCCAAACTCCTGGGCAGGGCGGAGGGAACCGGTTCGCAGTTCTACCACCCCGGGGTTCGGGAGAAGCTGGACGCCCTGAGCGAGAGCGAGCGCAAGGTGCTCATGCTGGTGGGCGAGGGCCTGACCAACCAGCAGATCGCCGAGCGGCTGCACCTCTCGATCACCAGCGTGAAGACGTACGTCTCCCGGGTCCTGGGCCGCTTCGAGCTGGACAACCGCACGCAGGCAGCGCTCCTCGCGTACGAGATCGGGCTGGCCGAGCGGAGCTGAGGGCCCGCGCCCGGATCCGGGCCGGGTGTACGAGTGGCCCCGAAATCAGGGCCACGGAGCCGGCACCTGTCGACCTTCGGCGACGGGGACGCCCGCTTTCGCTCTCCATGATCGGCAGTACCCCGCCGTGCGGACGGACGGCGGGCACTGTTCGACTACATGGAAAGAGTCGCCCGATGGACTCGCCGCTGTTCGTGGAAACGCCCCCTGAAGCCGACTGCGTCTGCACCGGATGCACGTACGAGAGGGTCGCGCGGCGCGGGGCCCCGTGGCAGGGCGGTGCCCCGGCCCGCACGGCCAGGAAGGCCGCGGTGCTCGTCGCCGCGGTCGGCACGGTCGTGGGCGGGGGAGAGGCCGCGGTCGCGGCCGTTCCCGGGACGGGGACCCCCGTGCAGCCGAGCGCGGACGCCGCCGTCCCCGGGCAGCGGGGCGGACCGGGGGCCGGGCACGGCGTCGTGTCCACGCCTCAGGGCGAGGTCTCGGGGATGCGCGGTGGCAGCCGGGCGGAGGCGCGGGTGCTCACGCGGCGGTCGGTCACCCGGCAGCAGGTGCTGGACCGCGCACAGCGCTGGGTCGACCAGAGGGTCCCGTACAGCATGAGCCACTACTGGTCGGACGGTTACCGCCAGGACTGTTCGGGCTTCGTGTCGATGGCCTGGGGCCTGGGCAGCAGCCAGACGACCTGGACGCTGCCGTCCTTCGCGACGCGCATCACCAAGGACCAGTTGCGGCCGGGGGACATCCTCGTCTACAACAACCCGGCCAACCCGGCCGCCGGATCGCACGTGACGCTCTTCGGCGGCTGGACCGACTCCTCGCGCACCCGGTACACCGCCTACGAGCAGACCAGGCCCAACACCCTGAAGAGGGCCACGCCGTACGCGTACTGGAACAACTCGTCCGGGTACGTCCCCTACCGCTACAACGGGATCTCCGAGGACGGTGGCAACGGCGGTGGCGGCAACGGCGGTGGTGGCAACGGCGGCGGGGCCGCCTTCCCCGGAGCGGGCAGCTTCGGCCCCGGCGCCAGCAACGCGCACGTGACCCGGCTCGGGCGGATGCTGGTGGCGCGCGGCGGCGGGCGCTTCTACACCTCGGGTCCCGGACCCGTCTGGACGCAGTCGGACCGCAGGGCGACCGAGGCGTTCCAGCGGGCCCAGGGGTGGAGCGGGAGCGAGGCGGACGGTATGCCGGGACCGCACACCTGGAGCCTGCTCGTCGGTGGCGGGGGCCGCGACATCGGGTCGGGCGGTGGCGGTGGTGGCGGCGGTGGTTCCACCGGGTTCCCCGGTGCCGGGAACTTCCGACCGGGGCAGTCCAACGACCACGTGCTGCGCCTGGGGCAGCGCCTGGTGGCCAAGGGGTACGGCAGGCACTACAGCGTCGGCCCCTCCCGGGCGTGGAGCGAGAGCGACCGGCGCAACGTGGAGGACTTCCAGCGGGCACGGGGCTGGCGGGGCGCGGAGGCCGACGGCTATCCGGGGCCGCACACCTGGCGGCTGCTCTTCGGCTGACGGGCGGGCACCGGGCCCGTACCCGGCCCCCTCCGGGTCCACCTTCCGCCTCGGAGGGTCAACTTCCGTCCCTCCCCTCCGCCGACGCGCTGTTCCTACGGTGATGAAGCGGCCGACCGTCGCATTACGGATGCAGAGGGAGAAGAAGTGACGCAAGTGATCGACGCGGAACCGAAGCACCGCAGGTCCAGGGCGCGGCGTGCGGTGATCGTCGCACTGGTCATGCTCCTCCTGGGACTCGGCGCGCTGGCCGGGGGCTCGTGGTGGACGGTCAAGCACTACCTGGGGAAGATCGACCGGATGCCCGGGGTCTTCCCCACGGGCGAGCCGCCCGCCGAGGGCAAGGGCGGGCAGAACTTCCTGCTCGTCGGCATCGACGCGCGCTCGGACCTGCCCACCACGGGCAAGGGCGCCAAGGGCCCGGTGTGGGAGTACGGTGCCCAGCGCAGCGACACGATGCTGCTGGTCCACATACCGGCGGACCACTCCGCCGCCTACTTCGTCTCCCTGCCCCGCGATTCGTGGGTGGACGTCCCCGGCCACGGCGAGGCCAAGCTCAACGCTGCCTTCTCCTGGGGCGGTCCGCCGCTGCTCATCGACACGGTGCAGCGCCTGACCGACCTGCGGATCGACCACTTGGCCGTCCTGGACTGGGACGGCTTCAAGAACCTCACTGACGCGCTCGGCGGCGTCGACATCCCGCTCGCCGACGGCACCGAGCGGCACATGAACGGCAAGGAGGCGCTCGCCTACGTGCGCGAGCGCAAGTCGCTGGCACGCGGCGACCTGGACCGCACCCACCGGCAGCAGAACTACCTGCGGTCGGTGCTCACCGAGACCCTCGCGAACGCCTCGCTCACCAGCCCGTTGAAGACGAAGGGCCTGCTCGACAAGTTCACCGCGAGCGTCAGCGTCGACGACCGGCTGTCCGACGGGGACCTGTTGGGCCTCGCGTGGGACCTGAAGGGGCTGCGCGGACGCGACCTGGAGTTCATGAACGTCCCCGTCACGGGCACGCCCATGGTCCGGGGGCAGTCCACGGTCGAACTGGACCGGGTCGAGAGCCGCAGGCTCTGGCAGGCGGTACGGGACGACGACATGGCCGGCTATCTGGCGGGCGACCGGGAGGTCGACCAGCTGGCGGAGCATCCGAGCTGACAGCCGGGCGCCGCGTGGGGACGTGCTCGTCTTCATGGGCGCAAGCGCCGCCAGACCTCGGGGGCGCGCAGCAGCTCCGCCACCCGAGCGGCGGCCGAGCCGCCGCTCCCGGTGCCGCCGTCGGCCCGGACGCGGTGCAGGCCCCGCTCCCGTCGCCGGGGCGCGGCCAGGTCGCCGAGTGCGGCCAGCGTCGCGTCCAGGTCCGGCGCGCCGAGCGCGACGCAGCCGTCGGGCGCGTCCTGACGGACCACGGCGGCGGGCGGCGGGAGCAGCAGGGCCGGCAGCCCCATCCCGCAGGCCGCCTCGTGCAGGTCCTCGCAGTCGGTGGCGAGAGCGGCGCAGTCGGCCAGCAACCGGACGAACTCCCGCCGCGTCGGGGCGTGCAGGACCGTTGCACCCGCGGCGGCGAGCGCGTAGCCGCGCTCGCGCACGTGCTCGTCCCCCGGGAGCCACGGCGGTACGGCGAAGGAAACCGGTTCGCCGCACTCCCTGAGCGCGCGCACCAACTCCACGGCCTGCCGCAGCCCGCGGCGCCGACGACTGCGCCGTACGTCCGCAGTGAGGCACAGCAGCACGCCCGACGGCGCCCGCTCCGGGGGAGGGAGGGGCCCTCCGGACGTCAGCGCGTCCTGGAGCAGGCTGCCCACCACCGCCACCCGCTCGGCGGGGACCCCCTCGGCCGCCAGCACGGACGCATCGGGTCCGGTCGCGGGGAGGTGGAGCCGCGCGGCGTCCGACACGAGGCGGCGGCGCACCCGGGCGGTGCGGTCGACCGCGTGGCCGACGCGCCCCGCACCGAGGTGGACCAGGGGGACGCTGGCGTCGTCGCAGGCGAGGGCCGTCGCCGTGGCTTCGGGGCTGCCGCCGTTGACGAGAACCGCGTCGGGGCCGAACTCCGCCAGCGCCGTCAGCGCCCTGGAGCGGAGCGGGCCCAGCGACGAGACCACCTCGTGGACCGTGCGGGCGTCGGACGCGGGGAGCGGCGTGCCGGGGTGCGGCTCCAGGAGGCGCAGGCGGTGGTGGCCGCGCAGGCGCTCGACCAGCGGGGGGAGCAGGGCCGCGTCGGCGGCCCGGCCCACGGCGACGAGCAGGCGCTTGGGGCGGGCCGCCGCGAACGGGACCACGGTGGCGTCGCCCATGGGGCTGGTTCCTTTCGGCGGGGAGGTCAGAGCGGGGTCGTGCGGGGCAGGGGAGCGGGGCGCGCGAACATCACGGGGGTCTGCGGCCTGACGTCGAAGACGTGGCCCGTCGACGCGGACACCAGGACGTCGAGCGCGGTCTGCGCCACGGCCCGCGAGGTCAGCGGGGTGCCGGCGGCCCCGGCGGGCGGTTCGGGTGTGACGGCGGGGCGGTCGGGGTTGACGCAGTTGACGCGGATCCCGTCCGGCGCCCATTCCTCGGCCAGTGCCTGCGTGAAGTTCACCACGGCGGCCTTGGTGGAGGAGTGCAGGCTGTGCCGGGCGCGGCCCCGGACGTAGCTGCTCGCGGTGAACAGGAGCAACTGGCCCCGGCTTTCAGCGAGATGGGAGTGGGCGGCCCGGGCGATGTGCACGGGCGCGAGGTAGTTGACCGCGGTCGCCCGGCGTACGTCTTCCAGGGAGACGTCGACCAGGTCTCCCAGGAAATGCTGCCCCGAGGCGATGACGACGAAGTCGATGCGGCCCGTCCGCAACCGGGCGTGCGCCAGCGCCGACGCGATGTCGTCCGGCCTGTCGACGTGCGTGCCGGTCAGCGTGGCGCTGAACCTCATGACCCGGCAGCCGTACGACTCGGCCAGCTCGGTGAGGTCGCTGTCGACGCCGTAGCCGGGGCCGAAGACGACCATGGTCCGGCCCCGGAGCCCCGCCGAACAGGAGGCGGACGAGGCCGGGACGGGCGGCTCCTGGGAGCGCAGTTGGAAGAGCTTGTCCGCGACGAGGAGGTCGAGCGGGTGGGTGATCTTCAGGTTGAACGCGTCGCCCCGTACGACGGTGATGGGGACGTCCGGCAGGTACCGCAGGACGACGGCGCAGTCGTCGGTGGCGGGGGCCGCCCCCTCGTCCGTGCCGCGCGCGGCCAGTTCGTGGGCGCGCCGCAGGACGGGGAGGCGGAAGCCCTGGGGCGTCTGCCCGTGCCGGAGGAGGCACCTGTCCGGTATGCGGGTCACGCGCGGCTCCCGGCCGACGCGCTCCGGACCGTCGCCGTCACCTCCGTTGTCCGCGGCGGCGTCGACGTCGATGATGGTGTCGGACGCGGGCACCGCCACGTCGACGGCCCCGTGGGTGTCCAGCGCGGCGACGCACTCGGAGATCACCCGCTGGGAGACCAGCGGGCGCACCGCGTCGTGGAGCAGGATCTTCGCCCGGTCCGCCGCGCCGAGGTGACCGCTCAGCACGTCGACGGCACGCCGGGCGGTGGCGCCGCGGGAGGGGCCGCCCGCGAGGACCGCGCGCACCTTGCGCAGCCCCGCCGCCCGCACGATCCGTTCGGCCTCCGCGATGTGGTCCCGGTGCATGAGGACCAGGACGTCGTCGACGTCGGGGGACGCCTCGAAGGCGCACAGGGTGTGCTCGATGACGGTCTTCCCCGCCACTTTGGCGAGCTGCTTGGGAACGTCCAGCCCCACCCGGGTTCCCGTACCGCCGGCCAAGACCACGGCGACTACTCGGTCGGAGGACCGGGGGGCGCTGCTGAACACGGCTCGCTGCTCCAGGGGTTCGGGTTGCCGGCGAGGGGAACTCGCTGACGGATCAGAACGTAGTAGCCATATGGCGTCCGCGTAATTCACCAAAGTGGAAAAGTGAATCCAAAAGTGGATCCTCTGCGATTCGCGGGCGGCAGAACACCCTTTTAGAGCAGCTACACTCCTCTTTTGTCGCAGGTGACTTGAGGGGCTTGACGAAAGTCTGTCGAGCCTGACGGAAGGGGATGTCGGATGACTGTCCGGGTCATGGTCGTGGACGATCAGGCATTGATACGTTCCGGTCTCCAGACCGTGCTGGAGAGCGCGGACGGAATTACCGTCGTGGGTGTCGCGGGAGACGGTGCCGAGGCCGTGAGCGGCGCCCGAAGCCTCACTCCGGACGTCGTCATCATGGACCTCAACATGCCGCGCATCGGCGGCGTGGAGGCCACGAGTCAGCTGCTCCGGCTGCCTGATCCGCCCCGGGTGCTGATCCTGACCTCGTTCGACGCGGACGACATGGTCGTCGACGCGTTGAACGTCGGGGCGTCGGGATTCCTGCTGAAGGACGTCGAGACCCGTGAACTGCTGGCAGGTGTGCGGACGGTCGCATCGGGCGGCACGGTGTTGTCGCGCGGCATCATGTCCCGGCTGGTGCGACGGGCCGACCGCCGTTTCCCCACGGGATACTCGGGTCTTCAGGAAAAACTCGCCATGATGACGGAGAGCGAACGCGAAGTCCTCGCCCTCATCGGCACCGGCCTGACGAACCAGCAGATATCCGAACGGCTGCACCTTTCTCTGGCCAGTGTGAAGACGTACGTTTCGCGGACCCTTGCGCGGCTCAATCTGGACAACCGCACGCAGGCGGCGATCCTCGCCTACGAGGCGGGCATGGTGGAGGACGCGCCGCACTGAACGGCGAAGTGCCCGCCGCGAACAGCGAAATTCCCGCCACGTGGAATTCGTGCGGGCAGGGCGAATCGACTTTCGGCGTCATCCTTCGGTCGCCGGATCGTCATACTCCGTCGCGGCCTCCGGCTTCCGGCTGGGCTTCGGGCGGTCGAGGGGCAGGTGAGCATGGTGGAAGGTCGCCGTCTGTCCGAAACAAGGATCCATGACCCTTCCTCGACTCTCTCCGCGAGCCGTCTCCTGGCAGTGCCCACCGCGCCTCGTCGACGTCTTCGCCACCCTGCTGAGCGCCGGATTGACGGTGCTCGCCGTCATCGCGGACGAGGACAGCGGCCTCAGCACCTCGCGCACGGCGGACCTGGCCCTGATCGCCCTGGTCGCCCTGTGCGCGCTGCCGCTCCTGTTGCGTCGGCGGATCCCGGAACTGTCCCTCGTGGCGAGCCTGGCCGCCACGCTCTCCACCAACGACTCGACCCCGCTGATCTTCAGCACCTGGGCGGTCGGCCGCTACGGCCGGTGCTGCCGCGCGGGCTGGCTCGCGGCGGCCGCGGCGGTGTACGCGCTGACCCGGCCGCTCGTCGGGGACCAGCCGTGGAGCGCGGACGTGCTCTACTACCTCGTCGCCAACATCCTGGCGCCCGCCCTGATCGGGGCGCTGCTGCGCCGCCAGGAACACCTGATCGACGCGGTGCGCGGCAAGGCGCTGCGGGCCGAGGCCGCGGTGGAGCAGGCCGCCGAGTACGCGGTGCTGGAGGAGCGCACCCGTCTCGCCTTCGACATGCACGACAGCATCGGACACCACGTCGCGGTCATCGTCCTCCAGGCTGCGGCCATCAGGGCCCGCGCAGGACGTCCCGACGAGGTCCGCGCCGCGGCGGGCGTCGTGGAGCACTCCGCGCGCGCCGCCATGGACGAACTGCGCGAGATCCTCGACATCCTGGGCAAGGACCCCAGCGGGCCGATACCGCCCGCACGGCTCTCCCGCGTCGGCTACGAGAAGTTCATGGGGACGCTGGTGCGCAACATGCGGACGGTCGGCGTCGCCGTGACCTGCTCGGTCGAGGGGGAGCCGGTACGGCTGCCGAAGGAAGCACTCGACGTGCTGTACGTCGCGGGCCGCGAAGGGCTCACCAACGCCATCAAGTACAGCCCCGGCTCCCCGATACGCCTGCTCCTCGAATTCCAGGACCAGCACGTGGAGTTCGCCATGGAGAACGGGGCACCCAGGATGCCGGGCACGATGCTGGGCGGCTCGGGGATCGGCCTGCGGAGCATCGGCACGCGCGTGCGCGAGCTGGGCGGGACCCTGGACGCGGCCCCGACACCAGGGGGCGGGTTCGCGCTCAGAGTCAGGATCCCGACCTTGGGGAAGGGCCCGGACGACGGGTCCTGACCCGTGCGCCCGGCCCCGGTCACTCCCCCGCCAGGACGGAGTCGAGGAACCCGGCCACATCGAGCTGCTCGCACCCGGCGGGCACGATCTGGTAGGCGACGGAGAGGAAGCCGCGCAGCATCCCGGTGGGCACGGCCACCAGGGCCGAACACCGCTGCTCCGCGAGGTCGACGCCGTTCAGCCGGATCATCGTCTCGGCGGCCTCCTGACGGCCCCCGGGGAAGACCCGGATGTCACCGCTGCCGGTGGGGGCCGACATCCCGCAGGTCAGCAACTGCCGCCCCACGTTCCAGTCGGCCACCTCGTGGCTCCCGGAGAGGAAGAGCGTGCGCACGGTGAGCGGATGGGCCGCCGTGTACGTCAGGTGGCAGTGCAGCGGCACCGGCTCACCGACGGCCATGTCCGACGACACGAGACGAACGTCGATGATCTGGGTAACGGTGTGCTGCATGGAGCCGTCCTGTGTGCATGAGTGGGTGGGGCGCTTCCACGGCCAGCGCGAGTTGGGGGAACGCCGGTTCGCTACGGCCTCACGCTAGGGGCCGGGCGGTCGGCCGGGTTCCTGCGAAAGTTGACCTTCGGCCGTGTTCGGTCAATCAATTCGTACTTTTGGCCGCGCGTCCGAGCCTGCGGGGCAGCCGCATCGGGGTCCGCCGCCGCCCGAGGTCGACCGCGTTCAGGGAGAGGTCGCTGTCCGCGGTGAAGAACGGCCGCACCCGCACCGGCCCCCGCTTCGTCCGCCCGAGCACGAGCGGCGGGTAGTTGTGGACGCCCTTCTTGTCGGTGTAGTCCCCCAGCAGCCGGGAGATCCGTACCGGCGGCGCGCCCGGGGACGGCACGAGGAACAGGTCCCACACGTCGTGGGGCCCCGAGCGCCGCTTGGTCGTCGCTCGGGCGGGCACGGTGAAGCGGAACTCCCCGCCCGGCAGGGCCAGTACGGGCAGCAGGAAGTCACCCTCCCGGTTCTCGCGGCCCTTCGCCCAGACCGTGCAGGACCGCGAGAGCCCGGTGCCCCACAAGCGGCCCGACACGGTGAACCCGCGTTCCTCGGGCTCGACGCGCGAGGCCTCCGCGTGGACGTCCCGCATCCAGCTGCGGATCGACAGCTTCCGGTCCTGGCCCACCGTCGGCACGAGAGCGTGCAGCACAGGAGCGGTGCCGCGCGGCACCACGGGCCTCAGCAGGGCCCGGTTGTCGAAGCTCCCCGTGCGCAGCCGCCGCCGCACCGAAGTGGCGGGCGACTCCACGTACAGGTCCCAGGAAGCCTCCGGCAGGCTCCGCCCGTCACGCGGCACCACGGCCGTCACCGCGGGACGCCCGGCCGCCGCGCCTTCCGCCGGGGGGGACGCGGGGCCGAACGGGAAGGCCACCTCGCCCGCCTCCTCACCCGGACCGACGCACACCAGCCGCAGCCCCTCCCCGTGCTCGGGGGCCGGGACCGTCAGCTCGACGTCGCCCTCGTCGGAGACCGTCCACGACGCCGTCGCGGGCAGCGAGCGCGCCGCCGCCAACTCCTGGAACAACAGGCCGTAGCGGTCCGCCACGACGCCGGGCGCGTAGCGCTCCGCGGCCAGCAGCGCAGCCCGCGCCATCCGGGAGCGCGTCGCTCCGTCCGCCATCAGCCCGCGCAGCGCCCCGGCCATCGCGGCGACGTCGCCCACGGGCACCAGCAGGCCGTCCGTGCCGTGCTCGATGATCTCCCGGGGGCCGTAGTCGCAGTCCGTGCTGATCACCGGCAGGCCGTGGGTCATCGCCTCGATGACGTTCATCGGCAGGCACTCGGCCGCCGACGCCGACACCGCGATCGCCCCCTTGGGCCACTCCATCTCCATGTCGCCCGTGGCGCCCATCAGCAACACCCGGTCGTGCAGGCCCAGTTCGCCCACCAGCTTGTCCAGCGCGGTGCGCTCGCCCCCGCGCCCGTAGATCCGCAGCCGCCACGCGGGGAACTCCCCGGCCACGTCCGCGAAGGCGCGGATCAGCCGGTCGTAGTGTTTGCCACGGTCGAGGCGGCCCACCGCCATGACGGTGCGGGTGTCGCCGTCGGAAGGGCGGCCCGCGAGCGGCGGCAGACAGTTGGGGAGCGAGGTGGTGTACGTCCCCGATGGCGCGAGCATCCGGCGCAGGTTCCCGGCGTCCTCCCGGCTCACCGAGACCACCGCGTCCAGGCCCTTCGCCGCCTCCCGCAGCGCTTTGCGCTGCTCCCCGCCCAGCGAGAAGCTCGCCTGGTGGATCTGGGCGACCTTCAGGAAGTCGCCGCCCATCCGGCCCAGACAGACCGCTATGCCGGGGTGGCAGGAGACCACCACGTCGGCGTCCGTGCCCGCGAGGTACTCCGCCAGCCGCACCTCCACCAGCCTGGTGTTGTCCTTGGTGCGCATCCCGTCCTTCACGGGGAACACCCGCACGGGGGCTCGCGTCAGCGGGTCGTCCCCGTCGAAGCGGTGCGACGTCGTCCGCAGGTCGACCAGGTCGACCGCGCCCACCCGGGGGTCCAGGGGGAGGTCGGCGTCCTCCCTGTCGCGCAGCAGGGACACCACCTCCACCCGGTGGTCGTCGGCCAGGGCCGCGGCCAGGTTCACGGTGCTCTTGATCACTCCGCCGATGGCGTAGCGGTTGTGGATGAGGAAGGAGACCTTCACGACGTTCCTCCGCGGTGCGGGATCTGGACCGGTGCCCGGGCCCGACGGGCCCGGGGTCGAGCGGGAGCGGCGGGCGCCTACTCCAGGAGGTTCTTCGCCCCGGGCGGCTTCGCCCTGCTGATGTGGGGACAGTCGCCGCCCGGCGCGCAGTGATGCCAGGAGACGGGGTCGCGGCGCAGCCAGGAGGACGCGTCGGGTGCCAGTACGTCGAAGACCAGCGTCGCCGGCTCCGAACCGCCTCCGCTGCCCACGGCCGCGAAGGAGATCCGGTGGGTGCCCGGCAGCCAGTCGTGGGGCAGCCGGAACCGCCAGGAGCCGTCGTCGGCCACCTCGGCACGGCCGAGCGGTCGGCCCTCGCAGAAGGCGGCCACCGTACGGACGCCCTGCGCGGCCGTCCCCTTGAACACCGGGCTCGGCCCGTTCAGCGACCGGGGCGCCGGGGCGGTGACCACCGGTGAGGGCACCGCGAACCGCACCCGGAACCGCACCTGCGCGGGCCGCGACCGCCCCCGGTCCGACACCGCCACCGCCTCGACCGTGTGCCGCCCCTGAGCCCAGCCCCGCACGCCGCGCCAGCACCACCGTCCGTCGGCGGCCACCCCCGTGGAGCCGAGCACCGCGCCGTCCACCAGGAACAGCACGCGCTCCACACCGGGGCCCGCCGTCCCGGTGAACCTCGGCGCGGGGGGCGCGGGCCGCACCCCGGTCGGTGTCTCCACCACGGGTGCCGGGTGCACCTCGGGACCCGCCTCCCACTTCGGCCACCGCGCCGCCAGGACGTTCCGGCTCCAGCGCACGGTGCGCGGCGGGGCCGGGCGGTCCGCGGGGGGCGGGACGGAGGCGGGCAGCACCCCGAGCCGACGCAGCCCGCGCGCCGCCAGGTACGCCACCGCCTGCGCGCCGTTCCTGTTGAGGTGCAGGGTGTCGACGATGCCGTCCGGGCAGGCGGGGTGCTCCCCGGCGTCGTACCAGCGGAAGTAGCCGCGCGCCAGTTCGGGTCCGCACGCGTCGAACAGCCGGGACGTCGACCGCTGGAGGTCCAGCAGCGGCACCCCGCGCTCCGCCGCGACCCGGCGCGTGTGGACCGAGTAGTCGCCCGCCACCGCCCGCAGCTCGTCGTGCTCGTCGAAGACGTGCCTGGCCACCTGAGTCGTCAGCACCGGAACCACCCCGCGCGCCGTCAGCACGTCGACGTACGCGTGCAGGTGGGCCCGGAACTCCTCGGGCGTCAGGTACAGGTCGGGGCGCGTCAGCGCCTGGTCGCACACCCCGAAGCCGATCAGGAACACGTCGCCGGGCGACAGCCGGTCCAGCACCCCGGGGAGCCGGTTGCGGAAGTACCAGCGGGCCGTGCAGCTGTCGGACGCGGTGTTGACGACGTCCACCGCACCGCCGAGCGCGTCGCCCAGGTGCTGGCCCCAGCCGGAGAGGACCTCGTTGGCCTCGCCGCGCGTCGCGGCGACGGAGTCCGCCGCGACGACGACCGTACGGCGGTCCCCGCCGTCGTGGATGTCGTCCGCCCTGCGGCGCCGTTGTCCGAACAACCTCACTGGGAACCTCACTTGTGGTGGGCGGGTATCGGGGAACCGGTCTCGTCGCCGCTGCCGCGCAGGTCGTCGCCGAGCCTGGCCAGCTCGGCCGCCGCCTGCTTCAGGGCCTGGGCCGCTGCGTCGTAGCGGCTCTCCATCTCGTCGAGCTGCGCCTCCCGGGTCGTGCACAGCTCGATCAGTTCCTCGCGGGGCAGCGCGTCGGCCGGCTCCTCGGCCCTGACCGGAACCGGGGCGAGCGCGGCCTCCGGTTCGTCGTTCCTGCGCAGCCTGCGCCTGAGCCTGCCCATGCCGCGCGCGGAGTCGCCGGAGCGCTCCCGCAGGTCGACGACGTTCACGGACAGCTCGTTGGCGACCGTGTAGTACGGGCGGGTCCTGGCCCGCCCCCGGGGAGTGCGCTCCAGCAGGACCGACTGGTACCGGTAGACCGCCTTGCGGTTCACGCAGTCGCCGGTGAGCCCCGCCACCCGGATCGGAGGGGTGGACTCGCTGCTCACGTACAGGTCCCACACGTCGTGTCCGGTCGTGTGGCGGCGGCCGAACTCGTCGAACGGCAGCGCGAACGTCAGGCGCGAACCGGTGCGCGAGCGCACCGGCAGCTCGAAGTCGAGCGAGCCGCCGTGCCGTGACTGCGCCACGACCGCGAGCCGCTCGGGCAGCGGTTCGGGGCTCCGGACGTCGACGGTGACCAGGGACTCGGAACCCTCCGCCCCGTCGGTCTCGACGCTGACCACCTCGGCGTGCGAGCCGCGCACCCACACCCGCAGGTCGACCGTCTCGCCTGTCCCCGAGTAGGGCAGCAGCGACACCAGGGCGGGCTGCCCCGGCGCGGCGTCCTGGTGACGCACCGACATGAGGGTCCGGTTGTCGCAGCTGCCGGTGTGCAGGCGCCGCCGCGCACGCCCGTCGGCGGCCTCCGCGTACAGCTCCCACACCCCTTCGGTCAGCGGCAGCGCGTCCCGTCTGATGCGGCAGAGCAGCGGGGCGCCGGGCCGGTCCTCCACGCGGGTGAAGGGCAGCGAGACCGTCGGCTCGGGCGCGAACCCGTCGCTGCTGACGCACAGCAGCCGCAGCGCGTCGGTCGCCAGGTCGGGCGCGGCGACGCGGACCACCACGTCGCCCCGCTCGTCCGTCCACCAGTCGGCGGTGTCCGGCAGGGCCTGGTCGGCGTGGAGCTGCCCGAACAGGTCGACGTAGGAGCGCGCGATCGCCTCGGGGGCGTACCGCTGGGGGATGTCCAGGGCGTTGGTGCCCATGCGGGCGCGCAGTTCGTCGTCGTTGATCAGCTGGAGCATCGCGTCGGCCAGCGCCTCCGGGTCGCCCTTGGGGGTGAGCAGCCCGTCGTGGCCGTGCCGGATGATGCTGCGCGGCCCGTCGCACGCCGTGCTCACGGTGGGCACGCCCGCGCGTCCCGCCTCCACGATCACCAGCGAGAACGCCTCGGCCTGCGAGGAGGAGACGGCCAGCGACGCCTTCGCCCACTCCACGTCCATGCGGGACGAACTGCCCATCAGATAGACGTGGTTGGACAGGCCGAGCGCGTTGATCTCGTCCACGACGCGGCCGCGCTCGGCGCCCACGCCGAAGATCCGCAGCTGCCAGTCCGGGCGCTCCTGGGCGACGTGCCCGAAGGCCCGCACCAGCTCGTGGAACCTCTTGACGGGAGCCAGCCGCCCCGCCGCCACCACGGTCTTCGAACCGAGGTCGGAGGGCGCGAGCGAGGTCGCGGGCAGGCAGTTGGGGATCGTCTCGATGCGCGTCCCCGCGTGGCCGAACGCCAGCTGGGCCTTGCGCGCGTCGTCCGGGTTCACCGTGATCACCGCGTCCATCTCGCGGTACGCCTCGGTGAGCCGCTGCCCCAGCGGACTGTTCGGGGAGGCCAGTGCCTGGTGCTCCTGCGCGATGCGGATGCGCTCGCGCGAGCCCATCGAGGCCAGGCACACCGCGATGCCCGGGTTGGTCGCGACGACGACGTCGGCGTCCGTGCGGGCCAGGTACTCGCCCAGCCTGATCTCGGTGAGCCGCGACACGTCCTGGTAGCGGGCTTTGTCGCCCTCCGGGTACACCAGCGGCGCGGTGGTGAAGGCCGGGTTCTTCCCGTCGTAGGCGTACGAGGTCTTCCGGGTGTCGACGAGGTCGATCACCTCGACGGCGGAGCTGAGCGGCAGGGACGGGCGGTCGCGGTCGCGCCGGGTGGAGACGATCTCCACCGTGTACGTCTCGGCCAGCGCCTCGGCGAGGTTGAGCGTGCTCTGGATGACGCCGCCGATGCCGTAGCGGTTGTGGAGGAGGAACGAGATCTTCATGGGTCAGCTTCCTGGGGTGGGCAGCAGGGTGGCGGTGAGGGGCGGCTGCTCCGCCGCTTCCTCCCGGCGGAACTGCTCCTGGTTGCCTTGGTCGACGAGGCGGGCGAGCGCGGACGAGAAGCGCACCCGCGACGGGGGCTCGGCGGGGCCCAGGAGGTAGGCCCTGACCGCTTCCCGCGCCTCGCGCATCGTGTCGTTCGCCGGGAACCGCAGCGACTCGACCAGGCCCCGCACGCCGCGCGCGTCGGGCGTCAGGACGTAGGCGCCCCTGGCCGCCGTGTTGCGCAGCCGGAACTCCTCGCCGCCGACGCCGACCGTGTCCGTGATGGCGTACGGCTTGAGCGTCGCGACGAAGTCGGACACCACGCTGGAGACGTCGCTGATCAGCAGGTCCGCCGGGCCGAAGCAGTCGTACAGGTGCGGGCCGTCCCGCTCGACGACGACGTGCTCGTGCGGGGCGTGGGCCGCCCAGAACAGCCGGTCGGCCTCCGCGCGCAGCTCCGCCAGGCGGTGCAGCCCCGGCAGGTCGGGACGCGCCGTTTCGCGCATGCGCTCGGCCTCGTCCCCCGCCGAGTGCCGGATCCGCTCCTCCAGCTCCGCCAGGTCCCGCCGCGCCACCAGGAGATCGCGCGCCGCGCTCTCGCGCCGGTTGCGCTCGCGCACCGAGCCGCGCAGCACCAGACGGCGCGACGCACGCCTGTTGGCGCCGGCCAGGGCCCGCATGATGCCCTCGTGGGCCCGGCGGGCCTGCGGCGACCTGATGCCGGTGAAGGGGTGGGGCTTGTAGAGGATCCGTACGGGTGGGTCGACCGCGAGCAGTTCGCGGACGATGTTCTCGCCCGCGTCGATCAGCGAGGTGTTGCCGGGCTCGTCGGTCCACCCCTCCCAGGTGGGCGCGTACAGCACGGTCGGGACGCCGGAGACCGGGGCCGCCGCGGAGGCCCGGAGGAGGTCCAGCTGGGGGCGGCCCACTTCCACGATGCGCGTGTCGTCGACGCCGACCCGCGCCAGCGCGTACCGGTCGCGGCCCGCCTCGCCCCCCACCCAGATCTCGTCGTAGACCTTGCTGAAGGGGTTCACGCTGGCGATCTTGTCGCTGTCGCCGTGTCCGATGAACACGTGCTTGATCGACGGATCGCGCAGCAGGTGGATGTTCTTGCCGACGTTCGCCGGATACAGCGCCACCCGCACCGACGACAGGTCCATCGCCATCAGGTCGACCGGCGACGGCACGCAGAGCACCGGCAGCGACGTCGGGTCGAGCTGCTGGAGCAGGTGCCGCTCCCGCAGCAGCACCAGGGGCCGCGCCCGCATCCCGGCCAGGGTCTCCAGCCACATGTTGACCTGGTACGAGGACTCCCGGGAACCGCTGAAGTACAGCACGACGTTGGGGCGGTAGTGCCCGAGCCAGGCGTCGACCTTCTGGAGCACCTTGGCCGCGGGGGCGATCCGCCGCGCGTTGAGCACCGACGCGCACAGCAGGAGGAGCACCAGCACCATCGCACAGCCGGACACCGTCAGACCGACGGCCAGGGGCGCGAAGGAGTGCGTGGCCACCGCGGCGGCCAGACCCGCCCAGACCACCAGCTCGTGGTGGAGCAGCCGCTGGCCGGGCCAGCCGGTCAGCCAGCGCGAGGGGGCGGCGCCGATCCGCAGCCGCGCCAGGTCGATGTTGCGGGTGGACACCGGCAGTTGGCGCTTGCGGCGCAGCGCGGCGGTGAGACCGGAGAACAGCGCGATCCCGACCGCGAGCAGCAGCGCCACCAGTACCGGGAACTGCTCCTGGCCCACCGTGATGAACGGCGTTCCGGCCAGCAGCGGGGCCAGCAGCACCAGGCGCGCCAGCACCCGGTTGGTCACGCCGGCCCGCCGCGTGCCCCACAGCCGCATCAGGGCCGGGTCCGCGCGGTGGAGGTACAGGTCGGCCGTGCCCGAGACGAACGCGGCGCAGACGAAGACGACGGGCGCGGCCGACAGCGCGCCGCCCAGCATGGCGAGGAACCCGGCCACCAGCAGGACCACCGCGCACAGGCCGCGCAGCCTGGCCACGCGGAATCTCTTCTTGATGCGCAGGGCCCTGCGTGCACGAATGCTCAGGGTCGTCAAAACGTGCTCCCGTCTCGTCTGCTGCCGCATTTTTGATCTCCGTCGACGAGACGGTGAGAAATGCGATCTCGAATCTCAGAATGGCACGCACAAGAACCCTTGCCGCACCTCCATACGATGACCCTTGGTCGACTTTAGGAGAGTGGGGGCAAGGGGTTCGGGCTGTTAGCTTGATATAGCTCGAAGGTGTGGAATCTTTTTCGGGGCGGTGAAACCGATGAATATGTTCACCAAGGGAGGAGCGACCGATGGTCGAGGTTGTTGTAGCCGAAGGCCGGGATATGGCGCGGAGTCTTTTTAAGTTTTCCTTCGAAGGAGCCGGCATGAAGGTCGTGGCGACGGTGGGCCACTGCGCCGACGTGCTGGGCCTCGTCGAGCGCGAGCGGCCTGACGTCCTGCTGCTCGACTTCGACCTGCCCGGCCGCGGCGCGGTCGAGGTGCTCAGGGAGCTGCGGTCCGCGCAGGCCGGGACGAGGACGCTGGTGGTCGCGGCCGGTGCGACGGAGCAGACCCTCACCGACGTCTTCGCCGCGGGGGCGTCCGGCCTGATGCTCAAGTCCTGCAGCACGCGCGAGCTGGCCGCCTCGGTCAGGACCGTCGCCCGCGGCAAGGCGGTCGTGTCCGCCGAGTTCATCCCCTGGCTGGTGGAGCGGGCCGGCCGCGCCGTGCGCTCGTGCCCGGGCGAGTCCGACCGGGGCAAGATGGACTCCCTCACCTTCCAGGACCGCCGGGTGCTCGTGCTGCTGAGCGAGGGGCTCACCAACAACGAGATCGCCCTCCGGCTCGGCGTCGCCCCGGCGACGGCGAAGACCTACGTCTCCCGGCTGCTCCAGCGCACGGAAATGAGCAACCGGACGAAACTCGCCCTGTGGGCCGCCCGCCTGGAGTCCGCGGGCGCGCTCTCCGCCTGAGGTCGGGGCCGTACATCTAGACCTGTGGCCAGCGGATGTCATCCACTGGTCGGGTTTCTCCGTCATCGGCGCGGCCAGGCTGTTCGGCGGCCGACATTCGCCGGATACCGGAGAAAAAACAGAAAATGATAGAAATAGACAAAAGCGTTTCGACGTCCGTACGGAGAGGGACGCGCGCACCGAGAAGGAACTGGCTGAACCGCTGCGCGCGGGCCGCGGTCCTGGCCGTGGCACTGGCCGGGGTCACGGCCCCCGCCCACGCGGCGGAGGGGAAGGGGTCGGGCGGGGCGAACGGCTCCCTCATCCTCGGGGACTCCTTCACCGGAACGTCGATCGCCGACCCCCACCTGCTCCCCCTCGGGGACGCCTGCCTGACCGCGGCCGTGGACGCCCCGCCCCCGGGTTCCTCCGCCCTGGGCCCCTGCGCCCGCACCGAGAACGCGCCCGCTCCCGGCGCGGCCCCCGGCTACCTCCAGTTGACGGACGCCAGCAAGCACCGGTCGGGAGCGGTCGTCTACGACCTGCCGCTCCCCGGCAACGGCGGCCTGAGCGTGGAGTTCGAGCAGTACCAGTACGGCGGCAACGGCGCCGACGGCATCGGGTTCTTCCTGGTCGACGGCTCCCGCACGCTCAAGCGGACCGGCGGTACGGGCGGCTCGCTCGGCTACGCGCCCCTTGAGGACGTCCTCGGCGTCGACGGCGGCTACGTCGGCGTGGGCCTGGACACCTGGGGCAACTACGTCAAGGACACGGAAGGCAGGGGCGAGGGCTGCGCCAAGCCGTCCCCGCACGCCGAGAAGATCCCCAACGCCGTGTCGCTGCGCGGCCCGGGAGACGGCGGCAAGGGCTACTGCCTGCTGCGCACGACCGCCGACGAGGCCGGGAAGTCCACCCTGCCCGGTCAGCTGCGCGGCACGTCGCTCAAGGACGCCAAGCGGACGGTCAAGGTCGTGATCTCCGCGGAGAAGCGCCCGGTGGTCACCGTCTCCCTGGACTTCCACGACGGCAGCGGCTACCGCGAGATCCTGAAGCAGCGGATGTCGAAGGACGCCCCCAAGACCTACAAGTTCGGTTTCGCGGGCTCGACCGGCGGATGGACCGACACCCATCTGATCCGCAACCTCGAAGTCTGGTCGCTGGAGCCGCTCGGCGAGCTGAACCTGGTGAAGCAGGTCGACCAGTCCCACGGGGTGCAGCCCGACCGCTACCGCGTCGGCGACACCGTCCCGTACCAGTTCATCGTCACCAACACCTCCCCCTTCACCATCTCGGCCCTGAAGGTCGACGACCCGAAGATCAAGGACGTGTCGTGCCCGGTGACCGTGCTCAAGCCCAAGGGCGAGGTCGGCGCGAGCGCGGTGTGCACGGGCGAGTACACGGTGACGCGGGCGGACGCGGAGGCCGGGCGCGTGGTGAACACCGCACGGGCCAAGGGCGACGGGTCGCAGGGCGCCGAGATGGTCTCCAACGAGTCGACGGCCGAGGTCCTGACCGAGGAGCCCGAGCCCGAGCCGGAGCCGGAGCCCACGGACGACCCTTCCGAGGAGCCCGGGCCCGGCCCGACGGACACCCCGTCGCCCGGCCCGACCGGCGACCCGGCGCCCGGCGCGTCGGAGGAGCCGTCCCCCGCTCCGTCGGCCGGGGCGTCCGACGGTCCGTCAGGCGGAGCGCCCTCCGACGACGGTGACGACGGAGGAGGCGCCCTGGCCTCGACCGGCGCCCAGGTGACGCTCCTGTTCGGCCTCGCTGCCGTGCTGTTCGGCCTCGGGCTGCTGCTGCGGCGCTCGTTCCGCGGGCGGAACTGACCGGCCGGTTCCGTCGCGAGGGCCGGTACGTGCGGTTTCCCCGGGGCGCCGAGCGCGCTCCGGGGAAACCGCACGCGTTTGCCGCAGCGGGGGCGCCTCACCCCCGGCGGTGGTGCTGCCACCCCAGCCAGGCGGACTCCACCATGTCCCGCACGCCGTGGCGGGCCTTCCAGCCCAGCTCGGCGGCGACGCGGTCGGCCGACGCCACCACCCGGGCCGGGTCACCGGCCCGGCGCGACGCGGTCTCGGGCGCGATGCCGATCCCCGTGACCTCGTTGATCAGGTCCACCATCTCGCGCACCGAAACGCCTTCGCCCCGGCCGATGTTGACCGTCAGGTCGCCCGCACCGCGCCCGGGCAGCGCGCGGGCGACCGCGAGGTGGGCGTCGGCGAGGTCCGCGACGTGGACGTAGTCCCGTACGCACGTGCCGTCCGGCGTCGGGTAGTCGGTGCCGAACACGCGCGGCGCCCGCCCCGCGTCCAGCCTCTCCAGCACCATCGGCACCAGGTTGAACACCCCCGTGTCGGCCAGCTCCGGCGCCGCCGCGCCCGCCACGTTGAAGTAGCGCAGGCACGCCGTGGAGAAGCCGTGCGCCTGCCCTGCGGCCCGCACCAGCCACTCACCGGCCAGCTTCGTCTCCCCGTACGGGCTCAGCGGCGCGCACGGGGTGTCCTCGGTGACCGCGTCCGTGTCGGGCATCCCGTAGACGGCGGCCGACGAGGAGAACAGGAAGCCGCGCACCCCGGCGGCGGCCACCGCCTCCAGCAGGACGGTCAGGCCGTGCAGGTTCTGCCGGTAGTAGTGCAGCGGCACCTCGACCGACTCGCCGACCTGCTTCTTCGCCGCGAGGTGCACCACCCCCGTGACGCCGTACCGGTCGAGGGTGTCCTCGACCGCGTCGCGGTCCAGGACCGAGCCGACCACCAGCGGCAGGCCTTCCGGCAGCCGTCTCGCGTCGCCCGTGGACAGGTCGTCCAGGACGACGCAGCGCTCGCCCGCTTCGGCCATGGCCCGTACGACGTGCGCGCCGATGTACCCGGCTCCGCCGGTGATCAGAAACGTCATGGGTTCCCTCTCGTGTGAGGCTCCTTGGTGGCGGAGGAACGGCGCCCTCCGCTGAGGGCGCGGGGCGGGGGGGCCCCGGGCCCCCCCCCCCCCCCCCCGCCCGGGCCCCCCGGCCCCCGGCGCCCCGCCCCCCTCTGGGGGGGCGGGCTCAAGAGCTATACCAACAAGGGCATCTCGAACGGGTTGC
>NZ_JBITHO010000017.1:0-4131 GCF_044458065.1 Streptomyces sp. NPDC050504 | reverse complement strand
CGGGGGCCCCCCGGGGGGGGGGGCGGGGGGGGGGGGGCGCCGCGCCCCCCGGGGGGGGGGGGGGGGGGGGGGGCGCCCGGCCCCCCCCCCCCCCGCGCCCGGCCGGGGCCACCGGGCCCCGGTACCGGGTCAGCCCTTCTGGGGCTGCGGGATCATGAGCTTGACCACCTTGGGCTTCTCGAAGGGGTTGCCCTCCGTCTCGCCCAGCGAACGCCAGCCCTTGAGCTGGTTGTTCTTGGTGTCGACCGCGGTCAGGTCGTCCTTGCCGTCGCCGTCGTAGTCACCGGCGGTGGTCTGGCCGAAGCTGCCCCATGTGGTCAGGAACTGGGGCTTCTCGAACGGGTTGCCCGTGACGTTGCCGTTGGAGCGCCAGTACTTGAGGATCTGCCTGCCGTCCTCGTCCTTGGTCATGGCCACCAGGTCCGCGTACTTGTCGCCGTTGACGTTGGCCGCCGTGGTCTGGGTGAACCCGACCCACTTGGTCAGCGTCAGCGGCTCCTTGAAGGGGGCGTCGATGTCGCCCGTGCCGCGCCACAGCTTCAGCTCGTTGGTGGCGGTCTCCAGCGCGACCACGTCGGCCTTGCCGTCGCCGTCGAAGTCACCGGTCGTCGTCTGCTCCATGCCCGTCCAGGAGGCCGCCTCCTTCGGCTCTTCGAAGGTGCCGTCTCCCTTGCCCTTCCACAGCTGGAGCTTGCCGCCCTTGTCCACGGCGAGGAGGTCGGCCTTGCCGTCGCCGTCGAAGTCGGCGGCGCGGGTCTGGGTGTTCTCCCAGGTGTCGAAGACCTTCTTGCCCAGCTGGTGGGTGATGTCGCCGTTGCCCTTGAACCAGTACAGCGCGCCCTTGTCCTCGCCGGGCTTGGCGATGGTGTCGGCCTTGCCGTCGCCGTCCACGTCGGCGAGCGCCAGCTCGGACATGGCGGCCGGGTCGACGGGGACCGGCTCGGCCTTCACGTACGTGGTGAAGTTCCGGACGATCTCCTCGTCGGGTTCGGTCTCGCCCGGGCGCGTCTGGGACGCCATCAGCTGCACCTTGCCGAGGCGAAGGTCCTCGTGGGGGGTGACCTTCCAGCGCCCGTCCTTGCCCACGGTGGTCTTCATGGTGAGGTCGGACCAGACCTGTGAGATCCCGACCTCGGAGCCCGGCTCGCCCGTGCCGGAGATCTCCGGGCGCAGCCCCTCGACCTTCGCACCCTCCGCCGGGGAATCGATCACCAGCGGGGCGATCGGCACCGGCTTCCACTGCACCACCACGGAGCCCGCGCCGCCGGACGACTTCCGGCCGCCCTCGCCGACGCCGGCCGTGTAGTGGGGGTCTTCCGCGCCTCCGGCGCCGCTGCCGTTTCCGGCGAGGGTCTCGCCCTCGACGCCGGGAGCCAGGTAGCTGGAGCCACCGCCGCCGCCGCCCTTCGAGCCGCCGCCGCCACCACCGGCGTAGCCGCCGCCACCGCCGCCGCCACCGGCATGCGCGAGACCGCTGCCGTTGCCGCCGCCGCCACCACCACCGATGAGTACGTCGCCCACCTTGATCGGCTGGCCCCCGGCGCTGCCCTTGTCACCGGCCGTCCCGGGCTGCCCGGCGTCTCCGCCGTTGCCGCCGTTCTTGCCCCCGGCGCCGCCCTTGGCCCCGGCCGCGCCCTTGCCGCCGTCCATCGCGGACTCCTGGCCGTCGGCGCCGCCGCCCGCGCCGCCGTCGCGCTTGCTCTCCGTACCGGCTCCGCCGCCGCCTCCGGCGATCGCCACGGCCTCGGCCTTGCCGTCCTTGTTCAGCCACAGGGCGGACAGGCCGCCGCCGAAGCCGGCCTTCTTGTCGCCCACGGCACCGCCGCCGTCGGCGCTGCCCTTCTTCTTGTCCGTCCCGGCCGACACCTTGACGCCGACCTCGGCGCCCTCGGCGACCGGCACGGAAGCGTGGACGTAACCGCCGCCGCCGCCGCGCGAGTCGCTGGCCGAGCTGCCGCCCGCACCCCACATGTGCACGTCGAGCTTGTCGACGCGCTCCGGGACGGTGAAGGTCTCCGGAACGGCTCCGGGAGCGAACACCAGGCAGTCCGTGTACCCCTCGGAGGGGGTGCACGCGGTACCGCCGGAGTTCCCGGGGGTCTCGTCGGCGTGGCTCGCCGGGACGAACCCGGTCAGGAAGCCGCCGGTGAGAGCGGCGATGACCATCGCGCCCGCTCCCGTCCGCAGCTTGCGGCGGTTCACGGACGACGCGCCGGAATGAGTGGTCATGGTGTGCCCTTCGTTTCGCATTTCCATCGAGACACCGGCCGACGGCTTCCAGGAAAAGCAGGGGGAACTGGAGCGGTCCGAGGCTCGGCAAAGAACAGCGTGCCGTGGGCGCAGGGGGCATACATCGGCCAGAAGTTGACTCAGAGGCAACAGAGGAAAGGAGCCGAAGGAACCAATGCGGATGGTGATCCGGTTCCGCGTCCGCCCGTGAAGGGCACGGCGGAGAACGCGCGACGCCTTTTTTCGAGGGCTCACCGTTCGCGGTCGCCCGTCAACTTTCGTCGGACAATTCCCCGCCCGTCGTTCCCAATGCTGGAACGGTGTTCTCCTACGAATCACCCCACCGCTCCCGCACGGATGCGCGCCGCCCCCGCGGGCGGCACCGCGCGGCCGAAGCACCGGTCGGAGCACCGGCCCCGACCACGTCCGCGGACGGAACGGCGCGGCCACCGGCGCGACCGCCGGTCGAACTCATCGGCACCCCCCGGGGCAACTGGCTGACCCGGGGGCGCGACGGGCGGCTCACCGCGTACGCCACGGGACCGAAGGGCCTGCTGCGGTGGACCGAGGGGACGCCGTGGGAGCCCGCCTGGTCGGGCCCGCGGCACTTCCCCGTCCCGGGTCTGACCGACGCCTCGATCGCGCAGGGCCCGCTCGGCCACGTACACGTCGCAGGGCGCAGGACGCCGGGTTCCGATCCCGAGAGCGTCGACGTCGTGCACGCGGTGCAGTACCAGACGGGGCGCCCGTTCACCCGCTGGCGCTCGCTCGGCGCGGTGTCGCGCCGAGCACTGCGCCCCCGCCTGGGGGTCCCCCTGGTGGGCGTCGACGCGACCGGAGCGGCCCACGTCTTCCTCCGCAACGGAGGCGGCGGCGTATCCACGCGCCGCGACAGCCCGCGCGACGGCTGGCTGCCCTGGCAGGACCTCGGCGGCCGGGACGTCCAGGCCCGGCTCGCCTCGTGGAGCACCGGGCGGGGCGGCGTAGGCGTCCTGGCCCCGGCCGCCGACGGCGCCCTGTGCTGGGCCCAGGGCGCCGACGACGCGCACGTCACGCGCGAGGACCCGGTGGACGGCATCGCGGCCCCGGCCGAAGTGACCGCTCTGTGCTCCGTCACGGGCGGGCCGGTCTGCCTGTGGTCGGCGCCGGACCGCGACGGCGTACTGCTGAGGACGGACACGGGCCGGGTGGTCGAGCTGGGCGGGGCTCCGGACGGCGGCCCCGTCGCGGCCCTGTGGCTGCCGGGCGACGGCGAGCGCCTGGCGCTGGCCTGCCGTGGACGGGACGGGACGCTCCTCGTGGGCGTGTGCGACACGGCGGTGTCCGAGACGGCCGGCGGCGGCCCGGCGGCGGCGTGGGCCGCGTACGACGTCGGGCCGTTCGTGGGGGCCCCGGCCCTCGCCCGCGCGGACGGCGGACGGGTGGCACTCGCGGTCGTGGCGCCCACGGGACCGCTGCTCGCCCGGGAGTTCGCCGAGGAGTTCCCCGGACGTCTTGAGTTCACCGCGATCTGACGGTACGTCACCGATCGGGTGCCGCCGGGCGGAGGAGAGGGACCCCGGTGCCGGAGGGGTGCTGTCATCGTTCCGGCACCGGGGAGTTCGCGGGGGAGGCGCTGCGGCATGAGGAGGAGGGGCTCAGCGCCGTTCCGCGTGGACCGGCCGCGGGAGCCGGGGATCAGGGCCCCGCGGCCGGTGTACCCATTCTGCGGTCGGCCGATGCCGCCCGGCGGCGCCGATGGGAGACTCCCGGACGCCATCGGACTGACGTCCGGTCAAGCTCCGGCGGCATGCGGCACGGAGGCGGTGTTCTCGTACGCCTCGTGGTCGAGGATCTTCTCGCGGGCCGAGACGATGACCGGGACCAGTGCCTGGCCGGCCACGTTGGTGGCGGTGCGCATCA
>NZ_JBITHO010000016.1:39193-131693 GCF_044458065.1 Streptomyces sp. NPDC050504 | reverse complement strand
GGGGGGCCGCCGGGGGGGCCCGCCGGGGCCTGGGGCGGGGGGGCGGGGGGCGGGCGCCGGGGGGGGGGGGCGCGCGCGGGCGCCCCCGGGGGGGGGGGGGGGGGGCCCCCCCGGGCGGGGGGGCCCCCACGGCGCTTTTGTGGCTTAACGTCCGAATCATGAGCAACCCTGTGCCGCCGCGCCAGACCCCGGACCAGCCGTGGCGCTCGGAGGGCGCGCCCGAGCCGCCCCCGCCCAGGAAGAAGATGCCCGGCGGCTGGGGCGGACTGATCCTCACCGCGCTGGTCGTGTACCTGGTCACCAACCTGATCCTGTCGTTCTTCAACGACGGCGACGAGCCGACCGTCTCCTACACGGAGTTCAGCAAGCAGGTCCAGGCGAACAACGTCTCGAAGATCTACTCCAAGGGCGACGCGATCCAGGGCCAGCTCAAGAAGGAGGCCGAGCTGCCTGACGGGGGGAAGGGGAAGTACACCAAGTTCACCACCCAGCGCCCGGCCTTCGCCGACGACGACCTGTGGGCGCAGCTCACCAAGGACGACGTCACGGTCACGGCGACCCCGGTCGTGGAGGAGCGCAGCTTCCTCTCCAACCTGCTCATCTCGCTCGCCCCGATGCTGCTCCTGGTCTTCCTGTGGATCTTCATCGCGCGGCGGATGGGCGCCGCGATGGGCGGCGGGGCGCTGAACAGGAAGCCGCCGCCCAAGCCGGTGGAGCTGGAGTCCGACAAGCGCACCACCTTCGAGGACGTCGCGGGCATCGACGAGGTCGAGGGCGAGCTGAACGACGTCGTCGACTTCCTGAAGAACCCCGACTCCTACCGGAGGATGGGCGCGAAGATGCCCGGCGGCGTGCTCCTCGCGGGCCCGCCCGGCACCGGGAAGACGCTGCTCGCGCGGGCGGTCGCGGGCGAGGCGGGCGTCCCCTTCTTCTCGGCCTCGGCCTCCGAGTTCATCGAGATGATCGTGGGCGTGGGCGCGTCCCGGGTGCGCGAGCTGTTCGCCGAGGCGCGCAAGGTCGCCCCCGCGATCGTCTTCATCGACGAGATCGACACCATCGGGCGGGCGCGCGGCGGCGGCTCGGGGATGGGCGGCCACGACGAGCGCGAGCAGACCCTGAACCAGATCCTCACCGAGATGGACGGCTTCTCGGGCTCGGAGGGCGTCGTCGTCCTCGCGGCCACCAACCGGGTCGACGTCCTGGACCCGGCGCTGACCAGGCCGGGCCGGTTCGACCGGGTGGTCACGGTCAGCCCGCCCGACCGGGGCGGCCGGGAGGCGATCCTCAAGATCCACACCCGGAAGATCCCGCTCGCGGCGGACGTGGATCTCGCCCAGATCGCCCGTACGACCCCGGGCATGACGGGCGCGGAGCTGGCGAACCTGGCGAACGAGGGCGCGCTGCTCGCGGTGAAGCGCAAGCAGTCCGAGGTCACCCAGGCCGACCTGTCCGACGCGCTGGAGAAGGTCCAGCTCGGCGCGGAGCGTCCGCTGGTCATGCCGGAGGAGGAGCGGCGGCGCACGGCGTACCACGAGAGCGGGCACGCCCTGCTCGGCATGCTCCAGCCGGGCGCCGACCCGGTCCGCAAGATCACGATCGTGCCGCGCGGGCGGGCGCTGGGCGTGACGCTGTCGACGCCGGACGCGGACAAGTACGCGTACACGGAGGAGTACCTGCGCGGCCGGATCATCGGCGCGCTCGGCGGGATGGCCGCCGAGCAGGTGGTGTTCGGCGTGATCACGACGGGCGCGGAGAGCGATCTGGAACAGGTCACCAACATGGCGCGGGGGATGGTGGGCCGGTGGGGGATGAGCGAGAAGGTCGGCAGGCTGACGGCGATCCCGAACGACGCCCAGCAGGCGTACGGCTTGTCGGCGGCGCCGGCGACGCTGGACGCGGTGGACGCGGAGATGCGGCGGATCGTGGACGAGTGCTACGAGCGGGCGTGCGGGTTGCTGCGCGAGCACCGGGGGAAGCTGGACGCGCTGTCGGAGGCGCTGCTGGAGAACGAGACGCTTGAGGAGGAGGCGGCGTACCGGGCGGCGGGCGTGACGCGCCTGACGAAGGAGGCGTAGGGGGCGGGTGCGCGTGGCGCCCGACCCGCTCCCGCGCGGTCTTTCGGGGGAGCGGGCCCCCTACGGCGTGCGTGCGATCAAGTAGCGGAAGACGTTCGGCATCCACACCGCCCCGTCCCCCCGTACGTACGGATGCACCGCCTCCGCCACCTCCTTCTCCACCTGCCCGAGCTCCGTCGCCCGCACCGCCCCGTCGAACAGCCCGGTCGACAGCAGCCCCCGCACCGCGCTCCCCACGTCCGCGTAGCCGAACGGGCACGCCACCCGCCCCGACCCGTCGGGCTTCAGCCCCGACCGCGCCACGACGTCCTCCAGGTCGTCCCGGAGGGAGGGCCGCCAGCGCCCCGGCTCGGTCAGGGACTCCGCGAGCCGCGTCGCCACCCGCAGCACCGCCGACGTGGCGCACCGCTCGGGCGGGCCCCAGCCGGTGACGACCACCGGGCTGCCGCGCTCCGCGAACGCGACGGCCCGTTCCAGCTCCCCTGCGAGCCCGTCCGTGTCCCCGTCCGCGCACCCGACCGGCGCGAACGCGGTCACGAGGTTGTACGGTCCCGCGCCCGCGACCCCGGCGTCACCGCCCGCCAGCAGCCGGGCACCGCGGTCCCCGCCGGAGCGGCCGCCGCCGGAGTCGGGCAGCAGCCGCTCCCTGGCGAGCGCCATGCGCTCCCGGTCGGCCTCCGTCCCGGTGACCCGCGCCCCGCGCTTCGCCGCCAGCAGCAGGGCGAGCCCGGAACCGCAGCCGAGCCCCAGCAGCCGCGTGCCCGCCCCGACCTCCAGGCGCTCGTACACCGCCTCGTAGAGGGGAACCAGCATCCGTTCCTGGATCTCGGCCCAGTCCCTGGCCCGCGCACACGGGTCGGTCGGCGTCGCGGGCCCTGCCTGGGGGCCCGTGTTCCAGCGATGCCGGACGAGCGTAGGTGTCATCGAAAGCGCCCCAATCCGCCGAGAGGTCGACTTGCCCTGGTTGACATCCCCCCGTGCATGTGCGCGCGCACTCCCCCCGTATGCCAGGGAACTCCGCATCCGTGCCCAAGTCCAGAGTCCGACGGGAGTTTGCCGACGGCCTCCCACCGGGCCGCCCGATTCCCGCTCCCGTCCCGCCCCGCCGTACGATGCGCGCCATGGCAAAGGCACCCGTTCTCACCCCCCGCGCGGACGACTTCCCCCGCTGGTACCAGGACCTGATCAACAAGGCCGAGCTCGCGGACAACGGCCCGGTGCGCGGCACGATGGTCATCCGCCCGTACGGCTACGGCCTGTGGGAGCGGATGCAGCAGGAGATGGACGCGCGCATCAAGGGGGCGGGTGCGCAGAACGCGTACTTCCCGCTCTTCATCCCGCAGTCCTACCTGACCAAGGAGGCCGAGCACGTCGAGGGCTTCGCCCCCGAGCTCGCGGTGGTCACCCACGGCGGCGGCAAGGAGCTCGAAGAGCCGGTCGTCGTCCGCCCCACCTCCGAGACGATCATCAACGACTACTTCTCGAAGTGGGTGCAGAGCTACCGCGACCTGCCCCTGCTGATCAACCAGTGGGCCAACGTCGTCCGTTGGGAGATGCGCCCCCGCGTCTTCCTGCGCACCTCCGAGTTCCTCTGGCAGGAGGGCCACACGGCCCACGCCACGTACGAGGACGCCCGCGACTACGCGGCCCGCATCCACCGCGACGTCTACGCCGACTTCATGGTCGACGTGCTGGGCATCGACGTCGTGCTGGGCCGCAAGACCGCCAAGGAGCGCTTCGCGGGCGCCATCAACACCCTCACGCTCGAAGCGATGATGGGCGACGGCAAGGCCCTCCAGATGGGCACGAGCCACGAGCTGGGCCAGAACTTCGCCAAGGCGTTCAACACCCAGTACCTGTCCAAGGACAGCAAGCAGGAGCACGTCTGGCAGACCTCCTGGGGCGTCTCCACCCGCATGGTCGGCGGCCTGATCATGTCCCACGGCGACGACAACGGCCTGCGCGTCCCGCCGCGCCTGGCCCACGTCCAGGTCGTCGTCATGGCGATCAAGGGCGACGAGGCCGTAGCCAAGGTCCGCGAGATCGGCGACGCCCTGCGCGCCGCCGGGATCAGGGTGCACGTCGACGACCGCGTCGACACCCCCTTCGGGCGCCGCGCCGTGGACTGGGAGCTCAAGGGCGTGCCCGTACGGGTCGAGGTCGGCCCGCGCGACCTGGAGGCGGGCACCGCGATGCTGGCCCGCCGCATCCCCGGCGGCAAGGAGCCGGTGTCGATCGACGGCCTCGCCGCGCTGCTGCCGGGCGTCCTGGTGGAGGACCAGGCGCTGCTGCTGGCCCAGTCCAGGGAGCGCCGCGAGTCCCGCACCAGCGACGTCACCACGATCGAGGAGGCGGCGGAGGCCGCGACCGCGGGCGGCTGGGCCCGCATCCCGTGGTCGGTGCTCGGCCCCGAGGGCGAGGCCAAGCTCGCCGAACAGGCGGTGTCCGTACGCTGTCTGGTCACCGAGGAGGGGGCGGTGCCCGAAGCGGACGACACCCCCGGTAACCTCGCCGTGGTGGCCCGCTCCTACTGAGCGCCGGAGCCCGGCGGACGACGCGCCCCGGGCGCCCCGCGGGGCCGCACCGGGCGACTTCCGCCCCGGCGCGCGGAGCCGTTCCGCGCGCCGGGGCGCACCCCCGCTACGTACCGGCTTGTTGTGAGCTGTGACGGCTTCTCCGCAGATCAGCGCACCCGCCCTCGTCAGGACGCATCAACGGCAACTGACGGGTACGTGCAAATTATTTGGGATGCCCCGGAATAGGAACACAGCGGCACCCCGGCTCGTTGTCACGACGTGAGCACGACACCAACTGTTCTCGCCGCAGAGCTGGCGCAGGCGTGGGCCGACATTCAGCGGTTCCACCCCGAGCTGCCCGATCTTGCCGCGCCCGAGTCCCTGATCGGAGAGTCGTCGTCCGCCTGCGGCGCCGAACTCTCCTTCGAGCGACTGCTTCACGAAGCGGTCCACGGCATCGCGGCGGCGCGGGGTGTCCGTGACACCTCCCGCGCCGGCCGCTACCACAACCGACGGTTCCTGGCGATCGCCGAGGAGATGGGCCTCGACCATCCCGACGAGCCGCACCCCAGCAGCGGCTTCTCGCTGGTCACGCTCAACGCCGAGGCGAAGCGGCGGTACCGCCCGACCATCGAGCGGCTGCAGCGGGCCCTCAAGGCGCACACCGTCGCGACGGCCGCCGACACCAAGCGCTCCTTCCGCGGACCGGCCGCCAGGCACGGCTCGTCGGGCGGCGGCGTGCGGGTCAAGGCCGTCTGCGACTGCGGGCGCAACGTGCGCGTGGTCCCTTCCGTGCTCGCCCAGGCGCCGATCGTCTGCGGGGGCTGCGGGAAGCCGTTCCGCATTCCCGAAGCCGTAGCCGCCGTCGGCTGACCTGGAATGGTGTGGCACAATGGCTAGCTGTACTCGCAGTCGCACAGGACCCCTCTCTCCTCCGGCTGACGCGTCCATCGGGCACCCCGAGTACCGCAACCCCACGTGGCATCCCGTTGTGCCCAACCACGTCAAGACCAGGAGACACCACTCCAGTGGCAGTCAAGATCAAGCTGAAGCGCCTCGGTAAGATTCGCGCGCCTCACTACCGCATCGTCGTCGCCGACTCCCGCACCCGCCGTGACGGCCGGGCCATCGAGGAGATCGGTCTGTACCACCCGGTGCAGAACCCCTCGCGCATCGAGGTCAACTCGGAGCGTGCGCAGTACTGGCTGTCCGTCGGCGCCCAGCCGACCGAGCCGGTCCTCGCGATCCTGAAGCTCACCGGCGACTGGCAGAAGCACAAGGGCCTGCCGGCCCCGGAGAAGCCGCTGCTGGCCCCGGCGACCAAGGAAGACAAGCGCTCTTCCTTCGACGCCTTCGCCAAGACCCTGGAGGGCGACGACGCCAAGGGTGAGGCCATCACCCCGAAGGCGAAGAAGTCCGACAAGAAGGCGGACGAGGCCGAGAAGGCCGAGTCGACCGAGTCGACCGAGGCCTGAGCATGCTCGAGGAGGCTCTTGAGCACCTCGTGAAGGGCATCGTCGACAACCCCGACGACGTGCAGGTCGCCTCGCGCACCCTGCGCCGCGGGCGCGTGCTTGAGGTCCGGGTCCACCCCGACGACCTCGGCAAGGTGATCGGCCGCAACGGCCGCACCGCTCGCGCTCTGCGTACCGTCGTGGGCGCCATCGGCGGCCGCGGCATCCGCGTCGACCTCGTCGACGTGGACCAGGTCCGCTGAGCGGGTCGGCTGTTTTTGCTTAAGTGCACCGGCACGGGCCGGGGAGGGCTTACGGGCCCGCCCCGGCCCGTTGTCGTACGACAGGAGAGTTGAGAGTGCAGCTGGTAGTCGCGCGGGTCGGCCGCGCCCACGGCATCAAGGGCGAGGTCACCGTCGAGGTGCGTACCGACGAGCCGGAGCTGAGGCTGGGTCCCGGCGCCGTACTGGCCACCGATCCGGCGTCCGCCGGACCGCTGACCATCGAGACCGGCCGGGTGCACAGCGGCCGACTGCTGCTGCGCTTCGAAGGAGTGCGGGACCGCACCGGGGCCGAGGCCCTGCGCAACACCCTGCTCATCGCGGACGTCGACCCCGAGGAGCTCCCCGAGGACCCCGAGGAGTTCTACGACCACCAGCTGATCGACCTCGACGTGGTGCTCGCCGACGGCACCGAGGTCGGGCGGATCACCGAGATCTCCCACCTGCCCTCGCAGGACCTGTTCATCGTGGAGCGCCCCGACGGCAGCGAGGTCATGATCCCCTTCGTCGAGGAGATCGTCACCGAGATCGACCTGGCCGAGCAGAAGGCCGTGATCACCCCGCCGCCCGGACTGCTGAACGAGGCCGAGGCGGAGGTCGCCTCCAGCCGCGACGCCGAGGGCGGGACCGACGCCGGAGCCGGCGCCGAGGGCGGGACCGATGCCGAGGGCGACGCCCGATGAGGCTCGACGTCGTCACGATCTTCCCCGAGTACCTGGAGCCGCTGAACGTCTCGCTCGTCGGCAAGGCCCGCGCGCGCGGCCAGCTCGACGTGCACGTGCACGACCTGCGGGAATGGACGTACGACCGGCACAACACGGTCGACGACACCCCCTACGGCGGCGGCCCCGGCATGGTCATGAAGACCGAGCCCTGGGGCGACTGCCTCGACCAGACGATCGCCGACGGGTACGAGGCGGGCGCCCACGGCCCCGTGATCGTCGTCCCGACCCCCAGCGGACGCCCCTTCACCCAGGAACTCGCCGTCGAACTCTCCGAGCGGCCCTGGCTGATCTTCACGCCCGCCCGCTACGAGGGCATCGACCGCCGCGTGACGGAGGAGTACGCGACCCGCGTGCCGGTCTACGAGGTCTCCATCGGGGACTACGTGCTGGCCGGCGGCGAAGCGGCCGTCCTGGTCGTGACCGAGGCCGTGGCCCGGCTGCTGCCCGGCGTCCTCGGCAACGCCGAGTCGCACCGCGACGACTCCTTCGCGCCCGGCGCCATGGCCAACCTCCTGGAAGGCCCCGTCTACACCAAGCCCCCCGAGTGGCGCGGCCGGGGCATCCCCGACGTGCTGCTCAGCGGACACCACGGGAAGATCGCGCGCTGGCGGCGCGACGAGGCGTTCCGGCGCACGGTGCTCAACCGGCCCGACCTCGTCGAGCGCTGCGACCCCGCGGCCTTCGACAAGAAGGACCGCGAGATCCTCTCCATCCTGGGCTGGGCCCCGGAACCCGGCGGCCGATTTTGGCGCAGGGTGCCGGACGTGGAAGAATAGGCCGCTGCCCTACGTCCGGCGTGCGCCCCTGCCACAGGGGGAACGACGCGTGACCGACGTGGACGGCACTCTGAACTCATCTCGATCTCCCGCTGATGACCTGTGGCATCGGCGAAGAAAGCAGTGGAAATGTCCAACCTGCTCGACAGCGTCAACGCTGCCTCCCTGCGCACCGACGTCCCGGCCTTCCGTCCCGGTGACACGGTCAACGTCCACGTGCGCGTCATCGAGGGCAACCGCTCCCGCATCCAGCAGTTCAAGGGCGTGGTCATCCGCCGCCAGGGCTCGGGCGTCAGCGAGACCTTCACGGTCCGCAAGGTCTCGTTCTCCGTCGGCGTCGAGCGCACCTTCCCGGTCCACAGCCCGATCTTCGAGAAGATCGAGCTCGTGACCCGCGGTGACGTCCGTCGCGCCAAGCTGTACTACCTCCGTGAGCTGCGCGGCAAGGCCGCGAAGATCAAGGAGAAGCGCGACAACTGAGCTGCCGCGGGAGCCGTCGGACGGGCCGGATAGGCTCTGGCCCCGATGGACACCGAAGCACAGCACACGGAGCGCGGCTCCTCCTCCGAACCCATCACGGGCGACGGGGAGGGGTCGCGCTCCGCGCGTTCTCCCCGGCCCTCCTGGCCGCGGCGGCTGCTGCGGCGGCCGGGAACCGGCGCCCTGGCAGCCGCCTGCGTCGTCTTCCTGTTCCTGCTCAGCACCTTCGTGGTGCAGCCCTTCCTGATCCCCAGCGGCTCCATGGAACCCACCCTGCGGGTCGGCGACCGGGTGCTGGTGAACAAGCTGGCGTACCGTTTCGGCGCCGAGCCGCGCCGCGAGGACATGGTCGTCTTCGACGGCACGGGCTCCTTCGTCGACGAGGCGCCGCGCGGCAACCCGGTCACCGGACTGCTGCGCGCGGCGGGGGCCGCGCTGGGACTCAGCGAGCCCGCCGAGACCGACTTCGTGAAGCGCGTGGTGGGGGTCGGCGGCGACCGCGTGGTCTGCTGCGACGGGCGGGGGAGGCTCAGCGTGAACGGCACGCCGGTCGACGAGCCGTACCTCATGCCGGGCGACGCCCCGTCCAACGCGCCCTTCGACGTCGTCGTGCCGCGGGGCACGCTCTGGGTGATGGGCGACCACCGCAGCAGGTCCAGCGACTCCCGCGACCACCTCGGATCTCCCGGCGGCGGCATGGTGCCCGTGGGCAAGGTGATCGGGCGGGTCGACTGGATCGGCTGGCCGTTCGGCCGCTGGACCTCCTTCGACCCCTCCGGGGCCTTCGCCGACGTGCCGGAGCCCGGCGCCGCGCATGGGTAACCGGGGCAGGCCGCGCTCCCCGCAGGGCGGCGAGGAGCAGCAGGCGGCCGCCAGGCCCGCGCCGACCCGCGTCGAGCGGCGCAGGCTCGCCCGCAAGGTGCGGCGGCGCAGGCGCAGGTCCACGGTGAAGGAGATCCCGATCCTGATCACCGTCGCGCTGCTGATCGCGCTCGTCCTCAAGACCTTCCTGGTGCAGGCGTTCGTGATCCCGTCCGGCTCGATGGAACAGACGATCCGGATCGGCGACCGGGTGCTCGTCGACAAGCTCACCCCGTGGTTCGGCTCCCGGCCGCAGCGCGGCGACGTCGTCGTCTTCAAGGACCCCGGCGACTGGCTGAAGGACGAGAAGACCGCAAAATCGGACGACCCCGTGGGCATCAAGCAGGCCAAGCAGGCGCTGGCCTTCATCGGGATCCTGCCGTCCGACGACGAGCAGGACCTCATCAAGCGCGTCGTCGCGGTCGGCGGCGACACCGTCCGGTGCTGCGACGAGAACGGTCAGGTCACCGTCAACGGCACTCCGCTCAGCGAGCCGTACGTCCATCCCGGAAACGCGCCGTCGACCATGAAGTTCGAGGTCAAGGTCCCCGAGGGGCGGCTGTTCGTCATGGGCGACCACCGGGCGAACTCGGCCGACTCGCGGTTCCACCTGGACGAGGAGCACCACGGCACGATCGCCGAGGACTCCGTCGTGGGCCGCGCCGTGGTCATCGCGTGGCCGTTCGGCCACTGGCGCGAACTGGAGGAGCCGGAGACGTTCGCATCCGTGCCGGACGCGCCCACGGGGTCGGCCGCGGCACCGGGTGCGTCGAATAGTCTGTCCTCTCAGGATCGCAAGGCGATGATCCGGCTCCCGACCCCTGCGGAACTCCCGCTCGTTATGGGAGTGGTGGGCCTGTACCCCGTCCGGGACAGGCTGTTGCACGGAGTGAGGAGTGGATGTGGGGGATGTGGCCGTCGGCACACGATCCGGACACGAAGGGCCCGAGGACCGGCCGGAAGAGCCCGCGGGCGCGACCGCCGAGAGCCCTGAGCCGCCCGCACCCCCGGTGACGGACGACTCCGCAGGGGCTCCCGCGGAGGACGAGGACGGCGCGAAGCAGAAGAAGCACCGCTCCTTCTGGAAGGAGCTGCCGCTCCTCATCGGCATCGCGCTGCTGCTCGCACTGCTGATCAAGACGTTCCTGGTCCAGGCGTTCTCGATCCCTTCGGACTCGATGCAGGACACCCTCCAGCGCGGTGACCGCGTGCTGGTGGACAAGCTGACGCCGTGGTTCGGCTCCGAGCCCGAGCGCGGCGAGGTCGTGGTCTTCCACGACCCGGGCGGCTGGCTCCCGCCGGGCGAGGGCACCGACCCCAACGCGGTGCAGAAGTTCCTCAGCTTCATCGGTCTGATGCCCTCCTCCGAGGAGAAGGACCTGATCAAGCGGGTCATCGCGGTCGGCGGCGACACGGTGGAGTGCAAGAAGGACGGGCCGGTCAAGGTCAACGGCAAGGCGCTGGACGAGAAGTCGTACATCTTCCCCGGCAACACCCCGTGCAACGACATGCCGTTCGGCCCGCTGAAGGTGCCCGAGGGCCGGATCTGGGTGATGGGCGACCACCGCCAGAACTCGCTGGACTCGCGGTACCACCAGAACCTCCCCGGCAAGGGCACGGTCTCCACGGACGAGGTCGTCGGCCGCGCCGTCGTGGTGGCCTGGCCGCTCAACCGCTGGTCGACCCTGCCGGTCCCCGGCACCTTCGACCAGTCGGGGCTGAACGCCGCCGTCGCGGCCTCGCCGGTCGCGCTCGGTTTCGCGGGCGCGCTGCCGCTGGTGCTCTGGCGCAGGCGGAGGCTGACCGCCGGGCGTACCGCCGGGTAGGGTGCCGTCCCAGATCGTCGGTCCCCCCGTCGCCGTGTGGACGGGGGGCGATTCTCCGAGGCGGGGGAGCTGGGATGGGCGGAACAGGACGTACGGAAGGCGGCCGCGGCCGCCTCGGCAGGGTGCTGTCGGGGCTGGCCGTGGCCGTCGGCTGTGTGCTCTTCCTCGGCGGGTTCGTCTGGGGCGCGCTGGTCTACGAGCCGTACACCGTGCCGACCGACTCGATGACGCCGACCGTGCACGCCGGGGACCGGGTGCTGGCCGAGCGGATCTCGGGCGACGACGTGCGGCGCGGGGACGTGGTGATCTTCCGCGACAAGACCTGGAGCGACATGCCGATGGTCAAGCGGGTGGTCGGGGTCGGCGGCGACACGATCGTCTGCTGCGACAAGAACGGCCGGCTCACCCTGAACGGCAAGACGCTCACGGAGTCGTACCTGCCGTCCGACGGCTCGCCCGCCTCCTCGAACAGCTTCTCCGTGACCGTCCCCGAAGGCCAGCTCTTCCTGCTCGGCGACGAGCGCAGCGGCTCGCTCGACTCCCGCGTGCACCTCCAGGAGGCGGGGAAGGGCGCGGTGCCCCGCTCGGCGGTCACCGCCCGCGTGGACGCCGTGGCCTGGCCCGCGGACGGCATGGTCGAGCGGCCCGCGGACTTCGCCGGACTGCCCGGCGGGGTGTCGAGCCCGGGGCCGCTGAAGCTGATGCTCACGGCGGTCGTCGGCGGCATCGTGCTGATCCTGGGCGGGGCGGCCTACGGGCCGGTCGCACGGCTCCTCTCGGGCGGGCGGCGGAAGGAGGCGGTGGGTGTCTGAGGAAGCCCCCGCAGGCGCCGACGAGCGGTGGGCCGCCGCCCGCCGGGTGGCGCGGGTGGTCCTGCTCGACCCCGACGACCGGATCCTGCTGCTGCACGGCTTCGAGCCCGCCGACCCCGCCAGCCGCTGGTGGTTCACGCCCGGCGGCGGCGTCGAGGGCGACGAGACGCGGGAGCAGGCGGCGCTGCGCGAGGTCGCGGAAGAGACCGGGATCACACAGGTCGATCTCGGGCCCGCGCTGTGGCGGCGGCTGTGCTCCTTCGAGTTCGACGGACGGCGCTGGGACCAGGACGAGTGGTACTACCTGGCACGTACGGCACAGACCGAGACCGCCACGGGCGGGCAGACCGAGCTGGAGCGGCGGAGCGTCGCGGGGCTGAGGTGGTGGACCTCCGCCGAACTGCTCGCCGCGCGTGAGACGGTGTACCCGACCAGACTCGGCGAGCTGCTGCGCACGCTGCTCGCCGACGGGCCTCCCCGTGAGCCCGAAGTCCTGACCCCGGAAATCGCCTAGGGGCGCAGGGGGCTGACGCACAATGGGGGGACGCACGGCTGTGAAGGGGAACATGCCATGAGCGCCGAGGACCTCGAGAAGTACGAGACCGAGATGGAGCTGAAGCTCTACCGGGAGTACCGCGACGTCGTCGGTCTCTTCAAATACGTGATCGAGACCGAGCGGCGCTTCTACCTCACGAACGACTACGAGATGCAGGTGCACTCGGTCCAGGGCGAGGTGTTCTTCGAGGTGTCGATGGCGGACGCCTGGGTCTGGGACATGTACCGGCCCGCCAGGTTTGTCAAGCAGGTGCGGGTGCTCACGTTCAAGGACGTGAACATCGAGGAGCTCAACAAGAGCGACCTGGAGCTTCCGGGCAGCTGAGGCGCCTCGCGGGGGTCCCGCGCCGCACGGGGGTTCCGTGCCCCACGGGGGTCCCGCGCCCCACGGGGTACTTCGCACGAGTGACGGAGTTGTCCACAACCCCCTCGTTGTCCACCAAGATCCACTGACTCCGGGCCGACCCTCCACAGTCGGTACCGGAGGTGGTGCCGAGATGACTGCGACCGGGGCACTGGGGCGGTACGGCGAGGACGTGGCGGCCCGTTGGCTCGCCGACGCGGGCATGGCCGTGCTCGTGCGGAACTGGCGGTGCGGGCGCGCCGGGGAGATCGACATCGTCGCCAGGGACGGCGACGCGGTGGTCGTCTGCGAGGTGAAGACCCGCAGGGACGGCGCGTTCCAGCACCCCATGGCGGCCCTCACCTCGCAGAAGACCGAGCGGCTGAGACGGCTGGCCGCGTGCTGGCTGGAGCGGCGCGGCGGACCGCCGCCGCCCGGCGGAGTGCGGATCGACCTCATCGGGGTGGTGCTGCCCCGGCGGGGCGCCCCGGTGGTGGAGCACGCCAAGGGGGTGGCCTGATGGGGTTCGCCCGTGCGTGCTCGGTGGCGCTGGTGGGCGTCGAGGGCGTGGTGGTGGAGGTCCAGGCGGACCTGGAACCGGGCGTCGCCGCGTTCACGCTCGTGGGGCTGCCCGACAAGTCGCTGACCGAGAGCCGCGACAGGGTGCGCGCCGCCGTGGTCAATTCGGGGGCCGACTGGCCGCAGAAGAAGCTCACGGTGGGGCTCAGCCCCGCGTCGGTGCCCAAGAGCGGCAGCAGCTTCGACCTCGCCGTGGCCTGTTCGGTGCTCGGGGCCGCCGAGCGGATCGACCCCCGGAGCATCGCCGACATCGTGATGATCGGCGAGCTGGGGCTCGACGGCCGGGTGCGGCCGGTGCGCGGGGTGCTGCCCTCGGTGCTGGCGGCGGCGGAGGCCGGTTTCCGGCAGGTCGTCGTGCCCGAGCAGACCGTGGGCGAGGCGACGCTGGTGCCCGGGGTCTCGGTGCTCGGGGTGCGCAGCCTGCGGCAGCTGATCGCGGTGCTCAACGACGAGCCGGTGCCCGACGAGGAGCGGATCCCCGAAGGGCGCCCCGACGCCGGGCTCGCCGGGCTGCTGGTGCCCGGCGCGGGCGTCGGCACGGGGCTGGCGGCCGAGGGGTCGCACCGGCCCGACCTGGCGGATGTGGCGGGACAGCGGGCCGCGCGCACGGCACTGGAGGTCGCCGCGGCGGGGAACCACCACCTGATGCTCTCGGGCCCGCCGGGCGCGGGCAAGACGATGCTCGCCGAGCGGCTGCCCGCGATCCTGCCGCCGCTGACCGGGCGGGAGGCGCTGGAGGTCACGGCGGTGCACTCGGTGGCCGGACTCCTGCCGCCCGGCGAGCCCCTGGTCGTCACGCCGCCGTACTGCGCGCCGCACCACTCGGCGACGATGCAGTCGCTGGTCGGCGGGGGCAACGGACTGCCCAGGCCGGGAGCGGTGTCCCTGGCGCACCGGGGCGTCCTGTTCCTGGACGAGGCCCCGGAGTTCTCGGGCAAGGTCCTGGACTCGCTCCGGCAGCCGCTGGAGTCGGGGCACGTGGTGGTGGCGCGGAGCGCGGGCGTCGTGCGGCTGCCCGCGCGGTTCCTGATGGTGATCGCGGCGAACCCCTGCCCGTGCGGACGGCACACGATGTTCGGCGCGGGCTGCGAATGCCCGCCCGCGGCCGTCAGGCGCTACCAGGCGCGGCTGTCGGGGCCGCTGCTCGACCGGGTCGACCTGCGCGTCGAGGTGGAGCCCGTCCAGCGGGCTGACCTGATGGGGCACAGCGGCAGGGGCGAGACGACGGAGGCGGTCGCGGAGCGGGTGCGGGAGGCGCGGGCGCGGGCCGTGGCGCGGCTCGACGGCACGCCGTGGACCACCAACAGCGAGGTGCCGGGCCATGAGCTGCGCACCCGCTGGGCGCTCGCCCCGGGCGCGCTGGTGGCCGCCGAGCGCGACATGGAGCGCGGGCTGCTCACGGCACGCGGTCTGGACCGGGTGCTGCGCGTCGCGTGGACGGTCGCCGACCTCTCGGGCCGCGACCGCCCGGAGGCCGGCCACGTGGAGCTGGCGCTGCAACTGCGGACCGGGGTGAGCAGGGGAGTCCCGGAGATGGTGGGGGGCGGGTCGTGTCTGGAGCCGTGAGCGACGAGGAGCGGCTGGCGCGGGCCGCACTGTGCCGGGCCGTCGAGCCGGGGGACGAGCTGGGCGGGCGGTGGCTGCGGGAGTACGGGGCGGTCGGGGCCCTGGCGCTGCTCCGTGCGCGGGCCGAGCCGGGAGGGGGCGACGCGAAGGGGGCGACGGGTGCGGAGGCGGATGCGGAGGCAGAGGGGGAGCGGGGCGGGGGCGCGAGAAGTGCGGGTGGCGCGGGCGGTGCGGTGGGTGGTTGCGGCGGGGCCGGGGGCGGGATCGACGGTGCCGGGCGCCGCCGGGGTCGTGCTCCTGTTCGAGGCGGACGCGTCGAAGGGTGGCGGTTGCGGATTCGGGACGCGGAGCCCGAGCGGGACCTGGCGGCGATCGGGGCGGCGGGCGGACGGTTCGTCTGCCCGGGGGACGCCGAGTGGCCGAGCCAGCTCGACGACCTCGGGGACGCCAGACCCATCGGGCTCTGGGTGCGGGGCCGTCCCGACCTGCGGATGTGGGCGCTGCGCTCGGTCGCCGTCGTCGGGGCCAGGGCCTGTACCCCGTACGGCGCGCACATGGCGGCGAGCCTGGGGGCCGGGCTCGCCGAGCGGGGCTGGGTGGTGGTGTCGGGCGCGGCCTACGGCATCGACGGGGCCGCGCACCGGGGCGCGCTGGCCTCGGGAGGGGCGACGGCCGCCGTGCTCGCCTGCGGCGTGGACGTCGCCTATCCGCGGGGCCACACGGAGCTGCTGGCGCGCATCGCGGAACAGGGCCTGGTGATCGGCGAGTTGCCGCCGGGCGAGCACCCCACGCCCAGCAGGTTCGTGCTGCGCAACCGCGTGATCGCCGCGCTGACCAGGGGCACGGTCGTGGTCGAGGCGGAGTACCGCAGCGGGTCGCTGGTGACGGCGCGCGCCGCGCAGCGCGCCGGGCGGTTCACGATGGGCGTCCCGGGGCCCGCCACGAGCGGGCTCTCCGCCGGGGTGCACGAGCTCCTGCGCGGTGACGCGGTGCTGGTGACCGACGCCGACGAAGTGGTCGAGCTGGTGGGCGACATGGGGGCGCTCGCCCCTGACCGGCGCGGCCCCGTACTGCCCAGGGACCTGCTCGGCCCGGTGGCGGCGCGGGTGCTGGAGGCGCTGCCCGCGCGCGGCACGGCCGACTGCCGGGCGGTGGCGCGGGGCGCGGGGACCGGCGCGGACGAGGCGCTCGGCAAGCTGTACGAGCTTCAGGCACTGGGGTTCGTCGAACGGGCGGGGGACGGATGGCGGTTGGCGGCACGGGCGGCACGCGGCGCCGACCCACGGCGAGGCGGTACTTGACCTGGAGCATTCGGGTGAAAAGGTAATGACGATGACTTTCGCAGCCGATCGCGCAGCCCGCTCGACAGTCGATCCGGGGCCGTCGCCGTGGTCGGCGGCCCCGGATCGAAGATGTGGCCGAGCGCATGTCACCGCACAGGTGCGATCTCCCGTCGGGAGCGCACCGCGACAGTTCAGTCACGCTACGCTCACGAGGATCCCCGCTCCGGCGCAAGTCCCGTCTTACGTCACGGCACCCCACGACACAGCAGAACGGCTCAAGGCGACGCATGCCCCAGCACACCTCCGGGTCTGACCGCGCGGCAGCACCGCCCGCTGCGCGCGGCACGGTGCGGCCCCCCGCCCCCTCGTCGGTCGACGAGCTGTGGCGGTCGTACAAGACCACGGGTGACGAGCGGCTGCGGGAGCAGTTGATCCTGCACTACTCGCCCCTGGTCAAGTACGTCGCGGGCCGGGTGAGCGTGGGTCTGCCCTCCAACGTCGAACAGGCCGACTTCGTGTCGTCCGGGGTCTTCGGACTCATCGACGCCATCGAGAAGTTCGACGTCGAACGGTCCATCAAGTTCGAGACGTACGCGATCACCCGCATCAGGGGCGCGATGATCGACGAACTCCGGGCGCTGGACTGGATCCCCCGGTCCGTCCGGCAGAAGGCGCGGGCGGTCGAACGCGCCTACGCCACGCTGGAGGCGCAGTTCCGGCGCACGCCCACGGAGAGCGAGGTGGCGGGCGAGATGGGCATCGCGCTGGAGGAACTGCACGCCGTCTTCAGCCAGTTGTCCCTCGCCAACGTGGTGGCCCTGGAAGAGCTGCTGCACGTCGGTGGCGAGGGCGGCGACCGGCTCAGCCTGATGGACACGCTGGAGGACACCGCCGCGGACGATCCCGTGGAGGTCGCCGAGGACCGCGAGCTGCGCAGGCTCCTCGCGCGGGCCATCAACACCCTCCCCGACCGGGAGAAGACCGTCGTCACGCTCTACTACTACGAGGGCCTGACGCTCGCGGAGATCGGCAACGTGCTGGGCGTCACCGAGAGCCGGGTCAGCCAGATCCACACCAAGTCGGTGCTCCAGCTGCGGGCCAAACTGGCGGACGTCGGGCGCTGACCGGCGTCCCCCGCCCGCTTTTCGGACGGCGGGCCCCCGTCGCGGCGGGCCCGGTCGTAAGGTGGGTGCGTGCCCAGGATTCGAGCGGCCTCGGTGGCCGAGCACCGGACCATGCAGCGCGCCGCCCTCCTGGACGCCGCGCGATCCCTGCTGTCCGAAGGCGGTACGGAGGCGCTGACCTTCCCCGCCCTCGCCGAGCGCACCGGCCTCGCCCGGTCGTCCGTCTACGAGTACTTCCGTTCGCGGGCCGCCGTCGTCGAGGAGCTGTGCGCGGTCGACTTCCCCGTCTGGGCCGCCGAGGTCGAGGCCGCGATGGAGCGCGCCGACGCCCCCGACGGCCGGGTCGAGGCGTACGTGCGCGCCCAGCTCGCCCTCGTCGGCGACCGGCGCCACCGGGCGGTCGTGGCGATCTCCGCGAGCGAGCTGGACGCGGGCGCGCGGGAGAAGATCCGCGCCGCGCACGGGGGGCTCGTCGCGATGATCGTGTCGGCGCTCGGGGAGCTGGGGCACGAGCAGCCCCGGCTGGCCGCGATGATGCTCCAGGGCGTCGTGGACGCGGCCGTGCGCCGCATCGAGCTCGGCGCGGCGGAGGAGCCCGACGTCATCGCCGACGCCGCGGTCGGCATGGCGCTGCGGGGCGTGCGGGGCTGAGGCCCCGTGCCCGGTGAAGCGGGCGGGACCGCTCCTGGGCGCCGCCCGGGGGCAGTGGCACCCCGAAGACCGGGAGCAGCCGGGACGGCCCGCGCCGCAGCAGCGCGGGCGGCAGCAGGGTCAGCGGGTCGAGGTACGCCTCCCCGCTGCGCAGGCCCCAGTGCAGACAGCCGCCGGGGGCCGGGGCGGGCGCGCAGTGCGCGGGTCCGGGGGCCAGGACGGCCACCGGCTGACCGGCCGTGACGGTGTCGCCCGCCGCCGCCAGGGGCCGTACCGGCTCGTACGTGGTGCGCAGGCCCGCCCCGGTGGCCCCGCCCGCCCCGTCCGCGAGGTCGATCGAGAGCACGCCCTTGCCCGCGACGGGCCCCGCGAAGGCCACGGTCCCCGGCGCCGCCGCGACGACCACCGTGCCGGGCCGCGCCGCCAGGTCCACGCCCCGGTGGCCGGGGCCGTACGGCGTCGCGGGCGGGTCGAAGCCGCGCACGACCACCGGGCGCGTGAGGTTCCCCACGGAGTTCCCGACGGGCCAGGAGCGCCCCTCGCGGAGCGCCGGGCGGCTGCTCTCCGCGGGTCCGCTGAGCGCGGGGGCGGCCGCTGCGCGGTACCCGCGCGGCTCGGCGCGGACCGGGGGCTCGTGGGGGTGTGGGGCCGTCGTCAGGAGCGCCGTCGCCAGGAGCGCGGCGGCCACGGGCTGGAGTACCGGGTGCATGCCCCGCAGCCTGGCCGTACCCGGCCCCGCCGGGGGGATCATGGCTGGGATCTGTGGACCGCCGAGGGGTTGTGGACAGCGCCGTCACCCGACACCCGGACGGTCCCGTACACTTCTTGTGGCGATCCGGGTCACCGGGTCGACTTCGCACGCCCCGTCACCGGCCTCCTGAGTCGGTGGTCGCGCTTCTCGGTCCCTCGTGGCTGGCGCGTCGGGGCGTCAGGCGCGACCGCCGTCCGGCGGGAGCGATAACCGAGTACCTCAAGGAGTACGGCCATGGCCGTCGTCACGATGCGGGAGCTGCTGGAGAGCGGCGTCCACTTCGGTCACCAGACCCGTCGTTGGAACCCGAAGATGAAGCGCTTCATCTTCACGGAGCGCAACGGCATCTACATCATCGACCTCCTGCAGTCGCTGTCGTACATCGACCGCGCCTACGAGTTCGTGAAGGAGACCGTCGCGCACGGCGGCTCCATCATGTTCGTCGGCACGAAGAAGCAGGCCCAGGAGGCCATCGCCGAGCAGGCCACCCGCGTGGGCATGCCCTACGTGAACCAGCGCTGGCTCGGCGGCATGCTGACCAACTTCTCCACCGTCTACAAGCGTCTGCAGCGCCTCAAGGAGCTCGAGCAGATCGACTTCGAGGACGTGGCGGCCTCGGGTCTCACCAAGAAGGAGCTCCTGGTCCTCTCGCGCGAGAAGGCCAAGCTGGAGAAGACCCTCGGTGGTATCCGCGAGATGCAGAAGGTGCCGAGCGCCGTCTGGATCGTCGACACCAAGAAGGAGCACATCGCCGTCGGTGAGGCGCGCAAGCTCCACATCCCGGTCGTCGCGATCCTCGACACCAACTGCGACCCCGACGAGGTCGACTACAAGATCCCGGGCAACGACGACGCGATCCGCTCCGTCACCCTGCTCACCCGCGTGATCGCCGACGCCGTCGCCGAGGGCCTCATCGCCCGTTCCGGCGTCGCCACCGGTGACTCGAAGCCGGGCGAGAAGGCCGCCGGCGAGCCGCTCGCCGAGTGGGAGCGCGACCTGCTCGAGGGCGACAAGAAGGCCGACGAGAAGGCCGAGGAGGCCCCGGCCGCCGCCGAGGCCCCCGTCGCCGAGGAGGCCCCCGAGGCCCCCGCCGCCGAGGCCCCGGCCGCCGAGGCCCCCGCCGCCGAGCAGGCCTGACCTCACAGGTTCGGCAGTTGACGGCGGGGGCCACCTGGTGCGCCCCCGCCGTCCACCCGTAGATCTTTCAGACTTCGAGAGAGAACACAGACTCATGGCGAACTACACCGCCGCTGACGTCAAGAAGCTCCGTGAGCTCACCGGCGCCGGCATGATGGACTGCAAGAAGGCTCTGGACGAGGCCGAGGGCAACGTCGACAAGGCCGTCGAGGCGCTGCGCATCAAGGGCCAGAAGGGCGTCGCCAAGCGCGAGGGCCGCTCCGCCGAGAACGGCGCCGTGGTCTCCCTGATCGCCGACGACAACACCTCCGGCGTCATCGTCGAGCTGAAGTGCGAGACGGACTTCGTCGCCAAGGGCGAGAAGTTCCTCGCCGTCGCCGAGGCGCTGGCCGCCCACGTCGCCAAGACGAACCCGGCCGACATCGCCGCGCTGCTCGCCTCCGAGATCGAGGCCGGCAAGACCGTGCAGGCGTTCGTGGACGAGGCCAACGCCAACCTCGGCGAGAAGATCGTCCTGGACCGCTTCGCGCAGTTCTCCGGCGGTTACGTCTCCGCGTACATGCACCGCACCATGCCCGACCTGCCCCCGCAGATCGGTGTTCTCGTCGAGCTCGACAAGGAGAACGCCGAGATCGCCAAGGGCGTCGCGCAGCACATCGCCGCCTTCGCGCCGAAGTACCTCACCCGTGAGGACATCCCGGCCGAGGTCGTCGAGTCCGAGCGCCGCGTCGCCGAGGAGACCACCCGCGCCGAGGGCAAGCCCGAGGCCGCGCTCCCGAAGATCGTCGAGGGTCGCGTCAACGCGTTCTACAAGGACGCCACCCTGCTGGGCCAGCCCTACGCGCTGGACCAGAAGAAGTCCGTCCAGCAGATCCTGGACGAGGCCGGCGTCGTCCTGAAGCGCTTCGCGCGCATCAAGGTCGGCATCTGAGTCCGTACGCGATCGACAGCGATCGACGCGAGACCCCGCTAGGGTCTAGTGCAGTCGTCGGCCGCACCCGAGCCGCACGACCGCAGATCTGACGAGGAGGCCATTGCCGCTGAGGGACACCAGACCCACCGGCAATGGCCTCCTTCGCATGTGCACGAGGAGATCCCCATGAACAACGGCGCGGACGACCACCACGCGAAGAACCAGAAGCGCGAAGACGGCAAGATCGCCGGGCGCGTCATGCTGAAGCTGTCAGGCGAGGCATTCTCCGGCGGCACCGGCCTCGGCGTCGACCCCGACGTCGTGCACGCCATCGCCCGCGAGATCGCCGCGGTCGTCCGGGACGGCGCGGAGGTCGCGGTCGTCATCGGCGGCGGCAACTTCTTCCGCGGCGCCGAGCTCCAGCAGCGCGGCATGGACCGGGCCCGCTCCGACTACATGGGCATGCTCGGCACGGTCATGAACTGCCTCGCCCTCCAGGACTTCCTGGAGAAGGAGGGCATCGACAGCCGCGTGCAGACCGCCATCACCATGGGCCAGGTCGCCGAGCCGTACATCCCGCTGCGCGCCGTGCGGCACCTGGAGAAGGGCCGCGTCGTCATCTTCGGCGCGGGCATGGGCATGCCGTACTTCTCCACGGACACCACCGCCGCCCAGCGCGCCCTGGAGATCGACGCCGAGGTCATGCTCATGGGCAAGAACGGGGTCGACGGCGTCTACGACTCCGACCCCAAGACCAACCCCGACGCGGTGAAGTTCGACGCGCTGGAGTACGGCGAGGTCATCGCCCGGGACCTCAAGGTCGCCGACATGACCGCCATCACCCTCTGCCGGGACAACCAGCTGCCGATCCTCGTCTTCGAGCTGCTCGCGGAGGGCAATATCGCCCGCGCGGTCAAGGGTGAGAAGATCGGCACGCTCGTCAGCGACCGGGGTACCCGGGCCTGATTCCCCCGGGGCCCCGCCCCAGAGGATGGACAACGGCCTGCCGGTCGGACACCGTGCAGGTGAAGACGCGGGTAATGACGCGGGTGACGCCCACTGACGCGGGTCGCGCCCACTCAAGACACCAGGAGCAAGTGGTGATCGAAGAAATCCTCCTCGAAGCCGAGGAGAAGATGGAGAAGGCCGTCGTGGTCGCCAAGGAGGACTTCGCGGCGATCCGCACCGGGCGTGCGCACCCGGCGATGTTCAACAAGATCGTGGCCGACTACTACGGCGCGCTGACGCCGATCAACCAGCTGGCCTCGTTCTCGGTCCCCGAGCCGCGCATGGCCGTGGTCACGCCGTTCGACAAGAGCGCGCTGCGCAACATCGAGCAGGCCATCCGCGACTCCGACCTCGGGGTCAACCCGAGCAACGACGGCAGCATCATCCGGGTGACCTTCCCCGAGCTGACGCAGGACCGCCGCAAGGAGTACATCAAGGTCGCCAAGACCAAGGCCGAGGACTCCAAGATCTCGATCCGCTCCATCCGCCGCAAGGCGAAGGAGACGCTCGACAAGCTCGTCAAGGACAAGGAGTCCGGCGAGGACGAGGTCCGCCGTGCCGAGAAGGAGCTCGACGACACCACCGCGAAGTACGTGGCGCAGGTGGACGAGCTGCTGAAGCACAAGGAAGCCGAGCTGCTCGAGGTCTGATGAACGACTCTTCCTGGGGATCCCCGGCGGGAGCCGGATACTGGGGATCGCCCGAGATGGGGGCCGCCCCGGCGGGTCCCGCACACGATGTGCACGAAGCCCAGCAGACTCGGCCCATGCCCATCGTGCCGGACGTTCCCGACGCAGGTAGAGACGCTGACGACCACGATCGCCGGAGTCAGGGGGCCGGGAGTTCCCACGGCCCCCTGTTCCGTGACGAGGCGCCTGTGGCCGCGCGGCCCCTGGCGGAGGAACCCATGGCCGTCCAGCCTCCGACCCCGCCCCAGAAGAAGCGCGCCGGCCGCGACCTGCGCGCCGCCATAGGGGTCGGGGTGGGGCTCGGCGCGGTCATCGTCGCCTCGCTCTTCATCGTGAAGCCCGTGTTCCTCGGCGTGATAGCGATCGCCGTGGTGGTCGGCCTCTGGGAGCTGACCTCCCGCCTGGAGGAGCGCAAGGGCATCAGGGCCCCGCTGGTACCGCTCGCGGTCGGCGGCGCCGCGATGGTCGTGGCGGGCTTCGTCCGGGGGGCCGAGGGCGCCTGGGTGGCCATGGCGCTCACCGCGCTCGCGGTGCTCGTGTGGCGGATGACCGAGCCGCCTGAGGACTACCTGCGGGACGTCACCGCGGGCGTCTTCGCGGCGTTCTACGTGCCGTTCCTGGCCACGTTCGTGGCGATGATGCTGGACGCCCCCGACGGCGACTGGCGCGTGCTGACGTTCCTGCTCCTGACGATCGTCAGCGACACCGGGGCGTACGCGGTGGGCTGGCGCTTCGGCAAGCACAAGCTCGCCCCGCGCATCAGCCCCGGCAAGACCCGCGAGGGGCTGCTGGGCGCCATCGCCTTCTCGATGGTGGCGGGCGCGCTGTGCATGCAGTTCCTCATCGAGGACGGCACGTGGTGGCAGGGCCTGGTGCTCGGCTTCGCGGTCGCGGTCAGCGCCACCCTGGGCGACCTGGGCGAGTCCATGATCAAGAGGGACCTCGGGATCAAGGACATGGGGACGCTGCTGCCGGGCCACGGCGGCATCATGGACCGGCTCGACTCGCTGCTGCCGACCGCGCCCGTGGTCTGGCTGCTGCTGGTGATCTTCGTCGGGTAGTCCCGGCCGGTCCCGGTTATCCTGGAGGGCGCGTCGCTCGTGAGCGACGCGCCCTTCCGGCCTTCCGGGCCCGTCCAGGCGTCCGTCGGCCGGCCACCCCGCACCTCACCCCACTCCCGCGCACGCGGAGGTCGCCCGGCCTCGTCGTACCGAGGAACGCAACTAGGAGTTACCGCCCATGGCACGCCCCGCCCCGGGAGAACTGACCTTCGTGGCGCCGCGCGCGGCGAAGAAGCCGCCGCGCCACCTCGCCGACCTGACGCCCGCCGAGCGCAAGGAGGCCGTCGCCGCGATCGGCGAGAAGCCCTTCCGCGCCAAGCAGCTCTCCACGCACTACTTCGCGCGCTACGCGCACGACCCGGCGGAGTGGACCGACATCCCCGCGGGCTCCCGCGACAAGCTGCGCGCCGAGCTGCTGCCCGACCTGATGAGCGTCGTGCGGCACATCTCCTGCGACGACGACACCACCCGCAAGACCCTGTGGCGGCTGCACGACGGGACGCTGGTGGAGTCCGTCCTGATGCGCTACCCGGACCGGGTCACCATGTGCATCTCCTCGCAGGCCGGCTGCGGCATGAACTGCCCGTTCTGCGCCACGGGCCAGGCCGGGCTCGACCGCAACCTGTCGACCGCCGAGATCGTGCACCAGATCGTCGACGGCATGCGCGCGCTGCGCGACGGCGAGGTCCCGGGCGGGCCCGCGCGGCTGTCCAACATCGTCTTCATGGGCATGGGCGAGCCGCTGGCCAACTACAAGCGCGTCGTCGGCGCCATCCGCCGCCTCACCGACCCCGAGCCCGACGGCCTCGGCCTCTCCCAGCGCGGCATCACCGTCTCGACGGTCGGCCTCGTCCCCGCCATGCTGCGCTTCGCCGACGAGGGCTTCAAGTGCCGCCTCGCGGTCTCGCTGCACGCCCCCGACGACGAGCTGCGCGACACCCTCGTGCCGGTGAACACCCGCTGGAAGGTGCGGGAGGTGCTGGACGCGGCGTGGGAGTACGCCGAGAAGTCCGGCCGCCGCATCTCCATCGAGTACGCGCTGATCAGGGACATCAACGACCAGGCGTGGCGGGGCGACCTGCTCGGGCGGCTCCTCAAGGGCAAGCGCGTGCACGTCAACCTGATCCCGCTGAACCCGACGCCCGGCTCGAAGTGGACCGCGTCCCGCCCCGAGGACGAGAAGGCGTTCGTCGAGGCCATCGCGGCGCACGGAGTGCCGGTGACCGTCCGGGACACCCGTGGCCAGGAGATCGACGGAGCGTGCGGACAGCTGGCCGCTTCGGAGCGTTAGTATCGTGGCTTGAAATTGCATATTCCGGCAGGGGAGCGCCACAGCGCTGAGAGTGCGGCACGCCGCAGACCCTCAGAACCTCGCCCAGGTCATTCTGGGTAGGAAGTTCGGTCACCACTCAAGCTGTTGCGCCCTGCCCGCACGCCGTCGGCGTGCGGGCAGGGCCGCGTCTCTTCCTGGTCACCCAGGAGGAAAAACCAGTGAGCACCACCAGAAGGATCACCGCGGGCGCGCTCGCCGCCGCGCTCGGCGTCACCGCGCTCGCCGCCTGCGGCAGCGACAAGGACGAGAAGGACGGCTCGTCCGGCGCGGGCAAGGGCTCCAAGACCGTCACGCTCGTCAGCCACGAGTCCTTCGCGGCCTCGCCCGACGTGCTGAAGGAGTTCACCCGCCAGACCGGCTACACGGTCAAGGTCCTCAAGAGCGGCGACGCCATCGAGGCACTCAACAAGGAGATCCTCACCAAGGGCTCCCCGCAGGGCGACGTCTTCTTCGGCGTCGACAACACCTCGCTCTCCCGCGCCCTCGACAACGGCCTCTTCACGCCGTACGAGGCCAAGGGCCTGGACCAGGTCGCCGAGTCCGTCCAGCTCGACAAGGACAAGCACCGGGTCACGCCCGTCGACACCGGCGACGTCTGCGTCAACTACGACAAGAAGTACTTCGCCGACAAGAAGCTGGCGCCGCCCGCCTCCTTCGACGACCTGGTCAAGCCGGAGTACAAGGACCTCCTCGCCGTCGAGAACGCCCAGACCTCGTCGCCCGGCCTGAGCTTCCTGCTCGGCACCGTCGCGGCCTACGGCGACGACGGCTGGAAGGAGTACTGGGGCAAGCTCAAGGACAACGGCGTCAAGGTCGTCAACGGCTGGGACCAGGCGTACAACCAGGAGTTCTCCGGCTCGGCCGGCGGCAGGAAGGCCAAGGGCGAGCGGCCGCTCGTCGTCTCGTACGCCTCCAGCCCGCCCGTCGAGGTGCTGTACGCCAAGCCGCAGCCGACCCAGGCGCCCACCGGCGTCGCCGTAGGCACCTGCTTCCGCCAGACCGAGTTCGCCGGGCTGCTGACCGGCGCGAAGAACGAGGCGGGCGGCAAGGCGCTGCTCGACTTCCTGATCGGCAAGCGGTTCCAGGCGGACATGCCGCTCAACATGTTCGTGAACCCGGTGACCGCCAACGTGCCGCTGCCCGAGCTGTTCGTCCGGCACGGCGCCGTGGTCTCCAAGCCGCAGACCATGGAGCCCGAGAAGATCGCGAAGAACCGCGACCAGTGGGTCGGGGCCTGGGCCTCGATCGCCGTCAAGTGAGCCGTACGACGTGATGCGGCGTACGACGTGAAGCGGCGGACGCGCGGGGGCGCGGCGCGGCTGGGGCTGATGCTCCTGCCCGTCGCGTTCTTCGCGGTCTTCTTCGCCTACCCCGTGACCGCCATCGTCGGGCGCGGGCTGAAGGCCGACGGGGCGTGGGAGTTCGGGCGCGTCGGCGAGGTGCTGGGCCGTCAGGACATCCTGGACGTCCTCTGGTTCACCACCTGGCAGGCCGCCGCGTCGACCGCGCTGACCCTGCTGGTCGCGCTGCCCGGCGCGTACGTCTTCGCGCGCTTCGACTTCCCCGGCAAGGCGCTGCTGCGCGCGGTGGTGACCGTGCCGTTCGTGCTGCCGACCGTGGTCGTCGGCACGGCGTTCCTCGCGGTCCTCGGGCGCGGCGGACTGCTCGACGAGGCGTGGGGCGTACGGCTCGACACCACGGTCTGGGCCATCCTGCTCGCCCACGTCTTCTTCAACTACGCGGTCGTCGTACGGACCGTCGGCGGTCTGTGGGCGCAGCTCGACCCCCGGCAGGAGGAGGCCGCGCGGGTGCTCGGCGCCTCGCGCCTCACGGCCTGGCGGCGGGTGACGCTGCCCGCGCTCGGGCCCTCGGTCGCGGCGGCGGGCGTGATGGTCTTCCTCTTCACCTTCACCTCCTTCGGCGTCGTGCAGATCCTGGGCGGACCGTCGTACTCCACGCTCGAAGTGGAGATCTACCGGCAGACCGCCCAGGTCTTCGACCTGTCCACGGCCGCCGTGCTGACCCTGGTGCAGTTCGCCGCGGTCGGCGCGATCCTCGGCGTCCACGCCTGGACCGTACGGCGCCGGGAGAGCGCGCTGCGGCTCGTCGACCCGGCGGGCACCGCCCGGCGGCCCGCGGGCGCGGGGCAGTGGGCGGTGCTCGGCGGGGTGCTGCTGAGCGTGCTGCTGCTGGTGCTGGTGCCGCTCGGGGTGCTGGTGGAACGGTCCTTCGCGGTCGGCGACGGCTACGGCCTCGACTTCTACCGGGCGCTGGGCGAACTCGACCCGGCGGGCGGCGTCTTCCTGGTGCCGCCCATCGAGGCCGTGTGGAACTCGCTGTCGTACGCGGTGGTGGCCACGGCCCTCGCGCTGCTGATCGGCGGGCTCGCCGCCGCCGCGCTGGCCCGGCGCGACGGGCCGCTGCGCCGCCTCGTGCGGGGCTTCGACGCGCTGCTGATGCTGCCGCTGGGGGTCTCGGCGGTGACCGTCGGCTTCGGCTTCCTGATCACGATGGACGAGCCGCCGCTCGACCTGCGCGCCTCCTGGATCCTGGTGCCGCTGGCCCAGGCGCTGGTCGGGGTGCCCTTCGTCGTACGGACCATGCTGCCCGTGCTGCGCGCGGTGGACGGGCGGCTGCGCGAGGCGGCGGCGGTGCTCGGGGCCTCGCCGCTGCGGGTTTGGCGCGAGGTGGACCTGCCGATGGTGCGGCGGGCGGTGCTGGTGGCGGCCGGGTTCGCGTTCGCGGTGTCGCTCGGGGAGTTCGGGGCGACGGTGTTCCTCGCGCGGCCCGACCGGCCGACGCTGCCGGTGGCCGTGGCGCGGCTCATCGGACGGCCCGGCGAGATGAACTACGGGCAGGCGATGGCGTTGAGCACGGTGTTGATGGTGGTGTGCGCGGTGTCTCTGGTGTTGCTGGAGCGGGTGCGGAACGAGCGGACGAGCGGAGAGTTCTGAGGTGCTTCGTCTTGACGGGGTGACCGTGCGGTTCGGGGAGCGGGCCGTCCTCGACGCGGTCGACCTGGAGGTCGCCGACCACGAGATCGTGTGCGTGCTCGGGCCCAGCGGGAGCGGCAAGTCGACGCTGCTGCGGGTCGTCGCCGGGCTCCAGGACGTGGCCGCCGGGCGGGTCGAGCTGGCGGGCGCCGACCAGGCGGGGGTGCCCGTGCACCGGCGGGGGGTGGGGCTGATGTTCCAGGACCACCAGCTGTTCCCGCAGCGGGACGTGGCGGGGAACGTGGCGTTCGGGCTGCGGATGCGGGGGGCTTCGCGCGGGGCCGCCGGGAGTGCCGGGCGCGCTGAGCGGGCGCGGCGCGTGGCGGAGCTGTTGGAGCTCGTCGGGCTGCCGGGCGCCGAGCGGCGGGCCGTCGCCGCGCTGTCGGGCGGCGAGCAGCAGCGGGTGGCGCTCGCGCGGGCGCTGGCCCCCGAGCCGCGGCTGCTGATGCTCGACGAGCCGCTGGGGCAGCTCGACCGGGGGCTCAGGGAACGGCTCGTGGTCGAGCTGCGCGAGCTCTTCGGGCGGCTCGGTACGACGGTGCTCGCGGTCACCCACGACCAGGGCGAGGCGTTCGCGCTCGCGGACCGGGTCGTGGTGATGGAGGCGGGGCGCGTGGCGCAGGCCGGGACGCCTCTTGAGGTGTGGGAGCGGCCCGTTTCGGAGTTCGTCGCGCGGTTCCTCGGGTTCGAGAACGTGGTCGACGCGGTGGTGCGGGGGGACGTCGCCGCGACGGAGTGGGGCGACGTGCCCGTGCCCGGCGGCTCGCCCGAGGGGCCGGGGAAGGTGCTCGTGCGGCCCGGCGGGGTGCGGATCGGGGAGCCCGGGGGCGGTGCGCTGCGGTGTGTCGTCGAGGGGCGGACGTTCCGGGGGAACCACGTGGCCGTGTCGCTGCGGCCCGAGCGGGGGGCCTTGCTGGAGGCGGAGTGCGGATTGCGGGACGCGCCTGAGGCGGGGGCGGTGGTGGGGGTCTCGTTCGAGGCGGGGGAGGTTGTGGTGCTGGGGGTGGGGTAGGTCGTGGGGGCGCCGGTGCGTGGCGCGTGTGCCCCACTCTCGCGCAGGTCCCCGCGCCCCTGAAGGGGCGCCTGTTCGCGCGTACATTGCAAGAAGCCCCGCGCTCCTGACGGGGCGCGGGGCTGTTGTTAGGGCGTGTGTGTCAGTTCCGGGGCGTTCGCCGGTTCTTCCGGCTCCGCCGGGCCCGTGCCGTGGGCTTCTGGGGAGCCGTACCAGGCCACCGCCACCGCTCCCGCCACCGCCAGGGCGAAGCCGACCACTGCCAGCCAGGCCATTCCCGGGCGGGACGCGTCGCCCAGCCACAGGACCCCGATCGCGCCCGGCAGCACCGTCTCGCCCACCACCAGCGCCGCCGTCGCGCCGTTCACCGAGCCGATCTGGAGCGCCACCGTGTGCAGGTACATCCCGCCCGCGCCCGCCACGAAGATCGCGTAGAAGGCCGGGTCCGTGAGCAGCGCGACCGGGTCGAACGGGTCGATGCCGTCGAGGATCCGCACGCCCACGCCGATCGCGCCGAAGCCGAGGCCGGAGAGCAGACCGGCCAGGATCGCGGCGCGGGCCCCCAGGAACCGTACGGCGACCGTGCCGCCGACCATCAGCACCAGCGAGATCACCAGCAGCCACCAGTGCGTGGCCCGCGACGCGTCGCCGCCGCCCTCGTGGCCCGCCGCCGTCGCCAGCAGGACCAGTGCCGAGCAGACCACGCCGATCGAGATCCACTCGTTGCGGGTCAGCCTGATCCCCAGCAGCTTGACGCTGAGCACCGCGGTGACCACCAGGTTCGCGCTGATCACCGTCTGGGAGAGGAACAGCGGCAGCATCCGCGCGGCCAGGGCGCCGAGCCCGAAGCCGACGAAGTCCAGGATCGTGCCGACGATGAACTCCCAGGTCATCGCCGCCTGCGCGGTGGACTGGAGGTTCGGCCCGCCGTGCTGGGTGACGCCCGCTCCCGCGCCGCCGCGGCGCGCGGACTTGCGGGACCCCACGGCTTGCAGGACCGAGCCCGTGCCGTAGCAGATCGAGGCCGCGACAGCGGTCAGTAGGCCGATCAGCACCAAGTGCTCCGTTCAGAGAGACGTACGCATTGTTCGGATTGCTCCGATTGCCAGACGCGGATTTCGCGTCGTGCGTTGCCTCGCGCACGTCTCTCCCTGGCCGGGACTCCTACGCGGTCGCCGCGCGCTCCGCCGCGCTGCGCTCCACGCAGAACTCGTTGCCCTCCGGGTCGGCCAGCACCGCCCAGCCCGTCCCGTCCGGCCTGCGGCGGTCGTCGACGAGCACGGCGCCGATGCCGAGCAGCCGCTCGACCTCCTCCTCGCGGGTGCGATCCTGGGGCTGGAGGTCGAGGTGGACGCGGTTCTTCACGGTCTTGCCCTCGGGCACCGTCACGAACAGCAGCGCCGCGCCCGCCGACTCGACCAGCGCCTCAGCGGCGCCCGGCTCGTCCTCCTCGCTGACGGAGGCGCCGAGCACCTCGGCCCAGAAGGAGGCGAGCGCGTAGGCGTCGGCGCTGTCGACGGTCACGTGGCGTACGAGAGAAGTCATGGCGCGATGATCGCGCGGTGCCCGTGACCGGGCCAAGTTCTTTGTCCCTTGATCTTCATCCCTTGCTCAGTTCCTCCAGCGCCGCCGGTGCCTCGTCCACCGTGTCCACCAGCGCGATGCGCGCCTCCATGGAGCGCTCCTTCGCCAGCGCCCTCAGCAGCGGCCACGCGGGCAGGCGCTCCGTCCAGTGCGCGCGGTCCACCAGCACCATCGGGGTCGGCTCGCCGCGCGACTCGTAGTAGTTGGGCGTCGCGTTGTCGAAGATCTCCTGTACGGTCCCGGCGGCGCCCGGCAGGAAGACCACGCCCGCGTTGGACCTGGCCAGCAGGCCGTCCTCGCGGGTGGCGTTGGCGAAGTACTTGGCGATGTGCCCGGCGAACGGGTTCGGCGGCTCGTGGCCGTAGAACCACGTCGGGATGCCGACCGAGTCGCCGCCGTCCGGCCAGCGCGAGCGCACCTCGAAGGCGGCCCGCGCCCAGTCGGTGATCGACGGGGCGAACGAGGGGGAGGCGGCGAGGACGGCCAGCGCCTCTTCGAGCATCTCCTCGTCGAACGGCGCCGCGTACGCGCCGAGGTTGGCCGCCTCCATCGCGCCGGGCCCGCCGCCCGTCGCCACGGTCAGGCCCGCGCGCGTCAGCGTGCGGCCCAGCCGCGCGGCCCCCGCGTACGCCCCGGTGCCGCGCCCCATCTGATGACCGCCCATCACGCCCACCACCCGCGCCCCCACGAGGTGCTCGTCCAGCGCGTCGGAGACCGCGTCGTCGTGGATGGAGCGGAGCATCGACGCGAGTATGTCCCGGTCGTCCTTGGTCCGCTGGAACCAGGCGTAGGCGAGGGCGTCCGGCGTCTCCTCGTACCCTTGCTCCAGCCCGTCGAAGAGTCCGTCGGGGGTGTAGAGCAGCCCGCGGTACGGGTCGAAGGGCAGGTCGGGGACGGGCGGGAAGACCAGCGCGCCGTCCCGCCGTATCTTCGCCGTCGCCTCGGGAGTCATGGGGCAGCCGAGGAAGACGGTGCGGGCGGTCGCGTGGTCGACCAGGGCCTGTGTACGGTCCGTCAGATCGACCGACTGGATGCGGAATCCGTCGAGGGTGCCCTGCGCGGCGACCACCTCGTCGAACTCTTCGAGCGTCTCGATTTCATACGGTGAGTTCGGCACGCGGTCATGCTAGGTGCCGCGCGGCGGATCAGGTCGTGAGGGGGAGCGCGGCGAGGTGGGCGACGCCTGCCGTCAGCGGGCCGAACACCAGCAGCAGCGCGGCCGCCCGCAGTCCGCCCGCCGCGCGCAGGGTCGCGGCGGGCGCGCCCAGGCGCAGCAGCGCGTCCGTGGTCCCGGCGCGGGCGTGCTTGGACTCCAGGGCCGCGGTCAGCAGCGTCGCCACCGCGCAGCCCAGGACCAGGGCGCCGCCGAGACCGGTCAACGGGCCGAAGGGGCGGGCGCCTTCACCGCCGTACAGCGTCAGCGCGGCGATCACCCCGGAGGCCACCGCGCAGAGCACGCCCAGCGGCCGGCCGATCCTGCGCGCCTCCTCCTGGAGCGCCCGCCCGGCCAGCAGCCGTACGGCCCCGGGGCGTACGGCCTGGAGCAGCTTGCCGCAGCCGTACGCGATGCCGGGCCCGGCGAGCGCGAGGCCGAGCGCGGTGAGCGTCCAGCCGCAGAGCACGCCGAGCGTGCTGCCCTCGAACCGGCCGGGCATCGGCAGCGGCGAACCGCCACCGCCGCGCGCGGCGTACGCCTCCACCGCGAGCCCCGCGGCGGTGAGCGCCACGCCCCACGGCAGCCCGGCGGGTGCGGGCGCGGGTGCGGCGGGCGCCTGGTCGTCGCCGGTGCGGTCGTCGGGACGGCCGTCGGGCCCGGGGTGGTCGTCGGGTCGGGGGCGGCCGTCGGGCTTGGTGCGGCGCGGGCGCAGGGCGAGTCCGCTGGCCACGGCGGCGCTCAGGGGCAGTACGGCCAAGAGCGTGAGCGCGGCGGCGAGCGGCAGCGGGGCGCGGGCTCCGAGCAGGTCCGCGGCGGCGCCGTCGAAGGGCAGCCCCGTGATGTCGCCGCGCAGGTGCAGGAAGACGGCGAGGGCGATCGTCGAGCCCAGCGTGCAGGAGACGGCGGTCGACGCGGCGGCGATCGCGGTGAGCCTGGCGGGGCCGAGGCCCACGGCGGAGAGGCCGGGCCTGGGGCGGGTGCTGGGGTCGGTGCGGGCCACGGCCACCGCGAAGTACACGACGGCGGCGAGCGGGACCAGGCACCACAGGAGGCGCAGGCCCGAGGCGCGGGCGTTGCCCGGGTCGGGGTGTCCGGCGGCGTACCCGAGCGTGCACAGCAGGAGGAAGCCGACCCCGGCGGAGGCGGCGGCGACGAGCAGTCGGCGCAGTTGGACCAGGGGGTGGGCGCCGCGGACTAGACGGAGAGCGAGCACTCGGGGCGGCCCTCCGCGTCGGTGGTGCGGGTGGGGGCGGCTGTGCCGGTGGTGTCCGGGGCGTCTGCGGCGTCTGGGGTGTCCGCGTGGCGGCCGTCGAGGAGCGGGACCGTGCGGTCGGCGAGGGTGGCGACCTCGCTGTCGTGGGTGGCAAGCACGACGGTGATGCCGTGCGAGCGGGCGGCCGTGGTGAGGGTGCGCAGCACCTGCGCGCGGTCGGCGCGGTGCAGCGGCGCGGTCGGCTCGTCGGCGAACAGCACGGAGGGCGTGGTGATCAGGGCGCGGGCCACGGCGATGCGCTGGCGCTGGGCCTGGAGCAGTGCGTGCGGGCGCTTGCGGGCCACCGCGCCGATGTCGAGCCGCTCCAGCCACTCCTGCGCGGCCTTCTTGGCGGCGCGGTGGGACGTGCCGCGCAGCAGGAGCGGGAGCGCGGTGTTCTCCCAGGCGGTCAGCTCGGGGACGAGGTGCGGCTCGGGGTCGATCCAGCCGAAGCGGTCGCGGCGCAGGCGTTCGCGCGTGAGGGCGCCCATGGTGTGGACGGGGACGCCGTCGAACCACACCTCGCCCTGTTGCGGGACGAGCTGTCCGGAGAGGCAGCGCAGGAGGGTGGTCTTGCCGCAGCCGCGGGGGCCGCTCACGGCGAGGACCTCGCCCTCGCGCACGCCGAGCGAGACGCCGGTCAGGGCGGGGGAGCCGTTGTGGGAGCGGTGCAGGGAGCGCGCCCAGAGCACGTCGTTGTCCGGCGGAGCGGCCATGACGAACACCTCGGTTCGTGATCAGAGGTTCAGATCGGATTTCCCGTCCCCCTTCCGGGGGAACGAAGGCGGGGCCGATCGGTCACTGGGCACCGTAGGTATTCGGCGGGCGTGGAGGCGGGCGGGCGCGGCGGGGTGCGGCGGGTCTCACCCGGATGGCGTCCTCACGGAGCGGGTCCGGCAGGGAACGCGCGGTTCCCCGCACCCTCAAGGGGTGCGGGGAACCGCGCGAGGACGGGGCACACGCCCCCGTGGGCCCTAAAGCTTCGTCCAGGCCTCCGTCAGGACCTCGCGCAGGATGCCCTCGATCTCGTCGAACGTCTCCTGGTTCGAGATCAGCGGCGGAGCCAGCTGCACCACCGGGTCGCCCCGGTCGTCCGCGCGGCAGTACAGGCCGTTGTCGTACAGCGCCTTGGAGAGGAAGCCGTACAGCACGCGCTCCGTCTCCTCGTCGTTGAACGTCTCCTTGGTGGCCTTGTCCTTCACCAGCTCGATGCCGTAGAAGAAGCCGTTGCCGCGCACGTCGCCGACGATCGGCAGGTCGTGGAGCTTCTTCAGGGTGTCGAAGAACGCGCCCTCGTTGTCGAGCACGTGCTGGTTGAGGCCCTCGCGCTCGAAGATGTCGAGGTTGGCGAGGCCGACCGCGGCCGACACCGGGTGGCCGCCGAAGGTGTAGCCGTGCAGGAAGGTGTTGTCGCCCTTGTAGAACGGCTCGGCGACGCGGTCCGAGACGATGCACGCGCCGATCGGGGAGTACCCCGACGTCATGCCCTTGGCGCAGGTGATCATGTCCGGCACGTAGTCGAACTTGTCGCAGGCGAACATCGTGCCGAGGCGGCCGAAGGCGCAGATGACCTCGTCCGAGACGAGCAGCACGTCGTACTTGTCGCAGATCTCGCGCACCCGCTGGAAGTACCCGGGCGGCGGCGGGAAGCAGCCGCCCGCGTTCTGCACCGGCTCAAGGAAGACCGCGGCGACCGTCTCGGGGCCCTCGAAGAGGATCTCCTGCTCGATCTGGTCGGCGGCCCAGCGGCCGAACGCCTCGGGGTCGTCGCCGTGGATCGGGGCGCGGTAGATGTTGGTGTTGGGGACCTTGTGCGCGCCGGGGACCAGCGGCTCGAAGGGGGCCTTGAGCGCGGGCAGGCCGGTGATGGACAGGGCGCCCTGCGGGGTGCCGTGGTAGGCGACCGCGCGCGAGATGACCTTGTACTTCGTGTGGTTGCCGTTGAGCTTGTGGTACTGCTTCGCCAGCTTCCACGCGGTCTCGACGGCCTCGCCGCCACCGGTGGTGAAGAAGACCTTGTTGAGGTCGCCGGGCGCGTAGTTCGCCAGGCGCTCCGCCAGCTCGACGGCCTTCGGGTGGGCGTAGGACCACACCGGGAAGAAGGCCAGCTCCTGGGCCTGCTTGTAGGCGGTCTCGGCCAGCTCGTGGCGGCCGTGGCCGGCGTTGACCACGAAGAGGCCGGAGAGGCCGTCGAGGTAGCGCTTGCCCTCGGCGTCGTAGATGTAGGTGCCCTCGCCACGCACGATGGTGGGGACGGGCGCGTTCTCGTACGACGACATGCGGGTGAAGTGCATCCACAGGTGGTCGTAGGCGGTCTGGCTGAGGTCCTTGCTCACGGCTATCGGGTTCCCCACATGTAGGTCTGCTTCTTGAGCTTGAGGTAGACGAAGCTCTCGGTGGAGCGCACTCCGGGGAGGGTCCGGATGCGTTTGTTGATCATTTCGAGGAGGTGGTCGTCGTCCTCGCAGACGATTTCCACGAGCAGGTCGAAGGAGCCCGCGGTCATCACCACGTACTCGACCTCGGCCATGGCCGTCAGCGCGTCGGCGACGGGGTCGAGGTCGCCCTCGACGTTGATGCCGACCATCGCCTGGCGGCGCAGGCCCACGGTGAGCGGGTCCGTCACCGCGACGATCTGCATGACGCCCTGGTCGAGCAGCTTCTGGACGCGCTGGCGCACGGCCGCTTCGGACAGGCCCACGGCCTTGCCGATCGCGGCGTACGGACGGCGGCCGTCCTCCTGGAGCTGTTCGATGATCGCGAGGGAGACGGCGTCCACCGCGGGGGCGGTGCCGCTGCCGTTCCTGGAGTCTGCGCTTCGACTGGCCACGTCTTCACCATGCACCGATCCTCGTCAGTTCCGCAACCCCAGACGTATGAAATCCGTTGTGCAACAGCTCTGAGAGTGCGGAATCCGAAGTTCTTTCCCGGCGGGTATGTCGAAAGCGGCAAGTCAGCGATTAGGGTGGGTTGTCTCACCCATCGGACATCTGAGAGGGAGGGTGGCTGTGACCACCGAGCAGCGCGGGCTCCGTAGTCTTCGCAACTACATCGACGGGGAGTTCCGGGACGCCGAGGACGGGCGGACCATCGAGGTGGTCAACCCGGCCACGGAGGAGGTCTTCGCGACGTCCCCGCTCTCCGGCGAGGCGGACGTCGACGCCGCCATGGCCGCGGCCGCGGCCGCGTTCCCGGCCTGGCGCGACGCGACCCCGGCCGAGCGCCAGCGCGTCCTGCTCAAGATCGCGGACGCGGTCGAGGAGCGCGCCGAGGACCTGATCGCCGCCGAGTCGGAGAACACCGGCAAGCCGCTGGAGCTCGTACGCACCGAAGAGCTCCCGCCGATGATCGACCAGATCCGGTTCTTCGCGGGCGCCGCACGCCTCCTGGAGGGCCGCGCGGCCGGCGAGTACATGGACGGGATGACCTCCATCATCCGGCGCGAGCCCGTCGGCGTCTGCGCGCAGGTCGCGCCGTGGAACTACCCGCTGCTGATGGCCGTCTGGAAGTTCGCCCCGGCGATCGCCGCGGGCAACACCGTCGTCCTCAAGCCCTCGGACACCACCCCGGCGTCCACCCTGCTGCTCGCCGAGATCATCGGCGCCATCGCCCCCAAGGGCGTCTTCAACGTCATCTGCGGCGACCGCGACACCGGCCGCCTGATGGTCGAGCACAAGACCCCTGCCATGGCCTCCATCACCGGCTCCGTGCGCGCGGGCATCGAGGTCGCCGGGTCGGCGGCCAAGGACGTCAAGCGGGTCCACCTGGAGCTCGGCGGCAAGGCGCCCGTCGTGGTCTTCGAGGACACCGACATCGCCAAGGCCGTCGAGGAGATCTCGGTGGCGGGCTACTTCAACGCGGGCCAGGACTGTACGGCCGCGACCCGCGTCATCGTCCACGAGTCGATCCACGACGACTTCGTCACGGCGCTCGCCAAGGCCGCGGCCGACACGAAGACCGGCCAGCCGGACGACGAGGACGTGCTGTACGGCCCGCTCAACAACGCCAACCAGCTCGCGCAGGTCTCCGGCTTCATCGACCGGCTGCCCGCGCACGCCAAGGTCCAGGCGGGCGGCCACCGCGTCGGCGAGAAGGGCTACTTCTACGCCCCGACCGTCGTCTCCGGCCTCAAGCAGGACGACGAGATCATCCAGAACGAGGTCTTCGGCCCGGTCATCACCGTCCAGTCCTTCACGGACGAGGCGCAGGCGATCGAGTACGCGAACGGCGTGGACTACGCGCTCGCCTCCTCCGTCTGGACCAAGGACCACGCCCGCGCGATGCGCATGTCCAAGGCGCTCGACTTCGGCTGCGTCTGGATCAACACGCACATCCCGCTGGTCGCCGAGATGCCGCACGGCGGCTTCAAGCAGTCCGGCTACGGCAAGGACCTCTCCGCGTACAGCTTCGAGGACTACACGCGCGTCAAGCACGTGATGACCTCGCTCGGCTGACGCTCCCCGAGGCATCCGGAGGGCCCCGCTCGACAGCATGTCGGGCGGGGCCCTCCGCGCTCGACGCACCGTCCATTGCCCGTACGCCGCGGCCCGGACATCCTTCGGGAGTGCGAGCCAACTCCGTGAACCTCCCCTCCCGCCGGTCCGTCCTGCGCGCCTCGGGCGCCGCCGCGGCCGGCCTCGCGCTCGCCGCGTGCGGCGTCCCCGCGGCGTACGTGAAGCCCGAGGACCGCGCCGGGCGCGACCTGTCCGCCCGCGACCGGACCCTCGACTTCGCCAACTGGCCGCTCTACATCGACACCGACGAGAAGAACACCTCGAAGCGCCCCACCCTGGCCGCGTTCACCGGGCGCACCGGCATCAAGGTCTCCTACACCGAGGAGATCAACGACAACGACGAGTTCTTCGGCAAGGTCAGCCCCGCCCTGATGAACCACCAGGAGACCGGCCGCGACCTCATCGTCATGAGCGACTGGATGGCCGCCCGCTTCGTGCGCCTCGGCTGGGTCCAGGAGATGGACCGCGCCGGGCAGCCCAACGTCGCCGAGCACCTCGACCCGCAGCTGCGCACCCCCGCGTTCGACGAGGGCAGGCTGCACAGCGTGCCCTGGCAGTCCGGGATCACCGGCATCGCGTACAACCGCAAGAAGCTGGGCCGCGAGATCAAGTCCACCGCCGACCTGTGGCGCCCCGAACTGCGCGGCAGGGTCACGCTCTTCGCCGGGCTCGACGAGTCCTTCTCGCTGCTGATGCAGGGCAACGGCGCCGACGTGACGCGCTGGAGCGCCGACGACTTCGACGCGGTGTGCGAGCAGGTCGAGAAGCTGGTGAAGCGCCGCCACATCAGACGCTTCACCGGCAACGACTACATCAAGGACCTCGCCGCGGGCGACGTGCTCGCCTGCCAGGCGTACTCCGGCGACGTCATCCAGCTACAGGCCGACAATCCCGACATCGAGTTCGTCGTCCCCGAGGAGGGCGCCGAACTCTGGGCCGAGTCCCTGATGATCCCCAACCTCGCGCAGCACAAGGCCAACGCCGAAGCGCTGATCGACCACTACTACCGGCCCGAGGTCGCCGCGGAACTCGCCGCCTGGGTCAACTACGTCTGCCCCGTCCCGGCCGCCCGCGACGTCCTCGCCGCGTCCGACGACAAGGACACGGCGGCGCTGGCGGAGGACCCGCTGATCTTCCCGGACACCGAGATGCGCAAACGCCTCGCGATCGCCCGCGACATCACCTCCGAGGAACGCCAGGGCTTCGCGAAGCGGTGGAACTCGATCGTGGGGCTGTGACGCGCGTGCTCGCGCGGTTCGGCGCCTAGGCCCGCACTCCACGGCCGGGGCCGTGCTCGTGCCCGGCGGGGCGTCGGACGGCGCGTCAGGGTCCGAAGGCGGCGACGAGCAGCGCGTTGCCCGTGGTGTTGGGGCCCCGGCCCTTCGCGTCCGTCGCGTTGACCGAGTGGACGAGCGTCCGCGTCAGGTCGCGCCTGGCCGCGACGACCGCGTTCGAGCCCCAGCGCCCGCCCGTCTTGAACCACACCTCCTGGTCCCCCACGCGCAGCCGCTGGAGCCCGGCGCTCATCGTGGCGCCCGGGATCACGTCGTCCGGCACGTCGAACATCTCCGCCAGCAGCGGCCCGCGCACCACCTCGCCCCGGAACAGCGCGGTCGTGAAGCGCTCCAGGTCGCGCGTGGTGGAGATCAGGTCGCCCGCGGCCCAGGCGTCGGTCGGGCTCCAGACGGTGACGTCGCGCAGCTCCGTCGTGCCGTCCGCGCGCGTGAAGCGCTGGTAGCCGTGGTTGTGCGGGCCCCGCACGCGCGGGTCGCGGCCCGGCAGGTACGTGTCCTTCAGCCCCAGCGGACGGATGACGCGGCGCGTCAGCTCGCTCTCGTACGAGTGTCCCGTGACGCGCTCCACGAGCAGCCCGGCGAGCGTGTAACCGGTGTTGGAGTACTTCTGCGCGGTGCCCGGCACCTTCGCTTCCCGCACCTTCTCCGGCGCGAAGGACGAGGCGAGGTCCGCGCGCGGATCGCGTACGGCGAGCCGCTGCGCGTACGCCTCCTCGACGGTGTGCCAGGCCGGGTCGGGGGCGGGGATGCCGTGCGTGTGGTTGAGGAGGTGGCGCACCGTCACCCCGCCGTACGCGGCCGGGACGACGTCGGGCAGGTAGCGGCGCACGGGTGCGTCCAGGTCGAGCTTCCGCTCGCCGGCGAGCTGGAGCACGGCCGCCGCGACGAACACCTTCGTCACCGAGCCGACCCTGAACCGCCCCCGCGGGTCGGCCGGGCGGCCCGAGCGCAGGTCGTGCACGCCCGCGCTGCCGCGCCAGGTCCCCTCGCCCCCGACCCGTACGAGCGCGGCCGTCGCCTCCGGGTGCCCGGGGCCGATCCCGGCGATCGCGGCGCGCAGCGCGGCGGCGTTCGGGCCCCGCTCCCGCACCGCGGCGGGGGAGTCCACGGCGAACGCGGGGGCGGCGGGCGCCACGGCGGCGCCGAGGGAGAGGGCGAGGACTGCGGCGAGGGAAGCGCGGACGCGGATGCTCATGGTCGACTCCGGGAAGGGGCGGGTGCGGGGACGGGGCGGGTGTTTCGACGCGCCCCATCCTGCTGTTCCCGCCGCATCCGGCGGATCGCCGGAGCGGGGGGGTCTTCGCCGCCCGGTTCATCGCCCGCGCGGGGGAGGGGCGCCCGCCGTGACGAGGCCCGACTCGTACGCGCAGATCACCGCCTGGATCCGGTCGCGCAGCCCCAGCTTCGCCAGCACGTTGCCGACGTGCGTCTTCACCGTGTGGTCGCTGACGGTCAGCTCCGCGGCGATCTCCGCGTTCGACAGGCCCCGCGCGAGCAGCAGCAGCGTCTCGCGCTCGCGCGCCGTCAGCACGTCCAGGCGCGGGTCGGCCCTGCGGGGCGCGGGGCGGGTGTACTGCTCCACCAGGCGCCGCGCCACGGAGGGCGCGAGCAGCGAGTCCCCGGCGGCCACCACCCGCACCGCGTGCACCAGGTCGTCCCTGCGCACGTCCTTGAGCAGGAAGCCGCTCGCGCCCGCGTGCAGCGCCTCGTACACGTACTCGTCGTGGTCGAAGGTCGTCAGCATCACCGTGCGGCACGCGGAGTGCGCGGTGATCGCCCGGCACGCCTCGATGCCGTCGACGCCGGGCATCCTGACGTCCAGCAGCGCCACGTCCGCGGCCCGTTCGCGCACGGCGGCCACGGCCGCAGCCCCGTCGCCGACCTCGGCGACCACCTCGATGTCCGGCTGCACGTCCAGGATCAGCGCGAAACCGCTGCGCACCAGCTCCTGGTCGTCGGCGACCACCACCCGGACCGTCATGCCCCCACCTCCTCGCGGGAGGCCACCTGGGCGGGGCCGAGCGGCAGCGTCAGCAGGGTCCTGAAGCCCCTGCCGCCCGGCCCGGGACCCGCCCACGCCGTCCCGCCGTGCGCCGCCGCCCGCTCGCGCACCCCGATCAGACCGTGCCCCGACGTGCCCGCGGGGCCGCGCCCGTCGTCCGTCACGGACACCGTGAGCTCCCGCTCGCCGTACTCGACGAGCACCTCGGCCGTCCGCGCCCGCGCGTGCCTGACCACGTTCGTCAGCGCCTCCTGCACCACCCGGTACACCGTCGTCTGCGCGTCGGACGGCACCGGGCGCGCCGCGCCGCGACTCGCGTACGACACCGCGAGGCCGCTGCCTTCGGCGACCCGCGCCACCAGCGCGGGCAGCGCGTCGAGCGAGGGCTGCGGGCCGCGCGGCGCCTCCTCGTCCTCCCGCAGCACCCCGAGCAGCCTGCGCAGCTGCACCATCGCGTCCCGCCCCGCCGCCGAGATCGAGTCGAACGCGGCCTCGGCGCGTTCGGGCGCGGCGCGCACCGCGACCGGACCCGCCTCGGCCTGCACGATCATCAGGCTCACCGCGTGCGACAGGATGTCGTGCATCTCGCGGGCGATCCTGGCCCGTTCGCGCGCCGCGGCCCGCTCGGCCTCGGCCAGGTGCGCGCGCCGCGTGGCGTCGGCGAGCCGCCCGAGCACGTACGCGGCGGCGAACACGAAGACCGAGAAGGTCAGTTCGCGCGCCGAGCGGGTGTTGAGCCACACCGAGACCGGCACCGCGAGGGCGACCAGCGCGGCCCCGGCCAGCCTGCGCGCCGGCGGCGCGAGCGCGGCCAGCGTGTAGAGGACGACGAGCCCGGTGTACGGCAGCGGCTGCCCCGGCCCGTCGAGCGCCGTTTTGTACAGCATCCCGGCCGCCAGCACGCCGACCAGCGCGGCCAGCGGGGCGCGCCGCCGCCACACCAGCGGCACCACCATCAGCGTCGTCAGCCCGTACGCGGGCCAGCTCGCCGCAGGCGCGTCGGCGGGGCGCGCCACCACGAACGGCAGCGACATCGCCAGCTGCACCAGCAGCGCCACCCCCGAGTCCACGGCCCACGGCCTGGCCGCCCCGAAGGACCGCAGCCGCGCCCGTACCCCCCGTATCTCCACTACGGCTTGCGGCCCACCGCGCCGAACTGGGCCACCACCTGGCCCTCTTCGGAGCGCCAGCGCGAGCAGGAGACGACGCCGGGCTCCAGGAGGTCGAGGCCGTCCAGGAACGAGGTGAACTCCTCGCGGGTGCGGGCGGTGATCGGGGGCGTCGCGTTCTCGTTCCAGAACGCCATGGCCTCGACGTTGCCCTCGCCGCCGAGCGCGGGCTCCAGCGTCGGGTGGGTCAGCACCAGGTGGCTGCCCGACGGCACCGCGTCCATCACCGTCCGCACGATCGCCCGCGCCGCGTCCGTGTCCAGCACGAAGTTGAGGATGCCGAGCATCATCACGGCGACCGGCCGGTCCAGGTCGAGCGTGTTCCGGGCGCCGTCGACGATCTCCTGCGGGCGGTGCGCGTCCGCGTCGATGTACTCGGTGACGCCGCCGGGCGCGCTGGTGAGCAGCGCACGCGCGTGCGCCAGCACGATCGGGTCGTTGTCGACGTAGACCACGCGGGCGTCGGGCGCGATGCGCTGGGCGACCTCGTGGGTGTTGTCGACGGTGGGCAGGCCCGTGCCGATGTCGAGGAACTGCCGGACGCCCACCTCTCCCGCCAGGTGCGTCACGACGCGGCCGAGGAACGCCCGGTCGGCGCGCGCGACCTCGCCGATGCTCGGGTACATGCCGGTGACCTGGTCGCCGACCGCGCGGTCCACCGGGTAGTTGTCCTTGCCGCCCAGCCAGTGGTTCCAGACGCGGGCGTTGTGCGCGATGTCGGTGCGGATGCGGTCGGCGAGGGCGCGCTCGCCGGTGCTGTGGTCGGTCACGTTCGGGTACCCCTGTTCCGTACGGTGGTGAGCGTGTGCACGCGGTTGGTGGTGATCGAATCGACCCCGTGTGCGATCAGTCGGCGCATGGTACGCCGGGTGTCCGCGGTCCAGGCGGAGACCAGGAGGCCCGCGCGGTGGTCGCGGTCCACCAGTTCGCGGCTCACCAGGCCGAAGCGGTAGTTGAGCCAGCGCGGCCGCACCGCGGCGAGCAGTTCGGGGCGCGGCGGGGCCAGGGTCGTCCAGGTCAGGGCGATCTCCGCGGCCGGGTCCGCGGCACGGACCCGGAGCATGGTGGCGGCGCCCGCGCAGTAGTACGCGCGCTCGGCCGCGCCGCACTCGTGGACCGTGCCCACGACCGCGCGCACGGCCTTCTCGTCCGCGCCCGGCAGGTCGACCATGATCCGCCGGTCGCCCGCCGCGGCGAACGCCTCGCGCAGCGTCGGGACGCCGCCGCCGGTCAGCTCGGTCACCTCGGCGTGGGCGAGCCGCTCCAGGGGCCGGTCCACCTCCCAGAGCCGCTTGAGCGTGGCGTCGTGCAGCAGGACGGGAACGCCGTCGCGGGTGAGGCGCACGTCGATCTCCACCGCGTCCGCGCCGCCCGCGACGGCGGAGCGGATCGAGGCGAGGGTGTTCTCGCGGGCCCGGTACGGGTCGCCGCGGTGGGCGACGGCCGTGACGCGCGGGCGTACGGGGGCGGGTGCCGGGGCGGAGGCGGGCGCGGGGGCGGCGGGTGCCGGGGCGGTCACCGGCCCGCCAGCCAGTTCTCGGTGTACGCGTCGATCTCGGCGGCCAGCTTCGCCTTGCCCGCCTCGTCCAGGAACGACGCCTCGACCGCGTTCTTGGCGAGGGCCGCGATGCCGCGCTCGTCGAGGTCCAGGAGGCGGGCGGCCACCGCGTACTCGTTGTTGAGGTCGGTGCCGAACATCGGCGGGTCGTCGCTGTTGATCGTGACCAGGCAGCCGGCGGCGACCATCGCCTTGATCGGGTGGTCCTCGATGCGCTCGACGGCGCGGGTCGCGATGTTCGAGGTCGGGCAGACCTCCAGCGGGATGCGGTGCTCGGCGAGGTGCGCCAGCAGCTCCGGGTCCGTGGGGGCGCTCGTGCCGTGGCCGATGCGCTCGGCGCGCAGCTCGCGCAGCGCGTCCCAGATCGTCTCGGGGCCCGTCGTCTCGCCCGCGTGCGGCACGGAGTGCAGCCCGGCCTCGATCGCCCGGTCGAAGTACGGCTTGAACTGCGGGCGGGGCACGCCGATCTCGGGGCCGCCGAGGCCGAAGGAGACCAGGCCCTCGGGGCGGTGCGCGAGCGCGAGGCGCACGGTCTCCTCGGCGGACACCAGGCCCGCCTCGCCCGGGATGTCGAAGCACCAGCGCAGGACGACGCCCAGCTCGGCCTCGGCGGCCTTGCGGGCGTCCTCGATCGCCTCCATGAACGCGGTCTCGTCGATGCCCCTGCGGGTCGAGCTGTAGGGGGTGATCGTCAGCTCGGCGTACCGGATGTTCTGCCGCGCCATGTCCCGGGCGACCTCGAAGGTCAGCAGGCGCACGTCCTGCGGGGTGCGGATGAGGTCCACGACGGACAGGTACACGTCGATGAAGTGCGCGAAGTCCGTGAACGTGAAGAAGTCGGCCAGGGCCTCGGGGTCGGTGGGGACCTTCGAGTCGGGGTGGCGCGCGGCCAGTTCGGCGACGATGCGGGGGGAGGCGGAGCCGACGTGGTGCACGTGCAGCTCGGCCTTGGGGAGACCGGCGATGAAGGGGTGCGGGTCGAGGGTGGTCACGGGATGTCTCCAGGGGCGGTGGGCGACGGGACGGCGGGGTGGCTCCCCGGGGGCGTACGGGCTGGTCCGGAGGTGCGCGCGGGACGGTTCGTCGGCGCGCTCTCCCGTCACGGATCATGTCAGGCTGGGAAGGGTCCGGCGAGAGCGGGACGAGGCCCGTGCGGAACACGAATACTGGACACGAAGGGGGAGACCCATGCCGGACGAGGACGAGCGGCCCGACCCGTGGGCGCCGCCCGCGAGACGGGTGCCGCTGGAGAAGCCGGAGGTGCGGGACGCCGCCCCGCGGGGTCCGGGGGCTCCGGGGCCCGTCGACGCGCAGGACGGGGCCGGGGCGGGGCAGGTGCCGCCGCCTCCGGTCGCGCCGGGCGGGCCCGATGCGGCGGGGGCGTACGGATACCCGGGCCATCCCGGCGGCCCCGGGTACGGCCCCGGCGTTCCCCCCGGACACGGGCCCGGACCCGGACAGGGACCAGGTCACGGACCCGGACAGGGGTATCCGGGGTATCCGGGGTACTCGGGGTATCCGGGATATCCCGGTGCTCCCGGGTACGGGCCCCCGGGCGCCTGGGGCATCGCGCCCGCCCCGGCCAACGGCATGGGGATCGCCTCGCTGGTGCTCGGCATCGTCGCCGTCACCGGCTTCTGCCTGTACGGCCTCGGCATCGTCCTCGGCGTCCTCGCCGTGATCTTCGGCGCCATCGGGCGCGGGAAGGCGCGGCGCGGCGAGGCGGACAACGGGGGGATGGCGCTGGCCGGGATCATCCTCGGGGTGGTCGGGGCGCTGGTGAGCGCGGCGTTCCTGGTGTTCCTCGTGTGGGGGGCCCAGAACGGGGTGTTCGACGAGGAGGAGAGCGGGGGCGACTCGTTCGACGCGGCGCGGTTCGTGAGCGTCTCGGCGCAGCGCTGACGCGGGGCGCCCCGTAGGGGGGCGGTGCGGGTGGGTCAGGCCCGCGCGCCGCCCCCACCCGCGCCGCCCCTACCGCAGCCGCTCGCGCGCCTCCATCAGGGCGAAGCCCAGCAGGTTCCGCCCCCGCCACCGCGCCGGATCCGCCGCGCGCTCGTCGTCCGCCGCCAGGCCGATCCCCCACACCCGGTCCAGCGGGCTCGCCTCCACCAGGACGCGTCGGCCCGTCCCCAGCAGGAACGACCCCAGGCGCTCGTCCGAGCCGAACTTGTGGACGCTGCCCGCGACCACCACGCCGAACCGCTCCCGCTCCCACACCGCCTGGTCGAAGCCGCGCACCAGGCGGCCCGCCTTCTTCGCCTCCGCGGGCGACTTCGCCGCGAGGGCGGCGCGCCCGGCCTCCTCGTCCCCGAAGATCCTGGCCTTCTCCGCCATCATCCAGTGCTCGGCTGTCGCGTACCGCACGCCGTCCACCTCGAAGGGCGCGGGCCACCACTGGCTCAGGCAGCTCGACCCCAGCTCGCCGTCGGGGCGCGGACGGTGGCCCCAGAACATCAGGTACTTCACCCGCTCGCCGCGCCCGACCCGGGCGAGCAGCTCGGCCTCGGGGCCGTCCGACACGCTCTCGTTCCGCTCCATGACACGCGACTCTCGCATCCGCCACTGACAATGCGTACGGGATTTTCCGGCTGACGCGACACATGGTCAACAGATTCCGTTGCGTATCCAAAAGGCAACAACGGAATCACTTGTTGAGCCTGCAACCCTCTGTCAGGATCGGCACTCACATCGAGCTGGAGCTACGGAGAGCGTGATGGACGACCGCTTCCAGGCGCAGGACCGCTTCGCGGCGGGCGCACAGTACATCGGCGGGCGGCTGCGGGCCGGCACCTCGGGACGCACACAGAACGTGGTCGACCCGGCGACGGGCACCACTGTCTACAGCTACGAGCTGGCCTCCACCGCCGACGTCGACGACGCCGTCGCCGCCGCGCGCGCCGCGTTCCCCGGCTGGGCCGCGCTCACCCCGGGCGAGCGCTCCGACGCGATGCACCGCTTCGCGGCCGTGCTGGCCGAGCGCGCCGAGGAGATCGCGCACGCCGAGTCGCTCCAGTGCGGCAAGCCGGTCAAGCTGACCACCGAGTTCGACGTGCCCGGCACCGTCGACAACACCGCCTTCTTCGCGGGCGCCGCCCGCCACCTGGAGGGCAGGGCCGCCGCCGAGTACAGCGGCGACCACACCTCCTACGTGCGCCGCGAGCCCATCGGCGTCGTCGGCTCCATCGCGCCCTGGAACTACCCGCTCCAGATGGCCGCCTGGAAGGTCCTCCCGGCGATCGCCGCGGGCAACACCATCGTGCTGAAGCCCGCCGAGATCACCCCGCTGACCTCGCTGCTGTTCGCCGAGGCGGCCACCGAGGCCGGGATCCCCGACGGCGTGTTCAACGTCGTCTCCGGCTCGGGCAAGGACGTCGGCGAGCACCTCGTGGGCCACCCGGACGTCGTCATGACCTCCTTCACCGGCTCCACCGCCGTCGGCCGGCGCGTCGCGGAGATCGCCACCGCGAGCGTCAAGCGGCTCCACCTGGAGCTGGGCGGCAAGGCGCCGTTCGTCGTGTTCGACGACGCCGACCTGGCCGCCGCCGTCAACGGCGCCGTCGCGGGCGCGCTCATCAACACCGGTCAGGACTGCACCGCCGCCACCCGCGCCTACGTCCAGCGCCCGCTGTTCGACGCGTTCGTGCGCGAGACCGCCGCGCTCATGGAGACCGTACGGGTCGGCGACCCGTTCGCCCCCGGCACCGACCTCGGCCCGCTCGTCTCGCACGCCCACCGCGACCGCGTCGCGGGCTTCGTCGAGCGGGCGCGGGCCTACGCCACCGTGGTCACCGGCGGCGAGGCGCCCGGCGGCGACCTCAAGGACGGCGCGTACTACCTGCCGACCCTGATCACCGGTGCCGCGCAGGACAGCGAGATCGTGCGGACCGAGGTCTTCGGGCCCGTCCTGGTCGTCCTGCCCTTCGACACCGACGACGAGGGCATCGCGCTCGCCAACGACACGCCCTTCGGCCTCGCCGCCTCCGCCTGGACCCGCGACGTCTTCCGCGCGAACCGCGCGTCGCGCGAGATCAAGGCGGGCTGCGTCTGGGTCAACGACCACATCCCGATCATCAGCGAGATGCCGCACGGCGGCTACAAGGCGTCCGGCTTCGGCAAGGACATGTCGGCGTACTCCTTCGACGAGTACACGCAGATCAAGCACGTGATGTACGACAACACCGCGGTGGTCCGCAAGGACTGGCACCGCACGATCTTCGGGGACCGATAAGAGCGCCGCGCGACCAGCGGCAACCCACCCGGAAGGGCAACAGCGCATGGAGCAGTACGAGCCCAGGAGCACCGCGCTCTCGGCGGCGCAGCTCGCCGCGGTGCGCCGCAGCGTGCGCGGCGGCAGGGCCTCCCTCACCCGCCGCTCGCTGCTGCGCGCCTCGGGCGCGGGCGCGCTCGCGGTGGGCACCGCCGCCGGGCTGTCCGCCTGCGGGATCCCGCCCGCGAAGCGCGAGGGCGGGGGAGCGGCGTCCGACGACCGCTCGGCCAAGGAGAAGCGGGTCGTCTTCTCCAACTGGCCCGAGTACATGGACGTCGGCGAGGACGACCCCAACGAGTACCCCTCGCTCGCGGCGTTCACCGAACGCACCGGCATCAAGGTCAAGTACACCGCCGACGTCAACGACAACGTCGAGTTCTTCGGCAAGATCAAGCCGATGCTGGCGGCGGGCCAGGACACCGGGCGCGACCTCATATGCGTGACCGACTGGCTGGCCGCGCGACTGATCAGGCTCGGCTGGGCGCAGAAGCTCGACCCGGCGCACCTGCCCAACGCGTACGCCAACCTGTCGGCGCAGTTCCGCCGCCCCGACTGGGACCCGGGCCGCTCCTACTCGTACCCGTGGACCGGCATCTCGACGGTCATCGCGTACAACGAGAAGGCCACGGGCGGGCGGAAGGTCGACTCCGTCACGCAGCTCCTCGACGACCCGAAGCTCAAGGGCAAGGTCTCCTTCCTGTCCGAGATGCGCGACACGATCGGGATGACCCTGCTCGACCAGGGCAAGGACCCGGGGAAGTTCACGGACGCGGAGTACGACGAGGCCGTCGGGCGGCTCCAGAAGGCCGTCGACAAGAAGCAGATCCGCCGCTTCACCGGCAACGACTACACCGCCGACCTGGAGAAGGGCGACATCGCCGCGTGCCTGGCCTGGGCCGGCGACGTCATCCAGCTCCAGGCGGACAACCCGAACATCAAGTACGTGATCCCGGCGGCCGGTTACATCACGTCGAGCGACAACCTGCTCGTCCCCGCGGAGGCCCGGCACAAGGCCAACGCGGAGCGCCTGATCGACTACTACTACGAGCCCCCGGTGGCGGCGCGGCTCGCGGCGTACATCAACTACGTGTGCCCGGTCGACGGGGTGCGCGAGGAGCTGGCGAAGATCGATCCGGCGATGGCGTCGAACACGCTGATCCTTCCCGACAAGGCGATGGCGGCCAAGTCGCGCGCGTTCCGGTCCCTGACCGGCGAGGAGGAGACGGCGTACGAGGAGAAGTTCGCGAAGCTCATCGGCGCGTGATTCCGGGGCGGTGACCTGGTGGGGGCGCCGTGTCCTCGGGCCTCCGTTGCGGGTGCGTGTCGTACCGCGGGCCGGTGGTGGGCCGGTCGCGCAGTTCCCCGCGCCCCTAAAGGGGCGCCTCCCGGCTGAACGCCCCCCGGAGCAGTCCCCCGAAACAGCCCACCGCACCTCCGCCGTCCCCTTCCCCGCCCCCACCCCCGTCCCTCCGACCCCCGGGAAAACCGAATGACCCTGAATGCCAAGAGCGACCGTGCCCCCGGTGGCGACGTCCGTCTCTCCGGGATCAGCAAGACCTACGGCTCCTTCACCGCCGTGCACCCCCTCGACCTCACCATCCCCGAGGGCTCGTTCTTCGCGCTGCTCGGCGCCTCCGGCTGCGGCAAGACCACCACGCTCCGGATGATCGCCGGGCTCGAAGACCCCAGCACCGGCACCGTCTTCCTGGGGGAGAGGGACGTCACCGACCTGCCGCCCTACAAGCGCCCGGTCAACACCGTCTTCCAGTCCTACGCGCTCTTCCCGCACCTCGACATCTTCGAGAACGTCGCCTTCGGGCTGCGCAGGCGCGGCGTCAAGTCCGTGAAGAAGCAGGTCGGCGAGATGCTGGAGCTCGTACAGCTCGGCGACAAGGCCAAGCACAAGCCGCACCAGCTCTCCGGCGGCCAGCAGCAGCGCGTCGCCGTCGCCCGCGCGCTCATCAACCACCCGCAGGTGCTCCTCCTCGACGAGCCGCTCGGCGCCCTCGACCTCAAGCTGCGCCGCCAGATGCAGCTGGAGCTCAAGCGCATCCAGACCGAGGTCGGCATCACCTTCGTGCACGTCACGCACGACCAGGAGGAGGCCATGACGATGGCCGACACCGTCGCCGTGATGAACGGCGGCCGGGTCGAGCAGCTGGGCGCGCCCGCCGACCTCTACGAGAACCCGCGCACCACCTTCGTCGCCAACTTCCTCGGCACCTCCAACCTCATCGAGGCCGAGGTCGTGGAGTCCGCGAAGGACGTCACCGTCACGGCGGGCGGCGGCAGGCTGCGGCTGCCCGCCGAGCGGTGTTCGGCCCCCGCCACCACCGGCGGCAAGCTCCTCGTGGGCATCCGCCCCGAGAAGATCTCCCTGACCCACCGGGACGACGAGGCCTCGATCGCGGACGGGCGCAACAAGGTCCGCGGCCGCGTCGTCGACTCCTCCTTCATCGGCGTGTCCACCCAGTACGTCGTCGACGGCCCCGCCGGCTCCGGCCTCCAGGTGTACGAGCAGAACATCGAGCGCGACACCCGCCTGGTCCCCGGCGCCGAGGTCGTCCTGCACTGGAACCCGGCCCACACCTTCGGCCTCGACGCGGCCCAGGCCATCGACGCGGGCGTGGAGACGGTGGAGGACGCCTCGTGAGCGCCGCCACCCGGGGCGCCCCGCCCCTGCACGACGACGCGCCGCCCGTCGCGCGCAAGCCCGCCGTCCGCAAGCGCCTCGTGCCGTACTGGCTGCTGCTCCCCGGCATCCTGTGGCTGGTCGTCTTCTTCGCCCTGCCGCTGGTCTACCAGGCGTCGACCTCCGTGCAGACCGGCTCCCTGGAGCAGGGCTTCGAGGTCACCTGGCACTTCCGGACCTACTGGGACGCGCTCCAGGAGTACTGGCCGCAGTTCGTGCGCTCGGTGCTCTACGCGGGCACGGCGACGCTGCTCTGCCTGCTGCTGGGCTATCCGCTCGCGTACCTCATCGCCTTCAAGGCGGGCCGCTGGCGGGGCATCCTGCTGGTCCTGGTCATCGCGCCGTTCTTCACCAGCTTCCTCATCCGCACGCTGGCCTGGAAGACGATCCTCGCCGACGGCGGCGCGGTCGTTCAGACGCTGAACGCGCTGCACGTCCTGGACGTGACGAGCTGGCTCGGCTGGACCACGGGGGACCGGGTGCTCGCCACGCCGATGGCGGTCGTCTGCGGACTCACGTACAACTTCCTGCCGTTCATGATCCTGCCGCTCTACACCTCGCTGGAGCGGATCGACGGCAGGCTGCACGAGGCGGCCGGCGACCTGTACGCCACCCCGGCGACCACCTTCCGCAAGGTGACCTTCCCGCTCTCCATGCCGGGCGTCGTCTCGGGCACGCTGCTCACCTTCATCCCGGCGGCGGGCGACTACGTCAACGCCGAACTGCTGGGCTCCACCGACACCAAGATGGTCGGCAGCGTCATCCAGTCGCAGTTCCTGCGGGTCCTGGACTACCCGACGGCCGCCGCGCTCTCCTTCATCCTCATGGCGGTCGTGCTGTTCATGGTCACCTTCTACATCCGCCGCTCCGGGACGGAGGACCTGGTCTGATGCCGCTGCTGCGCTGGTTCCGCCGCAACCTCGTCGTCCTCGCGGGGCTCGCCACCCTTGCGTACCTGATCCTGCCGAACATCGTCGTGATGGTGTTCTCGTTCAACAAGCCCAACGGCCGCTTCAACTACTCCTGGCAGCGCTTCTCCACCGACGCCTGGCAGGACCCCTGCGGCGTCGCCGACATGTGCGGCTCGCTCTCGCTGAGCCTGCAGATCGCCACCTGGTCGACCGTCGGGGCGACCGTGCTCGGCACGATGATCGCCTTCGCGCTGGTCCGCTACCGCTTCCGGGCGCGCGGCGCGATCAACTCGCTGATCTTCCTGCCGATGGCGATGCCCGAGGTCGTCATGGCGGCCTCGCTCCTCACGCTCTTCCTGAACATGGGGGCGCGGCTCGGCTTCTGGACCGTGCTCATCGCCCACATCATGTTCTGCCTCAGCTTCGTGGTGACCGCCGTCAAGGCGCGCGTGATGTCGATGGACCCGAGGCTGGAGGAGGCCGCGCGCGACCTCTACGCGGGGCCCGTCCAGACCTTCGTGCGGGTCACGCTGCCGATCGCGGCGCCCGGCATCGCGGCGGGCGCGCTGCTGGCCTTCGCGCTCTCCTTCGACGACTTCATCATCACGAACTTCAACGCCGGCTCGACCGTCACCTTCCCCATGTTCGTCTGGGGCTCGGCGCAGCGCGGCACACCTGTCCAGATCAACGTCATTGGTACGGCTATGTTCGTCATCGCCGTACTCGTGGTCGTCGTCGGCCAGCTGGTGACGGCCCGGCGCAAGAAAGCCCACTGATTCCCGAAGGAGTTGGAAACCATGGCCCCGGTTGCCATGCGTACCGCTGCACAATCCCTTTCCGACGCGCGGCCCGTGTCGTTCTGGCTGGACGACCCGGGCAGGCCCGGCGCCGTCCCGGCCCTCACCGGCACCGAACGGTGCGACCTGCTGGTCGTCGGCGGCGGCTACAGCGGGCTGTGGACCGCGCTGCTCGCCAAGGAGCGTGACCCCGAGCGCGACGTCGTCCTCATCGAGGGGCACGAGGTGGGCTGGGCCGCCTCGGGCCGCAACGGCGGGTTCTGTGCCGCGTCCCTCACCCACGGCCTGCCCAACGGCCTGGAGCGCTGGCCCGACGAGATCCACGAGCTGGAACGGCTCGGCCTGGAGAACCTCGACGCGATCGAGGCGGCCGTCGCCGCGTACAAGATCGACTGCGATTTCGAGCGGACCGGCGAGATCGACGTGGCGACCGAGCCCTACCAGTGGGAGGAGCTGCGCGACTGGCACGCCGAGATGGAGGAGCGGGGCTTCACCGGCCTCGAACTCCTGGACCGCGACGCGCTGCGCGCCGAGGTCGACTCGCCGACCTTCCTGGGCGGCGTCTGGGACCGGCGCGGCGTCGCCATGCTCAACCCGGCGAAGCTCGCCTGGGGCCTCAAGCGCGCCTGTACGGAGCTGGGGGTGCGGATCTACGAGAACACCCCGGGCCTGGAGCTGGCGACGGCCGGCGCGGGGGCGGCGGTGCGCACGCCCTACGGCCGGGTCTTCGCCCGCCGGGTGGCGCTCGGCACCAACGTGTTCCCGTCGCTGGTCAAGCGGGTGCGGCCGTTCACGGTCCCGGTCTACGACTACGCGCTGATGACCGAGCCGCTCAGCGACGAGCAGCTGGCGTCGATCGGCTGGCACGGCCGTGCCGGGCTCGGCGACAGCGCCAACCAGTTCCACTACTTCCGGATCTCCGCCGACAACCGCATCCTGTGGGGCGGCTACGACGCGATCTACCCGTTCGGCGGGAAGGTCAGCGCGGAGATGGACCACCGCCCCGAGACCTACCTCAAGCTCGCGGAGCACTTCTTCACCTGCTTCCCGCAGCTGGCGGGCCTGCGCTTCAGCCACGCCTGGGGCGGTGCGATCGACACCTGCTCGCGCTTCTCGGCGTTCTTCGGCACGGCGTACGCGGGGAAGGTCGCGTACGCGGCCGGGTTCACCGGTCTCGGCGTCGGCGCCACGCGGTTCGGCGCGGACGTGATGCTCGACCTGCTGGACGGCGCGGACACCGAGCGGACCAGGCTGAAGATGGTCCGCTCCAAGCCGCTGCCGTTCCCGCCCGAGCCGTTCGCCTGGGCCGGGATCGAGCTGACCAAGCGGTCGCTGGCGCACGCGGACGCCAACGGCGGCAGGCGCAACCTCTGGCTGAAGACGATGGACAAGCTGGGGCTCGGCTTCGACAGCTGAGAGCCCGCGTCCGGACCCGGACCCGGACCCGGACCCGTTTCCCGGGTCCAGGTCCGGGTCCGGTCCTGCGTCAAGTCACCCGAACGGCCGGTGGCATTCGCGCCCTCGTTCGAGCCGGGGGCGCACAACCACCGATCTTGATGTGATTCGTCTCACTACCGATGTCCCTCCCGAACTCGCGTAATGATCCGGTCCTGACCCGCTCTCGCCCTTGTGGACGCACTGTCCAACAGAGACGGAAGTCGGATGGGAGGCCGGGTGATGAGTGGCTCGGGAGCCAAGACAGCGGTGGAGTGGCTGGCGTCGGTGGCGCCGGATCCGGAGGCGTGCCGGTGGGAGTGGGAGCGCAACCCCCTGGGGGTCGCGCTGCTGCCCGCCGGCCGCCGCTGGGACGTGCTGATCCTGCCCGCCGACCTCGGTTACCCCACGCTCGACGTGCTGACCCGGCTGATCGACCGGCCCGGTCCCGTGCTCGCCGACTTCGGCGACGCGCGGATGGGGTTCTTCGTTCCGCCGGGCACGGCGGGGCGCTGGCTGGGCACGGGAGTGCGGGGCGCGGGGCGCGGCACCTGGATCGTCGTCCCTTACCCGGGGCGCGCGGCGGGCGGGGTCCGCTGGCTGGTGCTGCCGGACGGCACGGGCACGCTGACCGACCCCGCCCTGCTCGAACTGGCGATGCACGAAGCGGCCGCGGGGAGGCGCTGAACTGCCAGAGGTATTGACAACCTGATTGGTCTGGACCATCTTGTGCGCCACCCCTCCCCAATTCCCCCATGCCCGGAGGCCGTTGTGGACCGCACGAGACGCACAAGACTCCTGGCCGCGCTGAGCGCGGCCGCACTCGCCGCGACGGGGCTCATCGCCTCGGCGCAGTCAGCCAGTGCCGCAGACCCGGAGACCGCCCCCGAGACCGCCTCCGCGTCCGCCGCCGAACTCGCCCGCAACGGCGGCTTCGAGTCCGGCCTCGACGGCTGGAGCTGTACGGCGGGCAGCGGCGCGACCGTCACGTCCCCCGTCCACGGCGGCACCTCCGCCCTCAGGGCCACCCCGGCGGGCAGCGACAACGCCCGGTGCTCCCAGACCGTGAAGGTCAAGCCGGGCTCCGCGTACACCCTCAGCGGCTGGGTGCGCGGCGGCTACGTGTACCTGGGCGCGTCCGGCACCGGCACCACCGACGTCTCCACCTGGACCCCGTCGGCGGCCGACTGGCAGAAGCTCACCACCGGCTTCACCACGGGACCGAACACCACGTCGGTCACGATCTACACCCACGGCTGGTACGGCACCCCCGCCTACCACGCCGACGACCTCAGCCTCTCGGGCCCCGGCGGCGACCCGGTCCAGATCCCGGCCGTGCCCGGCGGCCTCACGGCCGGCACCCCCGGCGCCACCACCGTCCCGCTGACCTGGACGGCATCGCCGGACGCCACCACGTACCACGTCTACCAGGGCGCCACCCGCGTCCAGTCGGTCTCCGGCACCTCGGCGACGGTCACCGGGCTCACCCCCGAGACCGCGTACACCTTCCAGGTCAGCGCCGCCAACGAGGCGGGCGAGTCCGCGAAGTCCGCCGCCGTGAGCGCCACCACGGCCAAGGACGGCGGCGGCACCCCCGGCGGCCAGCTGCCCGCGCACGCCCTCGTCGGCTATCTGCACGCCAGCTTCGCCAACGGCTCCGGCTACACCCGCATGGCGGACGTCCCCGACTCCTGGGACGTCATCAACCTGGCCTTCGGCGAGCCGACCTCGGTCACGTCCGGTGACATCCGCTTCAAGCTCTGCCCGGTCGCCGAGTGCCCGACCGTCGAGTCCGAGGCCGACTTCAAGGCCGCGATCAAGGCCAAGCAGGCGGCGGGCAAGAAGGTGCTGATCTCCATCGGCGGCCAGAACGGCCAGGTCCAGCTGGCGAGCACGGCGGCCCGCGACACCTTCGTCAGCTCGGTCTCGAAGATCATCGACACCTACGGCCTGGACGGCCTCGACATCGACTTCGAGGGCCACTCCCTCTCGCTCCAGAACGGCGACACGGACTTCCGCAACCCGACCAGCCCGGTCGTGGTGAACCTCATCCAGGCGGTCAAGGCGCTCAAGGCCAAGTACGGCAAGGACTTCGTCCTGACCATGGCCCCCGAGACGTTCTTCGTCCAGCTCGGCTACCAGTTCTACGGCTCCGGGCCCTGGGGCGGCCAGGACCCGCGCGCCGGTGCCTACCTGCCGGTCATCCACGCCCTGCGCGACGACCTGACCCTGCTGCACGTCCAGGACTACAACTCGGGTCCGATCATGGGCCTGGACAACCAGTACCACTCGATGGGCGGCGCCGACTTCCACATCGCGATGACCGACATGCTGCTCACCGGCTTCCCCGTGGCGGGCAACGCGCAGCGCTTCTTCCCCGCGCTGCGTCCCGAGCAGGTCGCGATCGGCCTGCCCGCGTCCACCCAGGCCGGCAACGGCCACACCTCGCCGGCCGAGGTCAACAAGGCCCTGGACTGCCTGACCAGGAAGGTCAACTGCGGTTCGTACCAGACCCACGGCACCTGGCCCGCGCTGCGCGGCCTGATGACCTGGTCGATCAACTGGGACCGCTTCAACCAGTGGGAGTTCTCGAAGAACTTCGACGCCTACCGCTGGTGACGGCCGTCGCCAGCAGCGCCGCGCACAGGCACCAGCTGCCCAGCACGTCCAGGGGCCAGTGGTAGCCGCGCAGCACCAGACCGATGCCCGTCGCCGCTGTCAGCGCCGCGGCGACGGGCATCGCCCATCGCGTCCCGACCAGCAGGGCCGCGCCGCAGTAGGCGACCAGGGCCGTCGCCGAGTGCCCCGACGGGTAGTAGCCGGTCTCGGGCGACAGCGGGCCCGGCCGGTCCAGCAGCGCCTTGAGCGGGGCGACCAGCGCGGGCACCAGCGCCATCGCCAGGGCGACCGCCAGCGCCTGGCGGCGGGCGCCGCGCCACAGCGCGTACGCGAGGGCGCAGGCCAGGACCGGGAGCGCGACCTGGAGGTTGCCGAGGTCGGCGAGGAGTTCGGCGAGCCGCTGCGGGCCGCGGCCGACGAGCGAGCGCTCCACGCGCACGTCCAGCCGGTACAGCGGGCCCTCGGCCGCGACCTGCCAGGTGATCAGCGCGAAGAGGACCGCGCACAGCACCGGCAGGAGGAGAGCCGGGCGCTCCGGAACAGGGGGGGTGGTTCCGGAGCGCCCGCCTGGGTCGGTTCGCCGCGCGCCCCGGGGGGTTTGGGGCGGGCGGCCGTCCGACCGGTGAGGAGAACCGGATCCCGAAGGTCCGGCGGCGTGCGCGAAGGCACGACCGAGGTGGAGCCGGGGAGGCCCTGCCTCGGATCCGCCCGCAGTCCCCTGCGGGCGAGGTGTTCCTCTCATCTGCAGAAACCGTACGGCAGCGGGCGGGGGGCCGACAGCCGGAACCCGATCCCGCCATCGGCCCCCCACACCTTCTTCACAGGCCCCGTCCGTCGCCCGGTTCTCCCGCCCGGAGCCGTCGCGGAGGGTCACACGCCCGCGAAGGCGGTCTCCAGGATGTCCATGCCCTCGTTCAGCAGGTCCTCGCCGATGACCAGCGGCGGCAGGAAGCGCAGCACGTTGCCGTAGGTGCCGCAGGTCAGGACCAGCAGGCCCGCGGCGTGGCAGGCCTTGGCGAGCGCGCCCGCCGCCTCCGGGTTCGGGGTCTTGGCGGCGCGGTCCTTGACCAGCTCGATGGCGATCATGGCGCCGCGGCCCCGGATGTCGCCGATGACGTCGTACTTCTCCGCCATCGCCGTCAGGCGCGCCTTCATGACCTCCTCGATGCGCCTGGCCCGGCCGTTGAGGTCCTGCTCCTTCATCGTCTCGATGGCGCCGAGCGCACCGGCGCAGGCCACCGGGTTGCCGCCGTAGGTGCCGCCGAGGCCGCCCGCGTGCGGGGCGTCCATGATCTCGGCGCGGCCGGTGACGGCGGCGAGCGGCAGGCCGCCCGCGATGCCCTTGGCGGTGGTGATCAGGTCCGGGACGATGCCCTCGTCCTCGCACGCGAACCACTGGCCCGTACGGCAGAAGCCGGACTGGATCTCGTCCGCGACGAAGACGATGCCGTTGGCCTTGGCGAACTCGGCGATCGCGGGCAGGAAGCCCTTCGCGGGCTCGATGAAGCCGCCCTCGCCGAGGACCGGCTCGATGATGATCGCGGCGACGTTCTCGGCCCCGACCTGCTTGTTGATCATGTCGATGGCCTGCGCGGACGCCTCGGCGCCGGCGTTCTCGGCACCGGTCGGCCAGCGGTAGCCGTAGGCGACGGGGACGCGGTAGACCTCGGGGGCGAACGGGCCGAAGCCGTGCTTGTACGGCATGTTCTTGGCGGTCAGCGCCATCGTGAGGTTCGTCCGGCCGTGGTAGCCGTGGTCGAAGACGACGACGGCCTGGCGCTTGGTGTACGCACGGGCGATCTTCACGGCGTTCTCGACGGCCTCGGCGCCCGAGTTGAACAGCGCGGACTTCTTGGCGTGGTCGCCCGGGGTCAGCTCGGCGAGCTGCTCGCAGACCTCCACGTAGCCCTCGTACGGCGTGACCATGAAACAGGTGTGGGTGAAGTCGGCCAGCTGGGCGGCGGCGCGGCGCACGACGGCTTCGGCGGAGGCGCCGACGCTGGTCACGGCGATGCCGGAGCCGAAGTCGATCAGGCGGTTGCCGTCGACGTCCTCGATGATGCCGCCGCCCGCGCGGGCGGTGAAGACGGGCAGCACGGAGCCCACGCCACCGGCGACCGTGGCGGTGCGGCGGGCCTGAAGCTCCAGCGACTTCGGGCCGGGGATGGCGGTGACGACGCGGCGCTCCTGCGGAATCGCGGTCATGGGGGGCTCCTGGGGGTGTATCGGACGCTGCTTCTCTTTCTTCCGCAGGCTAGGCGGGGGCGGGGGGAGAAGGCATGCGCCGTTGGGGAGTGAAGGAGGGCGTGTCGTTGTCCGCGGCGGACATACCCCTCGGGCGGGGTCCTGCCGGGGGTCCCCCTCTCCCGGACGCCCCCGGCGGACCCGTCGGACTGGCCATCTTCTGCCAAACCGCGTCCCGCGGGATGAGACGTCGTACACGGTCCACACCCCCCATAGCGGTATGGACACCGGCAATTTCCTGACAACTCGCGCACAGATCCAGCCACTTCGAACACATTTGCTGGCAGCTTTGACGAGCCCCTGGATCCACTCCCCCCACACGCATCTCCTCTCCCAACTTCCTCATGGCTCCCGAAAGGCACGCGCGTGACCCAGTACGCCACCGAGCCACCGCTCGGGATGACAGATTTCGCCTCACTCACTCCGGACGAACGCATACGCGCCGTCCGCACCGCCCCCGCCAGCGCGGGGGCCGGAGAGACGGTCCGCATCCTGCTGATGCTGGCCCGCCCCCGCACCTGCGTGCCCTCACTGCTCGCCTTCACCCTCGGCTGGTCGTCGGCCGGCGGCACCGGCGTCTCCTGGCAGCTGTTCGTCGGCCTGCTGAACACCGTGCTGTTCGTGCTGGTCGCCAACCTCTACAACACGCACACCGACCTGGAGGAGGACAGCCGCAACCTGCCGGGCCGAGTCTGGCTCGTACTGCGCGCCGGCGACCGCAAGGTCGTGCTCGCCGCGCACGCGATGTCGCTCACGATCCTGCTGCTCTCCGTCCTGTACGGCTGGCAGTACCTGATCGCCGCGGCCCTCGCCCTGCTCGGCACCCACCAGTACTCGTACGCCCCGCTGCGCCTGAAGGCCAGACCGGTCGCCGGGCTGCTCGCCTTCTCGCTCGCGACCTTCGGCTCCTTCCTCCTCGGCTACTTCGCCGCGCCGGACGGCGTGCGGCTGCCGGACGCCGACGGCTGGCAGCTCTTCGCCTTCGCGGTGCTGTGGTTCGTCGCCAAGGGCACCGTGAAGAACCTCCCCGACTACGACGGCGACAAGGAAGCGGGGCTGCGCACCTCCGCGACGGTCTTCGCGGAGCGGGCCACCGCGGCCCGGGTCGCGACCGTCCTCACCATGCTCGTCTACCTCGCGCCCGCCGTGCTGGTGGCGACCGGGGCGCTGACCAGGTGGACGCTCCTCGCGCTGCTCTGGACGGCGGCCGCGTACGTGCAGTGCCGGGCGATGGCCCTGGCGACGGACGTCCGCTCGGCCAACCAGGTGCTCAAGCGCGACATGACCCTCTCCTCGCTCTTCCTCGCCACGGTCGTGGTGCTGAACGCGCCCGGCTGGGCCGCCGTGAGCACGGTGGCCCTGGGCGCCGTGCTCATGGTCGGCAGCGACCTCGTCGCGCTCGACTCGCGGCGCGACGAGGACAGCGCCGAGAAAGAGGAGGAGAAGGAGAAGGAGAAGGAGAAGGAGGAAGCGGGCGCGCCGGACGGCACTGCGGGTCCGGCCGCCCCCGACAGGGCCACCGTCCCCGGCGTCCCCGCCCAGCGGACCCCCGCCACCCCGAAGAACAGCACCGCGCCGACGCCCGCCGCGTCGTCCGTCACCGGCCCGTGAACCGCGCCGACCCCCCGATCCCCCGACACCCGAGGAGCCGTACCCCATGAGGGACTTCGACGAGCGTTTCGAGACGTACATGCTGGGCCACACCAACGAGACGAGCCGCTGGATGCACGTCGCCGGCATGGGCCTCGCCCTGGGCGCCGCGGCGCTCGCGGCGAAGCGGCGCAGGCCCAAGTACCTGCTGGCGGGCCCAGCCCTGTTCTTCTCCTGCGCCTGGACGGGACACCTGGCCTTCGAACGCAACCTGCCGGTCGGCGTCAGCGACCCGGGCGCCGCGTTCTCCGGCGACCTGAAGATGATCTGGATGATGGCCACCGGCCGCAACAAGGAGCTGACGGAACTGGTCGAGCGGCTCCGGGCCGAAGGGCGTACGGAGAACGACGGGAAGACGGGCGGGAACCGGCCCGCGGGGACCGCCGCGCTGGTCTCCGTACCCGCGGGACCCTCCGCCGCGTAACCGGTCGGGCGGTGGCGACACGCCGTGCGCGGGGGACGCGCGCGGACTTCCGTACGGGACCGTATGCGGATCCGTGTGCGCCACCGCCGTCCCGGATCGGTGAACTGCCCTGGTCCGGCCAGTAGATTGAGGCGCGTACAGCTGGTCAGGGGACGAGGGGCAGCACCACATGGACACCGAGGGCACGCACGACGCACGCGGCACCCGCGCCGAACCGGTGCCGCGTCCTGCCGGGCCGCCGCCACAAGGGCCCCCCGCACGCCCCCCGGCGGCGCGGCCCGTGCCGCCCGTGCCGGCCACCGCCCCCGCCGGGCCCGTCGCCACGCCCGTCGAGGACTGGCTGACCACGCCCCGGCCGCGCGCCGCCCCCGGCGTCTGGCGCTTCGGGCACGTCCCGAGGCCCCCGCAGCCCCCGCAGGACGCGGTCCCCGACCGCGCCCTGCTGGTCGGCGCGCTCATCTCGTTCCTCGCGGGACTGCTGCTCTGGTCCCTGTGGTGGAACCGCTACATCCCCTACTGGCTCGTACCGCTCAAGCTCGTCACGCCCAGCGAGTGGTGGTACCCGGGCATGCTCGGCGGCCCCAAGACGTACGACGGCTACGACGCGATGACCGTCTACACCGGCGTCTTCGGCGGCTTCCTGGTGTACTCCTTCGGGCGCCTGGGCAACTGGTCGGAGGTGTTCCGCAGGTTCGTCGCGGCCCGCCCCCAGCCGCTGCGCGCGCTGCTCGCCGCCGCGCTCGCCGGACTCGCCCAGCTGCTCGTGTGGACCGACACCGTGCCCGTCGTCGACCCCGTGATGATCCTGCTGCCCGACACCTGGCTGGCGGGCGGCGGCGACCGCATCATGGCCGCCGTCGTCTCGTACGGCGCCTACGCGCTGATCACCCTCGCCTTCCTGTGGCCCTTCGTCCGCATGGGCGACTGGGCCGGCCTCACCCGGGGCCTCAAGACCGGCGCCCGCATCCCGCACCAGGCCGCCCCCGGCACCCCAGGCGTCCCCGCCCACCCGTCCGCGACCCCCGCCCGCTGGCCCGAGCTGCGCGCGGCGGGCGCCACCGAGGCCGCCGACCGGCTCACCGCCGAACTGCGCGGCGGCCGGATGAACGACGTCGACTGCGTACGGGTGCGCCGCGCCTGGGCCGCCGCCCGCAAGGACCCCGCCCGCGTCGAGGAGTTCACCGCCGCCGTCCGCGGCCACGGCGCCGCCGCCTTGGCGCACCCCTCGGGCGCCCGCGACCTGCCGCGCCGCGCCGCCGTCCACGACCTGCTCACCGGGCAGGTCAGGCTCGGCGGCTGCACCGAGCACCCCCGCAACCCGTACGCCCGCAGGGGCACCGGCGTCGCGCTCGAAGCCGCCGTCCTCGGCACCTCGCTGCTCGCCGTCGGCCCGCCGGGCACCGGCAAGACGCGCGCCCTCACCGCGCCCGTCGTCGAATCCCTCTCGCTCCAGGCACTCGCCGGAAAGTGCAGCGTCATCGTGGTGTGCGCCGCCGGGACCGCGCTCGGCGCGGACGAGGCGTACGACGTCGTCGTACGGATCGGCGACCCCCGCTCCGTGCACGACCTGGACCTGTACGGCGGCACCAGCGACCCCGAAGAGGCGTCGACCGTGCTCGCCGAGGGCCTCGTCGGCGACCTCGAAGGCGTCGACACCGGGCGCGCGGCGACCGCGCTCGCCCAGCTCATGGGCCCGTACAAGGCGGTGCACGGCCGCTTCCCCGCCGTGCCCGAGCTGTACGAACTGCTGCGCGGCACCCCCGCGGCCGTGACGGAGCTGCAAGAACGGCTCGAAGCCTTGGGACCGCTGCCGATGCTGCGGGACCTCACCGCGCGCGTGCGCCAGATGGGCACCGCGTCCGACCCCTGCCCCGCCCTCGCCGACCGCCTGGCGCTCCTGGACCGCCCGGCCTTCGCGGACTTCTTCGACACCTCCCGGTCCGCCAGCCCCTTCTCGCTGCGCTCCCTCCAGCACCACCCCATGCGGGTCCGCGTCGAACTGCCCGAACAGGGTCACGCCGAGGCATCCCGGCTGCTCGCCCGGCTCGTCCTCGCGCAGTTCACCGCCGTCGTCACCGCCCGCACCGACCGTTCCCTCTTCAGCTGCCTGGTCCTGGACGACGCCACGGCGACCCTCACCGCCGACACGGTCCGCGGCATCAGGGGCCTGCGCTCGGCCAACGCGGGCGCCGTGCTGTCGCTGCGCACCGTCGACGACGTGCCCGAGGCGCTGCACATCCCGCTGCTCGGCGCGGTCGGTTGCCACATGGCGTTCGCCGGGATCACCACCTGGGACGGCAAGCGGTTCACCGAGGCGTGGGGCACCGAGTGGGTGGAGACCAGGGAGGTCGCCCAGCACACCGTCTTCGCCGACCAGCCGCTGACCCGTGCGGTGCACGCGCTGCGCAAGCTGGTGACGGGCAAGGCGGTCGTACGGGACGCGGTGACGATCAAGCGGGTCGAGCGGCAGCGCTGGTCCGCGTCCGAGCTGGCGCACGAGGTCCCGGCGGGACACGCCGTGCTGTCGCTGACGACGGTCGAGGGGGAGCACGCCCCGCCGCTGCTGGTGGACCTGCGGGGGTAGGACCGGCGCGCCCGGCGGACGTCCGGGCGCGCGGAGGGATCCGTAAACCCGTACGCCCTGGCAGAATCGAAGGGTGCCGCACTACACGGCGGCGCAATTCAGCTCTCGTTCCGCCTCCGCGCAGAAGGTTCAACGGTCACGCATGCCGCCCACGCTCGCCTCACTCGTCCAGCACTCGGCGCTCAAGCTCACCGTGCGCGCGGGCGAGGACCGGCTCGGCACGCCCGTGCGCTGGGCGCACGTCAGCGAGCTGGCCGACCCCGTGCCGTACCTGGAGGGCGGCGAGCTGCTGCTGATCACGGCGATGAAGCTGGACGCGGGCGACCCCGACGCGATGCGCCGCTACGTACGGCGGCTGGCGGGCGCGGGGGTCGTGGGCATCGGCTTCGCGGTCGGCGTGATGTACGACGACATCCCCGACGCGCTGGTGCGGGCCGCCGAGGAGGAGGGCTTCCCGCTCCTGGAGGTGCCGCGCCGCACCCCGTTCCTCGCGATCAGCAAGGCGGTGTCGGCGGCCATCGCCGCCGACCAGTACCGCGCGGTCACCGCGGGCTTCGAGGCCCAGCGCGAACTGACGCGCGCCGCGCTCTCCGGGGACGGCCCCGGCGACCTGCTGACGAAGCTCGCGGCGCACGTGGACGGCTGGGCCGCGCTGTACGACACCTCGGGCGCGGTGGTCGCGGTGGCGCCGGACTGGGCGGCCCGCCGCGCGGCGCGGCTCACCGACGACGTGGTGCGGCTGCGGGACAGGCCGACCCCGGCGAGCGCCGTGGTCGGCGGCTCCGACGACCGGGTGGAGCTCCAGACGGTCGGCTCGGGCCGCCGCGCCAGGGGCACGCTCGCGGTCGGCACGGCGGCCCCGCTCGGCACGGCCGAGCGGTACGCGGTCCACTCCGCGGTGGCCCTCCTCACGCTCGTCACCGAACGCTCCCGCTCGCTCCAGGACGCGGAACAGCGGCTGGGCGCGGCGGTGCTGCGGATGCTGCTTTCGGGCCAGCCCGACCACGCGCGGGCGGTCGCCGGAGACCTGTACGGGGGCCTGCTCGACGCCCCCTTCCGGCTGCTGATCGCGGAGTCCCCGTCCACGGCCGCGCTCGCCGAGGCACTGGAGACGGCGGCGGCGCGCTCCGGCGAGGCGATGCTGATGGTCCCCGAGGGCGACGAACGCCTGGTGGTCCTGGCGGCGGACGGCGGCGACGCGGTGGCGGCGTGCGGCGCGTACACCGAGCGGCTGGGCAAGGAGGAGCCGCCCGAGCAGCCCGAGGAACTGGTCGTGGGCCTCTCCGCGCCCGCGGGCCCGATCGCGGTGGCGGCGGCGTACAAGCAGGCGGAACAGGCCCTGTCGGTGGCCCGCCGCAGGGGCCGGGTGCTGGTCGAGCACGAGGAGCTGGCGGCGGGCTCGGTCCTGCCGCTGCTCGCGGACGACGCGGTGCGCGCCTTCGCGGACGGCATGCTCCGCTCCCTGCACGAGCACGACGCGAAGGGCCGCGGCGACCTGGTGGCCTCGCTCCGCGCCTGGCTCTCCCGCCACGGCCAGTGGGACGCGGCAGCCGCGGACCTGGGCGTCCACCGCCACACCCTGCGCTACCGCATGCGGCGCGTGGAGGAGATCCTGGGCCGCTCCCTGGACGACCCGGACGCCCGCATGGAGCTGTGGCTGGCCCTGAAGGCGACGGCGGCGGTCTCGGGGGAGTAGCCCGCCGGACGGCGGCGGTTCCGCGCGTACGGCCGAGCCGTACGGAGCGGGCCCCACGCCTACGACAAAGAGGTGCGGGCCCGCCGTGCGGCGCTCCATCGCGGACAAACGCCAAGTCAGCGCCCCGGGCCTACGGTGGAGGCGACAGCTCCCGTCCACTTTGAAGGGCCGGTTCCGAGATGACCGCCACCCACGCCTTCTGGCTCGCCGGCCGCCAGGCCACCGGCGACTCCGCGTTCGACGTCACCTCCCCGTGGGACGGCCGGCTCGTCGGCAAGGTCAGCGTGCCCACCGAGGCACAGGTCGAGGAGGCCGTGGCCGCCGCGCACGCCGTCGTCGACGAGTTCGCCGCGACCCCCGCGCACGTGCGCGCCGCCGCCCTCGACCACGTCTCGAAGCGCCTCGCCGAGCGCACCGAGGAGATCGCCCAGCTGATCTCCGCCGAGAACGGCAAGCCCGTCAAGTGGGCGCGCGGCGAGGTCGGCCGCGCCGTCTCCGTGTTCCGGTTCGCCGCCGAGGAGGCCCGTCGTTTCAACGGCGGCGAGGCCCAGCGCCTGGACACCGACGCGGGCGGCGTGGGCCGCCTCGCGCTCACCCGCCGCATCCCCAAGGGCGTCGTCCTGGGCATCGCGCCCTTCAACTTCCCGCTGAACCTCAGCGCCCACAAGGTCGCCCCGGCCATCGCCGTCGGCGCCCCGATCGTGCTGAAGCCCGCGCCCGCGACGCCGATCTCCTCGCTCGTGCTCGGCGAGCTGCTGGCCGAGACCGAGCTGCCCGCGGGCTCCTGGTCGGTGCTGCCGGTCCCCAACGACCGCATGCCCGCCCTCGTCCAGGACGAGCGCCTGCCCGTCATCTCCTTCACCGGCTCGGGCCCGGTCGGCTACTCGATCATGGAGTCCGTGCCGCGCAAGCACTGCACGCTGGAGCTCGGCGGCAACGGCGCGGCGGTCGTCCTCGGCGACTACGCCTCCGAGACCGACCTCGACTGGGCCGCGACCCGCATCGCGACCTTCTCGAACTACCAGGGCGGCCAGTCCTGCATCTCCGTGCAGCGCGTGATCGCCGACGCCTCGGTGTACGAGCGGCTGCTGCCGAAGATCGTCGCGGCGGTCGAGGCGCAGGTGACCGGCGACCCGTCCGACTCCGCGACCGACGTCGGCCCGCTGGTCAGCGAGGACGCGGCCAAGCGCGTCGAGTCCTGGGTGGACGAGGCGGTCGAGGCGGGTGCCTCGCTGCTCACCGGCGGCAAGCGGGACGGCGCCACGTACGCGCCGACCGTCCTCGCGGACGTCCCGGGCGACGTGACGATCTCCTGCGAGGAGGTCTTCGGGCCCGTGCTGACCGTGAAGAAGGTCGACGGCGAGGCCGAGGCGTTCGCGGCCGTCAACGACTCGAAGTACGGCCTCCAGGCGGGCGTCTTCACCCACGACATCCAGACCGCGTTCCGCGCGCACCGCGCGCTGGAGGTCGGCGGCGTGATCGTCGGCGACGTTCCGTCGTACCGGGCCGACCAGATGCCGTACGGCGGCGCGAAGCAGTCCGGCGTGGGCCGCGAGGGCGTGCGGTACGCGATGGACGACTACACGTACGAGCGCGTCCTGGTCCTCACGGGCATCACGCTGTAGCAACCGGCAGGCCCCGCCGCGCGGGACCCCACCCCACCCCTCCCCGCGCCACCCCGCCCCTCCCCGCCCCACCCCGCGCCCCTTTTAGGGGCGCGGGGAACTGCGCGAGGGTGGGGCAGATGCCGCGCGTACCCATCCGCCCCGCAGGGCCCCCGGAGGGTTTCGGGAAGGGGCGGGGCGGGGGAACGCCCACCGCAGGCGAAACGCCCCGCGCACCCTGGCGGCCCCGCCCGAAAAGGGGTACATACGGACGAGTAGCACCGGCCGGTACGCCCCCTACTCGCGGCGAGGTGAGCCTCATGTCCGCCAACTCCGTACCACCCCCCACCCCCACCCCCACCCCCACCCCCACCCCCAAGGTCACCGAGCGCGAAGCGCGCCGCGTCGCCGAGGACGCCAGGGAACAGGACTGGCGCAAGCCCAGCTTCGCCAAGGAGCTGTTCCTCGGCCGCTTCCGCCTCGACCTCATCCACCCCCACCCCCTCCCCACCGCGGACGACGCCCTGCGCGGCGAGGAGTTCCTGGCCAAACTGCGCGACTTCTGCGAGACGGAGGTCGACTCCGCGCTGATCGAGCGCGACGCCCGCATCCCGGACGAGGTCGTCAACGGCCTCAAGGAGCTCGGCGCCCTCGGGATGAAGATCGACACGAAGTACGGCGGGCTCGGCCTCACCCAGGTCTACTACAACAAGGCACTGGCCCTCGCGGGCTCCGCGAGCCCCGCGATCGGCGCCCTGCTCTCGGCGCACCAGTCCATCGGCGTACCGCAGCCGCTGAAGCTCTTCGGCACCCAGGAGCAGAAGGAGGAGTTCCTGCCGCGCCTCGCCCGCACCGACATCTCGGCGTTCCTGCTCACCGAGCCCGACGTGGGCTCCGACCCGGCGCGCCTGGCCACCACGGCGGTACCGGACGGCGACGCGTACGTCCTCGACGGGGTCAAGCTGTGGACCACCAACGGCGTCGTGGCCGACCTGCTGGTCGTCATGGCGCGCGTGCCCGGGAGCGAGGGCCACCGGGGCGGCATCACCGCCTTCGTCGTCGAGGCGGACTCGCCCGGCGTCACCGTCGAGCACCGCAACGCCTTCATGGGCCTGCGCGGCATCGAGAACGGGGTGACCCGCTTCCACCGGGTCCGCGTCCCCGCCGCGAACCGGATAGGCCCCGAGGGAGCGGGCCTCAAGATCGCGCTCACCACCCTCAACACCGGCCGGCTCTCGCTGCCCGCGCTCTGCGTCGGCGCGGGCAAGTGGTGCCTGAAGATCGCCCGCGAGTGGTCGTCGGTCCGCGAGCAGTGGGGCAGGCCGGTGGCCAGGCACGAGGCGGTCGGCGCGAAGATCTCCTTCATCGCGGCGACGACGTTCGCCCTCGAAGCGGTGCTCGACCTCTCCTCGCAGATGGCCGACGAGGACCGCAACGACATCCGCATCGAGGCGGCGCTCGCCAAGCTGTACGGCTCCGAGATGGCCTGGCTGATGGCCGACGAACTGGTCCAGATCAGGGGCGGCCGGGGCTTCGAGACCGCCGCGTCCCTCGCGGCGCGCGGCGAGCGCGCGGTCCCGGCCGAGCAGATCCTGCGCGACCTGCGGATCAACCGCATCTTCGAGGGCTCGACGGAGATCATGCACCTGCTCATCGCCCGCGAGGCGGTCGACGCGCACCTCGCCGTCGCCGGGGACATCATCGACCCCGACAAGACGCTGGCGGACAAGGCGCGGGCGGGCGCGCAGGCGACGGCCTTCTACGCCCGCTGGCTGCCCAGGCTGGTCGCGGGGCCGGGGCAGCTCCCGCGCTCGTACGCGGAGTTCGAGCAGCTCGCGCCCCACTTGCGGTACGTCGAGCGGGCGTCCCGCAAGCTGGCGCGCGCCACCTTCTACGCCATGTCGCGCTGGCAGGGCCGGCTGGAGACCAAGCAGGGCTTCCTCGGCCGGATCGTCGACATCGGCGCCGAACTGTTCGCGATGAGCGCGGCCTGCGTACGGGCCGAACTGCTCAGCCGCACCGAGGAGCACGGCCGCGAGGCCCACCAGCTGGCCGACGTCTTCTGCCGCCAGGCCCGCATCCGCGTCGACGAACTGTTCGGCCGGCTGTGGACCAACACCGACGACATCGACCGCAAGGTCGTCGACGGCGTCCTCGCGGGCGCGTACACCTGGCTGGAGCAGGGCGTCGTCGACCCCAGCGGGGACGGCCCCTGGATCGCCGACGCGACCCCGGGCCCGGCCGGGCACGACAACGTGCACCGGCCCATCCGCTGAGACCGGCCCTTCGCCGAGACGGAACGTCCACGGTACGGACGCCCGCCCCCGCCGCCGCCCCCGCGACGGCAGGATGGGCGTCCGTGACCGTCATCGAGATACCCGGCTCCAAGTCCATCACCGCCCGCGCCCTCTTCCTGGCCGCCGCCGCCGAGGGCACCACGACCCTCCTGCGCCCCCTCGCGTCGGACGACACCGAGGGCTTCGCCGAGGGCCTGACCCGCCTCGGGTACGAGGTCCGGCGCGAACCCGGCGCCTGGCACGTCGTCGGCCGCCCGCAGGGCCCCGCCGCCCCCGAGGCCGACGTCTACTGCCGTGACGGCGCCACCACCGCCCGCTTCCTGCCCGCCCTCGTCTCGGCGGGCCGGGGCACGTACCGCTTCGACGCCTCGCCCCAGATGCGCCGCCGCCCGCTCGCCCCGCTCACCCGCGCCCTGCGCGAACTCGGCGTGGACCTCACGCACCCGGCGGCCGAAGGACACCACCCGCTGACCGTCGTGGCCGACGGCATCAAGGGCGGGGAACTGACCCTCGACGCGGGCGAGTCCTCCCAGTACCTCACCGCGCTGCTGCTGCTCGCCCCGCTCACCGGGACCGGGCTGACCATCACCGTCACGGACCTGGTCTCGGCGCCGTACGTCGAGATCACCCTCGCGATGATGCGCGCGTTCGGCGCCGCGCCGACCCGCGAGGGCGACGTCTTCACCGTGCCGCCCACCGGCTACCGCGCCACCACTTACGCCATCGAGCCCGACGCCTCCACGGCCAGCTACTTCTTCGCCGCCGCCGCGCTCACCGGCACCACCGTCACCGTCCCCGGCCTGACGAGCGCCGCGCTCCAGGGCGACCTGGGCTTCGTGGAGGTGCTGCGCGCGATGGGCGCCGAGGTCGCGGTCACCGCCGACGCCACCACAGTGACGGGCCCCGACCGCCTCCGGGGCCTCACCGTCAACATGCGCGACATCTCCGACACGATGCCCACCCTCGCCGCGCTCGCCCCCCACGCGGACGGCCCCGTGCGCATCGAGGACGTCGCCAACACCCGCGTCAAGGAGTGCGACCGCCTCGAAGCCTGCGCCCAGAACCTGCGCCGCCTGGGCATCGAGGTCGCCACCGGCCCCGACTGGATCGAGATCCGCCCCGGCACCCCGCGCGCGGCCGAGATCGCGACCCACGGCGACCACCGCATCGTGATGTCCTTCGCGGTCACGGGCCTGCGCACGCCCGGCATCGCGTTCGACGACCCCGGCTGCGTACGGAAGACGTTCCCCGGCTTCCACGAGGCGTTCGGCGCGGCCTTCGCCTAGCCCTCCGCCGGCCCTCCGCCCAGGGGGACCGGCCCCCTTTCGGGGCCAGGTCCGGGACACCCTGTCGGGGCACGGGCCCGATGGGGCAAGAATGGGGGGCATGAGCGACAGCCCAGCCCCCCTTGCCGACCCGCACATCGCCTTCGACACGACCGAAGGCCGCCGGGACGTCGTCGTCCTCGGCTCCACCGGGTCCGTCGGAACCCAGGCCATCGACCTGGTCCTGCGCAACCCCGACCGGTTCCGAGTCACGGCGCTCTCGGCGGCAGGCGGCCGGGTCGGCCTCCTCGCCGAGCAGGCGCACCGGCTCCGCGTCCGCACGGTCGCGGTCGCCCGCGAGGAGTGCGTCCCCGCCCTCCGCGAGGCGCTGTCCGCGCAGTACGGGGCGGGGGAGCCCGTCCCCGAGATCCTGGCGGGCCCCGGAGCGGCCACCGACGTCGCCGCGTCCGACTGCCACACCGTCCTCAACGGCATCACGGGCTCCATCGGCCTCGCGCCCACGCTGGCCGCGCTGAAGGCGGGCCGCACCCTCGCCCTGGCCAACAAGGAGTCGCTGATCGTCGGCGGCCCGCTGGTCAAGGAGCTGGCCGCGCCCGGCCAGATCATCCCGGTCGACTCCGAGCACGCCGCGCTCTTCCAGGCGCTGGCCGCAGGCAGCCGCGCCGACGTCCGTAAGCTGGTCGTCACCGCGTCCGGCGGTCCCTTCCGGGGCCGTACGCGCGCGGAGCTCGCGACGGTCACGCCCGAGGACGCGCTGGCGCACCCGACGTGGGCGATGGGCCCGGTCATCACGGTCAACTCCGCGACCCTGGTCAACAAGGGCCTCGAAGTGATCGAGGCGCACCTCCTCTACGACATCCCGTTCGACCGCATCGAGGTCGTCGTGCACCCGCAGTCCTACGTGCACTCCATGGTCGAGTTCACCGACGGCTCGACGCTCGCCCAGGCCACCCCGCCCGACATGAGCGGCCCGATCGCCATCGGCATCGGCTGGCCCGAGCGGGTGCCCGACGCGGCGCCCGCCTTCGACTGGACCAAGGCGTCGAGCTGGGAGTTCTTCCCGCTGGACAACGAGGCGTTCCCGTCCGTGGGACTCGCCCGGCACGTCGGAACACTGGGCGGCACGGCCCCGGCGGTGTTCAATGCGGCGAACGAGGAGTGCGTGGACGCGTTCCTGGCGGGGCGGCTGCCGTTCAACGGAATCACGGACACCGTGACGAAGGTGGTCGAGGAACACGGGACGCCGACCCGGGGAACCTCGCTGACCGTCGCGGACGTCCTCGAAGCGGAGACCTGGGCCCGCGCTCGGGCCCGCGAAGTGGCGGCGAAGGCGACAGCGGAGGCGCGCGCATGAACTGGACGACGATCCTGCTGACGGTCCTCGGCATACTGATCTTCGCCTTCGGGCTGCTCTTCTCGATCGCCTGGCACGAACTGGGGCACCTCTCCACCGCCAAGCTGTTCGGCATCCGCGTACCGCAGTACATGGTCGGCTTCGGGCCCACGATCTGGTCGAAGCAGAAGGGCGAGACGGAGTACGGCATCAAGGCCATCCCGGCCGGCGGCTACATCCGCATGATCGGGATGTTCCCGCCGGGCGACGACGGCAAGATCGAGGCGCGCTCCACCTCACCCTTCCGGGGGATGATCGAGGACGCCCGCGAGGCCGCCTTCGAGGAGCTGAAGCCCGGCGACGAGACGCGGCTGTTCTACACGCGCAAGCCGTGGAAGCGCGTGATCGTGATGTTCGCGGGCCCGTTCATGAACCTGGTGCTCGCCGTCGCGATCTTCATGGGCGTCGCGATGACCTTCGGCTTCCAGACGCAGACCACCGAGGTCGCGGGCGTCCAGCAGTGCGTCATCAAGCAGAGCGAGGACCGCGAGAAGTGCGAGGCGGCCGACCCGGTGTCGCCCGCCAAGGCGGCCGGGCTACGGGTCGGCGACAAGATCGTCTCCTTCAACGGCGAGAAGGTCGACGACTGGTCGACGCTCTCGGACAAGATCCGCGACACCATCGGCCCCGCCACGCTCACGGTCGAGCGGGGCGGCAAGGAGGTCAGGCTCGACGCCGTCCTGGAGAAGAACGAGGTCGCCAAGAAGGACTCCGACGGCGAGATCGTCCCCGGCGAGTTCGTCCCCGCCGGTTACCTCGGCTTCGCCGCCAAGACCGAGATCCTGCCGCTGGGCTTCGGCGAATCCGTCGAGCGCATGGGCGACATGGTCGTCAACGGCGTCGAGTCGATCGTGGCGCTCCCCGGCAAGATCCCGGACCTGTGGGACGCGGCCTTCGGGGACGGCAACCGCGAGCAGGACTCCCCGGTGGGCGTCGTCGGCGCCGCGCGCATCGGCGGCGAGGTGATGACGCTGGACGTCCCGGCGCAGAACCAGATGGCGATGATGCTGTTCCTGCTGGCGGGCTTCAACCTCTCGCTGTTCCTGTTCAACATGCTGCCGCTGCTGCCGCTGGACGGCGGCCACATCGCGGGGGCGCTCTGGGAGTCCGTGCGCAGGGGCTTCGCCAAGCTCTTCCGGCGGCCCGACCCTGGCCCGTTCGACGTGGCCAAGCTGATGCCGGTCGCCTACGTGGTCGCGGGCATCTTCATCTGCTTCACGCTGCTCGTGCTGGTCGCGGACATCGTCAATCCGGTCAAGATCTCCTGAGCCTGATGATCTAGGGAGAAATCGACCATTTCGCGGGGGAATCATGCGGCCGAACACTATTTGTGTTCGGCCGCTCCCCTTTGGGTGGACCCGGGGGCAGCGATGTGCTGGGCCCCAGCGCGGTGACGTAGGCTCGATCCTCGGAAAACCTTTGGAATCTCGCCTCGATCCATACCTTGGGGTTGCACACCAGATGACCGCGATTTCTCTCGGCATGCCGTCCGTCCCGACCAAGCTCGCCGACCGGAGGGTCAGCCGCAAGATCCAGGTCGGCTCCGTCGCGGTCGGCGGGGACGCGCCGGTCTCGGTGCAGTCGATGACGACCACGCGTACGTCCGACATCGGGGCGACGCTCCAGCAGATCGCCGAGCTGACCGCCTCGGGCTGCCAGATCGTGCGGGTCGCCTGCCCGACGCAGGACGACGCGGACGCGCTGGCCACGATCGCGCGCAAGTCGCAGATCCCGGTGATCGCGGACATCCACTTCCAGCCGAAGTACGTGTTCGCGGCGATCGACGCGGGCTGTGCGGCGGTCCGGGTGAACCCGGGCAACATCAAGCAGTTCGACGACAAGGTCAAGGAGATCGCGCGGGCCGCGGGCGACGCGGGCACCCCGATCCGCATCGGCGTCAACGCCGGCTCGCTGGACGCGCGGCTGCTCGCCAAGTACGGCAAGGCCACCCCCGAGGCGCTGGTGGAGTCCGCCCTCTGGGAGGCGTCGCTCTTCGAGGAGCACGGCTTCCGCGACATCAAGATCTCGGTCAAGCACAACGACCCGGTCGTGATGGTCAACGCCTACCGCCAGCTCGCCGCCCAGTGCGACTACCCGCTGCACCTCGGCGTCACCGAGGCCGGCCCCGCCTTCCAGGGCACCATCAAGTCGGCCGTCGCCTTCGGCGCCCTGCTCAGCGAGGGCATCGGCGACACCATCCGGGTCTCCCTCTCCGCGCCGCCCGCCGAGGAGATCAAGGTCGGCATCCAGATCCTGGAGTCGCTCAACCTCCGCCAGCGCCGCCTGGAGATCGTCTCCTGCCCGTCCTGCGGCCGCGCCCAGGTCGACGTCTACAAGCTGGCCGAAGAGGTCACCGCGGGCCTCGAAGGCATGGAGGTCCCGCTGCGCGTCGCCGTCATGGGCTGCGTCGTCAACGGCCCCGGCGAGGCCCGCGAGGCCGACCTCGGCGTCGCCTCGGGCAACGGCAAGGGCCAGATCTTCGTCAAGGGCGAGGTCATCAAGACCGTCCCCGAGTCGAAGATCGTCGAGACCCTCATCGAGGAGGCGATGAAGATCGCCGAGCAGATGGAGAAGGACGGCGTCACCTCGGGCGAACCGCAGGTATCGGTCAGCTGACCCACCGGTCGCACAGCGCGCAGGGGGCCTACCCTAGGTCGGCGGCCGACCCGCCGGGTACAGTGCGGAGATCAGCAGACCGCATGGTGAGGCCCCCTCGTGTTGACGCAGACCACCACCCGGGTCCTCGAACCCAGCGACCTTCCGGCCGCACTCGCACTCCTGGAGAGCGAGCCGGTAGCCAACGCATTCGTCACCGCACGCGTCCAGGCGGCGGGACTCGACCCCTGGCGCCTCGGCGGCGAGATGTGGGGCTGGTACGAGCACGGGCGGCTCCGCTCCCTGTGCTACTCCGGCGCCAACCTCGTCCCCATCTGCGCCACCCCCGAAGCGGTGCGCGCCTTCGCCGAGCGCGCCCGCAGGACCGGTCGCCGCTGCTCCTCCATCGTCGGCCCCGCCGAACCGACCGCCCGGCTCTGGCGGCTCCTCGAACCGAGCTGGGGCCCGGCCCGCGAGGTCCGCAGCAACCAGCCGCTCATGGTCACCGAGACCGAGTCGCCCGACGTCGCGCCCGACCCCTTCGTCCGCCGCATCCGCAAGGACGAGATGGAGGTCCTGATGCCGGCCTGCGTGGCGATGTTCACCGAAGAGGTGGGCATCTCGCCGCTCGCGGGCGACGGCGGCCTCCTCTACCAGGCCAGGGTCGCCGAACTGATCGGCGCGGGCCGCTCCTTCGCCCGCATAGAGGACGGCAGGGTCGTCTTCAAGGCGGAGATCGGCGCGGCCACCAAGCGGGCGTGCCAGATCCAGGGCGTGTGGGTCGCCCCCGAGTTCCGCGGCCGGGGCATCTCCAAGGGCGGCATGGCCGCCGTGCTGCGCTACGCGCTGGCCGACGTCGCGCCGGTCGTCAGCCTCTACGTCAACGACTTCAACACCGCCGCCCGCGCCACGTACCGCAGTGTCGGATTCCGTGAGGTCGGCGCGTTCATGAGTGTGCTCTTCTGAGCCCTGTCCTGACAGCCAGGCCCTGGAAACGGGGCTCCGACAGTAGGGTGCGGCCATGGCAGACGACGTTCGGGTGGGACCGGTCGACCTCGCCGCGCTCGTCGACGAGGCGCTGGCGGTCCAGGCGGTCGCCTTCGGCCTCGGCCCCGACGAGGTCGGCGTGCGGCGGCACATCGTGCTCAGGCACCTCCAGTGCCCCGGCGCCCGCGCGCTGGGCGCCACGACCCCCGACGGGCGGCTCGTCGGATTCGTCTACGGCATGCCCAACGACCGCACCCACTGGTGGTCCACCGTCGTGGAGCCCTACCTCCGCGAACACGGCCGCGACGGCTGGCTCGACGACTCCTTCGTCATCACCGAACTGCACGTCCACCCCGCCCACCAGGGCAGGGGCGTGGGCCGCGAACTGATCACCACCATCACCGACGGCGCCGCCGAACCCCGCTCGATCCTCTCCGCCATCGACATCGAGAGCCCCGCCCGCGGCCTGTACCGCGCGCTCGGCTACGCGGACCTCGCGGTCCGGGTCCACTTCCCGAGCGCCACCCGCCCCTACGCGGTGATGGGCGCGCCGCTGCCGCTGCGCCGCCGGGCGCCCGCCAACTGATTTCCGCCCCCGGGGCCGCCCCGGATAACCTCCTTGCACACATCAGCACACGCATCAGCACGCAGGAGTTCTTCCATGGCAGCCCAGGTCCAGCGCATGTCCCGATTGATGGTCAAGACGCTGCGCGACGACCCGGCCGACGCCGAGGTGCTGAGCCACAAGCTCCTGGTGCGCGCCGGTTACGTCCGCCGCACCGCCGCGGGCGTGTGGTCCTGGCTGCCGCTCGGCAGGAAGGTCCTCGCCAACGTGGAACGCGTCGTCCGCGAGGAGATGGACGCCATCGGCGCCCAGGAGGTGCTGCTGCCCGCGCTGCTCCCCAAGGAGCCGTACGAGGCGACCGGGCGCTGGGAGGAGTACGGCCCCGAGCTGTTCCGCCTCCAGGACCGCAGGGGCGGCGACTACCTCCTCGGCCCCACCCACGAGGAGATCTTCACCCAGCTGGTCAAGGACCAGTGCTCGTCCTACAAGGACCTGCCGGTGATCCTCTACCAGATCCAGACCAAGTACCGCGACGAGGCGCGTCCCCGCGCGGGCATCCTGCGCGGCCGCGAGTTCCAGATGAAGGACTCGTACTCCTTCGACCTGGAGGACGAGGGCCTGGCGCACTCCTACGCGCTGCACCGCGAGGCGTACCAGAAGATCTTCACCCGCCTCGGCCTGGACTACCGCATCTGCGCCGCCACCGCGGGCGCCATGGGCGGCTCCAAGTCCGAGGAGTTCCTGGCCCCCGCCGCGGCCGGCGAGGACACCTTCGCCGACTGCCCGAGCTGCGAGTACGCGGCGAACACCGAGGCCGTCGGCTTCGCGCTGGAGCCGGTCGACGGCTCCGCCGTCGCGGCGGCCGAGGAGATCCCCACCCCCGACACCCCCACCATCGAGACGCTCGCCGCGCACCTCGGCGTCCCCGCGTCCGCGACGCTGAAGAACCTCCTGGTGAAGGTCGACGGCGAGATCGTGGCCGTGGGCGTGCCCGGCGACCGCGAGGTCGACCTGGACAAGGTCGAGGCGCACTTCGCCCCCGCCGCCGTCGAGCTGGTCACCGCCGAGGACTTCGAGGGCCGCGACGACCTGGTGCGCGGGTACGTCGGCCCGCAGGGCCTGGAGAAGGTCCGGTACGTCGCCGACCCGCGCGTCGCGCCCGGCACCGCGTGGATCACCGGCGCGAACAAGGACGGCGTGCACGCGAAGAACGTCGTGGCGGGCCGTGACTTCGAGGTCGAGGAGTACGTCGACGTGGTCGTCGTCCAGGAGGGCGACCCATGCCCGTCCTGCGGCACCGGCCTGAAGCTGGACCGCGCGATCGAGATCGGCCACATCTTCCAGCTCGGCCGCAAGTACGCGGACGCGCTGTCGCTGGACGTGCTCGGCCAGCAGGGCAAGCCGGTCCGCGTGACCATGGGCTCGTACGGCGTCGGCGTCTCGCGCGCGGTGGCCGCGCTGGCCGAGCAGCACGCGGACGAGAAGGGCCTGGTGTGGCCCGCCGAGATCGCGCCCGCCGACGTGCACGTGGTGGCCGCGGGCAAGGCGCTCCAGACGGAGCTGGCGCTCTCGCTCTCCGAGCAGCTGGCCGCCGCGGGCGTCCGGGTGCTGGTCGACGACCGGCCCGGGGTGTCGCCCGGCGTGAAGTTCACCGACTCCGAGCTGATCGGCGTCCCGACCATCCTGGTCGCGGGGCGCCGCGCGGGCGAGGGCGTCGTGGAGCTGAAGGACCGGCGGACGGGGGAGCGCGAGGAGCTCACGGTCGAGGAAGCGGTCGCGCGTCTGACGCGCGCGTAAGCCGGGGTACGGGGGCGGGTCCCGTTGCCCGGGGCGTAAAAGACCGCGCAGTTCCCCGCGCCCCTCAAAGGGGCGCGGGGAACTGCGCGAAAACGGGGGCTGGGGCAGCGCCCCGGTTTCGGGAACGCCCCGCGCAGCGGAACCCGCGTACCGCTACAGCCAGCTCGCGAACTCCAGGAGCAGCTCGCCGTCATCGACGCGCCCCGCCGCCACCGCCCGCGTACCCGACTCCACCGCGCGGAACAGCGTCCACCCGTGCAGCCGCTCCCGGTCCACGTCCAGTGCGTCCGCCAGCTTCGTCACCCTGCGGCGGGCCGCGGCCGCCCCGCCGGGCGCCGCGATCAGGTCCTCGACCCGGTCCCGCACCAGCCGCGCCAGGTCGTACGCGCGCTCGCCCACCAGCGGCTCGGGCCCGACCGCGAGCCAGGGCGCGCGCTCGCCCGAAAGCACCTTGCTCTGCCGGAAGTTGCCGTGCAGCAGCAGTTCCTCACCGGGCCCGGCCACCAGCTCGTCCCGGGCCGCGAGCGCCGCCGCGACCAGCGGCGCCACCGCCGGATCGGCGACCGCCCGCATCGGCTCCGCCTGCCGCGCCGTCCGCTCCGCGACCGTCTCGAAGCCGTGCGCGGGCGACGGCTCGACCCACAGCTTGCGCACCGTGCCCGCCGCTTCGAGCAGCGCCTTCGCCTCGGGCAGCGACCGCAGCGACACCTCGGGGTGCAGCCGCTCCAGCAGCAGCCCCTCCGGGCCCGCACCTGAGTCGAGGGGCAGCACCGCGCCCCAGCCGTTCCAGTGCGCCAGCGCGGCCAGTTCGAGCGCGGGCGCCGCGAACGGCGGGGCGAGCTTGAGCGCGGCGGGCGTTCCGTCGCCCCTGCGGACCAGGACGACCAGGCTGCTGCGCCCGCCGGGCGCGGCGACCCGGTCCACGTCCAGGCCGTGCTCGGCCAGCGTCCGCCCGGTCAGTCCGGGCAGCGCCGCCAGCCAGTCGGCCGCCGCGGCGGACCCGTACGTCTCGCCGAGCATCCGGGTGAGTCGCTGTGACGGTTCGACATGCATGTGCGTGAGTGTTCCTTTGCTTCAGCTGCTCGGGCCGCGTCGCGCGTCGGCGCGTCAGCGGCGTTCGGCGAGCCCGGGAAAGGCTACGCCGGTGCCCCGCCAGCGCACCGCCCGCACGGCGGCCTCGCGCAGGGCGTCGGCCGCTTCCCGCCGCAGCGGCCCCTCCGCGGCCCGTACGAGGTCGGAGTAGACGCCCGCGACCCGGTCCTCGATCACCGCGGCGAGGCGCAGCGCGGACGCCGCGTCCCGCACCGGGAACGGCAGCGCGTACGCCGCGTCCGACGCGACGGGGTCGCCGCCGAGCTTCCGCACGGTCAGGACCAGCGCGTCGCGCCTGGTGCGGTGCGCGGTGAACGCGGCGGTGCCCTCGGCCCTGCGGGCGGCGGAGAGCCGGCCGCCGACGATTCCGTAGCCGTAGACGGCGGCGTGTTCGGCGGCGAGCGCGGCCTGGGCGGCGGCGAGCGCGGTCATGCCGGGGCCCCTTCGGAGAGCAGGTGGGCGTGTGCGGCGCAGGCCGCGGCGACGGACGCCAGCAGCCGGGCCAGCTCGGGCGGGGCGTCGAGGAGCGCGGCGGTGTGCGCGTCGGACGTCCGCCGGGCGGCGTCGGCCAGCTCGCGCAGGGCGGCCCGCCGGTCGGCGGCGGGCGGGGGCGTGCGGACCGGCGACGGGTTCCGGGGCGCCGCGAGGGCCTTCAGGTGCTCGGCCGCCGCGGCCCGCAGCGGGGCGATCCGGGCGGCGAGCGCGGGGTGGGCGGCGCGGGCCGCGTCGTACCGGGCGAGGAGCGCCCCGCTGGTCCGTGCGGCCGAGCCGCGCAGCGCCGCCTCGGCCCCGGCGGCCCGCCGCCGCTTCGCCTCGGCGGCCGACGCGGACCCCGAAGAGCCGTCGGAACCGGGGCCCGAGCCGCCGCATCCGGTCAGCAGCGCGGCGGCCGCGACGCCGGTGCCGCCCGCGATCAGCACACGTCGTCGCACGCGCGTCCCCCTGAATGTGTGTCCGGTCCTGTAGTGATCACCGCAGGCGAGCGTACCCGCGGGTCGGCGGGGAGCGGACGGCAACACCCCTCGGGACCGGATACCCTTTGACCTGACACACAGACTTGCACTGCACCCACAACAGCACACGCGGCCGAGGAGTCACCCGGATGAGCACCACCCAGAACGAGAGGCTGCGCGGTCTGCTGGAACCGCTCGTCGGCGCTCAGGGCCTTGATCTGGAAGAGATCGAGGTGTCCCAGGCGGGCCGCAGGAGAGTGCTGCGAGTCGTCGTCGACTCGGACGCGGGCGTCGATCTCGACACCGTCGCCGACGTCAGCCGGGCCATTTCCGCGAAGCTGGACGAGACCGACGCCATGGGCGAGGGCGAGTACGTCCTGGAGGTCGGCTCCCCCGGTGCCGACCGGCCGCTGACCGAGCACCGCCACTACGTGCGCGCGACGGGCCGGCTGGCCAAGCTCCAGCTGCACGAGGGTGGCGAGCTGGTCGCCCGGATCCTCACAGTGGACGACGAGGGCCTCGACCTGGAGGTGCCGGGCGTGAAGGGGCGCAAGCCCACCGCCCGCAGGGTCGGCTTCGGCGACATCGCCAAGGCCCGGGTGGAAGTCGAGTTCAACCGCAAGAACAAGCAGGACGAGCTGGAACAGGAAGAGGAGGAGGCGTAGCCGTGGACATCGATGTAAAGCTTCTGAAGGGCTTGGCGCAGGACAAGGAGATCCCCTTCGAGACACTCGTCGGGGCGATCGAGTCCGCTCTCCTCATCGCGTACCACCGCACCGAGGGCAGCTTCCGCAGGGCCCGCGTCGAGCTGAGCCGCGAGACCGGCCACGTGACGGTGTGGGCGACCGAGGACCCGGCCGACCTGGAGGAGGGGCAGGAGGCCAAGGAGTTCGACGACACCCCGTCGGGCTTCGGCCGGATCGCCGCCACCACCGCCAAGCAGGTCATCCTCCAGCGGCTGCGCGACGCCGAGGACGACAAGACGTTCGGCGAGTACGCGGGCCACGAGGGCGACGTCGTCACCGGCGTGGTCCAGCAGGGCAAGGACCCCAAGAACGTCCTGGTCGACATCGGCAAGCTGGAGGCCATCCTGCCGGTGCAGGAGCAGGTGCCCGGCGAGGAGTACACGCACGGCCTGCGGCTGCGCACGTACGTCGTACGGGTGGCGAAGGGCATGCGCGGTCCGTCCGTGACCCTTTCGCGCACCCATCCCAATCTGGTGAAGAAGCTCTTCGCGCTGGAGGTCCCGGAGATCGCGGACGGCTCGGTGGAGATCGCCGCCATCGCCCGCGAGGCCGGCCACCGCACGAAGATCGCGGTCCGTTCGACGCGCTCGGGGCTGAACGCGAAGGGCGCCTGCATCGGCCCGATGGGCGGCCGCGTGCGCAACGTGATGGCCGAGCTGCACGGCGAGAAGATCGACATCGTCGACTGGTCGGACGACCCGGCCGAGATGGTGGCCAACGCCCTCTCGCCCGCGCGGGTCTCGAAGGTCGAGGTCGTGGACCTGGGGGCACGCTCCGCGCGGGTCACCGTCCCCGACTACCAGCTGTCGCTGGCGATCGGCAAGGAGGGGCAGAACGCCCGCCTCGCCGCCCGTCTCACCGGCTGGCGCATCGACATCCGCCCGGACACCGAGCAGCCCGCCGAGTAGACGTCCGCGTCTACGGGCAAGTAACTGATCAGGACAACATCCGTTCGATTTTTGCCCCAATGGGGTGAGGTCGGTACGGGGAGGTAGACTTAGCCGTGTCTGGCCGGACGCATGCCCGCGCATGCCCTGAGCGAACCTGTGTGGGATGCCGGGAGCGAGCGGCCAAGAACGAGCTGCTGCGCATCGTGGTGGTCGAGGGCGCCTGCGCCCCCGATCCACGCGGTACGCTGCCCGGCCGGGGTGCTTACGTGCACCCCGTCTCCGCCTGTGTCGATCTGGCGGTCCGCCGCCGTGCGTTCCTCCGGGCCTTCAAGGCCCGCGGACCGCTCGACAGCGCGGCTGTGACTTCGCACGTCGACCGGGCAGCACAGTAAGAAGAAGTACGGCACGGGACCCCGTGCGGTCAGGTACCTCGCGAGTTGGAAGTAGGTCGAGATTGCGATGAGCACTCGATGAGTACGCGATGAGTACGCCCATGAAGTAGCGACGGTCCGGCGGTAACCCGGACCTAAAAGGAGCGAAGTGGCTAAGGTCCGGGTATACGAACTCGCCAAGGAGTTCGGAGTGGAGAGCAAGGTCGTCATGGCCAAGCTCCAGGAACTCGGTGAATTCGTCCGTTCGGCGTCCTCGACGATCGAGGCGCCCGTTGTACGCAAGCTGACCGACGCGCTGCAGGGCCCCGGCGGCAACGCCAAGCCCGCGGCGAAGCCCGGCGCGCCCCGCAAGGCGACGCCGGCCAAGCCCTCGGCACCGTCCCCGGCCTCCCCGGCCCAGACGGCCCGTCCGGCTGCCCCGAAGCCCGGTGCGCCCGCCCCGGCGGCGCCCAAGCCCGCGGCTGCCGAGAAGCCCGTGACGCCGGCCCCCGGCCCGCGTCCCACCCCGGGTCCGAAGCCCGCGGCCGCGCCCAAGCCGGCGCCCGCGTCCCCGGCCCCGACCACGCCGGAGTTCACCGCGCCGCCGTCGGCCCCCGCGCCGAAGCCGGCCGGTCAGGAGCGCCAGGACCGTCAGGACCGTCAGGCCCCGCGCCCCGCTGCCCGTCCGGGCCAGCAGGCGCCGCGCCCCGGCGGCCAGGGCGCTCCGCGTCCCGGCGGCCAGCAGGCCCCGCGTCCCGGTGGTGCCCGTCCGGCAGGACCGCGCCCCGGCAACAACCCGTTCACCTCGGGCGGCTCGACGGGCATGGCCCGTCCGCAGGCCCCGCGCCCGCAGGGCGGCGCCCCGCGTCCCGGCCCGGCGGGCCAGGACCGTCCGGGCCCGCGTCCCGGTGGCGGCCCCGGCGGCGCCCCGCGCCCGCAGGGCGGCCAGGGTGCGCCCGGCGGCAACCGTCCCACCCCCGGTGGGATGCCCCGTCCGCAGGCTCCCCGTCCGGGCGGCGCGCCCGGCGGTAACCGCCCGAACCCGGGCATGATGCCGCAGCGTCCGGCTGCCGGCCCGCGTCCCGGCCCCGGTGGCCGTGGTCCCGGTGGCGGCGGCGGTCGTCCCGGCGGTGGCGGCGGCGGTCGTCCCGGTGGTGGCGGCGGCTTCGCCGGTCGTCCCGGTGGCGGTGGCGGCGGCGGCTTCGCCGGTCGTCCCGCCGGTCCCGGTGGTGGCGGCGGTGCCGGTCGTCCCGGTGGCGGTGGCGGCGGCTTCGGCGGTCGTCCCGGCTTCGGCGGCCGTCCCGGCGGCCCCGGTGCCCGTGGTGGCACGCAGGGTGCGTTCGGCCGTCCCGGCGGGCCCGCCCGTCGCGGCCGCAAGTCGAAGCGTCAGAGGCGCCAGGAGTACGAGGCCATGCAGGCCCCGTCGGTGGGCGGCGTCATGCTGCCCCGCGGCAACGGACAGACCGTCCGCCTGTCGCGCGGTGCCTCGCTGACCGACTTCGCCGAGAAGATCAACGCCAACCCGGCGTCGCTCGTCGCGGTGATGATGAACCTCGGCGAGATGGTCACGGCCACGCAGTCCGTCTCGGACGAGACGCTGCACCTCCTCGGCGACGAGATGAACTACACCGTTCAGATCGTCAGCCCCGAGGAGGAGGACCGCGAGCTGCTGGAGTCCTTCGACATCGAGTTCGGCGAGGACGAGGGCGGCGACGAGGCCCTGGTCTCCCGTCCGCCGGTCGTGACCGTCATGGGTCACGTCGACCACGGTAAGACCCGACTCCTCGACGCGATCCGCAAGACGAACGTCGTCGCGGGCGAGGCCGGTGGCATCACCCAGCACATCGGTGCCTACCAGGTCGCGACCGAGGTGAACGGCGAGGACCGCCGCATCACCTTCATCGACACCCCGGGTCACGAGGCGTTCACCGCCATGCGTGCCCGTGGTGCGAAGTCGACCGACATCGCGATCCTCGTGGTCGCGGCGAACGACGGCGTCATGCCGCAGACGATCGAGGCGCTGAACCACGCCAAGGCGGCCGACGTGCCGATCGTCGTCGCGGTCAACAAGATCGACGTCGAGGGCGCCGACCCGACCAAGGTGCGCGGCCAGCTCACCGAGTTCGGTCTGGTGGCCGAGGAGTACGGCGGCGACACGATGTTCGTCGACATCTCCGCGCGCCAGGGCCTCAACATCGACCAGCTCCTGGAGGCCGTGGTCCTGACCGCGGACGCCTCGCTCGACCTGCGGGCCAACCCGGAGCAGGACGCGCAGGGCATCGCGATCGAGGCCCACCTCGACAAGGGCCGCGGCGCCGTCGCGACCGTCCTCGTCCAGCGCGGTACCCTCCGCGTCGGCGACACGATGGTCGCCGGTGACGCCTACGGCCGCGTGCGCGCCATGCTCGACGACAAGGGCGAGAACGTGGAAGAGGCGGGTCCCTCGACCCCGGTCCTCGTCCTCGGTCTCACCAACGTCCCGGGCGCCGGCGACAACTTCCTGGTGGTCGACGAGGACCGTACGGCCCGTCAGATCGCCGAGAAGCGCGCCGCCCGCGAGCGCAACGCCGCGTTCGCCAAGCGCACCCGCAGGGTCTCCCTGGAGGACCTGGACAAGGTGCTCAAGGCCGGCCTCGTGCAGGACCTCAACATCATCATCAAGGGTGACGCGTCCGGTTCCGTCGAGGCCCTGGAGAGCTCGCTGCTCCAGCTCGACGTCGGCGAAGAGGTCGACATCCGCGTCCTGCACCGCGGTGTGGGTGCGGTCACCGAGTCCGACATCGACCTGGCGATGGGCTCCGACGCCATCGTCATCGGCTTCAACGTCCGTGCGGCCGGCCGTGCCGCGCAGATGGCGGAGCGCGAGGGCGTCGACGTCCGCTACTACTCGGTGATCTACCAGGCCATCGAGGAGATCGAGGCGGCCCTCAAGGGCATGCTCAAGCCGGAGTACGAGGAGGTCGAGCTCGGCACCGCGGAGATCCGCGAGGTCTTCCGCTCGTCCAAGCTCGGCAACATCGCGGGTGTGCTCATCCGCTCCGGCGAGGTCAAGCGCAACACCAAGGCGCGCCTCATCCGCGACGGCAAGGTCGTGGCCGAGGACCTCAACATCATGGGTCTGCGTCGCTTCAAGGACGACGTCACCGAGATCCGCGAAGGGTTCGAGGGCGGTATCAACCTCGGCAACTTCAACGACATCAAGGTCGACGACGTCATCGCGACGTACGAGATGCGCGAGAAGCCGCGCGTCTGACGCGACCGCGTCTGATGCACGGCTGACGAACCGGGGCCGGTCGGCGGAGATTATTTCCGTCGATCGGCCCCGGCCGTTGCGTGTACGGTTCTGGTGTCCCTGCCAAGAGCGGGCGGGGCCCTACTCACCCGAACCGGCGGGACATCCGGACATACATGTATGTGGGGACGCTGTCCTTCGATCTGCTCCTCGGCGACGTACGGTCGTTGAAGGAGAAACGCTCCGTCGTCCGCCCGATCGTGGCCGAGCTCCAGCGCAAGTTCGCGGTGAGCGCGGCCGAGGTCGCCGACCAGGACCTCCACCGCAGGGCCAGGATCGGCGTGGCGATGGTGTCGGGCGACACCGGGCACCTGAGCGACGTGCTCGACCGGTGCGAGCGCCTGGTCGCCGCCCGTCCCGAAGTGGAGCTGCTGTCCGTTCGACGGCGGCTGCACGGGGACGAAGACTGATGTACGTAACAGAAGAAATGCAAGCAAGAGGGAGAAGGACCAGTGGCCGACAACGCGCGGGCGAAGAAGCTGGCAGACCTCATCCGGGAGGTGGTCGCCGAGAAGCTGCAGCGCGGGGTCAAGGACCCCCGCCTGGGTACCCACGTGACGATCACGGACACCCGCGTCACCGGTGACCTGCGGGAGGCCACGGTCTTCTACACGGTCTACGGCGACGACGAGGACAGGGCGAGCGCCGCGGCGGGCCTGGAGAGCGCCAAGGGCGTCCTCAGGTCGGCGGTCGGCCGGGCCGCGGGCACCAAGTTCACGCCCACCCTGACCTTCGTGGCCGACGCGCTCCCGGAGAACGCCAAGACCATCGAGGACCTGCTGGACAAGGCGCGGGCCTCCGACGCCGCGGTGCGCGAGGCGTCCTCGGGCGCCGCGTTCGCCGGGGAGGCGGACCCGTACAAGAAGCCCGGTGAGGACGAGGACTCCAGCGCAGAATGAGCAACGCAGCATCGAAGACGCCCGACGGGCTTGTCATCGTCGACAAGCCGTCGGGCTTCACTTCGCACGACGTCGTCGCCAAGATGCGCGGGATCGCCAGGACCCGCCGCGTCGGACACGCGGGGACGCTCGACCCGATGGCGACCGGCGTGCTCGTCCTCGGCGTGGAGAGGGCCACCAAGCTCCTCGGCCACCTCGCGCTGACCGAGAAGGAGTACCTGGGCACCATCAGGCTCGGCCAGAACAGCATCACGGACGACGCCGAGGGCGAGCTGACCTCGTCCACCGACGCGTCCGCGGTGACCCGCGAGGCGATCGACGCGGGCGTGGCCGAGCTGACCGGCGCGATCATGCAGGTGCCTTCCAAGGTCAGCGCCATCAAGATCGACGGCAAGCGGTCCTACGCGCGGGCCCGCGCGGGCGAGGACTTCGAGATCCCCGCCAGGCCCGTCACCGTCTCCTCCTTCAACGTCTACGACGTGCGGGAGGCGGTCGCCGAGGACGGCACCCCCGTCCTCGACCTGGTGGTCTCGGTGGTCTGCTCGTCGGGCACGTACATCCGTGCGCTCGCCCGCGACCTCGGCGCCGACCTCGGCGTCGGCGGCCACCTGACCGCGCTGCGGCGCACCCGGGTCGGCCCGTACAAGCTGGACGCGGCCAAGACCCTCGACCAGCTCCAGGAGGAGCTGACCGTGATGCCCGTCGCCGACGCGGCGGCGGCGGCGTTCCCCCGCTGGGACGTCGACGAGAAGCGCGGGAAGCTGCTGCTCAACGGCGTGCGCCTGGACATGCCGGCCTTCGACGCCTCGCCGGTCGCGGTCTTCGGGCCCGACGGGACGTTCCTCGCGCTCGTCGAGGAGCAGCGGGGCAAGGCGAAGAGCCTGGCCGTCTTCGGCTGAGGACGGCCGCCGCTTCCCCACCGTGGAGCGGGCGGGCCGCTTCGCCCGCTCCACGATCCCCCTCCCAGGGGGTCTGTCCACGCCGCCCCCGGGATTCACCCCGACGGGCGGGCGCTCGGAGTGAACGACGGAGCGCTGGGGGGCGCGTTCGGCCCGCGTTCTTCTGCCGGTGATCACCGCCCGCCTACCGTCGGACGCATGGGACGCGGGGACCTGGCGGTGCTGGTACGTATCTGTGATCTCGCCGGACGGCCCCGCGGCACCGGATTCGTCGCCGACGACCTGGGCACGGTGGTGACCGGTCACGAGGCGGTCGACGGTCTCGTACGCGTCGTGCTGCACGGCCCCGACGGGCGGACCTGGTCGGCCGGGGCCGCCGACATCACCCCGCTGCCCGAAGCGGGCCTCGCGCTCGTGCGCACCGAAGGCCTGGACGCCGCCCCGCTGCCCGTCGCCGCCCGCCCCGCCGTCGACACCGGGACCTACGTGCGGATCGCCGCGCACGGCTGGCGCGAGGCGCGGGTGCTGGGCACCACGGACGTCACGTACACCACGACCGACCGCGGCCACCTCGTCGTCGGCGCCCTGGAACTGGCCATCGGCACCGACGGCAGCGACGCCCTGCGGCTCGGCGGCGGCGCCGGGGGCGGCCCCGTCGTCGACGCGCGCAGCGGCGCCGTGCTCGGCGTGCTGGGCACCGCGCTGCACGCCGCCCACCCCGCCGCCGGATTCGCCCTGCCGCTGCGCGCGGAAGGCCCCGGGCCGCTCGCCGAACTGCTGCGCCGCAACGCCGCCACCGTCCCCGGCCACGGACCCGACCTCAACCTCGCCGGCGTCCTCCAGCTCACCGCCACCTCGATCGGCCCGTTCGGCCGCTTCGGCCCCCCGAGCGGCTGGCCCGAACCCGTCGAACGCCTCGCCGCCGTCCGCGCGACGGAGTCCTTCGCGGCGTCCGACGCGCATCTGCTCGGCGTGGTCGGCGCCCCGGGAACCGGCCGCACCACCGAGCTGGCCGCGCTCGCCTCCCGCCGCGCCAGGGGCGCCGAACCGGGCCCCACGCTCTGGCTGCGCGGCGCCGACCTGCACGGCGACGACGCGTCCGTGGCCGACGCGGTCGGGCGCGCGCTGCGGCAGGCCGGGCGGATCGTCGCCGCCGCCGGGGCGCGGGGCGACACGGGCAGCGCCACGCCCGAGCGGGTCGCGCGGCTGGCGAGGGAGGCGGGCAGGCCGCTGTACGTGCTCCTCGACGGGCCCGAGGAGATGCCGCCGCTGCTCGCGCACCGGCTCGCCGAGTGGGCCGGGGGCACACGGCGGTGGCTCGGGGAGTGCGGGGCGCGGCTCGTGGTGGCGTGCGGTCCTGAGCACTGGGAGCGGGCGGAGGCGCTGCACCCGGGCGCCCGCTCGCTGACGCTCGGGGACCTGTCGGCGCCCGAGGCGGAGCGGGCCAGGGCGCGCTACGGCATCCCGGACGGCGCGCTCGCCGAGGGCCACGACCGGCATCCGCTCACGCTCAGGCTCCTCGCGGAGGTGCGGGAGGCGCTGCCGGGGGAGGAAGGGGAGGAGACGGGGGAGGGGGAGTCCGGTGCGGAGCGGGGGGAGCCAGGTGGGGTTCGCGGCCGACCCGGCCGGGAGGAGGTGTTCGGCGCGCACCTGGACCTGATGTGTCTGCGCGTCGCCGTACGGATCGCCGCCGCGAGCGGGCCCGTCGTGCGCGGCACCGGCGTGCGGCGGCTCGCGGCGCGGGCCGCGGGCAAGGTCCACGAGGCGGCCCGCCGCTGCCTGGGGCCCGGCCAGGGCGAACTGGACCGGGAGACCTTCGAGGAGGTCTTCCCCTGGCGCTCCGGCTGGGCCTCTGCCGTCCTCACCGAGGGCCTGCTCGTCCCCGCGGGCTCCGGCTACCGCTTCGCGCACGAGGAACTGGCCGACTGGGTGCAGGGCGCCCACCTCGACCTCGACGCCGCCCTGCACGCCCTGGTGCACCGCGCGGCCGCTCCCTCGCCCGACCGGGTCGCGGCACCCGTCGGGTACGACGGGCGTACGGGCGCGGAGGCCGGGCCGCCACGCTCGCTGCCCGGGCCCCGGCACCGCATCGGACCCGTCGTACAGGCCCTGCTGCTCCTGGACCGCAGGGGCGAGCGCGGTGAACTGGCCGCCAAGCTGGGGGAGTTGGTCGACGCGCTGGACCGGCTCGAAGGCGGGGGGCGGTCCAGCGCCCAGGACGAGCGGTGGGGCGACGCCCGCTGGTGGGCCGCCCACCTCGCCCGCGACACCTTGCTGCGCGTCCCCGACGTGCGCCCCTACCTCGGAGTGCTGCGCGCCCTCGCGGGCCGCGTCACGCAGTGCTCGCTGACCGGGGGCGGGCCCGAACGCCTCGGCGTGCTGGGCGGGTTCGGGGCGCCGTTCTGGGAGCGGCTGCGGATCGGCGAGGCGGACCGGATCGACCTGCTGCGCCGCCTGGTCCCCGCCGACGGGACACCGGGCGGCCCCGAGTCCCGGCCCGCGCGCGGCCGGTACATCGACGCCGTCGCCGAACGGCTCGCCGCCGCCCCCAGGACCGTACAGCCGCTGCTGTGCCGCTGGTTCGACGACGAGCGCGCGCTGCCCGTCGACGAGGCCGCGCACGGGCTGCGGCCCACCGTGGCGGGCGCCGCCCAGGCGCTGCTGTACGCGGGGCGCGGCCGGGCCGTCGACGACCTGTGCGAGGCGCTGGTCGCCACCGCCCACCCCCGCGCCGACGAACTGCTCGCCGCGCTCGCCGAGGACGAGCCGTCCGCGCTCTGCCGCGCCGTCGACCGCTGGGCCCACGACGACGCGCGCCCCGGGCGGCGCGTCGCCGCCGCCGCGTACGGGCTCGCCACCGCGCCCCACGTCACCGCGGGCGTCGACCGCGAACTGCTGCGCCACGCCGCCCTCGCCCTGCTCGCCAGGCCGGGCGACGCCACGCTGCACGGCTCGGCGCTCGGCCTCCTCGTGCGCGACCCGCACACCAGGGCGCGGTACCTCGGCGAGGCCGTCGTCCGCTTCCGCGCGGGCGACGCCAGGCTCCCCGCTGCCGCGCTGGCCGCCGCCCTGCCCACCCATCCGGGGCCGGTCGCCGCCGCCTTCCAGGCGCGGCTGGAGACCTGCGGCCCCGAGGCGGCGGGCGAGGTGCTGCGCGCCCTGGCCGACGTCACGGCCCCGGCGCCCGCCCTGCGCGCCGCCGCCCTGGTGCGCGACTACGCCGAGCGCGGCTCGAAGGAGGCGGCACGGGGCGCGGCGGACGGCGCGGAAGACGCCGCCCCGGGCCCGGAAGACGCCGTCCCGGGCCCGGGGGACACGGCCCCTGGTGCGGGAGGCAGGGTCCCCGGCGCGGGGGACACGGCCTCGGGCGCGGGGGACACGGCGCCCGGCGCGGGGGACACTGCCTCGGGCGTCGCCGCGAACGTCGCCGCCTACGTCGACCGGCACCTCGAACAGGGCCCCGCCGCGCGCGCCGTGCTCTTCCCGCTCGTCACCGACCTGCTGCGCGGCTGCCCCGCCCGGGTGCGCCGCGCGCTCGCCGCCGTCCTCGCGGCGCCCGGGAGCCGCGTCGCGCGCCCGCTGCGGGACGAACTCCTCGACGTGCTCCTGGAGTACGAGCGGTGCGCGCCGGGCGACCCCGAGGTGCTGGAGGCGGTGCTGCGGGCCGCCGCGCTCGGCTGTGCGCACGGGCCGGGCGAGCGCACCGGGGAACTGGTGCGGCGCGCCGGACTGCTCCTGGTCCGCACGCCGGACGGCGCGACCCGCTTCGACCGGCGGATCGTCGCCCTCGCCCGCGAGGCGCCCGGGTTCGCCGCGCTCCTCGCACGCCTGCTGGACGGCGCGCCGGGGGAGTGGGAGCTGGTGGTGGGACCGAGCGCCCGCAGGACGATCGGAGCGCTGGCGGGCGGTACGCCCATGCCGATGCGGGCCGAGCGACCGGAGCATGGCAGTCTTAGACCTGCGTAAGCAGCAATCTCATACGTATACGGGTTCGGGCGAGGAGCGGTCACAGTGCAGCGCTGGCGTGGCTTGGAGGACATCCCCCAGGACTGGGGACGCAGCGTCGTCACCATCGGCTCCTACGACGGGGTGCACCGCGGACACCAGCTGATCGTCGGGCGCGCCGTCGAGCGGGCCCGCGAGCTGGGCGTTCCCTCGGTGGTCGTCACCTTCGACCCGCACCCCAGCGAGGTCGTGCGGCCCGGCAGCCACCCGCCGCTGCTCGCCCCGCACCACAGGCGCGCGGAGCTGATGGCCGACCTCGGCGTGGACGCGGTGCTGATCCTCCCGTTCACCTCGGAGTTCTCCAAGCTGTCGCCCGCCGACTTCATCGTGAAGGTGCTCGTCGACAAGCTGCACGCGCGGGCCGTCATCGAGGGCCCCAACTTCCGCTTCGGCCACCGGGCCGCGGGGAACGTCGCGTTCCTCGCCGAGCTGGGCGAGACGTACGACTACGAGGTCGAGGTCGTCGACCTCTACGTCAGCGGCTCGGCCGGCGGCGGCGAGCCGTTCTCCTCGACCCTGACCCGCAGGCTCGTCGCCGAGGGCGACATGACGGGCGCCGCCGAGATCCTCGGCCGCCCGCACCGCGTCGAGGGCATCGTCGTTCGCGGCGCGCAGCGCGGCCGCGAGCTGGGCTTCCCCACCGCCAACGTCGAGACGCTGCCGCACACCGCGGTCCCCGCCGACGGGGTGTACGCGGGCTGGCTCACGGCCGACGGCGAGCGGATGCCCGCGGCGATCTCGGTCGGCACGAACCTGCAGTTCGACGCGACGGAGCGGACGGTCGAGGCGTACGCCATCGACCGGGTCGGCCTCGACCTGTACGGGCTGCACGTCTCCGTGGACTTCCTCGCGTACGTGCGCGGCATGGCGAAGTTCGACTCGGTCGACGCCCTGCTGGTGGCGATCGGCGACGACGTGAAGCGGGCGCGCGAGCTGACGGCGGCGTACGACGCGCGGTAGGCGCACGGCGCACGGCGTCCGGTAGGCGTACGGCGTGCGGTGGCCGTACGCCTCAAGGGGCCGCCTTCGCCACCGCCCAGTGACAGGCCACGCCCGCCGCCGTACCGCCGGGGAGGACCGGCAGGTCCACCGTGCGGCAGCTCTCCGCGACGCCCGCGCGCTCGGCCTCGCCGCTCGCCAGGACCTGGCAGCGGGCGTGGAAGCGGCAGCCGCCGGGGACGCGGGAGGGGTCCGGGGGCTCGCCGGTCAGGACGACCGGTTCGCCGTCGGACTCCGGCAGCACGGAGAGCAGCGCCTGTGTGTACGGGTGCCGGGGCGCCGTCAGCACCTCCTCGACCGGACCCGTCTCCACGATGCGCCCCAGGTACATCACGGCGACCCGGTCGGCGATGTTCCAGGCGAGGCCCAGGTCGTGGGTGACGACCAGCGCGGAGAGCCCCAGTTCGTCGCGGAGCGACAGCAGCAGCGCCAGGATCTCGCCGCGCACGGACGCGTCCAGGGACGCCACCGGCTCGTCCGCGACGATGAGTTCGGGGTCCAGGACGAGGGCGCCCGCGATGACGACGCGCTGGCGCTGGCCGCCGGAGAGCTCGTGCGGGTAGCGGAGGAAGAAGCGCTCGGGGGGACGCAGCCCCGCGCGGGCGAGCGCGCCCGCCACGGCCGCGCGCTCGTCGCCCGCGTAGCGGTGGATGCGGAGCCCTTCGGCGACGGCCTCGTACACGGTGTGGCGGGGGTTGAGGGAGCCGCTGGGGTCCTGGAGGACGAGCTGCACGCGCTTGCGGTACGCCTTGAGGGCGCGCGAGCCGTAGTCGAGCGGCTCGCCCCGGAAGGTCACGCGTCCGGCGGTGGGCGGGACGAGGCCGAGGAGGGAGCGGGCGAGGGTGGTCTTGCCGCAGCCCGACTCGCCCACGAGCGCGACGATTTCGGCGGGACCGACGTCGAGGTCGACGCCGTCGACGGCCCTCGCCCGGGGGGCTTTCCTCCGTCCGGGGAAGGTGATGTGGAGGTCGGCGGCGGAGAGGAGGGGGGCGGTGCTCTTCATGGGGGCGGCTCCGTGGGTGGTGCGGGTCGGGGTGCGGGGTGCGGCGGTGCGGGGCGGGGTGGCGAGCCCGCTCGGGGGTGGGTGGTGCCCTGCGGGCCGTGGGCGGCTGGTCGCGGGGGGGGGGGCGGGCCCCCCCCCCCGCGGCCCCCCCCCCCCCCGGGGGGGCCGGCCCCCC
>NZ_JBITHO010000016.1:417-39183 GCF_044458065.1 Streptomyces sp. NPDC050504 | reverse complement strand
CCGTGGGCGGCTGGTCGCGCAGTTCCCCGCGCCCCTACGGGGCTCGCGCCCCGTAGGGGCGCGGGGAACTGCGCGAGGGTGGGGCAGGTGCCGCGCGTACCCAACCCCGCGGCAGCGGGCTCGCCACCGGCGGGTTTTCGGGAAGGGGTGGGGAGGGGCCTGCCCGCCGCAGGCGAAAGCGCCCGCCCCGAGGGCCGGGCACGCCCCGCCCGCCTACGGCGCCCGAGGCGTACGTACCGCCTCCCCACCCCCGCCCCCTCCCACGTGCACGCACGCCGCCCGCCGCCCCGCCCCCGCGTCCCGCAGGGCCTGGTCCTGGGTGTCGCACGCCGCGACCGCCACCGGGCACCGCGGATGGAACGCGCACCCTGAAGGCAGTGCGGCCGGATCCGGGGGATCCCCGGGCAACCCCCGGGGCGCCCGCCGCGAGGCGACGTCCCCGATCCGGGGGAACGCCGCCGACAGCGCCCGCCCGTAGGGATGCTCCGCCGCGTCGTACACCGCCCGCGCGGGCCCCTCCTCCACCACCCGTCCCGCGTACATCACCGCGAGCCGGTCGCAGGTGTCGGCCAGCACCGCCAGGTCGTGGCTGATCATCAGCAGCGAGATGGACTGCTCGGCCACCAACTGCTCGATGAGCCGCAGGATCTGCGCCTGGATCATCACGTCGAGCGCCGTCGTCGGCTCGTCCGCCACGATCAGCCGCGGCTCGCACGCCAGCGCCATCGCGATCATCACGCGCTGCCGCTGTCCGCCCGACAGCTCGTGCGGATAGGCGTCCGCGCGCGACGCGGGCAGGCCCACGTGCTCCAGCAGCTCGCCGACCCGCCGCCGCGCCGCGCCGGGCGCCGCCTTGTGGTGCAGCACGATCGGCTCCGCGATCTGGTCGCCGATCCGGTGCACCGCGTTCAGCGAGTGCATCGCGCCCTGGAAGACGATCGACGCGCCCGCCCACCGTACGGCCCGGAGGCGGCCCCACTTCATGGTGAGGACGTCCTCGCCGTCGAGCAGGATCCGGCCGCCCAGCGTCGCGGACGCGGGCAGCAGCCGCAGCAGCGCGAGCGCCAGCGTCGACTTCCCGCACCCCGACTCGCCCGCGACGCCGAGCTTCCGTCCGGCCGTCAGGCTCAGGTCGACGCCGCGCACCGCGGGCACGGCGGCGGCTCCCGAGCCGTACGTCACGGTGAGGTTCTCGATCTCCAGGAGGCTCACTTCGCCACCCCCAGCTTCGGGTTGAGGACGGCCTCCACGGCCCGGCCGCACAGCGTGAACGCGAGCGCGACCAGCGCGATCGCGATGCCGGGCGGCGCCAGGTACCACCAGTGCCCGGACGACACCGCGCCCGCCTCGCGCGCGTCCTGGAGCATGCCGCCCCAGGAGACGACCGTCGGGTCACCGAGGCCGAGGAAGGCGAGCGTCGCCTCGGTGAGGATCGCGTTGGAGATGCCGAGCGTGGTCTGGGCGAGCACCAGCGGCACGACGCCCGGCAGCACGTGCCGCGTCATGACGTGCGCGTGGCCGCCGCCGAGCGCCTTGGCCCGCTCGATGTACGGGCGGGACTCGACGGCCAGGGTCTGCGCCCGTACGAGCCGGGCCGTGGTGGGCCAGCTGGCGACGCCGATCGCCAGGATCACCGTCCACACCGAGTGCGACAGCACCGTCGCGAGGACGATCGCCAGCACCAGCGACGGCATGACGAGGAACCAGTCGGTGATCCGCATCAGGACCGTGGAGAACCAGCCGCCGTAATGGCCCGCGACGATCCCGACGAGCGTGCCGATCGCGACGGAGAGCGCCGCCGCGAGCAGCCCCACGGCCAGCGAGATCCGCGCGCCCCACAGCAGCAGGCCGAGCAGCGGGCGCCCGAACTGATCGGTGCCGAGCGGGAATTCGGCGCTCGGCGACTCCAGCGGGCCGCCCGGCGCGTCCGTGACGTTCTGCACGTCGCTGCCGACGAGCAGCGGGGCCAGCAGCGCGAGCAGGGCGATCAGGGCGAGCCCCGCGAGGCCGACGAGACCGGCGCGGTGCGAGCGGTAGGAGCGCCAGAAGCGGGCGACGGAGGCCCGGCGCCTGGCGCGGGCGAGGGCCGTGGCGCCGCCGGACGGCGGAGTCGTGGTCGTCATCGGCCCACCCTCGGGTCGAGCAGCGGATAGAGCAGGTCGGCCAGGAGGTTCGCCAGGATCATCGCGCCCGCGAAGACGATGAAGAGCCCCTGCACGAGCGGCAGGTCGGGCACGCTCAGCGCCTGGTAGAACAGTCCGCCGAGGCCCGGCCAGGAGAACACCGTCTCGACCAGGATCGACCCCGCCGCCACGTGCCCGAGGTTGATGAAGATCATCGTGACGGTCGGCAGCAGCGCGTTGGGCACGGCGTGCCTGCGGCGCACGAGGTCGTCCCGCAGCCCCTTCGCCCGCGCCGTCGTCAGGTAGTCGCTGCCCATCTCGTCCAGCAGCGAGGAGCGCATGACCAGCAGCGTCTGCGCGTAGCCGACCGCGACGAGCGTGAGCACCGGCAGCACCATGTGGTGCGCGACGTCCACGACGTACGCGAAGCCGCTGGTGTCGCCGGACTCCATGCCGCCGGTCGGGAACAGTCCGGGGACCGGGCCGATGCCCACCGAGAAGGTGATGATCAGCAGCAGCCCGAGCCAGAAGGCCGGCACGGACCACAGCGTCAGCGCGATGCCGGTGTTGAGCCGGTCGCCGAGCCCGCCGTGGCGCCAGGCGGAGCGGGTGCCGAGCCAGAGGCCGAGCGCCGAGTAGATCAGCACGGCGGCCCCGGTCAGCAGCAGGGTGTTGGGGATCTTCTCGCCGATCAGGTCCCAGACGGGCGCGTGGAACTGGTAGGAGGTGCCGAGGTCGCCGGTGAGCGCCTTGCCGCAGTACTCGGTGAACTGCTGCCACATCGGCAGGTCCAGGCCGAACTCCCGCCGCAGCGCCGCAACTTGCTCGTCGGAGACCTGGCGGCCGTGGGTCATGGTGCGGATCGGGTCGCCCGGGACGATCCGGAAGAGGAAGAAGCTCGTGACGAGGACGGCCAGGAGCGAGACGGCCGCGCCGGCCAGCTTCCCGCCGAGGTAGCGGAGGTACGCGGTGGCGGAGCCGCCCGTGGCGCGGGCCTCGGGGGCCCGCGCCACGGCGGTCGTGCTCGTGGTGCCGGTAGTGGTGCTCATCGGCTATTCACGGTCTTCCGCGGTGGAGCGTCGCCGCAGGGCGACGGCCAGCCCGATCGCGGCGGCCGCCACGACCGCCGCGCCGATCCCGACGACGACGCCGGTCGCCGACGACCCGCCGTCGGAGCCCGCGCCTTCGGCGGGCTTCGCCGACCACCAGCTCCAGTAGCCGTCCTGGCCGTAGATGTTGCCCGCGGCCTCGGGCATCGTCGTGATCGACTCGATCTGGTCGGTGCGGTACGCCTCGACCGCGTTCGGATACACCATGACGTTCATGTACCCCGTGTCGTACAGCCGGGACTGCATCCGCTTGACCAGGTCGACCCGCTTGGCCGCGTCGTACTCCACGGCCTGCCGCGCGTAGAGGTCGTCGAACCGCTCGTCGCAGATGAAGTTGTCGGTCTGGCCCGTCTTGTCGGGGCTGGTCGGCAGGGCCGCGCAGGTGTGGATCGACAGGACGTAGTCGGGGTCGGGGTTGACGGAGTAGCCGTCGAAGGCGAGGTCGTACTCGCCCGCGGTCCACGGGTCGGAAACGTTGTCGAGGCACTCGACCTCCAGCCCGATGCCCAGCTCGGCCCACCACTCCGTGAGGTACTTGCCGATCGCCTTGTCCGGCGGGTCCGTGGCGTGGCACAGGATCCGGAAGTCCAGCGGCCTGCCGTCCTTGCCGACGCGCTTGCCGTCGCCGTTCTTCTTGTAACCGGCCCTGTCGAGGGTGGCGGCAGCGGCGGCCGGGTCGTAGGCGATCGCCTGCCCCGCGGCGGGCTGCCAGTGGTAGTCGGCGAAGCGCGGCGGGATGTACCCCTGCCCCTCCACGGCGTGGCCCCGGTAGACCTTGTCCACGATCGCCTTGCGGTCGACGGCCTGGAAGAGCGCCCTGCGCACGGCCGGGTCGAGCAGCGCCGGGTGGCCGTTGCCGAACCTCTTCCCGCCCTTGGTGCGCGCGCCCGGGTTGGTCGCCAGCGACAGGAAGCGACGGCCGGGGGCGTCGTTCACCTTGATGTTCCCGGTGGTCTTCAGGGCCGCGGCCTGGGCGGGCGTGAGGTTCTGGACGAAGGAGACCTCGCCCTTCTTGAGCGCGGCGACGGCCGCGTCGCCGTCCTTGTAGTACTTGAAGACCAGCTCGTCGAACTTCGGCGCGCCGCGCCAGAAGTCCTTGTTCGGCTTCAGCTTCACGTACTGGTCGACCTTGAAGTCCGTGATGACGTACGGACCGTTGCCGACGACCGGGAACGTCTTGTCGTTGTTGAACTTCGCGAAGTCGCCGGTCTTCTCCCAGACGTGCCGGGGCACGATCGGCACGTCGAGCGCGGTCATCGTCGCCTGCGGCTTCTTCAGCTCGACGACCAGTGTCGTCGGGTCCGGGGCCGTGACCTTCTCGAAGTTCGAGGTGAAGCTGCCGTTGGCGGTGGCCGCGCCCGCGTCGGTCATCATCTTGTTGAACGTCCAGGCCGCGTCGGCGGCCGTGGCCGGCCTGCCGTCGGACCACTTGGAGTCCTTGCGGATGGTGTACGTCCACGTGAGCTTGTCCGGGGACGACTTCCACGAGGTCGCGAACGCCGGGACGGGGTGCCCGTCCTTCGGGTCGTAGTTGGTCAGGTACTCGTACGCCAGACGGAGGATGCTGGTGCTCACCAGCTTCGTGGCGAGGAACGGGCTGAGCGAGTCGACGCTCTGCGACACGGCGACGGTCAGGACCTTCTTGCCGCCGTCCGCGCGGGCCTGTTGGGGGGCCGGGGCCAGTGGGGTCGCGGCCCCGGCGGCGAGGGCGAGGGCCGCCGCTCCCGAGGCCAGGACGAGGCGGGCGCGGGACCGGGCGGGGCGCGCGGTGCGGGAGCTTCGGGGGGCGGAGGCGGAGTCGGAGCCTGCGCCGGAGTCGGAGCCTGAGCCGGGTGGAGCCGTACTGACCATGGGACGTTGACCTCGCTGCATCACTCGCTCGGAGAAGGCGATGGATCTTGGTGCGCCAACTGGTGTGGCGAAGGTCTATCAGCGGCGGTCCATACGCGTCAACGGCGCACAAACCCCGTGTGGACTGCGGGAATACGCCAGTGGGCCCGCACCGTCGAGACGGTGCGGGCCCACATTGGTCTACTCCTCTGCTGCCTTACTGCTGAGAGGCTGGCGGCGTCTGCGGAGGGGTTCCCTGAGGCTCCTGCTGCGGCGGCGCGGCCTGCTGGGGCGCGGGGTGCGCGGGCCACTCGGCGGGCGCGACCGGAGCGACCGGAGCGCCCGGATCCGGCTGGGGGACGGGCTGACCGGGCTGGCCCGGCTGACCGGCGGCGGCGCCGGGCTGCTGGGCGGCGGGGAAACCGGGGTACGGCTGGGGCTGACCGGGTTGACCCGGTTGACCCGGCTGGCCCGGCTGCGGGAACTGGCCCGGAGCCACGGGCTGTCCGGGCTGCGGGACGGGCTGGCCCTGCGGGACGGGCTGGCCCTGCTGCACCGGGGGCGCGGCGGACTGGGCCTGGGACGGCGGCGACTGCTGCCAGCCGCCCTGCTGGGGCGGCTGCTGGGCGGCGTACGGCTGGTTCTGCCCAGGCAGCGGTTGTCCGGGCTGCTGTCCGGGTTGCGGCTGTGCCGCGCCGTACGGCTGCTGGGGCTGGGGCTGCGGCCCGCCCGGGTACGGCTGCTGGCCCTGCGGCACGGGCTGCTGCGCCGCGTACGGCTGGGGCTGGCCCGGCTGCTGCTGCGCCGGGACCTGGCCGGGGTACTGCCCGGGGAGCGGGGCGCCCGGCTGGGGCTGGGCGCCCGGCAGGCCCTGGCCGGGCATCGGCGGGGCCATGTGCGGCGGCGGGTTGCCGTCCGCCGTCCACAGCCCCTGCGCCTGCTGGGCGCGCGAGAAGTCCTCGGCGATGAGCGCCGAGAGGTTGAAGTACGCCTCCCGGGTCTTCGGCCGCATCATGTCGAGGTCGACCTCGGCGCCCGCCGCCAGGTGCTCGTCGAACGGCACCACGACGACCTCGCGGCAGCGCGTCTTGAAGTGCGCCACGATGTCCTCGACCTTGATCATCTTGCCGGTCTCGCGGACCCCGGAGATGACCGTGACCGAGCGCTGCACCAGGTCCTGGTAGCCGTGCGCGGAGAGCCAGTCGAGCGTGGTGGACGCGCTGGACGCGCCGTCGACCGACGGGGTCGAGATGATGATGAGCTGGTCGGCGAGGTCGAGCACGCCGCGCATCGCGCTGTAGAGGAGGCCGGTGCCCGAGTCGGTCAGGATGATCGGGTACTGCTTGCCCAGCACGTCGATCGCGCGCCGGTAGTCCTCGTCGTTGAACGTCGTCGAGACGGCCGGGTCCACGTCGTTGGCGATGATCTCCAGACCGGAGGGCGCCTGCGAGGTGAAGCGGCGGATGTCCATGTACGAGTTGAGGTACGGGATCGCCTGGACCAGGTCGCGGATGGTCGCCCCGGTCTCGCGCCGCACGCGCCGGCCGAGGGTGCCCGCGTCCGGGTTGGCGTCGATCGCGAGGATCTTGTCCTGCCGCTCGGACGCGAGGGTCGCGCCGAGCGCGGTGGTGGTCGTCGTCTTGCCGACGCCGCCCTTGAGGGAGATGACCGCGATCCGGTAGCAGGAGAGGACCGGCGTACGGATCAGCTCCAGCTTCCGCTGCCGCTCCGCCTCCTCCTTCTTGCCGCCCAGCTTGAAGCGGGAACCGGAGGAGTTGCGGCTGCTCTTGGCCTTCTGCTTGCCGCGCACGAGGCGGTCGGACGACAGCTCGACGGCCGCGTTGTAACCGAGCGGGGCACCGGGGACCTGCCGCTCGCGCTGGTCGTGCTGCACGCTCTGCGGCCAGGCCGCGCCGGTGCGGGGGTCGACGGGCGCGCCGGGCGCTCCGGGGACGGCCTGTGCCTGTGCCTGTGCCTGGGCCTGGGGGTCGGGTGCGCCGGGCACTCCGGGGGTGCCTGGGGCACCCGGGGCGCCGGGGTACGGCTGGTGCGGGGCCTGGGCGTGGGGCTGGCCCTGCGGGGGCAGCTGGACGTGCGGGGCCTGCTGCTGGGCCTGGGCCTGCTGAGCCTGCGCCTGCGCCGGGTCGGCGGGGAAGGGCTGCGGACCGGGGGCCGGGGCGGGCTGGGCCTGCGGGGCCTCGGGGTGCTGTGCCTGCTGGGGTGCGCCGGGCGCGGGAGCGCCGGGGGCAGCCGCGGGCGCGGGCTGGGGGAAGCCGTAGCCGCCTTGCGGTGCGGGCTGCGGGAAGCCGTAGCCGCCCTGGGCGGGAGGCTGCGGGACGCCGTAACCTTCCTGGACCGGGGGCTGCGGGAAGCCGTAACCGCCCTGCTGGGCAGGCGGGTTGGGCTGCGCCTGCTGCGGTGCGGGCGCCTGCGGAGGCACGGCTGACGCGTCGGGCTGCCCGGGGAACGCGGGCGCCGGGAACGCCGGGGGAGCGGCGGGCGCGCCCTGCTGCGGGAAGCCGTAACCGCCCTGGGGGGCGGGCGGCACGGGAGCGTTGTCCGCGAGCGGGGCGGGCGCGGGCCACGCGGGCGCGGCGCCGGGCTGCTGCGCCGGGTCGGGCTCCGGGTAGGGCTGCGCCGCCGGGGCGGGGATCGGGGCGGGGCCAGGGGTGGGCGCCGAAGTCGGGGCGGGCCATTGGGCGGCGGCCTCGGGGGCGGGCTGGTACGCGGGCGGCAGGGGCGGCAGACCGCCCTGCGGGGCCTGCGCGGCGGGCGCGGGCGCGGGCGTGGGTGCCCACGGGGCCGGGGCGTCCTGGGGCGCGTCGGCGGGGACCGCGTCCGCGATCGGCACAGAGGGTTCGTCGATCCTGAAGTCGACCCTGTCGGCGTCGTCGGCACTGTCCGTACCGCTGTCGCCGTCACCGGTCGTGTCGGTCGCGTCGGACACGGCGGGCGCGTCCACGGCATCCGTCGCGTCCGTCACGTCGGCCGCATCCGGTACGGAGTCGCTGACCGCGTCGGCGGGCGCGGCGGCGTCCGCCGCGTCCTCGCCCCCGGTGGCCGCGGTGTCAGTGGAGCCCTCGGCGTCCGCAGGAGCGTCGTCCGGACCCGTAGCGTTGACGTCGGAGGCGACCGGGTCCACCGGAGCGTCCGTGCCCGTACCCGCACCCGGAGCCGTACCCGCGTGCACGTTCGCGTCCGCACCCGTGTCCGCACCCGTGTCCGGGCCTGTGTCCGAATCCGTACCCGAGGCCGCTCGCTCCACGGCCTCGCGCTCCGCCATCTCCTTCTTCAGCGCGGCGGGCGAGAAGCGCATGGTCGCGCCGCTCTCCAGGTCGCCGCCCCCGAAGGGTGTCGGTGCCGCGGCGGGCGTCGGTGCCGCGGCGGGCGCGGGCGGGACCACGGGCGGCGCGGCGGGCGGCGGCGGGGCCCAGTTGGGCTCGAAGCCGCTGTTCGGCGGCAGTCCGGGCAGCCCGGGGACGGGCGGCGGCACCGGGGCCGCGGGCGCGCCGGCCGGGGCGCCGGGAGCCGTGCCCGTACCGGCGGCGGGCGTGTCGCCGGGCGCGTTCTGCGTGTACCAGGCGGGCGGCGTGTAGTCGATGGTGAACTCGCCCGTCACCTCGACGGGCTCCGCGTCGGACTGATCGTCGACGGGTGGGTTCCAGCCACCGCGAATCTCGTCCCGATCGCCGTTCACTTTGCCTCCTGGTGTGGTCGAGCACCCTTGTGCCGTGGTGGGTGGGGGCGACCGTTACCGTCGTCCGATCCGCCCGGCTCTCCCCCTGGTACGCGCGGCACCTGACCGTGGGTTCTGCTGCCGCGCGCGCTCCACCCTAATCGTCATACGTTCGGCTTCGGCAGGCCCGTCCCTCACGTACCACCATCAAGTGAGCCCGGAACGACGGAATGTGTACGACATACAGCGTCAAACCGCTCATACGGCTCGATAGCTCCGCAGCTCCGCGCGAGGAACCGGGCAACGGCCGTACGACGAACGCTCAACGATCCGATCGCGGACGCACAGAATCGGAGCCACCCGCCCTCGGCAGCTCCGATTCCGTTCCGTTCTGTTCGGTTTCGTTCCCTGTGGTGGTCCGCCGCCGGTCTCCGCGCGGCGGACCGTCGTCAGTTGATGTCGAACTCGCCGTCCCGCGCCCCGAGCACGAAGGCGTCCCACTCCGCCTTCGTGTAGCGCAGCACGGTGTCCGGGTCGAGCGAGGACCGCATCGCGACCGCGCCGTCGGGCAGGTGCGCGATCTCCACGCGCTCCTCGTCCGGGCTCGTGCCGGGCGGGCCCTGCCACTCCACGCCCGAGATGTCCAGGGCGTACAGCGCGTCCTTCTCCTGCTGGGTTCCCATGCCGGTCCCTTCCTCCCAAAGGTCTTTCCCACCGCACATGTTGCCCTCTGCGGGGCGCGCGCGAAGCCACCGGGCGACATTGACGGAATAGCACCCCCCGCTTCCCGCCCGGCCCGGCACTCGGCCCAGCACCCGGCCCTCCGCTCCGCCGCCCCCGCTCCGCCGTACTCCGCCCCGCCTCAGTCCGTCCCGCCTCAGTCCGTCCTGCGGGCCGCGCCCAGCAGCCCGGTCTCCACGTCGGTCCCGCCCGTCACCGTCCACTGCCGCTCGCCGTCCGCGCACCACAGCGTCGTCCCGTCCGCGAGCGTGGGCAGCGCGTCGCTCACCGACCTGGGCAGCCCCAGGATCCCGCCGATTCCCGCGGCCTCGTCGGGCGACACCCGCTGGACGCCCACCAGGTGCGCCGCGCGCATCAGCCGGGGCGCCACCGGGCTCAGGTACGGCAGCAGGGTCAGCACCGACTGCCAGGGCGCCGCAGGCACGCGCCCGCGCGGCGGCCGCATCCCGCAGTCCCGCACCACCAGCCTGGGGCTGTGGGCGGTCGCCGCGAACCCCGGCACCCGGCCCACGTCGTACAGCGCGACGCACGCGTGCCCCGCGCCCCGCGCCCCGGCCAGCGCCTCCCACGCCAGGGGGCGCCCGCTCTCGACGGCGACGTGCGCCCCGGTCGCGGCCGCGCGCAGCGCCAGCACCTGCGCGGTCCACAGGCCGCCGATGAGCAGCACGTCGTACGGGAGGGGGCGGTGCAGCCCGAGCAGTCGGGGCTGTCCCTGGGCGTCGGTCCCGATCACCACGCCGTCGTCGCCGAGCGGCAGCGAGAGCATGCCGAGGTCGTCGGTACTGACGGAGTGCCCGAGGTGGCGCGGCCCCAGCAGTCGGCGCACCCCGGCAGCCGCGCCCCGCCCCCGCCGCACGTCCCGGTCCCCGCCCGGCCCGGCGCCGCGCGCCACCCGCCTCATCACCCGCCCCACCTCCGCACCGTCCTCACCGCCGGCTCCCGTACGACGTGCCGCTCATCGCCCGCCCGGATTCCCGCACCGGCCTCATCGCCCGTCCCGATCCCCGTACTCGCGCCCGCGTCCGTGTCCGCACTCATCGCCTCTCATCGCTTCTCATCGCCCGCCGCCCAACGGCACCGTGGCCAGCAGCCCAGGCACCTGCTCCCGGTCGAGCCGCACGAGCCCCACCTCCGCCGACCGCGCGGCCTCGCGCAGTGCGGTGCGCGCCCCGGTCGGCTCCGCTCCGGGGCCGCCGGTGATCCGCAGATGGCCGCTCACGCGCGTGTGCCCTTGGTACGGGCCGCGCCGCACGGTCAGGCTGAGGGTGTTCGCGTACGAGGGCACCGACGTCAGGAGCGACACGACCCGGGAGAAGGGCGCCGCGCCCGGCCCGAGGGACGGCCAGTGACCGACCGCGTAACTGCTGTGCCACCGCTCGTCGCACCACCACTCCAGCACGCCCTCGTGCCCCCGGGGCCCGCCGCCTCCGCCGCCTCCGCCGTGCGTCGCCCCGCCGTCGGCCGCCCGTGCGCCGCCGGGCGTTTCCGCGACCACGTCGGTGCAGGCGGCCGTGGCGAGCGCGGACTCCAGCGCGTCCTGGTCCAGCACGAGGGCCCGGAAGCCCGCCCCGGTGATCCGGCTCGCCAGGTGGTCGGCGGCCCGCACCAGACAGCGCTGCGAGCCCGCGAGACCGCCTCCGCGGGCGGCGACGGCCTCCCCGCACAGCTCGGGATCGAGCTTCACGGCGACCCACGTCAATCGCAGCGCGGGAGCAGTGGCACCCCCTTGCAGCCGCTGTAGCCGCGTGTACGACAGCCTGGCGGCGGACCGCTCCGGCAGCAGGGGAGCAGGCGCGCACCGCACCTGCTGCACCAGCTGCGCGGACTCAAGGACGATGCCGTCCACCGCGAGCACGTCGCCGAGCAGCGCCAGCGGAAAGGCCCGCGCGCCGAACGCGGGCCGCAGCGCGTCACCCGTGGCCTCGACCCGTACGACCGCCGTGAGGAACGTCCCGTCGCCCACCATCCCGACGGACCTGGGCCGCTGCCCGGACGAGGCGTAGGGGTACGGGGCCAGCGAGGGCGCGCACTCCACGAGGGGCGCGAGCGCGGGGGCGACGCCGTCCGTGCCACCGCTCTCCGCCCCGCTCACCGCGCGCCGCGTACGGCTCCGGTAGGCGCGGGCGACGGGCAGCGAGTCCAGCAGGGGGCGCCCCCGGAGCCGTAGCAGCGCCGACAGCGCCAGCGCGCCACCGGCGGACAGCGCGGGCACCCGCCAGGGAGCCCCGAGAGCGAGACCGACGGTCGCGACGCAGAGCGCCGCCTCGACGAGCACCAACTGGCGCAGCCGCAGGGGCCCGACGCGGCTTCCCCGGCTCAGCGGCCGGAGCGTCACCTTTGCGGGTGCACGCATCTGCCCCGCTTCCGCCGCACCGCCACCGCGACGGCCCCCGCGCGTTCCGCGACGCGGGCGGGCGGGACCCGGAGCGTCTCCACCGGCCGGGCCGTTGTCCCCGCGCGTTGCCGTGCGCATCGCAGCAATGCCCCCACTCGTCGAATTACCCGGTATTCCAATGGAGTTGAATGCGTCGTCACTCTAACCGAGTGCCCGGGGGCGTCATTGCCGCGCTGCATAGTGGTGGGCGTTGAAACCGGGGGCGCGGACGAAGGGCGGTCGGACCGGATGGCATCGCGGCAGGACGAACTCAACGCTTATACCTTCGCAAAGCGGAGACTGGTCGCGCAGTTCCTGCAACCCGGTTCGTCGGGCTCGGAGGAGGGTGCGCCGCGCCCGCTGCGGGCGGTGCTTCCCGGGGCGGTCGTCGCCGTGGTCGTCCTGGCGGTCTTCGCGGCCTGGGGCATGTTCAAACCGGTGGCGCCCAGGAACTGGAGCGAGGTGGGGGAGAACGTCATCATCGCCGACAAGTCCACCACCCGTTACGTGGTGTTGAGGACCGGTGGGCGCAAGCAGCTCCACCCCGTTCTGAACATGGCGTCGGCCAGGCTCCTCCTCGACCCCGACAAGGGCGGCGTCATCAAGGTCGAGGAGGAGGTCCTGGACGACGGCCGGATCCCGCACGGGGCCACGCTCGGCATCCCGTACGCCCCCGACCGGCTGCCCGGCCCCGACGAGGCGGGCGCCGCGAAGCGGTGGGCGGTCTGCGAGCGGCAGGGGGCCGGCGGGCGGGCCGTGCAGCGCGCGGTGTTCGTGCTGGCGGAGCGGGAGGAGGGCCGGGTCGAAGGGCCCGACCGGCTCAGGGGCGGCGAACTGCTGTACGTGGCGGGCGGGGACGGCACGCGGCACGTCGTGGACGCCGCCGGAACCGCGTACGAACTGCCCTCCGACGCACTACTGTTGCGCGCGCTCGTCGGCGAGGACGCCGTACCCCAACGAGTGTCGGACCGTTGGCTCGCCACCCTCCACAAGGGTGATCCCATCGCCTTCCCGAAGGTCCCAGGAGAGCCGGGTGCGAAGGCCGAAGTGCCCGGCATCCGAGCCGACTTGGACCGGGTGGGGCTGGTCGTCCAGGCGCCCTCCGGCGGCACGGTGCGGCACTACGTGGTGCTGCGCGGGAGGGTGGCGCCCGTCACGGACTTCACGGCGAGGCTGCTGCTGGGCAGCGGGCAGTTGAAGGGCCTCGCGCAGAACAGCAGGGCCCTGCCGGTCGGCACCGCCGACTTCACCCCGTCGGGCACCGGGTTCAACGCGGCGGCGCGATGGCCGGAGAGCGCCCCGAAGGCCGTCGACGCGGTCGGGGTCCGCCAGGCCGGAGAGGCGGCGGCCGGGCGCGGCGTCGTCTGCAACGTCCTGCGCGACGTCGCGGGGAAGGACGGCACGACGACGCTCAGCACCTGGGCGGGGCGCGACTTCCCCGCGCCGCTCCCGACGGGCCAGAGCAGCGCGTACGTCACCCCGGGCTCGGGCCAGCTCTTCCGCCAGTTCAAGGGCGGGACGACCGGGGCGGGGTTCCTCTTCCTCGTGACGGACACGGGCCTGCGGTACGCCACCCAGTCCAACGGCGACAGCGCGACGGACGACGCGGGCATCGGGACGCCCTCCCGCGATCAGCGCGAGGAGGCGCTCCAGGCGCAGACCCGCCTGGGCTACCGGGACGTGGACCCGGCGCCGGTCCCCGCGGCCTGGTCCGAACTCCTGCCCACGGGCCCGAGGCTGTCGACCGCGGCGGCGCGCCAGCCGCAGGGGTCCTGACGTGGCGCACCGCGTTCCCGCCGCGACGACGGCGACGGCCCTGGTGCTGCTGCTCGCGCCCCTGCCGACGGCGGCGGCGGACGACACCCCGCCCGCCGACCCCACCCGGTGCACGTTCCCCGCGAAGCCGTACGCGGGCCGCCCCTGGGCGCTCCAGCGGGTGCTGCTGGACGAGCTGTGGCTGAGGTCGACGGGCAAGGGGGTGCGCGTGGCGGTCATCGACAGCGGGGTCGACGCGGCACACCCCCAGCTGGCCGCGGCGGTCGACAGGTCCAGCGGCCTGAACAACCTTCCCAGGAAGCTCACGGACGAGAACGGCGCCCCGCTGCCCCGGGGCAAGGAGGACGGCACGACGGACACGGTGGGGCACGGCACCAAGGTCGCGGGCATCATCGCGGCCCGCCCGGCGAAGGGCACCGGCATGGTGGGCCTCGCACCGGACGCGACGGTCATCCCCATCCAGCAGAACGACGCCCAGGGCCACGGCACGGCCGAGACCCTGGCCGACGCCGTCCGCCACGCGGTGCGCGAGCGCGCGGACGTCATCAACATCTCCCAGGACACGGCCGAGGCGGTGAAACCCGCCCCGGCGCTGCGGCGGGCGGTGCGGGCCGCACTGGACGCGGACGTGGTGGTCGTGGCGTCGGCGGGCAACGACGGGCTGGGCGGCAACGTCAAGGAGACGTACCCGGCGTCGTACGAGGGAGTCCTGGCGGTGGCGGCCTCCGACCGCAACAACGAACGCGCGCCGTTCTCGCAGTCCGGCGAGTTCGTGGGCGTCGCGGCACCGGGCGTCGACATGGTCTCGACGGTCCCGGGCGGCGGCCACTGCGCGGACAGCGGTACGAGCTTCGCGGCGCCGTACGTGGCGGGCGTCGCGGCCCTGATCAAGGCGAGGCACCGGGAGTGGACCGGCCGCCAGATCGTCGCCCGGATCCAGCGGACGGCCGAGCGCTCGATCGCGGGCCACGACCGATTGGTGGGCTGGGGAGTGGCGGACCCGGTGCGCGCGCTGACGGAGGACAGCGGACCCGCGGAGGTTCCGACCGCAAAGGAGGGGGTGGAAAAGGTGGAGGCGCCGACTCCAGGAGAACTCCATTCGGGTGAATCGGAAGAAGAACGGACAGCGCGTCTCGCGACCTACGTGGTGGTGGGCGCAGCGGTACTCGTGGCGTCCATCGGGGGAGGAGCGGTGGCACTGCGCGACGCCCGCAGGCGCAGGAGAAGCGCGTGACTTCACGATGCGTACGGGCATGCGAAGGGGGTGCGGGGAATCCGCCGATGGAGCGGTGCGCCTCTCAAGTCAACCTCTGAAACAGTTAGTTGGGAGGCACATTCGCCGCCCCTAGGGTGAGGCGCCGTGCTGGGTGCTGTCACCCCTCAGTGCGATAGCGAAGCCCCAGAGCAGGGACAACGGGGAGCAGGGACAACGGGGAGCGGGGAGCGGGTTGGTGTACTTGTCGAGCGTCGACGTGACGGGCGAGGAGCCGCCGAGGGACGGGGTCGGCGACCTGAAGCGCGGCAAGGAGGCACTGGACACCTTCAAGAAGAGGGTGGACGCGATCCTGCTGGGCCTGGCGGGCTCGGCCGCGAACCACCGGGAGGTGGCGGCCCAACGGATCTCACGGGACTCACTGAGCACGGGCAGCGCACCGTTCGCGGCGGCGGACGGGCTGTTCGCCCAGTACAGCCGGGTGCACGAGCAACTCGTCACGCTCTCCAGGACGCTGGGCGAACAGATCGAGGCGATGGGCATCGCGGTGCACGGCGCGAACATCGGCTTCGACAACCTGGAGGAGGACCTGCGCCAGAGGTTCGCCCAGATCCAGTGCGGGGCGGTGAGGGCGGGGAGCGATGCGCAGCACGGGACGCACGCGCGGCACGTGGTGCGCGAGGACCCCGCGAAGGGCGTGCTGTAGCCGATGGGCGACGAGAGGCGGCAGACAGTGGGCACGCACGGCAGGAGCGACTTCGAGGGCCACCGGCTGAACACACTGATCGACCTGGTGGCGACCGCGGAACCGGCGGACCTGGAGAACGCGGGCAACGCCCTCTGGGACGCGAGGAAGGCGATCGGAACGGCGGCTCAGGAACTCGCCGACCACATCGGCCTCGTCGACTGGGAGGGCGAGGCGGGCACGGCGTTCCGCGCCTGGGGCCGAAGTCTGGTCGGACGCGCGGAGGCCCTGGGCGACTTCGCGGACGTGGCGGCGACCCAGATCACCCTCGCGGGCTCGGGCCTCGCCTCGGTCCGGAGCGCGATGCCCCCGCGAGACGGCCGGGCGAGGCCCGAAAGCGTGCACGAACTCCCGCAGGCGAAGCGGGTGGAGGGAAATCCGGAGTACGCGGCGGCGCTGAAGGTGGAGAAGGACCGCCAGGAGGCGATCAACCAGATCAACCGCCTGGCGTCGTTCTACGAGGTATCGGCCCAGACCTTGGCGGCCCAGGAGCCGCCGGTGTTCTCGAAGATGCCTCCTGTCGGAGTGCCACCGGCACGTGGGTCCGTACGAACGGATGATGCCGGGGGCGGTGCGGGAGGCGGATCCTGGGCAGCGGGCGCCGGAGGTCCCGCTCTGGGGAACGCCGCGTCCGCGAGGGACGGGCTTGCCGGGACGAGCGGCTGGGCCACGAGCGGTCCGATCGTTCGGGCCGGACCGGCCGAGGGGCCCGGAACGGCGATGGGGATCGACAGTGCTGTGGCGCCCACATCCCCACCTGGCTACGCGCCGGTTTCCCCCGTCACGGCACCCACAGCAGCCGGAGGGTCCGTTCCGCCTCCGCCTTTCTCTGGACCGGTGGGCCCGGTGGGCCCGGTGGGCCCGGTGAGCCCGGTGGGCCCGGTGCGTGGCCAGGAAGGACGCGCGGTCACGCCCCCGGGCGGATCCAGGAAGGCCGGGCCGCATCCCGTGTCCGTCGGAGGTCCAGGCGTTCCGGGAGGCCGTTCCCCTGTGGCAGTGCAGGGCGGGACGACGGGCCCGGCGGTGAGCGGAACGGGCCGTCCAGTGGGTTCCCAGCCGCTGACGGGGCATACCGGCACCTCAGCCAACACGGGGACGCCAGTGGGGCGGTCCGGTGCGTTGCCCGGCTCGTCGACCGGTCCGTTCGGGCGTCCGACAGGCATCGTGGGCGGTGCTCCGCAGCGTCCCGCCACCGGCACCTCAGGGTCGTCCCAGCATCGGGGCGTGGTGATCGGAGGCCGGAGCGCCGCGACTGGACAGGGAGCCGCGGCACCGAACGGGCGCCCGGGAACTGTCGGAGCGAGCCCCGTGAGCGGCATGCTGCGCCCCGTCGGCGGCAGCACCCCGAGCAGTGCGTTCCGCGGCCGGCCGAACAACGGCGAGGAGGAATCCGATTCGCTCCGCCCGGACTACCCGGATTCCCCGGACTCTTCGACGGAAGAGGCGACATGGGCGGTGTCGCGAAGAAGCACCGTGCCGCCAGTGATCCAGTAGGCCAAGGAATGGCAGCCGCCTTCGTCGTGATCCGCGGACGCCGCAGTGCCTGACGGAACGAACCCCGCTCGCACCGCCGTCGCCGTACCAGCCAGATCACCCAGAAAGGAACCCGCCCATGGCAGTCCAGAAGGTCAACGGCCACAGCCTCCAACAACTGGAGCTCGAACTCACCGCGAGGTTCGACTCGGTCAGGGGCCAACTCCACCAGCTCCAGGCCACCATCGACGGCCTGGAAGGCGCCTGGCGAGGCATCGGCGCCGGAGCCTTCAACCAGAAGCAGACCGAGATCAACCAGAGCATGGCCAAGATCGCCAGGCAACTCCTCAAGTTCCAGGAGGCGATCAAGGCCGCCCGCACCATCGCGGGCAACACCGACGACGAAGTCCTCGCCGCCATGCGGGGCGTCGACGTCGTCAGCGGCTACCAGGGCGACGCGGCCGCGACCCGCGCGGCCACCTCGGGCCTCAGCTCCCTCTGACCTTCCGCCGCACTCACCCCACCCCCACCCCCTTCAGGAGGAGCCGTGACCAACAACGACGGCACGATGGTCGTCACGTACAGCAGCCTCGACCAGGCCGCCACCGCCATCGACCAGCAGGGCAGGAAGCTCGAATCCGACCTGGCGATGATCAAGGCGAAGATCGCTTCGGTCGCGGAGGTCTGGCAGGGCGAGGCCAAGACCGTGTACGACGAGGAGCAGCGCAAGTGGGACGTGGAGGCCAGGAACATCCACAACGCCCTCGTAGCCATCTCCCGCGCGGTCCGCGAAGCGGCCCCCGCCTACAGGGCGGGCGACCACCGCGCGGCCATGAACTTCCAGTAGCCCCGCTCCTCACGGGGCTTCGCTGCGTGGCGGTTGTCGCGGTAGCCGAAGTCCCCGGTGGCGGGGTGTGCCGGGGAGCGCTGAGCGAGAGTGACGTATCGGCGTTGCTCGGGAGGGAGGAGGGCCTGCGGGCATCAGACCGGCCCAGGCGAGGCTCTCTGCGCGAAGCCCCTATGGCCCTACGGCACTACGGGCGTGTGCCGCCTGGAGGCGGCGGACGAGAGCGAGGCGGTTCCACGCGGATGACGCCGCTGGACGGTGGCACGCTGGGCACGGCCCCGGGCACGCGGGGCCTGGCTGGCGCTACCGGAAGGCTGTACGGGCGCGCCGAAGCCGGAGGCACCGGTAGTGATCGGTACGACTGCGGGGAAGCGGCCGAGGACCCGGCGTGAACGTTGCCGTCCACCGGGTCCGTCCGCCGGACCCCCGGCGGACGTGCGACTACATCGGCGCAGGGGACTACGAGCGCTCGTATCTGTGCCTGACGATCACTACGGGCATCCGCCGGTCGTACCTCTTCCACGGCCGAGTCGTGTACGTGGATGCCGGGATCTCCGCGAGTGGCGACTCGTCGGGCCGAGGAACCCTGAGCGGTCCGACGGCGATCCACCAGCCGGACTGCCCCGCAGAGCGGGCCGTCATCCTGACGCGAGCGGACGGCCCGGATCGACTGCGGGCTGTTGCGCGTCCCGGTGCCGAGCTGAGTTCAGAAAGGGAATCCAGGTTTCAACACGACTTGCTCGGCGAGTCCGCCGTTGTTCTTGCAGTTGAGTTCTTTAGCCAGGGCGAGGGAAGCGGAGTGAAGAACGGTGAGGTTCGCTTCTCGCAGTTTCTGCGGATTCACCCTCGGCTTTTCTCTAATCCGGAAGCTTCCCAGGATCAAGGCTCGCTCATTTTTCATTTTTGGGCTGACGCAGTCAAAGTATAGATATGCGGATCTAGGGCCGCTGAAAGTTTTCCGACCAATCTGGTACGGTGACAGATCCGGGGCGTGCTTCCTGGTTTTGGCGAATTCCTCAGGAGGTAGTTCGTATTCGATTGTTGCGGCGGAGAGCTTTTCTTCTTCGTTTCGGTAAATTGAGCAAAAGATTATGCCGTTGTCTCCTCCTGTAGCCGTTCCGTTATGTGCTCGCGTAATCCGCTCCGCAGTCTCCTTTGCGCTGCGCCTGGTTCCGCGATGGGGATAGGTTTGAGTTCCGATCGCGAGGTCCAGAGATTGTGCCGCTCGGTGAGAGAAGGTGCCCCCGCATAGTTCTTTTGCCGAGATCGTTTTGAGATGAGTGTCGTGAGGCGTGTTGTTGGTGCAGGCGGAGATTAGGATCGCAAGAGCAGCCGTCGATAAGGCAATCCAGCCTGGCTTCGGACGGATCTGGGGCGAGGTGTTGTCAGCTGGTTTCTGAAGGATTTCCCGTTCGATCCTCCCAGTCGCAACCCTTGCTGTATCCGATGTCTCGGGAATCACCGAGATCTTGTCCGAAGATTTCCTCGCTGCGGATTCCATGCTTCTCCCTGAAGTTCTTAAGGGGTTCGTCGGTGGTCAACTTTCCATGCTCGTAGATCCTGTCTCTTTGCTCCTTGACTTGCTCCTTTAGATCGTTCGAATGCTGCTCCTGAGAAGTCTCCGACCACCCACTGATCGCCTTGTTCACAAGCTCCTCGGCCACCGCGCTCCCGGTGTCCGTAGCCAGTGGCACCAGCGTTGCCGCGAGGCCCACTGCCGGTGCTGCCGGGAGGAAGGCGACGCCGGCGGCGATGGCCGCGCCCGAGCCCAGTTGGATCCAACCGGCCCGTTCCTCCATCGCCTTGTTGTAGTCTGCGTCCTTCTTGAGGCCCTCGGCCTCGACCTGGTTCGCCCGCGCCTGGTCGATCGTGCCGTGCACCTCCGCGCCGATCTTCACGGCGGCACGCGCACCGCCCTCGTCGATCTTCCCGTCCGCGGACACCTGCGCTTCGAGCATGCTCGCCGTGTAGACCTTCTCGGCGGTGGAGATCGCCGCGTAGGCATCGGGGTTCTGCCCGAGCGTGCTCAGGAAGTGCGCCGCGTTCACCCGGCCGAACCGGGCGTGGTCGGCGTTGGCGAACATGCTGTCCGGATCGTTCTCGCTCAGCGCCCAGTTGATGTCGTCGATGTGGGCGGACGCGATCCGGCCGAGGCTGTCGCCCAGTTCCGGCTGACCGTGCAGAAGCTTCGCGCCGTCCGGACTTCCGTACAGGTACGCGACCTGCTCCATCACGCCCGCGGTGGCCGCGGTCCTGCGGTCCGGGTCGCCGGGAGACCTCGTATCCCCACCCGTATCACCACCCGCATCCGTACCCGTACGAGTGAGCTCCGACGAGTCGTACGCGTAACCCGTGGTCGCCGCCTCAAGCGCGTGGCCGAAGGCGTCGAGGCCCGCGACGTGCCTGCTGTCGCCGCCGACCGGCGGTGCGTCCGGGCTCCACAGCCGGTCCTTCGCCAGGTACGTGAGGTTCTCGCTGAGGTCGTCGGCCGTCGAGACCGGTCCTTCCGCGCCCGCCGGACGGCTGAAGAACTGTGTCGCGGCGTCGGGATTGTGACCGAGGGCCTGGAGGAAACCGGTCATGGGGTCCCGACCGCGGTCGTTCCCGCCCCAGAAGTTGAGATCGCCCTGGCTCGTGTTGTTGATCCAGGGATTCAAGTCCTTGACGTTGTGCTTCTTGTCGTAGGCGACGAGCTCGTCGCCGTAGTTGTTCAGGAACTGGTCGTCGTAGTTGCCGAACCGCATGAGGTTGCTCATGACGACGAAGCCGTGAGGACCCCCGGCCGCGGCGATTCCGAGCCGGGGCGCGCCGAGGTCGACCATCTTCCGCTCCCAGCTCTCCATCCGGGCGCTGTCCGACCGGGTCGCCGTGCCCAGGACCAGGCCGAGGTTCCTCTGGAGCTGCTTGGCCTGCTCGCCGCGTGCCGGATCGTGCGTGGGGCCGAACGGGTCGGCGACCCCCGCGTAGAACTCCAGGATCGTCCGGGGGCCCGCGTCGGTGGCGAACTTCTCGGCGAAGAGCGGGTCGTTCCGGTACTTCGCCAGCATGCCGTTCACCCGGGCCAACTCCGTGTTGGTCACCGCTGCCGGGTCCTTCTTGACCAGCGCGGCCACCTCCTTGGCGGCACGGACGGCGCGGGCCGCCGAATCCCGGTCCCGGTAACGGGCCTCCGAGAAGCCGTACTTCGCCTGGTCCACGACCAGCCGCAGGGCCTCGGCCGCGCTGTCGTCGCTCTCGGCGGCCTGGTTGAGGATCCGCTGGATCTCGGCCTTCAGCTCGTGGACGTCGTGCGCCCCCTTCTCGGGCGCGCGGTGCGGCCCCTCCGCCTCCTGGCCCGGATGAGCACTCCGTACGGTGACGGTGAAGCCGCCGTCACCGGTGTCGCGCACCGCGAGGTCCTTCGCCGTCGCACGGTTCACGGCCGCGACGAGCTGTTCGTGGAACCTGGCCAGCTCGCCGTGCGTGTCGCGCAGGATGCCGCAGATGGTCGTCGCCTGGGTCCTGGCGTCGCCGAACTCACCGGCCGTCTTCGCGATGAACTCGCGCGTGACGGCCGCGTTGACGCCGGCCCAGTCGGCCTTGAACGCCTTGGCCCTCATGCCGTCGTCCGCCTGCCGCCGCAGGGCGTCCAGCTTGCCGAGGAGCTGCTGCCACTCCGCGATCGTCTCGTGGAGGCTGCCGAAGTTCCCGGCCAGGAGGGAGTCGAAGCGCATCAGCGCCGTACTCCTTCGTCGAAACCCTGGTCCAGCTGGGAGATGGCGCTGACCGTCAGGAAGACGTGGTCGTCGTCCGCGGCGTGCACCTTCCGGGTGAAGTCCAGATGGTTGGAGATGTGGGCGCACGCGTCCAGGAGCGACTGCGTCTGCTCCTCCCACCGCTTCGTCACGTGGGAGAGGGCGCTGCCGAGCGAGTAACCCTCGCCCGCCAGCTTCTTGGCTGCCGCGTCGCTCGTCGCGCGGGCGTGGTTCCCGTCTCGGGCCAGCCCTTGCCGAAGGGCGAACGCCGCGTCGCCGACGACGGCCAGGTCCTTCTGGGAGACCTTGAGATCGCCCCGGTCGCTCCCGGCGCTGCCGCCGCCGTCGATCATGTCGAGCCGCATCCGGGTGTGCCGCTCGGCGGCGTCGGCCTTGAGCCGGTCCCACTCGTCCCACGTCATTCCCGTCCCCAGCCCCAGCCCCATCCCTAGCCCCTCCCCGCACTCGCCATCCGGATGATCGTCCCGACTTCCAACGTAGCTACGGAGAAGGGCGAGTTGACACCGGAGAAGGCGGAGAAGCCACGAACGTGTGTATCTCGAAGCGATGGGGGGACGGGGTGGGCGACGCACTTGCGGGTTGACGCGTTCGCCGCGGTTCCCCGGGGGCGGACGTCCCCGCTCATCACTCCGCTCCCTCCGTTTCCACCAGCCCCGTCTGCACCAACCGCTGCCCCCGCCGCCGTGAAACGAAGACGCCGCGTCCCGCAGGCATCGGGCGGGGGCGGGCGTTGCCCAGGAGGTCGCCCTCGCTCGGGTCGCCCGACAGGAGCACGCCCTGCGCGCCCAGTTCCAGCAGGCGTTGCATGAAGGGCTCGTACGTCGCCCTGCTCGCGCCCGCCGAGTTGCGGGCCACGATGAAGCGGACGCCCACGTCGCGGGCGAACGGGAGGAGTTCCGTGAGCTTCGCCAGCGGGTTGCCGCTCGACGTCGACACCAGGTCGTAGTCGTCGATCACCACGTACACATCGGGCCCCCGCCACCAGCTCCGGTTCCGCAGCTCCTCCGCCGTGACCCCCGCCGACGGCGTCCTGCGCCGCATCAGGCCGTGCAGCGCGTCCACGTGGTGGTCCATCGCGTTCGACATCGGGACGTACTCCGCCAGGTGCGTGCGCGGCGTCGCCTCCAGCAGCGTCCTGCGGTTGTCGATCACGAAGAACTTGCAGGCGTTCCCGCCGTACCGCTGCGACAACCGCCCGATCAGCAGCCGCAGCAGGTTCGACTTGCCCGACTCGCCCTCCCCGAACACCACGAAGAACGGATCGTGCTCGAAGTCCACGAACACCGGCTCCAGGTCGCTCTCGTCCAGCCCGAACGCCACTCCCCGCTCCGGCCGGGCCCCGCCCGCGGGCAGTTCGCCCGCCGGGAGCAGCCGCGGCAGCAGCCGCACGGCGGGCGCCCCGGGCGCCGTCCAGTGCCGGGCGACCTCCCGCGTCATCGACGCCACCGCCTCCGCGAGGCCCGCGTCCGAACCGACCCCGTCGATCCGCGGCACCGCCGCCATGAAGTGCAGCTTCTCCGGAGTGATCCCGCGCCCCGGCACCCCGGTGGGCACGTTGCCCGCCGCCTTGCGGTCCAGCTCCGAGTCCATCGTGTCGCCGAGCCGCAGCTCCAGCCGGTTCATCAGGTGGTCCTTGAGGTTCGCCCGCACCTCCATGGACCGCGACGCCGTCAGTACGAGGTGGATGCCGTAGCCGAGCCCCCGTGCCGCGATGTCCACCACGACGGGCTCCAGCGGCTCGTAGTCCGTACGGAAGCCGCCCCAGCCGTCGATCACCAGGAACACGTCGCCCCACGGCTGGTCCGCCACCGACACCGCCCCCCGCGCCCGCAGCTCGCGAAACGTCGAGATCGAGTCGATTCCGGCGCTGCGGAAGTACTCCTCGCGCCGCGCCATGATCCCGTGCACCTCCGCGACCGTCCGCCGCACCCGCTCCGGGTCCAGCCGCGAGGCGACCGCGCCGACGTGGGGGAGTCCGGAGACCGACGCCAACGAGCCGCCGCCGAAGTCCAGCCCGTAGAACTGCACCTCGTACGGCGTGTGCGTCAGCGCGAACCCGCTGATCAGCGCCCGCAGCAGCGTCGACTTGCCGGACTGCGGACCGCCCGTGACCTGCATGTGGCCCGCGGCTCCGGAGAAGTCCCGGTAGAGCGTGTCGCGCCGCTGCTCGTACGGCTTGTCGACAATGCCCAGCGGTACGACGAGCCGCCCCGCACCCGGGTGGTCGGGCACCGTGAGGCCGCGTCCCGGCACCGCAGTCAGCCCCGGCAGCAGCTCGTCCATCGTGGGCGGGCTGTCCAGCGGCGGCAGCCACACCCGGTGTGCCGCGACCCCCTGTCCCTCAAGCCGCCGCACGATCACGTCCAGTACGGACTCGGCGGCGGGGCCGGACACAGGGGGAGCCGTCCGGGGCTCCGGCACCCCCGTACCCACCGAAGGCGCCGCCCCACCCGCCGAGGGCGCCCCCGCCCCCGCCGAAGGTGCCGCCACCTCCGCCGCCGTGAACAGCACCGGCCTCCGGTCCGCGGGCAGCACCCCGCCCGCCGCACCCGCCGCACCCGCCGAAGGGCAGGCGGCCGAGCGGTACTCACCGGAGACGTACGCCGCCTTGAACCGCACCATGTCGTCCGTACCGAACTTCAAGAAGCCCGACCCCGGCACGTTCGGCAGCTCGTACGCGTCCGGCACCCCGAGCGCGGCCCGCGACTCCGCGGCCGAGAAGGTGCGCAGGCCGACGCGGTAGGAGAGGTACGTCTCCAGTCCGCGCAGCCGCCCCTCCTCCAGGCGCTGCGAGGCCAGCAGCAGGTGCACGCCGAGCGAGCGGCCGATGCGGCCGATCTGCACGAACATCTCGATGAAGTCGGGCTTCGCCGTCAGCAGCTCGCTGAACTCGTCGATGACCAGCACCAGCGAGGCGATCGGCGGCAGCGCGGCGCCCGCGGCCCGCGCCCTTTCGTAGTCGTGGACGTTGGCGAAATTTCCCGCGTCGCGCAGCGTCTCCTGGCGGCGGTTCAGCTCGCCCCGGATGGAGTCGCCCATGCGGTCCACCAGCGTCAGGTCGTCCGCGAGGTTGGTGATCACGGCGGCCACGTGCGGCATCCGGGCCATCCCCGCGAAGGTCGCCCCGCCCTTGAAGTCCGCGAGGACGAAGTTCAGCGTCTCGGACGTGTGCGTGACGGCCAGCCCGAGCACCAGCGTCCGCAGCAGCTCCGACTTGCCCGACCCGGTCGCCCCCACGCACAGCCCGTGCGGCCCCATCCCCTCCTGCGCGGCCTCCTTGAGGTCGAACAGCACGGGCGCCCCGTCCACCCCGACCCCGATCGGCACCCGCAGCCGCTCCGACCGGGAGCGCGGCCGCCACGTCCGTTCGACGTCCACGGAATCCGCGTCGCCGAGCCCGAGCAGCTCGGTGAAGTCGAGCCGGGTGAGCAGCGGTTCTTCGCCGTTGCCGCCCGACGGCATGCGCAGCGGGGCGAGCTGGCGGGCCAGCGCCTCGGCCGCCTCGCGGCTCAGTGCGTCGGGAGCACCCTCGTACACCAGCCCGTCCGCCGACTCCAGGCGCAGCGCACCGGGCCGTACGCACACGGAGAGCCCACCCAGCGCCCCGACCGCCTCGCCCGTCCCGACCACCTCACTCGTCCCGGCCGCCTCGCCCGGCACGATCTCCACGACGGTCACGCCCTGCAACCCTTCAGCCGGTCCTGAAGGGCCCGCACCGGAGGAACCGGCACCGGGACCGGAACCGGGACCGGAACCGGGAAAGCCCGAAGGGCCGGGCACGACCGACGCCCCCAGCACCGACACCGGCGACAGCGGAGCCCCGTCCAGCACCACCACCAGGTGCGGCCGGTCCATCAGCGGCTGACCGCCCGGGTGGAAGCGTGGCCTGCCCGCCAGCCGCGCCGCGAGCAGTTCCTCCAGCGCGTACGCGTCCTCGGTCATCAGCCGTCTGCTGCCCGCGCCGTCCGTGGCGCCCTCGTCCTGCACGTGCGGCAGCCACTTCGCCCACTCCCACCCGTCGGCCGCGTCCGGGCCCGCCGCGATCGCGACGACCAGGTCGTCGGGGGAGTGCAGCGAGGCGAGCGAAGCGACCATCGCGCGCACGGCGGCCCGCGCCGAGGCGGCGTCACCACCGACCGTGAGCCGCGAGAACGCGCGCAGCGAGACCGCCACCGGCAGGCCGTCCAGGGTGCCGTGCGCGTCGAGGAACTGCCGCATCGCCCCGGCGGCGAGCGGTTCCAGCTCGTCCACGGGCGCCGTCTCCGGCGCGACCAGCGGCGTCGCGAGCCGCTGCGTCCCCAGGCCCACCCGCACCTGCCCGAAGTCCTCGTCGCCCGCGCGCCGCTCCCACACCCGGCTGCCCTCAGCGACCAGCGCCCACAGCTGTTCGGGCGCCGGATGCAGGTACAACTGGGCGTCGCGCTGCGACCGGGCGGTGCGCCGCACCGAACGCCGCGTGCGCGTCAGGTACTTGAGGTAGTCGCGCCGGATGTCGGCGAGCTGCCCCTGGGTGCCGCGCCGGTGGCGCACCAGCATCGCGACGGCCATGGCGATCGTCGACGCGATCATCACCATGCCCATGATCCGCATGATCCGGTTCGGGGTCATGAAGAAGAACACGACCGAACCGCCCATGCCGAGCATGGGCAGGATCTGCATCAGCACCCCCTCCTTCTGCCCGCGCGGCAGCTCCGGAGGGGGTTGCAACTGCACCTGTCCGTCGGGCACCCGAAGGGGGAGGGCTCGCGGCGGGCGCTTGACGACGGAGTGACCCACGATCCCACCAACCCCCTTGCGGGGAAGCCTTCTTGCAGGCAGCGCCCCGCGCCGACGCGTTCTGATCCGTGCGGCGATCCTATGGGCGGCCCACAGGCGCTAGGGTGCCGAGAAATCCGTACGCAGTCGCGAACTGCCGTGAGGGCAGCGGACTTTCGGCCACCGCGCGACGGCTTCCACGAGAGGGAACGGCAAGTGAGCACGTCGACCCGGCCGACGGGCGCGGTATCCGGCCAAGACGGATCCGCGGCACCGTCCGTCAACGGACCCGCCGAGGGTCACCCCGCAGGCCCCGGCACGGCACCCGGCGCAGGCCCCGGCACCGTGCGCCCCGCCGCCCGCGGCACCGGCTTCTGCCGCGTCACCGTCGTCGCCCCCGACAGTCGCGTCGACGTGGCGCTCCCCGAGGACGTCCCGCTCGCCGACCTCCAGCCCGAGATCCTGCGGCTGTCCGGGCAGGTCCAGGACCGCGGCGCCCCCGTCGGCTACCACCTGGTGCGCCGCGACGGCTCCGTCCTCGACAGCGCCCGCACCCTCGCCGCCCAGCGGATCCCCGACGGCGAGCTGCTCTCGCTGCGCCCCTTCGCCGAGTCCCTGCCGCCCGCCGTCTTCGACGACGTCTCCGACGCGGTGGCCTCCGTCGTCGCCCGCGACCGCACCTTCTGGTCCGCCGCCCTGACCCGCGCCGCCGGACTCTTCGGCGCGTCCGCCCTGCTCGTACTCCTCGCCCTGGTGCTGTGGAGCGCGGCCCCCGGCCACGACACGCACGGCCTGCCGGGAGTCCTGGCCGCCGTCACCGCCGTACTGCTCGTCACTCTTTCGGCGGTACGGGCCAGGGTGTACGACGACGGGGCCGCGTCCCTCGCCCTCGGCGCCGCCGCCTTCGCGCACGCCGCCGTCGCGGGCTCCGGCCTGCTGCCGCTCGGCGCCGGCCAGGGCGTCGGCCGCCTCCAGGCGCTGCTGGCCTGCGCGGCCGTCCTGATCGCGGCCCTGGTCCTGACGATCGCGGCGCCCGGCGGCGACGGCCCCTTCGTGGCGTTCGCCGCCGCCGCGGCGACCGGCGTCCTGGCCCTGTTCACCGCGAGCACCGCCGGACTGGAACCGGTCGAGGCCGCCGCGATGTGCTCACCGGTCGCCGTGGGGGCGCTCGCCTTCCTCCCGGGGCTCGCGACCCGATTCGCGCGCCTCCCCGTCGGCTTCGACGCCCCCCGTACGACCCTGATCGACCACGGTGACACCTCCGACGAGCGCCAGGGGTCGCACGCCTCCGAGTCCCGGAGGCCGTACGCCTCCGAGCCCGGGGGGCCGTACGCCTCCGGGCTCCAGGGGTCTTACGGCCCCGGGTCCCAGGGCCCTTACGACCCCGAGCGCATCGCCGCGCAAGCGGCACGCGGCCACGAACTGCTGGTCGGCCTCGTCGGCGGCTGCGCCCTCGTCGCGGTCGGCGCGGCGGCGGTGCTGGGCTTCTCCGGCGACCCGTGGGGACAGCTCCTGGCCCTGGCCACCGGCATCGCCCTGCTGACCCGCGCCCACCTCTTCCGCTACGCGGCGCAGGTCGCCGGAGCCCTCGCGGGCGGCCTCGGCGTGCTCCTCCTGCTGGGCCTCGGCCTCGCCCTGAACCCGCCGCGGGGCCCCCTGCGCGAGGCGCTCGCGGGCGACACCGCCGCCCTCGACCTGCGGACCACCTGGCTGGCCGCGGCCGTCGCCGCCACCGCGGCGGTCCTCGCCGCCATCGCCCTGATCGTGCCCCGCAAGGGCGTCACCCCCTTCTGGGGCCGCGTCCTGGAGCTGGTCGAGGCCGCCGTCCTGCTGACGCTGCTGCCCCTGGTCCTCGCCGTCTTCGACGTCTACCGCGCCATCCGGGTGATGACCTCCTGAGCGGGCCTGGTACTCTGTGTGACGGCCGTTTGTGTACGCGCCCCCGGACCGGGTGAAACCGGATGCTGGGAGCTGCGCTCATCGGACCTTCGCCTCCGAGTCACGGAAGCTCCCCTGAGACCAAGACCAGGGGCACTCGTGGGCGCATCGAACAATACTGAGGAGTACGCGTGCCGCTCGACGCCGCTACGAAGAAGCAGATCATGTCCGAGTTCGGTCAGAAGGAGGGTGACACCGGATCCCCCGAGGTCCAGGTCGCCATGCTCTCCCGCCGCATCTCGGACCTGACGGAGCACCTCAAGACGCACAAGCACGACCACCACTCCCGTCGTGGTCTGCTGATCCTGGTCGGCCAGCGTCGCCGCCTGCTCCAGTACCTGGCCAAGAAGGACATCCAGCGCTTCCGTGCGCTGGTCGACCGCCTGGGCATCCGCCGCGGTGCGGCCGGCGGCGCCAAGTAAGTCGCCGTGAAGGGAGCGGTTCCCACACTGAGGGGGCCGCTCCTTTTGCTGTACATGCGCTCCTTACCAGAGTCTCAGTAGTCTGGTAAGACGCAACAAACGAAGAAGGCGTGAAGCAGCGCCCCCCGCCGCCGGTCCTCGGTAGTGGCCCCCGGAGCACGTCAGGTACGAAGACCCCGGGAGCTTCGATCGAAGACCGGCCCGCAGCAGGAGCGCGCTTCTCCGCCACGCCCCACCGCCACACGGGCGGAGGGGCGGAAGACGAAAAAGTATCGGAGAAAACGCTAGTGGAGAACGAGACCCACTACGCCGAGGCCGTCATCGACAACGGCACCTTCGGCACCCGCACCATCCGCTTCGAGACGGGCCGCCTGGCCAAGCAGGCCGCCGGCTCCGCCGTGGCGTACCTCGACGACGACACCATGGTGCTGTCGGCGACCACCGCCTCCAAGCGCCCCAAGGACCAGCTCGACTTCTTCCCCCTCACGGTGGACGTCGAGGAGCGGCAGTACGCCGCGGGCAAGATCCCCGGCTCCTTCTTCCGCCGGGAGGGCCGCCCCTCCGAGGACGCGATCCTCACCTGCCGCCTGATCGACCGGCCGCTGCGCCCCTCCTTCAAGAAGGGCCTGCGCAACGAGATCCAGATCGTCGAGACGATCATGGCGCTCAACCCCGACCACCTGTACGACGTGGTCGCGATCAACGCCGCCTCCTGCTCCACGCAGCTGGCCGGCCTGCCCTTCTCCGGCCCGATCGGCGGCACCCGTGTCGCGCTGATCAAGGGCCAGTGGGTCGCGTTCCCGACGCACACCGAGCTTGAGGACGCCGTCTTCGACATGGTCGTCGCCGGTCGCGTCCTGGAGGACGGCGACGTCGCGATCATGATGGTCGAGGCCGAGGCCACCGAGAAGACCATCCAGCTCGTCAAGGACGGCGCCGAGGCCCCCACCGAGGAGGTCGTCGCCGCCGGTCTGGAAGCCGCGAAGCCCTTCATCAAGGCCCTCTGCAAGGCCCAGTCGGACCTCGCCGCCAAGGCCGCCAAGCCCGAGGGCGAGTTCCCGGTCTTCCTCGACTACCAGGACGACGTCCTGGAGGCGCTGGCCGCCGCGATCACCCCCGAGCTCTCCGCCGCCCTCACCATCGCGGGCAAGCAGGAGCGCGAGACGGAGCTGGACCGCGTCAAGGAGATCGCCGCCGAGAAGCTCCTCCCGGCCTTCGAGGGCCGCGAGAAGGAGATCTCCGCCGCGTACCGCTCGCTGACCAAGAAGCTGGTCCGCGAGCGCGTCATCAAGGACAAGGTCCGCATCGACGGCCGCGGCGTCACGGACATCCGTACGCTCGCCGCCGAGGTCGAGGCCATCCCGCGCGTGCACGGCTCGGCGCTGTTCGAGCGTGGCGAGACCCAGATCCTGGGCGTCACCACCCTCAACATGCTCCGCATGGAGCAGCAGCTGGACACCCTCTCCCCGGTGACCCGCAAGCGCTACATGCACAACTACAACTTCCCGCCGTACTCCGTCGGCGAGACGGGCCGCGTCGGCTCCCCCAAGCGCCGCGAGATCGGCCACGGCGCGCTCGCCGAGCGCGCGATCGTGCCGGTCCTGCCGACGCGCGAGGAGTTCCCCTACGCGATCCGCCAGGTCTCCGAGGCGCTGGGCTCCAACGGCTCGACGTCCATGGGCTCGGTCTGCGCCTCCACCATGTCGCTGCTGAACGCCGGTGTGCCCCTCAAGGCCGCCGTCGCCGGCATCGCCATGGGCCTGATCTCCGAGGAGATCGACGGCAAGACGCACTACGTCGCCCTGACCGACATCCTCGGCGCCGAGGACGCGTTCGGCGACATGGACTTCAAGGTCGCCGGTACGAAGCAGTTCGTCACCGCGCTCCAGCTCGACACCAAGCTCGACGGCATCCCCGCCTCGGTCCTGGCCGCCGCGCTGAAGCAGGCCCGCGACGCGCGGCTGCACATCCTCGACGTGATGAACGAGGCGATCGACGTTCCGGACGAGATGTCCCCGAACGCGCCGCGCATCATCACCGTCAAGATCCCGGTGGACAAGATCGGTGAGGTCATCGGCCCCAAGGGCAAGATGATCAACCAGATCCAGGAGGACACCGGCGCCGACATCACGATCGAGGACGACGGCACCATCTACATCGGTGCCGCCGACGGCCCGGCCGCCGAGGCCGCCCGCGCCACGATCAACGGCATCGCCAACCCGACCATGCCGGAGGTCGGCGAGCGGTACCTGGGCACGGTCGTCAAGACCACCACCTTCGGTGCCTTCGTCTCCCTGCTCCCGGGCAAGGACGGCCTGCTGCACATCTCGCAGATCCGCAAGCTCGCCGGTGGCAAGCGCGTGGAGAACGTCGAGGACGTGCTCGCGGTCGGCTCCAAGGTCCAGGTCGAGATCGCCGAGATCGACTCGCGCGGCAAGCTCTCCCTGATCCCGGTCATCGAGGGCGAAGAGAACGACGACGACAAGAAGGACGACACCGACAAGTGACGTCGCGTAGCACCAGGACGACGGCCCGCCCCTCTTCGGAGGGGCGGGCCGTCGCCCGTACCCAAACACTCCTCAAGGGCAGCAACGGCATCGGCACGGTCCGTCGCACCACCCTGCCCGGCGGCCTGCGCGTCGTCACCGAGACCCTGCCCTCGGTCCGCTCCGCGACCTTCGGCATCTGGGTCCAGGTCGGCTCCCGCGACGAGACGCCCACGCTCAACGGCGCCACGCACTACCTGGAGCACCTGCTCTTCAAGGGCACCAAGCGGCGCAGCGCCCTCGACATCTCGGCCGCGCTCGACGCGGTCGGCGGCGAGATGAACGCCTTCACCGCGAAGGAGTTCACCTGCTACTACGCGCGGGTCCTCGACACCGACCTGCCGCTCGCCATCGACGTCGTCTGCGACATGCTGACCGACTCGCTGATCCTCGAAGAGGACGTGGACGCCGAACGCGGCGTCATCCTCGAAGAGATCGCGATGACCGAGGACGACCCGGGCGACTGCGTGCACGACCTGTTCGCGCACACCATGCTCGGCGACACGCCGCTGGGCCGCCCGGTCCTCGGCACGGTCGACACGATCAACGCCCTGACGCGCCCGCAGATCGCCCGCTTCTACAAGAAGCACTACGACCCGCGCCACCTCGTGGTCGCGGCCGCGGGCAACGTCGACCACGCCACGGTCGTGCGCCAGGTCCGCAGGGCGTTCGAGCGGGCGGGCGCGCTCGCCGACACGGCGGCCCTGCCGGTCGCCCCCCGCGAGGGACACCGCCGGATCAAGACCGCGGGCCGCGTCGAGCTGATCAACCGCAAGACCGAGCAGGCGCACGTCGTCCTCGGCATGCCGGGCCTGGCCCGCACCGACGAGCGCCGCTGGGCGCTCGGCGTGCTGAACACCGCGCTCGGCGGCGGCATGTCGTCCCGCCTCTTCCAGGAGGTGCGGGAGAAGCGCGGCCTCGCCTACAGCGTGTACTCGTACACCTCGGGCTTCGCCGACTGCGGCCTCTTCGGGGTGTACGCGGGCTGCCGCCCGAGCCAGGTGCACGACGTGCTCAAGATCTGCCGCGACGAGCTCGACCGCGTCGCGTCCGACGGCCTGACCGACGAGGAGATCGGCCGCGCGGTCGGCCAGCTCTCCGGCTCCACGGTCCTCGGCCTGGAGGACACCGGCGCGCTGATGAACCGCATCGGCAAGAGCGAACTGTGCTGGGGCGCGCAGATGTCGGTCGACGACATGCTCGCCCGGATAGCGGCGGTCACCCCCGACGAGGTGCGGGAAGTGGCCCACGAGATCCTGGGACAGCGCCCGTCCCTGTCGGTGATCGGGCCCCTGAAGGACAAGCAGGCCGACCGCCTCCACGAAGCGGTCAGCTAACTCCCGTAAGGAATCAAGGAACATGAGCAAGCTGCGCGTGGCGGTCATCGGCGCTAAGGGCCGCATCGGCTCGGAGGCCGTCAAGGCGGTCGAGGCCGCCGCCGACATGGAGCTGGTCGCCGCCCTCGGCCGGGGCGACTCGCTGGACGCCCTCACGGAGTCCGGCGCCCAGGTCGCGGTCGAACTGACCACGCCCGCATCGGTGATGGACAACCTCGACTTCTGCGTACGTCACGGAATCCACGCCGTCGTCGGCACCACCGGCTGGACCGACGAGCGCCTCGCGCAGCTCGACACCTGGCTGGCGGCTTCCCCCGCCACCGGTGTGCTCATCGCCCCGAACTTCTCCATCGGCGCCGTCCTGACGATGAAGTTCGCCCAGATCGCGGCCCCGTACTTCGAGTCCGTCGAGGTCGTCGAGCTGCACCACCCGCACAAGGTCGACGCCCCGTCGGGCACCGCGACCCGCACCGCCCAGCTGATCGCGGCGGCCCGCGCCGAAGCGGGCACCGCCCCGGCGCCGGACGGCACCACCACGGCCCTGGACGGCGCCCGCGGCGCGAACGTCGACGGGATTCCGGTCCACTCGATCCGGCTGAGCGGCCTCCTGGCCCACCAGGAGGTCCTGCTCGGCGGCGAGGGCGAGACCCTGACGGTCCGCCACGACTCCCTGCACCACAGCAGCTTCATGCCGGGCATCCTGCTCGGCGCCCGCCGCGTGGTGACCACCCCGGGCCGCACCTTCGGCCTGGAACACTTCCTGGACCTGAACTGACCGCCATGCGCGCAAAGATCACCTACTTCGTCACGGCCGCCGTCCTGGTCTTCTACTTCGTCCTGGTCGGCAGCCGTGGCGTGCTGCTCATCAAGCACGGCACGCTGCTCACGGTCACGTTCGGCGTGGCCGTGCTGATCCTGCCGGTCATCGGCGTCTGGTTCCTCTGGAAGAACACCCAGTTCGTCAAGAAGGCCAACGCCCTGGCGGCCGAGCTCGAAGCCGAGGGCGCGCTGCCCGTCGACGAGCTGAAGCGCACGCCGTCGGGCCGCATCGACCGCGACTCCGCCGACGAGGTCTTCGCCAGGCGCCGTGCGGAGACCGAGGACACACCGGGGGACTGGCGCTGCTGGTTCCGGCTCGCGGTCGCCTACCACGACGCCCGGGACACCCCGAGGGCCCGCAAGGCGATGCAACGCGCGATCGCCCTGCACGAGGGCAGGGCGATCAACGTCTGAAGGGCCGCGCGGCTCAGCGGCCGCGCGGCTCAGTGGCGGTACTCGTCCGCCCAGACCTCGATGGAGTCGGCGGCCCGGTCGAACGCCTCCGTACGCGACAGGAAGTCCGCGCTGCGGTCGGTGAACAGCGCCCTGCTGCTCCCGCCGCCCTCGCGCACGAGGACCAGGGCCTGTCCCTGCACGGTCCGCGGCAGCCCGAGCCACCGCACCGGCTGCTGGACCGTGCGCACCTCGCTGACCTTGTTCCAGGCGAGGGTGCTCGTCGAGAAGAAGCCGATCCGCCGCACGCCGTGCCGGCTCACCCAGGCACCGACGCGCAGCAGCCGCAGCGCGCTGAGGATCACCGCGGCGGCGAGCCCCGCGCAGACCGCGGCGCCGGTCAGTTCTCCGGCGGCCGCGATGATCACCGTCGCGAGCAGCACGAACGAGGCGAGCAGCAGCAGCGTCGCCGCGGCGGCGACCCGCCACGGTCCCGGGCGGTAGGGCCTGCGCCAGCGGTCGTGGTCGTCGAACGGCAGCGCGACGTCCGCCGCGTCGGCGTCAAAGGCACGGTCGACCGTCAGGAATTGCAGGGGCACGACTGATCCTCACTCATGAGCACGCTCGATTGGCTGTGCCCGGTGAGGCTACCCAGGCGGTCAACGGCGGACCACCCCAGGGGGGCCGTACGAGTCAGGCCGGGGCCCGACGGCTCAGCGGCCGTCCGACGCCTCCGACTTCTGCGTATGGCTCGGCGACTGGTCGTACGAGAGCGCGGGGACGCCCAGCAGCAGCGCTCCGACCAGGCCACCGGCGACCGTCAGGCCGATCAGACTCCGGCCGAGGATCGTCGACGCGCTGGGGCGCTCGCGCGGGGGCGGCTCGACGTTGCTCCGAAACCTGTCGGCCTCGGCGACGAATGCGAACGGGACGGCCTCTCGCCGGCGAAACATGAGGGCACCACTCCTTGGGCGTCTGTGACTGGGCGCTTCTACTGGTACAGACGCACATCCGAACGATTTGGTGCCCGATTTCCCCGAATTGGCCAAAGACGGTCGGCGCCAGCCCGCCTGGTACGCGGCAGGGAGGCGTGGCCGTAGGGTGGACGCCGCCGAGGTCGAGCAAGAGACAAGGAACCGTTGGTGCCCGATACCCCCACAGAGACGACCCCCAGCTTCCGCAGCGACGTCACGGTCGAGCTGGTCAAGCACTCAGCCGCCGACTCCGACGTGCTGTGGGCCGCCCGGGTCTCCACCGCAGGCGAGCAGTCGCTCGAAGAGCTCCAGAAGGACCCCGAGCGCTCCAAGGGCCTGATCAACTACCTGATGCGGGACCGCCACGGCAGCCCCTTCGAGCACAACTCGATGACCTTCTTCATCAGCGCCCCGATCTTCGTGTTCCGCGAGTTCATGCGGCACCGCGTGGGCTGGTCGTACAACGAGGAGTCGGGCCGCTACCGCCAGTTGGAGCCGGTCTTCTACGTCCCCGGCACGGACCGCAGGCTGGTCCAGGAGGGCCGCCCCGGCAAGTACGTCTTCGTCGAGGGCACGCCCGAGCAGCACAAGGTCGTCTCGGAGTCGATGGAGGAGTCGTACCGCCGGTCGTACGCCGCCTACCAGGAGATGCTCGCCGAGGGCGTCGCCCGCGAGGTGGCCCGCTCGGTCCTCCCGGTCGGCCTGTTCTCCTCGATGTACGCGACCTGCAACGCCCGCTCGCTGATGCACTTCCTCGGCCTGCGCACCCAGCACGAGCTGGCGACCGTGCCGTCCTTCCCGCAGCGGGAGATCGAGATGGTCGGCGAGAAGATGGAGGAGCAGTGGGCGAAGCTCATGCCGCTCACCTACGCCGCCTTCAACGCCAACGGACGCGTCGCCCCTTGAGTGGTGTCCGTATTGCACCCTTTCGCGAAGTTCATCTAGGCTGATCAAACGGACCCGGCGCTGCTTGAACCCCCGAGCAGGCAGCGCCGGGCTCCCTTTGCCCGCCTTTGCCGCCGTACATCACGTCACCCGAGGGGACACCGCGCGCTGCGCAACGAGTAGCGTGTTACCCATGGCTCCGATCTCCACTCCGCAGACCCCCTTCGGGCGGGTCCTCACCGCCATGGTCACGCCCTTCACGGCGGACGGCGCACTCGACGTCGACGGCGCCCAGCGGCTCGCCGCCCACCTGGTGGACGCAGGCAACGACGGCCTGATCATCAACGGCACCACCGGCGAGTCCCCCACCACCAGCGACGCGGAGAAATCGGAGCTCGTACGGGCCGTGCTGGAGGCCGTGGGAGACCGCGCCCACATCGTCGCGGGCATCGGCACCAACGACACCCGCCACTCCATCGAGCTCGCCCGCACCGCGGAGCGCGACGGCGCGCACGGCCTCCTCGCCGTCACGCCGTACTACAACAAGCCCCCGCAGGAAGGCCTGCGCCGCCACTTCACGGCGATCGCGGACGCAACCGGCCTCCCGGTGATGCTCTACGACATCCCCGGCCGCAGCGGCGTCCCGATCGACACCGAAACCCTGGTGCGCCTCGCCGAGCACCCGCGTATCGTGGCCAACAAGGACGCCAAGGGCGACCTCGGCCGCGCGAGCTGGGCCATCGCCCGCTCCGGCCTCGCCTGGTACTCCGGCGACGACATGCTGAACCTCCCGCTGCTCTCGGTCGGCGCCGTCGGATTCGTCTCGGTCGTGGGCCACGTGGTCAGCCCGGAGCTCCGCGCCCTGCTCGACGCCCACAACGCGGGCGACGTGCGGAAGGCCACGGAGATCCACCAGAAGCTGCTCCCCGTCTTCACGGGTATGTTCCGCACCCAGGGCGTCATCACCACCAAGGCGGCGCTCGCGCTCCAGGGCCTGCCGGCCGGACCGCTGAGGCTGCCGCTGGTGGAGCTCTCCGAGCAGGAGCTCGCGCAGCTCAAGATCGATCTTGCTGCCGGCGGGGTACAGCTCTAGCCAACAGACTTCACAACTGAATATCCGAAAGAACGACAGACAACAGCAAGTGCACGAATGTCATGCGCGCCACGTGCCCAAGCGGTACGTGGCGTGTGTGGTGAGGAGAGTCTTTTGAGTCATCCGCATCCCGAACTCGGCGCCCCGCCCAAGCTCCCCAAGGGCGGCTTGCGCATCACCCCGCTCGGCGGCCTCGGCGAGATCGGCCGCAACATGACGGTCTTCGAGTACGGCGGCCGCCTGCTCATCGTCGACTGCGGCGTCCTCTTCCCCGAGGAGGAGCAGCCCGGCATCGACCTGATCCTGCCGGACTTCACCACCCTGCGGGACCGCCTCGACGACATCGAGGGCATCGTCCTGACGCACGGGCACGAGGACCACATCGGTGGTGTCCCGTACCTGCTGCGCCTCAAGCCGGACATCCCGCTGATCGGCTCCAAGCTGACGCTCGCCCTGATCGAGGCGAAGCTCCAGGAGCACCGGATCCGTCCGTACACGCTGGAGGTGAAGGAGGGCGAGCGCGAGAACCTCGGCCCCTTCGACTGCGAGTTCATCGCGGTCAACCACTCCATCCCGGACGCCCTCGCGGTCGCCATCCGCACCCCCGCGGGCCTGGTCGTCGCCACCGGCGACTTCAAGATGGACCAGCTCCCGCTGGACCGCAGGCTGACCGACCTGCACGCGTTCGCCCGCCTCAGCGAGGAGGGCATCGACCTCCTGCTCTCGGACTCCACGAACGCCGAGGTCCCGGGCTTCGTCCCGCCGGAGCGCGAGATCTCGAACGTGCTGCGGAACGTCTTCGCGAGCGCCCAGAAGCGCATCATCGTGGCGAGCTTCGCCAGCCACGTGCACCGCATCCAGCAGATCCTGGACGCCGCCCACGAGTACGGCCGCCGGGTCGCCTTCGTCGGCCGCTCGATGGTCCGCAACATGGGCATCGCCCGTGACCTGGGCTACCTCAAGGTCCCCGCGGGCCTCGTCGTCGACGTGAAGACCCTCGACGACCTGCCGGACGACGAGGTCGTGCTGGTCTGCACCGGCTCCCAGGGCGAGCCCATGGCGGCGCTGTCCCGGATGGCCAACCGCGACCACCAGATCCGGATCGTCCCCGGCGACACGGTGATCCTGGCGTCCTCGCTCATCCCGGGCAACGAGAACGCGGTCTACCGCGTGATCAACGGCCTGACCCGCTGGGGCGCGAACGTCGTCCACAAGGGCAACGCCAAGGTGCACGTCTCGGGCCACGCGTCGGCCGGCGAGCTGCTGTACTTCTACAACATCTGCAAGCCCAAGAACCTGATGCCGGTCCACGGCGAATGGCGCCACCTGCGCGCCAACGCCGAGCTGGGCGCCCTCACCGGCGTGCCGAAGGACCACATCGTCATCGCCGAGGACGGCGTGGTCGTCGACCTGGTCGACGGCAGGGCCAAGATCGTCGGCAAGGTCCAGGCGGGTTACGTGTACGTGGACGGGCTCTCCGTCGGCGATGTCACCGAAGCCCACCTCAAGGACCGCCGCATCCTCGGCGACGAGGGCTTCATCTCGGTCTTCGTGGTGGTCGACTCGACCACCGGCAAGATCGTCGGCGGCCCGAACCTGCACGCCAGGGGCTCCGGCATCGAGGACTCGGCACTCACCGCGGTCGCCCCGAAGATCGAGGAGGCGCTGGCCAAGTCCGCCTCCGACGGGGTCGTGGAGGTGCACCAGCTCCAGCAGCTGATCCGCCGTTCGGTGGGCAAGTGGGTGTCGGACACCTACCGTCGACGCCCGATGATCCTTCCGGTCGTCGTCGAGGTCTGACGGTCGGCCTGACCCGATCGGACCTGGAGCGGGGGGGGGGGGGGGGGGGTGGGGGGGGGGCCCCCCCCCCCGTTCTAAAAACCCCCCCCGCCGCCCCCCACCCACAAAACAGGGGGTGGTGGGCCCCCGGCGGGCGGGGGCG
>NZ_JBITHO010000016.1:0-407 GCF_044458065.1 Streptomyces sp. NPDC050504 | reverse complement strand
GTGTCCCTCCAACCGCCGGCGGCCGCCGTTGTCAGGTCCGTGGGGGGGGGGTGTTGGGGGGGGGGGCGCCCCCGTTTGGGGGGGGGGGGGGGGGCCCGCTCGCCCCCCCCCGCCCCCCCGCTCCAGTACGTTTACATCTCCGCCGAACGGGAACCCCAACACACTTGAGTGCGTTGGACCGCCTCCCGGTCGGGCCGGAAAATCCGACTCAGAAGCTCTGCTAAAGTCGAGCCCGCCGGAAAAGAAAATCCGAACCGGAAACGGAACGGAAATCGGATCTGGTAAAGTCGGAACAGCCGGAAAGCCGAAAGGCCGGAAAGCACCGAGGAAATCGGAACCGGAAACGGTCTGATAGAGTCGGAACACGAAATACCGAAGGGAAAGCCCGGAGGAAAGCCCGAGAGGGT
>NZ_JBITHO010000015.1:0-156481 GCF_044458065.1 Streptomyces sp. NPDC050504 | reverse complement strand
GTCAGCGGGGTCGTGCAGCCCGTCCCGGGGGTGGAGTCCCCGCCGTCCCCGGCGCCGCGGGCCGCCCCCGGGGCGCGCCACCCCCGCGCCGCACCCGGCGGGGGGCGGGGTCGTTCCCCCCCCCCCGCCCCCCGGCCGTTCGCCCGACGGGTCCCGGTTTGCGCACCGGGGCCCGCCGGGCGCAGTCTGACGCGGTGACAAGAACCACGCTCAGTACTCGCCCCCGCACCCACCGCATCCGCCTGGCGGCCGTGGGCGCCGCCACCCTCCTGGCCACCGCGCTCGGCTCGGCCCCCGCCGACGCGGTCACGCCCTGGGAGCTGGCCGGGGCCTGGGGCTCGCCCGCCGGCGGCGAGCGCACCCACCCCCGCGAGATCCACTTCGACGCGTCCGGGTCGTACCGCGTCGACGACCTCGTCTCGCCCTGCCCGCCGCGGGTCGTGTGCATCTGGTCGGGCATCACGCACGCCGAGGGCACGTACCGCATCGAGGGCGACACGGTGCTCCTGACGTACGCCGAGGGCGGCACGGTCACCGGTCCGCTGCCGCAGGAGCTGCGCTTCCGCCCCGAGGACCGGACGCTCACCGAGCAGTTGCCGAGCGGTGGGCGCACGGTCTACACCCGGCTGAAGACCTGGCGCTGACGGCTGCGCCGAGGGGATCAGGACCGGGGCGCGGACAGCGCCCCGTCCGCCTGGCCGCCCGCCCCCGCGTCGGAGTCGAACTGGGTCCGGTACAGCTCCTCGTACCGCCCGCCGACCGCGAGCAGTTCGTCGTGCGTGCCGCGCTCGACGATCCGTCCGGCCTCGACGACGAGGATCTGGTCGGCGGCCCGCACGGTGGACAGCCGGTGCGCGATGACGACGGCGGTACGGTCGGCCAGCGCCTCGCCCAGGGCCTCCTGCACGGCCGCTTCGGACGTGGAATCGAGGTGTGCGGTGGCTTCGTCGAGGATGACGACCCGCTGGCGGGCGAGCAGGAGCCGGGCGATGGTCAGGCGCTGGCGCTCGCCGCCGGAGAGCCGGTAGCCGCGTTCGCCGACGACGGTGTCGAGCCCGTCGGGCAGCTCGGCCACCAGCCCGTCGAGGCGGGAGCGGCGCAGGGCGTCCCAGATGTCGTCCTCGGTGGCGTCGGGCCTGGCGAGCAGCAGGTTGGCGCGCACGGACTCGTGGAAGAGGTGCCCGTCCTGGGTGACCATGCCGATCGTGTCGCGGATGGCGTCGGAGCCGAGGTCGCGGACGTCGACCCCGCCGAGGCGCACGGCGCCCTCGTCGGCGTCGTACAGCCGGGGCAGCAGCTGCGCGATGGTCGACTTGCCCGCGCCGGAGGATCCGACGAGGGCGACCATCTGGCCGGGCTCGGCGCGGAAGGAGACCCCGTGCAGGACGTCGGTGCCGCCGCGCGGGTCGAGCGTGGCGACCTCCTCCAGGGAGGCGAGGGAGACCTTGTCGGCGGAGGGGTAGCCGAAGGTCACGGAGTCGAACTCGACGGAGACGGGCCCGTCGGGCACCTCGCGGGCGTCGGGCTTCTCCTCGATCAGCGGCTTGAGGTCGAGGATCTCGAAGACGCGCTCGAAGCTGACGAGGGCGCTCATCACCTCGACCCGGGCGCCGGCGAGCGCGGTCAGCGGGGCGTAGAGGCGGGTCAGGAGCAGCGCGAGGGCGACCACGGCGCCGGGGTCGAGGCTGCCGCGCAGGGCGTAGTGGCCGCCGAGTCCGTACACGAGCGCCAGCGCCAGCGCGGACACCAGCGTCAGCGCGGTGACGAACGCGGACTGGGCCATGGCGGTGCGCACCCCGATGTCCCGCACGCGGGCGGCGCGCGCGGCGAACTCGACGGACTCGTCCGTGGGGCGCCCGAAGAGCTTCACGAGCGTGGCGCCGGGCGCGGAGAACCGCTCGGTCATCCGTGTGCTCATCGCCGAGTTGTGCGCGGCGGCCTCCCGCTGGAGCCGCGCCATGCGGGCGCCCATGCGGCGGGCGGGGACGACGAAGACGGGCAGCAGGACGAGCGCGAGCAGGGTGATCTGCCAGGAGATCGAGAGCATCACCGCGAGGGTCAGCAACAGCGTGACGACGTTCGACACGACGCCGGAGAGGGTGTTGCTGAAGGCGCGCTGGGCCCCGATGACATCGTTGTTGAGCCGGCTCACGAGGGCGCCGGTGCGGGTGCGGGTGAAGAAGGCGACGGGCATCCGCTGGACGTGGTCGAACACGGCGGTGCGCAGGTCGAGGATCAGCCCTTCGCCGAGGTTCGCCGAGAGCCACCGGGTGACGAGCCCCAGGGCCGCCTCGGCGACGGCGATCCCCGCGATGAGCAGGGCGAGCCGGACGACGGTCCCGCTCTCCTTCCCCCCGACGATCGCGTCGACGACGCGTCCGGCGAGGACGGGGGTGGCGACGGCGAGGAGCGCGCTGACCACGCTGACGAGCGTGAACCGGACGACGCGCCCCCGGTGGGGCCGGGCGAAGACCGCGATGCGGCGCAGCGTGGCCCGGGAGAAGGGCCTGCGGTCCTCCTGGGCGTTCATCACGCTGTGAAGGGAGGTCCACGCGGTGACTTCCATGCTCATGGAGGGTGCCTTCCGGGGGTGGTCGATCGGACGCGAGGCGCGGACTCTACCCCGTGCTGGGGTACGGCGGCGCGCACGAAAAACGCTATGACCTCAAGCGGACTTGAGGTCAAGGGCGCCCAGCGGCTCGGGCACGCGCCGGAAGGCGGGGCGCGGACGGGAGCCGTACCGGGCGGCGCGCCGCCCTACCCCCGCACTCCGGTCAGCCACTCCCCCGAGCGCGTCCCCTTCCCCCGCACCGCTTCCTCGTACGCCGCCCGCAGCAACCGCGTCACAGGGCCCGGGGTCTCCCTTCCCACCACCCGGGTGTCCACCGCTTCCACCGGGACCACCCCCACCGCCGTGCCCGTCAGGAAGAGTTCGTCCGCCGTGTACGCCTCCGCGTGTGCCACGGGGCGTTCCTCCGTGGGGACGCCTGCCGCTCGCGCCAGCTCCAGGACCGTCGCCCGGGTGATTCCGGGCAGGATGCCCTCCGTCACCGGAGGCGTGCGCAGTACGCCTCCGCTCACCAGGAAGACGTTCGCCGCCGACGCCTCCGCCACGTGTCCCGTCGGCGTGAGCATCAGCGCGTCGTCGCAACCCGACCTGACCGCGCCCAACTTGGCGAGCGACGAGTTCAGGTAGGCGCCCGTCGCCTTCGCGAGGGGCGGGATCGCGTCCTGGTGGTTGCGGCGCCACGCGCTCGTCATCAGGCGCCAGTTGCGTGCCGGGCGGCCCTCCTCCCAGGGCCACGCCGCCACCGTCACCCGTACGGCCGTCAGGTCCAGCGCCACGCCCATGCTGCCGTAACCGAGGTAGACCAGCGGGCGAACGTAGCACGACGCCGAACCCGTCGCGGCGACCAGGTCGCACACCGCTCGCGCCAACTCGCCCTCGGTGTAGGGGATGTCCATCATGTAGACGCGCGCCGAACGCGTCAGGCGCGCCAGGTGGTCGTCCAGGCGGAACACCGCGGGGCCGTCCGCCGTCCCGTGCGCCCTGATGCCCTCGTACACCGCCCAGCCGTAGTGCAACGACTGCGTCAGGACGTGGACCCGGGCCTCGTCCCAGGGGACCAGCAGGCCGTCCATCCAGATGTGCCCGGACGGGGTGATCGCGTTCAACTCGGCCTCCTCGCGGCGGTTTCGTCCGCTCCGTAGCGACGTGCCAGCTCCCGCATCGACGCCGCGGTCTCCGGATCCAGCGGTACGCCGTCGCGCAGCGCGTCCCGCCGCCTCTCGCGCTCCGGGTCGCCGGGGCACCGCACCGAGTCCCCCGCCCCGCGCACCGTCTCGACCAGGTCGTGCAGGCGGTCCGCGAACTCGGGCCCGCCCCCGAAGAACGCCGGGTCGAGGCAGAGCAGGAAGTGCGCCACTTCGCGGCCCCGGCCCGCCTCCGCGCGCTCGATGTGGTCCAGCTGCCAGTCCAGCGGCGCGTCCGCGAGCGCCGCCGTCATCAGGGTCACGGCCATGCCGAGGCCCTGGCCCTTGTACCCCGGGGCCAGCGGTGACAGGGCCCGCGCCGCGCCCGGCGACCGGGTCTCCCGCCCGTCCCCGTCCAGCGCCCAGCCGCCCTCCAGCGCGCGGCCCCTGCGGCCCCGCTCCCGCACCTCGCCCAGGCACACCTGGCTCGTGGCCATGTCCAGCACGAACTCGTGGTCGCCGTCCGCCCCCGCCGCGACGCTCACCGGGTTCGTGCCGAGCAGCGGCGCGACACCGCCGTACGGCGCCACCCGGGACGAGGCCGACGTCATCACCCAGCCCACCATTCCCGCCCGGGACATGGCCCTGCTGTGGATCGACGCCGCGGCGAAGTGGTTGGAGTTGCGCACCACGACCGCCGCGATCCCGTACTCCGCGGCCCGCCGCACCGCCTCGGCCGCGCCCGCGAGTCCGGCCACCACGCCGAGCGCCGCGTCCGCGTCCAGCAGCACGGCGGGGCCGCTCTCCCGCACCGCCCCGATCTTCGGGCGGGGGTTGGCCACGCCCCGCTCCAGATCGTCCAAGTAGCCCGGGAGCAGCCGCAGCCCGTGGGTCGCGACGCCCCGCGCCGTGGTCTCCACCAGCGCGTCCGCCACGGCCCCAGCGTCCCCATCGGCCACGCCGTGCCCGGTCAGGGCGCGGACCGCGATCCCGCGCGCCTCGGCCCAGTCCATCCGGTGCGCGCTCGACATCGCCCGGCCCCCTACAGGACGTAGGGGAGTCGGCCCGACACCTTCACGCTCGACCAGTCGAACTCCACCTCGTCGAGGACCTCCAGCTCGGTCAGCACCCGGTGCAGGCCGCTGTAGTCCCGCAGCAGCGCCGTGCGCCCCGCCGCCCGGCAGTCCGCCAGCATCCGCGCCCCGCCCTCGACGCCCACCAGCCGCATGATCGCCTCCCAGACGCGGTAGTCGTTCGCCGAGTACGCCTCCAGCGCCCGGCACAGCGCGTCCAGCAGGAACCCCTGCTGCTCGCGCGTCAGTTGCGGAAGGAGTACCTTCAGCAGCTCGCCGCTGATCGAGCCGTGGCACACCTCGTCGTGGCGGTGCAGCCGCGACAGCGCCACGTTCATCGGCTGGACCCCTTCGGCGCCCGCCACCAGTTCCAGATAGGCCCCGATCGACAGCTCGGTGGTCGTGCAGAAGGCGATCGTGAGCAGACTGCGCCGCCAGCGCTCCGACGCCGCATCGACCAACTGACGGTGTTTCACCGATACGTACGGCAGGGGCAGTTCGCCCTCCCGGTAGTGCGCTCCGCGCCTCGCCCTCGTCATTCCGCTGGCCATGCGGTGCATCAGGATGTGGTACTGCTCGTCCACCATCGCCTGGAGCAGCGAGACCTCCAGTGCCTCGCCCCACAGACCGGGGAACTCTCCCTTCAGGACCAGCCCGAAGGCCGGGTTGACGACGTGCGTCTCGGAGTACTCGGTGTTCCTGTTCAGCGCGATCATCGCCCAGGTCAGGATCGCGGAGCGCCGCTCGGGGTCCAGCCCTTCGTACGTGGGGTGGTCGGCGAACGGGACGATGTCCTCCGGGTAGTCGGGCAGCGCCGGGTCGAACAGGTCGAGCAGTTCGGGATCGTCGCGCTTCACGGCCGCCCGGCGCTTCCAGTTGGCCGCCAGCCGGTGGATGACGGGGTTGTCGACGGCGCCGAATACCTCGGTGCCGAAGGCGTCCTCGTCGGGGTTGCTGATGAACCTGTCGTCCATCGCTCGGGCTCCTCTCGGGGTCGGGAAAGGCGTGGTGGGCACTGGATCGGCGGGCGCCGGGGTGCTCGTCCCCGCCCCGCCCCCGCCGGACGACGTGCGCATCGACCGCTGGGCCACCACCACCCCCACGAGCACCGCGCCGATCCCCGCGCACTGCACGGGCGTCAGCGTCTCGCCGAGGAGGAGGTACGCGGTGCCAGCGCCCGCCACCACTTCGAGCGTCGCCAGCAGGCTCGCCGCCGAAGGGGCCAGGAAGCGCTGCGCCGCGATGCCGCTCAGGTACGCAACGAGCGTCGCCACCAGCGCCGCCCACGCCACGACCGCCCACACGGGCGCGGTCACCCCGCCGTACGCGACCGTGTCGCCCAGCCTTCCGTACGGGAACGCCGTCACCGGCGACACGACGTTCAGGGCGAGCGCGCCGACCGCGATGCCGAGCGCCGCGACCGGCAGCGGGGCGTGCCGGGCCAGGGCACGCCCCGCGACCAGGAACCGCACCGACAGCGCGACCGCGGTGCCCAGCGCCGCCAGCACCCCGACCGCGTCGAGCCGCAGCCGCGACCACACCTCGCCCACCAGCAGCAGCCCGCCCACCACCACGGCCGTGCCCAGCCACACCGCGCGCGGCTGCGGCACGCGCCGCACGCAGCGCAGCCACACCACGACCACGACCGGGCACAGGAACTGGAGCACCACGAAGACGCCGACGGGGATCCTCGCCACGGCGACCCCGCACAGGGTCTGCAGCGCGGCGAAGGAGAAGACGCCCAGCACCACGATCACGCCGTACGCCTCGCGCGCCGCGGCGAGCAGCTGTCCCGGGCGGGTCAGGGCGGCGATCGTCAGGAGCAGTACGGCCGCCACGCTCAGCCGGGCCTGGGCGATCTCCGTCGCCGAGAGCCCCGCCGAGTCCAGGATCTTGGTGGCGGGCCCGACGGTGCCGAAGGTGCAGGCCGACACGACCGCAAGCGCCACGCCCGTGCCCGTGCCCGATCGTGAAGGCCCCCCGCTCCCCCGTCGCGCGTTCAGCGTCGGCCCCCTCGCGCCCCGGCGGGGTCCGCGGCCCGCTCCAGGGGGAAGAACAGCCGGTCGTACGCGCCGAACGGCCGCAGCTCCGACCACCACTGCGCCCGCGGGTCCCACCGCGCGTGGAACGGCCTTCCCACCAGGTCGGGTTCACGGGCCTGGAGGAAGCGCAGCGCGAAGACCCTTTCGCCGTCCGGGAGCCGCGCCACGCCGTCGACCGTCACCTTGCCCTCGGTCGTCGACATGACCGGGCCCCTGGCGGTGCGGCCGAGGCCGGAGAGGCGGGTGGTCGCGCCCCGGTGGATCTCGTACGCGCGCTGGATCGGCAGGCCGAAGTAGCGCCGCGCCCCCGTGTCGCGCTCGACGAAGAAGTAGTACGGGTGGATGCCCAGTGCGATCTGCGCGCGCCACGCCTGCGCCCACACCTCCGGGTCGTCGTTGACGTGCCGTACGACCGGGGCCTGCGAGCGCAGTTCGGCGCCCGCCGAGCGCAGCGCGGACACCGCCGACCTCGTGATGTCCGGGTCGAGTTCGCGCGGGTGCGACACGTGCACCATCACGGCGACGTGCCTGCCCTCCCGCGTCAGGCGCTCCACCAGCCGCAGCAGCGCAGCCGCGTCCGGATCGGTCACCAGGCGGGCCGGGTGGAAGGAGAGCGCCTTGGTGCCGATCCGGACCGTCCTGATGTGTTCGAGTCCGGGGCGCAGCAGCGCGTCGATGTACGGCTCCAGGAGTTCGGTGCGCATGACGAGCGGGTCGCCGCCGGTGAACAGCACGTCGCTGACCTCGGGGTGGCGCCGCAGGTAGTCGGTGACCCGTTTGGGGCCGTCGTCGGCGATGCGCAGGCCGGGCTCGCCCACGAACTGGGCCCAGCGGAAGCAGTACGCGCAGTACGCGTGGCAGGTCTGTCCGTGGCGCGGGAAGACCAGCGCGGTCTGCTCGTACTTGTGCTGCATCCCGCCGACCTCGCCGCCGTCCTCCCGCGGGACGTTGCGGGTGAGCTGCTCCCCGGGGTGCGGGTTGAGCGCGCGGCGCACGGCCGCGACGGTGTCCCGCAGTGCGGCGGGGTTGCCCAGGGCGCGTTCGACGGCCCTGAAGTGCGCCGGGTCGATCATGTCGCGGTGCGGGAAGAGCAGCCGGTACAGCGGGTCGTCCGGGGCGCTACGCCAGTCGACGAGGTGGTCGACCACATGGCCGCTGACCTTGAACGGGAGCACCTGGGCGACGACTTCGACGTCGTGGGCCAGTGCGGGGTCGGCGCAGCGGTCGCGGACGAGCGCGGCCAGCCTGCGCCCCGAGACGGTGCGGGTCGCGGAGCCGGACGCAGAGCCGGACGCGGGCCCGGTCATGCGTCGATCCAGTACCGGGTCAGGTGGCGCCCCTCGTCCTCGTACTCCGAACGGGCGTGCAGCATCCGCTGGTTGTCCCAGATGAGCAGGGCGCCGTCGGGGACGAGCACCTGGACGCGGTACTGGTCGAACAACTCGGCCACGCGGCGGGCGAGTTCGGCCCCCTCCCGGCCGAGCGGAAGGTGTTCGGGGGCGGGCGCCGCGTCGAGGGGCGCGTCGTAGTCGGCCGCGGTCAGCAGGTTGTAGCTGAACCTGAGCACGGGGCGCCCGTCGTCCTCCTCGTACAGCATGGGGAGGGTGATGGGCCCGGCGGGCCCCGGGAAGGCGATGCTCCGGTCGGTGAGCAGTGCGTGCTCGGCCGGGCCGAGCAGCTTCCGCAGCGCCTTGAGGTCCAGCAGGTCGGTGTGGCCGCCGCCGCAGCGGGCCTGGCGGTGGCAGTAGAGCGCGAGGTGGCGCGGGCTGGGCAGCCGGCCAGGGGCCTCGGTGTGGCAGCGGATGGTGTTGCGGCTCTGGGAGTAGGCGCGGCCTTCGTTGCCGGGCCGGTGGACCACCTCGTGCTCCACGGCTCCGGTGTACTGCGGGACGAACCTGCCGATGTCCTGCATGATTTCGATCGCCTCCGGCTGGCCTTCCAGCCGCTCCACGACGACGTACCCGTCCGCTTCGAGCACGATCCTGACCCTGTCGGCACGCGATGGCGAAACGCCCGGCGTCGAGATGCGCGGCGCCGGAGCGTGCGGTGACGAAGCGTGTGGCGATGGCATGAGCGGTCCCCCTGGTCCCTGATCCGTGACCCGGTCCCGTGCGCGCACGTCCGTCTGACGGGTGCGCCGGGTGCGTGCCGGTGCCACCGAGCCTCGCAAGCGCTCTCAGGGGCCGTATTGAAGAAAACCGACCTCTCCACCGGGATGGCTCGATTCCGTGCGTCCCGGTGCGCGCCCTCAGTTGGGCAGCAGCAGGCTCGTCGGCGCGCGTTCGCCCCGGTCCACGTCGACCGGGCCCGCGCGGCCCGCGCCGGTGGCGCGGGTACCCCCGGTCGACCGCGTGCGGGCGAACCGGGTGAGGGTCCAGCCGGTCATCGTCTTGAACTCGCGGCTCAAATGCCCCTGGTCGGAGTAGCCGGACAGGGCGGCGGTGACGGCTCCCGTCTGCCCCTGCGCGAGCAGTCCGACGGCCGCGCGCAGCCTCAGGATGCGTGACGCGGTCTTGGGCGGTACGCCGATCTGCTGGTCGAAGCGCCGTTCCAAGTGCCGTTCGCTCCATTCGCATTCGCGCGCGAGGGCGTGCACGGGGATGCGTCCCCCGGTGCGGTTGATCCGCTCCCAGGCCCACAGCACCCGTGCCGAGCAGCGCGGCCCGTCGCGCAGCCACCGCGTCAGCGCCTCGTCCAGCAGCGCGAAGCGCTCGGCCCAGCCGGGGCACGCTTCGAGACGGTCGTCCAGGGCGCCGAACCGCGCGCCCAACAGGTCGGCGGGCTCCACGAGTCGGTTGGCCAGCGCGTTCATGGGCGTCCGGAAGAGGGCGTACGCCATCCAGGGGGCGATCACCACCTCGACGCCGCTCAGCCGGCCGTCGTGCTCGCCGAGCCGGGCGCGCGGCTGGACGCCCGCGAACACCGAGCCGTAGAAGGCGGAGTCGGCCGGTTCGGTGCCCACGGGCTCGTACACGCGGAGCTTCTGTCCGAAGAGGATGACCAGGGTCGACATGAAGTCGGGCAGTTCGAGGCGCCGTCGGGGTCTGGTCAGGTCGAACCGGAAGCCGCGGTAGCCCGCGACGCCCGGCCTGAGCAGGGGCGAGGGGCGGGACGTCGCCCTCTCCCAGGTTCCGTCGGGGCAGCACTCGTACTTCACCGGAGCCTCCGCAGCGGCCGACTCCCCGCATTGTCGGTCGTGCGTACGGGATGTGGGGCCCGGGTTTCGCGTCAGTGTGCGGCGGACCGGCCCCCGCCGCGCACGAAGGGGCCCCGGGGCGGCCGGCGCCGCGCCCCGGGGCCGCTGACCAGGCGGGCGCCGGGCCGCTAGGCGGGCGCCGGGCCCGTGGAGGCGCGGATCACCAGCTCCGGGTCGAAGAGGAGTTCTCCCGTGGGCACCTCGCGGTTGCTGACCAGGGCCAGGACGCTGCGGCCCACCTCCAGGGCCAGGCGGTCCGCGGGCTGACGGACCGTCGTGAGGGCCGGGTCGGTGAACTCCGTGATCGCCGAGCCGTCGTATCCGACGACCGAGACGTCGCCCGGGACCGACAGGCCCTGGCGGCGGATGCCGCGCACCGCGCCGAGCGCCATGTAGTCGCTGGCCGCGACGATCGCGGTCGCGCCGAGCGCGATCAGCGACGGGGCCGCCGCCTGGCCGCCCTCGACGGTGTACGACTGGCGCACGACCCAGGGCTCCGGGTCCGCGGTGCCCCGGCGGACCATCGCGTCCACGAAGCCCTGGACGCGGCGGTCGGCCGGCCGGTTGCCCGAGGGGCCCGACACCATGCCGATGCGCCGGTGGCCCAGGCGGTGCAGGTGGTCCACGGCCAGCTCGGCCGCGAGCGCGTCGTCGGTGGAGAAGACCGGGACCGCCACGCCGTCGGCGAACTCGCCGTTGATGCCGACGTACGGCACGCGGCGCTGGCGCAGCAGTTCGTAGCTGTCGGTGTCGGCGCCCTCGACCGTGTTGGAGGCCGAGAGGAACACCACCGCCGCGACGCCCTTGTCGACCAGCGAGGTCAGGAAGTCCAGCTCCTGCACCCCGCCGGGGAAGACGGGGCACAGCACCGTCTTCAGGCCGTGCGGCGCGAGCGCGGACTCGATGCGCTCGGCGACGTCGGCGAAGAACGGGTTGGAGACGAACTCCGTGACCACGGCGACCAGTTGACCCTGCGTCTGGCGCTCGTAGCCGAGTTCGGCCATGGCCCGCTCGACTGCCTCACGGGTCTTGCGGGAAACGCCCTGGCGCCGGTTTATGACGCGGCTGACGGTGGCCTCGCTGACCTGTGCGTGGGCTGCGACGTCGGTGATGCCGACCCTCATCGCTGTCCTTCCGTGAGTGTGAGCGATATCAGACCACCGCGCGGTACGGCCAGCGGGTGGGGCCCGTCAGGCAGGAGCGTCAGCGGATCATCCATCTTACGGCCGTCGGGGCCGTGCACCCGAGCCGTGACCGCGCCGCCGCCTCCGGCGACCTCGATCATCAGCCGGTCCCGGTCCGAGCCGTTGACCAGGTGGAAGGTGCGGTGCGCGGTGAAGTCGACGTCCACCACCCGGTCGCCGTGCACGCTCACCAGGCGCTCGTCGCCGCGCGTGGCGGTCACCACCTGGTACAGCTCGTCGGGCCGTCCGGGCTCGACCTCGCCGGCCAGCAGGAGCTCGCGGTGCTCGCGCCAGCGCGCCAGCCAGAAGCGCACCACGTCCAGGTGCTCGGGCGGCGCCTTGTCGAGGAGCACGGAGATCTGCGGCACGGAGTGCAGGGCGCCGATCAGCTGCCGGGCGACCGCGTCCGGACCGGCGCCGTGCGACCACATCATCATGTCGGAGTGGACGACGGCGCCCACCGCGAGCAGCGAGGTGTCGAGCGTGCGGACCCGGTTGGCGGTGGCGTCGGCCGGGCAGTCGAAGGAGCGCAGCATGTTGCCGAACGGCACCATGCCGGGTCCCGCGTACGGCTGGCGCAGTTCGAGCAGGACGTCGGGCCTGATCGCCTCCAGTTCGCCGCGCAGTTCGGCGAGGAGTCCGGTCATGGCCAGGCCCACGTCGCCCGCGCCGTCCCCGGCGTACACCGCGGCCTCGTCGAGGAAGTCGAGCTTGAGCCCGTCGAGTCCGTGGTCGCGCACGAGGCGCACGCAGGTGTCGATGACGTGGCGCCGCACCTCGGGCCGCCGGGGGTCGAGGACCAGGGCGCCGGGCACGCTGGCCGGGACGCGCGCCACCGGGGCCCACCGGGCGTAGCAGTCGGCCTCGGGGCCGATGAGCAGCGGCGCGACCCAGAGCAGGTAGGCGAGCCCGTGGTCGCGGACGCGCGCCACGTGGCCGGTGAGGTCGGGGAACTTGGCGGGGTCGGGCAGCCAGTCGCCGACTCCGGCGTAGCCGCGGCCGCTGCCGTACAGCTGCCAGCCGTCGTCCAGGATGAGCGCGCCGCAGCCGAGGTCGGCGGCGAGGGCGGCCTGGGTCTCGACGGCTTCGGCGGTGACGTCCTGGTTGAAGGCGTACCAGGTGGAGTACACGGGCACCTTGGCCGCTTCGGGCACGGGCATCGGCGGGTGGGCGGCGGCGAACCAGTCGCGCAGCGGGCGCATCGCCGCGCCGACGGAAGGGGCGCGGGGCACCAGCAGCAGGCGGTGTACGCCGTCCTTCGGGGAGAGCCGGAGGTGGACGACGTGGGTGTCGTTCTCCTCGGAGACGCCGAAGCGGACGGTGGCCTCGGAGACCGGGTCGGCGGCGGCGAAGGTGAGGAGCGTCGCGCCGGAGTGCTCGTAGAGGCAGCCGGCCGCGGGCCCGTTGACGAGGCTGACGCGGCCCCGGCCCTCCCAGTCGGCGACGAGGGTGCGCCGCCAGGCGCCCTGCGGGTGCCAGTACCCGGCGGTGTCGCCGAGCGGCACGGAGAGCCGGATCTCCACGGGGGTGTCGGGCGTGCCGTCGGCGCGCACCTCCAGCATCCGCAGCCCGTCGGGGAGTTCGGTCAGGCTCCACCGGGGGCGGGGGCCGCCGTCCAGGGCGAGCACGGCGATCGACACCTGGTCCAGGAGCGGTTCGGCCTCGGCCGGGGCTTCGTGCGCGAGGGTCACGGGCTCGTCGGTGTCGGACACGGGGCGCAGGTCCGTCTCGGGGGCGGGGCCGGGCGTGGGGTGGGTGTTCATGGTCATTCCTTCACGGCTCCCGCGAGCAGTCCTGAGACGAAGTGGCGTTGGAGTACGAGGAACACCGCGGAGATGGGGATCGCGGCGATGGACGTGCCGGCCAGGATGGCGCCGAAGTCGGTCTCGTCCAGCCCCTGGAGCGAGGCGAGCGCCACGGGGATGGTGAACGAGGTGTCGTCGCGCAGCACGATGAGCGGCCACACGAAGTCGTTCCACTGGTAGAGGAAGAGGAAGATGGCGAGGGTCGCGAGCGCCGGGCGCATGGGCGGCAGGGCGACCCGCAGGAACAGCCGCAGTTCGCCGCAGCCGTCCATCCGGCCGGAGTCGAGCAGTTCCTTGGGCAGGGCCGCCATCGACTGGCGCATCAGGAAGATGCCGAAGGGCAGCGCGAGGTTGGGGGCGATGACGGCCTGGTAGGTGTTGAGCCAGTGCAGCTCGGCCATCATCTTGAACAGCGGTACGAGGGTGATCTGCGCGGGGACGACGAGGCCGAGCATCAGCAGCCCGAAGAGTGCCTCGCGGCCGCGGAAGCGGTAGACGGCGAAGCCGTATCCGGCGAGGGTGCAGACCGCGCCCGCGACGAGGGTGTAGACGATCGCGATGCCCAGGGAGTTGAGGATCACCCGGCCGAAGTGGGCGGACTCCTGGAGGGTGTTGAGGTTGTCCATCAGGTGCCCGCCGGGCACCAGCGGCGGCGGGCTGTCGAAGATCTCCTGCGAGCTGTGGGTGGACGCGACGACCAGCCAGTAGAGCGGGACGGCGACGGCCGCGAGCGCGAGGGCGAGCCCGGAGGTGAGCAGGATGCTGCGGCCCTGGTGGCGGTTCGGGCCCCGGTCGGGGGCCTTGTCCCGGCTCCGGGCGTGGCGCCTGGCGGTGCTGTGGGTGGACGTCACGACTTCTCTCCCAGGATGCGGAACTGGAGCAGCCCGAGGAGACCGATCAGCACGGTCAGGGCGTAGGCGAGGGCGGAGGCGTACCCGAAGTCGAAGTAGGTGAACGCGTTGCGGTACAGGTACACGCCGATGGTCAGGGTGGCGTTGTCGGGGCCGCCGCCGGTGAGGACGTACGGCTCGTCGAAGAGCTGGAGCGTGCCGATGGTCGACAGGACCGTGGTCAGCAGCAGCGCGGGGCGCAGTCCCGGGAGGGTGACGTGGCGGAAGGCGGCGAACGCCCCCGCGCCGTCCACGGCCGCCGCGTCGTACAGCTCGCGCGGAACGGTCTGGAGCCTGGCGAGCAGGATCACCGCGTTGTACCCGGTGTAGTGCCAGGTCAGCGCGAGGCCCAGGGAGATGCGCGCCCACATCGGGTCGGTGAGCCAGGGCACGGGGTCCACGCCCACGAGCCCGAAGAGCCAGTTGACCAGTCCGTACTCCTGGTTGAGGAGGACGGAGAAGACGATGCCGTACGCGACGAGGCCGGTGACCATCGGCAGGAAGAAGCCGAGCCGGAAGACCGCGCGGCCGCGCAGCAGCGTGGAGTTGAGCGCGACGGCGAGCAGGGTGGCCAGCGCGAGCATCACCGGGACCTGCACGGCCAGGATGACGCCGGTGTTGCGCAGCGCGGTCCAGAAGAGCGGGTCGTCGAGCAGGCGCGTGTAGTTGTCGGCGCCGACGAAGGTCTCCACGCCCGCGACCGTGCGGTGCAGGCTCATCACGAAGGACCAGCCGATGGGGTAGAGCTTGAACGCGCCGAAGAGCAGCAGGGCGGGCAGGACGAAGAGGTACGGGGCCGCCCGGCCGCGCCGCTTGGGGCGGGCGGCCGGGGCCTTCGTGCGGGCCGGAGCTGGGGCGGGTGGTGCCAGGGTCATCAGGAGGCCTTCTTCCGGCCCGTCTGACGGGCCAGGTCGGCCGCCGCGTCGCGGAGGACCTTGGCCGGGTCGGCGCCCTTGAGGAGCACCTTGGACTGGGCGTCGGTGACGAGCTTGAGGGCGCGCGCGTAGTCGGAGGTGTAGTTGACCCCGGGCGAGGGGGCCGTGAGCGCGGAGAGGAAGATCTCGCCCTTGCGCTGGCCGCTGAAGAACTTCGAGGGCTCGTGGAAGACCGAGTCGTCGTACGCCTTCATGAGCGCGGGCGCGATGCCCTTGCCCCGGTAGATCTTCACCTGGGACGCGGGGCGGGTGAGGACGTACTCGATGAACGACCAGGCGGCGGCCTGCTGCTTGCTGCTGCCCGCGACGGCGAGGTGGGTGGAGTTCACGGTGGCCGCGGTGGCTCCGCCCCTGCGCACCGCCGGGGGCAGCCTGACCTTCCACTTCCCGGCCTCGTTCGGCACCTGCTCCTCGATGATCCCGCCGAACCAGGTGGGCCAGGGCAGCACGGCCGCCGTGCCCTTCTTCAGCGAGCTCATCAGGGCGTTCCAGCCGCCCGCGAGGTCGCTGACGAGACCCTCGTCGTTCATCTTCTTGATCAGGGTCATCGCGCGGACGGCCTCGGGCGAGTCCAGGGTGATGCGGCCTTCGAGGTCGAAGTAGAAGGTGCCCTGGAGCTGGAGGAGCATCTGGAAGAGGTTGGCGGCGTCGGGCTGGGACGCGGGCTTGTCGATGCCGAGGAGGTGGGCGCCGGTCTTGGCCTTGAGCTTCTTGCCCGCCTCGATGGTCTCGTCCCAGGTCTGGAGCGCCTCGACGTCGACCCCGGCCTTCTCGAAGAGGTCGGCGCGGTAGTAGAAGCCCGCCGAGTTCGCCTCCCAGGGCAGGGCGTTGACCTTCTTGCCGTCGGGGCTGACGGTCTCCCACAGGCCGGAGGCGAAGGCCGTCTTGTGGGCGGTCGCGCCGAGCGGGCCGAGGTCGGCGAGGCCGCCGGGGAAGCGCTCGACGTAGCCGGGCAGGTAGTCGACGCCTATGTGCAGGACGTCGGCGAGGCCCTGGCCGCCCGCCGCCATGCCCGCGGTGATCTTGTCCCAGATCGCCGGGTTGCCGATGTCCTCGACGGTGACCTGGATGTCGGGGTACGCCTTGTTGAAGTCGGGCACCAGGGCCTTGAGCTCGGCGGCGGGGCCCTGCCACGACCAGACGGTGATCTTGCCCTTGCGCGCGTCGCCCTTGCCCCCGTCGCCTCCGGCGTCACCGCTGCCGGAGCAGGCGGTCAGGCCGAGGGTCGAAAGGGCACCGGCCCCGACGGCCAGGGCGCCGCCTCCCAGACGCAGGACGCTGCGGCGGCCCGGCTGCGGCGCGGCCTGCTGCTCGGACTCGGACTGCCCTCTTGCCGGCTCTCGGTCCATCACGTCGGTTCCCCTCACTGTTGCTCGGCCCGCACTGCCGGCCTGTTCGCGTGGCCTGTTCACGCTGTTCGCGCGGCCACAGACGCTGACGGAGCGGGACATTACAAGGACCGACGAGCAAGTTGCAATGGATCGATGAAAACTTTCAGTTCACCCATCCATTGATTGCCGTCGGATCCATTGCAATCATCCGTTCGGGATTGCTAGCGTGCCGCGCGCCCCGGCCGAAACGGTCCGGCAGGTCCCGCCACCCCCCTCCCTGGAGAGAACCCTCATGACGCGTTCCCGCCTGTCGCTGCTCTCCGCAGTCGCCCTGCTCGCCGCGCTCGCCCCACTGGCCCAGCTCCCGGCGGGCCCGACGGCCGCCGCGGCGAGCGCACCGGCGTCCGCGCCCGGCTCCGGACCCGCGCAGCCCGCCCTGCTGACCGTGAACGACCCGGGCTTCGAGGGCGGCGGCGAGGGCTGGGAGTTCACCTCGGGCACCGGGGTCGCGACCAACAACCCGCACAGCGGGAGCAGACTGGCCTACCTCGACGCCGGTACGGGCATGAAGGTCTCCCAGACCGTGCGGGCGACCGGCCGCGGCTCCTACGCCGTCTCCGCCTGGATCGCCACCGGCGGAGCGGGCGGCCGCTACGTCCTGCGGGTCAACGGCGCCACCGCCGCCTCCCTGGACCTGCCGTCGGCCGCGAACTTCCGCCGCCACACCCTCGGCCCCGTCGCCCTCGCCCCCGGCGACCGGCTGGAGATCGCCTTCGAGTCCGCGTCCGGCGGCTGGGTCAACGCCGACGACGTGATGGTCTCCCCCGCGTCCCCCGCCGCCCCCAAGGTCACCTCCAGCAACCCCGAGATCGCCGAGATGTTCGCCTGGGCCAGCGGCAAGGCGAACAGCTGGGTGCACCTGCCCGGCACCACGGGCCCGCTCAACGCCGACGAGCGCCAGACCGGCGGTACGGGCACCGGCGTCTACGCGCCCTCCTACTGGGCGGGCTACGCCAACCGCAGCGGCTACTACTCGCGCGACATGGCCCACCAGCTCGCGGGCGCCGGCACGCTCGGCCTGCACGCCGAGAACAAGGCGATGCTGCGCGCCTTCGCCGAGTCCGCCACCGCCGAGCACGCCTACTACCCCGTGTGGGCCCTCAACTTCGACAACAGGACCTACCTGTCCATCGACTACCGCAACCCGAACCTCTTCGTCCGCGAGGTCCCGGCCGTCTTCGAACTCGTGCAGAAGGCGGAGGAGGCCTACCGCTGGAGCGGGGACCGCTCCTACCTCGACGACCCGGCGCTGTGGGACTTCTACCGGCACGCGACCGACGAGTTCGTCGCGCTCCACGACGGCAAGAAGGACAACGGCCGCGTCAAGGTCGCCGAGGGCACGGGGGGCGGCATCTTCCAGGGCGTGGCCAGCTACAACGAGCTGAGCGACGAGCCGCTGGCCGAGGCGGGCGACGCCATCGGCTCGCAGTACCAGGCCTACCGCGCGATGGCCTCGCTGGCCCGCGCCAAGGGCGAGCACGCCACGGCCGCCCGCTTCGAGCGCCGCGCCCGCGACCTCAAGAAGTACTTCAACACCACCTGGAGCGGCGGCGGTTCGGGCGCCGACATGGTCCGCGGCTACACCACGGACGGGCGCGCGCTGACCGGCTGGGGCAAGGAGAACAGCTGGTTCATGCCGCTGAAGCAGCTCATCGAGCCCGGCGCGCGGCGCGAGGCGTACCTGGACTTCATCGACGCGCAGGCCGAGGGCCCCGAGCGGCCCGAGAACATCGAGGCCCTGACGTACCTGCCCGACACCTTCTTCACCAACAACCGGCCCGACACCGCCTGGAAGTGGATGCGCCACGTCTACTCGCAGAAGGACGTCCAGCACGTCAACACCCGGCAGGGCACCAACGGCGACTACCCCGAGGTCTCCTTCACGCTCGTCGGCCAGACCGTCCAGGGCCTGATGGGCGTCGCGCCCGACGCCCCCGCCCGCACCCTCACCACCCAGTCCCGGCTGCCCTCGGGCACCGACTGGCTGCGCGTGGACGACCTCAGGGTCGGCGACAGCACCTTCGCCCTGCGGCACGACGCCAAGCGCCGCTCCACGCTCACGCACACCTCGGGCACCGCGCCCTACACCTGGGAGGCCCGCTTCCCCGGGGCGCACAAGACGGCCACCGTCGACGGCTTGCCCCGCCCGGCCCGTACGGAGACCATCGACGGCGTGACCTACACCGTTGTCCGCACCAAGGTGAAGCCCGGCCGCACCGTGACCGTCGAGGTCCGATGAGCACGCCGATACCGCCGCCGCTGTCCGCACCGCCGCCGCTGTCCGCACCGCCGCCACCGCCCGCGCGGGCGGTGGCACCCGCGGCGCCCGCAGCGCCCTCCGCGTTCCCCGGCGGCCCCGAGCTGTTCCGGCTCAGCCCCCGGGTGACCCACCTCAACCACGGCTCCTTCGGGGCGGTCCCGGTCCCCGTGGCCCGCACCCACCAGCGGCTGACCGAGGAGGCCGCCGCAGACCCCGACGCCTTCTTCCTCGGCGTCGCCGACCAGCTCGCGGCGGCCAGGAGCCGCATTACGGCCCACCTCGGCACCGCCCCCGAAGGGGCGGCGCTGGTCACCAACGCCACCGAGGCGGCCAACATCTCCCTCGACGCGCTCGGCCTGGCGCCCGACGACGAGGTGCTGGTCACCGACCACGGCTACGGCACGGTCGTGGCGGCCGCCGCGCGCAGGGCCCGCCTGGTCACCGTCGCCCTCGACCCGGAGCTGCCGGACGAGGCCGCGGTGCGCAAGGCGGTGCTCGCCGCCGTCACTCCCCGCACCAAGGTGGCGCTGCTCGACCAGATCAGCTCCCCGACCGCCCGGCTCATCGCCACCCCCGAACTGCTCGCGGACCTCGCCGAGCGCGGGATCGCGACGGTGGTCGACGGCGCCCACTCCCCCGGCATGCTCGCCGCCCCCCTCGCGGGCAGGCCCGACTTCTGGTTCGGGAACCTGCACAAGTGGGCGTACGCCCCGCCGGGCAGCGCCCTGCTGGCGGTGGCCCCCGAGCACCGCGAGCGGGTGCGGCCGCCGGTTCCCTCCTGGGAGGACGACCGCGGCTTCCCGCGCGCGGTCGAGTTCCGCGCGACCGCCGACTACACCGGCCTCCTGGCGGCGCCCGACGGCCTCGACCTCATCGCCGACCTGGGCTCCGAGCGGGTGCGCGGCCACAACAGCGCGCTCGCGGCCTACGGCGCCGAGCTGCTCGCCCGCCTCCCCGGCGTCACCCCGCTCCCGGCGGACGACCGGCTGGCCATGCGGTCCCTGCGCCTGCCGCGCGGCCTCGCCCGCACCAAGGTGGAGGCCGAGGCGCTCCGCGAGGAGATCACCGAGCGGCTCGGCTTCCGGGTGCTGATCTGGCCCTGGCCCGACGGCGGCGGCATCCGGGTCTCCGGCCAGCTCTACAACCTGCCCGAGGAGTACGAGCGCCTGGCGGCGGGGCTGCGCCCGCTGCTGGACGGGCGCTGACCGACACCTGCCCCCTCCCCCGACCGTGCCGCCGGACCTCCCCCGGCGGCACGGTCGCGCCGTGTGACGATGCACGGATGACCACCGGCACCCCGTGCGGCGGCTGCGACCTCCACACCGGGTGCTTCGAGCCGGAGTTCGGCGCGGAGCGCACCGGTCGGGAGCCGGACAGCTCGCGGAAAGTCGATCCGTTCGACCGCACCGCCCCGGTCCGGGAGCGCGTGACGGAGGGCTGCGGGACGGCCACCGGTCCTGGGCCGCGCGCCCCACTCGTCCCGAATGTGAGTCCTGTCACCCGCTGTTCGACCCCGCCGCCCCCGAGACACGCCCCCGCGCCGTGCTTCCACGGGCCGGGAGCGCCATACTTAGCCACCCGAACCCGGCCACCCGACCGTCCGCTCACAGAACGACGTCATGTCAAAGACCAGCACCCCACGGACCACCGTTCCCGACACCGCCTGGCTGGGACGAGGACGCCACCTCGGGTCCTCGCCCGAGCAGGACGTCCGGCGCAACCTCATCGCGCTCAAGGCGGCGGGGGTCGTCGACGACTTCCTCGACCTCGACCCCGCCGACGCGGCGCCGCCCGCCGGGCTGCCGCCGCTGCCCGGCGCCCAGACCGGCTTCGAGCCCGCCGCCCCCTCGCCCCGGCGCCTCTTCGAGGCGCGCTGGCGGGAGGAGGACGACGTCACCGTACGTGCCCAGTTGACCACGTACGACCTCGAAGGCCACCGCAGGAGCGAGGTGGTCGGCTGGGTGCTCGCCGCGGACGCGGGGACGCTCTGGGACGAGCGGTGGGCGTCGCCCGCCACGATGTTCTGGCCCGACACCGAGCGCGTCGCCTGGGACCACGACGCCGTGCAGGGCCCCCTGCTCAGGGCGGCCAACCCGCTGCCCGCCGACGAGAAGGAGCTGCGCGCGCTGCTGCGGGAGTGCACGCGCCACAGCTGGAACATCCAGGTCGTCGTGCACGAGGCGATGACCGCGGACGCGGTCGGCCAGCTGTCGCTGACCCGCTTCCTGCCGCCCGGCCTGCGCCACCGGGTGATCGAGCACCGTGCGGCCCCCGAGCAGCACCAGATCGTCAACTGGGCCGTCAAGGACCTGAACGTCCAGGTCCCGCGCGGCGGGGCCGTGGTCCTGCCGACCGCGCTGACGGGCCCGGAGTACACGGCGGAGGACTTCACCGTGCGCTCCGTCTTCCTCGACGGCTCCGAGCCGACCGAACTGGTCGAGAAGATCGTGGCCTTCGCCGATCTGCCGCAGACCGCGACGGAGGAGGTGGAGCGCGTACTGACGCACCTGCGCCGCCGCTGGCACCTGCTGACCGAGGACGAGCAGCTCGTCTACGCCCGCACCCTCGTCGTCTCCTACGCCGAGGCGCTGGACGCCATGACCAAGTCCCGTGACCTGTACCGGGAGGCGGCCGAGCTGGCCCACGCGGCGCTGGCCGAGGCGAACGGTCCCGGAGGCGCCGCGCCCGGCCGCCCGGCGGCCGGGGCGGACGAGGGGCCGTTCGGGGCGCTGGGCAGGGCACTGGGCCGCTTCAAGGGGCCCAGACGGGACAAGGAGTGAACACGCGCGAGCCCCGGCGGGAACGTTCCCGCCGGGGCTCGCGCGTGCAGGTGAGCGGTGGCTAGGCGCGGCCCGCCACCATGTCCATGAGTCGGGCCAGGACGCGGCCGCCCGACGCGGCGCCCCCGTCGTGCTCCCACTCGTTGGTGACCCAGACGCGCGAGGCGCCGATGTGGCGCGCGGTGTCCAGGGAGAGCCCGGCGTCCACGTACATGTCGTCGTGGTAGACGGCGGCGGCCAGCGGAACGCTGTTCTCCGCGAGGCGGGCGAGGTCGTACAGGGCGGGCCAGTCGGCGCGCTCGGCCAGCAGGTCGGCGGCGTCGGCGAAGGGGCGCAGCCCCTTGATCTCGCGGCACATCCAGGGGTACATCATCTCGCCGGTGAGCAGCAGCGGGTCGGCGTCCTCGGCGAACTCGGGGAGGCCGTCGAGGAGGCGGCCCGCGGCCCAGCCGGTGGGGCCGGTGGCCGCGTTGCCGTACAGCGACTCGTGCAGGACGACGAAGAGCGGCGTGTCCGCGAAGCTGGTGAGGTCCATGACCTGGTGCAGGAAGGTCTCGGACAGCTCGCCTTCGGCGTCCAGGGCCTCGTCGAGGAGCCAGTGGATCCGCTCGAAGCCGTCGCCCATGCCGAGGGCGAGGCCGAGCGTGCGCAGCCGGTGGACGGTGAGCCGGTCGCCGTCGGGCAGCCGGACGTCGGACGCGGCCAGCAGGTCGGCGATCTTGCGCAGGCGGGCGCCGTCCTCGGGGTAGCGCGCGTAGAAGTCCAGGACGCGCTCGCGCACCCGGGGGTACGTGCGGGCGTAGACCTCGTCGGCGGTGGCCCCGATGCCGGGCAGGCCGCCGGTGACGTAGCAGGACTTCAGGCCCTCGGGGGCGCGGGAGAGGTAGGTGAGCGTGATGAAGCCGCCGTAGCTCTGGCCCAGCGTCTCCCAGGGCTCGTCGCCGCACAGCTCCTTGCGGATCAGCTCTGCGTCCCCGACGATCTGGTCCGCCCTGAAGTGCCCGAGGTACGCGGCGAGGTCGGCGGCGGAGCCGAAGCGGGCGGCGGCCCTGGCCGTGACGGGCGTGGAGCGGCCCGTGCCGCGCTGGTCGAGCAGGAGCACCCGGTGCGTCTTGAGCGCCTGGTCGAGCCAGCCGGGCGAACCGGCGGACGGGCGCGGGGACTTGCAGCCTGGGCCGCCCTGGAGGTACAGCAGCCAGGGCAGCTCCTCCCCCGCGCGGCCGGGGTCCGCGACCTCCCGGGCGAAGACCTCGATGGTGGGTCCTTCGGGGGCCGCGTGGTCGAGGGGGACGGTGAAGGTGTGGTCGACGGTCGCGTACGCGGGGTTCATGGTTCCTTTTCTCCGCTCGGTCTCTCTGCTCGGGCCGCTCCGCGGGGAAGCGCCGCGAGGTGTGACATCTTCCCAGTTCGCAGAGGTGCGCAAGGGTCCCTCACGCACCCGGCCGCCCGGTCGGCCCGGCCGCTCTGGCGACCTGGCGACACGGGCGGCCGGGGGGAGGCCGGGCGGGTGGAGGTTGGATGAGGGCCGGGCGGCGGTCGGTGGCGCGGCCCGGCCCCCGGCTCTAGCGGTACCCGGCGGCGACGGCCTTCTCGGTGTCTTCCCGCACCCCGGTCTCGATGGCACCGGTCAGCGGCGTGCGCGGGGCCCTGACGGGGCCGCCGCGGCGGCCCGCGATGTCCATGGAGAGCTTGATCGACTGGACGAACTCGGTCTTGGAGTCCCAGCGCAGCAGCGAGTGCAGCGACTTGTAGAGCGGCAGCGCGGTCTCCAGGTCACCGGCGCGCGCGGCGTGGTACAGCTCCGAGCAGGTGGCGGGGAAGGCGTTGGGGTAGCCGGCGATCCAGCCGACGGCCCCGGCCAGCGCCAGCTCCAGGAGCACGTCGTCGGCGCCGATCAGCAGGTCGAGCTCGGGGGCGAGCTCACGGATCTCGTACGCCCGCCGGACGTCGCCGGTGAACTCCTTGACGGCCACGATGGAGCCCTCGGCGTGCAGCCGGGTGAGCAGCGCGGGAGACAGGTCGACCTTGGTGTCGAAGGGGTTGTTGTACGCGACCACCGGCATGTCCGCGCGGGCCACTTCGGCGTAGTGGGCGCGGACGGACTCCTCGTCGGCGCGGTAGGCGTTGGGCGGCAGCAGCAGGACCGAGCCGCAGCCCTCCTCGCGCGCCTGGTCGGCCCAGCGGCGCGACTCCGCGCTGCCGTACGCCGCGACGCCGGGCATGACGCGGGCGCCGTCGCCCGCGGCCTCGACGGCGGTGCGCACGACGCGGGCGCGCTCCTCGTCGGTGAGGGTCTGGTACTCGCCGAGCGAGCCGTTGGGCACCACACCGTCGCAGCCGTTCGCGATGAGCCACGCGACGTGCTCGGCGTACGCGTCGTAGTCCACCGACAGGTCGTCACGCAGCGGCAGGGTGGTGGCGACCATGATGCCGCGCCAGGGCTGCTCGGGGGTCCAGTGGGAAGCGGTCATGACGGGAACCTCTCTAGGGCGTGTGACGTGGCTCTCGCGAGCACTTCAGTAATATTTCACATTGCACTATTGCTGCCAAGAGGTGGACACCGAATGAAGCTCGGAGACCTGCCCCGAGCAGGGCGTTCCGGCCCCCGCCGGTGAGCCGGACTTGATACTCCGGTGAGACTCCGGCGGCCGCGGGCGCGGCTACTGTCGGTGCCACCGCGGGCCCGGCGGAGCACGACCGCACGAGAACGTCCCCAAGCCCGATCCCCGAAAGGAGCCTGGCGTGAAGCTGGCTCGATGGCTGTCCACAGCGGCCGCGTCCGTACTCGCCGCCGTGGCGCTCTCCACCGCCCCCGCCTCTGCCGCACCTTCCCCCGCCTCCCCCGCCGCGAACCCCGCGACCCAGTGGGCCACGGCGCAGAAGGCCGCGCGCAACGCCGAGGAGAACGCCCCCGCGTCCGCCGCGGCGGCCACGCCCACCGTGGCGAAGCACTTCCTCGGTACCGGCTACGGCCCGCTGAACATCGCCACCGACGCCGCATACAACACCGCCTTCGCGCAGGCCGTCAACGAGGGCTACCAGGTCAACCGCTGCGCCCTCAGCGCCGGGCCCGTCCCCAATCAGATCGGCAGCAACTACTACCAGGTGCTCCTGGAGATCTACTGCACCCCGCCGCCGCCCCCGGGCTCCGGGCGGATCGTGGGCGTGCACTCCAACAAGTGTCTGGACGTCAAGGGCGGCAGCCTCAAGGACGGCACCCCGGTCCAGATCTACGACTGCAACGGCACCGACGCCCAGGCCTGGCGGCTGGAGGGCGACGGCACCGTGCGCGCGCTCGGCCGGTGCATGGACGTCAACGGCGCCCAGACCGCGAACGGCACCCTGATCAGCCTGCACGGCTGCCACCAGGGCCTGAACCAGAAGTGGGAGCTGCTGCCCGGCGGGCTGCTGCGCAGCGTCCACTCCGGCAAGTGCCTCGACGTGCTCGGCTGGGGCACCGGCAACGGCTCCCGCGTGGGCATCTGGGACTGCGCCCCGGCCCACACCAACCAGCAGTGGCGCGGCGGCCCGCTCGGCTCGTGAACCGAACGGCGGCACGCGCGTAGTGGAGGGGTCCGGGGCCGAGCGGTTCCGGGCCCCTCCGGCGTCCGCCGGAAACGCCCTACAGCTCCTCGCCGCCGCGCTCCTCAAGTCCCCCGAGTTCCAAGGGGAGTTCGCCGGTGTGCAGCACGCCGAGCCGCTGGGTCGCGCGCGTCAACGCGACGTACAGGTCGCTCACCCCGTACTCCCCGGGCTCCACCACCAGCACCGTGTCGAATTCGAGGCCCTTCGCCTGCCTCGGGTCCAGCAGCACCACGTCCCGCGTGAGGTCGGGCGCGGCGCCGCGTCCCGCGTCCGGCAGCTCCTCGACCAGTGCGGCGTGCAGCGCCGCCGGGGCGACGACCGCGACCCGGCCCCTGCCCCTGGACTCCTCGACGGCCCGCGCCACGGCGGGCGCGAGGCGGTCCGCGGCGACCCGCCGCGACCACGGCCGCACACCGGTGGAGCGCACCGAGCCCGGCGGCTGGAACGACGGGTCGTGCGCCCGCAGGAAACCGGCCGCCACCTCCATGATCTCGGCGGGCGTACGGTAGTTGACGCCGAGCCGCACGTGCTCCCAGCGGTCGCCCACGTACGGGTCGAGGATCCGCTCCCAGGAGCCGAGCCCCGCCGTCTCCGCGGTCTGCGCCGGGTCCCCGACGAGCGTCATCGAGCGCGTCGGGATGCGCCGCATGAGCAGCCGCCAGGCCATCGCCGACAGCTCCTGCGCCTCGTCCACGACGATGTGGCCGAACGTCCAGGTCCGGTCGGCCGCCGCCCGCTCGGCCGCGCTGCGGCGGTCGGCCTCCTCGTGCCGCTCGGCCATCCGCTCGGCGTCGATGATGTCGTGGGCGGCGAGCACCTCCGACTCCTCGTCCTCGAACTCGTACGTCTCCGAGCCCGCCGAAAGCTCCAACACGCCCTGGGCGTAGGCGATCCGCTCCTGACGCTCGGCCTCGGCGGCCGCACGGGCCGCGCTGTCGTCCTCGCCCAGCAGCTCGGCGGCCTCGTCGAGGAGCGGCACGTCGGCCGTCGTCCACGCGCCGCCCCGCCTGCGGATCGGCTCGGCCGACTCGTCGTCGAGGTGCACCGGCTCCGCGAGGAAGTCGGCGACGAACTCCTGCGGGGTGAGCCGCGGCCACAACTCGTCGATCGCCGCGTGGACTTCACGGCTCGTCGCGATCTCCTTGCCCAGCTGCGCGACGTCGTCGGGCCCCAGCAGGTTGGGGCCGCCGAACGGGTCGGCGCCGATCCGCTCGGCCAACTGAGCGGTGAGCGCGTCGATGACGTGGAACGCGAAGACGGGCCTGGCGAGGTTGTGGGGCAGTCCGCTCCCGCGCGCCTGCCAGCGCGCGTCCTCGGCCATGGCCCGGTCCAGCCGGAGCGTCCCGTAGCCCTCGTGGTCGATGTCCGTCCAGCGTTCGGGCACGGCCTGCCGGTCCCGCAGGGCCTTCGCCAGGACGCCGGCCATCTCGGCGCGCCCCTTGACCTCGGCGGCGGCCGGACCGTCGGTGCCGGTGGCGCGCACGCCGGGGAAGAGTTCGCCCACGGTGGCCAGCAGCACCCCGGTCTCGCCGAGCGAGGGCAGCACGTCGCCGACGTAGCTCAGGAAGGCCGGGTTGGGGCCGACGACGAGCACCGCGCGCCGGGCCAGCAGCTCACGGTGTTCGTACAGCAGGAACGCCGCCCGGTGCAGCGCGACGACGGTCTTGCCCGTGCCGGGGCCGCCCTCGACGACCAGGACGCCGTGGTGGGGCGCCCTGATGATGCGGTCCTGCTCGGCCTGGATGGTGCGGACGATGTCGTGCATCCGTCCGGTGCGGGCCCCGTCGAGCGCGGCCAGCAGCACCTCGTCGGCGTCGGCGCCCTCGTGTCCGGTGCGGGTGGGGTCGCCGAGGTCCATCAGCTCGTCGTGGAGCGCGGTGACGGTGCGCCCCTCGGTGCTGATGTGCCTCCTGCGGCGCAGGCCCATCGGGGAATGCCCGGTGGCCAGATAGAAGGGGCGCGCCACATCGGCCCGCCAGTCGATCACCAGCGGAGTGCGTTCCGCGTCGTCCCGGCGAATTCCGATGCGCCCGATGTGGTGCGTACGGCCGTCACGAAAGTCGAGTCGGCCGAAACAGAGCCCGTTCTCGCCCGCGTCGATCGCGCTGAGCAGCCCGGACTGCTCGGCGACCAGCACGTCCCTTTCCAGTCTGGCCTGGAATCCGGTCCCGACCTGCACGAGCGCACCGCGCACCGACTCCTCGGCCTCTTCCCTGAGCTGGTCGAGCCGGGTGTAGAGGCCGCTGATGAATTGCTGTTCCTGCCGCATTTCCTCGGTTGACAATTCCACTCCTGACGCGATATGCTGCACGCAGATGACTTCTCTTCATGCCTAATCCCGCATTAGGCATGAAGATTCAAATATACGCTGGATCGAGCCCCGGATGTCAATTCATCCGGGGCTCTCTTGCTATGACGAATCCGCGTGCCGCACGTTCGGCGACACGCGGCACGGCGGCGCTGCGCCGTTGCCGGGGGCGGTCGGGTCATCCTGGGGCGCGTCCGCCCTGGAGGTGTTGTCCATGTCGATCCGCCCCCGTCCGTCCGCCCTGCGGCCGCGTTCCCTCGTACTGCTCCTCGCCGCGCTCGGCGCCGCCGGTGCCGTCGGCGCCGCCGTGCTCCTGCCGGACGAGGAGGAGGATTCCCGGCCCGTCACCCTCGCCGAGGCCCAGCAGCTGGCCTCGGCCCGCTTCGGCCTGTACGACTCCGGGACCGTCCGGGTGGCCCTCACCCTGCCAGGCAGCGGCGGAACGACCACCGTGAACGGCATGGTCGACTACCGCGCGCACCGCGCTGTCGGCCGCTACGCCACACAGGGCCCGGTGGCGTCCACCGGGCTCATCGCCTGGGACGCGACCGGTCTCGCCGTCGCCCTCCCGGACGGGCCGGGCCCCGGCAAGGCCGCTCCGGGCGGGCCGGGGCCCGGCAAGTCGGGCGGGGCCGGGGCCGCCGCGTCCGGCGACGACCCCGCGCAGCTGGTGCGCGCGGCCGCCGCCAACGAGTCCTGGTCGCCGCGCGCCTACACCACCGACCCGCTCGACGTCGCGCTGCGCCTGGTGATGGCGCTCGGCAACGACCGGCCCGACAACGCCCAGCTCCTCGCCCAGTCCGGGCCCCGCCGCCTCCGCCAGGAGACCCTGTCGGGCACGGACTACACCGTCTTCTCCGGCCCCCGCCCCCGCGCCACGGCAAGCGCCCCGGCGCCGGGCGCGGCCCCGGCCCGTACGGACTCACCGCTGACGTACTGGGTCGACGGCTCCGGGCGGCTGGGGCGGGTGGAGGCCAGGCTCGCGACGCTCTCCGACCCGGCCCGCTGGGACATCACCCGCGCCCCCGCCGGACTCAAGGTCCCGGGCGGGCCCTGGAAGGGGCGGGCCGCCGCCCCGACGGGCCGCTAGCCGGACCGGACGACACGGGCGCCACCAGCCGGTCCTGACGGATCGTCACGCCTTCTCGGCTCCGGCCGGGCCCGGCAGCGGGTACCTGGCCGGGTCCACCTTGCCCGGCAGTCCGACCGCCGCTCGCGCCGGAGCCTTCCCGGGGGACGGCATGTCGGGCTGCGCCGGGGGCGCGGGGACCTCGCGGAACGACATGCCGGGCGGCACGGCGCCGCCCGAGCGGGGGCTGCCCGGCGTCGCCAGCGGGGCGTCGCGCCCCGGGCACGCGGTGAGCCCCACGGGCAGCGACACCGGGCTCGTCGGGACGGACCCGTTGCGCACGAAGCAGTTGCCCGCGCTGCGCCTGGCCTCCACCACGAGGCCCAACTGGCCGCCGTCCAGGGCGTTGTCCCGGATCTCGTTGCCGCGCACCGGATAGCCCTGGACGTCCTGGAGGAAGAACCCGGCCCTGCTGTGCCCCTCCACGCGGTTGCGTTCGAAGCGGTTGTACGTCCCCCCGCCGATGCCCACCCCGATGCCGAATCCGCCGTCCGCCTGCTCGGGGCTGTGCCGGTCGTTGTTGTCGGCGATCAGGTTCCCCGCGACCACCGCGCGGTGCTGCGGGCCCAGCGCTTCCAGGTTGTTGGAGTTGACCGTCATGCCGACGCGGTTGAGGCGGGCGGTGTTGCCCAGGAAGTACAGGTCCTCGGACGCGTTGGTGACCTCGATGCCCACGGCGTTGTGCTCGGTGGTGTTGTCGCGGACGACCGTGTTGCACGGCTTGCACTGGCCGACGTAGATGCCCGAGTCGGCGTGGCCCGAGCCGTACGAGTGCTCGATGACTCCGTCGCGGGCGTCGAAGGCGTAGATGCCGTAGAGGGCGTTGTTGTGCGCGGTGACGTAGGAGGCCCGGAAGCCGCGCAGGGCGGGGAAGGCGGCGGTGTCCAACGGGTCGTAGCCCGCTCCCCCGGCACCGGGCCCCTGGAGGGCCTCGTCGGTGACGCCCGTGAACAGCAGCCCGTTGGCGAGGTTGTTGCGGACCGTCAGGTTCTCCACGACGGACGCGGCCCCGGTGACGGTGATGCCGTTGGCGCGCTTGAACTCGCCGTCCACGACGACCTCGTCGCGGTCGGTGCCCCGCAGCACGACGCGGGCGGTCTTCAGCTGGACGCTCTCGCGGTAAACACCCGGAGAGACCAGCACCATGTCCCCCGAACGGGCGGTGTTCACTGCCTTCTGGATGCTCGGGTACTGCTGGGGGACGCGCAGCACGGTCGGCGGCCCCGACAGCTGCCGGCCGTCCGACGAGGCGCTGCCACAGGCCGGGAGCGCGGCCAGCAGGGCCGTACCGAGGCAGGCCAGGCCGAACCGCCGGAACCCGCGGCGCATTTCACGGCGTTTCATGACATGAATCCACATGGGCGCAAGGTGTACCGTCAGGTCCGCCGCAATCGTTCAGGCTCCCGGCACACCCCCGTACGCCGCCTCCCCGCGCGGGGGACGCCGTACAAGGAATGTGGAGTACGGATGACGGCCACGCCCCCCGCCGGTCGACGGACGCCCAGTCGGCGCACCCTGCTCACCGGCTCCGCGGCCCTCGCCGCCACCACCGCCGTCGGCTCCTGCGGGGACCCCGCGGAGCGGTCGACCGCGTCGGCCCCCGCCCCGAAGGCCGGGGCCCGCCCGGCGACCAGGCAGCGCGGCATCGCCGAGCCGCAGCCCAGGTACGCGCTGGTGGCGGGGCTCGACCTCGCGCCCGCCCGGCGCACGCCCGCGTCGGTGCGGCCGCTGCGCGCGGCCCTCGCCGCGTGGGCCGCGCTGCCCCTGCCGCCGCGCGCCACCCTCACCGTCGCGCTCGGCCCCGCGCTCTTCCCCGCGCTCGGCCTGCCCGCACCCGCCGTCCTGCGCGCGCTGCCGCCCTTTCCCCGCGACCGCCTCGACCCGCGCAGGGGCGGCGGCGACGTCCTGGTGCAGCTCTGTGCCGAGGGCGAGGGGGACGCCGGGCCGCTCGCCGACCTGCTGACCGCCACCGCGTCCGGCCTGCTGGTGCCCCGCTGGCGAGAGCGCGGCTTCCTGCCGCCGCACGCCCCGGGCGAGACGCCCCGCAACCTCTTCGGCTTCAAGGACGGCACCGAGAACCCCCCGTCGGACGAGGCCGACCGCTGGGTGTGGCACCCCGACGGCAGCACCGTCCTCGTCTACCGCCGGATCCACATGCGGATCCCGGACTTCGCCGCGCTGCCGCCCGGCGGACAGGAGGAGGTCATCGGCCGGCGGCTGGCCAGCGGCGCCCCGCTGACCGGCCGCCGCGAGCGCGACCCCGTCGACCTGTACGCCAAGACGCCCGAGGGGCGCTACCTCATCCCCTCCGACGCCCATGTGCGCCTGGCGCACTCGCGCCTCGACGGCGGCGCCCGCATGCTGCGCCGCGGCTACTCGTACGACAACGGCCCAGGCGACCGGGGCCTGCTGTTCCTCGCGTACATGCGCGACCCCGCCCTGTTCGGCCGCGTGCAGCGGCGGCTCGACGACGGCGACGCGCTGCGCGTGTTCACCGAGCACCGCGCGTCGGCGCTCGGCCTAGTCCTGCCCGCGCCGGGGCCCGGCCGGCCGTTCGGCCATCCGCTGCTGGACTCCGCGCGGGCCTGAACGGGGGCACGGAACTCCACGCGGGCCTGAGCGGGGGCACGGACGAGCGGCGGCCGCCCCCGGGTCGGGAGCGGCCGCCGCGGTGCGCACTGCTGCGCGCGGGTGCTACTTCTTCTTCTTGGGCTCACTCGGCTTGTTGTACAGCTTCACCGTGAGCACCTTGGTCTTCTTGGTGACCTTGTAGGGGCCGAAGACGCGCTTGGCGGGCAGTTGGTAGCCCTCGGGCACGGCCGTCTCCTGGAGGTAGTACCGGCCCAGGCGGGTGGTGTACTCGCACTTTCCGCGCGGGTCGGTGGCGCACGCGGCACCGACCTTGGTGTCGCGCTTGGCACCGGTGCTCTGGAGGCCCGGCTTGCCGTTGGACTCGCGCCACAGCTGGAAGACCGCGCCCTTGAGGGGCTTCTTCGTCTTGGCGTCGAGCTTCAGGAGCACGAACTTCGGCGGGATGCCGTGCCACGGGTCGCGGTCCTTGACGGGCTTGCCGGAGAACTCGCCCTCGCCGTCGACCGTGGAGTTGTCGGCGTGGACCTCACCGGCGCGCAGCCCGGTGAGCAGGGCGGTGCACTTGTAGGTGGCGCCCACCGCGAAGCGGGACTTCGCCTTGGTGTCCTTGTTCGGCGGCCAGGTGTTGTCCCAGCGCACCTTGCGGCCCTTGGGGTCGAAGCTGCTGGTGCCGTCGGGCCAGTTGCAGCGCAGGTTGCTGACCTTGGCGCCGCCCTTGGTGACGATGTCACCGACCTCGATCTTGATCAGCGGCTCGCTGCCGTTGTTGGTGATGTCCATGTACAGGGTCTTCGTCCGGGTGTCCGGGAGGATGACCTTGTCCTTCTCGGTGTCGGCGTCGGAGTTGGTCTCCTTGTCCTTCTTCTCGATGTCGATCTTCGGCTCCACGTTCGGAACCGTGGTCGACACGCCCTGTGCGTAGTTCTCGAAGGTCAGGGTGAGAGGACCGAAGACGGCGGGCTTGGGCAGGGCGTACTTGCCCGGGGCCTTGGTCTCCTGCCAGTAGTAGGTGCCCAGCGGCTGGCCGTCCCTGGCGCACAGGCCCTTGGCGTTCGTGGTGCAGGTGGCGCCCACCTTGGTGTCCGCCGGGGTGTCGCCGGCGGCGGCCGTCTGGAGGCCGTCGGTGCCGTTGGTGTCGCGCCACAGCTGGAAGACGGCGCCCTGGAGCGGCTTCTTCGTCTTGGCGTCGACCTTCAGGACCCGCACCTCGCCGTCCGGCTGGTTGTAGCCGAAGTCGTAGGTGTGGTTGTCCTGGCCTGCGCTGCCGGTGGTGATGGTGTGCTCGGGGAAGCGGCCCCCGGCCGGGACCTTGCCGTCGCTGTCGATGAAGTCGTTGGCGCCGGCGTCGTTCTTGGTGACGGCCCAGCGGTAGAGCGGGCCGCCCTCCGCGTAGTCCGCCGGGTTGTCGATCTTGATCGTGTACTTGGTGTTGAACTTCAGGCCGTCGGCGGCGCTGTCGAAGTAGTACTCGCCGCGGTCGGTGGTGGTCGTGGTGGCGACCAGGGCGCCGTTCGCGTCGTAGAGGTTGACGGTCGCGCCGGGCACCGGCTTCTCGCCCGGGTCCTGGACGCCGTCCTTGTCGACGTCGTACCAGACGCGGTTGCCGATCTGGATCGGCGCCTCGTCGCAGAGCACTTCGAGGTCGGCCATCGAGCCGCCCTTGCCGAAGGTGGTGCTCTGCACGTTGCCGAAGCCCTGGGCCGCGCCGCCGCCGACGCGGTTGACCCACAGGGTGCCGCTGGAGAAGGTGGTGGCGTTGTCCACGTCGATGCCGGACGAGGCGATGGTGTCCTCGACCTTGGAGAGCGCCACGCCGCCGAACGCGGACTCGGGGTGCCAGACGGTGCGCTGATCGCCCGGGTAGAACTCGCTGATCCCGGCGACGGTGGAGTTGTTGGTGCAGCCGCCGTTGCCGTCCATCACGAACTTCCCGTCCGCGGCCTTGCAGGCCCGGTTCAGGTCGCCGCCCGACATCGCTTCCAGCAGGAAGGTGCCGGTCGCGTCGCGCTCCGTGAGGTTCTGGCCCGCCTGGTCGGCGAAGCGGTCGCGGAAGCCGAGGATGAGCTGCCCGTCGGTGTCCACGATGACGTCGGTGAGGAAGGGCTGCGGGTAGGCGTAGCGGCCGCCGCGCCCACAGTTGCTCGTGCCCTGCGTGTTCCTGAACTGGTCGGACCAGGGGAACCAGCCGGCGCCGTAGCAGCCGTTGGCGATGGTGTCGGCGACCTGGCGCGGGAAGTCGAGCTTCTGGTCCATGATCACGCCGCCGAAGGTGCCTGCGGCGGGGTCGAAGGTCTGGACGCTGGCGCGCATGTCGGCCCGGTCCTGGCTCGACTCGCCGGAGCAGACGCCGCCGACGTAGACCGTGCCGTCCTGGATCCCGATGGCGCCCGGACGCCAGTCGCCGGCGTCGGCGCAGCCCGGGTCGGGGATGGTGTACGAGGCCTTCGGCGCGGCGGCCGTCTTCTGGGTGGCGTCGTAGCGGTAGAGCTTCCTGTCGTTCAGGTTGACGACGTAGAGGTCCTTGCCGTCCTCCGAGACCTCGACGTCACCGAGCGACTCTTTGGACACGGCCTTCTTGAAGGGCAGGTCCATGTCGGTGTCGAAGTCGTGGTCGGTCGCGCCCGCGTTCGGGACGGTGGCGAACTGGGTCGTGGCGCCGCTCTCGCGGTCGGTCACGTAGATGGCGCCCCGGCCGCCGGGACCGTAGTCCGACGCCCGGCGGGCGAACGCCCCGGAGAAGATCCACTTCTTCTGCTTGCTGTATCCGATGCCGTACAGCGCGCCCGTGGTGGCCTTGTCCGAGAGGTCGGTCGTCTGGTTCCTGTTGCCGCGCGCGTTGTACGGGAACGAGATCAGGGTCCGCGTCTCGTTGTCGGCGGGCCCCTCCTTGACGTCCTTGCGCATGCACGCGGTGACCAGGGTGGCGTTCTTCTGGCAGTAGTCGCCGGGGTTCCAGAACGCCGTGGTCACCTCGGCGTCACCGCCGCCCGAGAGGTCGACGAACTCCTCGGTGCTGGAGAGGAACTCGGGCGAGCCGCCCAGCAGTCCTTCGCGCGAGGCGTGCGCCGAGTAGAGCACGCCGGGCTTTGGGTTCATCACCTGGATGCGGTACTTGCCGCCCTTGAGCGCCGAGGTCGCGGGCGTCAGCGTGACGGTGCCGTCGGGTCCGGTCCTGCCCGTGATGGTGGTTCCGGCGTCGTCGGTGAGCCGGACCTCCACCTCGCTCATGCCGGGTTCCAGTACGTTGTCCCACTTGCCGTTCGCGTTCACTTCGCGAACCACACGGACCTTGACCGTGCCGTCCCCGGCGTCGGCGGCCTGTGCCAGCGGCGCGACGCCGACCGCGAGCCCGGAGGCCAGCAGCGGAAGGACCAGTCCCAGGGCGCCCACACGCTGCGGCAGCTGCCGCTCGCGTGAGGCGAATGGATGGATCGTTGGCAAAACGCCTCCTGTCTCGGAACCCCCACCGGGTCAGGCCCGCGCGGAAGGAGCGGTGCGAGCCACGTGCCCGGAAATTCATGGATATCTGGTGGTGATCGATGGCGCGCGCCGAGTCACCCGCAAGGACCAGCGATCGCGGCCCAGGAGGGGTACAGGGGGCGCATTTGGGGTCACGCGCACCAGTAATGGGCCTTGGGTTCCATTACTGGGTCGACCTTGCTACGGTGGCATGCACTAACGGGTATTCGTTCCCGTTAAAGCTTCCCGTTCCCACAGGAGGGCGCAGCCATGTCCGCCACCGCATCCGCACCCGGGCGACCGACCACCGCTCCCGCGACCCCCGCCGCCCCGCCGCGCATGACGCGGCGCCAGAAGCTCGTCCTCGTCCTGCTGCTCGGGTCGCAGTTCATGGTCGCGGTGGACTTCTCGATCCTGAACGTCGCGCTGCCCGCCGTGGGCGCGGGCCTCGGCTTCCCGCTCGCCGACCTCCAGTGGATCGCGACCGCCTTCGCCCTGGCCGCCGCCGGATTCACGCTCCTCTTCGGCCGCGTCGCCGATCTCGTGGGGCGCAAGCGGCTGTTCGTCGCGGGGATGGCCGTGCTCGGCGTCTCCTCGCTCATCGGCGGACTCGCCACGTCGCCCGAGGTCCTGCTCGCCGCGCGGGTGCTCCAGGGCCTGGCCACCGCCGCCGTGACGCCCGCCGGACTCGCGCTGCTCACGACCGCGTTCGCGGAGGGCCCGCTGCGCGAGCGCGCGCTCGGCCTCAACGGGGCGCTGATGTCGGCCGGGTTCACCGCGGGCGCGATACTCGGCGGCCTCCTCACCGACCTGCTCTCCTGGCGCTGGGCCTTCTTCGTCAACGTGCCGGTGGCCCTCCTCGTGGTGGCCCTCGCACCGCGCACCCTCACCGACTCGCGCCCCGCCGAACGCGTACGCCTCGACGTACCCGGCGCCGTCACCGTCACCGGCGGACTGCTCCTGCTGGTCTACGGGCTGACGCAGGCGGGCGCAGCGGGCTGGACCGCCCCGGTCCCCCTGGCCGCACTGCTCGCCGGGGCCGTGCTCCTCGTCGGCTTCTGGTTCGTCGAGAAGCGCGCGGCCGCGCCGCTCGTCCCGATCCGCGTCCTCAGGCGCCGCAGCGTCGTCTGGGGCAACGCGGCCGGACTGATCGCCTTCGTCACCGAGACCTCCCTGGTCTTCCTGCTCACGCTCTACCTCCAGGAAGTCCTCGGCTACACCCCGCTGGCCACCGGTCTGGCCTTCGGCGTCCTCGGCATCGGCACCGTGCTCGGCGGCACGCTGGGCGGACGCGCCGTCGGCCGCTTCGGCAGCCGCAGGACGATCGTCGCGGGCGGCGCCGTCCAGGCGGCCGCCACCCTCGCGCTGGTCGCGCTCGGCACGTCGGGCGCGTGGATCTGGCTGCTGCTCGCCGCGACGTTCGTCGGCGGCGTCGGCAACATGCTGGCCATCGTCGGCTTCATGGTCACGGCGACCTCGGGGCTGCCGGACGAGGAGCAGGGCCTGGCGACCGGGCTCGCGACGATGACCCAGCAGATCGGCATCACGCTCGGCATCCCGGTGATGAGCGCGATCGTGACCGCACGGGCGGGCGCGGACACGGGCGCGGGCGCGGTGCTCGACGGGGTCACGGTCGCGGTGCTCGTCAACGCGCTGCTGGTGCTGGGCGGTTCGCTGCTGGCCGGCGCCTTCCTCGCGGGGCGCGGCCAAACTCCCGTACGGCGTACGTACACTGACGGCCATGGCATGCCGCATCAGTGAGCTGGTCCTCGACTGCGCCGACCCCGAACGGCTCGCCGCGTTCTGGAGCGGGGTCCTGGGCTACGTCGAGATCGAGCGCGAGGCCGACGGGAGCATCGCGATCGGGCCTCCGGGCATCGACTTCGGCGGCCCACAGCCCGTCCTGGTCCTCAGCGCCTCAAGCGCCCCGAAGGCCGGGAAGCTCCCCCTGCACATCGACGTCAACCCCACCGACCGGGACCAGGACGCCGAGCTGGAGCGGCTGCTCGCGCTCGGCGCGAGGCCCGCCGACGTCGGCCAGACCGGCGAGGAGCGGTGGCACGTCCTGGCCGACCCGGAGGGCAACGAGTTCTGCCTGCTGCGCAGCAGGCTCAAGCCGGTCTGACCGCGTCCGCGCGCAGGACCGCCCCCGCGCGCGTCACCTCGCCACGAACTGCGTCAGGATCGCCTGCACCTCGTAGATGTCGACGCCCTTGGTGAAGGTCTTCTCGATCGGCGTCGGGCTGCCCGATATCCAGATCTTGAGCTCGGCGTCCATGTCGAAGTGGCCCGCGGTCTCGACCGCGAAGTGCGAGATGCTCTTGTACGGCACCGAGTGGTACTCGGTCTTCTTGCCGGTGATGCCCTGCTTGTCGATGAAGATCATGCGCCGGTCGGTGAGCAGGATCGTGTCACGTATCAGGACGTACGCGCCGTAGACCTGCTCTCCGTTGCCGAAGAGGCGCGCGTAGTCGTTCTGCGCCTTCGCCGGATTGACCGTGTGCGCGTTTCCGAACAGTGCCACTGTGGGCTCCCCAGGGTGGTGCGTGCATGTGTTGTGCAGGACGCGCCACGGCCCGGGGAGGTTCCCTATCGGCCCGTGACCTGCGCCTCCGGCTCGGGACACCGCACCGCGGCGTCCTGCCGCTCCCACAGCCCGGTCGTCCGTACGTAGCCGTAGACCACCGAGGCCATCGCCAGGACGAGCAGCGGTCCGAACAGCCACGGGAGGTCCGCCATCCGCGTCGGAAGGAAGCGGTACGACACCAGGTACGCGACGAAGACAGCCGCCCCGTAGGCGGTGAGCCGGACTCCCGCCCGGTCCCAGCCGCGGTCGTAGGTGCGCAGGCCGATCTCGATCGTGAGCGTGAACACCACGCCCGCGATGATGTCGGCGCCGTAGTGGTAGCCGAAGCCCAGCGTCGCGCCGAGCGTCGCGACCAGCCAGAACGTGCCCGCGATCCGCAGCGCGAGCGGGCCCTTGCGGGAGTGGACGAAGATCGCGGTGGCCCAGGCCGTGTGCAGGCTCGGCATGCAGTTGCGCGGGGTGACCTCGTCGAACGGCATCGACTGCGGGGGGTCGAGCGGCGGCGGCGTGTCCGGCCACAGATCGGCCACCGCCCACTGGCCGCCGTCGGCGCCGTACGCGAAGATCGGCCCGACCACCGGGAAGATCATGTAGATACCCGGGCCGAGCAGGCCGATGACCAGGAAGGTGCGCACCAGGTGGTGCCCGGGGAAGCGGCGCTCGCGCGCCACGTTGCGCAGCTGGTACAGCGCGACGACGACCGCGGCCACCGCCAGCTGGATGTAGACCCACTCCAGGATGTGGAAGCCGACCGTGCCGGTCGCCTCGACGATCCGGCCGACCACCCACGAGGGGTTGCCCAGCGCGTGGTCGGCGGTCGCCACGTACTGGTCGAGGACCGTCGGGCGGGTCTTCGAGGTGATCAGCAGCCAGGTGTAGCCCGTCTTGCGGCCCGCGACCAGCAGCAGGGCCAGTCCCACGCCCTTCAGCAGCAGGGTGCGCTCCCGGCCCGTGCGCCGGGTGACGGCGATGACGGCACAGGCCAGGGTGACGATCAGCGCGCCGTTGCCGAACATCATCTCGGCGCCGACGATCCGGCGGACGCCCCAGAAGACGAGGTCGATGCCGATCGCGGCGCCGAGCGCGATGAACCGCTGCCGCCAGGTGAGCACCACCATCATCAGCGCCATGCTGACGTAGAGCACCGTGCCCGACTTGGGCGCGAAGATCACCTCGCGCGCCTGGTCGGTGATCGGTCCCGGCTGGCCGTAGTGGCGCGCGGCGATCTCCAGCCCCACGAAGAAGCCCAGGCCGACCACGCCCACCGCGCCCCACAGCAGGACGCGCGGCCTGCGCCACCACGCGGTCCGCCGAGGGCCGCCGTCCGGGTACGCGTCCGCCTGCGAAGGCTCTCGCGTTACGTTAGATGTCAATTTTTCAGCCGATTTGTGATATTTCAACCTGATCATTACGAGCGCAAACATGCTAACGGAGCGCGCGGACCGGCCCGCCGGTCACGGCGGGGCCGGTCCGCGGGCCGGCGGGCCCGTCAAGCAGTCGCGCACCCAGGTCTCACGCGTTCTCCACTCCGTCCAGCAGGGTCGCCACGACCTTCCCGACCTGCTTCAGCGGCTCCGGGTCGCACATCGCGCCGTGCGTGGCGGCGACGGGATGGACGTGCACGCGCCCGGTCGTGTGCGCCCGCCACGCCGTCGCGACCGCCTCGGGGTCGGTGCGGCCCTCGAACGCCGTCAGGTGGTGCAGGTCTCCGGTGACCTGTCCGGGGACGCTCCCCCGGAACATCGCCACGTGCCCGCGGATCGTCTCGACGAAGCCACGGACGCGCTCCTCGGTGAGTTGGAGCGGCGTGCCGGTCTTCTCTGCGACCAGGTCGAGGACGTCGGGCACGGTGAGCGTGACGCCCGCTGCCTCCGCCCCCGCCCCCGCCTCGATGCCGAGCCCCTGGAGGAGGGCGACCAGCGCGCCGTGCTCGTCCAGCCCCGGAGCGTCGGCGGACGCGTCGGGGACGACCGAGTCCAGCATCGCGAGCAGCGCCACCTCGTCGCCGTCCCGCCGCATGCGTTCCGCGAGGGCGTGGGCGATGTTCCCGCCGATGGACCAGCCCAGCAGGTGGTACGGGCCGGTGGGCTGGATCCGCTTGATCGCACCGAGGTACGAGGAGACGAGCGCGGCGAGGTCGGCGGGGCCGGCCGCGGCGGCGCCCTCCCCGTGCGCCGGGGCCTGGAGTCCGTACGCCGGGGCCTGGAGTCCGTACACCGGCTGGTCCGCGTCCAGGTGCCGCACCAGGCCGACGTAGCACCAGCTCAGCCCGCTGCCGGGCGGCAGGCAGAACAGCGGGGGACGGCTGCCGCTCGACCGCAGCGGCAGCACCTGGTCGAACGGGTTCGCGGGGAGCCCGCCGTCGAGCAACCGCGCGAGGCCCGCCACGGCCGGGTGCCGGAAGACGTCCACGAGCGACAGCCGTACGTCCGTGGCGTCGGCGATCGCCGTGACCAGCCGCACCGCGAGGAGCGAGTGCCCGCCGAGGTCGAAGAAGCTGTCGTCCACGCCGACGCGCGCCAGTCCGAGCACATCGGTGAACGCGTGGGCCACCAGCCGTTCCCGGAGCGTGCGCGGGCTCGGGCTCGATCCGCCCGCCGCCGTGCGCGGCGCGGGCAGCGCCCTGCGGTCCAGCTTCCCGTTCGGGGTGAGGGGCAGGGCGGCCAGGCTCTCGACGGCGGTGGGCACCATGTGGTCGGGCAGCCTCTCCGCCAGACGGGTGCGGATGCGGGCCGTGTCGAGGGGCGTCGCCGGGTCGGCCGGGACGACGTAGCCGACCAGGCGCTTGTCGCCCTGGGCCTCCTGCCCGCCCCCGGGCTTCTCCTCGCGTACGACCACGACGGCCTGCCGGACCTCGTCGTGCGCGAGGAGCGCCGCCTCGATCTCACCGAGCTCGATGCGGAAGCCGCGGACCTTGACCTGGTCGTCCGTGCGGCCGAGGTACCGCAGCGTGCCGTCGCCGCGCCATGCGGCCAGGTCGCCCGTGCGGTACAGCCGGTCGCCCGACGGGCCGAAGGGGTTGGCCACGAACCGCTCGGCGGTGAGGCCGGGGCGGCCTAGGTAGCCGCGGGCGAGGCCCGCCCCCGCCACGTACACCTCGCCGACGCTGCCGGGCGGCACCAGTTGCATCAGCCCGTCCAGGACGTAGACCTGTGCCTGTGGGATCGGAGAGCCGATGTGCGGCACTTCGGGGGGTCCCGTGGTGGTGGCGCACACCGTCGCCTCGGTGGGGCCGTAGCCGTTCACGAAGTGCCGGTCCTCGGCCCAGCGGGCGATCTGCCGGCCGCCGAGCGCCTCGCCCGCGGACACCACGCTCCGGAGGGAGGGCAGGGCGTCCGGGTCCAGCACCGCCAGTACGGCCGGGGGCAGGGTCACATGGGTGACCTGCTGCCCGTCGATCAGATCGACCAGGGACGGGCCTGGCATGACCTGGGCCGCCGTGGCCACGACCAGGGTCGCCCCCGAAGCCAGCGTCACGACGACCTCGGAGACCGCGGCGTCGAAGCTGGGCGAGGCGAACTGGAGGACCCTGCTGTCCTGGTCGACGGCGAACCGCTCGGCCTGGGCCGTCACCAGACCGGCCAGTCCGCGATGGGTCACCGTCACGCCCTTGGGGCGCCCGGTGGAGCCGGAGGTGTAGATGACGTACGCGGGGTGGTCGGGCAGCGGCGCGCCGCGCCGCTCGCCGTCCGTCAGGTCGGTGTCGTCGAACGCGGCCAGCCGCTCCACGGCCCCGGGGCTGTTCAGCCGCAGGAGTTTCGGGGCCACGCCCCCCCTGCACGTAAGGCAGTTGACCGCCGGGCCGCTGTGCGTACGGCAGCCGGTCGTCCGACTCTTCTCCTTCGACGATCAGTACGGCAGGTTGCGCGTCGCCGAGCATGAAGGCGATCCGCTCGGCGGGGTACTCGCGGTCGACGGGCACGTAGGCGCCACCGGCCTTGGCCACCGCGAGCAGCGCCACGACGGACTCCGGTGAGCGCGGCAGCGCCAATGCCACCAGGCTCTCCGGCCCCACCCCGTACTCGACCAGGAGGCGCGCGAGCCGGTTGGCCCTGCCGTTCAGCTGGGCGTAGGTGATCCGCTCGTCCTCGAAGAGCACGGCAACGGCGTCGGGGGTGCGCGCCACCCGGGCTTCGAAGAGCTCGCCCAGGGTCGGCGCCGGGGAGACCGCCTTTGCCGTCGGGCTGTTCCACTCCGCCAGGACCTGGCGGCGCTCCCGGTCGGTCAGGACGCCCACCTCGTGCAGCGGCAGGTCGGGATCGGCGACGAGGGTGCCGAGCACGTGCGTGAAGCGTCCGGCCATCGCCTCGACCGTGGCACGGTCGAAGAGGTCGACGGCGTAGGACACCGTGCCCGTGAGCCCACCGGGCGCACCGTCGGCCCCGGTGCTCTCCGCGAGGGTGAACGACAGGTCGAACGCGGGGTTCTCCCCGACGGGAAGCTGCTCGATGCCGACGTCGGGCAGGGCCAGGGCCGCGGGTGCCACGTTCTGCAGGACCAGCATGATCTGGAAGAGCGGGTGACGGGCCATCGAGCGGACCGGCGCGAGGTCTTCCACCAGCCGCTCGAAGGGCACGTCCTGGTGGGCGTAGGCGGCCAGGCCGGTCTCCCGGGCGCGGTGCAGCAGGGTGCGGAAGGTCGGGTCGCCGGACAGGTCGGTCCGGAGGACCAGGGTGTTGATGAAGAACCCGACCAGCTCGTCCAGGGCTTCGTCGGTACGGCCCGCGATGGCCGTACCGATCGGGATGTCCGTACCCGCGCCGAGCCGGGACAGCAGCGCCGCCAGGGCGGCCTGCAGCACCATGAACACGGTCACACCCTCGGCGCGCGCCAACTCCACGAGCTTTCCGTGCAGTTGCTCGTCGATGCGGAGGTCCACATGACTGCCCCGGTGGCTGGCGACGGCGGGGCGGGACCGGTCGGCCGGCAGCACCAGCTCTTCGGGAAGGTCCGCCAGCGTCCTTCGCCAGTAGGCGAGTTGCCGACTCAGCAGGCTCTCCGAATCGGACTCCTCACCGAGGAGCATCCGCTGCCAGAGGGTGTAATCGGCGTACTGGACGGGAAGTTCCGCCCACGGTGGCGCCTCTCCGGCGCGGCGTGCGGCGTACGCGGTGGAGACGTCCCGCGCCAAGGGTGCCATCGACCAGCCGTCCGCGGCGATGCGGTGCACGACCACCACCAGCACCCCGACGACGCTCACCCTCGGTCATCAAGTCGAGCTGATGTATGCGCTCCTCCGCGCCGGAACGAGCCATCCACTTCAGCACTTCGAGGAATTTCGCCGCGTGCTCGTACGACGCTTCCTCGCTGTAAAGGTCCGGGTTGGCGTCCACGACAATGGAGATGCTCTTGTCGGTCGACCTGTCGTACACCGAAATCGACAGGTCATTGAAGTGGATTCCGCCGAGTCCGCGCACATCGCTGGGGGCGTCACCGAACCGCAGGTCGTAGTCGAAGGCGACGATGTTGACCAGGAGCGGATAAACACCGCTGCGCCCGACGAGCTTCAGGTCCCTGATGATGTCCTCGTAGCGGTACCGCTGGTGCCTCAGGGCGTTTCTCGTGGAACGGGAGACCTGCTTGACGAGTTCCTTCACGGTCGAGGTCGGCTGAACTTCAAGCCGTAGCGGAACGACGTAGGCCGTCATTCCCGGAAGGTTCCGCAATGCGGTTGCCCTGCCCATGACGGGGACCCCGAGGATGACGTCTTCCTGGCCTGTCACGCGGTGCAGGTACGCGGCGGTCGCGGCGATGGACAGACCGGAGACGCTCATTCCGAGGCGGCGTGCGGAAATCCGGAGTTCCGCGGCGACGTCGGAAGGAACGTGAAGCGTGTGCCGTGTCATTCCATCAGGCGTACCGGAAGGCTTCCGGCCGCTCAGGCCCGTGACTTCGGGCCGGTCGGACAGGAGCTCCGCCCAGTACTCCCGGTCGCGCCGGAAGTCCTCGGACGCCCGGTACTCGGCATCCGCGTCCATCAGCGCGGAACTCGACGGGAACGCGCCGTCATCGGCGGACCCGCCGGCCAGCATCTCCGTGTAAACGGCGGCCACTCGGGTGGCGACCAGGGAGCCGCCCAGGCCGTCGCCGATGATGTGGTGGGTGCGCTGGTACCAGAAGTAGAGCTCGTCCTCGACCTTGAAGAGGGCCTGGGTGAAGAGTTCGGTGCCCTGGAGGTCCACCGGGCGGCGCATGTCGGCCAGCATCCAGCTCTCCGCGCTGGATCGGCGGTCCTCTTCACCGCTCACGTCGATCAGGTGGAACGTCCAGTCGTTCCGTATGTCGAAGTACTGCCGCGGCACTTCGTCCGCGGTTCCTTCAAATCGAAGGTGAAAGGCGTCGGCCTCTTGAACGACCTTCCGGACGACCGCCTCGAAGAGATCCGTATCCACCTCCCCCCGGATCTCTATGTACTCACCCATGTTGAAGATGGAATTGCCCGGATGCAGTTGCTGCGCATGCCATATGCCGAGCTGTCCGGCCATCAATTCCCGACGGCCCGCACGCGATCCAGATATTCTCACACCTCGGTCTGAGCAAATAGCTCGGTGAACGTTATTGCGCCACAGTAGGTGATCGACTTCATCCAGGGAAGCTGAACCTGCTGTTGACCAAAGGTGAAGGTTTGCGTGCGGGAGGGGGAACTACTCACCAACTTCGACCACGCGCGAGCCGAGATGAGGCAGGAGCCGCGGCGCAGGTGCCGCGCACTCCTCGAACCGTGCGGTCGCCCAGTCCCCCTACCCAGCAGTAGATCGACTCATGCAGCCAAGACCCCCCGGTTCTACAGACCCAGGTCGAGCGCCAGGCACGAGTAGTACTTCCAGGAGCGTTCGGGGTCGTACGAGCCGTCTTCCACGCCGCTCCGCCCGGACTCGGCCCCTTCCGACATGTCCTCGAAACGGATCCGCTCGGGAAGCCTGCCGTAGCGGGCGCTCCGCACCGCGGCCTCGGTGTCACCGGTGGGTTCCTTGCTCATGACCGACTCTCCGTCCCGTCGACCGTGGATGTCGTTGCATCGATGGTCATCCCTCACGCGTCACCTGTCAAGACAGTGACGCATTCAGCGGGGTTGAGCTTGTGGAGCCAAAGTCACCTTGCTAGCCGGTGACCTGTATGCAGCCAGCACACATGGCCGATTACCTACTCATCAACACATGGTTGAACATGCAAGAATCCGCCACCTGTCTCATCGCGCACGTCTCGTCAACACACGCGAAAGGGTGTCCGCATGTCCACTCCCACGAAGAAGCTCCGTAGCACCGCCACCACCACCGCGGCCGCGGCCGTCGCCATGACCGCGGCCCTGGTCGGCCTCGGGGCCGGTACCGCGAACGCCACCGACTGGCCTCCGTTGCAGGAGGGCGCCCACCTCTACTCGGGCGCCCACGGAACGGGGACGGTGTCGACGGTCGACCTCGACGACTTCGGCACGTGCCACACCCTGTCGGCGCCGGTCCGCTCCGTACAGATCGCCTCCGGCTCCGCTTCCGTGGTGCTCTACCCCGGGGCCGACTGCACGGGCCCCTACCCGTGGGCCACCGGCTCTCTCGCCGAGTCCGACCTGCCGCGCCCGGCACTCAGCTACCGCGTAGTGCCGGCCTGACCACACGTTCCGACGATCCGGCCCGGAGATCCGGCCCGCCGGGGCCAAAGACGTCCTACGGGCCGGTGTGACCGGGCACGTCCTGCCGGAAGTCGAGCCTTTCGGCAGGCACGCGCTCGATACGGGTCCAGCCCTTCCAGCCCCGCTCCTCCAGGATCGCCATCACCCGCTGGGCGCCCGGCGAGGACTCGACCATCATGGCGTCCAGCAGGTCGACGAACCGGTCCTCGAAGATGTCGGACCCCGCCGTGCCCGCCTCCACCGCGCGGATCCTCAGGCGTTCCAGGACGTCGACGATCTCGAAGACCCTCGGATCGTCGGCCGACTGGACGGGCGCCCCGCTGAGGAAGCCGTAGAGCTTCACCATGTCGGGGTCGTCCAACTGCTCGTGCTTCTCGGCGATCACAGAGTCGATCAGGTCTGGCACCTGGGCGGCAATCATGATCCAGGCGTCCCTCTCCATCTCGACGTACCACTCCTCGACGCCGAGGGCACGCACCCGATCGAGGTAGTCCACGACGCTCAGCGGAAGCGCCAGGTGTTCCCCGGCGGCGAGCCTGGCGAGCCGTTTGCGGGTGTCCTGCAACCGCCGGATCTCCGCGCGCAGTTCCCCGTCGATCGCCTGGACGCCGTCGGTGAACTCCGCCGGGCCCGCGTCGAGCAGTTCCTGCACCCGGGCCAGCGGCACACCGGCGTCCGCCAGGGTGCGGATCCGGATCAGGCGCACGATCGCGGCGGTCTCGTAGGTGCGGTACCCGGACCGGTTGCGTTCGGGCTCCGGCAGCAGTCCGATCTGGTGGTAGTGGCGCACCGCCCGCACCGTCACCCCTGCGTACGCAGCCAGTTGACCGATGGTGAGCATGGGTACCAGCCTGCCTCAGGTGATCTTCCGGCGGTAGGTGGCCATCGCGAAGAGATACGCCACGACGAGGATGCCCCCGCACCATCCGAGCGCGATCCAGATGTCGCCGCCGACCGGCTGCCGGGCGAACAGGTCGCGGATCGTGTCGACGATGGACGTCACCGGCTGGTGCTCGGCGAACCACCGCACCGGGCCCGGCATGGTCGCGGTGGGGACGAACGCCGAGCTGATGAAGGGCAGGAAGATCAGCGGGTAGGCGAACGCGCCCGCGCCCTCGACCGACGTCGCCGAGAGTCCCGGGATGACGGCGATCCAGGTCAGGGCCAGGGTGAACAGGAACAGGATGCCGACGACCGCGAGCCAGGCCAGTACCCCGGCCCCCGACCGGAAGCCCATGAGCAGGGCGACGCCCACGACGATCACGAGCGAGACCAGGTTGGCGGCCAGAGACGTCAAGACGTGTGCCCACAGCACGCCCGAGCGTGCGATCGGCAGGGACTGGAACCGCTCGAAGATCCCGCTCTTCATGTCGGTGAAGAGTCGGTACGCGGTGTAGGAGACGTCCGACGCGACCGTGACGAGCAGGATGCCGGGCAGCATGTAGCTCACGTAGGGGCCCGGTCCGCTGTCGATCGCGCCGCCGAACACGTAGACGAACAGCAGCATCATGGCGACCGGCGTGATGACGGTCGTGATGACGGTGTCCACACTGCGTGTGACGTGGCGCAGGGTCCGGCCCGTGAGCACGGCCGTGTCGGTGAGCCAGTACGCACTCATCGCTGTCCTCCCGCGTGTCCGTACGCGTCCGTGCCGGTGGCGCCGCTCATCTCTTCTCCTCCGGTGATCGCGAGGAAGATCTCCTCAAGGGTCGGCTGCTTCTCGACGTACTCGGTCTTGGCGGGCGGGAAGAGCCGCCTGAGTTCGACGAGGGTGCCGTTGGCGATGATCCGGCCCTCGTGGAGGATCGCGATGCGGTCGGCGAGCTGTTCGGCCTCGTCGAGGTACTGCGTGGTGAGCAGCACCGTCGTGCCGTGTCCGGCGAGTTCCTCGACGGCCCGCCACACCTCGATGCGGCCCTCGGGGTCGAGGCCTGTCGTCGGCTCGTCCAGGAAGATCACCGGCGGGTTCCCGATGAGGCTCATCGCGATGTCCAGTCGGCGCCGCATCCCGCCCGAGTACGTGGCCACCTTCCGCGCGCCCGCCCCGGTCAGCGAGAAGCGTTCCAGCAGGTCGTCCGCTATGGCACCCGGGTCCTTGAGGTGGCGCAGCCTGGCGACGAGCACGAGGTTCTCCCGTCCGCTGAGGATCTCGTCGACGGCCGCGAACTGGCCGGTGAGGCTGAAGGATTCACGTACGTCCGCAGGTCGCCCGGTGACGTCGAAGCCGTTGACGCCGGCCGTTCCCGCGTCGGCCTTCAGGAGCGTGGCGAGGATCCTCACGGTCGTGGTCTTGCCCGAACCGTTGGCGCCTAGCAGGGCGAAGATGCTGCCCCGTGCCACGTCGAAGTCCACGCCCCGCAGCACTTCGAGCGTCCCGTACGACTTCTCCAGACCCTGTGCGCGGATCGCCGGATCCGCGGTGACCGGACCTGCGGTGACCGGACCTGTGGCGGGTGGAGCTGTCATGGTCGTCTGCCTCCTGTCGGGGAGCCGCTCCCTTCGGATGCGGAAGCGCCTGCCGGAAGGATGGAGGGTTGACCCGACGTCAGGGTCAAGCCGATGTCCGCACCCGGCTCAGGACCCCGGTATGCGTGTGGCATGCATCCGGTGAGCGCGGACCTGTTACTCTGCGAATGACCCGTACCGAAATTGATCGAGGAGTCACAGACGTGGTGGGTGAAGACGACATCTCCGGGTGAGATCCGGATGTGACCGGCCGTCGGACGGCGCTGCGAGAGCGCTGCTGCCGTGGCCTCTTCGTCGTACCCCCTTTTCCCACGTCTCCCGGGGCAGAGCTCTGCCTGCCCCCAGTTCGCGAGGTCACCTCCATGTCCGACGTCTCCGTCGTCTGCTCGAACCTCCGTTTCTCCTGGCCCGACGACACCCCTGTCTTCGACGGCCTGTCCTTCACGGTGCCCACCGGCCGCACGGGCCTGGTCGCCCCCAACGGCTCGGGGAAGAGCACCCTGCTCAAGCTGATCGCGGGCGAACTGCGGCCCGCAGCGGGCTCGGTCACGGTCAACGGCACGCTCGGCCACCTTCCGCAGGGCCTCCCGCTGGCCGGCGACCTCACGGTCGCCGAAGTGCTCGGCGTCGCCGAGGTGATCCGCGCACTGGACGCCGTCGAATCCGGCGACGTCGGCGAGGAGCACTTCGCCACCATCGGCGACGACTGGGACGTCGAGGAGCGCACCCGCGCCCAGCTCGACCGCCTCGGACTCGCCGATCTCGCCCTGGACCGCGGTCTGCACACCCTCAGCGGCGGTCAGGTCGTCTCGCTCGGCCTCGCCGCGCAGTTGCTCAAGCGCCCCGACGTACTGCTGCTCGACGAGCCGACCAACAACCTCGACCTGGCGGCCAGGCACAAGCTCTACGACGTGCTCTCCGACTTCACCGGCTGCCTGCTGCTGGTCAGCCACGACCGCGCGCTGCTCGACCGCATGGAGCGCATGGCCGAACTCGGCGGCGGCGAACTGCGCCTGTACGGCGGCGACTTCACCGAGTACGAGGAGGCCGTGCGCGCCGAGCGGGAGGTCGCGGAGAAGAACGTCCGCAACGCCGAACAGGAACTGAAGCGCGAGAAGCGCGAGATGCAGCAGGCCCGTGAGCGCGCCGAGCGCCGCCAGAGCAACGCCGCCCGCAACCTCAAGAGCGCCGGACTGCCGCGCATCTTCGCGGGCAACATGAAGCGCGGCGCGCAGGAGTCCGCAGGCCGGGCGGGGCAGGTGCACGCGACCCGGGTCGGCGAGGCCAAGGCGCGGCTCGACGAGGCCGGGCGCGCGCTGCGCGAAGAACACCGCATCACCCTCGAACTGCCCGACACGCAGGTGCCCGCCGGGCGCAACCTCTTCATCGGCGAAGAGTTGCAGGTCCAGCACGCCGGCAGGGCCGTGTTCGCGGACGGCGGTGTCGACCTCACCGTCCGCGGCCCCGAGCGCATCGCGCTGACCGGGCCGAACGGCACGGGCAAGACCACGTTGCTGCGCCTGGTCACCGGCGACCTCGCCCCGGACGGCGGGGCGGTCAAGCGGGGTGAGGGCCGGATCGCGTACCTCTCGCAGCGACTCGACCTGCTGGACCTGGACCGCACTGTGGCGGAGAACTTCGCCGCGTTCGCCCCCGAGCGGCCCGAGGCGGAGCGGATGAACCTGCTCGCCCGTTTCCTGTTCCGGGGCCAGCGGGCCCATCTGCCCGTCGGGGTGCTCTCCGGCGGCGAGCGGCTGCGCGCCACCCTGGCCTGCGTCCTGTGCGCCGAACCTGCGCCCCAGCTGCTCCTGCTCGACGAGCCGACCAACAACCTCGACCTGGTCAGCGCGGGACAGCTGGAGAGCGCGCTCAACTCCTACCGGGGCGCCTTCGTGGTGATCAGCCACGACGAGCGGTTCCTCGCCGAGATCGGGGTGGACCGCTGGCTGCGGCTGGCGGACGGGACCCTCACGGAGACCGCGGCTCCCGCGGTGTGAACCGCCGGCGTGCGAAGAGGCCCGCGTCCGAGGCAGTGCGCCCCGCGGGCCGTCCCATCGACCACGTCGGACGGTTCTCCATGCCCCAGCCCGCCCTGCTCGCCCACGACCTCGTCCGCGACCTCGGCGGTCGCCGCGTCCTCGACGGCGTCTGCCTGACCGTCTCTCCCGGCCACCGCATCGGTCTGATCGGGGAGAACGGCGTCGGCAAGTCCACCCTGCTGAGGGTGCTCGCCGGTGCGGACGAGCCCGAATCGGGGAGCGTCTCGCGCCCCGCCGACCTCGGCCACCTCCATCAGGAGATGCCGTACGACGCCGGATCCACCGTCGCCGCCGTGCTGGACGGAGCGCTGCGCGAGGCCCGCGAGGACCTTGCCGAGCTGGACCGGCTCGGCGCGGAGCTCGCCCGCGTCCCCGATGACGACCCCGGTCACCGAAAGCTCCTCGATGCGTACGGCAGTCGTCTGGAGCGGGCACAAGACCGCGAGTCCTGGGACGCCGACCGCCGCGCGGCCCTGGTCCTGGACGGCCTGGGGCTCGGCGGTATCGGGCACGACCGCGCCCTGGGCTCGCTCTCCGGCGGGCAGCGCGGTCGGCTCGCCCTGGCCGCGCTGCTCGTACGGCGGCCGTCGGCGCTGCTCCTGGACGAGCCGACCAACCATTTGGACGACGCGGCCGCCGCCTTCCTGGAACAGCAGGTCCGCGAGCTGCCCGGGGTGGTGGTGGCCGCCAGCCACGACCGGGCGTTCCTGGACGCCGTCTGTACCGATCTCTTCGACCTCGATCCGGCGGTGGAAGGACCGGTCCGCTACGGCGGCAACTACAGCGCGTACCTGGGTGAGAAGCGCGCGGAGCGGGAGCGCTGGGAGCGGCGGTACGCCGAGGAACAGGAAGAGTGGGAAGGGTTGCGTCAAGCGGCGGGTGTGAGCGCGCACCGGGTTGCACCCGACCGGGGCCGTACAGACAACGAGAAGATGGGCTACGGCCACCGGGCGGGCCGGGTGCAGAACCAGATCTCCCGCCGGGTGCGCAATGCGGCCCGGCGCCTTGAGGAGCTGGAGCGCGTACGGGTCACCGAGCCGCCGCGCCCGCTGCGGTTCGCGGCGGAGACGCTGGTCGCGGGGGCGGAAACGGAGATCCGGGCCAAAGCAAAAGCCGAGGCCGACGTCGAAGCCGACGTCGAGGCCGTGGTCGAGGGAGGTGCGGCGGAGGAGAGGGCGGAGCCCCTGGTCTCGCTGCGGAACGTACGGGTGCCGGGTCGGCTCGCCCTGGATGCCCTTGAGGTGTCGGCGGCCGACCGGCTGCTGGTCACGGGTGGCAACGGAGTCGGCAAGTCGACACTGCTGGCCGTGCTCGCCGGGCGCCTCACCGGAAGTATGGCTGAGGGCGTGGTGCACAGGCAGCGTGGTCTGACGGTGGGGTTGCTCGCCCAGGACACCGCGTTCGACCGACCCGAGCGCACGGCCCGTGACACCTACGCGCTGTCACTGGGTGCGGAGCGGGCCGAGAGGACGCCGCTGAGCTCGCTCGGGCTGCTGCACGCGCGTGACCTGGACACGCCCGTGGGCCGACTGTCCGTCGGGCAGCGGCGACGGCTCGCGCTGGCGCTCCTGGTGGCCCGTCCGCCCCGCTTGCTGCTGCTCGACGAGCCGACCAACCACCTCTCTCCGCGCTTGTGCGACGAGCTGGAAGAGGCCCTGAACGGCAGCGCGGGCGGGGACAGGGGTGGCGCCTTCGTCGTCGCGAGCCACGACCGCTGGCTGCGCCGCCGGTGGCAGGGCCGCGAGATCCGGCTGGAACGGTAGGCAGCGGGGGCGCACCGCACTGCCCCGGGCGGCGCCGCCCGGGGCAGTGCCGTTTCTTGCGCTCGACCACAGTCACTTGCCAGGATGGTGACGTGAATCTCGACCATGTCTTCGTCTGCGGGAATCCGGCCCTCGACTTCGCGGCCACGCTCCGGGCCCGCCGCTCGGTCCGGTTCGAGATGTTCGTGTCTCCGGAGCGGCTGAACGCCTGGTACCTCGAATCCGGACTCGTGGACGCGATCACCCCCGGTGACGAGGGGGACGTACGGGCGGCTACGACCGTACGCGAGGCCGTCTACCGACTCGTCACCAATCGCCGCACCGACGAAGAGTTCGATCGTGAGGCGCTCGCCGTGCTCAACGGGGCCGCGCGCGAGACCCCGGTGACTCCGCAACTCTCCGTGACCGGCCGACACAACGAAGCGACCCCGGGGCAGGCACTGGCGACCGTCGCCCGTCTGGCCGTCGAACTGCTCAGCGGCCCTGACGTCCCGCTGCTGAAGGAGTGCGAGAACCCGGAGTGCACACGGGTCTACATCGACCGCTCCCGCGGCATGCGACGCCAGTGGTGCGGCATGGAGTCCTGCGGCAACAGGATCAAGGCCGCGGCCTACCGGGCCCGCAAGAAGACCTCACCCGCCGCGTAGCCACCCAAAGGCCCCGTGAACGACGCGTTCAGCCGATCCCGTCCCACAGTTCCTGGACGCGTTCCAGCAGCGCGCGCGCCTCGTTCACGCTCTGCTCGTCGATCGCGCCGAAGCCCCGGTTCGTCGGCTGGTCGAGCAGCCACTCCTCGTGCTCCGCGAACTCGGTGTGGTGCCGGTGCAGCACCTCGATCAGTGACGCGCCGCCGCGCGGGGGCTCTTCGCCGCGGCGGATGTAGCGACGGCAGGCGTACACGGCGGTGCTGCCCCCGCGCAGTTCCGTGAGGCGGTAGCAGAGGAGGGAGCCGTCGAGTTTCGTTCCCTGGCCGACCAGTTGAACGAGCGGGACCAGGTCGGGGTCGATGTCGAGCAGGCGCGCCTCGGCGGGAACGACGAGGCCGATGGCGGTCGGCGGGGAGCCGGTTGCGTCGGTCAGGTACCACGGCAGGTTGGTGAAGTGGGCCATGATGTGCGGCCGCCCGGCGCGCTCGGGCCGCAGGGCGTAGAACTCGGCGGGGAAGGAAACCCCGTAACACTCCCGCAGGACCTCCTCGGGGCCGCTCCCTTTCGCGAACAGCGCGCGGGCCCGTCGGGTCAGCGCGGCGTACCGCGCGTCGTACCGCTCCCGTTCCTCTTCCTCGGTCATCGCTCCACCGCCTCACGTCCGGCGCCCTCGGCGCCCCTCCTGCACGATCTGTTTCAGGAGCGCACTCAACTCGATCCACAGTTCCCTGAGTTCGGCGCCCGTCATCGTCGTGATCATCTTGCGTGCGACCCTGTGTGCCGCCTCGATGGTGCCCTGGTCCGGTGTCCGCTTCCATTCGGCCTCCACCAACAGATCACTCACCTGCGCGTCCAGACGGCCCAGTTCCCGCTGGACCGGAGGGCTGTCCGTGGTCAGCCACGGCCTCTTCGACATGAGCCGGGCGACGTTCTCGACGTGCGAGAAGACCGCCTTGCGCAGCTTGTCCCTGGTCTCCTGGTCAATGGAGTGGGTCTGACTGAAGGCCGACGCGAGCTTGAAGGAGCCGACCACCGCCTGGGTCTGCATGAGGACCGCGAACACCCCGTCGGGAGGCAGGTCCTTGAACCGGGGGTGCACCCGGCGGAAGCGCTGGACGTCCTCCGGTGTGATCGTGTAGCCGCGCGGCGTCCCCGGCAGCGCGTCGGTGGAAACGCTCGCCTCTTCCCGGTACTGCACCGACGAGCCGTGCCGGCGCTTGACCCACTCCCCGATGTGCCGTCCTTCGGGCGCCCCGATGCCCCAGAGCCCGCCCTGCGCCGAGCGCAGCACCTCCAGCACTTCGGGGTCGTTGAAGAGGAGCTTGACCTCCCGGGAGGTGCCGCGCTCCCACACCTTGAAGAGCATGGCCTGTTCGGTCGGGTAGAGGATCTGCGGGTAGACCTGACCGATGGCCACCCGCATCGCGCCGTCCAACCGGTTGGCCAGCAAAGTGAGTTGCACGGTGCGCGCGTCGGCGTCCGGGCCCCAGTCGAAGCCCTCGAAGTGGTAGCCGCCGATGACCAGCAGCGGATCGTTCGCCACGTCGCGCAGGATGCGGTCGTAGACCGAGAGGAAGCCCTCGCCGCCCGTCACCTGCACCTCGGTGTCGGGGTCCTGGGACACCACGTACACCTGCTGGGCGACCTTGGAGACGATGGCGACGGCCCGCTCGGTGTACGCGGAGAGCGTGCCCTGCTCGCGGAAGATCCCGTAAGGCAGCTTCTCGCGCCAGCCCGACTCGTTGTGCGCGACGACCTGTTCCCGCTCCCTGCGCTTCAGCCTCCGGTACGCGTCGCGCACGGTCTCCATCGGGACGGGCCGCTTGTCCTTCTTGTGCACCCAGCTGGGCTCCCAGACGAAGCCGAAGGCTGCCATGGGCAGCCTGCCCGCGCCGATCCGGCTGATGGCCGTGCCGACGGCGGTCCGGGCCTCGGCGTCGTGCCTGGGGTCGAGGTGCTTGTAGGTGTTGATCCCCACGACCACGGCGGTGCGGGCCGCCGCGATGTCCGCGTTGGCGCTCTGCGCCCACGCGGCGCCCGCGTACTTGTTCACCATGTCCGGCGACGCCTGGTCGGGCGTCGCGGGCATGTTGATCACGAATCCGGTGATCGGGTCGCGGCCCTTCATCGGAATGGGGGCCGGAACCAACCTGTCGCGTTTCCTGGGGTGTTCGTGGACGACCACGGGCGCGGCCGGTCTCCCGATCCGGTACTCGAAGAAGGGCACGGGGTCCGTGTCGGCCTTCGGATTGATCTCCAGGTGGACGACGTACACACCCTCGGACTTCTCCGTGAGCCGGATCTCGGTGAGGCGGTGTCGCCGTTTGATGGCCGGGAGCCCGCGCTGTACGGACTCCGGGGTCGCGTTCTCCGTGTTGAGCAGCCGCGTCGCCTCGCGCAGGGCGGCGTCCAGGGAGCGCTTCTTGTCCTTCTCCGAGCGCTTGCCCGGACGCCTGTCCTGGCGCCTGTCGGGCCGCTCGCGCCGACGGTCACGGCGGCGGTCACGGCTGCCTGGCCGCTTGCGGCGCCGATCGGGGCGCCTCGTCCTGCGGCCGGGGCGGCGGGGCTCGCGGGTCCCGTCCAGGTCCGGCTTCTTCTTGCTCCTGTCGGACTTCGGTTTGATTTTCGCCCAGAGTTTCTTGACGAGTCCGGCGATCTTGTCGATGGCCCGGTCGATGGTCCGGTTCACGGGTTTGGCCATGGCCTGGACGATGCCCTTGACACGGGAGGCGATGCCGCCGACGCCGAGGACCGCGGCCAGGACGCCCAACAGGACGGGAACCGAGCGGGCGAGGGCCCGTTCGACCATGCCCGGCACACCCCCGCCGGCACCGCGTGCGACGGCGATGACCGCGTCCAGGACGGCGTTGACGAACTCGAAGATCTGCCGCGCCTGGGTGACGACGAACCGCACGATGTCGATCAGCAGCTTCACGGCCCGCACGAACGCGGACGCGGGGTTGAGCAGGGAGAGGATCCAGGTGATCCCGGCGACCACGATGGTGGGGGTGACGTAGGCGATGACCTTGTCGAGGAGGTCCTTGCGCAGGTCCCCCACCCGGCCCCGCACCTCCTCCCACAACCCCGCGGCACCGCGTCTGCGGACCTCCGCGACCAGCGGCACGGCCGTTTCGGCGGCCGTGAGAGCCCGCTCCGTGCCCGGGGCCCTGCGCAGGATCCGCTCACGGAGGTTGGCCCAGGTCACACCGAGCAGCGAGGCGAGCATCCGGAAGACTCCGGCCGCATCGAACCTCGCGGGCAGTTCGATGCCCGCCTCGGCGGTGCGGCCCAGCAGCCAGGAGAGGATGCCCTGCTGGAGGTGGCGGCCGATGTTCCCGATGAACAGGCGCAGACCCGCGCCGAGCGCCTGGACAAGGTTCTTCAGGAAGCCGACGGGGTCCTTGAGGATCAGCAGGACCGCCTGTGCGGCCTTGGCCAGGACCGACAGGAGCAGCTGCCTGAGTTCCAGGATGGTGCGGACGGCGGCACCGACGGCGTCGAGGGCCCTGGCGACCAGGCCCTTGTTCTTCTCCTTCTGCGCCGCGATCTCCTCGTCGACGGCGGTGAGGGCCTGGGTGTACCGGGTGGCCAGCGTGTCGACCAGCTCGGTGCCCTTGTCCCGCACCGACTGCGTCAGATCCTCGAACCTGCCCTCGAACTCGCCTGCCGCCTCACGTCCGATGGCCCGCAGCTCGGCCGGCAGCGCCCGCACCGCCGCCTGCAGTTCCCCGCGGCCCTGGGCGATGCGCCGCTTCGCCCGGCCCAGCTCGGTGCCGATGAGCGTGGCGATCTCCCCGATCAGCTGCCGCATACGGCCCACATAGCCGTCCCGGGCGCGCTCGAAGATCCTGTCGGCCTCGGCGGGCAGCCCGGCGAACTTGTCCTTCACCCAGCGCAGCTTGCCCGTGACCCCCGAGTACCTGCGGTCCTTGTACTCCCGCATCCTCTGCCCGTGCTCGGCGGTGAACGCCTGGCGCGCGGCCCTCTCCCCGTCCCCGAACCGGCCCTCCACCAGCCTGTCCAGACCCGCAAGGATCGCCTCGACATCCTGCTTCATGATGTCGAAGACACCCTGCAGCACAGCCGTAACCCGGGCACGCCGCTCCTCGTCCCGGGACTTGGCACCCTCCTTCCCGCCGTCCACCCGCTGCCCGGTGAGGGCACGCTGCGCGGCCATCGCGGCCATCGCGGCGGTGCCGGTGCGCTGTGCCTGCGCGGCGGCCGCACGCAACTCGCCCGCCTCGTGCCCCCGCAGCATCCCGGGCGCGGTGGCCGCATGGCGCTCGGCCGTCTTCTTCTCCCCCAAGGCCCGGTCGAAGGCGGGCTCGTTGCCCTTCTCCAGCTGCGCCTCGGTGACCTGGGCGTGCGCCATGCTGCGGTCGATCCCGGCGGGTCCGGCCGACAGGTCGGTGGCCGCCGGCGGCAGCCGGTCCGGCACCGCCAGCGCGGCCCGGGGCGCACCCGGCGCACCCGGCGGCCGGTCCCCAGCCAGCGGCACCACCTCCTTGGGCACCGCGGCGGAGGTGTCCGGAGGCGCGGCGGTCGTCGCGGCGATCTCTCCGGCAGAATCCTGTCTGCCCTCCCCGACCCGGCCCTGGACCTCCCCACGCACCTCATCAGCCCTGCCGGAGGAGGCGAACCTGTCCGCCTCGTCGAGGTTCTTGGGCGCCTTGTCCGCGACCGCCCTCTCCACCGCCCGCACGAACGCCTCCCGGTCGAACTCCCCGGGCCGGGCCTCGTTCATCTTCTCCGCATTCGCGGTCTTGCCCTGCGCCTCCTCATCGTCCCTGGGCGCCACCGCCGCCCGCTGCGCCGCCCCCGCCTCAACCCCCGCAGAACGATGCGACGCCGCAACCCCACGCCCCTTCCCCCGCACCTCCCCCTTCAACACCACAAACTTCGGATCACCATGCGGCCCACAACGCCCCACCACCCGACCCGCACCAGACGCGGTCGCCGTCTTCCCCTCGTCCTCCGGCCGTACCCGCGCCTTGTCCCGGCCCTCGTCAGGGGCCACTCGCCCCTCGCCCCGCTCCTTCTCGCGCCGTTCCCTCTCGCGGCGCCCCGCCGCGGCGACGGCACTGTTGCCGACCGCGTCCTGTGCTCCCGGCGGGGGACCGCTCGGACGCGTCGGGGTACGGCCGGTCGCGAGGGCGGCGGCCACCGCCGCGTTCGACGTGACGGCGGCGGGGCGCACTGGATCCGGGGTACGGGAGCTCAGCGGATCAGCAGCGCCGACACCCTCCCGTACGCCTGGCACCTGCGCGCGCGTCGTCGTCAGCTTCGTCGGCGCGGACAGCGTCGAGGCTGTCGGACGCGCCGCGAGGGCGTTCGGCACTGGCATCGGACGGATCCCTCCCCCGGCGGATCGTCGACGGCCGTCGGGCACCTGAATGAGAATGCGCGTTCGACCGTGACGGGACCGTCACGCCCCCATGCCCCAAGCGTCTCCACACGCCCCGTACGTCGACGGAGGCAACGGAGGTACGGCGGAACCGACTTGCCCGTGCGCCGCCTTGACTACCCTGTGCGGGAAGCAGCGCACCGGGGGAAGCGGGGAAGCGTGGACAGCATCATCGTGGTACCGCCGGGCCGCCCGGAGACGGGCGACCAGATCACGCTGGCCCCCGGCGAACGGCTCGTCTTCGGCCGCAACCCCGACGCGTCGGGTGCGCGCGGCCGGCGGCTGACGATCGCGCACGACGGGGTCTCGCGCGTGGCGGGCGAGATCGTCGCGGAAGGGTCCTTCTGGACGTTGAGCAATCTCAACCGCCGCCTGACCTACGCGGTGGAGAACCCCCAGGGCGCGGGCGAGCACGTGAAGGTGGCGCCCGGTCGCCTGGAGGCGCCGATCCCGTTCGAGTTCGCGCGCATCGTGCTGCCGGCCGCGGGCGAGCTGCTCGGAATCGACGTCTGGGCGCCGCGCCACGACTACTTGGGCGAAGCCTCCTGGGCCCCCGACGGCGCCACGACCGCGCCCTCCTTCTCGCTGGACCGGACCAAGCGGTACTTCGCGGTCCTGGTCGCCCTCTGTGAGCCGCGGCTGCGCGACGACCCGCCGCACACGGCGGTACCCACCGCCGAGGAGGTCGTCGAGCGGCTGCGCCCGGTCTGGCCCGCGGCCAGCCGCACAGCGGTGCAGTGGAACATCAACTACCTGGCCGTGAAGCTGCGCCTCAAACCGACCCCGGAGACCGCGGTGCCCGGCGTGCGCCGCAACGGCACGAAGGAGTCCCTGGTGTCCCTGGCCCTGCGCTTCGACCTCGTGTGCGAGGACGACCTGGTCCTCCTGTCCTGCGCGAACTCGGTCTCCCGGTGACGGGCGGGCGAAGACAGCCGTACGCGGTGCACGTGCCCCGCGCGTACCGCGTCGGCGCCTGGACCGTGGGCGACCCGCTCGGCTCGGGCGGTTTCGCCACCGTCTACGAGGGCCACCGCACGGCGCCCGGCGAGCCGCGGACCGCGGCCCTCAAGTTCCTGCCCACCGGGACGCACACCCCGCGCCAGTTGCGCCACCTGCGCGACCTGGCGCAGCGCGAGGTGGAGATGCTGCGCCGGGTGCGCGCGCCCCGGCTGATCCGCATGCACGAGGTGCTCACGGTCGACGACCCGGACAGTCCCGAGCTGGACGGCGCCACCGTGATCGTCCTCGACCTGGCCGACAGTTCCCTGGACGCACTGCTGCACGAGTCGCCCGGACCTCCGGCGGGGCCGCACCTGCTCGCCCAGGTCTGCGAAGGCCTCCAACAGCTCCACAGGGCGGGCTGGATCCACGGCGACCTCAAACCGGCCAACGTCCTCCTGCAGGACGGCGAGGCCCGGCTCGCCGACTTCAACATGGCCGCCGAGCTGGAAGGCACCCACGCCTACTCGCCCGCCTTCGCCACCCCCGACTACACCCCTCCCGAGCTCCTGTGGGGTCAGATCGGGGAGCGCGGCCGGCTGATCCGGCCCACCGCCGACGTCTGGGCCTTCGGCGTCCTCGCCCACGTGGTACTGACCGGTTCGCTGCCGTTCCCCGGCGGCACCGCGTCAGCGCGCCGGGACGCCGTCCTCCGGTACGCGAGGGGCACCGAGCCGCTGCGGCTCTCCGGCGACATCGAACCCGCCTGGCGGGACATCATCGCCGACTGCCTGGCCCCGGACCACGAGCGGCGCGCGGCCCACACGGCGGCCGCCCTGCTGCACCGCGTACGGGCCGCCGTCCGCGCCGGGGCCACGTCGCCACCGGCCCCGCCGCGCCCTCGCGGGACGCATCGCGGTCTGCTCGCCCTCGCCTGCGCGGTCGCCGTCACCGCGCTCGGCTTCGGACTGCGCGGCCTGGCACAGGACCGCGACCCGGGGTCCACGCCGAGCGCGTCGCCCGCGTCGCCCACCAAGAGCCGCGCCGCCGCCGCGAACCCCTCCGCGGGCAGCTCCTCCCCCGTCGGGTACGACCGCTGCATCAGCGGCAGCGTCTGCTTCTTCACCGCGTCGAACGGCGGCGGCCGCATGTGCGCCTGGGGCGGGGACGAGAACGACTGGCTCACCGGGAAGACCAGGTGCAGTTGGGCCGGGGGAACACGGCCGCGATCGGCGTACAACAACGGTCTGGGAACATCCGACGGGGAATCACTCGTCCACGTGCGCTACTTCACCGAGAAGCACCTCCAAAGGCAGCTGGGCTGCATCAAGTTGGGCACCAAAGTCAATTTCACGGCGCCCGTCGCGCCGCGCTCCCACGTGTGGGTCGAGGAATGCTGAAAGAGGAACGCCGAAAGAGGAGCACTGAGAGCGGAGCACTGAGAGCGGAGCGTTGAAGGAGGAGCACATCCCCTACGCATCGGGGAGTCGTACGTCACGCAGCTCCCCGCGGCCCGTGATGCCGAGCTTGGGGAAGATCTTGTACAGGTGGTAGCCGACCGTGCGCGGGCTCACCCCCAGCCGGGTGCCGATCTCCCGGTTGGAGAGCCCTTCCGCCGCCAAGCGGGCGACCTGCGCCTCCTGCGCGGTGAGCCCTCCCGCCTCCTCCCCCGTGCGCCGCGCCGACGCCCCCGCCGCGCGCAGCTCGCCGCGCGCTCGATCGCGCCAGACCGGTGCGCCGATCCCCTCGAAGAGGTCTGCCGCCAGGCGCAGCAGCGGACGCGCGTCGGCGGGCCTGCGGGCGCGCCTCAGCCGCTCTCCGTACAACAGGGCGGCCCGTGCCCGGAGGAAGGGGCGGTCCGCGAGGCCGGGGGCGACCTCCGTGTCATGGAGGCCGTAGAGGTCCGAGCCTTCGCGCTCCGCCCTGCGGGAGCCCTCATCGGACCGCTCGGCCTCTGCGGTCAGGGCGCGGCACAGGGCGGCTTGGGACCGCGCCCAGGGCAGTCCCGCTCCGTCGGCCCAGGCCCCGAACTCCCCTGTTGCGGAAGCCGCTTCACCTGTGGCACCCGTGGCCGTGTACGCCTCCACCAGGTCCGCCGCCGTGCGGCGCGCCAGCCGGGGGTGTCCGGACGGGGAGCCCGTCGTGCGTACGGGCTCCAGTCGTTCCAGGGCCGTGGCGTGGTCCCCTTCGGCCAGTGCAGCGATGGCCATCGCCCAGGCGGCGTCGGCGGCCGCCGCGCGGTTGTTCAGCGGCAGCGCGGCGGTCACCGCTTCGGCGGCGTACGCACGGCAGGACGCCGCGTCGCCGTCCACGGCCGCCACCTTCGCCAGCAGTGCGAGCGCGTCGGCCGACCGCACCGGGTGGTCCAGGTCCCGGGCGAGCCGCAACGCCTCGTCCGCGTGTTCCCTGGCGGCTTCAAAGCGCCCCGTCTCCCATTCCAACTCCGCGAGCCACAGAAGCGGTTGCTGCAGCAGCGCGGGTGATCCCGCCGTCCTGATCCGCTCGGCCGCCTCCTGCGCGAACCGTCTGGCCCGCTGCGGATCGGGGCCGTCCCTGCCGATCGCCGTCGGCCACAGCCAGCGGTGCACCCGGCTGGTTCCCAGGTCCCGCGGCGCCCTCCTCAGCAGCTCCCACGGATCGCCGCCGTACTCGCGGTGGTCGCCGTCGTACGCGGCGGCCAGCAGCCTGCCGTACCGCCGGTACTCCGGCTCCACCGCCGACTCGGCTATGCGAAGGGCGTTTTCGCGCAGGGCGTCCGCGCGGCCCGCGTGCTCGGCGGCGTCGCACGCCATGAACAGCAGCGCCGCCGACGTCGCGGGCGGCACCTCCCGTGCGGTCTCGGCGAGTTGGCGGTGGGCCGATTCCTGGTCGCCCGCCGAGTACTCAAGATAGGCGCGCATCCTGGCCAGTTCGGGCAGGGGCGCGGCGTCCTCGGGCGGCGCCGCCCTGGCCGTCAGCTCCCGCGCCGCCGCCGGGTGGCCCGACTTCCACGCGGCGTGCGCGGCCGCCGCCAGTCTGCGGGTCCTGGCCCGTTCGTCGCCCGACAGTTCCGCCGCGCGGGCCAGGGCGGCGGCGACCGCCGCCATGCCGCCGCGCCCGGCGGCGGCGTCGGCGGCCCGCTCCAGTTCGGCGGCGAGCGGTTCGTCGGGCCCGGTGCGGGCCAGGGCGCGGTGCCACAGCGCGTGTTCCCGCGCGCCGCGCGCGGTCAGCGCGTCGGCGACGGCGCGGTGGGCGGCGGCCCGGTCGGGGGACGCGGCGTCGGCGTAGACGGCCGATCGGACGAGCGGGTGCCCGAAGCGCACGGCGGGGCCCGTGACGCGGAGCAGTCCGGCCCGTTCGGCGGCGCCGAGCGCGGCTTCCGGGTCCTCGGCGCCGAGAGCGGCGGCCGCGGCCCGTACGACGTCCGTGTCCCCCCGGTCGTCGGCCGCGGCGGCCAGCAGGATCGCTCTGACCGGGGCGGGCTGGGCGCGCGCCCGGTGGGCGAACGCCTCGCGCAGTCGCCCGTCCACCGGGTAGGGCCCGGTGAACGGCGCGTCTGGCACGGGCAGTTCGGCCAGGGCGAGCGGGTTGCCGCCCGATGCGGCGAGCAGGGCGGTGACGCCGGGGCCGTCCGGGGCGAGTCCGCGCGCGGCGAGCAGGGCCGCGGCGTCGGCGGGGGCCAGCGGCGGCAGGTCGAGGGTGCGGAGGTCGCGCGGCGGGGCAGGACGGTTCGGCGCCCCGGCTTCCGTACGCAGGCCCAGCAGCACCGAGACCGGGCGGCCGGTCAGCCTGCGGGCCGCGAAGAACAGCACCGAGCGGGTCGCGGGATCGAGCCACTGCACGTCGTCGACGGCCAGCAGGACGGGCCCCGCCGCGGTCAGCAGGTCCAGGACGGCGGTGCGCACCACGAGTTCGCCGGCCGGGCGCTCCGACAGGCCCAACGCGCTGTCCAGCGCCGCGCGCTGGTCGGGGCGCAGGGCGTCCGCGCCGTGCGGCAGCAGGGGTGCCAGCAGGGCGTGCAGGCCGCCGAAGGCCAGCGCGATGTCCGACTCGACGCCCGTGCAGCGCAGTACCCGGCAGCCGGGGTGCTCGCGTCGGGCGTGCGCGGCCGTGTCGTCGAGCAGCGCGGTCTTGCCGATGCCGGGCTCGCCGCGCACCAGCAGGGCGTCACCGCTGTCGGCCTCGGCCGCGGTCACCAGGGCGCGGGCCGCGTTCTGTTCGGCGGCTCTGCCGCGAAGGGGGCTACGGATCACGGAGGTCGAGACTAGTCAAGGTGACGGATGCCCGGGTGGGCGCGGGGGACGGAGGCTGCTGCACGTACCGCCGAATCCGCGAAACGCACGAAGCGTGCGCACACCAAAGGGGTCCTTACCGTGTCAGGAACAGTGTTCAGCCGCCGCAGCACCCTCGGCGCCGCCCTCGTGGGGGCGGTCGGGGCGACCGGAGTCGGTACCGCGACCGCCCCGGAGGCACGGGCCGCGACGGGCCGGGTGCGCGGGTCGTCGCGGCGGTTCGCCGGGAAGGTGGTGCTGATCACGGGCGCCACGTCGGGGATCGGGCGCGCCGCCGCGAAGGCGTTCGCCGCCGAGGGCGCACGGGTCGGGTTCTGCGGGCGCAGGCAGCAGCTCGGGCGGGAGGTGGAGCGGGAGATCAGGGACGCGGGCGGGGACGCCGCGTACATCCGGGCGGACGTGCGGGTGCCAGAGCAGGTCGAGGCGTTCGTGGAGGGGGTCGTACGGCGGTACGGGAGGCTCGACGTGGCGTTCAACAACGCGGGCGTGGAGCGGAGCGCGCCGCTGCACGAGATGACGGTCGCGGAGTGGGACGACATCACCGGCACCAACGAGCGCGAGGTGTTCCTGGCGATGAAGTACGAGATCCCGCACATGCTGCGGGGCGGCGGCGGGGTGATCGTGTGCACGTCGTCCAGCGGGGCCGAGCGCGCCAGGCCGGGCCACGCGGGCTACGCGGCCTCCAAGCGGGGCGTGCAGGGTCTGGTGAAGGCCGCCGCGCTGGACTACGGGGCGCGCGGGATCCGGGTGAACGCGATCCTGCCGGGGACGACGGACACTCCGCTGGTGCGGCCGCCGGGGCTCGCGGACGCGGACTGGGAGGCGTTCAAGAAGGCGTGGGGGCCGCTGAACGTGGCGGGGCTGCGGCGGATGGCCTCGGCCGAGGAGATCGCCGCGGCGGTGGTGGGGCTGGCGTCGGAGGAGTTCCGCCACCAGACGGGGGCGTCCGTCGCCGTGGACGGCGGGGCGACGGCCGGGGCGGCGATGGTGTGGCCCGCGGGCTTCCCGGCCCCGCCCGGGGCGTAGAGGGGCGGGAAGGGCGCAAGGGGTGGGCGGGGCGCAGGGGGCGGGCGGGGCGTTGTCAGTGGCCTGCTGCATGATCGGCACATCAGTTCTCACGGACGGAGCGTCATGCCGATCACGAACCGGCAGGTGGCGGAGCGCGCCTTTCTGCGGCCCCTGTACGAGGACCCGTACTTCCCCGGCCACGTCCTCGACAAGGGGGTGGCGATCCTGAAGCGGCTGTGCGAGCGGATCGAGGCCGAGAAGCCGTCGGACCTGGCGGCCCTGTGCGTGCTCACCCTGGCCGCGACGGAGGAGTTCAACCGCCTGGGGGCGGAGTTCGAGGCGGCCGGGAGCGAGATCGAGACGGTCGCGCGCGAGGAGATAGCCGAGGACTTCTGGTTCATCGCCACGGCCTACGGCTTCCCCGACGACGTGGACGTGGAGGAGTTGATCGCCTCGCGGGACTGGTGAGCGGCGGCGTGGGCGGGGGTGGGCGGGCGGGGGTGGGCGGCCGCCCGCCCGGCCGGTTCGCGGGCGTCAGCGGGCGTCAGCCTCCCGTACCGGATGCTTGCTCAGGATCGAGACGCGGTTGAAGGCGTTGATGGTGATCGCCGCCCAGATCACGGCGGAGATCTCTGCGCTGTCCAGCACTTCGCCCGCCGCCGCGTAGGCCCGCTCCTGGGCGAGGGCGTCGGCGGGGTGGGTGGTGGCCTCCGCGAGGGCGAGGGCGGCGCGCTCCCTGGCGGTGAAGAGCTCGGTGTCGCGCCAGGCGGCGAGGACGCCGAGGCGCCTGGTGGTCTCCCCCGCGCGGAGCGCGGCCCTGGTGTGGACGTCGAGGCAGAAGGCGCAGCCGTTGAGCTGGGACACGCGGAGGTTGACCAGTTCGACCAGGATCCGGTCGAGTCCGGCCTCGGCGGCGGCCGCGCGGACGGCGTCGGCGGTCTTCACCAGTGCCTGGTACGCGGCGGGGTGCTGCTTGTCGAGGTAGATCCGGCCGCCGGCCCTGCGGTCCGCCGTGGTCTGCGCCGTCTCGCTCACCTTGTGCTCCTTCGCCTGCCGTCGCGAGCGTCTGTTGTCGCGAGCTGTCGTCGGCACTATGATCATCCATAGTTGTTGAAATTGAAACTACATGGCTGGGAAGAGGGCTGGGAGATGGATCACACGGAGATCGAGGTCCTGACCGCCCGGGACGTCCCGTTGGGCGGGCCGCGCGCGATGACCGTACGGCGCACACTGCCGCAGCGGGCCCGGACGTTCGTCGGCGCCTGGTGCTTCGTCGACCACTACGGACCCGACCGGGTCGCGGAGACCGGCGGCATGGACGTGGCGGCGCACCCGCACACCGGGCTGCAGACCGTCAGCTGGCTGTTCAGCGGGGAGATCGAGCACCGCGACAGCCTGGGCACCCACGCCTTCGTACGGCCCGGCGAGATCAACCTCATGACCGGCGGCCACGGCATCAGCCACACGGAGGTGTCCACCCCCGACACCACCGTGCTGCACGGCGTCCAGCTCTGGGTGGCCCTGCCCGACGCGCACCGGCACGCCCCTCGCGACTTCCAGCACCACGCGCCCGGGGCGATCCGCGTGGACGGCGCGGAACTGCGGGTCTTCCTGGGCACCCTCGCCGGTGCCACCTCACCCGTCCGGACCTTCACCCCGCTCCTCGGGGCCGAGGTCCTGATCGACGCCGGAGCCGCCGTCACCCTCGACGTCGACCCGGAGTTCGAGCACGGCCTGCTCGTCGACGAGGGCGACGTCCGGCTCGACGGCGCCCCCCTGCGCCCCGCGGAACTCGGCTACGCCCCGCCGGGGCGCGGCACGATCACCCTCACCAACGCGTCCGACCGCCCGGCCCGGACGGTCCTCCTGGGCGGTCCGCCCTTCGGCGAGGAGATCGTGATGTGGTGGAACTTCATCGGCCGCAGCCACCAGGACATCGTCGAGGCGCGGGACGACTGGGAGCGTGCCTCCGACCGGTTCGGCGCCGTCGACGGCCACCCCGGCGAACGCCTGCCCGCCCCCGCCCTGCCGAACGCCGTCATCAAGCCCCGCAAGAACCCCGCCCCCCGCTGAGCGGGCCCCGCGGGGCCCCGGCCGGGACCCCGCACCGCAAGAACCCCACCAGCCACCGACGCACCACGCGCCCCGCACCGGAAGGACCCGCCATGAGCGACCAGGCCACCACCCCCGGCGACCCGACCACCACCCCCGTCGTCCGCCGCGTCGACGAACGCCACCGCTACGAAATCCTCGTCGCCGAACAGCGCGCCGGGCTGACCGCCTACCGCGACCGCGACGACCGCCGCGTCTTCTTCCACACCGAGATCGACGACGCCTACGCGGGCCGGGGCCTCGCCTCGGTCCTCGTCGAGCAGGCACTCGCCGACACCCGCGCCTCCGGCATGCGCATCGTGCCCGTCTGCCCGTACGTGGCCAAATTCCTGACGAAACACCCGGAGTTCACCGACATCGTGGACCCCGTGACCCCCGAGGTCCGCACGTGGCTCGACGCCCGGCTGAAGCGCTGAGGCAGCGCTGAGGCCGGGCGCCGGGCCGCGTTCAGGAGAGGCGGCCGCTCAGTTCACGGCGAAAGAGCCGAGCGGCGCCTTCCAGAACTTCCGGAAGTTTCCGTTGGTCTTGCAGCCGAGGTTCTCGTACGTGTTGACCCTCGTCACGGGGTCGGTCGCGGTCAGGCGGTACTTGCACGCCTGCTTGATGTGTTCGCCCTCGATCCCGCCCGGGAAGTCGATCTCCTTGTTCCACAGGTAGGGCGACTCGTAGTGGTTGACCGCCGCCGTGGCGTTCACGTCGATGCCGCCGGGGGCCTCGATCTCGTACACCCACCCGGTCTTCGCGGCGCCGTACGTGGCGAACCTCTGCGCCACCCACTTCTCACAACTGGTGCTGAGGTGCGCGCTGTTCTGCCCGCCGCCCTTGACGATGTAGTCGGCCAGCGGGATCAGCGCGTCACCGCGCGGGGTGAAGCCCTGCGCGAAGAGGTCCTCCACGTTCTCCCGGGTGTCGCCGCGCCACAGCGTGTTCTCGTCGTCGCGCCACTGCCAGCGCTCGCTCCGCGAGGTCTCGGCGACCGTCTGGAAGATGCCCGGATTGGTCGTCGTGCGCCACCAGTCCCACGTCCGGTACCCGCCCACAGGGCCACAGGGACCGGTGTCCGGGGCGGGCGCGACAGCGCGCGAGGCGGGGGCGGCGGTGCCGGCGGCATCGGCCGGCGCGACCGCGGCGACGGAGACGAGGGAGACGGCGGCGAGCACGCGGAAAGCGGCCTTGAGCATGGTGGGGCCCATCAGTCGATCAATATGCCGGGCCCTTTATATCGATACCCAAAGCGATGAAACCGCAGGTACGGGGCGGAATCACCCGCATGAGTGGCGAAGCCGGGAACAGCGTGCCGCCCGGCCCTCCGGAGAGGCCGACCGCGGGTCGTGGCCACGGTGATCGCGGCTCCTGCGGTCGGTGTTCGCTCCCCCGCGACGCTCCGGAGGGCCGGGCTGCCCCATCAGAGTCGGCCCGCACTCCGTCGAACTCGACTCGTTTCGGGCTCGTCCGAAACGAGGGCCGACGCGAGACTGACGCGGGTGACCTTGCGAATCCACTTCACCGCCGAGGACCTCGCCCGCACCTGTCTGGCCTCAGGCGCGCGTCCTCTCCTGGAACTTGAGATCGGCATCCGGTTGTTGCAGGAACGCAGTCACCCCGTACGGTTCGACGCCTGGCGCAGGCGCGCCGCCACGCACCTGCACCCGCTTCTTGAACCGCTGTTCTGCCTCGTCCCCGCGCTCGGAGCCAGCGCGGCGTTCCTGGACCTGAGCGGCCCGGGAGTCCCCCACGACCTCGTGGAGCGGTTGCGTTCGACCCCGGAGCACCAGGTGACCCGGGACCTCGACCAGTGGGCGGGCGCGCAGAGGAGCGTCCCGAAGTCGGCGCGCGCGCTGCGTCAGGACCCCTCGCTGATCCGCCACGTCGCCGACGCCGTGGAATACGCGCACGAGCACTTCGTCGCCCCCTACTGGCCCCGGATCGAGCAACTGGCCGCCGCCGACCGGACCTGGCGGCTCAAGCGACTGGCCGAGCACGGCGTCGGCCGCCTCCTCCAGGACGTCAACCCCCGTTGCATCACCTGGCGGCCGCCCGTCCTGCACGTCACCACCGCCTCCGGCATCGACCACGACCTGCACCTGGAGGGCCGCGGGCTCCTCCTCGTCCCCTCGGTGTTCGGCGCCCACTACCCCGCCTTCGACCACCCCGAGGACGGCCGCCCCTGGATCACCTTCCCCGTCCGCGACAGCACCGACGCGACCCACGCCCCCGCCGCCTTCACCGCCGACGCCCTGACCGGCGCGCCCGCGGCCCTGCGGGCCCTGCTCGGGCGCACCCGCGCCACGGTGCTGTACGTGATAGCCGACCACCCCGGGTGCTCCACCACCCACATCGCGGCCCGCGCACGCGTCTCCCCGGCGAGCGCCAGCGAGCACACCACCGTTCTGCGCAACGCGGGTCTCACCTCCCTCACCCGGGCGGGCAAACAGGCGCTCCACTCGCTCAGTCCGGCCGGTCAGGCCCTGCTGAACTCCGTCAAGTCCCCCTGAGGACGCGCTTCCACGCGTGCCCCGGCCCCTTCTCCCTCCCTACTTCGGCGACGGGACTTGGGAGTTGTGCGGGCTGAACAGCGGCCGCCCCTGATCAGGACCGCCCGGTCGGCCCAGGAGGTGCAGGATGCGGGTGCGCAGCGGATCGGCGTCGGGCAGGCCCAGTTCACGGGTGATCTCCAGGGCCCGCGTCCACGCCTCGTGGGCGGCGTCGGCGTGGGTGGTGGCGCGGTGGGTCTCGCCGAGGCAGGCCAGTCCGGAGGCCTCGCTGTGGCGGTCGCCGGTCTGGTGGAACAGGGTGAGGGCCTGCCGGTAGTGGCCGACCGCCTGGTCGTACTGGCCGAGCTTGCGGCGGATGTAGCCGAGGCTGTCCCAGATGTGGGCCTGTCCGTTGAGGTCGCCGACCCGCTGGGCCAGGGCGAGGGCGCGGCGGCAGTGGTCCAGCGCCTGTTGGTGGGCGCCGAACTGGGCGAGTATCCAGCCGATGTGGTTGAGGGCGGCGGACTGTCCGGCCGGGTCGCCGACGGCCCGGTAGTGCTCCAGGCTGTGGTGGGCGTGTTCCAGGGCCTGCCGGCGGAGGCCCTGGGACTCGGACATCCGGGCCATGTGCTGGTGGGTGCGGGCCTGTCCGGTGCGGTTGCCGAGCCCGCTGAACAGGTCCAGGGCGAGCAGGTAGTGGGCGCGGGCCTCGTCGGGACGGTCCAGGCGGTCGTGGGCGAGGCCGAGGCCGCGGTGGGCGTCGGCCTGTCCCGCCTCGTCGCCCTGGCCCCTGGCCGCTTCGAGGGCGGCGGTCTGGACGGCGGCGAGCGTCTGCCAGCCTCCCTGCCGGTCCAGGAACGTGGTGAGCGTCGAGGCGAGCCGCCAGGCGTGCGGCCCGAACCCGGCGCCGCGCGCCTGCTTCACGGCGGCGACCAGCACCCGGTGTTCGGCGGTGAACCAGGCGAGGGACTCCTGGTGGTCGGCGTGTTCCTGGGGTGCGGCGCCCGGCCGGGCGGGCGGCAGCGCGATCGGATGGGGCTGTGGCGTGAGCAGGGCGTCGGCGGTGCGGGCGGTGTGCAGGTAGTGGTCGAGCATCCGGTGGGTGGCCTCGCGCCGGTCACGGTCGCGGGCGCGGGCCAGTTCGACGGCGTAGGCGCGCAGCAGGTCGTGGAAGGCGTACCTGCCGGGGACGTGTTCGGTGAGCAGGTGGGCCCGGGTCAGCTCGGCGAGCAGGGTGCGGGCGTGCGGCTCCGTGACGTGGGCGACGGCCGCCGCGGCGGGCGCGGCCACGTCGGGTCCGGGGTGCAGGCCGAGCAGGCGGAACATCCGGGCGGCATCGGGGCTGAGCGTGCGGTACGACCAGGAGAACACCGCGCGCACCTGTGAGGCGGGGTCGCCGCCGTCCAGGGCGTCGAGGCGGCTGCCGTCCCTGCGCAGTTCCTCGGCGAGCAGGGCGAGCGGGAAACTGGGCTGGGCGGCGGCGCGGGCGGCCACCACCGCGAGGGCCAGCGGCAGGCCCGCGCACCGGGCGACGATCTCCTCCACCGCGGCGGGTTCGGCCGCGACCCGGCGGGCGCCGAGGCGGCTGGTGAGCAGGTCCCTGGCCTGGCCGGGGGTGAGCAGGTCGACGGCGAGGAGCTGGGCGCCCTCGGCCACGGCGAGGCTGGTGAGCCTGTTGCGGCTGGTGACGAGGGTGAGGCAGCCGGGGGCGCCGGGCAGCAGGGGGCGCACCTGGTCGGCGTCGCGGGCGTTGTCGAGGAGGATCAGGACGCGGCGGCCCGCCATCAGGCTGCGGAAGAGTCCGGTCTGCGCTTCGAGTCCGGCCGGTACGTGGCCCGGCGGCACCCCGAGTGCGCTGACGAACCCGCGTACGGCCTCCTCCGGGCTGACCGCCGCTGCCTCCGGGTCGAAGCCGCGCAGGTTGACGTAGAGCTGCCCGTCGGGGAAGGCGCCGCGGACCCGGTGGGCCCAGTGGACGGCGAGCGCGGTCTTGCCGACTCCGGCGGTTCCTTCCACCGCCGAGATGACCACCGAGGTCGGGGCCGGGACCCGGCTGCCCCCGCTCAGCAGCCGGTCGAGGCGGGCGATCTCGGTGTCGCGTCCGGTGAACGCCGCAACGGAGAGCGGAAGTTGGGCGGGCGGCGTGTGCGGTCTCACGGCGCCCGGGAGCCCGGCGGGGGGTACGGCGTCCAGGGGCCCGGCGGGGGGTACGGCGTCCAGGGGGCCGGCGGGGGCCGCGGCACCCGAGCGCCCGTCAGGGGTTACGGCGGCCGGAGGCCCGGCAGAGGCGACGCCGCTCCGGGGCCCCGTGGAGGGGGCGCCGCCCCGGGGTCCGCCCTGGGGCCCGACGAGGGGTCCGACGGAGGGCGCGACGGGGGGCGCGGCGCCCGGGTGTCGGGCCGGGACGTCCTGGCGGAGGATGGCGGCCTGGATCTCGCGGAGGGCCGGAGCCGGTTCGATGCCCAGCTCCCCGCGCAGCCGTCGCCGCATGCGCTGGTAGTGGTCCAGCGCGTCGGCCGGTCGTCCGCAGCGGTGCAGGGCGGTCATCACCTGCCCGGCGAGCCGTTCGTCCAGCGGGTGGGCGGTGGCCCTGGCCACCAGCTGGGGCAACAGCGCCGCATGCTGCCCGATCCTCAACTTGATCTCGTCCAGGTCGAGTTCCGCGGCGAACCGCTCCTGTCCCAGGGTGTCGCGCAGCGCGTTGACCCATGGGGTGTCGATGGTGGCGAAGGCCTCCGCGCGCCACAGCCGCAGCGCCTGTTCGTACAGGGCGACGGCGCGCAGGTCGCCCTCGGCCGCGCGGGCCCGGACGAGCAGCGCGCGGAAGAGGTGCAGGTCCACGGTGGCCGTGTCGGCCGCGGTGAGGACGTAGCCGGTGCTGCCGCGGCTGATGCCCGCCTCGCTGGTACAGGCCAGGGCCTGGCGGAGCCGCGAGACGTATCCGTGCAGGGTGGCGCGGGCCTGCCGGGGCGGCCGCTCCCCCCACACCCGCTCGGTCAACCGGTCCATGTTCACCGGTTGGTTGACGTCGACGAGGAGCGCGGCGAGGACGCCTCTCTGCCGGGCGTGGCCCAGCTTGGCGGGCCTTCCGTCGATGCGCGCCTCGATGCTGCCCAGCAGCCCGAATTCCACTGTCATCCTGACCGCTCTCCCCCCGGAGCCTGCGGACGCCACCCTCCCGTCGTACAAGCTCCTCACGGCCGATTCAAGGGTTCTCCAAGGTTTCCCCTCGTCGTCCCGGACACAGTGATGCGCGGCACGAGCCGGAAGGCGTACGCCGGGTCACCACCGGTCCGAACGCCGTCCGGCCGGGCTCGTCGCCGCACGGGGTGTGCGGTGGCCGCGCCGAGGGCGGGGGGATCCGTTGCGCAAGCCGAAAACGGGCACGGCAGCCATGCGGGAGCGCGACTTCCGCCTGTACTGGCTGGCGGGCGCGACGGACCGGCTCGGCTCGCACTCGGCCGAACTCATTCTGGTGCTGCTGGTGTTGACGGTCGGCGGGGGTCCCGCGGCCGCGGGTCTGCTCGGTACGGTCTCGGTCGCGGTGGAGACCCTGCTCGGCCCGGTCGCGGGAGTGGTCGCCGACCGCAGGTCGCGGCGGCGGATCATGCTGGTGTCGGCCGCCGTTTCGTTCGTCACGTTCGCCGCGCTCACCGCGGCCGTGGTCGTCGACGCGGTGACGCTGCCCCTCCTGTTCGTCGTGACCCTCGTGGAGAGCGCGGCGGCGACGACGTACGCCGCCGCCGCGCGCGGGGCGATCCGCGCGATCCTGCCGCCCGACGATCCGAGCGGGGCCATCGCGGCACTGCAGGCCAGGGACCAGGGTGCGGCCCTGCTCGGCCCGCTCGTCGGCGGAGTGCTCTACCAGCTCGGCCGGTGGGTGCCGTTCGCCGCCAACGCGGTGTCCTACATAGGGGCGGCCCTGTGCGTGCGCGCGATCAGGACCGAGCTGTCACCGCCCTCGCCACCCGGCCCCGTCGAGTCGTTCCGCGAGGCGGCCGTGGAGGGACTGCGCTTCCTGTGGCGCCAGCCGTTCCTGCGGTTCGCCCTGGTCTGGGGAGCCGGGGTGAACGCGGTGTTCACCGCCGTCTACTACTTCGTGCTCATCGAGGCCGGCATCGCCGGGGCCTCGGCCTCGTCCATCGGCCTGATGCTGAGCCTGGCCAGCGGGTGCGGTCTGTGCGGCGCGCTGGTGACGCCGTGGATACTGCGCCGGGTGTCACCCGGCACGCTGATCGCGGTCTGTTCCTGGGCGATGGTGGCGCTGGTCGCCCCGCTGGGCATGGTGGGGTCGCTGTGGGCGTACGGGGCCCTGTTCGGGACGGCCCTGTTCATCGGCCCGGTGCTCAGCGTGCTGTTCCAGACCCGGGCCGTCACGATCATTCCGCCCGAACTCCAAGGCCGCGCCGGGTCCGTGATGACCGGCGCGGTCAATGCGCTGCAGCTCGCCGCGCCGGCGACCGCGGGCCTGTTGACGGGCCTCCTCGAACCGGCGGCGGTCGGCTGGGTGCTCGCCGGTTGCCTCTCCGCTCTGGCTCTGTACACCCACACCGGCCGCCGCCATCTGAACCGGGCGGGACCGGCCGCCGAACTGTCCGCCGAACCCACGCCGACCGCCCCGAGCCGAGGAGACTGAGGTGGAGATGCAGTTGCGCGTCGCCCCTGCCCTGCTGCCCACGATCGCCGAACTCGCCCCGGACCGGGGCTGCTTCGCGGGCGAGGCGGACGACCGCTGCGAGGTGTTCGCCTGGGACCTGGCGCAGGGCACGGCCCGGCAGGTCACCGACCGCCCCGGGCTCGGCACCGACACCGCGGACGTGGACCCGCACGGCCGGACCATTTGGTGGTTCGACGACGGCCCGACGGGCGTCGGCCGGTGGTTGCTCCAGCCGTGGGAGGGCGGCGCGGACACGCCCGCGCTGCCCGGGGTCCCGCCCGGTGCGCACGGCGGGCTCGCCATGGCCGCCGACGGCACCGCAGCCGTGGGCCTGCTCGGCCCGGAAGGCCTCTCGCTCCACCTGCGGTCGCCCGAGGGGCAGGTGCGCACGCTCCTGACCGGTGCGGGGCACGGCGAGCTGGTCGACCTGTCCGCCGACGGCAGCCTGCTCGCGGTCTGCGGTGAGCCGACGGACCGGGCCGCGGTACGGGTGCTCGACCGCTCCGGCCGTCCCGTCGCCACGCTCTCTGGCACCCGGCATCCGCTGTGGGCGCTGGGGTTCGGCCCGGACACGGGGCCGTCCCGGCTGCTCCTGGTGGCGGAGCGGGCCGACGGCTACCAGTTGGGCACCTGGTCGCCGGTGGGCGGGATGCGCCTCGCCGGATGGTGCCGGTTCGACACCGAGGTGTCGGCGAGCTGGTGCCCCGACGGGCGGGTCCTGGTGCGCCAGGACCGGCACGGCCGCTCCACGCTGAGCGCCGTGGACCTGCTGCGGCGGTCGCGGATCCCGCTGGCGACGCCGCCGGGCACGGTGCTCGACGCACGGATGCAGCCGGTCGTCGGCGAGGCCCGGGTGCGCAACGAACAGGGCGCCGACCTCCACTACATCTGGACGGAGACCTCGACGCCTCCGGTGCTCCGCACGTCCTCGGGGCGCATGCCGCCGGGAGAGCAGGCGGTCGCGGCGGGCCCTCCGGTGGAGGTCACCGACCGGTGGACGCCCGGACCCGGCGGTCCGATCCACACGCTGTTCTCCGTCCCGGCCCACCGGCCCCGGCCGTGGCCCACCGTCTTCCTGGTGCACGGCGGCCCCTTCGAGCAGGACCGTGACGCGTACGACCCGACCGTCACCCTGCTGACCGCCGCCGGGTACGCGGTCGCCCGGGTCAACTACCGCGGCTCCACCGGCTACGGGCCCGCCTGGCGCAACGCCTTCGACGACGGGGTGGGCCTGACGCAGGTCGCCGACCTGGCGGCGGTCCGCGCCGACCTGGTGGGGGCGGGGCTCGCGGACCCGGAACGCACCGGGCTGGCCGGCTGGTCGTGGGGCGGCTACCTCACCCTGCTCGCCCTCGGCACCCAGCCCGACCTGTGGCGGGCGGGGGCGGCGGTCCACCCGGTCGCCGACAGCGCCGCCGCGTTCCGCGCGGGCACCTCGGCGCTGCGGTCCCTGGACACCCGGCTGTTCGGCGGGACGCCCGACCAGGTGCCGGACCGGTACGCCGAGTCGTCGCCCGTGACGTACGCCGCCCGCGTGCGCGCACCGGTCCTGCTCGTCGCCGGAGGCAACGACGTGAAGTGCCCGCCGGAGCAGATCGTCGCCTACGCGGACGCGCTCCGCGCGCACGGCACCGAGCCCGAGCTGCTCGAACTGGACACCGGGCACGACAGCCGGGCCGTCCAGTCGCAGGCGACCGCCCTGATCAGGGTGGTGACCTTCCTCGGCACCGCCCTCGGCGGCCGGGTGGCGGCCGAAGCCCTGTGACCGTCCACCGACTCCGCCGACCCGCGCGCGAAGCGGGTCAGGCGGCCGACCGCTCCAGCAGGGGAAGGGGGTGAACAGCATGCGGAAGACCATCGTCCACAACGACCCGCTCGACCTGAAGAATCAGGCTCGGGCCAACCGGCCGATCATCGTCATCATCGTCAGCGCCTGACAGCCAAGTGGACGCCGGGACGGTCACCTGTCGACCGTCCCGGCCGTTCCACCCGCCGCAGAACCCGAACGGCGAACGCCCCGTACGCCGCGAAAGGCCGGGAATCCACGTGAACATCGTCATCGTCAACATGCCCTGGGCCCTCATCGACGTGCCGTCCCTCGCGACCGGCATCCTGCGCCGCACGGCCGCGAACGCCGTTCCCGACGCACAGGTCACCGTCGTGCACGGCAATCTCGAATACGTCGACTGGCTCACCGAACGCCGCGAGTTCGGCCTCGCCCAGTTCAACCTGCTCGCCCTGGACAGCTACTTCAGCGGTCTCGGCGACTGGGTGTTCTCCTCCGCGCTCTACGACGACCCCGAGTGGCGGGTCGCCGAGATGACCGAGGAGATCCCGCTGGAGGACGCGGACCGCGAACTGAGCATCGAACTGCACAGGGAGGCACCGGAGTTCATCGCCGAGCTGACCTCCCGCATCCTCGCCCTCGAACCCGACGTGGTCGGTTTCACCTCCACCTTCCAGCAGAACACCGCCGCGCTGGCCACCGCCCGCGCGATCAAGCGCGCGGCCCCCGGGACGCACACCGTCTTCGGCGGCGCCAACTGCGACGGCCCCCAGGGCACCGCACTGCACCGCAACTTCCCCTTCGTCGACTCCGTGGTGCGCGGCGAGGGCGAGCACTCCTTCCCCGCGCTGCTGCGCGAACTCGACAAGGAGAGCCCCGACCCGGCGGTCCTCGCCAAAATACCCGGGCTCTGCTGGCGCGGCGCCGACGGCATCGTCGTCAACGACATGAGCACCCGCCCGCTGCGGCCCGCCGAGATCGTCTCGCCGGACTACGACGGCTACTTCGCCCGCCTCGAAGCCTCCAAGGCGCGCGACTGGGTCGAGCCGAAGCTGGTCGTGGAGGGCTCGCGCGGCTGCTGGTGGGGCGAGAAGCACCACTGCACGTTCTGCGGCCTCAACGGCTCGTTCATGGAGTTCCGCAGCAAGAGCCCCGACGACTTCTACGCCGAGGTGATGCGGCAGGTCGAGCGGCACCAGGTGCTCGACATGTACGTCGTCGACAACATCCTCGACATGAAGTACTTGTCCACGGTGCTGCCGAGGCTGCGCGATTCCGGGTACGACATGCGGTTGCAGTACGAGATCAAGTCGAACCTCCGCCGCGAGCAGCTCGAAACCCTCTACCAGGCGGGCCTCGTCAACGTGCAGCCCGGCATCGAGAGCCTCAACAGCCAGGTCCTGAGGCTGATGGACAAGGGCGTCTCCGGCTGCCTGAACGTCCGGATGCTGCGCGACGCCGAGACGGTCGGCCTCTCGGTGTCCTGGAACTACCTCTACGGCTTCCCCGGCGAGCGGTCCGAGGACTACCGGCCGATCATCGAGCAGTTCCCCGCCCTGCACCACTTGGCACCGATGGAGGGCGTGGCCAGGATCGTCACCGAGCGGTTCAGCCCCAACTTCAACAACCCCGCGCTGGGCTTCCACCCGCTCAAGCCCGATGCGCAGTACCGGCGCAACTACGACCTGCCCGAGTCGGAGATGCTCGACTTCGGCTATCTGTTCACCGCGCCGCACCAGGGCATCGACGAGGAGACGAGCGACGCGCTCAAGGCCGGCGGCGAGCGCTGGCAGCAGGAGCACGTGCAGTGCCGGCTCAGCATGATCGACCTCGCCGACCGCATCGTGCTGATCAGCCGTCGCAAGGACTTCGACTGGACCACGCTGACCCTGCGCGACCCGTTCGAGGTCACCGCGTTCCGGCTGCTCGACCAGCCGCACACCGTGCCGGGCCTGGTGCGCAGGCTGGGCGGCGACGCCACGGAGGCCAAGGTGGACGCGCTCCTGGCGGAGTGGCTGCGGCTCGGAGTCGTCTTCACCGACGACGGGCAGTGGGTGCACATCGCCCCCTTCGCCAACAACCAGGAGCTGCTGCGCTTCGAGCGCATCTTCGACACCCGGCGCAAGGGCACGTCCGACGGGGAGGACCCGTCCGAGGCTGAGGCCCCCTCGGGCGAGTCGGACGAGGCGGTCCCGGACGGGGCCGGCACCGCGGCACCGACAGCCGTCTGACCAGGACGCCCGCAACCGACCCGAGGAGCACCGTTCATGCCCACGACCGGCACCACTCCGTTCTCCCTGACCACCTGGCGCGACCACGACGAGGAGGTGCTGCAACTGCCGACGCTGGACGCCCCCTCCCTGGTCACGGCGGATCCCACGGGCTCGGGGCCGGGCCCGGCGGACCTCGCGGCCGAGCTCTACCGGAGCGGGGCCAGGCGGGTCGCGCTCGACCGGCCTGCCGACATGTCCGGCGGCACAGGCGCCCGCTCCATCGTCTCCACCATGCTGCTCGTCGCCGAGCTGACGAGCTGGGGCACGGTGGTCGACTGGGAGATCTCGCTCGGCGCTGACCCGGAGATCTGGCGCTCGCTCAACCACCTGTATCCGCCGAGCGCCGTCCTGGGCGCCCCGGACTCGGACGACATCCGGCAACAGTGGAAGGAGACCTTCTACCTCTGCAAGTGCGTCTACCGCAAGGGTCCCGGATTCATCCAGGTGCGCGACCGGCGCACCAACGGCTCGCTGCTCCGCTTCACCCTCCACGACCCCGCCTACCTCCGGGCCGTGGAGCAGCTGTCGGCGGGCTGCCCGGCCGACGCGGTGCCGTCCCAGGTGCTCGACGACCTGGTCGGCGAGAGCCTCGCCGGCCGGGCGGGCGACCTCGCCTGGTGGCTGCCGTACCGGGTGCGCCGCTGGCCGTGGCCCTCGTTCGCGGTGTAGCGCCGCGGGCGGGCCGCACGTACGCCCGCCGACCCGCCCGTACCGGCGCCGTCCTGACGAGTGCCGGTCAGCGGGGCCCCGGAGCCCGTGTCCGAACGGACGCGGGCTCTCAGCCCGTGAAGCCCAGCCCGGTCAGTGACTTCTCGATCCGCGCCCGGTGGTTCTCCTCCCAGGCGTCCAGCGTCTCCCCGGCCTCCTTCGCGAGCTTCGCCCGCGCCGCCCCGAGCACCTCGGCCGCGCGGGCGACCGGCGTGACGACCACGCCCTCCTCGTCCGCCACCACCACGTCGCCCGGGTTGACCAGCACCCCGCCCACCCGTACCGCGGTACCCAGTTCGCCCAGCTTCTCCTTCGTGCCGGGGATCGGGATCACACCGCGGGAGAACACCGGGAAGCCCGCCTCGCGGACCTCGCCCAGGTCGCGGATCACGCCGTCCACCACGAACCCCGCGACGCCCCTCCGCCGCGCCACCGCGCACACGTTGCCGCCGGCCAGCGCATGGTCCAGGTCGCCCGATTCGACGACGACGACCGACCCGGGCTCCGCCCGGTAGATCGCCGCGTGCAGCATCAGGTTGTCTCCCGGCACGCACTTCACCGTGTACGCGGGGCCCGCGATCCGCGGCGAGTCCCACAGCGGGCGGATTCCCGTGTCCATCACCTGGCCGCGGCCCAGCAGGTCCGCGAGCGTCGTCGGGGGAACGTCCTCGAACGCCCTGATGTCGGTCATCTCGATGTCGGTCATCGTCTGTCCTTCTCCGAACGGTGTGTCGGTGGAGCCGTGAAATCGCCGGTCCCAGGTCTACGCCAAGTCGTCCGCGCAGGCCAGGGCCGGAGGCGGCGGCGCTCCGCCCGGCGCTCTCGTTAGCCTGGTGCGATGAGCGAGACGAGCGAGACGAAGAAGCCCGAGGTCCGTGTCCCCGAAGGGGCCGCTCCCGCCGAGCTGACCCTACGGGACCTGGTCGTCGGGGACGGGCCCGAGGTGAAGCCGGGCATGGTGGTCAGGGTCCACTACGTCGGGGTGACCTTCGCGTCTGGGAAGGAGTTCGACTCGTCCTGGGAGAGCGGTGAGCCGTTCAAGTTCGCGCTGGGCGGCGGCAAGGTCATCAAGGGCTGGGACCGGGGGGTGCGGGGCATGAGGGTCGGCGGTCGGCGCGAGATCGTCGTTCCCCCGCGTCTCGGCTACGGCGACCAGTCGCCCTCGTCGCTGATCCCGGCGGGCTCGACCCTGGTCTTCGTGGTGGACCTGCTGGACTCGTACGCGAGCACGACGGGGTGGCACAGCGCCCGGTGACCCCGGCGGGCCCGGCCACCCGGATCCACCGGTGCGACCTGGCCCCGCACACGCCCCCCCCCACACCGCGTCATCGCCTCTCCGGGGCCACCGGATACAGTGCGCGACGGCAGCCTGGCCGAGTTCGAGGGGGCAGCGTGACCGGCACCAGTGACACCCGATCCGCCGACGGCGCGGCGCACGGGCCCCGGCCCGGCCGACTGCACCGCCTGATGCGCTTCCTCCCCCTGGTCGCCCCCGTCCTGCTGTGGACCGTGCCCTGCTGGCTGCTGCTGCACGCAGGCCAGCACTGGCCGCTCCCGATCGCGCTGTCCGGCACCGCCCTGTTCGCGCTCGGCCTGATCGGCATGCCGCTCGCGATGGTGCGCGGCCACGGGCGGCGGCAGCAGGACCGGGCGGCGATCGTCGGGGACACCCTGCTGGGCGCCGTCTGGGTGCTGTTCACCTGGTCCGTGCTGCTCGGCGCCCTGTTGCGGCCCGCCTTGGCCGTGACCGGCGTCGGCGACGGCCAGGACCGGGCCAGGGGTGTCACCTGGGCGGTCATCGGCACGTCCGCCGCACTGCTCGCCTGGGGGTACGCCGAGGCCCGTCGGGTTCCCCGGGTGCGCCGCCTCGACGTGCTCCTCCCCCGTCTGGGGGCCGGGTTGGACGGCACACGCGTCGTACTCGTCACCGACACCCACTACGGCCCGCTCGACCGCGCCCGCTGGTCGGCGCGGGTCTGCGACACGGTGAACACGCTGCGGGCCGACCTGGTCTGCCACACCGGGGACATCGCGGACGGCACGGCCGAACGCAGGCGTGCCCAGGCGGCTCCGCTCGGCACCGTGCGGGCCACCAGGGCCCGGGTCTACGTCACCGGCAACCACGAGTACTACAGCGAGGCCCAGGGCTGGGTCGACCTGATGGACGAGCTGGGCTGGGAGCCGCTGCGCAACCGCCACCTGCTGCTCGAACGCGGCGGCGACACCCTCGTGGTCGCCGGTGTGGACGACGTCACCGCCGAGTCCTCGGGCCTCGCCGGCCACCGCGCCCACCTCGCCGGGGCCCTGCGCGGCGCCGACCCCGACCATCCCGTGCTGCTCCTGGCCCACCAGCCCGCGTTCGTCGACCGGGCGGCGGCGGGCGGCGTCGACCTCCAGCTCTCCGGCCACACCCACGGCGGCCAGATCTGGCCCTTCCACTACTTGGTCCGCCTCGACCAGCCCGCCGTCGCCGGCCTCAGCCGCCACGGCGCCCGCACGCTCCTCTACACCAGCCGGGGCACCGGCTTCTGGGGTCCGCCGTTCCGCGTCTTCGCCCCCAGCGAGATCACCCTGCTCGTACTCCGCTCCCCGCGAAGGACCCCTTCGCCGTAGCGGTCCCGCCCGCCGCGCTCCTTGCGCGCGCGTTACATCTTGCGGGCGCGTTGCGGAATCCCGTGCCACCCGTGTCGGCGCGTATCGGCGTCTTGTCCTTCCCGTGAAGAGGTGATCGGCAAATCCGGCACGGGCGGCCGAACCCCCTTTTGTCGTACGTGACATGCGCGCGCCCAACTGAGAGTGTCCCTGGCCATCAAGGCCTTCCCTCCTTGAACGGCTGGGCGGCGATCCCGCCCAACTTCCCACGACACTCTGGAGATTCCCCATGTCCTCGTTCTCCCTCTCCGCCGGCAGAGCACGTCGTCTCGCCCTCACGTCCGGCGCGGCCGTCCTCACCGGCGCCCTGCTCGCCGCGGGTACCGCCGCCGCGTCCGCGGGCACCGCTCCCGAGCAGCGCGACGGCACCTCCGTCGCGGCCACCGCCCAGGCGCTCGGCCTCGGCAGCGAGGAGGCGCTGGTCGTCAAGGACGTCATCAAGGACGCCGACGGCACGGTCCACACACGCTACGAGCGCACCTATGCGGGCCTTCCCGTCCTCGGCGGCGACCTCGTCGTCCACCGCGCCGCCGACGGCACGGTCAAGGACGTCACCAAGGCCGTCGAGGCCGCCATCGAGGTCGCCTCGCTCACCCCGAAGCTGACCCCGGCCGCCGCCGCGACCGCCGCGGTCAAGGCCGCCAAGGCCGCGAAGGCCGTGAAGTCCACGGGGGCCGCCACCGGCGCGACCCCCCGCAAGGTCGTCTGGGCCGCCGACGGCAAGCCGGTCCTCGCCTACGAGAGCGTCGTCACCGGCACCCAGCGGGACGGCGTCACCCCGAGCCGGCTGCGCGTCGTCACCGACGCCAACACCGGCAAGAAGCTGCACGAGGCCCAGCTGATCAGCGACATAGCCGGCGGCATCGCCCCCAAGGGCGGCTCGGGGACGGCCGCGCCAGCCGGCTCCCGGGCCGCCGTCGCCGGCACCGGCGTCAGCCAGTACAGCGGCACGGTCGGCCTGGACACCACCAAGTCCTCGTCGGGCTTCACCCTCGTCGACGGCGTGCGCGGCGGTTCCACCGTCACCGACCTCAAGCACAGGACGAGCGGCAGGGGAACCGTCTTCACCGACGCGGACAACAAGTGGGGCAACGGCAGCCCCACCGACAACCAGACGGCCGCCGTGGACGCCGCCTACGGCGCCGCCAAGACCTGGGACTTCTACAAGAACGTCCTGCGCCGCAACGGCATCAAGAACGACGGCAGGGCCCCGGTGTCCCGGGTCCACTACGGCAACGCGTACGTCAACGCCTTCTGGGACGACAGCGCGTTCACGATCACCTACGGCGACGGCGCGGGCAACAAGAAGCCGCTCACGCAACTCGACGTGGCCGGACACGAGTTCAGCCACGGCGTCACCTCCGCCACCGCGAACCTCCGGTACTCCGACGAGTCCGGCGGCCTGAACGAGGCCACCTCGGACATCTTCGGCACCGCGGTGGAGTGGAACGCCAACAACCCGCAGGACAAGGGCGACTACCTGCTCGGCGAGAAGATCGACATCTTCGGCAACGGCAAGCCGCTGCGCTACCAGGACAAGCCCAGCAAGGACGGCCGCGGTTCGGCCGACTACTGGAACGCCGGGGTCGGCGACCTCGACGTGCACTACTCGTCCGGTGTCGCCAACCACTTCTTCTACCTGCTGTCCGAGGGCAGCGGCGCGAAGGACATCAACGGCGTGCACTACGACAGCCCGACCGTGGACGGCTCCACCGTCACCGGCATCGGCCGCGACAAGGCCGTACAGATCTGGTACAAGGCGCTGACCACCTACTTCACGTCCACCACCGACTACCACGGCGCCCGCCAGGGCACCTTGAAGGCGGCCACGGACCTCTACGGCGCGAACAGCGCCGAGGTCAAGGCCGTGAACGCCGCCTGGGCCGGGGTGAACGTCAAGGCCTGACCCCTGCACCGCGCCGCGCCGCCCCGGCTCCGGGCCGGTGCGGCGCGGCCGTGCCGCCCCGGCCCACGATCCGCACGAGCTACCCCCTCCAGGTGAATTGCCCGCCATGGAAACGATTCGCCCGTGAAGTCCTTGCTAGCAATGGTCCGTCCTATTGATCAGTAGGAGGGATCCCCATGCGTTTCAAGAGCAGCAGTGCGACCGTCGGCCTGGCGGCCCTGGCAGTGCTGACGATGGTCGGCGCGCCGGCGGGCCAGGCCCGTGAACACGGCGAGGTCCAGGACCCGGTCTTCTGGCTGGAGAACATCGAAACGGGCAGGTGCCTCGACGACAGCCACGGCGGCGGGCTCCGCACGCTGGAGTGCAACCAGCTCCGCTTCCAGAAGTGGCGCATGCTGCCGTCCGAGCACGGCGAGGTGCTGCAGAACGAGGCCACGGGGCGCTGCCTGGACGACAGCGACGCCTTCAAGCTGCGCGCGTACGAGTGCAACGGCGGGACGACCTTCCAGTCCTGGAGGACCCGGGACTGGGAGAGCGGCACGGAATTCCTCAACGCGGCCACGGGCCTGTGCCTGGACGACAGCACGGGCGGCGGAGTCCGCACCTTCCGCTGCGGCGGCGGCAGCACGCACCAGCAGTGGCGGATCTTCTCGGACCAGTGACGCGGGTCGGCACGGCGGGTCGTGCCCCCGTCGGCAACGGCCTGTCCGGCCCGCCTTGCCCGCGGGCCGGACAGGCCCCCGGGAGCACGGGAGCCGACCGGGTCAGAACTGCCGGGTGAGCGACCCCCGGTCCCAGTAGCAACCGCACCGCACGATACGCAGGCCGCCGTCGAACTCGGCCACCGTGACGCCCACGAGCGTGAAGGACTTCCCGACGGCGTCCGGCGGCAGCACCTCGGGCATCTCCTTGCGGATGGTGCCGTGCATCTCCCACCGCAGCGCGGCGCGGCGCTGCGAACCGAACGCGTCCAGCGTGGGGAAGGTGAAGTCGACGTAGTCGAACCACGGCTGGTACACCCGGGCGACCTCGTCGGGGGTGTGCGCGACGACGCCCAGCGAGGGCTCCTCGTAGTAGATCTCGTCGGCGAAGTGCCGTACGACTCCCTCCGTGTCCGATGCGACCATGGCGCGGTACTGATCGAGCAGGATCGCTGCTCCCGGGTGTCCCTCGGTCATGGTGAACCTTCTCCTCTCGGGTCCCGCCGACGCGGCGCGAAGGCGAACAGCAGGCGGTGACAGACCCCGGCGGTCGCCGGGCGGGCGGGCTTCGGGATCACGAGCCGCTCGTCTTGACCGACCGTGTCGGCCGTACGGTCCCGGCAGCGGGGCGCGGACGGAGCGCCTTGGCCACCACCGACGGCGCGGCCAGCGCGGCGGGCGAACGCCGCATGTGCTGCACCCCGGCGAAGACCCGGTACAGCTCGGGGTCGGTGGGAACGCGGTCGACCAGCCGGGTGCTGTACCAGTGCGCGGCGCGCGCCGCCCAGGGCGCCCGGGGCAGGGACCAGGCCATGTCCGAGCTGGTCGACATCAGCCAGGGGACGCGGATGATGCGCGCGCAGCGCTTGTGGAAGGTGCGGCAGTCCTCGTGCCGGTCCAGGGACTCTCCCAGCGCCTGGGCCTCCATGGCCGCCACGGTGAGGCCCTGTGCGTAGATGGGGTTGAACGTGCACAGCGCGTCGCCCAGCACCGCCAGCCCGTCCGGCCAGGACCGCACCTGGTGCACCAGGCGCCACCGGTTGCCCCGGTCGATGAACCGGTGCGCGTGCACGTGCGGCGGAGCGGTGGCGAGGAAGTCGGCCAGACAAGGGTCGGGCAGGCTCCGGGCGAAGCGCAGGAAGCCGTCGTCGTCCAGCGGGGGCCGATGGGCGCCGTACCCGAACAGAGCCAGGACGCTGCGCCCCTTCTCCACGGCGAGGACACCGCCGCCGCGCTGTTGCAGCGGTGCGTAGAGAAGTACGGCCAGGCAGGCGTCCAGGTCGGGCGGTGCGGTGGGGTAGGTCCGTGTGGTGTAGGTGACTTCGGCCGCGACCGTACGTTCGGGCACGGGCCCGTAGCCGGCACTCTCCAGCCAGGTGCCGACGACGTTGCCCCGGCCGGTGGCGGCCACCACCAGATCCGCCTCGATGACCTCGTCGCCCGTCCGCACCCCGCGGACCCGGCCGGCGCGCACCACGACGCGGTCCACCGGGGTGGCGCAGCGCAGCGTGAGGTTCGGGTGGTCCAGGACGCGGCGCCGGATCTGCTGTTCCAGGTAGGGGCGCGTCATGGACTGGATCTGAATGCCCGTGGGCACGCGCGGAGTCCACCCCGACGGCAACAGGAACCGGGCGTCGCTCCCGAAGTCCCGGGTGGCCACCCCGTCGCCGGTCACGGCCTGCCGCAACCCGGGCAGGAGGTTCTCCAGGGTGTGTGCGCCGTGCTCGAGGAGGTAGTGCGGGTGGTGCCCCTGGGGGACTCCCCTGCGGGGCTGGTCGGAGTCGGTGATGTCGTCCCGGTCGACCAGCACGACCTGGCGGAACCGCGTGGCCAGGACCTGCGCGGCCAGGAGGCCGCCGTAACCGGCTCCCACGACCAGGGCGCGGTCGCGGCCGGTCATGCCGGTTTCCGGTAGCGGTCGCTGGTGACGTGCCAGTAGCGGTTGACCGCGAGCCAGTTGAGGATGTCGGAGAGGTACCGCCCCAGCACCGGGCCGTGCGCGGCGGTGAGCCTGTCCTTCTCGTCCTGGAAGAAGTCGATCAGCTCGTTGTGGAGGTCGATGGTCCTGTCCACCGCCACCTCCAGCGCGATGCCCTCCTCGGCCGCGAGGATCAGGGGGAGGCTGTACGCGGTGCTCTTCTGCTCCTGATCGCGCCAGAGCGAGTACACGTCGTTCATGAGGTTGCTGGACAGCGCGGCGGCGCGCAGGGCCCGCTGCACCTCGGGGAGGTAGTACAGCCGTGGATCGAGTTCGTATCCGGCGGCCACGTCGGGCAGGATCATCGAGCAGAAGAACGAGTTGAGTTGACGCTCCATCAGGTACTCCCAGGCGGGAGGCGTCCGGGCGCCGAGCCGCCAGCCGGATTCGCCGCCGAAGCCGATGAACAGCGTGGCCAGGGCGTGCCTGAGCCGACCGGCCTGGGTGGGGGAGGCTATCTCGTGGAGGCTCGCCATCGCCCCTCGCCACGCGCGGCACAACAGGCTGCCCCCGGTGCGGACGTCCCAGTCCTTGGCGTACTCCGCCAGCCGGACCGTCGGCTCGATGGTGAACGTGCCCATCATGAGCTGCGGGTACAGCTGCGCGGGGGTGACGCCGTGCGCGTTGTCCTCACAGGTGTCGTCGGTGATGTACTCGGCGACGAAGCACTTGGCCAGCACCGCCAGGTGCGTGTCGCTGACCGCGCGCGGATTGGCCAGGCACATCATGTTCCCGAACCCGCTGAGGTTGATCTCACCGAGGTAGTCGGCGATGCCGATCTCGTGCGCCCATGCTTCCAACGAGCTCTCCACGCGCTCGGCGCGCGCCGGATTCTCGTTCGTCGGTGGTGGCGGCGTGTGGAGCCGGTCGAAGGCGTCCATGCAGAACCCTCCCGGGCTGGTGGGTCCGATGCCCCGGCAGCCGGGCGTCGCGACCCTGGATCCGTACACGATCAGTGCGTGCCGGGCAGCTGCCCACCCATTGGTCTACACGCCTGTCGCCGACGGCTGGAACGGCGTGCGGGCGGGGCCGGGTGGCGCATCGTGTGCCCAGCGCTCCCCGCGCCGCGCGAAGCGCCGCACCAGCGCGTTCCGCGGCCGGGCGCCGCTCAGTGAAGCACCTGTGCCCGGTGGGGCGTCCAGTGCCGCGCGGCCGCTCCGGTCCCCCGTCGTCCCGCGTTCCCCCGAGGCCACCTCCGCGACGGCGCTCCACCCGCAAACTCCCCGCCAAGTCCGGCGTGGGGAGGCCGACGGGACCAGATCCTCGCCGACCCGCGGGCCGCCGTCGGCATCCGGTGCGAGGCGGTCCGCCGCATCATGAGCGCGTCACCGGCCGCCGTCCGCATCGGCGGCGACTGGCGAGTGAGCGACAGCCGACCCCCGTGGCCAGGGGGTCGGCGCCGCTGGTGCCTAGTGCGCCGCCGGTTCCTAGTGCGCCGCCACCAGTTCCTCAAGGGTTCCGACGACCTCCGCCGGGGTCGGCTGGGCCAGTATCTCCTCCCGCAGGCGCAGGGCCGCCGTGCGGAGTCCGCCGTCGCGGTCGAGGAGCTTGGCCGCCTCCGTCCTGATGGTGTCGGCGCCCGTCCGCCCCGCCCGCAGGGCGATGCCCGCGCCGACCCGTTCCAGACGTTCGCTGACCAGGTGCTGGTCGGCGACCTGGGGGAGGGTCAGCTGCGGCAGGCCGTACAGGGCCGCGGTGAGCGTGGTGCCCGCGCCCGACTGGTGGACGACGGCGTCGCAGGTGGGCATGATCAGCTCCAGCGGCAGGCCCTCCACGATCCGGGTCCGCGGCGGGACCGCGGGGATGCGTTCGCGGTCCGCCCGCCTGACGGCGACGACGACGTCCACGTCGAGGCCGGACAGCGCGTCCAGGATCCCGGGCACCAGGAACGAATCGGCGCCCAGGAGGGCGGTGGCGGCCGAGCCCCAGGTGACGCAGATCCTCGGGCTGTCCGACGGCTCCGACAACCACGCGGGGGCCACTGCGGATCCGTTGTACGAGGTGTAGCGCATCGCGATCCGGTTGGGCACGCCCGGGAGCTGGAGGCTCTCGGGGCAGTGGTCGACGGTGCGCACGGCGACGTCGGCGGCGGGCTCCGCCCCGAACTTCTCGTAGAGCGAAACGAGTTGGCCGGGCCAGGCGGCTCGCGGATCGTCCTGTTCGCCGACCCCCGAGCCGGGCAGGAAGATGTTCCTGGACATGTCGGGCCCCCACAGGTGGCGGACGACGGGGGCGCCCGCGACCGCTGCCGCGAGCGGGGCGGCGTACACCAGGGGATCGGCGATCACCAGGTCAGGCCGCCATGCGCGGGCGAAGGCGACCAGGTCGTCGGCCGCGTCCTCGGCCGCCTTGATGTGCGGCACCATTCTCAGTTCCAGGAGGTTGGGGCGTTCCACCGTCCCGGACCCGGCGGACCGCTCGGCCTCGGCGGCCGCACGGTCCGCCCGCTGCTTCGCCCTCACCAGGTCGGTGATGCCCGCCATGACGTCGTAGCGGCCGCCCACCGCCACGGCGACGGTCCCCGTGCGGGTCACCGCGTCGGCGACGGAGGGCGGCACGGCCACCCGTACGTCGTGCCCCGCCGCCCTGAACGCCCATACCAGGCCCACCATTTGGTAGTAGTGGGTGGCCCAGGCCATCGGTGTGAACAGCACTCTCACTCGGTCCTCCTCCGTCGGGCGCCGCCTGCTCACACCGCGGTCGCGGGCTCCGCCGTCGCGGTGCCGTCGGGCGCGGCGAGCAGCACGGCCAGGTGCTCGCTGATCGCGGACACGGTGGGCTGGTGCCACAGGAGCGTCGCCGGCAGCTTGTGCCCGAACCGCTTCTCCAGGCGCCGCCGGATGACGATCGTCATCACCGAGTCGAGCCCCTGCTCGACGAGCGACTTGCGGTGGTCCAACTGGCTGAGGGCCAGCTTCATCTCACCGGCGATCTGCGCGCCCACCTCTTCCAGCAGGCGTGTCCGCAGCTCCTCGGGGGGCAGGCCGGCGAAGGACTCGGTGCCCTGTCCGGCCGCGGGCGCCGACTTCTCGGCCCGGTGCACCTCGCTCAGGAACGGCAGGTCCAGATCCGGCTCGTCGGGCAGCAGGCCCAGGACCGGATAGTGCCCGGGGCCGCGCCGCTCCGCGAAGTCCCAGGCGGCGAACGCCTCCTGGACGGAGATGTCGCACACGCCGCGGGCCCGCAGCTCGCTGTCGACGACCTCGTTCACCGCCATGCCCTGGCCGCGCCAGGAGGTCCAGCCGAAGCTGGTCGTGCCGCCGGAAACGATCCTGCCGCCGGACGCGGTCGTACCACCGGACGCGGTCGTGCCGCCGGACGCGGTCGTGCCGCCGGACGCGGCCCGTGCGCCGTTGCGGTGGGCGGCGAGCGCGTCGAGGAACGTGTTGGCGGAGCCGTACGCGGCCTGCCCCGGCAGGCCGAGGAGCTGGCCGCAGGAGGAGAACAGTACGAAGAAGTCGACCGCTTCGGGCGGGAAGAGCGTGTGCAGCGCCCAGGCGCCGTCGACCTTGGGCCGCAGCACTGTGCGCAGCGAACCCTCGTCGACGGTGGTGGCCATGCGGTTGTCGAGTACGCCCGCGAGGTGGACCACGCCCCGGACGGGCGGCAGCCCGAGTGCGTCCGGATCGAGCAGTGCGGCGGCCCGCTCGACGTCGGTGACGTCGAGGGCCACCACCCGGACGGTCACGCCCTGTTCCTCAAGGGCGCGCACGGCCTCGATCCGCTGCTTGGTCTCCTGGTCGGCGGGACCGTCCCAGGTGGAGCGGGGCGGCAGCCCGCGTCGGCCCGTGAGGACGAGCCTGCGGGCGCCGCGCTCGGCGAGCCACTGGGCGACCTCCAGGCCGAGGACGCCCAGGCCGCCGGTGATGAGGTAGGTGCCGTCCGCCCGGCACTCCAGCGGCTCGCCCTCGGGCTCGCGTTCGCAGACGGAGAGCCTGGCGACCGTCGCGGCCCCGTCGCGGACCGCGACCACGTCCTCGCCCGCCGCCGCGTGCAGCACTTTCAGGAGGGTGGCGGCGTCGGCGCCCGGGTCGCCAGGAGCCACGTCGATCACGCCGCCCCACAGTTCGCTGTGCTCACCCGCGATCACCCGGCCCAGTCCCCACAGCGTGGAGTGCGCGAGGTGGGTCTCCCGAAGGCTCTCGCGCACTCCGGTGGTCACACACCAGAGCCGCGGGAAGCGGAGCGTGTCGAGTGCGGCGATCCGTTGCGCCGTGGCGAGGAACTGCCACGCGGCCCGTGCGGCGGTCTCCGCGACCGGGGTGTCCGTCTCGGACGGCGGCACCACGACGACGTCGGTGTTCTCGTCGAGCCCGGCGAGACCGTCCAGCAGGTCCGGCTCCGGCACCGTGCGGACCTCGGCCCCGGCCGCGGAGAGAGCGGCGTGCAGGGCACGCACGCCCGGCGCGTCCGTCCCGACCAGGACGATCCGGCGGCCCGTGGCGGCCTGCTCGGGGGCGGTCGGCTCGAAGGGGCGCCACACCACCTCGTACACGAGGTCCTGGGGGTGGGCCGCGGCCATCGCGCCCTGGTCCATGCCGCTGTACCGCAGTCCGCTCACGTGGGCGGCGGTGCGTCCGTCGGCGTCCCGCACGAGCACGTCCACGGTGTCCTCGCGGTCCGGATCGGCCGCCACCTCGACGGTGACCGGGCCGGTCGGCGGCGCGCCGACCGTGGCCAGTTCCTCGAAGGAGGCCACCATGCGCAGGGCGGCGGGGCCCGGGACCGCGGTGGGCGCGATGGACAGGGCGGCGTCGAGCAGCGGCGCCCAGGTCGGCTCCGCCCGCTGGGGCTGCTCCACGACGACGCAGGCCGTCAACCGGCCTTCGCCGCGCGCGAGTTCCTTGATGGTCCAGTCGAATCCCATGGTGGGCACGCCCACCGAGGCCAGGTGGCGCTGCACGTCGTCCGGGTCGGCCTCGGCCGGTGCGGGCCCCTCGGTCCCGCGCCGGGGCGGTTCGGGTTCGGCGCCGTTCGGCGGGGCCGCGGTGGCGGTGGTGTGGGTGAGCCACAGCGCGCCGTCCTCCTGGGACCTGGAGGCGAGCCGCAGCGCGGTGTCCTCCTTGACCACCTGCAGTTCCCTGCGCTCACCGACGATCAGCGGCAGCCGCAGCGCCATGTCGCGCAGCACGGGCCTGGTTCCGTCGGCGGTCCGGGCGGCGTCGAGGAAGGTGTTGATCAGGACGGCGGCCGGGACGATCTCCGTGCCGTTGATGGTGTGGCTTCCCGGGTACGGGCGGGTGTCGTCGTCCAGGAGGGTGCGCCACAGCTCGATCGGGCGTCCCGCCACGGGGACCTTCGGGCCGAGCAGGGCGTGCGAGTCGAGGTCGTGCTGGAGCCCCTGCCCCGTGCCCGCCGAGGTGGTTTCCCGCCAGTGCGGCTGCCGGTGCCAGGCCACGGTGGGCAGCGGGACGAGGCCGCCGGTCGGCTGGAGGCGCGTCCAGTCGACGGGGATGCCGTGGCAGTGCGCCGCTCCGACGGCCGCGAGCAGGGTGGCCCGCTCCGGCTGGTTGCGGCGCAGGGAGGAGCCGGTGAAGGCGTCCTCCCGGCCGAGCTCGGACAGCGTCTCGCCGATGGAGTGGGTGACCACGGGGTGCGCGGAGATCTCCAGGAACGCGCGGTGACCGTCCTCGACGGCCGCCGTGACGGCCGCCCGCAGCCGGACCGGGCTGCGCAGGTTGGCCGCCCAGTAGGCGCCGTCGAGCGGCAGCCGCGACCGGGGGTCGTCCCGCGACGTGGAGTACATCGGCACGCTCGGCTCACGGAACGTCAGATCGGCTGTGGCAGCGGCGAGTTCGTCGAGCAGGGGGTCCATGTGCGGGCTGTGGAAGGCCACGTCGGAGGCGACGCGGCGCACCTGGATCTCCTCGGCCTGCCACTCGGCCGTCAGCGCGTCGATCGCGGCCGGGTCACCGGCGACGACCGCGGAGTACGGGGAAGCGGCGATGGCGGGCACCACGTCGGTGCGTCCCGCGAGGCGTTCGGCGGCCTCCTCGAAGGACAGGCTCGCCATCGCCATGGCGCCGCGGCCCGCCACCCGCCGCAACAGCAGCGACCGGCGGCAGATCAGACGTGCGCCGTCCGTCGGGGACAGGCCGCCCGCGGCCACCGCCGCGGCGATCTCGCCGACGGAGTGGCCGATCACCGCGGCCGGGGTGGCGCCGTTCGCGCGCCAGACGGCGGCGAGTGCGACCTGCACGGCGAAGATCATGGTCTGGATGCGGTCGACCGTGTCGAAGTCGCCGTCCAGGAGGGCCTGTCGGGGGGAGAATCCGATCTCGTCCTGGAAGACCGGCTCGATCTCGTCGATGACGGCGGCGAACGCGGGCTCGGAAGCCAGGAGTTCACGGCCCATGCCGGACCACTGGGAGCCGTGGCCGGAGAACACCCAGACCGCGCCCGTGCCCGGATCGGACGGTGCCGTCCCGGCGACGGCTTCGCGGGACTGCTCGCCGACCGCGAGGAGGCGCAGTTTGGCGACGAGGTCGTCGTGGTCCGTCGCCACCACCGCGGCGCGGTGGGCCAGCGGCGACCTGCGCAGCGCCAGGGTGTGGCCGACCGATTCGATGGGCAGCTCGGCGCCCTCGGCCGCCAGGCGGTCGGCGAGGCGTCCCGCGTACGCCTTGAGACCGGCCCGGGTACCGCCCGAGATCGGGAACAGCCGTTCGGCCCGGACGGGTCGTGCGTCCTCGTCGCGCTCTTCGGCGCCGGACGGCGGGCCGCCGGGGCGGGTCGGTTCCGGGGCGCGCTCCATGACGACGTGGGCGATGGTGCCGCCGTAGCCGAAGCCGGAGACGCCCGCCCGTACCGGCCGCTGGTCGCGTGCGGGCCAGGGGGTGCGTTCGGTGACGACGCGCAGCCCCGACGCGTCCCAGTCGATGGCGGGGTTGCCCTCGGAGTAGTTGAGGCTGGGCGGGATCTCGTCGTTGCTGAGGGCCAGGGTCACCTTGATGAGGCCGGCGATGCCGGCGGCGGCTTCCAGGTGGCCGATGTTCGACTTCACGGAGCCGATGAGGCAGGGCTCCCCCTCGGGTCGGCCCCGCCCGAACACGGCGCTGAGCGCTCCGGCCTCCAGCGGGTCGCCGAGCCGGGTGCCGGTGCCGTGGGCCTCCACGTAGTCGATGGACGCGGGGTCCACGCCCGCCCGTCGGCAGGCCAGGTCGAGCACGTGCTCCTGGGCCGTGCCGCTGGGCGCCATGATGCCGTTGGTGCGGCCGTCCTGGTTGACCGAGCTGCCCCGGATGACGGCCAGCACGGGGTCGCCGTCGCGCTGCGCGTCGGAGAGCCGCTTGAGGACCAGCAGGCCGCAGCCCTCGCCGCGGCCGTAGCCGTCGGCGGAGGCGTCGAAGGACTTGGAGCGGCCGTCAGGGGCCGTCGCGCCCGCCGCGTCCAGGGTGAGCGTCAGGCCGGGCGAGATCATCAGGTTCACGCCCGCCGCGAGGCTCACGTCGCTCTCGCCTGCCCGCAGGCTCTGGCAGGCCAGGTGGACGGCGACCAGGGACGCCGAGCAGGCGGTGTCCACCGCGAGGCTCGGCCCCTGGAGGTCGAGCGCGTACGAGATGCGGTTGGCCGCCGCGCACATCGCGCTGCCGATGCCGGTCCAGGCCTCGATGCCCGGCAGGTCCTCCAGCAGGCGGCGCCCGTAGTCGTCCGAGCCGATCCCGACGAACACCCCGGCGTCGGTGCCCGCGAGGTCGCGCGGCGGGATGCCGGCGTGCTCCAGCGCCTCCCAGGCCACTTCGAGCAGCAGCCGCTGCTGCGGGTCCATCAGCTCCGCCTCGCGCGGGGAGAGGCCGAAGAACTCGGCGTCGAACCCCTCGATGTCGTCGAGGAACCCGCCCCACCGGGTGGCGCCGCGCAGGGCCGCGGCGTGGTCGGGGCCTGCCGTCTCGTACACGCGCCACCGCTCGTCGGGCACCTCGCTGATGCCGTCACGGCCGTCGAGCAGCAGGTCCCAGAAGGCCTCGGGGGTGTCGGCCCCGCCTGCGAAGCGGCAGGCCGTGCCGAGCACCGCGATGGGCTCTTCGGCGACCTCGGGACTGCCCACGGGGGCAGCGTCGTGACTGTGCACGGTCCAAGCTCCTTCTCGTCCTTGACGCCGTCGGTGGTCAGAAGGTCGGTGCTGCCGAGGGGGCCCGCAGCGTTCCGAGGTAGGGGTGCCACAGGTGTTCGGGGTCGTTCTCGACCGTGGTCACGAGGTCCCGCATCGCCTTGAGCGCCTTGGGTTCCTCGTCGTCGTAGAAGTCGCCCTGGAGCATCTTCAGGACGTCGATGCGGTAGCGGGGGTCCTGGACGAACGCGGTGAACAGGACGTTCAGTCGGTAGTAGACGGAGATGAACTCGTACCAGTTGCGGACGGCACGCCGGAGCTTGTCCTCGTACGTCGCGAAGCGGTCCTTGCCGAAGTCGCCCGCGCGGTGGGCGGCGATGACGTCCTTCGCGGCGAGGCGGGCGCTGTTGAGGGCGACGCTCACGCCGCTGGAGAAGATGGGGTCGACGAACCGCGCGGCGTCGCCGATCAGGAGGAACCGGTCGCCGCAGATCTGCCGCATGGCGTAGCTGTAGTCGCCCTCGGCCTTGAACGGGCGGGCCCGCCGGGCGTTCTGGAGCGCGTCGTAGAGGTCCTTGCGGCTGGAGACGATGTCCCAGAAGAACTTCTCGCGGTCGGCGTTCGCGGTTTTGAACCGGTGCTTCTGGGTCACCACACCGATGCTGGTGACGGTGTCCGAGATGGGGATCTGCCACATCCAGGTGTCCTCGACGGGGAGGAAGTGGATGTAGATGTAGTCCCGCTTGGAGGGGTCGATCGCCATGGCCGTGCGGTCGAGTCCCTCGAACCAGGCGTGGACCGCGTACTGGTTGAAGACCGGGTCGGGGACCTTCACCTTGAGCTGGTTGCCGAGCATGGTCTGCCGGCCGGACGCGTCGATGACCGTACGGGCCGTGAAGTCGATTTGACGCGGTCCGATGCGGCACTTGAGACCGACGACGTCGGGGTCCGAGTCGAAGTCGACCTGGAGCACGCGGGTCTTCTGCATCACCTGGGCGCCCAGGTTCTCCGCGTGCTTGAGCAGGATCAGGTCGAACTTCGAGCGGTCGACGTGGAACGTGTAGTCGCGGTGGACTCCGGGCTGGTCCCGTTCCACGAACATGACCTCGGCGGCCTTGAAGTCGTGGTCGAGGCCGGTGAATCCGTTGTGCGGCACGTCGCGCGACTCGGCCGACGTCCAGGCCGCCCCGTACTTCTTGGGGAATCCCGCGGCCTCGACGTCGTCCATCACGCCGATCTCGTCGAGGACCGGCATGGTCGCGGGGACGAGCGATTCCCCGATGTGGGGCCGCGGGAACATCTCGCTCTCGAACACGGCCACGGACATGCCGGCGTCGACGAGATACGCGGCCATGGCCGAGCCGGCCGGGCCGCCGCCGATGATCGCGGCGTCGAAATCGGGCTGCATGCTTTCCTCCTGGGCTGTCGTCTAGCCGTTGTTCGCAGCGGCGAGTTCTCGGATGACCGCGATGATCGTGCCGGGCGACTTGAAGTTGCCCGTGCTGAGCTTTTCCGGCGGGATGAAGACGCCCAACTCGTTGCGGATGTAGTTCATCAGGATCGCCGTCTTGAGCGAATCGAGAATCCCCAGCTCCAGAAGCGGAGTTTCCTCGTCCACGACGATGTCGAGCTCTTTCGGCAGGAGGTTGTCCTGGATGAACGGAAGGAGTCGTGCCGCGTAGTCTTCTGCTGTCATCGCATCTTCCTTGGAATGGGACCGACGACCCGGGCCCGCTGGACTATTGGTTCTCATTCGCGCCACGGGGCCGGCGCGAGGATTTTCACGACGGCGCACGAGAGCGTGACGCCCGGCCCGAGGCCGAGCATCAGCATGTGGTCGCCGGGGCCCAGTTCTCCGGTGGTCACCAGCTGGTCCAGCGAGATGATCTGGTCGCTCGCGCCGAGGTGCCCGAGCGTTCTGCCGAATTCCCAGGTCGAGGCGGACATGGGAAGACCGATGGCCGCCATGCACCGCTGTTCGACGATTTCGCGCGAGTAGTTCATGTAGGCGACCCGCGTGATGTCGTCGACGGACGTCCCCGCCTCGGCCAGGGTCCGCTGGACGAGCATGAGCGTCTGCTGGTGCACCCGCATCAGGACGCCCGTGCCCATGCCGTCGGACAGGGACCGGTCGCGGAAGGCGGCGTTGCGGGAGCTGAAGTCCAAGGGGCGGCCGAGGGTCGGGCCGGGCGGGAAGAGCGGTTCGGCGCCCCGGTGCATCTGCTCGGCCTCGGGCACCGTCACGGACCCCACCGCCAGCAGCCGCGCGAATCCGGGGTCGGTGGTGAGGATCACGGCGCTGGCACCGTCACCGGCGATGTATCCGGGGCCCATGGTCCAGCGGTCCATGAGCGGCGTACCGAAGTTGTCGGACGCCACGAGCAGCGCCGAGCGGGGCCGCTCCCCCGCCTGCAGGTGGCCCGCCGCCAGTTCGAGCGCGCTGAACATGCCGTTGCAGCCGTGCTGGATCTCCACCGCGAGGACGTCGCCGCCGACGAGGTGGCGCTGCAGGTGGTACTGGGGCTGCCAGCCGTCGGGGCCCTGGTGCCAGGAGTCGGCGTACAGCAGCAGGTCCAGGTCGTCAGGCCGGTGCCCGCAGCGTTTGAAGGCCTCCTGGGCGGCCCACAGCGCCATTTCCGGCGCGGGAATGTCACCGGCGACGGCGGCGCCGCCCAATTCGTGTATCTCGGCGTCCCGCGCCGGATAGTGCCCCTGCTCGACGGCCCATTCGACACTGACCGTGTCGGGGAGGAATCTCCCTGTCGCCTTGATGAATACGTCGGGCGTCCGCACGACCGCGCCTCCTTGGTTGCCTGGCTGCGACGAGCCTGCCCGGCACCCCTTAAGGCGATCTAAGAACACATTCCTTTCGGCCAACCCGCGGCCCCCGGGCGATCTTTCGCCTGCGTGTCGGCTTCGCGGGAGTCCGGTTCGGGCAGCGTATGTGCATCGACCATCCAGATAATTCAGGTGAAAGGACGGCTCAGCATGTCGACATCCCAGGCGCTGCGCGACCCGAGGGTGGTGAGGGTCCTCACCCGGCTCGACCGGCGCAACCTCGAATCGTTCGGGGAGGCCCTGTCCCTCGACACCTGGAGCAGCGACCCCTTCGCGTTCCAGGAACAACCGCTCTCGGTGACCGCCGAGATCGGAGACCTCATCTACCTGACCGCGCGGGCGGCACGGGCCACCCGCGCCGTCGACTTCGCGACTTCCGTCGGCATGTCGCTCATCTACCTCGCGGCGGCCGTACGGGACAACGGCGGGGGCCTGGTGATCGGCTCGGAGCTGGTCCCGGCGAAGGTCGAGGAGGCCCGGCGCAACGTCGAGGAGGCCGGCCTCACGGACTACGTCGAGATCCGCGAGGGCGACGCCCGCGAGACGCTCGCCGACGTCGGCGGACCGATCGACTACGCGATCGTCGACGGGTTCCAGGGGACCGACAACGGCTGGATCGGCGAGAGCGGCAGCTCGCTGGCGCTCGACGTGCTCAGGTTGCTCACCCCGCAGCTCCGTTCCGGGGCCGTCCTCGTCAACGACAACGCCGAGCCGGACTACGTCGCGCACGTCAGGGACCCCGGGAACGGCTTCCGCTCCAGTTGGCTCCCCCTCCTCTCGCAACCGCCCGAGGCCACCCGGCGCAAGCTGGCCGAGAGCCTCAGGCGCCGGCCCGCCGACTCGCCGCTGGCCACCCTGCTGCCCGAGGTCCCGGGCCTGGAGCTGTCGGTACGCGACTGAGCCCGTCCGCCCCGCTCTCAAGAACGCCTTAAGCGCCCTGCGTGACCGTGGACGCCTCCGGCAATGGGAGAGGGAATGAAGCTCAGCAACATCCACGTCCAGTCGATCGGCCTGTACCGCTCCACGGAGTCGATGAGCCCGGCCGAGGCCGGCCTGCACGAGGAGGAGTTTCCCGGGGGTGATCTGAAGAGCGTGCAGATCGCCCCCGGGGTGCCGCCGGTCGACATGGCCGTGTCGGCGGCCCGGGAGGCGATCGGCAGGACCGGCACGTCCGCGGCGGAGACGGGCATCCTGCTGCACGCGACGTGCTTCTGGAACGGACCGGAGGAGTGGTCGCCCGCCGGCTACATCATGCGGGAGCTCGGCTGCCCGGACACTTCGGGCCAGATCCTGAACCAGGGCTGCAACGGGATGCTGGCCGCGCTGGAGATGGCGGCGGGCTGGCTCGCCCTGCGGGAGGAGGGCGCGTCGGCGCTCCTGACGACCGCGACCATGGTGGACGGATCCACCACCATCGACCGCTGGCGGAGCGCCGGTTACGGCATCGCCATCGGCGACGGGGCCTGCGCGCTCGTGCTGGGCCGACGGCCGGGCATCGCGGAGGTGTCGGCCGTCAACTCGACCACCGTCCCCGAGATGGAGTGGTTCCACCGCGGCGCCCTGCCCCTGACGGAGCCGAACCCTCCGCTGCGGCCCAAGGTCGACGTGCTGGCCCGTGCCAGGGAGAACACCGCACTGTCCGCACAGACCGGTCTCGAACTCCAGAGCCTGCAGATCCAGGCGTACCGGAAGGTCATGCGCCGGACGCTGGACGACGTGGGCATCGAACCCGAGGACCTGACGAAGGTGCTGTTCGCCAATGTGGGCGGGGCACAGACCGACGCGACCATCATGCAGCAGCTGCGTCTGCCGCTCAGCCGGTCGACGTGGGACTACGGGCGCACGATCGGCCACGTCGGCGCGAGCGACCACGTCTACGCGCTGGAGCACCTCATCACGACGGGCGAGGTGTCCCGGGGCGACCGGCTCATGCTGGTGTGCGGCACCGCCGGGTTCCACATCAGCTGCATCGTGCTGACGGTCGGCGACCTGTCTCCGTACGAGGGCTACGAGCGCCACGAGCAGGAAGCACTGCGGCGCTGACCAGGCCTTCCGTCTACGTGTACGTCTCTACCTCCCAGGCCCACCTCGGCCCGTTTCGCGGTCCGTCCCGAGGTGGGCCTTTCGTAGGTTCACGAGCCGGGGGCCGACTCCAGGCAGGCGTCGATCACGCCCTTGTAGTAGTCCTCGGGGAACGGCTGTCCGGCCTTTCCGCGGGTCAGCTCGGACAGTTTGTCCAGCGACACCTCGTAGCGACTGGAGCGGTCCACGAACCGGCGCTCCAGCGGGCCGCCGAGGCGCAGCTCCAGGTGGTCGACGATGCTCTCGGCGGGAACGGCGACCCCCGAGGCCACGTTCACCACCTCGTCCAGGGCGTCGGCCCGCAGCAGCGCGTCGACGGCGGACACCACGTCGGCCACGTCGATGAGGTCGCGGCAGGCCCCGCGGTGCACCTCGACCCGGCCGGAGCGCACCGCGCCGATCAGGATCGGAAGCATCTGGTGTGCGGGCTGGTCCGGCCCCAGGACGTGACCGAGCCGCAGGATCAGGTGGCGCACTCCGGAGAGGCGGACGACGGTCTCAAGCGCCAACTTGTGGTGTCCGTACGGGCTTTGCGGATACACCGGGCCGTCCTCGCGGCCCGGCGCGCCGACTCCCCCGTACATGCTCGCCGATGCCGTGGAGAAGAAGAGCAGGGTGCGGTCCAGGCGGCGGCAGTCGTCGATCGTCTCGTAGAGCAGCGCAGCCTCCCGCTGGTAGGCGCTCTGGCCGACGTCGATCGTCCTCGACACCCCCGCGGCCAGGGCCGTCACGTGCGGGTGGTCGGTTTCGAGCACGGCGAGATGCCGGGCGAGGAATCCGCTGCCGATGATTTCCACGTACGTGTCCTCTCCTCGGGCCGGTGGGCGCAGGTGGCAGCCGCGCCGCCCCGGTTCCGTCAGCCGGTGGCCGGTCGGCCGACCGCCCTGATCGCGTCGATCAGGGCGGCGTGCCGCAGCAGGGTGTCTTCGTAGGGGCGCCGGTCCGCGCCCTCGCGCACCACGTGGGCGAACGCCCTCACGGGTCCGGCGAACTGGTCGTCGGTGGAGAGCGAGATCTCTTCGTAGTGGCCCTGCCGCTCGACCCGGAGCACCGGTTGGTGGGTGACGGGCGGCGTGAAGGCGCGCTCCAGCCACAGCCGGCCCTCGCTGCCCCAGACCGCGTACATCGAGCGGTAGCCGTGCTCGAAGCCGAAGCCGAGTTCGGCGGTGCGCCCGTCGGGGGTGTGCAGCAGCGCGGACCCGGCCACGTCCACGTGCCGCTCCGCGTCCATGCGCAGGACGGATCCGGCGACCGCCAGGTCGTCGCCGAGCACGAGTTGGGCGGCGCGGACGGTGTAGACGCCGACGTCGAGCAGCGCGCCGCCGCCGAGGTCGGCGTCGTAGCGGACGTCGTCGGCCGGGCGGGGCGGGATCCCGAAGCGGCTGGAGAAGGACCTGGGCTCGCCGATGCGGCCCTCGGCGATCAGCTTGGCCACGGCGGCGTGCTGGCTGTGGTGGAGAAACATGAAGTTGTCCATCAGCACCCGCTCGTGCGTACGGGCGAGCCGGACCAGCTCCCCGGCCTGCGCCGCGGTGGCGGCGAGCGGCTTCTCGACCCAGGCGTGCTTCCCGGCCAGCATCGCGCGGGCGGCCCACTGGTGGTGCAGCGCGGTGGGGAGCGCCACGTAGACGGCATCCACGTCGTCGCGCGCGAGGAGGTTCTCGTACCCCTCGACGGGGGCGCCGCCGAACCGGTCGGTGAAGGTGCGGGCCTTGGCCAGGTCCCGGCTGGCTATGGCCGTCAGCCGCACTTCGGGGACCCGCAGCACGGCGGGCAGCGTGTTGCGCCAGGCGATGTCGGCGCAGCCCAGCACTCCGATGCGCAGCGGGGCGTTGGTGGTGGTCAGGTCCATCCTCGCGTCCCTCTCTTCGTCGCCGTGGTCATCGCAGGCTGTGCAGGCAGGCGAGCAGGCTGCGGGTCTCGATGTTCAGGTAGTGTCCGTGCCGGACGAGCTCCATGAGCTGACGGATCGTCATCCATCGGTGGCTGTAGCCCACTTCGGATGGCAGGTGCGGGAAGTCGCTTTCCACTTCGATCACCTGATAGCGCGTCAGCGCGTGGTGGAAGCGTCCGCCTTCCTCCGAGAGCACCGTGTCGAAGCGGATGCGGTCGGGGGCGGCGTCGAGGACGTCCTTGAGGAAGGGCACCGCCTCGTCGGCCGCGATCGCCGGGGTGCGGACCGTGGGAGCCAGCTCCACGTGGTCCAACAGGCCCGGTTCGTAGCGTGCCTGGACCAGGATGCGCAGGCCGTCACCGGTCCGCCGGACCAGGAACGCGGCCAGGCCGTCGACCCGTGGGGCGAGCAGCGGCTGGGTCCACTCGGGCACCTCCCGGTGGAGGGACCGCACCCGGACCGCGACGACCCGGAAGCCCGAGCCGTCGTCGGCGGCGATCTCGTCGCCGTGCCGCGTCCAGCCGTGGGTCTCGTCCAGCGGGATCAGCCGGGTGTTCCACCGGCCCCTGCCCTTCACGTCGAGCAGCCAGCTCAGCGCCTCTTCGGCGCCGCTTCCAATCTCGTACGAGCGGCACAGCGCGTCGGTGAAGGCGTCCGCCCTGCTCTGGGCGGGCAGCAGGGCCGCGGGGAGGCAGCCCAGTACGGTGCGGGCGTCCATGTTCACGAGGTTCTCCACCTGGAGCAGGCCCAGGAGCTCGGGCAGCGGCACCCAGCGGAAGTCCTCGTGCACGGGCACGTCGTCCTCCACCTGGACGACCATGTTGCGGTTGTGCTTGTGCCAGAACCAGGCGCCCTGTTCCGACTGCAGGACGTCCACCAGCGTCCTGCCGCGGCCCGCGCCCCAGAAGTGCTCCAGGTACCGGGTGCGGCTCCCGCCGTGCACGCGGAGGTAGTTGCTGCGGGTGGCCTGCACGGTCGGTGAGAGTTGCAGGGTGTTGAGGTTGCCCGGCTCCATCTTGGCCTGCATCAGACAGTGCACGACACCGTCGAACTCCTTGACCAGGATGCCGAGGAGGCCGATCTCGGGCTGGTGGATGATCGGCTGGCGCGCCTGCCCGCCGTCGTCCGACTCGATGCGCAGCCCTTCCACCGTGAAGAACTTTCCGCTCGCGTGCACGAGGTTCCCGCCCTGTGGCTCGAAGCCCCAGCCGTCGAGCGCCGAGAAGGGGATGCGGGTCACCTCCGACCGATTGGCCGACCCCCGCTCCTCCCACCAGGTGCGAAATGGTGGGTCGGTCGCTGTTCCAGTCACCCAGAGCCTCCTGACAAACCTGCCCGAACGTATGGCAGGAGTTCAGCAGGATCCTCTGAAGCGGAGGTTGTGCGCCTCCAAAGCACGGAGCGCGCGGGCCGGGCGCACCGGTCCCGACATGCCAGGCCAGACGTGCGGGCCCTCGGCTAGACGGGGAGCCCGGAGCTTCGGATCGGTGGTCCCAGGAGGGCGTCGATCTCGTCGGTGACGGATTCGACCAGGTCCTGCCCGAACAGGCAGATGGTCTCTTCCCAGGGGTGCCCGAAGCCCCCCGAGTCGAAGTCCTCCGACAGGATGATGTAGTAGTCCCCGTCGGGAATGGGCACGAGGGGCCAGGGCGGCCGGCCTTCGCCACCGACACGGTGCGGCAGGAACCAGTAGGACGGGTGCTGCCACTCCAGCGCGATCAGCCAGTGGTCGGGCTTCGTGCAGGAGGTGAGGCCCCGTTCGACGACGTCGATGAAGCGGTCGACGCGGTCGGCGTCCGCCGCCTCGAACATCGAGGTGAGGCTCCATGTGACCGAGTCCGCCGGCTCCTTGATGCCCGCGCCGGCGGTCGAACCGCTCCCGGGACGGAAGTTGAACTGCTCTTGGAAGCGGTTCCAGTGACGGCGTTCCTCAGCAGCTGGCATCGCGATCACGGGGGCGTCTGTCACCCGCACAGTCTATGCAGGGGCACCCGCCCCACGCAGGGGCACCCGACCATCCGCGGAGGGCCGTTCACACCCGCGCACCTCCTGGTCAGGCGGCCGCTCGCCAGCTGTGGGCCAGCGTGAAGCCGCCGTCCCGCTCCAGTCGGCGCCAGGCCGCCCTGCACCGGTCGCCGCCCGCCGGTACCGCTCCGATCGCTTCCGGGCCCGCGGCGCGGGCGAGCAGGACCGCTGTGACGGCGGCGAGTTCCTCGGGGTCCGGAAACCCCTTCTCGACGCGCAGGAATTCTGCGGCATTCATCTCCTGTTCCCTCCTTGGGATTCCCGGGATTCACTGCGGGGGGTTGCCGTGCTTGCGGGACGGCAGGTCGGCGTGTTTGGTGCGGAGCATCGCCAGGGAGTCGATGAGCACCTCGCGGGTCTCCGCGGGGTCGATGACGTCGTCGACCAGGCCGCGCTCGGCCGCGTAGTAGGGGTGCATCAGCTCGGCCTTGTACTCCTTGACCATGCGCGCGCGCATCGCCTCGGGGTCCTCGGCCGCGGCGATCTGGCGGCGGAAGACGACGTTGGCGGCGCCCTCGGCGCCCATGACCGCGATCCCGTTGGTCGGCCAGGCGTAGGCGAGGTCGGCGCCGATGGACCGGGAGTCCATGACGATGTACGCGCCGCCGTACGCCTTGCGCAGGATCAGCGAGATCCGGGGCACCGTCGCGTTGCAGTACGCGTACAGCAGCTTCGCGCCGTGCCTGATGATCCCGCCGTGCTCCTGGTCGACGCCCGGCAGGAACCCCGGCACATCGACGAGCGTGACGAGGGGCACGTTGAACGCGTCGCAGAACTGCACGAACCGCGCGGCCTTCTCGCTCGCCTCGATGTCCAACACACCCGCGAAGACCTGGGGTTGATCGGCGACCAGTCCCACGACCCGGCCGTCCAGACGGGCGAGCGCGCAGATGATGTTGCGGGCCCAGCGCTCGTGGACCTCCAGGTAGTCGCCGTCGTCGACGAGCTCCTCGATGACCTTGCGCATGTCGTACGGCAGGCTGCCGTCCTCCGGGACCAGGTCGAGCAGGGCCTCCGAGCGCCGGTCGGCCCGGTCCGCGGGCTCCACGCGCGGCGGGTTCTCGCGGTTGTTGGAGGGCAGCATCGCGATGAGGTAGCGGACCTCGGCGATGCAGGTTTCCTCGTCGTCGTACGCGAAGTGCGCGACGCCCGAGGTCTCGGCGTGCACGTCCGCGCCGCCCAGCCCGTTCTGGGTGATCTCCTCGCCGGTCACGGCCTTGACCACGTCAGGACCCGTGATGAACATCTGCGAGGTCTCACGGACCATGAACACGAAGTCCGTCAGCGCCGGGCTGTAGGCCGCGCCGCCCGCGCACGGCCCCAGCATCACGCTGATCTGCGGGATCACACCCGACGCCCTGGTGTTGCGCTGGAAGATCCCGCCGTACCCGGCCAGCGCCGAGACGCCCTCCTGGATACGGGCCCCCGCACCGTCGTTCAACGACACCAGCGGCGCACCCGCCGCGATCGCCAGGTCCATGATCTTGTGGATCTTCTGCGCGTGGGCCTCGCCCAGCGCACCGCCGAAGATCCGGAAGTCGTGCGCGTAGACGAAGACCGTACGGCCCTCGACCGTGCCCCAGCCGGTGATGACACCGTCGGTGTACGGCTTCTTCGCCTCCAGGCCGAACCCGGTCGCCCGGTGCCGCCGCAGCTGCTCGACCTCCTTGAACGAACCCGGGTCCAGAAGCAGCTCGATGCGCTCGCGGGCCGTCAGCTTACCCTTGGCGTGCTGGGCCTCGGTCGCGCGCTCGCCCGGTCCGCGCAGTGCTTCCGCACGGATCTCGCGCAGCTCGTCACGAGCACTTCGTGTGGGTGCCATGCCTCATCGTCGACACCGCGTCTTAAGCAGTGCTAGGGCCCGCCTGGAGCGTCGGGCGCAAGCGGTGGACGCGGGCGTCGGGTACGAGCGGCGGGCTTGGGCAGTGGGCACGGACTCCGCCTACACTGCGCTTCTCCGTAGCGGACACGCGGGGTGCTTGCACCCCGAAGGATTCTCTGTAAGTATTTACTGCATGACAGGAAGTAGGGCCTCCCTGCTCACGGCAGCGGCGGAAGAATTCGCCCAGTTCGGCCTCCGGGGCACGCGCATCCAAGCGATCGTCGACCGGGCCGGCGTCAACGAGCGGATGATCTATCACCATTTCGGCAGCAAGGAAGGCCTGTACAAGGCCGCCCTCGAAGATCAGATGACGGGGCTCCACAACGCCTGGCAGCCCGCGCTGCAGCGGGCCGCGACGCTCCCCCCCTACGAGGGGATGGCCATGGCGCTCACCGCGCTCGCCGACGCCCTCGCGAACCAGCCCGCCCTGGTGGGCCTCTGGCTGCACGAGTCGCTGAACAACTGGCAGACCCTGCCGCTGCCGTCGTCGAACGCCCTGCCGGTCGAACTGCAGAAGCTGTACGAACGGGGCCAGCACGAAGGGGTGTTCCGCAAGGACTGCCCCTTCGAGATCGCCCACGGCATCGCCATGAGCGCCCTCATCGGCAGCGCGATCCTGGCGCGCCGGGGGGATGCCGCCCTGGTGAGCAGCGAGAACACGGGGCTCCCGCTGGACAAGACGCGGGAGCTGACGCTCGGACAGCTGCTGGACGGCATGACAGGACCCGCACCGACCGTTTGACGACACCCCCGCACCGGGTGCCCGCCGCCTGAGCGACGGGCACCCGCAACCGACCCGAGAACCGCGGTCGCACGACCGCCCGCCACAGGATCCATCATTTTCACCGCCCTATGCAGTAAACATTTACAGCAACACCGAAGGAGAACGCTCCGATGAGCGCGCCCACGGAAACCAAGGACGAGGCGGGCCGACGCCTGCCTCCCCGACTCGTCACCCTGATGGTCACGGTCGCCCTCGGGTCGATCATGATGCAGATGGACGCGACGATGACCAACATCGCGTACAACACCCTGCTGGAGGACTTCGACACCTCGCTCCTCACCATCCAGTGGGTCACCACGGGATACCTCCTCTCGATGGCCGCGGTGATGGCCGTGTCGGGCTGGGCCATGGAACGCTTCGGCGCCCGGACCATGTGGGTCACGTGCATCAGCCTGTTCCTGCTCGGGTCCGTGCTGTGCGGCGCGGCCTGGGACGCCCAGAGCCTCATCGCGTTCCGCGTCATCCAGGGCCTCGGCGGCGGCATGGTGCTGCCCCTGGGCATGGCGGTCCTCGCCCAGGAGGCCGGGCCGATGCGGCTGGGGCGCGTCATGAGCGTCCTGGGTATCCCCTCGGCCCTCGGCCCCGTGCTCGGCCCGGTGATCGGCGGTGTCATCGTCGACGACTGGAACTGGCGCTGGATCTTCTTCATCAACGTCCCGGTCTGCATCGCCGCCATCGCGCTGGCCTGGCGGACCATGCCCACCCGCAAGTCGCCGACCGCCGGGCGCCTGGACGTCCTCGGCCTGCTGCTGCTCTCCCCGGCCTGCGCCGTGCTGGTCTTCGGGCTCACCCAGGCCAGCAAGTACGGGTCGTTCGCCGACCGCCACTGCGTGATCCCGCTGGCCATCGGCGCCGCCCTGCTCGCGGCGTTCGCGGTGCACGCCCTGCGCGCCGAGAACCCCATCCTGGACCTGCGGCTGCTGAAGATCCGCAGCTTCATGTCGTCGTCGGCCGTGCTGTTCTTCGCCAGCGTGGCGCTGTTCGGTGTGGTGGGCGTCCTGCCGCTCTACTTCCAGCAGGTGCGCGGCCACAGCGCCCTGGAGGCCGGCCTGCTGCTGGCTCCGCAGGGCATCGGCATGGCCGCTTCGCTGTTCGTCGTCGGCAAGTTCACGGACAAGACGTCGCCGAGGCTGCTCGTCATCAGCGGGCTCACGCTCACCGCGATCGGCGCGCTGGTGTGCACGCAACTGGGGGCGGACACCAACATCGTCCTCCTCGGCGCGGCGCTCCTGGTCAGCGGCGGCGGCATCGGCCTGGTCATGGTCCCGGCCATGGCGGGCGCCATCCGGGACATTCCCGGGACGCTGATTCCGCGGGCCAGCGCGGCGAACCGGATCATCATGCAGATCGGGTCCTCGTTCGGCTCGGCCGTGCTGATCCTGGTGGCCCAGACCCGCATGGACCATCTCATCGAGACGAAGAACATCACCCCCGACAGCCTGGCCGGCGCCTACGGCACCACCTTCTGGTGGGTCATCGGCTTCGTGGTGGTGTCCGTGCTGCTCGCACTGCTCCTGCCGGCCCGCAAACCGTCCCAGCACAACCCCACCGGGGAAGCCTCCGCGATCCCCGCACTCTGACCGGAAGGGAGGGACGTTCATTCCCCCGTAGCGCCTCTCCCTTCCTCTCCCCCGGCCCCGCTCCGGCCGCCCGGCACGCCATAGCGCGGCCGAGTGCCGGAGCGGGGCCGGGGGCCCGCAGAGGGGGGATCGAGCACTGCCCGGGGGTCGGTCATCGTGTCAGCTGCCGGAGAGGAGCAGGGGTGCCGTCATCAACCGGTTGTCACCGGCGAGGATGGCCCGCTGGAGGTCCTGCAGCGGGCGGCCGGGCTCAAGGCCCAGTTCCTCCTGCAAGGTCCTGCGCGCCGCCTGGTAGACCTTCAGCGCGTCCGCCTGCCGCTCCGAGCGGTACAGGGCCAGCATGAGCTGCCGGTAGAACGTCTCCCGCATCGGATTCTCCGCCGTCAGGGCGTAGAGCGTGCCCACCGTCTCCCGGTGCAGCCCGACGTGGAGCCGGCAGTCGGCGAGCATCTCCTGGCAGGCCAGGCGGGTCTCCGTGAGCCAGGTCGAGAACCCGTCGATGATCGGACCGTTGGCCTCCTGGCCGTTGCCCCCGGCGCCGAGGAGCGGACCGCGCCACAGGTCGAGCGCCTCCTCGAAGCGGCCGGCGGCCTCCTCGTAGCGCCCCTCCCTGAACAACACCCGCCCCTCGTCGACCAGTCGGGGAAAGATGTGGGCATCGATCTCGTCGTCACCGATGTGCAGCACGTATCCCGGGGCACGGGTTTCGACGGGACTGTCCGTCCTGCCCGGCCGCTGGAGGAACTTGCGCAGCTGGGAGACGTACACGTGGAGGCCCGCGGTGGCCCTGCGGGGCAGGTCCTCGCCCCAGATCTCCGTCATGAGCTGCTCCGGGGAGACCACCTGCTCGGCTCGGATGAGGAGGACCGAGAAGAGGATCACGACTTTGCGCGCATTGACGAAGGAGCACCGGTCGCCCTCCACCACACGGAGTGGACCCAGCATCTCGTACCTCATCGCCCCTTTCCTCCAAGCCTTTCCAGCGGACGGACCACGCGTTCGAGGATCCCGGAGAGCCTGTCGGCCACGGCCTGCCGGTGGGAATCCAAGTAGAAGTGCCCGCCCTGGAACTCCTCCAGGTCGAAGGGCCCGTTGGTGTGCCGCTCCCAGTCGGCCGCCTCTTCGCGGCTGGTCTGCGGGTCCCGGTCTCCCAGCAGCGCGGTGATCGGGCACTCCAGGGGTGGCGCCTGGGTCCACCGGTATCCCTCGATGGCCCGGTAGTCGTTGCGGACGACCGGTACGACCGCCGCGAGCACGTCCGGATCGTCGAGGAAAACGGGGTCCGTGCCGCCGACACGGCGCAACTCCTCGACCATCCCGGCGTCGCTGAGCTCGTGCACCGTGCTGCGGCGGTAACGGGACGGGGCCCGCCGTCCGGAGGCGACCAGCCAGCGCGGCCCGCTCCCGGGACGGCCCGCGCCGAGGCGGCACGCCACCTCGTAGGCGACCGTGGCGCCCATGCTGTGGCCGAAGAAGACGAGCGGCCGGTCGGTGAACGGGCCCAGGGCGGAGGCAACTTGGTCAGCCAATAAGACGAGGTCGTCGACGAGCGGTTCCCTTCGCCGGTCCTGCCGACCGGGGTACTGCACCGCCAACACCTCCACTTCGCCCGTCAGCGAGGGCGAGTGGGCCAGGGGGTGGTAGTAGGTGGCCGATCCACCCGCGTGGGGGAAGCACACGAGGCGGACCTCGGCCTCCGGCCGGGGCCGGAGGTGTCGTATCCACGGATCCGATGCGTCAGGGGTGGGAGACAACTGATGATCCCTTCGTCAGGAGCGTCCGACAACGATGCCGTCGCTCCAACCAGCGACATCTTCCGGACAAAACCTCCGGGGGTAACCGGGGCGCAGCCGCCATCCACGACCCGCGGTACACCGCGCTCCTACCGCCCCCGGTTCGGCACACGGTCCGCGCAAGCGGCCTCCACGTGCCTGCGGTAAATACTTACAGAGTAGAGTCCTTGAGCACAACAACAATCTCCGAGCGACGGTCTTGACAACACGCCCGGGATGGCGTGCGGCGGGCGCCCGCACCGGGCCGGGCCACCGAAAGCACGGGAGTCGGCTTGAAGCGGGGCCCGCGCGACTTCATCGGCATCACGGACACAACCGGACAGCCCACTGCCTTCATCGACGAAAATCTCCCGCCATAAGTCCGTGCCATCTGCAAACTGTTCCTTCCAGGATGATGCACGGCATGCAGTTCCAGGAGCAACAAGCGCTCGACGACACCGAGTCGGAATACGAGAATCCAGTTATCCGGAATACCTCACCTAGCTGGGCTGCGACGAAGTCCCGAGGGGCCCGGAATCAAAAGAGAGCGGTTGCGAAAGAGACCAAGATTTTACTTGGCCAGCACCCTTCGCCAATATCTGACAGATCGTCATGATCCCGCCACCGGCCGCCGGTCCGGGGGCACGCCCCGCGCCACGGCAGGTACGGACCATGACGGGAAGCGACGGCGACCAGGGGTACGACGGGCCGTTCGGCGAAGGCCCGGTCCCGGCTCCTGGCGTACGTCATTCCTCGGCCACAGCACAGCATTCGCAAATTTGGCGTGATCCCCAAAGACGTGACACGTTTCGACCGGAGCATGATGAGCCATCTCCCGGGCCGCCTGCCGCCTCGCCCTTACTGTTCGGTGAAACGCGGTCTCTGCAGCTCGGCGATAAGGGGCGCGGAAAAAGAAGCCGAAATTATCGCCCGATATCGACGGGCGGGCCGCACCGGACATGGCCGAAAAAGTTCGGGAAGAAAACTGATCGGTTTCACCGGCAGCACAACGGGCCATGGACGTGGTGTGAAACCACGTCCATGGCCCGTAGCGTCGGCGATGGATTTCAGACGGACAGGGCCGCCCGCGCGCGCAGCGGTTCCCACCACGCCCGGTTGTCCCGGTACCAGGCCACCACCTCGGTCAGGCCCTCCTCCAGCGGGACCTCGGGCGCGAACCCCAGCTCCTCGCGGATCTTCGAGGTGTCCACGGAGTAGCGCTCGTCGTGGGCGGTCCGGTCCGGCACCTGGCGCACCCGGCTCCAGTCGGCCCCGCAGAGGGCGAGCAGGCGCTCCGTCAGCTCCCGGTTCGTCAGCTCGGTCCCGGCACTGATGTTGTAGATCTCGCCCCCGCGCCCTTCGGTGAGCACCAGGTGGACCGCGCGGCAGTGGTCCCGGACGTGCAGCCACTCGCGCACGTGGTGGCCGTCGCCGTACAGCGGCACGTCCAGGCCGTCCAGCAGGTTGGTCACGAACAGCGGGATGAGCTTCTCGATGAACTGGTGAGTGCCGTAGTTGTTGGAGCACCGCGTGATGGAGACCTCGACGTCGCTGCTGCGCCAGTAGGCCCTGGCCATCAGGTCGCTCGCGGCCTTGGACGCGGCGTAGGGGGAGTTGGGCTCCAGGAGGGTGTCCTCGGTCCAGGAGCCCTGGAGCAGCGAGCCGTACACCTCGTCCGTGGAGACGTGCAGGAACCGCCCGACGCCCGCCCGCGCGCAGGCGTTCAGGAGTATCTGGGTGCCGAGCACGTTCGTCGTCACGAAGGGCGTGCCGTCGGCCAGGGAACGGTCGACGTGCGACTCCGCGGCGAAGTGCACCACGGCGTCGTGTCCCGGCAGCAGCGCCGACAGCATCTCCGCGTCGCAGATGTCGCCCTGGACGAAGGTCAGCCGGGGATCGCTCAGCGGGAGGTTGTCGAGGTTCGCCGCGTAGGTCAGCTTGTCCAGGACGGTGACCTCGCACCCCGCGGTGCCTGGGAAGCGGGCGGCGAGCAGGTCGCGCACGTAGTGGCTGCCGATGAATCCGGCGCCGCCGGTGACCAGGAACTTCATGGACCTCGTGCCCTTCACGCGGGAATCTCGACGCGGCAGTCGTCGCCGACCATCAGCCGGTGCTTGGGGACCGGGTCGGAGCCCAGTCGCACGTCGCCGCCCTTGCCGACGATGGACTCGTGCAGCGTGCGCACTCCGCGTACGGAGGCGTGGTCCAGGATGATGGAGGACTCCACGCCCGCGTCCTGGAGGCGGCAGCCCCGGCCGAGCGCGCTGAACGCGCCCACGTAGCTGTCCTCGACGATGCTTCCGGCGCCGATGACGGTGGGGCCCACCAGGACGGAGCGCTCGATCCGGGCGCCCGGTTCGACGACGACGGGGCCGTAGATCCGGCTGAGGGTGTCGACGGAGCCCTGGACGCTCGGCTCGACCGCCTCCAGCAGGACGCGGTTGCACTCCAGGAGGTCGTGCAGCGTTCCGGTGTCCTTCCAGAAGCCCGGGTAGACCGTGCCGCGCACCTCGTGGTCGTTGCTCACCAGCCACTGGACGGCGTCCGTGATCTCCAGCTCGCCGCGCCAGCTGGGCCTGGTGTTCTCCACGGCCTCGTGGATCTCCGGGGTGAAGAAGAAGGCCCCGGTGACGGCGAGGTCGCTACGGGGCCTGGCGGGCTTCTCCTCCAGGGCCGTCACCCTGTTCTGGCCGTCGAGTTCGGCGATGCCGTAGGCGCTGGGGTCGGTGACCTTCGCCAGGAGGAGCTGCGCCGCGGGACGGTCGCGGCGGAAGGTCGCCAGCTCGTCGGTGATGCCGGGGGCGAAGACGTTGTCGCCGAGGTACATGACGAAATCGTCGTCGGCGAGGAAGTCACGGGCGATCATGACGCAGTGCGCCAGGCCCTGCGGGGACTCCTGGGGCAGATAGGTGACGGCCATGCCGAAGCGCGAACCGTCGCCCACCGCCGCGGGAATGGAGGTGTTCCGGGCGTTGATGATGATGCCGGTCTCGGTGACGCCGGAGGCGGCGAGCGCCTCAAGGGCGTGGAAGAGCACGGGCTTGTTGGCGACGGGCACCAACTGCTTGGGCATGCTGTGACTGAGCGGGCGCAACCGTGTTCCGGTGCCGCCCGACAACACTAGGGATTTCATCGGGATCTCTCACACCAATCCATCGGAGACGGAACGATCTGTACCGGGGCGGGACGTCCCCGGGTCAGGCTCACCGCCGTTCGGCGACGCGTTCCGCGACGGCGTCGGCTGCCTGCGCCGGGGTGAGCTGGGCCGCGTTCTCGTCCCGCAGGCCGGCCGCGGCCTTGGCCCAGCGCGGCTCGTCGAGCAGCGACCGGACGGCGGTGCGGATCTCGCCGGCGTCCGTCTGCGGGCCGCGGATCAAGGTGCCCGCGCCGACGGCGGCCACGGTCTCCGCGTTGCGCAGCTGGCCCGGTTCCTGGGGCAGCATCACCTGCGGTACGCCGGCGGCCGCGACGGTCAGCATGGTGCCCGCGCCCGCGTGGTTGACGGCGACCGAGCAGGTGGCGGCGACCAGGTGGAGCGGCATGCCTTCGACGACGCGCACGCCGGGCGGTACCGGGCCCAGGGCCGCGCGGTCCTGGGCCCCGACGGTGACGACCACGTCGGTGTCGAGGCCGTCGAGGGCGTCGATCACCGTGCCGAGGGGCGCCTCCTGGCCGACGAGCGTGGCGGAGTTGGACACGCTCCACGACACTCCGACGCGCGGGCGCTCCGGCGGCCTGCGCAGCCAGTCGGGGATCACGGTCGAGCCGTTGTACGGCACGAAGCGGGTGACCAGCTGGTGGGGCAGCCTGAACGCCTGCAGGCTCGGCGGGCACGGGTCGACGGTGAGGACACCGCCCGTGGCGCGCGGGGTGGCCCCGAAGCGCTCGTACAGCGCCCGCAGCTCGTCCGGCCAGCTGTCCACGGGCGCGCCGTGCCCCGGGAAGCGGACCATCCCGGCGTGCTGCGGCCCCCACGCCTGGTGGACGAGCGGGATCCCCATCACCTCGGCCACGAGGGGCCCCACCAGCGCCACCACGTCGCAGACGATCACGTCGGGGCGCCAGTGGCGGGCGAACGCGACGAGTTCGTCGGCCATCGCCGACGCCGCGCCGGTGTGGGCGGCGTTGCGCAGCGCCACGTACCTCCTGCGCACGTCCTCGGGGATGGCGCTCATCTCGCCGAACCCCGCGAGGGTCCGGCCCGTCTCCCGGCGGAGCACTTCCTGGGCCCTGCCGAGGTGGGCGAGCAGGTCGAAGTCGGCGCCCACCGGGTAGACCTGCATGCCCGAGCGCACCGCCGTGTCGGTCACGCCGGACTGGGCCGCGACGCACACCTCGTGCCCCGCGGTCCGCAGGGCCCACGCCAGCGGCACCATCGGGTAGTAGTGGCTGGCCGCGGCCAGGGGAACGAACAGCACGCGCATGGGTTTCTCCGTGTCCCGCCGGTGTCCGGCGCCGGGTGAAGCCCCACCCGTGGCCGTCGGCTGCACGGTGAGTGGGAGTCCTGGGCGGGCCCATTCCATTCGGCGGGGCTGAACCTGTGCCAAAGCCCCGCTAATCCGGGCGGCGGGCCGCCCCGTACAAGGGCTGCCCTAGACGGCTTTTAGCAGGGCTGCGGAGCATGCGGGGAATTGGCCGCCCGAGAGAAAGCGGGATGTTCCCGATGACTTCAGACGTCGTGGTGGTCGGCGGTGGCCCGACGGGGCTGACGCTCGCCTACGAGCTGGCCCTGGCCGGTGCACACCCCATCGTCCTCGAACAACAGGCGGAGCCGCGCACGGAGCCCAAGGCGAACGGGCTCGTCGGGCGGATCGTCCAGCTCCTGGACTACCGGGGGCTGCTCGACCGGTTCGCCGAGGGCTCCCGGCACGTGGGTCCCGCCCCGTCCTTCTACTTCGGCGCGGTCCCCCTGAACCTGTCCGCGCTCGAACGCAATCCCCTGCACCTGCTGGTGGTCCCGCAGCCCCGTCTGGAGGACCTGCTCGCCCGGAGCGCGGTCGCGCTGGGCGCCGAGATCCGTCGGGGGCAGCGCGTGGTGGCCCTGTCGCAGGACGACACCGGGGTCACCCTGGAGACCCAGGTCGCCGGCGGCAACGAGACGCTGCGCGCGGCCTACGCGGTCGGCTGCGACGGCGCGCACAGCACCGTGCGCAAACAGGTGGGCATCGGGTTCCCCGGCACCACCAGTTCGCTGGTGACCCGGATCGGGCACGTGTCGCTGCCCGCCGCGCTGGTGGTGCCGGGCACCGGGGAGCTGGAGCTGCCGGGCGGGCCGCGGTTGCGGCTCGGCTGGAACTACACGGAGCGCGGGAAGATCGGGCTGATGTCCTTCAAGCCCGGCGTGCACGTGGTGACGGCCGCCGAGGACGACCGGGCGCCGACCGACGCCAACGCGCCGATGACACTGGGCGAGCTCCGCTCCAGCGTCCACCGGATCCTGGGCACCGACCTGCCGATGAGCGACCCGCTGTGGCTGTCTCGGACGGTGGCGAGCAGCCGCCTCGCCGACCGCTACCGGGAGGGCCGGGTCATGGTGGCGGGGGACGCGGCGCACCTGTTCCCCGCGGGCGGTTCCGCGCTGAACACCGGCATGCTCGACGCGGTCAACCTGGGCTGGAAGCTGGCCGCCCTGCTGAACGGCACGGCCCCGGCCGGGCTGTTGGACTCGTACCACGACGAACGGCACGCCGTGGGCGAGCAGGTGCTCGCCCACACCAGGGCGCAGGCCGCCCTGATGGCCATCGGGGAGGAGTCCGCGGTGCTGCGCGACTTCTTCGGGGAGGTGCTCGGCCTCCCCCAGGCGCTCGAACACGTCGCCGGACGGCTGCACGGCGAGGACGTACGGTACGGGGCCGACGCGCTGGACGACAACGCGCACCCGCTGCTGGGCCGTTGGGCGCCCGATCTCGCACTGCGCACCGCGCAGGGCCCGACGCGGGTGGCCGAACTGCTGCGCGCGGGGCGGCCGGTGCTGCTGGACCTCAGCGGCGACGGGGCCCCGCACGACGTCGTGGCGGACGGCTGGAAGGACCGGGTTGACGTGGTGGCCGCGCGCAGCGAACAGCCCGCTCCCCCGGCCGACGTCCTGCTGATCCGGCCCGACGGCCACGTGGCGTGGGCGGCGTCCCGCCACGACCCGCGGGAGGAGCTGCGGCAGGGCCTGCGCTCGGCGCTGACCACCTGGTTCGGCGCGCCTGCCAGGGCGCTTTAGCCCCCGCAAAGCGCCCGGTTAGAGCGGTCGGCGACCGTGTGACGACGATCAGAGTGTGTGCGACGCCGCGCGCTGCGCATTCCGCTTTCGGCTGAGCCGGCAGACACACGGGGACAGAAAAGGTGGCGCGGTAAGCGATGTCGAGTCTCGACGATCACGCAGTGTCCGGTGCGGACGACCTCTCTCAGGCCATCGCGGTCGTCGGACTGTCCTGTCGGCTTCCGCAGGCGCCGAACCCCGAGGCGTTCTGGCGGCTGCTCTCGACGGGGTCCAGCGCCGTCACTCGGACGCTGGGCGCACGCTGGGGCGACGAGACCGGGCTCGCGCACGGCTCGGCGGCGGCGTTCGCCGGGGGCGTCGAGCACGGTGGCGTCCTGGACGGGGTCGACGGCTTCGACGCCGGCTTCTTCAGCATCTCGCCGCGCGAGGCGGTGGAGATGGACCCCCAGCAGCGGCTGATGCTCGAACTGAGCTGGGAGGCCCTGGAGGACGCGGCCATCGTGCCCGGCGCGCTGCGGGCGGGCGCCGGCGGCGTCTTCGTCGGCGCCATCGGTGACGACTACGCCTCGCTGCTCTCGCGCCACCACCGGGGCAGGTTCACCCCCCACACGCTGCCCGGCACCAGCCGGGGCCTCCTGGCCAACCGCGTCTCGTACGCGCTCGGGCTGCGCGGCCCCAGTTTCACCGTGGACGCCGCGCAGGCCTCCTCTCTGGTCGCCGTCCACCTGGCCTGCGAGAGCCTGCGCGGCGGCGAGTCGGACCTCGCCATAGCGGGCGGCGTCAACCTCATCATCGGGCCGGAGAGCACCGCCAGGGCCGCCGGGTTCGGCGCCCTGTCGCCTGACGGCCGCTGCTACACCTTCGACGCCCGCGCCAACGGCTACGTACGCGGTGAGGGCGGCGCCGTGGTCGTGCTCAAACCGCTCGCGTCCGCGCTCGCCGACGGGGACCGCGTCCACTGCGTGATCCGGGGCAGCGCGGTCAACAACGACGGCGCGTCCCAGGGTCTGACGGTGCCCAGCGGCCCGGCGCAGGAGGAACTGCTGCGCCGGGCGTGCGTGCGGGCCGGGGTCGGTCCCGACGAGGTGCAGTACGTGGAGCTGCACGGCACGGGCACGCGCGTCGGCGACCCCGTCGAGGCGGCGGCGCTCGGCGCGGCCCACGGCGCGGGCCGCACGCGGGAGACGGCGCTGCGGGTGGGATCCGCGAAGACCAACGTCGGCCACCTGGAGGGCGCGGCTGGAATCACGGGCCTGGTCAAAACGGTGCTGAGCATCGCGCGGCGGCGCCTGGTGCCCTCGCTCAACTTCCGTACGCCCAACCCCGACATCCCGCTCGACAAGCTGGGGTTGCGGGTCCAGACGGAGGCGGGTCCGTGGCCCGCGCCGGACAGGCCGTTGATCGCCGGGGTCAGTTCCTTCGGCATGGGCGGCACCAACTGTCACGTGGTGCTTTCCGAGGCGCCGACGACGGACAAGGGCGGCCCTGTGGAGGGCGGCGGCGGCAGTAGCGGCACCGAGGCGGGCGCGGGCGGGCGGGCGCGGGACGGTGACGGGCGCGCGCAGGACGGTGGGGGGCGCGCGCAGAACGGTGTCGGCCCGGCGGTGGGCTCGCCGGATGCCGGGCTTCCCGTGTCCTGGCCCGTGCCCGTGCCTGTGCCCTGGCCCGTGTCCGCCCGCGACGCGGCCGCCCTGCGCGACCAGGCAGCCGCGCTCGCGGAGTGGGCCCACGGCCGACCCGCCGACCGGCCGGCGGACATCGGCTGGTCCCTCGCCTCCACGCGGACGGCCTTCGAGCACCGGGCCGTGGTGCTCGCCCACGACCGCGAGGGCCTGTTGCGCGGGCTGCGCGGCCTCGCCGACGGGGTGCCGGGGGCGGGCGTCGTGAGCGGGCGCACCGCCGAACCCGGCCGACTGGCCGTGCTGTTCACCGGGCAGGGCAGCCAGTACGCGGGAATGGGCCGAGGTCTGTACGCCGCGCATCCGGCGTTCGCCGCCGCCTTCGACGAGGTGTGTGCCCACCTGGACCCGCTCCTCGAACTCCCTTTGCGACAGGTGGTGTTCGCCGAGGAAGACGCCCCCGAAGCGGCGCTGTTGCACGACACCGCCTACACCCAGGCGGCGCTGTTCGCGGTGGAGACCGCGCTCTTCCGGCTCTTCGAGCACTGGGGCGTGACGCCCGACGTGCTGGTCGGCCACTCCGTCGGCGAGCTGACCGCCGCCCACGCCGCCGGGGTGCTCTCCCTGGCGGACGCCGCCGTGCTGGTGGCCGCGCGCGGGCGGATGATGGCGGCGCTCCCCGCGGGCGGCGCGATGCTCGCCGTACAGGCGTCGGAGGACGAGGTCGCCGGGAGCATCGCCCACCTGCTCGGCGAAGTGGCGATCGCCGCGGTCAACGGGCCCTTTGCCGTGGTGGTGTCGGGCGACGAGGAGCCGGTGGCGCGGCTGGCCGCCGAGTGGCGGGAGCGCGGCAGGAAGGTGCGGCGGCTCCAGGTGAGCCACGCGTTCCACTCCCCCCGCATGGAGCCGATGCTGGCCGAGTTCGAACGGATCGCACGCGGCCTGGAGTACGCGGAGCCGCGCGTTCCCGTCGTCTCCAACCTCACGGGAGACCCGGCGGCCCCGGGCCAGCTGGACTCGCCCGAGTACTGGGTGCGCCACGCCAGGGAAGCGGTGCGCTTCCACGAAGGCGTCCTGACGCTGCGGGAGCTCGGCGCGACGGCGTACCTGGAGCTCGGCCCCGGCGGTGTGCTCACCGCGATGGCCGGGGAGTGCCTGGCCGGAACGGACGACGCGGTCGGGACCCTCGGCACGGACGGGACCCTCGGCACGGACCGGTCCCATGACACGCACCGGGCCCTTGGCGCGGACCGAGCCCTTGGCGCGAACGGGGCCTTTGGCGCGGACGGGTCGGGCGGTCCCGGCGCGCTGCTCACCGCGACGCTGCGGCCCGGCCGGTCCGAACCCGAGGACGCCCTGGCGGCCCTCGCCCGGCTGCACGCGCACGGGGTGCCGGTGGACTGGCGGCCCGTCTTCGCGCCCTGGTCGCCCGGCCGGGTCGCACTGCCCACGTACGCCTTCCAGCGGCGCCGGTACTGGCCGGATCTCGGTGAAGGGGCGGGCACGACAGTGGCGTCCGGGTCCACTCCGGCCGTGGCGTCCGATTCCGTACCACCCGGGACACCCACTTCCGTACCGGCCCTGGCATCCGACCCCACTCCGGCCGAAGCCGCCCCCGCCCCCGCGCCGGAACCCGAGACTCCCTCCCCCTGGCGCCGACGGCTCTCCGCACTGTCCCCGCAGGACCAGGAGCGAGCCCTGCACGAGCTGGTACAGACCCAAGTCGCAGTAACTCTTGGCCACTTGACGAGCGACACGGTCGACACCAGCCGCACGTTCAAGGACCTCGGCTTCGACTCGCTGTCGTCGGTGCAGCTGCGCGACCAGCTCACCGCGGTCACCGGGCTGAGGCTGCCGACCGCGCTCGTCTACCACCATCCCACGCCCCGCTCCCTGGTCGACCGGCTGCACTCCGAGCTCGACGCCTCCACCGCGCAGGCACCGGACGACACGGAGCCGACCGGCGCGGTCGTCGCGGACGACCCGGTCGTCGTGGTCGGCATGGCCTGCCGTTTTCCGGGCGGCGCGGCTTCGCCCGAGCAGCTGTGGGACCTGGTGGCGGAAGGCCGGGACGCGATCGGGCCGCTGCCCGACAACCGGGGCTGGGACCTGGAGGGGCTCTACGACCCCGACCCGGATACGCCCGGCACCTCGTACGTCCGGGAGGGCGGGTTCCTCTACGACGCCGACCTGTTCGACGCCGCGTTCTTCGGCATCAGCCCCCGCGAGGCCGCCGCGATGGACCCGCAGCAGCGGCTGCTCCTGGAGACGTCCTGGGAGGCGCTGGAGCGGGCGGGCATCGATCCCCGGACGCTGGCGGGCACGGCCGCGGGGGTGTTCGTCGGCGCCACTGCCCAGGAGTACGGCCCGCGCCTGTCCGAAGGCGCCGACGGCCTCGACGGCCACCTGCTGACCGGCACCACGACCAGCGTCGCCTCGGGCCGGATCGCCTACTCGCTCGGCCTGCGCGGGCCGGCCGTCACGGTGGACACCGCGTGCTCGTCGTCGCTGACCGCGCTGCACCTGGCGGCCCAGGCACTGCGCCAGGGCGACTGCTCCCTGGTGCTCGCCGGAGGCGTGACGGTGATGGCCGGGCCCGGCATGTTCGTGGAGTTCAGCCGCCAGCGGGGCCTCTCCCCCGACGGGCGGTGCAAGGCCTTCGCGGCCTCCGCCGACGGCACCGGTTGGGCCGAGGGCGCGGGCGTCGTGGTGCTCGAACGGCTTTCTGACGCCCGGCGGCACGGCCGTCCGGTGCTCGCCGTGGTACGCGGCTCCGCGATCAACCAGGACGGGGCGAGCAACGGCCTCGCCGCCCCCAACGGCCCGGCCCAGGAGCAGGTGATCCGGCAGGCGCTGGCCGCCGCCCGGCTCGGCCCGGGTGACGTCGACGCGGTGGAGGCGCACGGCACGGGCACCAGGCTGGGCGACCCCATCGAGGCGGACGCCCTGCTGGCCACCTACGGGCGCGGGCACGACGCCGAACTCCCGCTACGGCTGGGCTCGTTGAAGTCCAACATCGGGCACACCCAGGCGGCGGCCGGGGTCGGCGGCTTCATCAAGATGGTCATGGCGCTGCGCCACGGCGTCCTGCCGCGCACCCTGCACGCCGACGAACCCACGCCGCACGTCGACTGGTCGGGCGGCCCGCTCGCCCTGCTCACCGAAGCCCTGCCCTGGCCCGAGCTCGAACGGCCCCGGCGGGCCGCGGTGTCCTCGTTCGGCATCAGCGGCACCAACGCCCACCTCATCCTGGAGCAGGCGCCACCGGGCGACCAGGAGGAATCCGCTCCCCCGGCCGAGGGCGGCGGCCGCGCGCGGCACGCGGTCGCCTGGCCGATCTCCGCGCGGACCCCTCGGGCACTGGCCGCGCAGGCCGGGCGGCTGCGTGACCTCCTGACCGCCGAACCGCCACCGGACCTCGCCGACGTCGGCCTCGCGCTCGCGACCGCGCGTACGGCGTTCGAGGAGCGCGCCGTGGTCGTGGCCGACGACCACGCCGGGCACTTGGACGCTCTGGCGGCGCTCGCGCGCGGCGAGTCGGCGCCGGGCGTCGTGCGGGGCACCGCCCGCGCCCCCGGAAAGACGGTGTTCGTCTTCCCGGGGCAGGGGTCCCAGTGGGAGGGCATGGCGGTCGAACTCCTCGACGGGGCGCCCGTGTTCGCCGCGCGGATCGAGGAGTGCGCCGAGGCCATGTCGGCGTACGTCGACTGGTCGCTCGTGGACGTGCTGCGCGGCCGCGAGGGCGCTCCCGGCCTGGACCGCGTCGACGTGGTGCAGCCCGTGCTGTTCGCCGTGATGGTGTCCCTCGCCAAGTTGTGGCGGTCCTACGGGGTGCGGCCCGACGCCGTGGTCGGCCACTCGCAGGGCGAGATCGCGGCGGCCTGCGTCGCCGGCGCCCTGTCGCTCGACGACGCCTGCCGCGTCGTCGCGCTGCGCAGCCGGGCGCTGGTCGCGCTGGCCGGAACCGGCGGCATGGTTTCCGTACCGCTGCCCGCCGCCGAGGTGCGCACCCGGCTCCAGCGCTGGCGGCGGCGCCTGGGCGTGGCCACCGTGAACGGACCCGCCTCCACCGTCGTCTCGGGCGACCCCGAGGCCCTGGACGAACTCCTCGCCGACTGCGCGGCAAAGGACGTACGGGCCCGCCGGATTCCCGTCGACTACGCCTCGCACTCGCACCACGTCGAAGCGATCCGGGAGCAGCTCGCGGACCTTCTGTCCGGCATCGCGCCGCGCTCCTGCGACGTCGCCTTCTACTCCACGGTGGACGGCGGGCCCGTCGACACGAGCGGGCTCGACTCCGACTACTGGTACCGCAACCTGCGCGAGACCGTGGAGTTCGAGCGCGCCACCCGCGCCCTGCTGCGCGACGGGTACGGGGTGTTCGTCGAGTCGAGCCCGCACCCCGTGCTCACCGTGGGCGTCCAGGAGACGGTCGACGCCGCCGTGGCCGAGAGCGCCGCGTCCGGGGCGGCGGCCACGCCAGTCGTCACCGGCTCACTGCGCCGCGACAAGGGCGGTCCGCAGCAGTTCCACGCCTCGCTGGCGGAGGTGTTCACGCACGGTACGGACGTGCTGTGGCACACCGGGCAGGACAACGTCCGGGCACCGGGACGCGCCGTCGTCGACCTGCCCACGTACGCCTTCCAGCGCGAGCGGTACTGGCTCACCGCCCCGCGGGCCGCCGGGTCCGCGGCGAGCCTCGGCCTGTCGGGAACGGCCCATCCGCTGCTAGGCGCCACCGTGGAGATCGCCGACGAGGACCGGACCGTCCTGACCGGGCGCGTCTCCCGGCAGAGCCATCCGTGGCTCGCCGATCACGCGGTGGCCGCCACCGTGGTCGTACCTGGTGCCGCCTTGGCCGAACTCGCCCTGCATGCGGCCGAGTTCGTGGACTGCGGTCAGCTGGACGAGCTCACCCTGGAGAGCCCGCTGGTGCTCCCGGAGCGGGGCGATGTCCAGTTGCAGGTGGCGGTCGGCCCGCCGGATGGGCCGTCCGGACGGCGCCCGGTCTCGGTGCACGCCCGCCCGGAACCCTCCGTCGAGGACGAGGAGCCGGCCTGGACCAGGCACGCAGTCGGATCGCTGCTCGCGGCCGGGGGCCGGGCCGCGGAGCCCGGCGACGGCGCGTGGCCCCCGCCGGGCGCCACACCCGTCCCTGTCGAGGGCCTGTACGAGGGCCTGTTGGACGACGGCTACGAGTACGGCCCCGCCTTCCAGGGCGTGCGGGCCGCCTGGCAGGACGGCGAAATCCTGTACGCGGAGGTGGCGCTGCCCGAGGAACTGCGGTCGGATGCGGCCCAGTTCACCATCCACCCCGCGCTCCTCGACTCGGCGCTGCACGCGCTGGCCCTCGGTGGCGGTCCGCTGCGCGCGGACGGAGCCGGGCGCCTCGGCCTGCCGTTCTCGTGGTCCGGCGTGACGCTGCACTCGTCCGGTGCGACGGCTCTGCGGGTCCGCTGGTCGGCGACCGGCCGGGACACGGTGACGCTCGCCCTGACCGACGCTTCGGGGCAGCCGGTCGCGACGATCGACGCGCTGGCCCTGCGGCCCGCCGCCGTGGACCGGATCGGCGACGGGCGGGGCGGCGCGCACCTCGGAGCGCTGCACCGGGTGGTGTGGAAGCCGGTGGACGCGGCGGAGGTTCCCCTCGGGGAGCAGGACGCCGAGTTCGTCGACGGGCCTGCGGGCCTCGCCGCCGTCATCGCGGCGGCCGAGGGGGGCGCGGCGGCGCCTGCGTACGTCTTCGTCTCGGTGTCCGACGCTTCGGGGGCAAGGTCGGGGCGGGGGCCAGGGTCGGAGACGGGGCGGGGGCAAGGGTCGAAGTCGGGGACAGGGCCAGGGCCGGAGTCGGAGACGGGGACGGGCTCAGGGGAGAGCGGGCGGGGGACTTCCGATGGCGGTCCCCTCGTCGAGCCCGGCACGAAGGCCGCGCGGGCCATCACCCACCGCGCCCTCGACCTGGCCCAGGAGTGGCTTGCTCACGAGGGGGCGCTGACCGGCTCACAGCTGGTGTTCGTCACACGTGACGCCATCGGTACCCCGGGGACTAACTTCACAGAGGGTTCCGCGGCCGACTCCGCACGCGCCGCAGACAATATCGCAGCCCCTGGCGTTCGGGGACTGGCGGAGGCGCCCGTCTGGGGCCTGATCCGCTCCGCACAGACCGAGAACCCAGGACGCTTCGCACTGCTCGACCTCGACCGACCGTGGGACGCCGCCCTCCTTCCCACGACGGTCGCCGCGCTCGCAGGCGGCGAGTCCCAGCTGGCACTGCGCGCGGGGGTGCCGCATGCTCCCAGGCTCGTACGCGTCGAGCCGAACACGCCCGTGGGGAACGCGCCCATGGAGAACGCGACCGGATACGCGGTCGGCACCACTCTGATCACCGGCGGAACCGGAACTCTCGGCCGACTCCTGGCCCGGCACCTGATCGCCGAACACGGCGCCCGCCGACTGCTGTTGGCAAGCCGCAGGGGCGCCGCCGCCGAGGGCGCGCAGGAATGCGCGGCCGAGCTGACCGCGCTCGGCGCGCAGGTCACGGTGGCCGCCTGCGACACGGCGGACCGCGAGGCTCTCGGCGCGCTGCTCGCTTCCGTACCGGAGGAGCATCCACTCACCGCCGTCGTGCACGCGGCCGGTGTCCTGGACGACGGTGTCGTCGACTCCCTCACCCCGGAACGGCTGGACGGCGTGCTGCGCGCCAAAGCCGACGCGGCGTGGCTGCTGCACGACCTGACACGCACTCTCCCCGTAAGGGACTTCGTGCTCTTCTCCTCGGTGATCGGCACCGTCGGAGGTGCCGGCCAGGCCAACTACGCCGCGGCGAACGTCTTCCTGGACGCGCTGGCGCACCACCGCCGCGCCTTGGGCCTGCCCGCGCGTTCACTCGCGTGGGGGCTTTGGGAACAGGGAACGGGGCCTGCTTCCCGGGCGGAAGGAACGGGATCCGGGCGCGGGGTTGCGGCCGGTAGCACATCGGAGGTGACGGCAGGTGCGCCTCCAGGGACGACACCAGGTGCGCCTTCGGGGATGACTGCCGCAATGAGCGAGACCGATCGGTCCCGAATGGCCCGCGCCGGAATCCTGCCGCTCCCGGCGGGCCACGGCCTGTCCCTCTTCGACGCCGCGCACACCACGGACGATGCCGCACTCGTTCCGGCCCGAATCAACTCCGCTGCTCTGCGCACAAGTTCGACTGCCGGAACACTTCCCGCGCTGCTGCGCGGCCTCGTACGAACCGTACGCCGGACGGCGACCGCCGCCGCCACCGGGGCCACGGAAGCGGACGGAATACGGGGGCGTCTGGCCGGGCTGACCGAGGCGGAGCAGGACGAGCTGGTCCTGACCCTCGTACGCGGGCAGATCTCCGACGTCCTGGGACACGGTGACGCGGACCGCATCGCCGACGAACGAGCCTTCAAGGACCTCGGGTTCGACTCCCTGACCGCCGTCGACTTGCGCAACCGGCTGACGGCGGCCACCGGCGTCAGGCTGTCCGCGACGCTCGCATTCGACCATCCGACACCCGCCGCCCTCGCACGGTACCTTCGCATTCAACTCACCGGCATCGAGGCGGAGTCCACGCCCCAGACCCGGACTGTTGCACACTCCGAAGACCCAATCGTGATCGCGGGCATCGGCTGCCGCTTCCCCGGCGGGGTCGGCTCTCCCGAAGAGCTGTGGCGGCTGGTCGCGGACGGCGGCGAAGCGCTCACGGCCTTCCCCTCCGGCCGTGGCTGGGACCTCGACGCCCTGTACGACCCCGACCCGGACCACCCGGGCACCGCGTACACCCGCGTCGGCGGCTTCCTCGACGACGCCGACCACTTCGACGCCGACTTCTTCGGCATGAGCCCCCGCGAGGCACTGGCCACCGACCCTCAGCAGCGGCTCCTCCTGGAGACCGCCTGGGAGACCCTGGAGCATGCGGGAATAGACCCGGAGTCACTGCGCGGCAGCCGTACCGGGGTCTTCACCGGAATCATGTACGGCGACTACGGCAGCCGAATCCAACAGGCGCCCGAGGAGTTGGAGGGCTACCTCCGCAACGGCAGCCACGGCAGCGTCGCGTCCGGCCGCATCGCGTACACCTTCGGGTTCGAGGGCCCGGCGGTGAGTGTCGACACGGCCTGCTCGTCGTCGCTGGTCGCCCTGCACCTGGCCGCGCAGGCACTGCGCAACGGAGAATGCGACCTGGCCCTCGCGGGCGGCGTGACGGTCATGGCGACCCCGGCCACCTTCATCGAGTTCAGCCGCCAGCGAGGGCTGTCCCCCGACGGCCGCTGCAAACCCTTCGCGGCCGCCGCTGACGGGACGGGCTTCGCGGAGGGCGTGGGGCTGTTGCTGGTGGAACGCCTTTCGGATGCGGAGCGCAACGGGCATCCCGTGCTGGCCGTGTTGCGAGGCTCGGCCGTCAACCAGGACGGCGCCAGCAACGGCCTCACCGCACCCAACGGACCCTCACAGCAGCGGGTGATCCGCGCCGCACTCGCCGACGCCCAACTCAGCGCCGACCAGGTCGACGCCGTAGAGGCACACGGTACCGGGACAAGCCTGGGCGACCCCATCGAAGCGCAGGCCCTGCTGGCGACCTACGGGCAGCACCGGGACGCGGACAGCCCGCTGTGGCTGGGATCGATCAAGTCGAACATCGGGCACACCCAGGCCGCGGCCGGAGTCGCCGGCGTCATCAAAATGGTCGAGGCGATGCGCCACGGAGTGCTGCCGCAGACCCTGCACGTCGACGAACCCTCACCCCACGTCGACTGGACCACAGGCGCAGTATCCCTGCTCAACCAGCAGCAAGCTTGGCCCGACACCGGACAGCCAAGGCGCGCAGCCGTGTCCTCGTTCGGGATCAGCGGCACCAACGCCCACATCATCCTCGAACAAGCACCGGCGAAGAGTCCCGCCGAAGTCACGGAAGCCCCCGTGCCCCCGGCCGGTCCGCTGGCGTGGGTCTTGTCCGCCAAGACCCAGGACGCCCTGCGCGAGCAAGCTGCACGACTGCGGGAACTGGTGGCCGCGACCGACCCGTCCCCGGCGGACGTGGGCTTCTCCCTCGCCACCACGCGTGCCCATCTGGAGCAGCGGGCCGCGGTGATCGCGGAGGACCGGGACGGGTTCCTGACCGGACTGGACGCACTCGCCACGGGCACGGAAGCGCCTCATGTCGTACGAGGGGCAGCGGCCGCCACCGCCAAGACCGCGTTCCTCTTCGCCGGACAGGGATCCCAGCGACTTGGCATGGGAAGCGAGCTGTATGCCGCCTACCCGGTGTTCGCCACAGCCCTGGACGAGGTCTGCACGCAGCTCGACCCGCACCTAGACATACCGCTGCGGGAAGTGATGTGGGCCGACGAGGACAGTGAACAGGCAGCGCTGCTGGAAGACACTCTCTACACTCAGCCCGCACTCTTCGCCCTGGAAACGGCACTGTTCCGCCTCCTGGAACATTTTGGTGTCGTCCCTGAGTTCCTGACCGGGCACTCCATCGGTGAACTCGCGGCCGCGCATGTCGCAGGCGTGCTGAACCTGGAAGACGCCTGCACCCTGGTCGCCACCCGCGCCCGGCTCCTGCACAGCCTCCCGAGCGGCGGAGCCATGACCGCCCTCCACGCCACCGAAACCGAAGTCCTCGACGCACTCGACGGACGCACCGACGTCACCATCGCCGCCCTCAACACACCCACCAGCACCGTCATCTCAGGCGACAGGGAAGCGGTCAGCGAAGTCGCGGCACACTTCGCCCGGCAAGGCCGGAAGGCCACCAACCTGCATGTCAGCCATGCCTTCCACTCCCACCACCTCGACCCCATCCTCAACGACTTCCACACCGTCGCAGCCGGTCTCACTTACCACCAGCCCCGCATCCCCATCGTCTCCACCCTCACCGGCGAAACCGCACGCCCGGAAGACCTCACCACACCCCACTACTGGACCCGCCAACTCCGCCAAACCGTCCGCTTCCACCCCGCACTCACCACCCTCACGAACCAACGCACCACCACCTACCTCGAACTCGGACCCGACACCACCCTCACCGCCCTCACCCGCACCACCACCGACACCACAGCAACCCCCCTCCTCCACCCCAACCAACCCGAAACCCAGACGGTCCTCGCAGCCCTCACCACCGCCCACATCCATGGCACACCGGTCAACTGGACCAAGGTCTACGCACCCCACCACCCCCACACCACCACCCTCCCCACCTACCCCTTCCAACACCACCCCTACTGGCTCCACCACACCGAAACCATCGTCGATGCTTCCGGCATCGGGCAGAGTCCCACCACCCACCCCCTCCTCGCAGCCGCAATAGAACTCCCCAACAACGCCCACCTATTCACCGGACGCCTCACCCTCAACACCCACCCCTGGCTCGCCGACCACACCATCCACGGAACCACCCTCGTACCCGGCACCGCACTCCTCGACCTCGCCCTCCACGCCACACACCACACCGGCCACAACCACATCCAAGAACTCACCCTCCACACCCCCCTCACCCTCCCTGAGCAGGGTGCGACACGGATTCGTCTCACCACCTCGCCATCCGCCGAGGGCAGCAGGTCGGAGTTCGCGCTCCATTCGCAGGCCGAGACGTCCGTGACCGGCGCAGAGTGGACGCTCCATGCGACCGGCGCCCTCATCACCGTGCCCGAAGCTTCCTCGACCACTCCCACCGCGTGGCCGCCGAGCGGGGCCACACCGGTCGACGTCGACGAGCTGTATCGGCGCCTGGCCGGTCTGGGGCTCGGCTACGGCCCTGCCTTCCGCGGGATGAGTGCCGCCTGGCGGCGAGAAGGTGAGGTCTTCGCCGAGATCCGACTTCCCGAGGGGCTCGCCGACGACGGCCATGTGATCCAGCCCGCGTTGCTGGACTCCGCGCTGCACACGATCTTCCTCACCTCCGACGCACCCGGAAGTTCCGAGGCACCCGAACAGGGCGGCGGACCGCTCCTGCTTCCCTTCTCGTGGAGTGGGCTCACCTTGCATTCCGCGCGCCCTTCCGTCCTTCGCGTGAGGCTCGGCGTCGGTGGTGAAGGGGCTGCCGGTGGGGCGCCCGTCAATTCTCCCGTGTTCACGCTGACGTTGACGGACGGCGACGGACGTCCGGTGGCGACCGTGGATTCGTTCGCCGTACGCCCCGTATCCGCGCGGCAGTTGGAGGCCTCCGTCGGCTCCAGTACGACGCTCAGCCGTGTCGGCTGGCAGCCGCTTCCCGCGGCATCGGGGACGACCGACACGGGCACGGAAGCAGACGCGTCCCGCTTCACGTTCCTCCACGCCGTCGCCCCAGCGGACAGTCCCCTGTCCGACTCCCCCTCCGTACAGACGCACGAGGTTCTGCGCCACACGCTCGCACAGCTCCAGGAGTGGCTCGGGGAGAGCGACCGCGATGCTGGTGCTCACGCCCACGCAGATCGCCTGGTGGTCGTGACCCGGGGCGCCGTGTCCACCGGAAGCGGGGACGAGGTCCGGGATCTGGCGGGGTCGGCTGTGTGGGGCCTCGCCCGTGCGGCTCAGACCGAGCACCCCGACCGCCTGCTCCTCGTGGATCTGGAGCAGATCGAGAATGCCTCGGTGCGAGGCGAGGACGATCGGCCGGAGCGGGTCGAGGACGACCTGGCGCCGCTTGCCTTCACGGCGTTCGCGCGCGGCGAATCGCAGGTCGCCGTGCGCCGGGGCACAGCACTCGTACCACGCATAATCCGTGGCGTCACGGCCGACGATCCGGCCGCCGCACCCCACACCAGCGACGACGAACTCCCTCTCGGAAATGGGTCGTTCGATTCGGAGGGGACCGTACTCATCACCGGCGGAACCGGAACACTCGGGAGTCTGCTGGCCCGCCATCTGGTCACCGAACACGGGGTCCAGCACCTGCTGTTGCTGAGTCGTCGGGGCGGTGCCACCGAAGGCGCCGCCGAGCTCGTCTCTGATCTCAGGTCCGCCGGCGCAGCCGAGGTCGCCGTGGTGGCCTGTGACTCCGCCGACGTGCACGCCCTGCGCGCGGTCCTCGACGGGATTCCGCAGGAACGGCCGCTCACCGCCGTCATCCACGCGGCGGGTGTGCTCGGTGACGCCACCGTCGGCGCACTCACCGCGGAGCGGGTCGACACCGTGCTGCGCCCCAAGTCAGACGCGGCATGGAACCTGCACGAGCTGACCAAGGACCGGGAGCTGAGTGCCTTCGTCCTCTTCTCGTCCGCCGCGGGGATCCTCGGCACGGCGGGTCAGTCGGGATACGCGGCCGCCAACGCCTTCCTCGATGCGCTCGCCGCACACCGCCGGGCCTCCGGGCTGCGCGGCGTGTCGATCGCCTGGGGCCTGTGGGAGCAGGAGAGCGCAATGACCGGTGCTCTCGACGCCGTCGACCGCGACCGTCTGGCCAGGTCGGGGCTGTCCCCCATGGGCAGCGCCGAAGGGCTCGCGGGCTTCGACGCCGCGCTCGCGCAGGGGCTGGACCAGCCGGTCGTCCTGGCCGTGCGCTGGAACCTCGCCGCTCTACAGGGACAGGCCGAGTCAGGCGCACTGCCGTCGATACTGCGCGGCCTCGTCCGTACACCGGTCCGTACCTCCCCGACCGGCAAGGACGCGGCCCTGTCGGCCGCCGCGTTCGAAGAACGTCTGCTCTCCCTGCCGGAGGCGGAGCGCGCCGAGGTGTTGCTCGACCTGGTACGTACGCAGGCGGCGGGTGTCCTGGGGCTCGGTTCGCCGGCTTCGGTCGACTCCGCGCGCGGCTTCCTCGACATGGGTTTCGACTCGCTGACGGCCGTCGAGCTGCGCAACCGGTTGATGACCGCCACCGGCCTCCGGCTTCCGACGACCCTACTCTTCGACCATCCGACACCGGCGACGCTCGTCAGGTTCCTGCAAGCGGCGTTCGGGCCCGTCGAATCGGCGGCCGACCAGTCCGTACTGGCCGAACTCGACAAGCTGGAGCCCGCGCTCCACACCATGTCGGAGGACTCCAGGAGGGTCCTCGCCGTTCGCCTCCAGGACGCGCTTCTGAAACTGAACGAAATCACCGAATCCGACGGTGGTTCAGCGGTTACGACGCACATCGAGTCGGCGAGCGACGACGAGGTGTTCGCCTTCATCGACAACGAGCTCGGAATTTCCTAATGCCCCCCGCTACACCGGAGAGTCAACGCCTCATGACGAACGAAGACAAGCTCCGCGACTATCTGAAACGAGTGACGGCCGAGCTCCACCAGACCCGGCAGCGGCTCGTCGAGGCGGAGACCGGCACGTCGGAACCCCTCGCTCTGGTGTCGATGGGCTGCCGTTATCCGGGCGGGGTCCGCTCGCCAGAGGACCTGTGGCACCTCGCGGTGAACGGTAGGGACGCGATATCCGCATTCCCCACGGAACGCGGCTGGGACCTCGATGCCCTGTACGACCCGGACCCGGAAAAGGAAGGAAAGGTCTACATACGCGAGGGCGGTTTCCTCCACGACGCCCATGAATTCGAACCGGAATTCTTCGGCATCAGCCCGCGCGAGGCGTTGGCCATCGACCCCCAGCAGCGGATCCTCCTGGAGACGGCTTGGGAGACCTTCGAGCGCGCGGGGATCGACCCGGAGTCGCTGCGCGGCAGCCGTACCGGTGTCTTCACCGGCATCATGTACGGCGACTACGGATCCCGCGTCATGCATCAGGTCCCGGCCGGCTTCGAGGGCTACCTGGTCACAGGCAGTTCGCAGAGCGTCGCGTCCGGCCGCATCGCGTACACCTTCGGGTTCGAGGGCCCGGCGGTGAGTGTCGACACGGCCTGCTCCTCGTCGCTGGTCGCCCTGCACCTGGCCGCGCAGGCACTGCGCAACGGCGAATGCGACCTGGCCCTAGCGGGCGGCGTCACCGTCATGGCGACTCCCGCGAGCATCATCGAGTTCAGCCGCCAGCGAGGCCTGGCGCACGACGCCCGCGTCAAGTCCTTCGCGGCGTCCGCCGACGGCACCGTCCTGGGCGAGGGGGCGGGGCTCCTGCTCGTGGAGCGCCTTGCGGACGCGGAACTCCACGGCCATCAGATCCTGGCGGTACTGCGGGGTGCGGCGGTCAACCAGGACGGCGCGAGCAGCCAGCTCTCCGCGCCGAACGGGCCGTCACAGCAGCGGGTTATCCGCGCCGCACTCGCCGACGCCCAACTCAGCGCCGACCAGGTCGACGCCGTAGAGGCACACGGTACCGGGACAAGCCTGGGCGACCCCATCGAAGCGCAGGCCCTGCTGGCGACCTACGGGCAGCACCGGGACGCGGAGCGCCCGCTGTGGCTGGGATCGATCAAGTCGAACATCGGGCACACCCAGGCCGCGGCCGGAGTCGCCGGCGTCATCAAAATGGTCGAGGCGATGCGCCACGGAGTGCTGCCGCAGACCCTGCACGTCGACGAACCCTCACCCCACGTCGACTGGACCACAGGCGCGGTATCCCTACTCAACCAACAGCAAGCCTGGCCCGACACCGGACAGCCAAGGCGCGCAGCCGTCTCCTCGTTCGGGATCAGCGGCACCAACGCCCACATCATCCTCGAACAAGCACCGGCGAAGAGCCCCACCGAAGTCACGGAAGCCCCCGCGCCGCCGACCGGCCCGCTGGCGTGGGTCTTGTCCGCCAAGACCCAGGACGCCCTGCGCGAGCAGGCCGTACGACTGCGGACACTGGTGGACCAGACCGAACCGTCCCCGGCGGACGTGGGCTACTCCCTCGCCACCACGCGTGCCCATCTGGAGCAGCGGGCCGCGGTGATCGCGGAGGACCGGGAGGGGTTCCTGGCCGGGTTGGACGCGCTCGACACGGGCACGGAAGCACCTCATGTCGTACGAGGGTCAGCAGCCGCCACCGCCAAGACCGCGTTCCTCTTCGCCGGACAGGGATCACAGCGTCTCGGCATGGGACGCGAGCTGTACGCCGCCTACCCGGTGTTCGCCACAGCCCTGGACGAGGTCTGCACGCAGCTCGACCCGCACCTAGACATGCCGCTGCGGGAAGTGATGTGGGCCGACGAGGACACTCCCGAGGCCGCACTCCTAGAAGACACCCTCTACACCCAGCCCGCACTCTTCGCCCTGGAAACGGCACTGTTCCGACTCCTCGAACACCTCGGCGTCACACCCCACTACCTGGCCGGGCACTCCATCGGTGAACTCACCGCCGCGCATGTCGCAGGCGTGCTGAGCCTGGAAGACGCCTGCACCCTGATCGCCACCCGAGCACGGCTCCTGCACGGCCTCCCGAGCGGCGGAGCCATGACCGCTCTCCACGCCACCGAAACCGAAGTCCTCGATGCCCTCGACGGACCCACCGACGTCACCATCGCCGCCCTCAACGGGCCTATCAGTACGGTGATCTCAGGCGACATGGACGCAGTCGCCGAAGTCGCGGCCCACTTCACCGAACAGGGCCGGAAGGCCACCAACCTGCATGTCAGCCATGCCTTCCACTCCCACCACCTCGACCCCATCCTCAACGACTTCCACACCGTCGCGGCCGGTCTCACCTACCACCAGCCCCGCATCCCCATCATCTCCACCCTCACCGGCGAGATCGCACGCCCAGAAGACCTCACCACCGCCCACTACTGGACCCGCCAACTCCGCCACACCGTTCGCTTCCACCCCGCACTCACCACCCTCACCAACCAACACATCACCGCCTACCTCGAACTCGGCCCGGACACCACCCTCACCGCCCTCACCCGCACCACCACCGACACCACAGCAACCCCCCTCCTCCACCCCAAACGCCCAGAGACCCATACGGTCCTCGCAGCACTCGCCACCGCCCACATCCATGGCACACCGGTCAACTGGACCAAGGTCTACGCACCCCACCACCCCCACACCACCACCCTCCCCACCTACCCCTTCCAACAGCACCCTTACTGGCTCCACCAAACCGAAACCATCGTCGATGCTTCCGGCATCGGGCAGAGTCCCACCACCCACCCCCTCCTCGCAGCCGCAATAGAACTCCCCAACAACGCCCACCTATTCACCGGCCGCCTCACCCTCAACACCCACCCCTGGCTCGCCGACCACACCATCCACGGAACCACCCTCGTACCCGGCACCGCACTCCTCGACCTCGCCCTCCACGCCACACACCACACCGGCCACAACCACATCCAAGAACTCACCCTCCACACCCCCCTCACCCTCACCGAACAAACAGCAGTACGACTCCGCGTCACAGTCGAAGAAGCCGACGACAGCACATCCGCCACACTCAGCATCGACTCCCAGGCAGAGGACTCTGATCCGGAGTCGGACTCCCCATGGGTTATCCACGCCACCGCCACCCTTAATCAGGTCGACTCAGAACCCGATCGGCAGCAGCAGAGGGCGCTAGCGGGGACCTGGCCGCCCGAAGGAGCGCTCGCGCTCGACATCGGTGAGCTGTACGAGGACCTTTCCTTTGCCGGCCTCGCGTACGGCCCCGTATTCCAGTGCGTTCGCGCCGCTTGGCAGTACGACGACGGTACGGTCTTCGCGGAGGTGGACCTGTCCGAGGAGCCGGGCATGGCAGGTACGGCCGCCGACGGATTCGACATCCATCCAGCCCTCCTTGACGCCGCCCTGCACCCCGCCCTCCTCGCGCCAAAAGTCGACAGCGACAGCCGTGACCGCGCTGCGCGCGTCCCCCTCCGTTGGTCGGGCGTCGCCCTGCACTCCGCACCCACTTCAGTGCTCCGCGTGCGGCTCACCCCGGAGGACGACGACACGTTCGCTGTGGTAGTCGCCGGCGACTCGGGCCGCCCGGTTGCCACGGCAGCCGCCCGCCTCGGCCCCGTACCCGATTCCCTCGCCCACCCCAGTCACCCTGGTCGTGCGAGGCGCCACCTCTTCCGTCTCGACTGGAGCCCGGCCTCGGGACAGGAGCCCACCCACCGCACGGCGACATGGGGAGTTCTCGGCACGGATGCTCTTGGGATTCGGGCCACCTTGGAACAGAGCGGTCACCAGGCCGTCAAGTCCTACACCGACGTGAAAGAACTGGTCACATCGCTCGACGCCGCAGCTGACGGTGCCGAGGCTTCGCCTCCAGACGTCATCGTCATCCCTTGCGTCACCCCCGACGGTGCCGACACCACCCAGGCCGCGCACTCCGTCACGGAACACGTCCTCGCGCTCACGCAGGCCTGGCTCAACGAGCCGCGGCTCGCTGCCTCCCGCCTGGTGGTCGCCACACGAGGAGCCGTCTCCGCCTCCGGTACGTCCGACGCCCCCGGTAGCCACACGGCCCTCGATTTGGCCGCAGCCACAGTCTGGGGGCTACTGCGCAGCGCTCAGTCCGAGAATCCGGATCAGTTCCGGCTCGTCGACACCGACGACTCGAAGGCCTCGAACGATGCTCTATGCGCCGCTCTCGATAGCGATGATCCCCAAGTCGTCCTGAGGAATGGAGAGATGTTCACTCCGGTCCTGGCGAGCGAAGGGGATCCAGCAAACAGCCAAGCATCACCTCTCGATACGAACGGCACCGCGCTGATCACGGGCGGCACCGGCACTCTCGGCACCCTCATCGCCCACCACCTCGTCACCCACCACGGCATACGCCACCTCCACCTCGCAAGCAGGCAAGGACCAAACGCCCAAGGCGCCACCGAACTACACGACCAACTCACCGCCCTAGGCGCCCACGTCACCATCACCGCCTGCGACACCAGCAACCCACAACAACTCACAGACCTACTCGCCACCATCCCCGACAACCACCCCCTCACCGCCGTCATCCACACCGCCGGCACCACAGCAGACGCCACCCTCACCAACCTCACCACCGAACAACTCCACACCGTCCTACAACCCAAAGTCGACGCCGCCTGGCACCTCCACCACCTCACCAAACACCACAACCTCGCCGCATTCATCCTCTTCTCCTCCGCCGCAGGCATCCTCGGCAACCCCGGACAAGCCAACTACGCCGCCGCCAACACCTTCCTCGACACACTCGCCCACCACCGCCACACCCAAGGACTCCCCGCCACCAGCCTCGCCTGGGGCCTCTGGCAACAAACCAGCACCATCACCACCACCCTCACCAACGAACACCACACCCGACTCAACCGCAACGGCATCCACCCCCTCCCCACCACCCAAGCCCTCACCCTCCTCGACACCACACTCACCACCCCACAACCACACCTCATACCGATGCTGTTGGATACGACCGCCCTCCGCGCACAGGCGGATCAGCTCCCCCCGCTGTATCGACAGCTCGTTCCCCTCCGCACTCGGCTCGCCACGGTCTCGTCCTCTTGGGCCGACCAACTCGCCAACCTGGCCAGTGGTGAGCGGAGCCAAGCCCTTATGGACCTGGTCGCGACGCACACGGCCAGCGTTCTGGGTCACACACACGGCCAAGGCGTCCAGCCGAACGTCAGCTTCCAGTCGCTAGGGCTGGACTCCCTCACCGCGATCGAACTCCGCAACCGGCTGACTGCGGCAACCGGTCTCCGACTGCCGTCCACCCTCGTCTTCGACCATCCGACGCCCGACCACCTGACCCAATACCTCGCATCGCAGCTCCCTTCGGCGCATGACCATCAGCGCGTCAACGCGGAGCGGACACCTGCCGTACGACACACGGCAGACGATCCGATCGTCATCGTGGGCATGGCCTGCCGCTATCCGGGCGGGGTCACCTCTCCCGCACAGCTCTGGAAACTCGTAGCCGAAGGCACTGACGCCATCACCCCCTTCCCCACAAGCCGCGGCTGGGACCAGGAAGACCTCTACAACCCCGACCCCGACCACCCCGGCACCAGCTACACACACCACGGCGGCTTCCTCCACGACGCCCACCACTTCGACCCCGACTTCTTCGGCATGAGCCCCCGCGAAGCACTCGCCACCGACCCCCAACAACGCCTCCTCCTAGAAACCGCCTGGGAAACCCTCGAACGCGCCGGCCTCAACCCCGAAACACTGCGCGGCACCCGCACCGGCGTCTTCACCGGCATCATGTACAACGACTACGCCAGCCGCTTCCAGAACCACATTCCACAGGACTACGAGGGCTACCTCGGCATTGGTGCATCAGCCAGTGTCGCCTCGGGCCGAGTCTCCTACGCCTTCGGTCTCGAAGGCCCCGCTGTCACCATCGACACGGCCTGCTCGTCATCGTTGGTCGCCCTGCACCTGGCCGCGCAAGCACTGCGCAACGGCGAATGCGACCTCGCCCTCGCAGGCGGCGTCACCGTCATGGCAACCCCCTCCACCTTCATCGAGTTCAGCCGCCAACGAGGCCTGTCCCCCGACGGCCGCTGCAAACCCTTCGCAGCCACCGCCAACGGCACCGGCTGGAGCGAAGGCGTCGGCCTCCTCCTCGTCGAACGCCAATCAGACGCCAAACGCAACGGCCACCCCATACTGGCCATACTGCGAGGCTCGGCCGTCAACCAGGACGGCGCCAGCAACGGCCTCACCGCACCCAACGGGCCATCACAACAGCGGGTCATCCAGGCCGCGCTCGCCGACGCCCAGCTCAGCGCCGACCAGGTCGACGCCGTAGAGGCACACGGCACCGGGACAAGCCTGGGCGACCCCATCGAAGCGCAGGCCCTGCTGGCCACCTACGGACAGCACCGAGACGCGGACAGCCCGCTGTGGCTGGGATCAATCAAATCGAACATCGGCCACACCCAGGCCGCCGCCGGAGTCGCCGGCATCATCAAAATGGTCGAAGCAATGCGCCACGGAGTGCTCCCGCGAACCCTGCACGTCGACGAACCCTCACCCCACGTCGACTGGACCACAGGCGCAGTATCCCTACTCAACCAACAGCAAGCTTGGCCCGACACCGAACAGCCAAGGCGCGCAGCCGTGTCCTCGTTCGGGATCAGCGGCACCAACGCCCACATCATCCTCGAACAAGCACCAGTCACGAACACCGCGGCTGAGGAGCAGTCGGAAGAAACTGGCGGACCGTTGGCATGGGTGCTCTCCGCCAAGACCCAGGACGCGCTACGGGACCAGGCGGCCCAGCTGCGGTCCCTGGTAGCCGAGACCGATCTCACCTCGGCGGACGTGGGCTACTCCCTCGCCACCACACGCGCACACCTGGAGCAGCGGGCCGCCGTGATCGCCGAGAACCGGGAGGGGTTCCTGGCCGGACTGGACGCACTCGCCACAGGCGCGGAAGCACCTCATGTCGTACGAGGGTCAGCAGCCGCCACCGCCAAGACCGCGTTCCTCTTCTCCGGACAGGGATCACAGCGACTTGGCATGGGGCGCGAGCTGTATGCCGCCTACCCAGTGTTCGCCACAGCCCTGGACGAGGTGTGCGCACTCCTCGACCCGCACCTGAACGTGCCACTACGGGAGGTGATGTGGGCCGACGAGGACAGTGAACAGGCAGCATTGCTGGAAGACACCCTATACACCCAGCCCGCACTCTTCGCACTGGAGACAGCACTGTTCCGCCTCCTGGAACATTTTGGTGTCGTCCCTGAGTTCCTGGCCGGGCACTCCATCGGTGAACTCGCGGCCGCCCACGTCGCAGGCGTGCTGAACCTGGAAGACGCCTGCGCCCTCGTCGCCACCCGAGCACGGCTCCTGCACGGCCTCCCGAGCGGCGGAGCCATGACCGCCCTCCACACCACCGAAACCGAAACCCTCCACGCCCTCAACGGACGCACCGACGTCACCATCGCCGCCCTCAACAGCCCGACCAGCACGGTGATCTCAGGCGACACCGGCGCAGTGGCCGAAGTCGCTGCACACTTCGCCCGGCAAGGCCGCAAGACCACCCCACTGCATGTCAGCCACGCCTTCCACTCCCACCACCTCGACCCCATCCTCAACGACTTCCACACCGTCGCGGCCGGTCTCACCTACCACCAGCCCCGCATTCCCATCGTCTCCACCCTCACCGGTGAGATCGCCCGCCCGGAAGACCTCACCACCGCCCACTACTGGACCCGCCAACTCCGCCAAACCGTCCGCTTCCACCCCGCACTCACCACCCTCAACGCTCAACACACCACCACCTACCTCGAACTCGGACCCGACACCACACTCACCGCCCTCACCCACACCACCACCGACACCACAGCAACCCCCCTCCTCCACCCGAAACACCCAGAGACCCATATGGTCCTCACAGCACTCGCCACCGCCCACACCCACGGCACACCCGTCAACTGGACCACGGTCTACACACCCCACCACCCCCACACCACCACCCTCCCCACCTACCCCTTCCAACACCACCCCTACTGGCTCCACCACACCCCCACCATCACCAACGCCACCGACATCGGCCAAACACCCACCACCCACCCCCTCCTCGCAGCAACCACCGAACTACCCAACAATTCGGGCTACTTGTTCACAGGCCGCCTCACCCTCGATGCCCACCCCTGGCTCGCCGACCACACCATCCACGGCACCACCCTCGTACCCGGCACCGCACTCCTCGACCTCGCCCTCCACGCCACACACCACACCGGCCACAACCACATCGAAGAACTCACCCTCCAGAAGCCGCTCGTACTCTCCGACGGTCGGGCCGTCCAGCTGCACCTCGCCGTCGGACCGCCGGACGACAATGGAGCACGTTCCCTCACGATCCATTCACGCCTGGGCTCCGGCTCAGACGGGGAGGGCGGCGACGAGCCATCCTGGACGCTTCATGCCACGGGCAACTTGACCAGTAGGACCCCTGGGACCAGCGAAAACAGCGGACCTGGCGGATGCAGCGGTGGCGCGACGGCCTCGCAAGACTCCTCGCCGTCCCAGTGGCCACCGGCGGGCGCCGTCACACTCCCCATCGACGAGGTCCACGATCGACTGGTCGGCCTCGGGCTCACCTACGGCCCCTCTTTCCAGGGCCTCTCCGCCGCTTGGCGGCACGGCCCAGACGATGATCTCTATGCAGAGGTACGGCTTCCGGAGGGCATCGACACCACAGGATTCGGTGTCCATCCTGCCCTGCTCGACGCCGCACTCCACGTCAGCGCGTTCTCCGACACCTCCGCCTCTGACAACCCCGGCTCCCCCGACTCCACCGCCACCGCCACTGCCACCGCCACCGCCACCGCCACCAGCGGAGCGGAAACAGCCCGGCTTCCCTTCTCCTGGTCCGGCGTCTCGCTGCACACCACCCAGGCTCGCGCCCTGCGCGTAAAACTCGCCCGCACGGGGCCCCAGTCGGTTTCGCTCGACGTGACGGACTCCGAAGGCAGTCCGGTGATCACCGTCGCGGAGCTGACGACGCGTCCCGTCGCCGCCGAACAGTTGGCGGGCGAATCCGGGCAGGATTCCCTCCTGCACATCACTTGGGGGCCGGTCGCCGATGGTGGCGAGGGCGGCGTTCGGGCGGATGCGCTCGCCGTCGTCGGCGACGGCGTCGACCTCGTGTGCGCGGTCTCGGGCTCGGGCTCGGGTTCGGCCTCGGGCGCGGTCTCGGGCGCCATCACGTCGTACGTGAGTTTCGACGCGCTGCTCGAAGCGATCGACGAGGGAGGCCCCGTACCCGACACCCTCGTCGTGGCCCCGTCCGCGCACCGCGCCTCCGCCGGGACCGGCGACGCCGCTCACCTCGCGGCCCGCGACGTGCTGAGCCTGCTCCAGCGGTTCCTCGCCGATGAGCGGCTCGATGGCTCGCGGCTCGCTCTGGTCACGCGCCGGGCCGTGTCCGCGCGCGCCGACGAGGACGTGCTCGACCTGGCGCAGTCCGCGGTGTGGGGGCTCGTCCGTACGGCTCAGACCGAGAATCCCGACCGTTTCCTCCTGATCGACACCGAAGGCGGTTCCCGGCCCGGTGCCGGCCCGCAGGTCCCGGTCTCCGCTCTCTTCTGCGGCGAGCCGCAGACGGCGGTCCGTGACGGGGACTTGCTGGCTCCGCGACTCGCCAGGGCGGCGGCGGGCGGGGACGGTTCCGTGCCCGTTCCACTGCCGGACGGCTCGGGTGGCGACGCGTGGCGTCTTGCCACCACCGGCGACGGAACGCTCGACCGGCTGACGTACGAACCCTGCCCGGAGGCCGCGGAGGAGTTGCGGCCGGGACAGGTGCGCGTATCCCTGCGCGCGGCGGGACTCAACTTCCGGGACGTGTTGATCTCCCTGGGCATGCTGCCCGGGTACGACGCGGTGATCGGCGGTGAGGGTGCCGGAGTGGTCGTCGAGGTGGGCCCGGGTGTCTCGGGTTTCGAGCCGGGCGACCGCGTGATGGGGCTCTTCACCACCGGGCTCGGCCCCGTCGCGGTGGCGGACCACCGCCTGGTGTGCCGTGTTCCCGACGGGCTCGGTCTCGTCGAGGCCGCTTCGCTGCCCGTGACGTTCCTGACCGCGTACTACGGCCTGTTCCGGCTGGCGGGGCTCAAGGCGGGGCAGCGGCTGCTCGTGCACGCGGCCACCGGTGGCGTCGGCATGGCGGCCGTGCAACTGGCACGGCACGTGGGGGCGGAGGTGTTCGCCACCGCCAGTCCGCCCAAGCAGGGCGTGCTGCGCGCGGACGGGTTCGACGAGGCCCACGTCGCCAACTCGCGGACGCTCGACTTCGAGCGGGACTTCCTGGACGCCACCGACGGGCAGGGGGTCGACGTCGTACTGAACTCGCTCGCGCACGAGTTCGTCGACGCCTCGCTGCGCACCCTGCCCAAGGGCGGCCACTTCCTGGAGATGGGCAAGACCGATCTGCGGGACCCCCAGGCGGTGGCCGCCGAGCACGCAGGGGTGGCCTACCGGGCGTACGACCTGTTCGCCATGGTCGGTACGGATCCGGACCTGATCCGGGAGATGTTCGCGGAGCTGGTGCCGCTGTTCGAGAGCGGGGTGCTCGCGCCCGCGCCCATCAGGACGTGGGACATCCGCCGGGCCGGTGAGGCGTTCCGTCATCTCAGTCAGGCGCGGCACATCGGCAAGCTCGTGCTGACCGTTCCGGCGCCGCTGGACACTGGTGGCACGGTGCTGATCACGGGTGGCACCGGCACGCTCGGCACACTGGTGGCCCGGCACCTCGTCACCGAACGCGGCGTTCGGCACCTGTTGCTGACCAGCCGCCGCGGCCCCGACGCGGAGTCCGCCGTCGCACTGGCCGAGGAGCTGACGGCCCTCGGAGCGTCCCCCGAGATCGTGGCGTGCGACGCGAGTGACCGGCAGGCGCTCGCCGAGCTGCTCGACTCGATCCCCGGGAGCCGCCCGCTGACGGCGGTCGTACACGCGGCGGGCGTACTGGACGACGGCGTCGTGCAGTCCCTCACTCCGGAGCACCTGGACCGCGTGCTGCGGCCCAAGGTGGACGCGGCGTGGAACCTGCACGAGCTGACGGATCGGCTGGACCTCTCCATGTTCACGCTGTTCTCCTCGCTCGCCGGCGTCCTGGGCAACGCCGGGCAGGGAAATTACGCCGCCGCCAACGCCTTCTTGGACGCACTGGCCCAGCACCGCCGCGCCCGGGGGCTGCCCGGCCAGTCCCTCGCATGGGGCCTGTGGGCGCAGTCCAGTGCGCTGACCGGACAGATCGACGACGTCGACCGGGCGCGGATGGCCCGCGGCGGCGTACTTCCGTTGTCCACCACGGAGGCGCTCGCGCTGTTCGACGCGGCGTCCGGCTCCGACCGGGCCCTCTTCGTCCCGGCCCGGCTGAATCCCGCCGTACTGCGGGACCGGGCCTCCGAGGGGGCGGAGCTTGCTCCGATGCTGCGCGGACTGGTCGGCAACCGTCCGCCGCGGGCACCGAAGAGCACGGAGTCCTCGACGGCACGGCTGCGGCAGCAGCTCGAAGGCAGGAACGCCGCCGAGCGCTCCCGTCTGCTCCTGGACGCGGTGCGCGGCTACGCCGCCTCGGTGCTCGGGCACGGCTCGGCGGGCGCCGTGGAGGACGAGCGGGCGTTCAAGGACATCGGTTTCGACTCCATGTCCGCGGTGGAGCTCCGCAACCACCTCAAGACGGCGACGGGGCTGCGGCTGCCCGCAACCGTCGTCTTCGACCATCCCACGCCCGCCGCGCTCGCCGCCCATCTGAGCGACCGGCTCGCGCCGCAGGAGGAAGCGGCTCAGGACCCTGCGCTCGCCCAGCTCGCCCGGCTCCAGTCGGACGTGCTCTCCGGCGACCTGGACGCGGGAACGCGTTCCCAACTCGCCGCGCGTCTCAAGGACTTCCTCTTCCGGCTGGACGAGAGCGAAGCCCCGGGGGATCCCTCGGCGGCCGACTCCCTCGACATCTCCGACCAGATGGACACCGCCTCGGACGACGAGATCTTCGACTTCATCGACAACCAGCTCTGACGCCGCATCCCCGCGGTCCGGCGGCGCGAGACGAAGGACATGGCATGACCTACAGCGAAGAGACAAGCCAAGAGACCAGCCGAGAGATCGACCAAGGGACCAGCGAAGAGACCAACGGAGACCCTAGCGGAGACACCAGCGGAGACCCCACTGGGGACACCAACGGAGAGATGTACGAAGAGGTCGTCGACGGCCTCCCCACGGCCAGGGGCTGCCCGTTCAGCCCGCCCGACGCCCTCGGCGAACTCCGTGCGCGACGGCCCATCGCCCGGATGTCCTACACCGACGGCACCCTGGGCTGGCTCGTCACGGATCACGCGCTGGGCCGCGAAATGCTCACGCATCCCGACCTCAGCTCCCGGCACGAGCTGAGGAGTTCGCCAGTGCCGATGGCCATCGCGCCGCGGCCGGCCTCGCCCGGCATGTTCATCGGCATGGACGCACCGGAGCACACCCGCTACCGCAAGCCGCTCAACCGGCACTTCACGGTGCGCCGCGTGCGCCAGCTCGAACCGGCGATCCAACGGATCGTCACCCGGCACATCGACGCGATGGAACGCCAGGGTCCGCCCGCCGACCTGGTGGACTCCTTCGCCCTGCCCGTTCCGGTCCAGGTCATCGCGGAACTCGTCGGCGCCGACCCGGAGATCAGCGAGGAGATCTCCCGGCTGCGCGCACTGACGCTCGACCCGACGACGCCGCCCGCCGAGGCCCACGCGGCGGTCGCCGCCACCGGCGAGGTCATGGCGGAGCTCGTCCGCACCAAGCACCGCAGCCCGTCGGACGACCTGCTGAGCGTGCTGATCGCCGACGGCGAGATGAACGACGAGGAGTTGACCGGTCTGGCCTTCCTGATGTTCATCGCGGGCCACGAGACGACCGCGAACATGTTCAGTCTCGGCGCCTGCCTGATGCTGCGGGACGAGAAGGTCCGCGCTCAACTGACGGGCGCCGAGGTGCTCTCCGACGAGGCGGTCAACGAACTCCTGCGCCATCTGTCGATCGTGCAGTTCACTTCGCGTGCCGCGCTCGCCGACGTCGACCTCGGCGGCGTACGCATCAGGAAGGGCGAGACGGTGACGCTGTCCGTCTCCGCGGCGAACCGTGACGCGCGGCGGTTCGCGGCCCCGGACACGTTCGACGCCGCCGCCGGTGAGAACGGCCATCTCGCCTTCGGTCACGGAATCCACCAGTGCATCGGACACAACCTGGCACGCGCGGAACTCAGGATCGGCATTCCCGAGCTGTTCCGGCGGCTTCCCGGCCTGCGGCTCGCGGACGAGTCCAAGGAGGTCGTCACCCGCGAGGGGCACAACACGTACGGCGTACTCGAACTGCCCGTCGTCTGGTAGGCGCCACCGGCACGACGACGGCACTTCGGCACCCCTCGGCACCCCCTTCCCCGAGACAAGCGCCCCGGCACAGCACCGTACGCAAATCAGGCAATTTCCTGCCCAGATACCCGCAAGACCCAAACAAGAGCCGCTTAAGGTTCCCTCCCGACCATGGAAGCTCCGACCACTGATCCCGGTCATCCGTGTAGGGATACGAACTCAAAGGCTGGCGTCACATGGCGAACGAGGACAGGCTCCGCGGGTATCTCAAGCGTGTCACGGCAGATCTGCACCAGGCCCGGCAGCGTCTGAACGAGATCGAGTCCCGCAACCACGAACCCATCGCGGTTGTGGGAATGGCCTGCCGGTTCCCCGGCGACGCTCGGTCCCCGGAAGACTTGTGGGACATCGTCTCCCACGGCACGGAGACCATTTCCGAATTCCCCACCGGCCGCGGCTGGAATCTGGCCGAACTCTACGATCCCGACACGAGCGCGCGCGGCAAGTCGTACACCAATCTGGGCCATTTCATTCATGACGCCGATGAATTCGACTCCCGGTTCTTCGGCATCAGCCCGCGCGAGGCGCTCGCCATGGACCCGCAGCAGCGGCTCCTCCTGGAGACCGCGTGGGAGGCCGTCGAGCGCGCGGGACTGTCCGCCACCGACCTGCGGGGCACCGACACCGGTGTCTTCGCGGGCGTGGCAGGGCAGGAGTACGTCTCGCTCCTCCAGGAGGACGCCGGCGCCTCCGAGGGCTATCTGCTCACCGGAATGATCGCCAGCGTCGTGTCCGGGCGCCTCGCGTACGCGCTCGGCCTCGAAGGTCCGGCCGTCAGCGTCGACACCGCCTGTTCCTCCTCGCTCGTGGCGATGCACCTGGCCGTGCAGGCGCTGCGGAACGGCGAGTGCGCGATGGCGCTCGCCGGTGGTGCCACGATCATGGCGACCCCCGGCATCTTCGTGGAGTTCAGCCGCCAGGGCGGCCTGGCCGCCGACGGCCGTTGCAAGTCGTTCGGCGCGGACGCTGACGGCACCGCCTGGGGCGAGGGCGTGGGCGTCCTCGTCCTGGAGCGCCTCTCCGACGCGCGCAGGAAGAACCATCGCGTGCTCGCCGTCATCCGGGGCAGCGCCATCAACCAGGACGGCGCGAGCAACGGCCTCACCGCACCGAACGGCCCTTCGCAGCAGCGCGTCATCCAGGCCGCGCTCGCCGACGCCCGGCTCACCGCCGACCAGGTCGACGCCGTCGAGGCACACGGTACGGGCACGAGCCTCGGCGACCCGATCGAGGCGCAGGCGCTGCTGGCGACGTACGGCCAGGAACGCGACCCGGAACGGCCGTTGTGGCTCGGCTCGATCAAGCCCAACATCGGCCACACCCAGGCGGCCGCGGGCGTGGCCAGCGTCATCAAGATGATCGAGGCGATACGCCGCGCCGAGCTTCCCCGCACCCTGCACGCCGATGAGCCCTCGCCCGAGGTCGACTGGTCGGCCGGCGCGGTCGCGCTCCTGCACACGCATCGGGCGTGGCCGGAGACGGACAGGCCGAGGCGCGCAGCCGTGTCCTCGTTCGGCATCAGCGGCACCAACGCCCACATCATCCTCGAAGAAGCCCCGGCGAAGAGCCCCGCCGAAGTCACGGAAGCCTCCGTGCCCCCGGCCGGTCCGCTGGCGTGGGTCTTGTCCGCCAAGACCCAGGAGGCGCTGCGGGAGCAGGCCGTACGACTGCGGGAACTGGTGGCCGCGACCGACCCGTCTTCGGCGGACGTGGGCTACTCCCTCGCCACCACACGCGCCCATCTGGAGCAGCGGGCCGCGGTGATCGCGGAGGACCGGGAGGGGTTCCTGGCCGGACTGGACGCACTCGCCACAGGCACGGAAGCACCTCATGTCGTACGAGGGTCAGCGGCCGGAGCGGGCCGGACCGCGTTCCTCTTCTCCGGACAGGGATCGCAACGGCTGGGCATGGGGCGCGAGCTGTATGCCGCCTACCCGGTCTTCGCCAACGCCCTGGACGAGGTGTGTGCGCTCCTCGACCCGCACCTGGACGTGCCGCTGCGGGAGGTGATGTGGGCCGACGAGGACACCCCCGAAGCCGCACTGCTGGAAGACACCCTCTACACCCAGCCCGCACTCTTCGCCCTCGAAACCGCGCTCTTCCGACTCCTGGAACATTTCGGTGTCGTCCCCGAGTTCCTGGCCGGGCACTCCATCGGCGAACTCACCGCCGCCCACGTCGCAGGCGTACTCAACCTGGAAGATGCCTGCACCCTGGTCGCTGCCCGAGCACGGCTCCTGCACAGCCTCCCGAGCGGCGGCGCCATGACCGCCCTCCACGCCACCGAAACCGAAGTCCTCGACGCCCTCGACGGACGCACCGACGTCACCATCGCCGCCCTCAACGGGCCTACCAGTACGGTGATCTCAGGCGACAGGGAAGCGGTCAACGAAGTCGCGGCACACTTCACCCGGCAAGGCCGCAAGACCACCCCACTGCACGTCAGCCACGCCTTCCACTCCCACCACCTCGACCCCATCCTCAACGACTTCCACACCATCGCGGCCGGTCTCACCTACCACCAGCCCCGCATCCCCATCATCTCCACCCTCACCGGCGAAACCGCACGCCCAGAAGACCTCACCACACCCCACTACTGGACCCGCCAACTCCGCCACACCGTCCGCTTCCACCCCACACTCACCACCCTCAACACTCAAAACACCACCACCTACCTCGAACTCGGACCCGACACCACCCTCACCACCCTCACCCACACCACCACCGACACCACAGCAACCCCCCTCCTCCACCCCCACCAACCCGAAACCCACACCCTCCTCACCGCACTCGCCACCACCCACACCCACGGCACACCGGTCAACTGGACCACGGTCTACGCACCCCACCACCCCCACACCATCGACCTCCCCACCTACCCCTTCCAGCACCACCCCTACTGGCTCATCAAGCCTGCCTCCAACGGCAACGCGGGGGCGTTCGGGCTCGAAGCCGCCGATCATCCTCTGCTCTCCGCCGCTCTCGATCTGCCCGAGGCAGCGAGCCAGGTCCTCACCGGACGGCTTTCGACGGCGACCCACCCGTGGCTGGCACAGCACACGGTGCACGGCACCACCATCGTGCCCGGCACCGCTCTACTCGACTTGGTGCTGCACGCCGCGCGCCGCACCGGGGTTCTGTACATCGAGGAGCTCACCCTTCAGGCGCCGTTGGTCGTACCGGAGCGGGACGCAGTGCACGTACAGGTGCAGATCGAGGCTGCGGACGACGGTGGTCGGCGGAGGCTGTCCCTGCACTCGCGGGTGGCTTCGCGGCCCGAGGCGGGGTGGGTTCAGCACGGAACTGCCACCCTCAGCGACGTATCGACGGCCGCACCCGAGGTCGAGACCGAGTGGCCGCCCGTCGCGGCGCAAGCGCTGAACACAGACGACCTCTACGGCCGCCTGGCCGATCTCGGGCTGCCGTACGGCCCCGTCTTCCGGGGCCTTACCGCCGCCTGGCGCGACGGCGATGATCTGTATGCCGAGGTCCAGCTCCCGGAGGACACCGACACCTCCGGATACGGTGTCCACCCCGCGCTCCTGGATGCCGCGCTCCACTCGCTCGCTCTGGGCTCGGACACCGACACGGGTACCAGCACCACCGGCACCGGCACCGGCACCGCTGAACTTCCCTTCGTCTGGGGCGGAGTCGAGCTTCGCGCGACGGACGCCAGGGCGCTGCGCGTTCGGCTGACCACGACCGGCCCGCACACCCGACGGATCAGCGCCACGGATCCGCACGGCGTTCCCGTCGTCACCGTCGACGGGCTGACGACGAGGCCCGTCACTGCCGGGCAACTCACCGTCGCCACCGGGGATGCGGCTCTCGACGACGCTCTCTTCGACCTCGTCTGGGCATCGGCTTCCGATGCCGACGCGTCGTCGGACGCGGCCCACTCCGTCGCGCTTCTCGGAGACGGCGAACTGCGGCCGCTCACGGGGGAAGGTGACTCCTTCGAGCGCTACGCCGATCTGGCCGCTCTCCGTGAGGCCGTCGCATCAGGTACGCCGGTTCCTGATGTGGTCGTCACCGTCCTGGGCTCACCGGACGCCGCCGACGTATCGACCGGTTCCACTCCCTCCCGCACGCACGAGGTCACGGAGGGCGTCCTGGCCCTCGTACAGGAATGGCTCGCCGAGGAGGCGTTCGGTCCTGCGCGTCTGGCCCTGGCCACTTCGGGGGCCGTATCGACACGGCACGGTGAAGCTCCGCAGGGTGCGAGCGAGTTGGCGTACGGGGCGGTGTGGGGTCTGGTGCGGGCGGTGCAGTCGGAGCACCCCGATCGGTTCCTCCTCGTCGACCTGGACGGTGAACCGGCTTCTGCGGACGGCCTACTGGCCGCGGTCGCCGTCGGTTTGGCCGGGGAGCCGCAGCTCGCGGTGCGGGAAGGGCGACTGTTCGCGCCGCGCATGGTACGGACAGGTACGGAGGGCTCTCTGAGGCCGCCGGCCGGGGAGTCCGCGTGGCGCCTCGACGTGTCCGCACAAGGCGAGCTGGAGAACCTGTCGCTGGTGGCGAGCCCCGCTGCCGAGGCTCCGCTGGGAGCGGGGCAGGTGCGTGTCGGCGTACGGGCCGCAGGGCTCAACTTCCGTGACGTGATGATGGCGTTGGGGATGTACCCGGGCGATCTTTCGATCGGCAGCGAGGGCGCCGGTGTCGTTCTGGAGGTCGGTCCCGGCGTGACGGGACTGCGTCCGGGTGATCGGATCATGGGTCTGTTCGCCGGGGCGATGGGGCCGGTCGCTGTCGCGGACCGCGCGATGGTCGTCCGTATGCCCGCCAATCTGACGTTCGGGCAGGCGGCGGCCGTGCCGGTGGTGTTCCTGACCGCCTACTACGGCCTGGTGGACCTGGCCCGGGTCCGCCCCGGGCAGCGGCTGCTGGTGCACGCGGCGGCGGGCGGGGTCGGCGGCGCGGCGGTGCAGCTCGCGCGCCACTGGGGCGTGGAGGTCTTCGGTACGGCGAGCCCCGGCAAGTGGGACCGGCTGCGCGCCGCGGGACTCGACGACGCCCACCTCGCGAATTCGCGGACGCTCGATTTCGAGCATGCGGTCCTGGAGGCCACGGACGGGCGCGGAGTCGATGTCGTACTGAACTCGCTGGCCCAGGAGTTCGTCGACGCGTCGTTGCGTACGCTGCCCCACGGTGGCACGTTCCTGGAGATCGGCAAGACCGACATCCGTGCCGCAGATGAGGTGACGAACAGTCATGAGGGCGTGGATTACAGCCCCTTCGACATGGGTGAGGCCGGACCCGAACGGATCCAGCAGATCCTCACGGAACTCGTGGACCTCTTCGAGGCGGAGGCGCTGCTGCCGCCTCCCGTGACGGCCTTCGACGTCCGTCACGCACGTGAGGCGTTCCGCGCGCTCGGGCAGGCGCGGCACGTCGGCAAGGTCGTGCTGACGATGCCGGGGGCGTTGACGTTCGCGGACGCGCGCCCGGATGCGGCCGGGTCGGGCGTGAGCGACACGGCTACGGCCGACACGGATGCGGCAGACACGGATGCGGCAGACACAAGTACGGCTGCGGCGGCAGGCGGCGCGGGCGCGCCGGACCCCGAAGGCACGGTTCTCGTCACCGGGGCGACCGGTGCGCTGGGGCGGCTCGTGGCCCGCCATCTCGTAGCCGAACGCGGTGTACGTCACCTGCTGCTCCTGAGCCGCCGTGGACCGCGGGCGGCGGATGCCCACGAACTCGTCGCGGAACTCACCGGTCTCGGTGCGCGGGTCACGCTGCGGGCCTGCGACGCCGCCGACCGGGAATCGCTCGCGGCCGAGCTGGCGCGGATCCCGGCCGAGCATCCGCTGACGGCCGTCGTCCACACGGCCGGAGTGCTCGACGACGGGCCGGTCGAGTCCCTGACCCCGGACCGTCTCGCCACGGTGCTGCGCCCCAAGGTCGACGCCGCCTGGAACCTCCACGAGCTGACCGCATCCTGCGACCTCACCGCGTTCATCTGCTTCTCCTCGCTCTCCGGTCTGCTCGGTGCCGCCGGCCAGTCCAACTACGCGGCGGCCAACGGCTTCCTCGACGCCCTCGCCCTGCACCGGCGCGCCCGGGGGCTGCCCGCCGCCGCCATCGTGTGGGGCCTGTGGGACGCTCCGGGCGGCATGGCGGACGGTCTCGACGCGACGGACCTCGCACGCCTCGAACGCGCCGGGGTCTCCGCGCTCACCACCGAGCAGGGTCTCGCACTGTTCGACGCCCACGACGTGGGCTCCGCCCTGGTGATCCCCGCGCGGCTCGTCCCCGGGGCCCTGCGCGCCCGCGCCGACGCGGGCACACTGCCGCCCGTACTGAGCCGACTTGCCGGAAGGAGGACGCCGCGCGCCCTCACCACTTCGGCCTCTACCCCGTACGGCGCGCGGTCGCCGCTTCAGGCCTGGGCGCGGCGACTCGCCCCGCTCGCCGCAACCGAGCGGACCGAAATGCTTCTCGACCTGGTGCGCACCTCCGCTGCGGCCGTGCTCGGGCACTCCGGTTCCGACGCGGTCGAGAGCGACCGCGCGTTCAAGGAAGCGGGGTTCGACTCGCTCACGGCGGTGGAGCTGCGCAACCGGCTCAGTACCGCCACCGGCCTGCGACTGTCCCCCACTCTCGTCTTCGACCATCCCACGCCCGCGGCGCTCGCCGCGCATCTCCTCACCGAGCTGCTCGCCTCGACGGACGCCGTGTCCACCACGACAGGCCACGGCACGGTCGGTCCCCACACAGCCGGTCGCGGCACGTCCGCCGTCCCGACGGCGCGGGCCGCCGACGAGCCCGTGGCGATCGTCGGCATGGCATGCCGCTTCCCCGGTGACGTTCGTTCCGCCGACGACCTGTGGCGGCTCGTCGCCGAAGGCAGGGACGCGATCGCCCCGTACCCGGGAGGCAGGGGCTGGGACGTGGCCGCGCTGTTCGACGCCGACCCGGACGCCGCCGGAAAGACCTACACGCTCCAGGGCGGCTTCGTCGGTGACGTCGACCGGTTCGACGCCGACTTCTTCGGCATCAGCCCGCGCGAGGCCCTCGCCATGGACCCGCAGCAGCGGCTCCTCCTGGAGACCGCGTGGGAGGCGCTGGAGCGGGCCGGTATCGATCCCGGCACCCTGCGCGGCAGCGACACCGGCGTCTTCGCCGGGGTCTCGGCCGCCGAGTACCTGTCCCTCCAGCACGAGGGCGCCGACGAGCTCGCCGGATACCTGCTGACCGGGAACACCGCCAGCGTCGCCTCCGGTCGCATCGCGTACACCTTCGGCCTCGAAGGCCCCACGTACACCGTCGACACCGCTTGTTCCTCGTCACTGGTGGCCCTGCACCTGGCTGCCCGCGCGCTGCGCGACGGCGACTGCGGCATGGCTCTGGCCGGCGGCGCAACGGTCATGGCGACGCCCGGTCTGCTCGTCGAGTTCAGCAGGCTGCGCGGCCTCGCTCCGGACGGCCGCTGCAAGTCCTTCGCGGCGTCCGCGGACGGGACGGGCTGGGGCGAGGGCGCGGGCATGTTCGTACTCGAACGCCTTTCGGATGCGGAGCGCAACGGGCATCCAGTGCTGGCCGTGTTGCGAGGCTCGGCCGTCAACCAGGACGGCGCCAGCAACGGACTCACCGCACCCAACGGACCATCACAACAGCGGGTAATCCGCGCCGCACTCGCCGACGCCCAACTCACCGCCCAACAGATCGACGCCGTAGAGGCACACGGCACCGGGACAAGCCTGGGCGACCCCATCGAGGCACAGGCCCTGCTGGCCACCTACGGCCAACACCGTGACGCGGACAGCCCGCTGTGGCTGGGATCGATCAAATCGAACATCGGCCACACCCAGGCCGCCGCCGGAGTCGCCGGCGTCATCAAAATGGTCGAGGCGATGCGCCACGGAGTGCTGCCGCAGACCCTGCACGTCGACGAACCCTCACCCCACGTCGACTGGACCACAGGCGCAGTATCCCTACTCAACCAACAGCAGACCTGGCCCGACACCGGACAGCCAAGGCGCGCAGCCGTGTCCTCGTTCGGGATCAGCGGCACCAACGCCCACATCATCCTCGAACAAGCACCAGCCACCCACAAGGCGCCCGAGGAGCAGACCGACGGGCCGGGTGGGCCGCTTGCGTGGATACTCTCCGCCAAAACCCAGGACGCCCTGCGCGAGCAAGCTGCACGACTGCGAAACGCTACGAAGGACGGTGACGTCCCACTCGCCGACATCGGCTTCTCCCTCGCCACCACACGCGCACACCTGGAGCAGCGGGCCGCGGTGATCGCCGAGGACCGGGACGCTTTCCTGACCGGACTGGACGCACTCGCCACGGGCGCGGAAGCACCTCATGTCGTACGAGGGTCAGCGGCCGGAGCGGGCAGGACCGCGTTCCTCTTCGCCGGACAAGGATCCCAGCGTCTCGGCATGGGACGCGAGCTGTATGCCGCCTACCCGGCCTTCGCCAACGCCCTGGACAAGGCGTGCGCACTCCTCGACTCACATCTGGACGTACCGCTGCTCGATGTCATGTGGGCCGACGAGGGCAGTGAACAGGCAGCGCTGCTGGAAGACACCCTCTATACCCAGCCAGCCCTCTTCGCCCTGGAGACGGCACTGTTCCGTCTCCTCGAACACCTCGGCGTCACACCCCACTTCCTGGCCGGGCACTCCATCGGTGAACTCGCGGCCGCACACGTCGCGGGCGTACTGAACCTGGAAGACGCCTGCACCCTGGTCGCCACCCGAGCACGGCTCCTGCACAGCCTCCCGAGCGGCGGAGCCATGACCGCCCTCCACGCCACCGAAACCGAAGTCCTCGATGCCCTCGACGGACGCACCGACGTCACCATCGCCGCCCTCAACGCACCCACCAGCACGGTGATCTCAGGCGACATGGACGCAGTCGCCGAAGTCGCGGCCCACTTCACCGAACAGGGCCGCAAGACCACCCCACTGCACGTCAGCCACGCCTTCCACTCCCACCACCTCGACCCCATCCTCAACGACTTCCACACCGTCGCAGCCGGTCTCACCTACCACCAGCCCCGCATCCCCATCATCTCCACCCTCACCGGCGAAACCGCACGCCCAGAAGACCTCACCACCGCCCACTACTGGACCCGCCAACTCCGCCAAACCGTCCGCTTCCACCCCACACTCACCACCCTCAACACTCAAAACACCACCACCTACCTCGAACTCGGACCCGACACCACCCTCACCACCCTCACCCACACCACCACCGACACCACAGCAACCACCCTCCTCCACCCCCACCAACCCGAAACCCACACCCTCCTCACCGCACTCGCCACCACCCACACCCACGGCACACCGGTCAACTGGACCACGGTCTACGCACCCCACCACCCCCACACCACCACCCTCCCCACCTACCCCTTCCAACACCACCCCTACTGGATCAACAAGTCAGCCGCCTCGGGCAACGCCCGGACGCTAGGCCTGGACCGTGCCGAGCATCCCCTGCTCGGTGCCGCCATCAAGCTGCCCAACGGCAACGGTGACCTCTTCACCGGCCGCCTCTCCCTCGACACCCACCCCTGGCTCGCCGACCACACGGTCCTCGGAACCACCGTCGTACCCGGCACCGCACTCCTCGACCTCGCCCTCCACGCCGCACACCACACCGGCCACAACCACATCGAAGAACTCACCCTGCAGAGCCCGCTTGTACTCGTCGACGATCAGGCCGTACAGCTGCACATCACGGTCGGCTCTCCCAACGATTCCGGGTCTCGGCCACTCACGATCCACACACGCTCGTACGACGTCGCAGACCTCGGCACAGGCACGGAGCAGTGGACGCTGCACGCCACCGGCACCCTCACCACAACACCACCTGACCACCTCACCGAGGACGCCGAAAACCTCAGCGAATGGCCGCCGACCGACGCCAGTCCTGTCGACACCACCGACCTCTACGACCGCCTTGCCGACCTCGGACTGCCCTACGGCCCCACCTTCCAAGGCCTCAAAGCCGCCTGGCAGAGCGGCGACACCCTCTACGCAGAAGTCCAGCTCCCAGAAGACATCAGCACCACCGGATACGGCATCCACCCCGCGCTCCTCGACGCCGCACTCCACGCCATCGCCCTCACCGAGACAGACGACGGCTCAGCACTGCTCCCCTTCTCGTGGAACGGCGTCAGCTTCCTCTCGGATCCGAGCCTCCAGAATGTGCGCTCATTGCGAGTACGTCTGTCGCCCGGCAACAACACGAAAACGGCCACGGGCACGGCCACAGGCACGGAAGGCAGCATCATGCTCGCGGTCGCCGACGACACCGGCGCGCCCCTGATCGCGGTCGCCTCGCTGATGAGCCGACCTGTCAGCGCAGAGCAGTTCGGTACCGCCGTGCAAGCCCGTCGCAAGGCACTGTACGAACTGAGCTGGGAACCCCTCGCCGAGACGTCCAGGAACTCCACCGAGGCGGCCACCGCCTGGGTGGTGCTAGGTGAGGCCCCATGGGTGGACCCGGCAGGCTCTGATGCACCTTCCTTCCCCAGCTTGGCGGAGCTGTGCCTTGCCGTTGAATCTGGCGCCCCCGTACCGGAGTTCGTCATCGCTTCTTTCACCTCAGAGGCGAAGAACCCCGCCAGCCCGGACATCGCACAGGAAGCACACCGGCTCGCCGCCCAAGCACTCGACCTGGTCCACGAATTCCTCGCCGCCAGTTCGCTGGAGTCCGCCCGGCTGGTCCTCGTGACACGGCACGCCGTGGCGATCGGTCCCGACGATCACATCGACGACCTGGGGTCCACACCCCTGTGGGGGCTCGTGCGCTCGGCGCAGTCGGAGCAGCCCGGCCGTTTCATCCTCGTGGACGCGGACGTAGACGGCGTTGCAGCGGATGCACTGGCCTCCGTGTTCCTCTCCGACGAAGCGCAATTGGCTCGGCGCGCCGGGCAGTGGTTCGTTCCGCGCCTGAGTCACGCGGTCCCGGCCACGATGAATGACGCGCCCTCTACAACGCTAGACCCGGACGGCACCGCATTGATCACGGGCGGCACCGGCACCCTCGGCACTCTCATCGCCCACCACCTGGTGTCCGAGCACGGCATACGCCACCTGATCCTCGCAAGCAGGCAAGGCCCCCACGCCAAAAACGCCGACCAGCTCCACAATCACCTCACCGCCCTAGGCGCCCACGTCACCATCACCGCCTGCGACACCAGCAACCCAGAACAACTCACAGACCTACTCGCCACCGTCCCGGCTGGCCATCCCCTCACCGCCGTCATCCACACCGCCGGCATCACGGCGGACGCCACCCTCACCAACCTCACGGCGGAACAGCTCGACACCGTCCTACGGCCCAAAGTCGACGCGGCCTGGCACCTCCACCGCCTCACCCAGGACCAGGACCTCGCCGCATTCGTCCTCTTCTCCTCCGCCGCAGGCATCCTCGGCAACCCCGGACAAACCAACTACGCCGCAGCCAACACCTTCCTCGACACACTCGCCCACCACCGCCACACCCAAGGACTCCCCGCCACCAGCCTCGCCTGGGGACCCTGGGCCGACACCAGCACCATCACCGCCACCCTCGACACCACCAACCGCAACCGCATCAGCCGCAGCGGCATACATTCACTACCGACCGACCAGGCCTTGGCCCTCTTCGATACGGCATTGGCCGACGGTCGGCCACACTTGATTCCGGCGTTGCTGGACACCGCGGCGCTCCGTTCCCGAGCCGACCACCTGCCGACCCTCTACCGTCGGCTCGTGCCCGTTCGGCCCACCACCCGCCCTTCGGACTCCCGCTGGGCAGTGCGCCTCACCTCGCTCCCTGCGGACGAGCAGTACCGGGTGATCCTGGACCTCATCACCACGCACACGGCCACCGCGCTCGGCCACCCGGCGAGTCACTCCATCAACGACAAGCACTCCTTCCAGACCCTAGGCCTGGACTCCCTCACCGCCGTCGAACTCCGCAATCGACTGACCGTCGCCACCGGGCTCCGGTTACCGGCAACCCTCGTCTTCGACCACCCGACGCCCGGCCACCTCGCCCGACACCTGCACGACCGGCTCGCCGCCACGCAGGGCGCACCGACGAAGGCCTCCAGCACTCATGCCTCCCACGCCCGCACGCGCGCCGACGACGATCCGATCGTCGTCGTGGGCATGGCCTGCCGCTATCCAGGTGGAGTCACCTCTCCCGAACAGCTCTGGAAACTCGTAGCCGAGGGCACAGACGCCATCACTCCCTTCCCCGCAAGCCGCGGCTGGGACCTGGAAGAGCTCTACAACCCCGACCCGGACCACCCCGGCACCAGCTACACACAACACGGCGGCTTCCTCCACGACGCCCACCACTTCGACCCCGACTTCTTCGGCATGAGCCCCCGCGAAGCACTCGCCACCGACCCCCAACAACGCCTCCTCCTAGAAACCACTTGGCAGGCTTTGGAACGCGCGGGTGTCGACCCGGAGTCACTGCGCGGCAGCCGCACCGGAGTCTTCACCGGAATCATGTACGGCGACTACGGCAGCCGTTTTCACCACGACATCCCCAAGGGTTTCGAGGGCTATCTGGGAACCGGCAGTTCATACAGCGTCGCCTCGGGCCGCCTCGCCTACTCCTTCGGGTTCGAGGGCCCGGCGGTGAGTGTCGACACGGCCTGCTCGTCGTCACTGGTCGCCCTGCACCTGGCCGCGCAAGCACTGCGCAACGGTGAATGCGACCTCGCCCTCGCAGGCGGCGTCACCGTCATGGCAACCCCCTCCACCTTCATCGAGTTCAGCCGCCAACGAGGCCTGTCACCCGACGGCCGCTGCAAACCCTTCGCAGCCACCGCCGACGGCACCGGCTGGAGCGAAGGCGTCGGCCTCCTCCTCGTCGAACGCCAATCAGACGCCAAACGCAACGGCCACCCCATCCTCGCCGTCATGCGCGGGTCGGCCGTCAACCAGGACGGCGCCAGCAACGGCCTCACCGCACCCAACGGACCCTCACAACAGCGCGTAATCCGCGCCGCACTCGCCGACGCCCAGCTCACCGCCCAACAGATCGACGCCGTCGAAGCACACGGCACCGGGACAAGCCTCGGCGACCCCATCGAGGCACAGGCCCTGCTGGCGACCTACGGACAGCACCGGGACACGGACAGCCCGCTGTGGCTGGGATCGATCAAGTCGAACATCGGCCACACCCAAGCCGCCGCCGGAGTCGCCGGCGTCATCAAAATGGTCGAAGCGATGCGCCACGGAGTGCTACCGCGAACCCTGCACGTCGACGAACCCTCACCCCACGTCGACTGGACCACAGGCGCAGTATCCCTGCTCAACCAACAGCAGGCCTGGCCCAGCACCGGACAGCCAAGGCGCGCAGCCGTGTCCTCGTTCGGGATCAGCGGCACCAACGCCCACATCATCCTCGAACAAGCACCCGCGGAGAGCCCCGCCGAAGTCACGGAGGCCTCCGCGCCCCCGGCCAGTCCGCTGGCGTGGGTCTTGTCCGCCAAGACCCAGGACGCCCTGCGCGAGCAAGCTGCACGACTGCGGGCACTGGTGGCTGAGACCGATCCGTCTTCGGCGGACGTGGGCTTCTCCCTCGCCACCACGCGTGCCCATCTGGAGCAGCGGGCCGCGGTGATCGCCGAGGACCGGGACGGGTTCCTGGCCGGGTTGGACGCGCTCGCCACGGGAGCGGAAGCACCTCATGTCGTACGGGGGTCAGCGGCCGGAGCGGGCAGGACCGCGTTCCTTTTCTCCGGACAGGGATCACAGCGACTTGGCATGGGACGCGAGCTGTACGCCGCCTACCCGGCCTTCGCCAACGCCCTGGACGAGGTCTGCACGCAGCTCGACCCGCGCCTGGACATGCCGCTTCGGGAGGTGATGTGGGCCGACGAGGGCAGTGAACAGGCAGCGCTGCTGGAAGACACCCTTTACACCCAGCCCGCACTCTTCGCCCTGGAAACGGCACTGTTCCGCCTCCTCGAACATTTCGGTGTCGTCCCCGAGTTCCTAGCTGGCCACTCCATCGGCGAACTCGCAGCCGCGCATGTCGCAGGCGTGCTGAACCTGGAAGACGCCTGCACCCTCGTCGCTGCCCGAGCCCGGCTCCTGCACAGCCTCCCGAGCGGCGGAGCCATGACCGCCCTCCACGCCACCGAAACCGAAACCCTCCACGCCCTCAACGGACGCACCGACGTCACCATCGCCGCCCTCAACACACCCACCAGTACGGTGATTTCAGGCGACAGGGAAGCGGTCAACGAAGTCGCGGCCCACTTCGCCCGGCAAGGCCGCAAGACCAGCAACCTGCACGTCAGCCACGCCTTCCACTCCCACCACCTCGACCCCATCCTCGACGACTTCCACACCGTCGCGGCCGGTCTCACCTACCACCAGCCCCGCATCCCCATCATCTCCACCCTCACCGGTGAAACCGCACGCCCAGAAGACCTCACCACCGCCCACTACTGGACCCGCCAACTCCGCCACACCGTCCGCTTCCACCCCACACTCACCACCCTCACCAACCAACACACCACCACCTACCTCGAACTCGGACCTGACACCACACTCACCACCCTCACCCGCACCACCACCGAAACACCCGCCACACCCCTCCTCCACCCGAAACACCCAGAGACCCAGACGGTCCTCGCAGCACTCGCCACCGCCCACACCCACGGCACACCGGTCAACTGGACCAAGGTCTACACACCCCACCACCCCCACACCACCACCCTCCCCACCTACCCCTTCCAACACCACCCCTACTGGCTCCACCACACCCCCACCATCACCAACGCCACCGACATCGGCCAAAAACCCACCACC
>NZ_JBITHO010000014.1:0-180815 GCF_044458065.1 Streptomyces sp. NPDC050504 | reverse complement strand
CCGCTTCGTCCGCCGCCCAGTCCACGGCCTTGAGGCTCGGGTCCGAGCCGTCGACGCCGACGATCAGCGGAAGATCCATCACACACGTCCTTCCCTTCGGTGTTCGCCGTTGATGAGGCTGCCAGCGCCGGACGGCGGGCGTGAAGGGCGGACCGGCCCCGGGGCGCGGGCCGTTCGGCCCCTGCCGTCGGCCGTGCGCCTCCCGCGACGGTGGTGGCACGGACGGAAGGGCGGGAGGGAGCATGAGCGGCGGGATCGCGGTCATCGGCGTCGGCAACGAGTTCCGGCGCGACGACGGGGTGGGCTGGGCGGTCGTGGAGCGGCTGCGAGAGCGGGCCGAGCGCCGCCCGTTCCCGCCGCACACCGCGCTGAGCCTGTGCGACGGGGATCCCGTGCGCCTCATCGGGGCCTGGGAGGGCGCGGACCTGGCGGTCGTCGTGGACGCGGCGCACGCCCACCCCGGGACACCGGGCCTGGTGCACCGGCTGGAGGTGGACGCCGACGAACTGACCGGCCGCCCCGCCGCCGGATCGCACGGGCTGGGCCTCGGCGAGGCCGTCGAACTGGCCCGTGTGCTGGGCCGGTTGCCGTCGCGGCTGATCGTGTACGCGGTCGAGGGCGCCGACACCTCACTGGGCGCGGGCCTCTCCGAGGAGGTCGCGGCGGTGGTCGCACCGTTGACCGAGGACATCGAGGCGGAGATCGCCCGCCACCGGGATGCGGCCGCGCGGGGCAGCCGTGACTGAGCGGGCCGCGTACCGGTTCGTGGTGAGCGGCCGGGTCCAAGGAGTGGGCTTCCGACCGTTCGTCCACCGCACTGCGACCGCGCTCGGGCTCACCGGGTGGGTGGCGAACAACTGCGGCCACGTGGAGGGCACGGTGATCGGGTCTTCCAGTGCGGTACGGGAGTTCGCGCTGCGGCTCCGCGGGAAGCCACCGCCGCTGGCCGTGGTCCGGCACGTGGGGCTGACTCCGGTACGAGTGGCGGTGCCCGCACCGGGCACGGGGTTCGTCATACGCGGCAGCGCTCGCGGCAACGGGTCCGTGGACGCGCGCGAAGTCCCGCCCGACGCCGCACTGTGCGACGACTGCCTGCGGGAGCTCTTCGATCCCGCGGACCGCCGCTTCCGCTATCCCTTCCTCGCCTGCACCGGGTGCGGGCCGCGCGCGAGCGTCATCGAGGACCTTCCCTACGACAGGGTCCGCACCACCATGCGCCACTTCCCCCTCTGCGCCGACTGCGCCGCCGAGTACGCCGATCCCCTCGACCGCAGGTTCCACGCCGAAGCGCTGGCCTGCGCCGCCTGCGGGCCCCGGCTCCGCTGGGACGACCTGGACGGCGAGGAGGCCCTGAGGGCGGCGGTCAAGGCGGTCGAGGGCGGCGGGATCATCGCGCTCAAGGGACTCGGCGGCTACCAACTGGTGTGCGACGCGACGGACCAGGACGCGGTGGAGGAACTGCGCCGCCGCAAGGGGCGCCCGGCCAAGCCGTTCGCGGTCATGGTCGCGGACGTCGGCGCCGCCCGCCGACTGGCCCGGCTGGCCCAACACGCCCACGACGCCCTCGTCTCGCCCGTGCGCCCGGTGGTCCTGCTGCCCACGCGCGCGCGGGGCATCGCGTCCGCCGTGGCTCGGAACGCCGACCGCATCGGCCTGTTCCTGCCCACGACGGGTCTGCACCACCTGCTGGTGCGGGAGGCGGGCCGCCCGCTGGTCGTCACCAGCGGCAATCACGCGGGCGAGCCGCTCGCCGTCGACGACCGCGCGGCACGGCACGCGCTCGACCGGGTCGCCGACGGCTTCCTCGTCCACGACCGGCCGATCCGGGCCCGCTACGACGATTCGGTGGTGCAGGTCACCGGGCGACTCGTGCAGACGCTGCGCCGGGCGCGCGGGCTCGCCCCCGCGCCACTTGCACTGCCCGTGCCCGCACCCGTACCCCTCGCGGCGGCCGGGGCCCAGCTCAAGCACACCTTCGCACTGGCCGAACGCGGTCACGCCCACATCGGTCCGCACACCGGCGACCTGGCGGGCGCGGAAACGCTCGACGCGTTCCGTACCGCCTACGCCGACCTCACCCGGATGACCGGGATCACCCCGCGCGCCCTCGCCCACGACCTGCATCCCGGCTACCTCTCGACACAGTGGGCGCGGGAGCGGGGCCTGCCACTGGTCCCGGTGCAGCACCACCACGCGCACGCCGCGGCGTGCGCCGCCGAGCACGGGCTGCGCGGCCCGTTCACCGCCGTCGCCTACGACGGGCTCGGACTGGGGGACGACGGGACCCTGTGGGGCGGCGAGGTCCTCGTCGCCGACCTCGTCTCCTACCGGCGCGTCGCCCGCTTCGCGACCGCGCCGCTGCCGGGCGGCGACGCGGCCGTACGCAACCCGGTCCGAATGGCGCTGGGTTACCTCTACGGCAGCGAACCCCTCGGCGCCGCCCGACCGTACCCGCGCCTGATCACCCCGTTCACCGACCGGCTCGACCCGCGCGAAGCGACCGCCGTGCGCACCATGGTGGCGCGCGGTACCAACACTCCGCGCGCCTCCAGCTGCGGCCGTCTCTTCGACGCAGTGGCGAGCCTGCTCGGCCTGTGCGACCGCGCCACCTACGAAGGCGAGGCGGCCATCGCCCTGGAGAACGCGGCGGGCGGCCTGCGCTCCGCTCCACTGGCCGACCGGCTGCTGTACGCGGACGGCCTGTGGGTCTACGACCCCGCGCCCACCTTGACCGACCTCCTGGAGCGCAGGGCGGGTGGAGAGGACGTCGCGCACCTGGCCGCCGCGTTCCACACCACCGTCGCGATCGTCACCGCGGAACTGGTCGCCCGCGTCGTCGAGGACGGCGCGCCGCGCACGGTGTGCCTCGCCGGTGGCTGCTTCGCCAACCGCCGCCTGCTCACCGAGGTCCGGCGCCGCCTGCGCGCACAGGGGCTGCGCGTCCTGGTGCCGGGGGCCGTCCCGGTCGGGGACGGCGGCATCAGCTACGGGCAGGCGGCCGTCGCCGCCGCGCGCCTGGCGCGCCGACGTCCCGGGGAAGAGGAGTGAGTCCGATGTGCCTGGGGATTCCCGGCCGGGTGGCCGAGGTCCGTGAGAGTGCAGGACTGCCGATGGCCACCGTCGACTTCGGCGGCGTGCGCCGCGAAGTGTGCCTGGTGTACACGCCGGACGCGGTGGTCGGCACGTACGTCGTCGTGCACGTCGGCTTCGCCATCACCGAGGTCGACGAGGCGGAGGCCGCCCGGACCCTGGCGGTGCTGCGCGCCATGGCGGGAGCCGTGGAGGGCGAGCTGGGCGAACCGCTCCCGGCCGCCGAGGGCCGTTCGGCCCCTGCTCCTGCCCCGTCGGCCCCTGGGGGCGAAGAGGTTCCGGCGCAAGCCTGAGAGTCGCACGTCCACGGACAGAGAGAGGCCGAGATGACCGACAACGCCGAAGCGACCGGCACGGGCCGCTCCTCCGACGGGGTGCACGCCCTGCTCGCGGACGGTACGACCGCACGGATACGCCCGGCCGTGCCGGGCGACCACGACCGGGTGCGCCGCTTCTACGAGGAGATGTCGCCGCAGAACCTGCGGCTGAGGTTCTTCGCCGCGAGCCGCCGCTCCGGCCAACTGGCCGCCGACCGGGCGTGTGCCCCGCACAGGCCCGGCCACCGGACCCTGGTCGCCGAGGCCCACGACCGGCTCATCGGGCTCGCCGAGTACGAACGCGTCGCGCGTACGACGGCCGAGATCTCCCTCGCCGTCGCCGAGGACCTGCACCACCGGGGCATCGGCACCCTGCTCCTGGAACACCTGGTGGCCGCCGCCCGCGCCGACGGCATCACCTCCTTCACCGCGGACGCGCTCTCCGAGAACCACGAGGTGCTCAGGGTCTTCGCCGACCTCGGGCTGCGCACCACCCGCCGGTTCGACGGTCCCGAAGTGCGCTGCACCATCCGACTCGACGAGGACGAGCCCTACCTGACGGCTGTGGAAGCGCGCGGCCGGGCTGCCGACGCGGCCAGCATGCGCGCCCTGCTTCGGCCGCGATCGGTCGTGGTGGTCGGGGCGGGCCGCAAGCCGGGCTCGGTGGGCCGCGCCGTGCTGCGCAACCTGCGGGCCGGGCACTTCGCAGGACGGCTGTACGCGGTGAATCCCGGCGCGACCTGGGTGGAGGGCATGCAGGTCCACGCCTCCGTCGGGGCACTGGCCGAACCGCCGGACCTGGCCGTCCTCGCCGTGCCCGCCGCCCAGGTCCCGGCCGCGGCCGAGGAGTGCGGCAAAGCGGGCGTACGCGCCCTGCTCGTCGTCTCCTCCGGCCTCGACGTCCACCAGGCCGGCGCGCTGGTGGCCGCCTGCCGCATCCACGGCATGCGGCTGGTGGGGCCGAACTGCCTGGGCCTGGCCAACACCGAGCAGGACGTCAGCCTCGACGCGACCTTCGCCGCCGCCCGCCCCCGCCCCGGCACGGCCGGGGTCGCCGTCCAGTCCGGCGGCATCGGCATAGCCCTGCTCGGCGGCCTGGACCGGCTGGGCATCGGCGTCTCCAGCTTCGTCTCCCTCGGCGACAAGTACGACATCAGCGGCAACGACCTGCTCCAGTGGTGGGAGAGCGACGGCCGCACCGGCCTGGCGCTGCTGCACCTGGAGTCCTTCGGCAACCCGCGCGCCTTCTCCCGCACCGCGCGCCGCGTCACCCGGCGCATGCCGGTGCTCACCGTGGACGCGGGCCGCACCGACGCCGGGCGCAGGGCGGCGGCCTCGCACACCGCGGCCGCCGCGACGACGACCATGACCCGGCGGGCGCTGTTCACCCAGGCGGGCATCACCGCCACCCGCACCGTCCCCGAACTCCTCGACGCGGCGGCCCTGCTGCACGCCCAGCCGCTGCCCGCCGGGCGGCGGATCGCCATCGTCACCAACGCGGGCGGCGCCGGAGTGCTCGCCGCCGACGCCTGCGCCGAAGCCGGACTCGACGTCCCGCCGCTGGGCCCCGAACTGATCGGTGCCCTCAAAGCCGTACTCCCCGAGGGAGCATCGGCCGCCAACCCTGTGGACGCCACCGCCGCCGTCTCCGAAGAACAGCTGCGGACCTGCCTGGAGCGGCTGACGGCGAGCGGAGCGGCCGACGCGGTCCTGGTTGCCCTGGTGCCCACCGCGCTCACTTCGGCGACCGGCGACGACCTGGTCCGGGCCGCCCTCCAAGCATCCGGGCGGCGCTCGCGCACGGTCGCCGTGGTCCAGCTCGACCAGCCCGCCCCGGTACGCCTCCTCGACGCCGAGGACGGACAGGTCCCCTCCTACGCCGACCCGCAGGCCGCCGCCCGCGCCCTGGCCCACGCGGCCGACCGCGCCCACTGGCTGGCCCGCCCCCTGGGCACCGTCCCCGAGCTCCCCGACGTGGACGCGGAACAGGCCGTGGAGGTCGTGGACGCCTTCCTCGCCGCGCACCCGGACGGCGGCTGGCTCCATCCCCGCGAGACGGCCGCGCTTCTCTCCTGCTACGGCATCCCCCACTCCCCGTGGGCCTGGGCCGACACCGAGGACGATGCGGTGCTCGCCGCCGAACGGCTGCGCGGCCCCGACGGACGCGTGGTGCTGAAGGCCCACTGGCCCGGCGTGATCCACAAGACCCAGCAGCACGCCGTCCTCCTCGACCTCCAGGGCGACGCCCAGGTGCGAGCCGCCTACCGCGACCTGGAGACCCGCTTCTCCGGGCTGCTCACCGGGGTCGTCGTCCAGCCGCTGGCCGCACGCGGCACCGAACTGTTCACCGGCGTCGTCCAGGACGACGTGTTCGGCCCGCTGGTGCTCTTCGGGCTCGGTGGGACGGCGACCGAGGTGCTGGCGGACCACGCGGCCAGGCTCGCCCCGCTCACCGACCACGACGTGCACGACCTGATCACAACCCCGCGCTGCGCGCCGCTGCTCTTCGGGCTGAACGGCACGGGGGCGGTCGACCTGGAGGGCCTGGAGCAGTTGCTGCACCGCCTGTCCCTGATGGCGACCGATCTGCCGCAGCTGGCCGAGGCGGACCTGAACCCGGTGATCGCCCGGCCGGGCGGCATCACTCCCGTGGACGTCCGCATCCGGCTGACCCCCCGCCACCCGAAGGACCCCTACCTGCGACGACTGCGCTGAGGAGGCACAGCCATGAAGCACGGCAAGGTCGGATCCGTCATGACGGACGACGTCGTACGGGCCGTCTACGCAACCCCGTTCAAGGAGGTCGCCCGGCTCCTCGCGGACCACCGGATCAGCGGACTGCCGGTCGTGGACGCCGACGAGAAGGTCATCGGGGTGATCTCCGAGACGGACCTGATGATGCGCCAGGCCGAGGCGGACGAGCCCGGCCGGCCCCCGCGCCGCCGCCGACCGCTGCTCGGACGCGGAGCACGGTCCATGAGGGCCAAGGCACGGGCCCGTACCGCAGGACAGCTCATGTCGAAGCCGGCGGTCACCGTCCGTGCCGAGGACACGATCGTCCAGGCCGCCCGCACCATGGCCGCGCGCCGCGTGGAACGGCTGCCCGTCGTCGACGCCGAGGACCGCCTCGTCGGCATCGTCACCCGGCGCGACCTGCTCCAGGTGTTCCTGCGCCCCGACGACGCGATCCGCCGCACGGTGGTCCAGGAGGTTCTGGTCGACACCCTGTGGCTGGCGCCGCAGACGATCGACGTCCACGTCGAGGAAGGTGTGGTGACGCTGTCGGGGCAGTTGGAGCGGCGCAGCGAGATTCCCGTCGCAGTCCACATGACGCAGCAGGTCGACGGGGTCGTCGCGGTCACCGACAAGCTCACCTTCCGGCTCGACGACTCCCATCTGCAGCCGGACGAGCAGGCCCTGCGGGGCATCGCCGACGAGTGGATACGCAAGCTGTGAGAGGAGCGGGCGCATCATGAACGACCGAATGCCCGTTGCCCACCGGGTGCTCGTGGCCTACGGCTCGAAGAACGGCTCGACAGCCGAGATCGCCCAGGCCGTCGCCGAGGTTCTGCGCAAGGAGGGCGTCACGGCACAGACCCGTCCGGCGGGACTGGTCACCGGCGACCTGACCGAGTACAGCGCGGTGATCGTCGGCGGCGCCCTCTACGCGGGCCGCTGGCACCGCGACGCCCGCCGTTTCGTACGGCGCCACCGCCGCGCCCTGTCTCGGCTCCCCTTATGGCTGTTCAGCAGCGGTCCCCTCGACGCGTCGGCCGCCGAACGCGACCTGCCTCCCGTACCGGGGGTGCGGCGCGTGGAGGTCCGCCTCGACGTGCGCGGCCACGCCACCTTCGGCGGACGGCTCGAACAGGGAGCCAAGGGCTTCGTCGCCCGCATGATCCTCAAATCCGGCAAGGGCGGGGACTTCCGGGACTTCGAACAGGTCGCTGTCTGGGCACAGCGCATCGCCCGGGAACTGGAACAGAGGTAACCCCCGTGCGCACCCGGCGCAGACCGGCGTGGGAGCGGACGGGCCCCGAATGGGGGCGTCGCCGGGCGTGACGGCCGGTCGGCCCCGGGGGAGGGCCGACCGGCCCCTGCCGGGCCACCTGGTGCGGCGGGAGGCTGACCGTGTCGGATCCCTCGCAGGAAGACCCCTTGGAGGAGGCACCGATGAGCGCCACCACAGCCGCGGCAGTCCTCGACCGGGCCGGGCTCGACGCCCTCGTCGCGGCTCTGGCGGCAGACGGTTTCACCGTCGTGGGTCCGACGGTCAGGGACGGTGCGATCGTCCTGGCCGAGCTGGCGTCCGCCGCCGAACTCCCCTACGGCTGGGGCACGGAGCTGGAAGCCGGGCACTACCGGCTGGTGCGGCGGGAGGACGGGGCGGCGTTCGCGCACACGTCGGGCCCGCAGTCCTGGAAGTCCTTCCTGCATCCGCAGCGCGAGAGGCTGTGGAGCGCCGACCGCACGCCCGACGAGGGCCTGCGCGTACGCGAGGAGCGTCCCGAGCGGCCCCGGTACGCGTTCCTCGGCGTGCGCCCCTGCGACCTGCGGGCCATCGCGGTCCAGGACCGCGTGCTGGCCGGCGGCCGGTTCGCGGACACCGGCTACCGGGAGCGCCGGAGCGGGGCGTTCCTGATCGCCGTGGAATGCACCGAGCCCGGTGCGACGTGCTTCTGCGTCTCCATGGGAGGCGGCCCCGCGGCCGACCCCGGATACGACCTCGCCCTCACCGAGGTCGCATCGGCCTCGGGCCACCGCTTCCTGGTCCGTACGGGAAGCGCGGAGGGCGAACGCCTGCTCGGCCTCGTACCGCACCGGCCCGCCGACACCACGACCGAGGAGTCGGCCCGTGAGTCCGTCACTGCGGCGCGCGAGCGGATGGGGCGCGCGATGCCGCCGGTCGACCTGCGCGCCCTCATGGGTGCGAGTCTGGACGCCGAGCGCTGGGGCGAGGTCGCCTCCCGCTGCCTGACCTGCGGCAACTGCACCATGGTCTGCCCCACCTGCTTCTGCACCACCACCGAGGAGGTCACCGACCTCACCGGCGACCACACGGAGCGCTGGCAGCGCTGGGACTCCTGTTTCGACCTGGACTTCAGCCTCGTCCACGGCGGGCCGGTGCGCTCCAGCGCCCGCAGCCGATACCGGCAGTGGCTCACCCACAAACTCTCCACCTGGCACGACCAGTTCGACAGCAGCGGCTGCACCGGCTGCGGGCGCTGCATCACCTGGTGCCCCGTCGGCATCGACATCACCGAGGAGGTCTCGGCTCTCACCGAGGAGGTCTCGGCTCTCACCGAGGAGACACAGTCATGAGCACCGACCTGCAGAGCCGTATGACGGTCGCCCTGTCCCGGGAGCACCGCGATCTGCTGATGAGGACCGCCCGTGAGGTCAACATCGCCCAGGGGACCCGGCTGTTCGACGAGGGCCGCGCGGCACACCGCTTCTGGATCGTCAGGACCGGCACGGTCACCCTCGACATGCACGTGCCGGGTCGGCGCCCGCCCGTGATCGAGTCGCTCGGAAGCGGCGAACTCGTCGGCTGGTCCTGGCTGTTCGCGCCCTACCAGTGGCAGCTCGGCGCGGAGGCGATGACACCGGTGCGGGCGCACGAGTTCGACGCCACCGTGGTCCGGCTGATGTGCCGGGAGGACCCCGAGCTGGGCCGGGAGGTGGGCCTGTGGGTCGGCCGGGTCCTGGCCCACCGTCTCCAGGCGGCCCGCACCAGGCTGCTCGACCTGTACGCGCCCTACGGCGGCGGGCCGGCGCGATGAGCCCCCCGCCGGTGCCCTACCGGGTCGTCCGCCGCTGGTGGGAGACCCCGGACACCAACACCCTGCGCCTGGAGCCGGTCGACCGCGAACTGCCCCCGTTCTCCCCGGGCCAGTTCGCCATGGTGCACTGCTTCGGCCGCGGCGAGATCCCCGTATCGGGCAGCGCCATTCCCACCACCGGCGGACTCGGCTTCACCGTGCGCGCCGTGGGAGCCGTCTCCGAAGGGCTGTACGAGGCCCGCACCGGAGACGTCCTCGGGGTGCGCGGCCCCTACGGCACCGGCTGGGAACTGGAGAAGGCCCAGGGGCAGGACCTGCTGGTGGTCGCGGGCGGCATCGGGCTCGCCCCCTTGCGCCCGCTCGTCCGCCACGCCGCGGCCGACCCCCGCCCCTACGGGCGGCTCAACGTCCTGATCGGCGCCCGCACCCCAACCGATCTGATGTCCCGGGTGGAGGCCCGGCACTGGCCCACCACGTACACCGGCGTCACCGTCGACCGGCCTGACCCGTACTGGCGCGGCAACGTGGGGCTGGTCACCGGGCTGATCGCGCGGGCCCGCTTCGAGCCCGGGGCCACCACCGCGTTCGTCTGCGGTCCCGAGCCGATGATCCGGGCCGCCGCCCGCGAGCTGGCCCAACACGGCGTGCCCGCCGGGCGGATCCGGGTCTCGCTGGAACGGAACATGCGCTGCGCCACCGGCACGTGCGGGCACTGCCAGCTCGGCCCGCTGCTGCTGTGCAGGGACGGCCCGGTGATCGGCTGGGACGTGGCCGAACCCCTTCTTCTGGTGAGGGAGTTGTGACATGGGACGCCCCACGCTCGCGGTGTTCAAGCTGGCCTCGTGCGACGGCTGCCAGCTGACGCTGCTGGACTGCGAGGACGAACTCCTGCCCCTGGCCGACCAGGTGGACATCGCTCACTTCCCCGAAGCGACCGGCGCCACGCGCCCCGGCCCGTACGACCTCACCCTCGTCGAGGGATCGGTGACGACGCCCGAGGACGCCGTGCGCATCCGGGAGATCCGAGCACGGTCCCGGCACCTGGTCACCATCGGCGCCTGCGCCACGGCCGGGGGCATCCAGGCCCTGCGGAACTTCGCCGACGTCGACGAGTACGCCCGTACCGTCTACGCCCGCCCCGACCACATCGACACGCTCGCCACCTCCACCCCCGTCTCGGCGCACGTGGACGTGGACTTCGAACTGCGCGGCTGTCCGGTCGACCGCACCCAGCTCCTCGAAGTGGTCACCGCCCATCTGGTGGGCCGCAAACCGGACGTTCCGCGCCACAGCGTCTGCTTCACCTGCAAGCGGCGCGGCCTGGTCTGCGTCACCGTCGCCCACGGCACCCCCTGCCTGGGGCCCGTCACCCAGGCGGGCTGCGGCGCACTCTGCCCGGCGTACGGACGCGGCTGCTACGGCTGCTTCGGCCCCAAGACCGACCCGAACCTCCCGGTCCTGATCCCGCTGCTGCGCCGCGACGGCATGGACGAACGCGACACCGAACGTTTCCTGCGGACGTTCAACGCCGCGTCCTTCCACGAGTTCCACGAGGGGGCCCGCTCATGACTCACCGCGGCTCGCGCGTCCTGCACGTCGGCTCCCTCGCCCGCGTGGAGGGCGAAGGAGCCCTGCGGCTGCGGATCCACGAGGGAACGGTGTCCGAAGCGCAGCTCGACATCTACGAGCCGCCGCGCTTCTTCGAGGCGTTCCTGCGCGGCCGCGCCCACACGGAACCACCGGACATCACGGCCCGGGTGTGCGGCATCTGCCCGGTCGCCTACCAGATGAGCGCCTGCGCGGCGATCGAGGACGCCTGCGGCATCACCGTCGACCGGCCCCTGCGGGAGCTGCGGAGGCTGCTGTACTGCGGGGAGTGGATCGAAAGCCAGACCCTGCACGTCTACCTGCTGCACGCCCCCGACTTCCTCGGCTGCGACAGCGCCCTGGACCTGGCCCGCACCCAGAGGGCCGCCGTCGAGCGGGGGCTGCGGCTCAAGCAGGCGGGCAACGCCATCCTCGAACTGCTCGGCGGGCGCGCGGTCCACCCCGTCAACGTCCGGCTCGGCGGCTTCCACCGCTGCCCCGCCACCGCCGAACTGCGTCCCCTGCGGGAACGGCTGCGCGGCGCGCTCGACGACGCCCGGGAGACCGTCCGCTGGGCGGCGGGCTTCGAATTCCCCGACGCCGAGACCGACGCCGACTTCCTCGCCCTGGCCGCGCCGGGCACGTACGCCGTCGAAAGCGGCACGCCGACCGTGCTGCGCCGCGGCGGCACCCCGACGGCGTTCCCCGTGCACGACTTCCTCTCGCGCGTACGCGAGGAACAGGTGCCGCACTCCACCGCCCTGCACGCGCGCCTCGACGGCCGCCGCCACCTCACCGGCGCCCTCGCCCGCTTCGCGATCAGCGGCCGCTGGCTCTCGCCCGCGGCCGTCGAAGCCGCCCGCGAAGCCGGCCTCGGCGACCCCTACCAGGGGGCCTCCTGCCGCAACCCGTACCGCTCCGTCCTCGTACGGGCCGTCGAAGTCGTCTACGCGGTCGGCGAAGCACTGCGGATCATCGAGACGTACGAGCCGCCGCGGCGCCCGTACGTGCCCGTGCCACCCGCCGCGGGAACCGGGCACGGGGCCACCGAGGCACCGCGCGGGCTGCTCTACCACCGCTACCTGCTCGACGCCGACGGCACGGTCCGCGACGCCGTCCTCGTCCCGCCCACCGCACAGAACCAGGGCGCGATCGAGGCCGACCTGCGCGCCGTCGCCCAGGCCGCTCTCGACCAGGGCGACGTCGACGACGACGCGCTGACGGGGCTGTGCGAGCGCGCCATCCGCAACCACGACCCGTGCATCTCCTGCGCCACCCACTTCCTCGACCTGACCGTCGAACGCACCTGACCGTCGAACGCACCTGACCGTCGAACGCGACGGACGGCACACGCATCTGACCGGCGTACGCATCCGAAGGAGCCCGCCATGGAAGCCTCACCGCGCACCGTGAGCGACGTGATGACCCACACCGCCGTCGCCGTCGGCCGCGACGCCCCCTTCAAGGAGATCGTCAAACTGATGGAGCAGTGGAAGATCAGTGCCCTGCCCGTCCTGGCGGGCGAAGGCCGGGTCATCGGCGTCGTCTCCGAGGCCGACCTGCTGCACAAGGAGGAGTTCCGCGACAGCGACCCCGACCGCTTCACCCAACTGCGCCGCCTCTCCGACCTGGCCAAGGCCGGGGCCCTTACCGCGGGCGAACTGATGACCAGCCCCGCCGTCACCGTCCACCCCGACGCCACTCTCGCCCAGGCCGCCCGCATCATGGCCCAGCGCAGGATCAAGCGCCTGCCCGTCGTCGACGGGCAGGATCTCCTGGAAGGCGTGGTCAGCCGCAGCGACCTCCTCAAGGTGTTCCTGCGCGGCGACGAGGACATCGCGACCGAAGTGGCCAACACCGTCGTCGCCTTCCTCTTCCCTGGCCAGGGCGTCACCGTCCGCGTCGACGAGGGCGTGGTCACTCTGGGCGGCGAGATCCGAAACAAGGAACTGGTGCCGGTCGCCGCGCGCCTGGCCCGCGCCGTGGAGGGCGTGGTGGACGTCAACATGGACTTCGACCGCACCACCCGCAACCCCTCGGGCGCCGCGCAACCGCCGACCCCGTGAAGTACCTGGCCGAGTACCGGGACCCGGCACTCGCCCGGCACCTCCTGGACCGGCTGCGAGCCGTCGCGACCCGGCCGTGGCGGCTCATGGAGGTCTGCGGCGGACAGACCCACACGCTCGTACGCCAGGGCATCGACGAGCTGCTGCCCGCCGGGATCCGCATGATCCACGGCCCCGGCTGCCCGGTCTGCGTCACCCCGCTGGAGACCCTGGACCGCGCCATGGCCGTGGCCGCCCGCCCCGGCGTGGTCCTCGCGAGCTTCGGCGACATGCTCCGCGTGCCGGGCAGCGAAACAGACCTGCTCGCGCTGCGGGCGCGCGGGGCCGACGTGCGGGTCGTCTACACCCCCATGGACGCCGTACGCATGGCCGAGGCCGCCCCGGACCGCGAAGTGGTCTTCCTCGCCGTGGGCTTCGAGACGACCGCCCCCGCGGCGGCCATGGCCGTGCTGCACGCGGCCCGGCTGGGACTGGAGAACTTCTCGCTGCTCGTCAGCCATGTCCTCGTACCGCCCGCGATGACGGCCCTGCTCCAGTCCCCGGACTGCGAGGTCGAGGCGTTCCTGGCAGCCGGGCACGTCTGCGCCGTCATGGGCTGGAGCGAGTACGAACCGATCGCCGCCCGGCACCGGGTTCCGGTCGTGGTGACCGGATTCGAACCGCTGGACCTGCTGGAGGGCGTCCTGATGGCCGTCACCCAGCTCGAAGAGGGCCGCCACGAGGTCGAGAACCAGTACGTGCGGGCCGTGCGCCGGGACGGCAACACCGCGGCCCGCACCGCCGTGGCACGCGTGTTCCGCGTCACCGACCGCGCCTGGCGCGGCATCGGCACGCTCCCGGCCGGCGGCCTCGAACTCGCCCCGGCCTACACGGCCTTCGACGCCGCCCGCCGCTTCGACGTCACCGCGCTGCACGCGGTCGAGGACCCCCGGTGCATCGCGGGCGCCGTCCTCACCGGGGCCCGCCTGCCCACCGACTGCACCGCCTACGGCACCCGCTGCACGCCCCGCACCCCGCTCGGCGCCCCCATGGTCTCCACCGAGGGCACCTGCGCCGCCTTCCACGCGGCAGGAAGGACCAGATCCACATGACCAGCGAATGCCCGGCCCCGTACACCGAACAGGAGCGGGTCCTGCTCGGTCACGGCGCGGGAGGCCGCCTGACCGCTGAACTCCTCGACCAGCTCGTCCTGCCTGCCATCGGCGGGAACCCGAACGCGCCCTTCGAGGACGCGGCGGTCGTCCCCGGCAGCACCGAACTGGTCATCAGCACGGACTCGTTCGTCGTCAGCCCCCTCGCGTTTCCCGGCGGCGACATCGGTTCCCTCGCCGTCCACGGCACGGTCAACGACCTGGCCATGCGCGGCGCCCTGCCCGTGGCCCTGTCCCTCGCCGTCATCGCGGAAGAGGGGCTGCCCCTGGCGGAACTGCGTTCGGCCCTGATCTCCGCGGGCAAGGCCGCCCACGCCGTCGGGGTCCCCGTGGTCACCGGCGACACCAAGGTCGTGGGCCGCGGCGCCGCCGACGGACTGTTCCTCAACACGACCGGCATCGGCCGCCGCATCCCCGGCCTGAGCCCGTCGGCCGCCCGTGCCCGGCCCGGCGATGTCATCCTTCTTTCGGGCCCCGTCGGCCTGCACGGCACCGCGGTCCTCTCCGTCCGCGAAGGACTCGGCTTCGAGGCCGACATCGCCTCCGACACCCGGCCCCTCCACCGTCTGGTGCGGGCCCTCGCCCCCTGCGGACCGGCGGTGCACGCACTGCGCGACCCCACCAGGGGCGGACTCGCCGCGGCCCTGAACGAGATCGCCCGCGACTCCACCGTCACGGTCGAGATCGAGGAGGGCGCGCTTCCGGTCCCCGCTCCGGTCGCAGCCGCCTGCGACCTGCTGGGCCTCGACCCGCTCACCGTCGCCAACGAAGGCTGCATGATCGCCTTCGTCGCCCCCGACGGCGCACGCTCCGCGCTCGCCGCACTGCGCTCCCTGCCGGAGGGCGCGCAGGCCATGCGCATCGGCGAGGTCACCGCCGAGCCCGGGGGACGCGTCGTTCTCCGCACACTCGTCGGGGCGCGACGCCTGGTGGAGCTGCCGCTGGGGGAGCAGCTGCCGCGCATCTGCTGAAGGACACCGGAAGGGGCCGAACTACCCCTGTTCACCGCGACCTCAGTGGAGAACGATCGGGCACGCACGGCTCACAACGGGGAACGAGTACGGGCCGACACGACACCCCTGAGGCAGGCATGAGCACGGATCGCACCTTCAGCGCGCAGCACCCCGTCCGAGTGTTCCTGCTGGACGACCACGAGGTCGTACGACGCGGCCTGCGCGACCTTTTGGACGGTGAACCGGACATCGACGTGGTCGGCGAGGCAGCGACCAGCGAACAGGCACTGACCCGCGGACCGGCGCTGCGCCCCGACGTCGCGGTGCTCGACGTCCGCCTCCCCGACGGCGACGGCATCACCGTCTGCCGAGAGCTGCGCTCCCGCATGCCCGAACTGGCCTGCCTGATGCTCACCTCGTTCGACGACGACGACGCGCTGCTGGACGCGATCATGGCCGGGGCGGCGGGCTACGTCCTGAAGCAGATCAAGGGACCCGACCTGATCGGGGCGGTGAAGACCGTGGCCCGGGGCGAGTCCATGCTGGACCCCGCCACCACGGCACGCCTGATGACGACGTTGAGAGGCCCTGCGGAACCAGCCGCCGATGAGGATCGGCGCATCGCCACCCTCACCGACCGCGAACGGAACATCCTGGCACTGATCGGCGACGGCCTCACCAACGCTCAGATCGGCAAACGCCTCTACCTGTCGGAGAAGACGGTGAAGAACAACATCTCCCGCCTCCTGGCCAAACTCGGGGTCCAACGCCGAGTCCAGGCAGCCGTCGTCGCCACTCGTCTCAGCCAGAAGCCGCAGTCCCCCTGAAGCGACTGCAGGAGCGGCATCGCATCACCCCGGGTCCTGTTGGCTCTACTTCATTCGCTGTAGGCGGCGTTGATGCTTTCGGCAGGGAGCGCACCATCTCATTGAAATGATCACCGCGAGTCACCAGCATTAATCGGCAGCGTGCCGTATGTGTCCTACGTGACGGTTGACGAAGGCCGTACGCGACGCTCACATTCATGAGGCCCACCCCCGCATCCCGGGTGAAATGATCACCAGGAGGCACCTGTCTCCGCCGAGGAGAAGGAAGAATCATGAGGCGTCAATATTATCGCGGCAGCCGTCTGGTGGAAGTTGAGCAGCTGGACGAGGTCGTCGCCGTTCTGGTGGCCGAGGGAAGCCGAGAACGATTAGAAAGAGATGCCCTCGGGGCGAGTGCGGAGCTGCGGCTGCGAGAGGCCGGAGTGGACGAGGAAACTGTTGAATTATTCGCCCGTGCGCGCTGGTTGTTCGTTGACCCCAGTGGTTCAATGCGTGATGCCCTGGAAACTGGCGAAGAAATTCCTGACGTTCTCTCTGTTGGGAAAATCATCAAACGGCGTGGCGACAGAATAGGCGTGGCGACCGACCTGTTGAATGTGCGGCTGGATCCGGCGCTTTCCCGCGTGCAGGCCGAAGCCGAGCTTCAATCCGAAGGGTTGGAGATCGTAGCAAAGCTGAACTTCGCCGATAACCTGTACGAGGTCCGTGCGACGTCGTCCGTCGACTCGCTCGCCGCGTCGCTCGCCCTGCACGAAAACCCCCGCTTCATATTCGCTGAACCGTCGTTCATCGAATGCATTCCCCAGCGTTTCAGCCCCGCAGATCCCAGGTACGCCGATCAATGGCAGTGGAACAACACCGGGGCGTCGGGGGGCACCACCGGAGCGGACGTCGACGCGGAAAAGGCATGGGATCACACCTTCGGAGCGGGGATCCGCGTAGCGGTCATCGACAACGGTTTTCAAGCCGATCACGAGGATCTCGCTGCCGGGGTCGGTCCCATGTCGGGCTACTTCAGCAACACCGTCATGGGCGTCACCTTCAACCAGGGCACCGCCGGAATGCCCGACAGCGACCACGGCACCTTCTGCGCCGGAATGGCAGGAGCCCGACGTGGCAATGGAGTGGGAGGGGTCGGTGCCGCCCCCGACTGCGACCTGATGCTCGTGGGCTGTCTGGGTGACCAGGTCGGCACCCAGACGACGCTGGCTCGGGCGGTGGCGTATGCGGCGAATCCTGCGACAGAGCTTCCCGCGGCAAGTCCCGCGGACGGCGCCGACATCCTCGTCTCCAGTCTGGGGCCCAATGGCGCCGAGTGGGATCTGACGCTCACGCTCGAACTCGCCCTTGAAGGCGCGGCCGCGAACGGCCGTGAAGGCCGGGGGCTAGCGATTTTCTGGGCCGCGAGCAACGGGCGGAACGTGAACGTCATGCTGGACGAGGTGGTTTCTCACCCTGACGTGATCGCCGTGGTGCGGTCCAACCGCAACGACCTTGAGGACAACGCGGCCCGAGGGCCGGAAGTCGAACTGATTGCCCCCGGGGTGGACGTCTTCAGCACTGATTCCGGGAACTCCTACCGTACCTGGACGGGCACGAGCTTCGCGGCACCGTGCGCTGCGGGCTGCGCCGCGCTGGCGCTCTCGATGGCGCCGGACCTCACCCGCGACGAGTTGCGCGACGTGATGCGCAGGTCGGCTGATCAGGTCGGAGGAGTGGCCTACGACGCGGCCGGCCACAACGACGACTACGGCTTCGGGCGGGTCAACGCCTACAAGGCCGTTGTCCTGGCCGTCAGGGAGGTGCAGTTGCTGACGCCCTCCGTGGTGTTCAACGACGTGCCGGAGGGCGAGACGACGGCGCGTGCGGTGGTGTGGGAGGTCGCCGGTGTCGAAGACCTCACCTTCGAGGTGGTCTCGGGCCCGGTGGTGCTGTCTGGACCGGCGGGTTCCTTCTCGACGTTGCTCGGGACGTCCTTGACGGTTCCGGCACCGGGGGCCGGGGCTGTCGGCCACGCGCGAATGTGGCTCGTCCACACGGGCGGTGCGATCGGATCGTCCGCCACGGGCGAGGTCGTCGTGAGGTGTGTGCAAACAGGCGAGCGGTGGACGGTCTCGCTGTCGGGCAACACGATCGCGCGTCCGACGGCAGCCGTGGTGATGGTGCTGGACAAGTCGGGATCCATGGACTGGGACGCGGGTGACGGTCGCACCCGCGTGGAGGTCCTGCGGGAGTCCGCACAGGCGCTGGTCGATGTGCTCCGTCCCGACACCGGCGTGGGAGTGGTGAGCTTCGACCAGGACGCCTCGGTCGTCATGGACGTGGTCGGAGCAGGGCCGGAAATCTTCGGACCGGGACGCGCGAGGGCAACGGCCGCGGTGGCCGGCCACACACCCAATCCGGCGGGTGCCACATCCATCGGAGACGGCGTGGAAGCGGCGGGACTGCTCCTCGACGCGGTAACCGGGTCCTACGACAAGACAGCGATGGTCGTGTTGACCGACGGCCAGGAGAACGCCCCGAAACTGATCGCGGACGTGGCGGGCAGCATCGACGACACCGTGTTCGCGATCGGGCTGGGCACACCCGCGGCCATCAACCCGGAGAAGCTGACCAGCCTCACCAACGGGACCGGCGGCTACATGACGATGACCGGTGTGCTGTCGTCGGACGAACGCTTCCTCCTGGCCAAGTACTACCTGCAGATCCTCGCAGGCGTCACCAACGAGCAGGTCGTCCTGGACCCGGGCGGAAACCTCCCCGCAGGAGGAAAGACAACCGTCCCGTTCACCCTCAACCGGGCCGACTCCTCCGCGGACGTCATCCTGCTCTCACCCGCCCCCCACGTCTTGAAATTCTCCCTGGAAACCCCGTCGGGCCAGATCATCACACCCGCGGTTCCCTCCGGCGTCTCCTACGTCACGGGACGGAACGTCGCCTACTACCGGTTCAACCTACCCGTGGTCGGCATCACCGGAAAAGAACAGTGGTCCGGCAAATGGCTCGCCCGTCTGGTATGCGACAAAGCCGCCTTCATCGACTACCTGAAACAACTCGAAGAGCGGAACCCGCGCGAGCACAAATACGCATCCACTCACGGACTCCAGTACTCGCTCGAAATCCATGGCCGGTCCAGCCTCGTCCTGACGGCCAGCCTGAGCCAGTCCGGCATCACCCCGGGATCGATCATGCACCTCACGGCACGGCTGACCGAGTTCGGGCTGCCCATCGACGAGGACCGGGCCGCTGTACGCGCAGAACTCACCGGCCCCACAGGGCCCCGGCTCCTCACTCTCGATCCCAGGTCCAACGGCACCTACACGACTGAGATCACCGGGACGGACCACGGGCTCTACCGCTTCCGCATACTCGCGAACGGCAAGACCCTCCGGCTCGAACGTTTCACCCGGGAACACACCCTCACCGGCACCATCTACACCCCTCGCGGACCCGAAGACCCAAAACCGGACGTCGAGAGCAATCCGCCACGTCTCGGGCAGCTCAGGAACTCTTTCGCACCATCCAGTCTGATGGCCGCCATCCAGAATGACCCGCAGCTCGCCAACACATTGGACGCTTCCCTTCGCCAGCACCAGGCGTCCCTGCCCGAACTGCTCGCGTACCTGGAACAAGAATCGGCACGGCCGTCCAAAGGCTCCGAATAGGACGGTGTCCGCCCGGCCGCGCGCCGCCTCTTCAAATCCCCCTTCAGCCCTGGCCGGTCCGCGGGGGCACGTCTTGCTCACGCCACCGCCGCAGCACCCTCAGACGGGCCACGGTGCTGGGATGCTCCTCGCCCAGGGCCTGCCGGGAGTCCTCGACGGTACTCGCCAGCAGCCGCACGGCCTCGTCCCGGCGTCCCGCGTCGCGGTAACTGGTGGCGAGGTTGGCGCGGACGCTCAGGGTGTCGGGGTGCACAGGTCTCTGGAGGTGCTCGCTGTCGGCGAGGACCTGCTCCAGGAGCGCGATGGCTTCCTCGGTGCGCCCCGCGTCCCCGTAGCTGGTGGCGAGGTTGGCGCGGGAGCGCAGGGTGTCGGGGTGGTCGGTGCCGAGGAGGTGCTCGCGGTCGGCCAGTACTTGTTCCTCCAGTGTGATGGCTTCGCTGGTGCGTCCTGCGGTCCGGTAGCTGGTGGCGAGGTTGGCGCGGGAGCGCAGGGTGTCGGGGTGGTCGGTGCCGAGGAGGTGCTCGCGGTCGGCCAGTACTTGTTCCTCCAGTGTGATGGCTTCGCTGGTGCGTCCTGCGGTCCGGTAGCTGGTGGCGAGGTTGGCGCGGGAGCGCAGGGTGTCGGGGTGGTCGGTGCCGAGGAGGTGCTCACTGTCGATCAGTACTTGTTCCTCCAGCGCGATGGCCTCGCTGATATGCCCTGCGGTCCAGTAGCTGGTGGCGAGGTTGGCACGGAGGGTCAGAGTGCTGGGATGCTGGTGGCCGAGCAACTGCTCGCTGTCGGCCAGGATCCGCTCCAATAGCGTGGTCGCTTTGTTGGTGTGTCCTGCGGTCCAGTAGCTGTTGGCGAGATAGGCGTGGGCGGCGAGGACATCGGGGTGGTCCGCTTCCAGTGTTCTCTCCGCGGCAGCGACCTGCCGCTCCCAGTAGCGGACCGCGGTCGCGGGGATGCCGTTGCGCCAGTGACTTTCCCCGGACCGGTAGAGAAGCACGTGCCCGTCCGGCTGCCACAGACGGTCGCCGGCCAGCGGGTAGAGGTGATCGGTGTTGGCGCGCAGGACCGCGGCACGCGCCATGTCGTGGTGGTCTTCTCCCGGCCACAGTTCCCACAATCCGTCGGCGACCGCCCGCACCACAGCACCCGTCCTCTCCGCGGGGAGGGCTTCGCGTGCGGCGCGCGCGGTCAGTGCGTGGATCCGTACCGTGCGTTGCGGGTCCTCCCGGCGGATGGTGATCAGTCCGTACCGGTGCAGCAGCCGCATCGCCCTGCGCGCGGTCGCCGGATCCACGGCCGGGACGAGGTCCCTGCCCCCGGCGCGGGTGAGGTGGCCGGTGACCGCGGAGGTCTGCCAGAACTCGGCCGGATGCCCGGCCGGGTCGAGGAACGCCGCCAACTCCAGTGCGGGCCCGGCGAGGCCGACCGGCTCCGCCGCCTGTGCCGCGTCCAGTGACAGCAGCAGCGCGGCGGCGATTTCCCGCTCGTACGCCTCCCCGCTCCACTTGGCCGGCAGTACTTGAGCAAGTCGCTGTGCCTGGTCCCGGAAGTGCGCGACGTAAGCGGCACAGGGCTGGTCCTCGTTGATCATCCAGGCGGCCGCGTATCCGAGTGCGAGCGGCAGGTGCCCCAGGGCGGCCCCGACCTCGTCGACGGCTTCGTCGAGAAGATGACCGGCGTCAGCGAGGGGGAGCCGTTCGCGCAGGAACGCCGCGGCTTCGGTGGCCGTGAAGGGAACGACATCCAGGACGTGGCGTCCGCCGCCGCTGATGTCGGCGCCTTTCAGCCGGGTGATGATCACCGCCCGGTGCCGCGTTCCACCGGTATCGGACTCACCTGACGCCTGCCCGTCGCCGATGCCGGAGGCACTGGTGGGTGGCCACCAGCCGCGCAGGGCGGCCGGGTCGATGACGTCGTCCAGGACCATCAGCCAGGATCTGCTGGTCGTGGCGGCCCAGTTGAGGAACGCCCGTGCGTCGGATTCCACGTCCTGTCCGGCCGCGCCGGGGGCTTGGACGAGCACTGCGGCGGTCGCGTACGCACCCAGCAGCTGCTCGGGCCGGGTGGCATCCGCCCACAGGACGAAGTCGGTGTTGTCGTGTACGGCGCGGTGCGCGAGGGCGGCGGCGAGCTGGGTCTTGCCCACCCCGCCCCCGCCCGAGAGGACCTGGCTCAGCACGACCGTACCCGCAGCGCCCTGGACGCGGTCGATCCGCTCCCGCAGGCCGGTCCGGGGCTGGTGGGCAGTGACCAGGTCGGGAACGGGACCGATCCGCAGCGGCCAGTTCACTTCTGCTCTGGGTGGTGGGGGAGGAGCCTGCTGGATGAAGGTGCCGATCGATCCGGCCTGGGCGACAGGGCCGTGCACCGTGGTTCCGGACATGCTGTTGCCGGCCCGGACATCCTCGTCCCGGTCCGGGCCTGGACCCGCCCTGCCCAGGGGCCCCTGCCCGCCGACAGTACCGGGTCCCTCTGCCTGGTCTGCCATCAACTCCACCCCCGAACACGGCTGTTCGCCGCCGTGCTGCTTCCACGGTAAAGGCCCGTCCTGCCCCGGGGACGGGGAACGCCCCGGCAGTGAGACAGGACCGTGACCACGCGGCCCCGGCACTCGCCCATGGAGGGCGATCTGGGGCCAGCCCCGGACCGTGCGGCGAGACCCACGGTGGGCTCCAGGCCGTCGAGCAGCCGGGGATGGTTCTGACAGCGAGAGCCGTAAGCCTTGTCGGCGATGACCTGGTCGGGTCTGCGGCGGGGTCGGCCAGGTCCGGTGCGCGGGACGCGGACGCGTTCCAGGAGGCGACGCGCGCGGATGATGGCGGAGCTGATCCGGACGGGTCGGTCGATGTCGTCGGCCTCATCGAAGACGGCTTCGACCGTCGGCGCAGGTCTCCATCGGGGCGCAGGACGACGGGCGGGTGAAGCCGAACGTCGACGAGCGCGGCGCCCTCGGCGACGGCACCACTCGGATGAGCTCGTTTCGAAGATGCGGAACAGGACACGGCTCGGTGTCCCTTGGTGGGTGCCGCCTCATGGGCGGAACTCGTAGGAGTACAGGCCGCGTTCGCCGACGGCGACGAGCCCGCGGCCGTAGGGCAGCCAGGCGCAGGACGTAAGCGGCGTTTCGGCGCGGACACCGGCGACGGTCCGGCCGGTGGCGGCGTCCCGGACGCGGAGCAGGGAGCCGGCGGTGGCGATCCACTTGCCGTCGGGGGAGACGGCGAGCCCGCTCACGGGGCCGTCGGGGTCGGTGACGTTGGTCAGGAGGACGCCGGTGAGCGGGTCCCACTGGCTCACGTCTCCGCTCAGGGACGTGGTGAGGAGGCGGCTGCCGTCGGGCGTGACAGCGAGGCCGGTGAGTTTCTCGCCGCGGTGGATCTGGACTTGGCGGCCGACGACGGTGCGGCCCTCCGCGAGGCGGACCACCTGCACCAAGGACTCGGCACCGGTCCGGCCGGACCGGTGCCGGTGGCGCAGCACGGCCAGCCAGGTCCCGTCGGGTGCGACGGCGACGGTGTGCGCCCGGCCGGTGGCGTCCCACGGCCCCGGCACGGTGGCGGTCCGGGTCTCCAGGAGACGGTTCCACAGCTGGAGCGCTCCCGCGGAGTCCGCGACGGCGAGCCACCTGCCGTCGTGGGCTACGGCGAGGGCCTGCGCGGTGATGGAGGGGCCCAGCGGGAGGACGGTGGGGTCCGCGGCCGTCGACTGGTCGATGGTCTTGATCTCGACACCGTGCAGGTGGCCTGCCGCGTACCAGTTGCCGTGGGGCGCGAAGGCGACCGGCCCTCGGTACTCCCCGAGGCGTGACGACAGGGGGTCGCTCCAGGTGTCACCGTACGGGTCGCAGAGCCGGGTGCTGCCGTCGCGGTGGGCGACGGCCAGCCGCCCGGCCTCGTCGGCGACGGTGACCGTCCGCATTCCCTCGCCGTCGCCCGAGCGGATTCGCTCGGGCCCCCAGCTGTTCCAGACCCGTACCGTCCCGTCCTCTCCGGTGCTGATCACCCGGTCGCCGTCCGGCGTGATCGCGACGGCGTGGACCGGGCCGGTATGGGCGGTGTAGCGGGCGCGGCGTTCCCGTGTCCGCCGGTCCCAGAGCGCGACGGTGCCGTCCTCGCCGCCGCTGGCCAGCCATGTGCCGTCCGGCGAGACCGCCACCGCGGTGGCGGGGCCTTTGTGCGCGGAGATCTGCGACGTGTGGTGGGGCGGCGTCTCGTTCCAGATCTGCAGCGTGCCGTTCGCCTCGGCGGAGACGATCCAGCTGCCGTCCCGCGCGACGGCGATGGCGTTCACCGGAGCGCCTGCGGTGGGACCGCGGTCCTGCACCTGGGCGAGGTCCGCGGACATCAGCCGGACTCGTCGGAGGCTGCCGACGGCCAGCCACACACCGTCGGGGGAGAACGCCACGCAGGTGTGCTCGTCACCCTGCTGGACGTCCTGGGCGAGGTGGTTCCCGCCCGAGGCCCAGACCTCCAGGGTGCCGTCCGTGGCGACGGTCGCGATCCGGCTCCCAGAGGTCGCCAGGGCCCGCACCGACGCTCCGCGGCCGCCGACCGGCCCGAGGGTTCGCGTCGGTGGGGTGGCCCGGTCGAGCGTCCAGGTGTGGAAGGTCCGGTCCGGTCCGCCCGTCACCAGTCCGGTGCCGTACGGGGCGACCGCGAGGACCCTGAAGCGTCCGGGGCCCCGGACGTCCACGGCGAACTCGCCGCCGCTGTCCGGGTCGAGCCCTCGGGCCATCCCGTCGGCTCCGACGGTGACGAGCGACGTGCCGTCGGACCGGACCCCGACGGACCATACGGGTCCGGCATGGCCGAGGAAGGTGCGGAGCAGAGCCGGTTCGGGCAGGTCCGGTGGGGTACTGCGGTTGCGGAGCAGCGGCCGGGCCGCGATCTCGGGCGCGGTCTGCCGGCCCTCGATCCGGTCTCGCCACAGTGGCAGCGACTCCAGGCGGCTGTGCAGGACGTTCGTCAGGAGCTCGGGAGGGTCGGTCGGGGTGAGGAGGTGGGCGGCTCGGGTGAGGTCGTCGGCGAGCCGGGCCGCGTGCCGCGTGGGGACATCGAACAGGTCGGCCCAAGCCGCCATCGGGCCGTGTTGGTGGAGCCGGGTCTCGATCCAGCGCAGGTCGCTCGCGATGCGCTCCGCGTCAGCCGTCCGCCCCGCGGCGAGCAGGTGCTCGATCGCGTGGTCGAGGACGTATCCCTCGGACGACTCCCAGGGACGGGGACCGAAGGCGTCGGCGAGCGTGCCGTGCAGGGTGGTCAAGGCCGGTTCGCCCAGCTCCTTCTGCAGGTAGTCGCGGAGCACGTCGTGGATCGCGACGCGGCCGTCGTGGTCGGGGGTGAGCGAGACCAGGGAGAGCTGGTCGAACGCGGCGCAGAGCGTACGGCTCTCGTCCTCCGTCAGACCGCCCGTCGCCGTCCACAGGCGGGCGATCAGCGGTACGGGGATCGACTCGTCCTCCGCGAAGACGGACACCTCCGCGAGGCGCCGGTCACTGCCGGGCGGCAACAGGGTCCGGGCCGCCTCCACCGTGGCCCGGACGGCCTGCGCGCGGCGGGCCGGATCGTCCAGGTCCAGCGTGGCCGGGTCGGAGTCGACCACGACGGGGCCGTGCGCGAGGAGCCTGCGCAGGATCTCGCCCGTCGCGTGCTCCGGATCGCTGCCGGTGGCGATGCGGCGGCTGATCAGCCGGTTGGTGAGGCGCAGGAGCAGGGCCCAGCGTCCGGTCGCCTCCAGGAGGTCGCGGACGAGGGGTTCGGGGAGCGCGGGCAGGTCCCAGGTGAGGACCGCGCGGGCCTGGGCGGGGGACATCTGGTCGACGCGGACGCGTTCGGTGCCGCGGGGCAGGGCGCCGGGGACGCGGGTGGTGACGAGGCGGACGCAGCCGGCGCCGCCGCGCAGGAAGGGGTCCAGCTGTTCGGCGTTCCAGACGTCGTCGAGGAGGAGCAGGGTGCGGGGGCGGCGGTCGAGGAGCCGGCCGAGGTGGTCGCCCGCCAGGCCCGGGTCGTCGAAGGCCGTCGTGTCGCCGGTGACGAAGCGGGTGGCCTCGGCGACCTTGGCGGCGATCGCCGCCCGGCTGCGGACGTCGCGGCCGATCGTGATGACGTAGATCCGGCCGCGGAAGTGCCGCCGTACGCGCGGACTCGCGGCCACCGCCTGGGCGAGGACCGTCTTGCCGAAGCCGCCGGCGCCTTCGAGGGCGGTCGTGATGGCGATGGTGCGGCCGCCGCGCCGGGTGCGGCACACCGCCTTGACGGTGCGGGCGCGTTCGGTGCGGTCGATCACCCAGTCGGGAACGGTCAGCGCGGACGGTGTGGGCGGATCGTCGGCGACCGCGGCGGGCCGCTCCTGCCGCCAGGTCAGGAGGACGGCCATGAGGATCGCGGCGGCCGCGAGTCCGGCGACCCACCACCACGGCTGCTGCCGGATGTGGTCGAGCGCGCTGGGCCAACGGTCCTTGGACGTGGCCGCGTTGGCCGCGAGCGAGGCCAGGACGGCCAAGGCCGCCGCGATTCCGGCGAGCGATGCGCCCTTGACGGCACCGCGCACGGGCCACCTCCCTGTTCCCCGACTGCCCTGACGATAGCCAGGGGGCGAGGCGGGTGTCAGCCGGTGACGGCTGGGGCGTGCGTCGAAAGCGCTGTTCGCCGTGCTCATCGGTGGCTGGACACGCGAGCCGGGGGTGACGCGCGCCACCTCTCCAGGCACGTAGTTGAACACGCTCAACGAGTCTGGCAGGAGGGCCTGATGGCGGGTGGAAGCAGGCTGCGTCCGCGGGTGGCAGCCCTTGGCGGCTTGAAGGCGATGTTGGCCGTTCTGACTGCATGCGCGGGTCCCTGTCAGCACTACGGGGGAACGGGGCTCCACGACGCCACGGCGGCCGAAGTGGCCGGGAGTTGGGAAAACGTCGAGGGAACCCGCATGGTGCTCCGCGAAGACGGAACAGCCCTTATCGAGAAGCTCGACGGGAAGTGCTTTGACTTCGAGGACGGCTGGCGTCTCTCCGGTACGGGAACCTGGCAGCTGACCGACGACGACGGACAGGTCGTCCGACTCGCGCTTACGACCCGGACCCGAGTCGTGAGGCGCCTTCCCGCACCTGTAGCTTCCCCCTCGACTCCGGAGCCCCCGTCGACATACTCGTGGTTCTTCTATGCGGACCGCGATCAGCACGATGGGCTGGTGCTGTTCTTCATGTACGGCGACCCGGACATCGGGAACACGTACGTGCTGACGCGCGAGACAGGGGCATAGCCATTCGTTGATCGCTGCGACCAGCACGGTCGCCTCATGGCGGACGGCGAGCTTGCCGTACCGCGCGGCGGCAGCGCGGTTCCTGCGGGAGGCGTACACCTTGTCGGCCCGCACGCGGTCGGGGCGAACACGCGGCCGGTCCGGCCCGATGCGGGGCACGCGGACTTTCTCCAGCACGGGTTCGAACTGCGGCGAGTGTCCCCGCGCTGTCCTGCCGTGATGGCGATCGACATGGGCTTCTGGCCCTGCTCGACGGCCAGGTGCAACTTGGTGGTGCACCCGCCGCGCGAGCGTCCCAGCCCGTGATCATTCTTCGACGTCACGGTGAGCGCAGCCGGTCCAATGCCGACCGGCTCTCGTCGTCCGCGGCGCGGCAGATCATCAACCGCTGGTCTGGATCCTGGAGTGGCACAAGCACTTCGAAGTGCACGGCGATCACACCTGCGTCCGGGTGCCGTATCACCTTGTGTCCGCGGCCGTTGACCTGCACGTCCCGCTCGGCCCACAATCGCGCGAAGTCCTCGTTGTGGATGGTGCATTGGGTGATGAGGTCGGTCAACGCCCGGTCCTCAGGGTGCGCGGCCCAGGCTGCGCGCAGGTGGGCGATTCCCTCCCGCACGACACGCTCGCGGTCGACATAGAGCTCGCGTATTTCAGGGTGCACCAGGCACAGCCACATGGCATTGCGTTGCGACGGCGGCAGGGTGGCGAAATCGAGCAGCAGCCCCGCCATTTCGCGGTTCCAGGCCAGGACGTCGTAGCGGTGGTTCATCAGCATGGCCGGCAACGGCGACAGGTCGGTGACCAGCCGGGCCAGCGGGGCCGAGGCAGTGGTGGCGGGCTTGTCGGCGTTGCGGGGGCGCTGCTGGGCCAGGTTGAAGAGGTAGGCGCGTTCGTCGGGGGTCAGACGCAGCGCCCGGGACAACGCCTCCACCACATTCACGGAGGGCCTCAGCCCCCGGGCCTGTTCCAGCCGCGCTATGTAGTCGACGCTGACCCCGGCCAGTTCGGCGACCTCTTCACGACGCAGTCCCGGGGTCCGCCGAGCCTGCTGACGCGACGGCAGGCCGAAGTCTTTCGGGTCCAGGTGCTCGCGCCGGGCCCGCAGGAAAGCGGCCAGCTCCTTCGTCGTGTCCACGGTGCGGGTCGTCATGGTCGATCCAACAGCCTGGGTAGGACTGGTGTTCCCAGGAAGTTCTTTCCCTTACCCCCGGCTCGCGGCGGTCACAGACTCGTTCCCGATGGCGAATTACAAGCACAGGAGGACACGATGTCGCTCACTCTCGATACCTACCGGCTGCTGGGCCGCTCAGGGCTGCGGGTGTCACCGCTGGCGCTGGGCGCGGCGACCTTCGGCACCGAGTGGGGCTGGGGTGCCGAGCGGGACGAGGCGCGTAAGCTGTTCGACCTCTACGTCGAGCGCGGCGGCAACTTCGTCGACACCGCCAGTACCTACACCAAGGGAAGTTCCGAGCGCCTGCTGGGTGAATTTACCCGCGAAAACCGCGAAAGTCTGGTGCTGGCAACGAAATACACCACGCTGCGCCGGCCCGGCGACCCGAATTCCGGGGGCCCTCACCGCAAGAGCCTGTTCGCGTCGGTGGAAGCCAGTCTGCGGCAGTTGAATACGGACTACATAGATCTGCTCTACCTGCACGTGTGGGACTTCACGGCGCCGGTCGAGGAGATCCTGCGCGGCATGGACGATCTGGTCCGACAGGGCAAGGTCTTGTACGTGGCGATCTCCAACGCCCCGGCCTGGCAGGTGTCGCGCATGCAGGCGATCGCCGGCCTACGCGGCTGGTCGCCGCTGGTCGCCCTGCAGATCGAATACAGCCTGATCGAGCGTACCGGGGAACGCGATCTGATCCCGATGGCACGCGAGATGGGGTTGGGGGTGCTGCCGTACTCGCCACTTGCCGGCGGGGTGCTCACCGGCAAGTACAGCCGCGACGACCTGAACACCACGAGCACCGCGGTCGACGACGAAACCCGTAGAAATTTCAATATCGCCAACGGCGCGCTCACCGAACGCAACTTGTACATCGCTGATGTCGTGAAGGAGGTCGCCGGGGAGATGGGCCGCACAACGGCCCAGGTCGGGCTGGCCTGGACCCTGCAGAACCCGGATGTGACGGCATCGCTCGTCGGTGCCCGCACTCCCGCGCAGCTGGAGGACAATCTGGGAGCCCTGGAAGTCGACTTCACGGCCTCCCAACTGGCCCGCCTCAACGAGGCCAGTGCGATCGAACTCGGCTTCCCGCACGACATGCTCGCCAGTGACAGGATGCGCACGGTGGTCCACGGTGACATGAACGTCGAAACCCGCCGCTGACACCCGACCAGGCCCCGGGGCAGCACTAGCTGTTCTGTCCCGAGGCTGTCTGGAATTCTGCCACGAGCCGGTGCGCGTAAGCGTTCTCAGGATCAAGTCGTTCTACTGTTTCGTGGGCTTCCTGGAACTGGTCTCTTTCGCACAGCAACTTCACGAGGTGATACAAGGCGCTACTGTCGCCAGCCTCGGCACGGTGGCGCAGCGCGGTGTCCATCCCCCGCTCGTGAAGCGATCTGTTGAGTCGCCGGCGCGCGTGGACGTCTGTGAGTGCGAGTTTGGTGAGCTGGTCGAATCGCTCCGCACGAATGAGCAGATCCATGTGCCACAGATGATTGTCGTGCGCGTGAAAGACGCTGGAGTAGCACTCGGCACGAGCGCTCACCAGCGAGATGGCCGCATCCCAGTCACCGCTCTGTTCTGCCTCTTGTACCTGCTCACGCCATTCCACAGGGCGAGTATCGCGCAGCGCTTCCCACAGCGAAACCGAGAACCAGTACCGGCGAACATCCTTCGGACGGCTCCGGGACGGGCATGTGATGGTGCTTCAGGCTCCGCACCAGGGTGGTGTGGATCGTGGGCGAGGCGGCGGTGGCCAGCACCATCAGCTACCGGCAGAAGTAGTGGTGGCCGCGGAAGTGTTCGTCGTGAACCGGTGCACTTTGTGATGAAACAGGGGCAGAAGGGGTGCAGCGGCAGCTTCACAGTCCCCCCTCCGCACTGCTGGAACTGTTGCCTGCTTCGGTCTCGCCAGCCACTCACCACGAAGCTTTGCTCAACGATCGAGATCGACCTTAACGCCTACTGCGAAGCTGCGTCAGATCCTGGGATTCGAAGGCACCCGTCTCGCCCGCTGGCTCTCCGCGTACTGCGAGATGATGCACTGGTGGATCTTCGTTACTTCAATCAGACCGGGTGGACCGCCATCTTCAGCGGCACTGAGACCGAGACCGGCCGGATGGTCCGTGTGGAGGCGTGGGACCCGGCAACCGGGACGGCCCTGGTAGTCGACGCCAAGCGAGGTGCCATGCGCCCCGTCACGGACTACGAGGATTTCTCCCATCTGGAGAAGGCCGACCAGATCGTAGCGGCAGTGCCCGGTGGCGGGTGGCGGGTGCACTGGACGGACCAGGGCCCGGGGAACACCCCTGTGACGGAGCAGGTCCTTGCGTGGCTGATCACCGCGCAGGGAGGGGCGGTGGCCATCACGGTGGACGCTGACGGGCATGTCGAGGATGCTTACGATCCTGATGCCTACATCCCGCCGGGGGAGGAACTGGGGACGGCTTGAGGGGGCTCTTCAGCCGTGGGGCGGCGTCGTGGATTTCGACGGCATCGACGGCCGCCCAGTCCAAGTCACGAGGATCCGGCACGGCTTCTGAGCACACCCGGCACCGGGACACTGTGGCGCAGCTCCCGCCCTCGGCGGAGCTTGCCCCGGTGCTCGGTGTGTACGCGTTGCGGGTGACGACGCCGCGCGACTCCACCGCGGTGACCGACCTCGGGCTGAAGACCGCGCTGCACCCGCCGACCTATGCCGTACGCGATGAGGAGACCGGCGTCCTGCGGCAGACCGACGGCAAGATGCCCGGCTTCCTGAGCACGGACCCGATCGGCCTGGCGCCGCCCGGTGCCCCCGACGGTCACCCCTTCCTCAACGCCCTGGACCTTCCCCGCTTTCACGTGCGCGGACCCGGCGAGCGACTCTTCGAGAAGTCGTTCAACTGGGCGCGGCCGATGGCCGACGAGGAGTGCACGCTGCACCACCTGGTCGGCCTGACCGCCGGCCTGGGCGTGGGCGCGGCCGAGCACGTCTCGGCCATCGTGTTCGGCCCGAAGCTGCCCAGCAGGCGGCTGGTGGATCTGCCCCACGTCGACCTGTCCCGCGTGGAAGCTCGGCATGGACAGGTGGGTGGACCTGGAGGGCAGCCTGCTTTCTTCCAGGTCCACTCCCAGCGTCGAGCACCCGACCGGACCGGCCTGGTACGAGACGGCCACCGCCGCCCATGCGGTGGATCTCGGCCACGAGGTGCGCCCCGGCAACGGCCGCTACCTGGACGCCTGGTCTGCCCGGCTGAGCGATGCCTGCCTCACCGCCATGGCCGTCCTCGGGGTCGGCGCGGACCTGGAGTCGGCCGAGTTCGCTCAAACGTATGGACGTTCCAAAGATCAAGCGGAGTGGGGCGGCGCATCTGGTCCGGCATCATGTCCTGGTGACCACATGGATGCGCTGCTACTGGGACGAGGAAGACATCTGGTTCTACTTCGAGATCGACGCGGATGGCTGGGTAACCAGGCAAGTCGAACTCCAAGGACCAACGCTCACCCCGATTGCAGCCGCCTCCCTCGCCGAGTGGCAGCAGGCCCATGAAGCGGGCCGCCTCGATGAGTACGACAGCAGGTTCGGGATCACGGCCGAGCTGCCCGTCTCGGAATGGGAAGGCCACGACCCCGACCGACTCACCTCCGAAGAGTTCGAGGAAATCTGGCGGGCTGCCCGTCGGCAGATCGCATCCCAGCCCAGCTGAACTCTCGGCTCCACGGCAGCTTCTTGGCACCATCTCGGCATGACCCCGCCCCTTCCCCGCACTGTCCGAGCCGTCGACACCGCTCAGCTCCTGGAACTGGCTCAAGAAGCCGCCATGCACAGTTTCAGCCAGCGGCTCCCGATCGACTGGCTCCAGGAGTACCTCGCCGAAGACGCGACGCACTACCGCTCATGACGGCCAGGTGGACACGCTTGATCACTGCCTGTTCGTTCGGGAAGTGCCGCTCGGGAGGCTACGGCCTCGCGGATCTGCGTGTTCACTGACCTGGCTCAGCCATGGCGGTACTCGCGGTGTCTGGCCCGTTAAGGCTGGGCGGCAAGCCATTGCTGTAGTTCCCGGTGGCGGAACTGGTAGGCGTTTCCCGAGCGCCGCAGCAGGCCGGCGCGGTAGCCGTAGGCGAGCAACGTGGTGAGGTGGAACGGCAGAACCTTCCGGGCGCACCACAGGAAGACCACGTAGCGGCGTGCTGACCGGAGCCCGACTATCAGCCCAGGTATCAGCCCGAACGCAAGCCCCAACGGCAGGCCGAACGCGAGCCCGCCTGCCAGCCCCAACGCCAGCCCGACCGCCAGTCCGAACTTCGCGTCCTCCTGCATTACCTCTCCAGGGGCGGCGATGCGCCTCGGGTCGGCCTGCGCCCCGATCGCCAGGCCGACCGCCAGCCCGTACGCAAGCCCGATCACCAGCCCGTAGGTCAGCCCGGCCCCCAGTCCGACCGCCAGCCCGGCCGGTAATTTGGCTGTCAGCCCGGCGGTCAGACCGCCCGTCACCCCGAACGTCATCCCCAACGCGAGCCCGAAGGCCAGCGCGGCCAGGGAACTCCTCGAATTGACGCGGAGGGCCTGCCAACTCCATCTGCGCGGGAGGCTGCTGGTCTGACTCCCCGCCATCCACGCGGCGACACCCGGGTACACGGCGAACGTCGCGGTAAGAAACGTACTGATGGGCCACAGCAGCAGGATCGCGGGCAGGCAGGCGAGTATGACCGTCAGTGTCGTGAATGCCGCGTCCCAGGCGCGTACGCGGGCGTGACCGGCTATCGGCCACAGCTCGTACAGATGGATGTCCGTGCGCGCGCCGGCACCGGTGCTTGAACCAGTGGCCAGCGGTGCGGAGTCGAGATGCCTGGCGATGCGGGTGAGCCAGGTCCGGATCTGGTCGTCCTGGTAGCCGCGGGGCGGCGGATACAGGTTGAGGGTGGCGGGGATCAGCAAGGCGAGCAGGTGCTCGTCCAGTTCCTGCGGGGTGGACAGGGCGCGCAGCGGCGCTGGGTCGGTAGTGCGGTAGACGGTGGCAGCCAGGGACAGACGCCACGGTGTACTGAGATGCCCGGCCAGCAGGCCGGGCGAGTTCGTGCGCAGCTCCTGCAGGAGTCCGGTCCAGCGGGTGTTCCCCTGGGTACGGGCGGCGAGGTAGGCGCGGGCGCGGGCCGGGGTCACGGGCTGGATGGCAATTCGGGTGGCAGGGGTGAGCCGGGCCGGCGGCCGCGACGGCGCCGTGGCCGCGAGCGCTTGGTAGTGGGCGGTGCGGCAGAGCAGGATCAGCGGGGCGGGATCCTTACCGTGGCTGTAGGCGTTGAGTGCCTTCAGCGCAGTCCTGGCGCGGGGGGCATCGGGGTCGGGCAACTGGCGGCCCTGGGGGTCGCAGACCGGGTTGCCGTCCGCATCCGTCAGGCCGGGGTCCATCTCATCCAGCCCGTCCAGTACCGGCAGGATCCAGTGGCCGTGCACCAGTTGGTGGGCACGCGGCAGGGGCTGGTCGTAGGACGTGGTGAGGTGAGTGGTGAGGAAGTCCTCCAGCGGCAGCGCCGGATCCCACTGGGCCAGCGACAGGCGCACCGGCACCGGGTCGGTGGCGCCGCGGGTTTTGATCAACTCGGTGAGTAGCTCCAGCGCCAGGACCGTTTTGCCTGCGCCGGGTTCGCCGGTGATGACCAGCCGCCGCGCTTCGGTGCTGTTGTAGTAGGCGGCGATGGCCGGAATGTTGGGGGTTCCGTCGCGCAGTTGTCCGCGAGCCAGGGGCCCGGACGCGCTGGCCGGTGTCTCCCGGGTGAAGCGGACGTTGATCAGGTGGCGGTCTCCGTCAGCGAGGTCGGCACCCTGCAGGTCCAGGAGCTCCTTGCCCTCGGCCTGGGCGACGGCGTCGGCGAGGGTTCGGGCCGCGGACTCGCCCAGCGCGGCGGTGTCCGCCCGCTGCCCCAGCCCGGCCCTGGCCAGGAGCAGGCCGGCAATCGCCACTACGAAGCTGGGGACCACGAAGGCGAACGTGACCACGTTCATGACGCTCTCGCCCCGGCGCAGCTCCCGAAGGCCCCAGCCTGCGGCGACCAGCGCCGCCACCGCCCCGACCGTACACAGCGCCGTCCAGATACGGCGCTCCCGCCGCTCCACACCCATCACCATGGGCACGAGCATCCCAAGCAGCCGACTCGCTTTCAGCCGCCGCCGCGAATCCGTTACCCAGCGGCGACAGTCGGTCCGGGTTCGCGGCACCGCTCGCGGGTCCGGGTCCGGATCCGGGTCTGGGGCCGGGATGGCTGGTGTCACCGGGACTCAGGGTGCTCACGCTGGTCATGGGCGGCTGTCTGCGCAGCAGATCGTTCGTCAACGGTTGATCGCCGGTTCTTCGGCCGCACAGCTCCACAAAATCCGTTGGCGGAACCACCGCGGCCACTGGTACTTTGCCGGAGGCCGTGCAAACGAGCGAGGAGGTGGTACCCGTGAACGCAGTAACGACATGGGTGCTCTCCTCCGGGGTCACGGTCGGGCGATAGGTCGTCCGGGAGCGCCGTTCGATGGCACTCCCGAAAGGCACGACCATGCAGTTCACTTCTGAGCAGCGTCTCGACGACGCTGTCCTTGAGCGCGAATTCATCCTCGGCGAGATCCCCGGAATCCTGTGGACGCCACGGTCCGCATCCGCGTCCGCACCGGCGCCGCTGATCCTGCTCGGCCCCCCTCCTCTCGGGCTGCGCACGACGTATCCCCGACTGGCGGCCCGAGCCCGGCACTGCGCGGCGGACGGCTTCGCCGCGGCCACCATCGAGCTCCCCGGAAGCGGCGACCGGCCCCGCCTGCCCGCCGCCGAGCAGGCCCTCGCCGACCTGCGCCGGGCCATGGAGGCCGGCGGGCCGGTCAGCGACGAGATCATCGACGCCCTCATCCTCCCCCTGGTCGACAAGTCGGTCCCGGAGTGGCAGGCCGCCCTGGACGCTCTCCTGGCGCTGCCCGAGATCGGCGGCCCGGTCGGGTACTCGGGGGGAGTGATATCCATCGGCACCCGGCTGGCGGTGGTCGAGCCGCGCATCTCGGCCGCTGTGCTGTTCGCCGGGAGCTTCGTCCCTCGTGCCATGTTCGATGAGGCCCGCCAGGTCACCATTCCCCTGCACGTCCTGCTGCAGTGGGACGACGAAGGGAACGACCGGCAGGCGGCCCTGGACCTGTTCGACGCCTTCGGTTCCAAGGAGAAGACGCTGCACGCCAATATGGGCGGGCACACCGGTGTCCCGCAGTTCGCGGGGGACGCCGCGGGCCAGTTCTTCACCCGACACCTGAAGTGACGCCGGGCCGTCGGGCCACCAGCAGACGGTAGCCGTGTCGGCCAGGATTCCGCTCATCCGGGAGAGGGACCGGGTCCCTCCTAGGCTCGCCACACCACGGGCCCCTGCCGCTCTTGGCAGGGGCCCGTACATTCCGGAGCCATGAGCTGCTCGACGTCCGCGGAGCTTCGAGTGCTGCCCAACTCGTGTGCCTCTTGAGCGGGGGAGTGAGCAGCTCGCCCGGGAGCGTGGCGAGGCTGTTGGACCGGTGACGGCCCGACAAGACCGCATCCTGCCCACCTGCGCGCGGGCGGCCTCGATGCGTTGGCCGACCTCGGCCTCCGGGCCTGGACAACGACATCCGCGCCCCGTGATGGTCACCGGCTGCACCGGTCGTGGCATGCGCAAGCTGGTCCCCGGCCAGAAGGACGCCAGCCGCGTCCTCGTCGTTGGACGTGCACGGGTCGAGCACGGCTTCGCCCACCTCAAGAACTGGCGGACCCGCACCAGGCTCCGCGCCGCACCCGCCCGTGCCACCCATGAGCAGCGGACGTGAGCACTGGGAGTGGCGGCCGTGGCGGCCGAAGCGGCGCTTGCAGCATGCTCGGTGCTCCGCTCGCGCTCCGTGCCAGTGGCCTGCAACCCCCGGCTGTAAGACTCGCCGTGATTTAGCCGCTCGTCGTGGCCACGCCCCTCCCGCGTACCTCCTGGTACTCCCGAGGGCTTCCCTCTCCAGGCACCGGCACATGGCAGCCGTCGGCGTGCCCGCGCCTCGGGACCATCCACAAAGGAGCTTGCCTCATGCCCGCATCATCGGCGGTACCCCTGTCCGGTCCGGACCGGACGGCACAGTGGGTCGCGTCCGACAGGGACCGGCTCATCCATCCCAACCTCCCGAGCACCCGCACGGACCGCACCGTCATGGTCGAAGGACAGGGGTGCTACGTACGCGACAGTTCAGGCAGGAGGTATCTGGACGCCGCGGCGGTGCTCGGCATGATGCAGGTGGGGCACGGGCGGAGCGAGATCGTGGAGGCCGCCGCCGCCCAGTTGGGCACCCTGGAGTGCTTCCACCTCTGGGAGTCCATGAGCAACGACAAGGCGATCGAGCTGGCTGTGCGGCTGACCGGCCTCGCGCCCGACGGCCTGGGCCGCGTGTTCTTCACCAGCGGCGGAGCGGAGGGCAACGAAATCGCCCTGCGCATGGCGCGGTACTTCCACTACCGCAGGAACGAGCCCGAGCGGACGTGGATCCTGTCGCGGAAGACGGCCTACCACGGCATCGCCTATGGCGCAGGAAGCGTCTCGGGACTGCCCGTCTATCACGAGGGCTTCGGCCCTCAACTGCCGCACGTGCACCACCTCACGGCCCCCGACCCCTACCAGACCGCCGCCTACGACGGCGAGGACGTCACCGAGTTCTGCCTGCGCGAACTGCGGGAGACCATCGAACGGATAGGGCCCGGCCGGATCGCGGCGATGATCGGCGAGCCCGTCATGAGCGTCGGCGGAGCGGTCGTCCCTCCGGCGGACTACTGGCCTCGCGTCGCCGAACTGCTGCGCTCCCACGGCATTCTGCTGATCTTCGACGAGGTGGTCACGGCGTACGGCCGGACCGGGCACTGGTTCGCCGCCGAACACTTCGGAGCGCGGCCGGACCTGCTGGTGACGGCCAAGGGCATCACCTCCGGCTACGTCCCGCACGGCGCGGTGCTCGTCACCGACGAGGTGGCGGCCGCGGTGACCGGCTCGACCGGGTTCCCGATCGGGTTCACCTATACCGGTCATCCCACCGCCTGCGCGGTCGCGCTCGCCAATCTGGACCTGATCGAACGGGAGAAGCTGCTCGACAACGCGACGACGACCGGCAGTTACCTGGCCGACCGGCTCGCACCGCTGGGAGACCTGCCCGTGGTCGGTGACGTCCGTCAGACCGGTCTGATGCTGGGCATCGAACTCGTCGCGGACAAGACGGCTCGGACCCAACTGCCCACCGGCACGGCCCCGGTGGCGCAGGCGCTGCGGGAGGACGTCGGCATCATCCTGCGCGGCAACCCGCGGTCCCTCCTGATCAACCCGCCCTTGGTGATGGACCGGGCCGTCGCCGACGAACTGGCCGAAGGACTGCACGAGGTCCTTTCCCGCGTCGAGCCGGACGGCCGCATCCGCTCCTGACCCGGGCCGAGCCACGAGGCGATCCGTGTCGCCCCTGCCACTGCCCCTCCCGTCCCCTGCCCTTCCCTTTCCGAGCGAAGGAACAGCTCATGCCCCTCATGGAACTCACTCCGGACGAACTCCTCACGACCACCCGCTCCGTACGCAAACGGCTCGACCTGACCCGGCCGGTCCCGCTGGAGCTCGTCAAGGAGTGCGTCCGCGTCGCCCTGCAGGCACCGACCGGAAGCAACCGGCAGACCTGGCACTGGATGGTCGTGACGGATCCGGCGCAGCGTGCCGAGATCGGCCGCTACTACCAGCGTTCGGTCAAGGAGTACTTGCGGTCCGAGGGGAACTGCGGGTCCCTGTTTCCCGAGGACGCGGCGCGCCACGCTGTGCAGCGGCGTGTGGGCGACAGTGTCGCGTACCTGGGAGACCACATGGCCGAGGTACCCGTACACGTCATCCCATGCCTCGATGTGAACGAGGCCCCCGAGTACAACGAGGCGGGAAAGTGGGGGTCGATCATCCAGGCCGCCTGGAGCTACATGCTCGCCGCTCGGGCACGCAGACTCGGCACCGCCTGGACCACCCTGCACCTGATGTACGAGAAGGAGATCGCGGAACTGCTGGGCCTGCCGGACGGTGTCGTCCAGGCAGCACTGATCCCGACTGCCTTCTCCATCGGTACGCGGTTCAGCCCTGCCGCACGTCAACCGCTTGAGCACGTCCTCCACGTCGACTCCTGGTAGGCGGAGGAGCGCGAGCATGAGGAAGGACGACGGCACACCGCTGCCGACGCGCAGGCTCGGTGCGCTGACCGTGCCCGCACAGGGGCTGGGCTGTCTGAGCATGAGCTCCTTCTACGCGCGGGCCGACCCCGCCGAATCCCTCGCCACCGTGCACCGCGCGATCGACCGGGGCGTCACCCTGCTGGACACGGCGGATGTCCAGGGACTCGGCGAAGGCGAGCGGTTCCTCGGGAGAGCCGTCGCGGGCCGGCGGGATCGTGTGCTGATCTCCACGAAGGTCGGCCTGGAGCGCGACCGCGACGGAGCGTTCCTGGGGGTGCGGGGCGACCGCGCCTACATACGGGACCGCTGTCACGGTTCGCTGCGCCGTCTCGGCGTCGACCACCTCGACCTCTACGTCAAGCACTGGGTGGCTCCGGGGGAGCGGGTCGAGGAGGCGATCGGGGCCCTGGCGGAACTCGTCGCCGAGGGCAAGGTGCGCCATCTGTGCCTGTCCGAGGTCTCCGCCGACACCCTGCGCCGTGCCCACGCCGTACACCCCGTCACCGCGGTCCAGAGCGAGTGGTCGCTGTGGAGCCGGGGCATCGAGGCCGAAGTGGTGCCTGTCTGCCGGGAGTTGGGGATCGGAATCATCGCGTCGTGTCCTCTGGGGCGAGGTCTGCTGAGCGGACGGATCGCCTCGGCCGCCGACCTCGGCCCCGCAGCGGACTTCCGGCACTCCCTGCCGCGCTTCAGCCACCCGAACCTCGCGCGCAACCAAGCGATCGTGCGGGCGTTGCGGCCTCCGGCCGCGCGTCACGGCCTTTCCGTCGCCCAGCTGGCCCTGGCCTGGCTGCACCACCAGGGCGACGATGTCGTACCCATCCCGGGCACCTGCCGCCGCGACCACCTGACGGAGAACCTCGGCGCGGCCCTCGTCGCGCTGTCTGACGAGGAGCGGCAAGCCGTCGCGTCCGCAGTGCCTCCGGAGAGCGTCCACGGCGAGCGGTATCCACCCTTCCTTATGCGGCTCGTCGACAACTGAGGCGCCCCAACCGAGCCGCCCGAACCGAGCCGCCCCGGCACGAGCGGAGGACGAGAGAGCGTGAAATTCCTGCAACTTGACCACGACGTCTGCGAGAAGCTCCTGCCCGGTCTGACGGGGCGCCTGTCCGACATCCCGTTCGACCAGCTGGAGTCCCTGGAGAGTCCCGCCATCGCGCTGTTCAAGGAGCACGGCGGCACCAACCTCCTGATCCCCCGTGAGTACGGCGGCATCGGCGCCTCCGCGCTCGATGCCGTCCGGGTGATCCGTGCGCTGGCGTCGCTTGCGCCGTCCCTGGCGGTGGCCACGGCGATGCACCACTTCTCGATCGGCATGCTCTTCTCCGTCGGCCCGTACTACGAGAGCGGCACGGGCCGGGGGAACGGTACGGGCCGGGGGAGCGGCACGGGCAGCCGTATGTCCGTCCTCGACACCGTCGCGAAGAACCGGTCGCTCATCGCGTCCGGCTACGCGGAGGGGCGCTCCGGACGCGGCATCCTCACCCCGACGGTCGAGGCCCGTGAGACCAGCGGGGGTTATCTCGTCAGCGGCTCCAAGAAGCCCTGCAGCCTCTCGCGTTCGATGGACCTCCTCACCGCGAGCGTCGCGCTGCGCGGGGACGGCGGCGGCACCGAGATGGGGCTCCTGGTTCTCCCCGCTGACACCCCCGGCATCTCCGTGCACGACTTCTGGTCGACGTTCCCACTGGTCGGCGCGGAGAGCCACGAGGTCCGCCTCACCGACGTGTTCGCGCGCGCCGAGCACATCCTCCGCGCGCCGACGAACTCCGCGGAGAAGCTGGACGAGCTGAACGAGGCCGGTGTGATCTGGTTCCAGATGATCGTCGCCGCCTCGTACACGGGAGTGGCCAGCGCGCTGGTCGATCTCGTCCTGCGCCAGGAGCGCGGCTCGGCCGACGAACGCGCCCGCCTGTGCCTGCTCATCGACTCGGCGGCGTCCCTCGTGGAGGGGATCGCGCGGCGGATCATGGACGACGACCTCGGCAACGACTGCGCCGCCGCCTCACTGTTCACCCGCTTCTCCGTGCAGGACATCCTCACCAGGGCCGTCGGCCAGGCGGTGGAGATGCTGGGCGGCATCGCCTTCATCACCTCTCCGAGGATCGCCTACCTGGCCTCCGCCGCGCAGGCCGTTGTCTTTCATCCCCCGTCGCGCATGAGCATGAGCGAGGCGGTCGTCGACTACTTCGCGGGAAAACCGCTGTTCTTCGCCTAGCCGCCGCGGACGGCCGGGAGATCCGGCGCATGGGTGTGGGGGCCGCTTGGGAAGGCGGCCCCCACACCCATGCGCCGGATCAGTGGCGCGGCACGAAGTCCACCACGTCGCCGGCCCGTTCCCCGCCGGTCAGCCGGCCGTCCCGGCCGGTGCGGATGTAGACGCGGTGCAGCCACCGGTCCCTGCCGTCCCAGCGCGGTGCGAACGGCGTGCGGGCGTGTGTCGTACGGAAGTTGTCCACGACCAGGAGGTCGCCCGGGACCAGGTGCACGGCCTCGCGCACTTCGTCGAGGGCCTTCGAGAGGACGGAGACGGCCTCGACGTCGGTGGCGTCCCGGGGCGCGAGCAGCTCCCGGTCGTAGCCGAGGAACGGGTCTCGCGGATCGCCGTAGAGGGGCTTGACGTCGGCGATCGCTCCCGGGTCGTCGACGCCGCCGCGGAAGGCGACGTCCACGCAGCAGGGCAGGGGCCTGTCGAAGAGACGTGCGCGGGTGTCCTCCGGGAGCAGCGGCAGCGCCTTGCGGACGGAGCCGACGAGGGTGGCCGCCTTGCGCTCGTGGTCCGCCCGGGAGCAGGCGAGCAGCACGTAGTCGGGCTGGTGCACGTGGTAGGCCATCTCCGTGTGGAACTCCAGCAGGGTCTCGGAGGTCTCGGAGGAGAGGTAGTGGGCGCCGGGCGACGGATAGACGTCGTGGTACACGGTGCCGGAGCGCAGTTCGCGGTAGCCGGTGTGCAGGCCGAGCCGTCGGCCGATGACCGCGAGCATGGCCTCCTGGTTCAGCAGGGGCCGGTCCACGGGTGCGGGGGTGCTGTCGGGGGTGCGGGGCAGGGCGTCGTCGTCCTCCACCGGCAGGCCGCGCAGCAGCAGGTATCCGTCCTGGTTGCCGTCGTCCCCGAAGTCGTCCAGCGCCGCCGCCAGGGGAGCGGGGAGCGCGTCGGCGGCCGTGCGTGCCGCGTCCAGGAATCCATGGAGATCGGAACGGGGGATCCGCGGCAGCCGTCCGGCCAGCGCCAGCAGGTCCGCGGCGTGCGCGGAGCAGTCGAGCACGGTCATGATCAAGTCCTTTCTCGGGAGCGGGCGTGGGCGCGGGCGTACTGGTAGAGCAGCTCCGCGCCGATTTCGGTGGCCAGGACGGCGGTGATGCCGCCGTGGTCGTACGGCGGCGAGACCTCCATGACGTCGAAGGCCACGGGCCGCAGGTCACCGATGCCGCGCAGCAGGGCGAGCACCTCGCGCGAGGTGGGGCCGCCCGGGGCGGGGGTGCCGGTGCCCGGAGCGAATGCCGGGTCCACGACGTCGACGTCCACCGACACGTACAGGGGCTTGTCACCGACGCGGGCGCGGACCAACTGCTGGGCGCTTTCGGTGCCGAGCCGGCAGAACTCGTCGGAGGTGACGATCCGTACGCCGTGGCCGCGGGCGTAGTCGAGCGAGTCGGGCCGCGGATTGTGGCCGCGGATGCCCATCTGCACCGTGCGTTCCGGGTCGATGAGCTTCTCCTCGATGGCGTGCCGGAAGGGCGTGCCGTGGTGGTACTCGCCGCCGTAGAAGGCGGGGTTGGTGTCGGAGTGCGCGTCCAGGTGCAGGACGGCGACCGGCCCGTGCCGGGAGGCGACGGCACGCAGCGCGGCCAGCGTCAGTGAGTGGTCGCCGCCGATCATGAGGAAGGCGGCGTTGTCGGCGAGGAGGCGGCTCAGCCGCTCCTCGGCCGTGGCCATGGCGATGTGCATGTTGAACGGGGTCAGGTCGATGTCCCCCGCGTCGACGCAGTCGATCAGATCGAACGTACCGGGCCCCCGGTCGATGCCCACGCCGTGGATGAGCCCGGATTCGGCGCGTACGGCGCGCGGCCCGAAGCGCGCCCCGGGCCGGTAGCTGGTTCCGCCGTCGTAGGGGGCGCCGATGACCACGACGTCCCTGCCGCGCGGTTCGGGGTCGTGCGGCAGGCGCATGAACGTGGGGATCTGCGCGTAGCGCGGCGAGACGGTGGTGTCGATGCGTTCCACGGTGCGGTCCCTTCCTTCTCGTGCGGACCGCGGCCCGGTCGTGGGCGCCGGTCGCGGGGCGGTTCGTGGGATCGGCGCGGTGGTGGTCGGCGTCATCGCGGGACGGGGCGGGCGCGGTGCGCGGGCCGGTCGGCGACCCGTTCGACCACCGTGTCGAGGGCGACGTCGTCCGGATGCCGTCCGTCGACGACGACCTGGTCGAAGATCTCCTCGACGACCAGGCGTTTGGCGTCGTGCACACGGTCTTGGGGGATGCCGGCGTCCGTCAGGAGCCGGGAGAACGACGACGTGGTGCCGGACCCCTCGTGCACGCCGATCTTGGGGCGGACGACGACCTCGTGCGGCAGGACGTCGCCCAGGGCGGCGCGCAGCACCCACTTGTCGCGTCCGTGGCGGCGTTTGAGCCCGGCCTCCAGCGACACCAGGACATCGAGGACGTCGCGATCCCAGTAGGGGTGCGTGGACCAGTGCCCGGCGATCGCGGAGAGCGTCGGCGTCATCTCGTTGAGGCCGTCGAAGGTGTCCATGTCGTGGCAGACGGCCGTGTCCAGCTGCGGCAGCCGGTTCTCGCGGTGCATGCCGCCCAGGGGGATGTCCGCTCCGTAGCCGGTGAGGATGCGGCGGCCGGTGCCGTCGCCGCCCGTCGTGCCGCCCAGCCGTAGGTACAACGCGGTCAACGGCAGCAGGTACTCGATGACGTCCGGGTCCAGGCATTCGGCCGCCCAGACCGCGTGCGGCAGTCCGCGCAGCAGGTCGGAGGTCGGCACGGTGATCTCCCGGTGCACGGAACCGATGTGCCGGGCGACGACGCGCGCCTGCGGAAACTCGTCGGCTTCGTCGGTGCCCATCGAGACGGTGTCGATCGGTCCGGCCGACCGGCCGACGGCCAGCACCGCGACCGCGGAGGAGTCGATGCCGCCCGAGAGCACCACCAGCGGGGTGCCCGCTCCCGTGCGGGCCCGCACCGCACGCTCCAGTGTGCGGCGTACGGTGCCGACCGCCTCGTCCTCCGGCAGGATGCGGCGGGCCAGTGGTGGCGTCCAGGTGCGGTGCGGGACGCACGTCCCGGTGGACACCTCGATGTCGAGGACCGAGCCGGCCGGCACCTGGTGGGTGCCGGGCCGTCGGCGCACCGGCCGTCCTTCCGGGACGGGCCGTCCCTGAGGGGCGGCCCGCAGCGCCTTCGCCTCCGTCGCCGCCAGCACCTTTCCAGGCGCGACGAAGACGTACAGGGGCACTGAGCCGGCGTGATCCGTGGCGAGTACGACGTGCCCGTGGTCCGTGAGCAGCGCGGCGAACCGGCCGTTGAGGAGCCGGAAGGCATGGATGCCGTAGACGTCGAAGAGGGCGACGACGAGCGCGGCGTCGCTGCCCGGCAGCACGCGGCCGGGCAGCAGGCCGATCAGGTCCTCCTGGTTGTACAGCTCTCCGGCGAAGACCAGAGTCCTGCCCCGGTCGCGTGCGCAGGCCTCGTCCGGAGCCCCGGAGTGCACAAGGGCGATGTGCAGGCTGCGGTCCGCCGTCCGCTCGTGCCACCTGGCCAGGGAGCCGCGGGCCGCGAAGACCGGTTCGAGCGGCCGGGCGCCGTCCCGGCGGACCTCGGCGAGGAAACCGGTGGCGGCGGGCAGGTTCGTGGCCATGACTCAGATGGTCAGGGCGGCGAAACCGCCGGCCTGGAAGTCGTAGTTCACCGGTACCTCGATCAGGAAGGGCCGTCCCAGACCGGCCCCCTTGCGCAGTGCGGCGAGGAGTTCCTCGCGGCTGGTGGCCCGGATGGCCTCCACGCCGTTGGCGCGGGCCAGGGCGGTGAAGTCGACGCCGGTGAACTTCACCGCCGGGTCGTGGGAGCGGTGGTGGCCGATGTTCTGGTACAGCTCGATCAGGCCGTTGGCGTCGTTGTTGACGACGACGGTGACGATGGGCAGGTTGAGCCGGGCGATGGTCTCCAGGTCGGCGCTGTTGGAGTGGAAGCCGCCGTCACCCGCGATGAGGAAGGTCGGCTGGCCGGGCCGGGCCAGCTGGGCGCCGATCGCCGCGGGGATGCCGTACCCGAAGCTGGAGCAGCCGGCCGAGGTGAGGAAACCGAACGGCTGGTCGGCACGGGCGAAGAGCACGCCGTAGTGGCGGAAGAACCCGATGTCGGAAACGATGGTGCCCTCGCCCGCCTCGGCGGTCTCCGCCATGACGGTGTTCATGGAGTCCATCACCTGGTGCACGCGCAGTCCGTCGTCGTAGTGACGGGGGTCGGCCAGGAACTCCGCGATCCGCTCCCGCAGCGGCGAGATGTCGTGCGGGGTCTTCGGGGCGAGGCCCACGGTGTGGTGGTCCAGGTGTTCCACGAAGGCCCGTACGTCGGTGACGACGTCGAGGTCTGGACGGTAGACGCGCGGTACCGGGTTGGGCGTGGGCGACACCCTGACCGTCGTCTTGTGCGCGCCGCGCCGCCACATCGAGGGGCGCAGGTCCTCGGCGTAGTCGTAGCCCAGGGTGAGAACGAGGTCCGCGGGGCCGAACAGGGTCTCCAGCGCGGGGAAGGACAGGATGCCGTCCATGTAGCCGGTGACCGCGCCGTAGTTCAGCTCGTGCTCGTGCGGCAGCACGCCCTTGGCGATGTACGTCGTGATGACCGGGATCCTCAGCCGCTCGGCGAGGGCGCGCAGGGCGGGCACGGCTCCGGAGCGGATGGCGGCGGCGCCGACGACCAGGACGGGCTGCCGCGCCGCCCCGACCAGCTCGGCCGCCTTCGTCGCGGACTCCTGCCAGCCGTCCTCGACCGTGCCGAGGGGTTTGGCCGGGGTCCTGGCCGGGGGCCGCGGCCGTGAGGCGTCGACCTCTCTGCCGAGCAGGTCGACGGGCAGCGAGATGAAGCTGGGCCCGACGGGCTCGGTCATCGCCGAGGTCATCGCCGAGTCCACCAGGTCGTCTATGTCGTCGGGCCGTTGGAGTTCCGCCGCGTACTTGGTCATCGGACGCATGACCGACACCGAGTCGAGGCACTGGTGCGTGTGGTTGGGGAAGATGTCGTGCGACTCCGACTGGGCGGCGAGCGCGACGACCGGCGACCGGTCGAGGACGGAGGTGGCGACGCCGGTGGTCAGGTTGGTCATGCCGGGACCGAGCGTGCCCCAGCACGCCTGGGGCCGGCCGCTGATGCGGGCCAGCACGTCGGCCGCGACGCCGGCGGTGAACTCGTGCCGGGTCAGCACGAAGTCGATGCCGTCCGCCTCGTCGAAGAGGATGGACGCGGCCTCGCGGCCGACCACCCCGAACACGGTGCGCACACCGTGGTCGTGGAGGCGTCGCAACAGGGCGTGGGTGGTGGTCGGGCCGGTGGTGGGGCCGGTGGAGACTCGGGACATGGCAGTTCCTCTGCGTCAGAGCGGACGATGGTCGCGCCTGGGGTGCTTCCGGCATACGGCCTGTGCGGAGCCGAGGAGGTTCCTGGGCTGCCACTGGCCACTGTGCCGACCACGCCTTGCAGAGGAGTGGGCGCCGCTCTTGCACGGTCCCTGCGGACGGCTGAGGCCGTACCGGCACCCGTCGGCTCCATTTCGTCCGTCGGCCATGCGGGCATCGGTCGGGCACCAGCGGCCGGTGTTTCGGGCACGGAGACGTACGTACCTCTTGGCCCGGTGGCAGGACAGGGTGCTTCAGAGCCGTCGGCGCGGGCATCCGGAGCGCCGTATTCAGGCAAGGGCAGGCACAGACGTCCTGTTCCGGGCAGGGATGACGCCCGTTCGTCAGGGGGAAGGTGGGGGAACCGCGGTTCAGCCGCGCGTCACGCAGAGAGGACTGGATGACGCAGTGAAACCGACGAGCCATGAGTCCAGAGCCGATGTGCGTGAGTTGACCGGACCACCGCCGATCGGCGCGTTGGGCGCCCTGTCCGTGAGCGTCGACAGCCGGTCTCTGGAGCTGGGACCGCCGCGCCAGCGCGCGGTCCTCGCCCTGCTGCTGATCGGCGCGGGCAGCGTGGTGTCGGTCGACGCGATCATCATGCAGATCTGGGGCGACACGCCACCGGCGACTGCCAACGCGACCTTGCAGTCCTACGTCTCCCGCCTGCGCAGGCTCCTCGCCGACTGTGTGCTCCCCGACGGGACCAGTCCCCGACTGCTCTACCAACAACCGGGGTACGCGCTGGTCATCGACCCCGAGCACGTGGATGCGCACCGCTTCGAGCGAGCGGTGAGGGTCGGAGGCCGGCTGGCTCAGACGGGCAGCGTCGAGGAGGCCCACGCCGTACTGAGTTCGGCCCTTGGCACCTGGGCCGGGACCCCGTACGAGGAGCTGAACGCGTACGACTTCGCCGTGCAGGAAGCCGGGCGGCTCGAACAGCTCCGGCTGAGCGCGGTGGAGTCGTGGGCGCAGTGCGCGCTCCGGCTGGGGCGCGAGGAGGACGTGCTGCACCCGCTGGCCGTGGAGGCGCAGCGCAACCCCTTGCGCGAACGGCTCATCGGGCTGTACATGCACGCCCAGTACCGGCTCGGCCGACAGGCCGACGCCCTGCGGACGTACGAGGACACGCGTCGCGCCCTCGCCGAGGAGATCGGCACCGACCCGGGCAGGCCACTGGCGGCGCTGCACGCGGCGATCCTGCGGCAGGACTGTTCTTTGGACCGTTCTTTGGACCGTGCGTCCGAGGTCCCCGAACGGGACACGCGGACCGGTGTCCCGGGCGAGACGGCGCCGGGTTTCCCGGGGCGGCCGCCCCGCCTGGGGGCCGCCGCGGAATCCGCCCGCGTCACCTCTCGGCCCCGCACCGGCCGCGGGGGAGACGCGACGGTGCAGCGGCGGGGAGAGGAAGCCGATCAACCGGTGTTCGTCGGGCGTGACGACGAGCTGCGGACCCTGCTGGAGTGCGCCGTCGGCGCGTTCCACACGTCCGGCCGGGTGGCGTTCGTCGTCGGTGAGGCCGGAATCGGCAAGACGCGGCTGGTGTCCGAGCTCACCCGGACGATCCGCGGCGGCGCGCGTGCTGCCTGGACCTCCTGTTCGGAGAGCGAGGACAAGCCGGACTACTGGCCCTGGACGACGCTGCTGCGCCGCCTGAAAATGCTCTGGCCCGAACGGGTGCGCCGACTGCCCGACTGGATCCGGCACAGCCTCGCGCACCTCCTTCCCGAGATGTGCTCGGAGCTGTGCGATCCGACGGACCACGAACCGGGCGCTCGATCGATGACGGCCCCGCTGTCGCGGGACGGCCGGTTCACCCTGCACGACGCGGTGTGCCAGGCACTGCTGCGTACGGTGTGCGAGCCGACGGTCCTCGTCGTGGAGGACGTGGACCGGGCCGACGCGCCGTCGCTGGCCGTGCTGAGGCTCTTCGTGGAGCAGCTGCGCACCGTCCCGGTCCTCCTGGTGGTCACCACGCGCACGTTCCAGCTGGCCCATGACGCCGAGCTGCGGCGGGCCGAGGCAGTCATCCTCCAGTCGCTGGACGCGCGGCGGATCCTGCTCAACCCCCTGGACCTCTCGGGCACCGAGTCGCTGGCGAAGAGGACGCTGGGCGACAGCCTGGAGCCGCATCTGCTGGAACGGCTGCATCGGCGAACCGCCGGCAATCCCTATTTCCTGGGCTACTTGCTGCACGTGCGGACGCAGGGGCTCGGCGTGGGCCTGGACGCCAAAATCCCTCATGAGCTGGCCGGCGTCGTGCTGCAACGCCTCTCGGGGCTTCCGCCCGGGGTGCGCCGTGTCCTTGAGCTCTGCGCGGTCATGGAGAACGGTTGCGAGCAACGTGCCGTGGAGGCGACGCTGCGGCACGAGGGCATCTCCACGGACACGGTCGTCATGGCGCTGCGCGGAGGGCTGCTGGAGCCCGACCCGTCCGGCGTCGCACGGCTGCGCTTCGTCCATCCGCTGGTGCGCGAGGCGGTCCGCCATGACCTGGAGCACGGGCGTCCGGCGCTGCCGACGGGCGAGGGCGTGACGGCGCTGTCCGTCGGCTACTGACCTTCGCGGTTCGGGGAGACGCCACGGCGGTGCCGGGACCGCACTGATCGCGGCCCCGACACGACGTCACTTCCGGCCGTACGGTTCAGCGGCCGCGCGAGCGGCGGGACGCGGGGCCGGGCCCTGCCTCTTTCAAGGCAGTTCCAGCAGACGCTCCAGTGGGCGACAACCGAGGTGTGCCACGATGGCCGGGCAGGCGCCGGGCTGGCCGGCACCAGTGAGGTTCGAGAAGGGATCTCCGGTTCGATGCATGCCTCTTCTCCCAAGGGTTTCCTTGTTCACCACGGCCGGGCCGGCATCAAGGACGCACGCCCGGACTTCGCCGTGATCGCCTCCGAGGTGCCCGCGGCCACGAGCGCGGTGTTCACCCGCTCCCGCTTCGCGGGACCGAGCGTCCAGATCAGCCGGGAAGCGGTCGCGGACCGGATCACACGAGGCGTCGTCGTCCTGTCGGGCAACGCCAATGTCGCTACCGGGGCGAAGGGCCGCCAAGACGCAGAGGAAGTGCGCCGCCAAGTGGCCGAGGCCATCGGGGCCGACGAGAACGACGTGCTGATCGCCTCGACCGGACTGATCGGCCACCGCTACCCCATGCCCGCGCTGCGCCGCCATGTGGCCTCCCTGCGCTGGCCGTTCTCCGGTGCCGACTTCGACGCGGCGGCGACCGCCATCATGACGACCGACACCCACCCCAAGATCCGCCGCGTCCGCTGCGGTGACGCGACGCTGGTCGGCATCGCCAAGGGAGTGGGCATGATGGAGCCCGACATGGCGACGCTGCTGACGTTCTTCTGCACCGACGCCGAGGTCGACCCCGTCGAGCTCGACGAGGTCTTCCGCCGGGTGATGGACCGCACGTTCAACGCCCTGAGCATCGACACCGACACGTCCACCAGCGACACCGCGGCCGTGTTCGCCAACGGCCTCGCGGGTCCCGTGGACCTGACGGAGTTCGAAAGGGCCCTGGGAGCCGTCGCGCTCGACCTGGTCAAGGACATCGCCCGCGACGGCGAGGGTGCCACCAAGCTCATCGAAGTGCGGGTCACCGGGGCCAGGGACGTCGCACAGGCCAAGCGCGTGGCCAAGGCCGTGGTCAACTCTCCGCTGGTGAAGACCGCCGTGCACGGAGCGGACCCGAACTGGGGGCGGGTCGCCATGGCGGTGGGGAAGTGCCAGGACGACCTCGACATCGACCCCGAGCGCGTGACCATCGCCTTCGGGGGCCAGCAAGTGTATCCGGGAAGCCCCGGCCCCGAGGAACTGGAACGCGTCGCGGAGCACCTCAAGCAGACGGACGTCGGCCTCCACGTAGATCTCGGCGTCCAGCCGGACTCCACCGCCGAGTTCACGGCCTACGGCTGCGACCTCACCGAGGGATACGTGCGCCTCAACGCCGACTACTCGACCTGAAGCCCCCGGCTCGGTGACGTCATGACCCGTGCCTTCGACTCCGTGGCCCCTCCGGACACGGAGCACGCATCGGACTTCCGTACAGTACTGGGCCGTTGTCCCACGGGAGTCGCCCTGGTGACGGCGCCCGCACGGTGCTCCGGGGTGGACCCGCCCGGGATGGTCGTCGGCACCTTCACCTCGGTGTCCCTGGATCCGCCCCTGGTGGGATTCCTGCCCGCACGCACGTCGACGACCTGGCCCCTGATCCAGGCCGCGGGCCGGTTCTGCGTCAACGTGCTGAGCGCCGGACAGAGAAGCGTGAGTGAGGCGTTCACCGCGAAGTCCCCCCGCCGCTGGGAGATCCCCTACCGTCGGTCGCCCTCGGGCTGCCCCCTGCTGACCGACGCCGTCGCCTGGGTCGACTGTGCCCTGTACGAGCAGTACGAAGCGGGGGATCACTGGTTCGTCACGGGCGTGGTACGGGCGATGGGCACGGGGAGGAAGGGGCCGCCGCTGGTCTTCCTCGGCGGCGACTACGGGACGTACGCTCCGCGCGCCGTTCGGAGCCTGCCGTGAAGGAGGGTGTCGCCGACCGTGGCTGCGCCGGGCATCCGGGCTGTCCCAGCGGCCCGCCCCTCGCGGATTCCAGGAACGCGAGGCATGGAAACCGCTCCGTTCCTCAAGGAGGATCCGCCGACGCGTCGTGCAGCTTCTTCAGCAGTTGGCCGGTGTCGGGGTGGCCCCACTCCGCGAGGATGGCCGCGGCCTGCTCCCAACTGGACTGTGCGGCGGTGTGGTTGCCCTGTTCGTGCAGCGTGTCGCCGATGTGGCCGAGGGTGTCCGCCTCAAGGGTGCGGTCGCCGACCTCTCGGAAGAGGACGAGGGCCTGGCGGTAGCAGGACAGGGCTTGGGGGTACTGCCCGAGATGGTGGTGGGCGTATCCGAGGCTGTCCCAGGCGGCGGCCTCGCCGTTGATGTCGCCGGTCTTCTGGTGCTGGGCGACGGCCGTGGAACACTGCGTGAGAGCTTCGTCATGGTCGCCGCGCAGGATGTGGGTCCAGCCGATCTCGTTGAGCACGCCGGCCTGCCTGCTGATGTCGTCCGTCGCGCGGTAGTGGGCGAGGGCCTGGGCGTAGTGGTCCAAGGCCTCCTGGTGGCAGGCGCGGCTGTTGGCGAGGAAGGCGAGGCTGCGGAGCGTACGGGCCCGGCCGTTTCGGTGACCGAGGGCGGTGAACAGGTCCAGGGCGCGGCCGAGGTGGAACGCCGCGTCCCCGTCCGCATTGGCGCGGTGCAGCGCGAAGCCCAGCGTGCGATGGATGTGGGCCCGTCCGAGTCGGTCGTCGTGCCGCTCGGCGGAAGCCAGGGCCACGCGCTGCACGGTGAGCTGTTCCTCCCTGAGGCCCCGCCGGTCCAGGAAGAGCTCCAGAGCCAGCGCCAACTGCCAGGTGTGGACGGTGAATCCGACAGCCGCGGCGCGTTCGACGAGGGCCAGCAGCCCGGGAAGTTCGACGGCGAGCCATCCAGCGGCGGGCTCCCGTCCCGTGAGGGGCTGGGGAGCGCTGCCTGAGCGGTGTGGAGGGGGCGTCTCGCGTTCGGCGCGGTACGGGAAGAGCAGGTCCACCGCTGTCCGCGCGGTACGCAGCGTGTGGTCGAGGAGCCTCCCGAGTGCCTCCCGGCGCTCCTCTTCGCTCTCCTCTTCGTGGAGGAGTTCGGCCGCGTAGGCGCGCAGCAGATCATGGCTGGTGTAGCGGCCCGGAGCGCGCTCGGCCAGGAGGTGGGAGCGGGTCAGGGCGGTCAGTGCCGTGCGGGCCTCGCCCGGCGTCAGGCCGGCGAGGCTCGCTGCGGCGGACCGGGAGACGTCGGGGCCGGGGTGGAGTGCCAGAAGGCGGAAGAGCCGGGCGGCGGCAGGGGCGAGCGCCCGGTGGGACCAGGAGAACACGGCGCGGACGTCGGCTTCGTCGCCGGAGAAGGCGTCCAGACCGCCGTGGCCCTCGCGCAACTCGGCGGCGATCGATGTGAGCGGGAGGGCGGGGCTCGCGTCGACGCGCGCCGCCACGATGGCGAGCGCCAGGGGCAATCGGCCGCACAGGGCGACGACGCCCTCGGCGGCGCCCGGTTCGGCGGCGAGCCGATGAGCGCCGATCCGCTGGGACAACACCTCGTGTGCTTCGGCGTCGCCGAGCGGTTCCAGGGTGAGCGAGTGGGCACCGTCGGCGGCGATCAGTCCCTGCAGTCGGCTGCGGCTGGTGATGATGACGAGGGAGCCGGGTGAAGCGGGCAACAGGGGGCGCACCTGCGCGGAGTCACGGGCGTTGTCGAGCAGGACCAGCACGCGCCGATTCGCCAGCAGGCTCCGGTAGAGGGCGGACTGGGCATCGGGTCCTGTGGGCATGCCGCGTGGATGTACACCCAGGCCGTGGAGGAAGGCGCGCAAGACATCGCCAGGCTCCACGGCGGCTCCGGCGGGATCGAAGCCCCGCAGGTCCGCGTAGAGCTGACCGTCGGGGAAGTGGCGGGTGACACGGTGGGCCCAGTGCACGGCCAAGGACGTCTTGCCGACGCCCGCCATCCCCTCGATCGTGGTGATCACGGTGGCCCGGTGGGCGGTGCCTGGCGGGTCGATCCTGGGCAACAGGGCCATGACGCGCGCGAGTTCGCCGCGCCGACCGGCGAATACCGGGAGGTCGGCGGGGAGCTGGGCGGGACGGATCACTGGAGCGGGGGTACCGGGCGGCGGCGTGGGCCGCAGGTCGCGACGGGCGTCCGGCGCGCTGCCTGGGTGCGGGCCCGGGGGCGTACCGGATGGCCGTACGCCGGAGGGATCCTGGTCGAGCACCCGCTGCTGTGCCTCTGTCAGCTCGCGCCCGGGAGTGATGCCCAGCTCATCGGCCAGTCGGTCCCGTGCGGCACGGTAGGCCGTGAGTGCCTCGGCCTGGCGCCCGGCGGCGGCCAGGACGAGCACGAGGCGAGCCTGGAGGGGTTCGTCCAGAGGGCGAGCGGCGGCGGCCCGCCGCAGCGGGGCGAGGACGCGGTCCGGTGCACCGGCTGTCAGGGCGTCAACGGCGGCGTCGCGCACGACGCCGACGCACTCCTCCTCGACGGTGGTGAACGCCGGGTGCGCCCGGACGTCCGGGGGAACGCCGTCGGCGATGGGCCCGCGCCACAGCGGGAGCGCTTCGTCGTACAGGGTGGTCGCGGTCTGTGGCGACCCCTCGCCCGCCGCCTGCCTGGCTCGTGCCGCCAGACGGCGGAAGACCAGAAGGTCCAGACAGTCGGCGTCGATGTCGAGTCGGTAGCCTCCGGAGCAGCGCACCACTGCCCCGGCCTCCCCGTCTCCGGCCTTCGGCGCCTCGGGGCTCAACAGGCGCCGCAGCGAGCCCACATGGTGGCGCACGACGTTCGCCGCGCTCCTCGGGGGACCCTGCGGCCACAGCACGTCGACCATGTCGCTCAGACTCACCGGTGAGCCCGCCCGTACCAACAAAAGCGCCAGCAGCGCCCGTTGCTTGGGAGGCCCCAGAGCGAGCTCCGTGTCACCCCGCCACGCCCTGACCGGTCCGAGCACCGTGAACCGCATAGTCGGAACTGTAGTCGGACCCATGGTGCCCGCCCGGTCACCGTGGGCTGCTCGGCCCGCCGCGAAGCCCTTTTCGACACTTTTTCGACACACCACCTCGTCTACGCTCGCGACGGTGCGGCGGCCGGAAAGACATGCGTGCCAGGGAGTGGACTGAACCGGCTGCTCCCGGGCCCCGTACAGGTGTGAAGCGTGAGGGTGAAGGACGGCCGACCGGACTGATGGGACCGGGGCCCGGCCGGAGCGGACACGAGGGAGGGCCACACATGACAGATGCGGTCATAGGACGCACGGCCGTCGCGGAGGGCGAAGAACGCCGCCGCCGCATCGTGGCCAGCGCACGTCGCACGGGATTCGTCGACGTCACCGCGACCGCCGCCGACCTGGGAGTGTCCAAGGAGACGGTACGGCGTGACTTGAGCGTGCTGGAGCGGCGCGGGCTGGTGCGGCGTACGCACGGGGGCGCGTATCCGGTGGAGAGCAGGGGTTTTGAGACGACGTTGGAGTTCCGCACCGGGATGCACGTCGCGGAGAAGGCACGGATCGCGACGGCCGCCGCGGAACTCCTGGGGGACGCCGAGACGGTCTTCATCGACGAGGGCTACACGCCGCAGCTGATCGCCGAGGCGCTGCCCGACGACCGCCCGCTCACCGTGATCACCGCGTCGCTCATCACGGCCCAGGGCCTGGCGACGAGGCCGAAGGTCACCGTCCTGCTCCTCGGAGGCCGGGTCCGGGGCCGCACGATGGCCACCGTCGACCACTGGGCGGCCCAGATGCTGTCCGAGTTCGTGATCGACCTGGCCTACGTGGGAGCCAACGGAATCTCCCGCGAACACGGCCTCACGACCTCCGACCCGACGGTCAGCGCCGTCAAGCGGCAGGCCATGCGGGTCTCGCGCAGACGGATCTTCTCCGGGGTGTACTCGAAGTTCGGCGCGGTCAGTTTCTGCCGCTTCGCCGAAGCGCGCTCCTTCGAGACGATCGTCACCGACACCCGGCTGTCGCCGACCGAGGCCCGGCGTTACGCGCTGCTTGGACCGGAGGTGCTGCGGGTGTGACGCCGGATTGCCGACCGGCGCGGAGCGGGCCGGCACGCCGGGCCGGTCGCGTCCCTGCCGCCGGGGCCGCACGCGGCACCCGGAGGGGCCGGCACCGCGCGGGGGTCCGGTCCGAAGGCCGCCCGACGGTGTCAACGGGGAGCGTCAAGACGTCCCCCCGCGGCGCGACAACCGGGCCATGGACGTACGCCGTTGTGCGTTTGCGCCACGGACCAGCCCGTTTTCCGGGACGGACCCTTGACCGGGTGCGCCGAGGCATTGTCCTCACGGCGAAGAACGGGGCAGAGGAACGTTGCTGCAGGGCGCGCGACCTGCTGCGCCCCCGTGACACGGCGCGAAGGCCGACCTGGGCGGAGCACTCACTCGAAAGGGGCAGCGAGTTGCCCCTCGGGTGCCGGGATCCGTCCAATGGATCGCCGATATCCGTCCCCATGCGCGGAGTCGGGCATCCGGTTCCCGAAGACATCCGTCCATGCCCGGCTGCCCATGGACGCCAGAGGCCGGGCTGCCTGCCCGTCATCTCACGAGGAGCCCCTCACGTGACCGAGAAGAACCAGCCCGAGGCGGCCGCGGGTCCGGCCGGAACCCACGCGGACGGGACCGCGACCGCCGCGTCCGGGAGCGAGCCGCAGCCCGTCGTCCCCACGCAGCAGCGGCGCGACACCGGAGCCCCGGAGGAGGCGAACGGGGTCGGGCCCCGACCCGGCCCCGCCGCTTCGGACCCCGCCCCTTCCAGTGCGGCCTCCCCGGGCGCCGTCTGTGCTTCCTCCGCCGGTGCGGACGGAACTCCTGACGGCCCTCCGGCCTCCGCCGTACCCGCCCCGGCCGTCGACGACCACGCAGGTCGTACCCCGGCCGTCGGCGACCACGCAGGACGCACCCCGGCCGTCGGCGACCACGCAGGACGCACCCCGGCCGTCGGCCGCAACGGGCGGGTGATCGCCCGCTCGCGGACCGGCGCCGGGCTTGTCCCTTCCCCGTCGGACCGCCCCACCTCGGCGGCCCCCGCTCCCGATACCGCCACCGGATCCTCTGAAGGCGACGTCCCGTCTGATGGCGATGTCCCGTCGCCCGGTTCCGGAAAGCGCTGGTCGCGACGGGCCAAGGCGGTGCTCGTCGGCGGCTGCGGCCTTGCGCTCGCCGCCGTCGCCACCCCTCTCCTGCTCAGCGCTGTGAATGGCGCCGACACGTCAGGGGCCGACGACTCGCCCGCACCCGCACCCGGGCCTCCTTCGGACTCCACCCGGAGCGAGGCCGCTTCCGTGCTCCGTGCCATGGCCCTGACGACGGCCGCCATCGGCTACGCGCCCGGCATCACCGACAGCGGTTCCCCCGGACGCGGCACGCTTGCCAAGGCTCGTCAGGACAGCCTTCGGTTCGCCCTCGCCGCTTGGGCCGCAGGCGGTTCCCCAGCCCGGGACGACGGCCTGTACGGGACGCTGCTGCGCTCCAGCGGCACGTCTGACGGCGTGGTGACGACACACGTCGGCCTCGCCCCGCGCGGCGAGGTGCTCGCCGCCGACGTCGCGCCCGAAGGGCACAAGCTGGCGGTTCTCACGAGGCGGAGAGAAGAGGGCGGAGCCAGGATGCGGGTGCTGGCCTTCGGCAAGGACGCCGCCGCCCCGAAGTGGTCGACGGTGGGACCCGCCGTGGACCCGGCCTCGGCCTTCGCCATCAGCGACTGCGGTGGCATGCTCGCCTTCGCCGAGCCCGACGGCCACCGCGAGGTGTGGAACATGATGGGCGCCGAACCGGAGAAGGTGTTCGAGTCGAACGGCAACGGCGTGGACCGCTCGGCGGGCGAACGCCAGTTCCTCGACTTCAACAACGACACCCACCGCCTGCTGTACGCGTACGGTCCGCCCGATGCGCTGCGCGGTGAGGTGATCGCCGTGCACGAGGCCGTGCCGTTCGTCGAGACGGGCGTCACGTTCCCCCGTGGCCGCCAGTCGGGCGAGGTCCGACTCAACGGTGTGAAGGCGACGGCGGTCACTGTGCCCGCGGGCTCCGACGGTACGTTCCTGTCCCGCTACGGCGAGCGCGTCTCCGCCGGCTCGGCGAACGGAATCCTCACCGACGCCTCGCACCGGTACATCGTGGAACGCCACGGCAGTGCCCAGGACGTCTACGCCGTACGTGTGCACCTGCCGCTGCTCAACCGCACGTACCAGGCCGTCCTGCCCGCGGGAGCCCGTGCGGCGGCGATCTCCGGGGGAAAGCAGACCATGGTGGTGCCCGTCCGCGAGGACGGGAAGACTCTCCGGATGCTCGTCCTCACCGACGGTGCCCTCTCCGTCGTGGACGGCTCCCGTGTCAACGACCCGGACAGGGCCACGCTGCCCAAGGGCGACACGCTCGTCTCCCGGGCCTGCGAGACGTCCCCCCAACCCCTCACCGCCCGCGAACTCTCCGCGCTGCCCGCCGCCGCACGCGCGTCCGCCGCCGCGGCCTGGCCCTGCCGCTGAATCCCCTGGCAGGAACAGCCTGAAGGTGTCTTGCCGGCCCGTATCTCCACGCCACCGGCGGATCAACGATCTCGCTCCAACCGCCCTGTGATCACGGCCGGTTGCAGGACCTGTCCGGAGGTCAGGCGGCCAGCGCCGCAAGCTCCGCTTTCGCGTGCTTGGTGACCCGGATGGAGAGGGGGGGCTCGTTGGCCAGCGCGTCCCAGCGCCGCCAACTCCGCACGCAGTGTGTGCGTGAACGGGTCGGCACAGTGCCGGGCGTGGTCGACGAACGCCCCGGCTCCACCTTCACGACGTCCTCCCCACCGTTCCCGGAACCGGCGCTGTGCCCAGAGCTGCCTACGCTGATCAACGCGTACCGTGCCCGGTCAGTGGTACCTCATTGCCGTCGAGGCCATGGCGAGGAGGAGTTCCGCACAGGTCGTGGTCTGCTCCTGGACGAATGGGTCCGTCAGATCGGCGGCGGCACGAACTTCAAGCGCTGGAAGTCTCTCGCCCACCGCAGTCACGCAGTCGGACGCTGCTACTCGTTCGAGAGGGCCTTCACCAGGTCGCCGACCTGGGGGTCGGGCAGCGTACGGGCGACGTCGGCCAGCGCGACGATGCCGACCAGGCGGTGCTTTTCGATGACCGGGAGGCGTCGAACCTGGTGCGCGGTCATGGTGCGCAGGATCTCTTCGGCACTGTCGTCCGCATCGATGGTGACCACTTGGTGCTGGGCGAGGTCGCCCGCGGTGACCTCTCCCGGGTCCTGGTCCGCGCCGAGGACCTTGATGACGATGTCGCGGTCGGTGACCATGCCCTTGAGCCGGTCGTCCTTCCCGCAGATCGGCAGCGCCCCGACGCCCAGCTCGGTCATTTTCCTGGCTGCCTGCAGCACGCTCTCCCGTTCGCCGATGCACTCGGCGCCGGGCGTCATGATCTCTCGCGCGGTGGCCATGGTCTGCTCCTGTCTGGAGGTCCTTGTCCGTCGTTGGACGCCGGGCGAGTACCCGGTGCACCGACGGCAAACCGGCGCACGCGCCGACCTGAGCGGAGCGGTGGGCGTGCCGCCGCAGGCTCCGCACCGGGTTCGCTGTGGGGGCACCACGGCGCACCGCCCTCGATCCGCTGGAGCAGGATGCCCTCGCGGACGGCCCAACGGCAGATCGTCAACGTCCTTCCTCGGGCCCGTGAAGCCGGGCAAGCTGCTGGAACGTCCGTGACGTCGCGGCGATGGTGTGCGGCGACCGACTCCCACCTGCACCGGGCCGCGACGTCGCGCGGCTGGTGGCGTACCGCGCGGCGGGCGACGTGCACCGCCTCGGCTGTGGGCGGGGCCAGGTCGTCCAGGTACTCGCGGGTCAGCCCGCTCGCTCCCAGCGGCAACGAGGCCGCGGAGTCCGACAGCCTGCCCCGGCCGACGGCGATCTCCAGGGGGCCGCCGTCGATGTCGAACAGGCCCAGCGGACCGGCCCGCCGTCCCAGCGAGCGCCGGGCCGCGAGGAACGACAGCTCCGCCTCGACCTCACCGGGCGGCGTGCGGCCGTACCCCGGCCTGCCGGTGTACTTCGTGCAGGACTTCCGTGCGGTTGGGGGCGTCTCGCGCCAAGGCGGCGGCGAAGGCGAACGGCTCGGCCGGACGCAGTCGGTTCTTGGCGGTGCGCACCGGGCGCGGGGCGCCGCTTCGCGTGTCCGCGATCATCGGCGGCACCGTGTTTGAACCCGCGTCCAGGACACCGGTTCTCATGCCGCCCCGGGCGCCCGTACCCAAGGGTCACGTACCGGCGGGACGAGTCACCGGCGCCCGGTGGGTTCCCCTGGCCGGTTCGGATCACCGGACGGCGGCATTTCCCCGCTCGGTCCCCGCGGACAGTCGAGGCGTGTGGAAACCGTTCGCTTTTGGGACGAAGCCGCTGCGCGGCCGGGTGGGGATACGCCGCGCGCGATCTGTGCGTACGTCCGGCGCTCCGTGTGAGCTCACCGGCCCGTAGCAGGCGGCACGGGGGCCGGTCGGGGCGAAGGGGAAGCCATCGGGGTGCGCTCTGCCCACAGACGGGAGTCGTGAGGGCGCCGCTGTGCGCAGGGGGTGGATTCGACCGGCGACAGCGGGAAGCGGGGCACGCGGTGGCGCAGCGTCAAGCGCGGCGATCGGCAATTCCTCGGTGCGCCGCGATGCGCCGATGGTGGAACCGCGTCCGCGCGGGCCGCTCCCCGCACGGCGGGGTCAGCCGGGCCAGGTGCCGGTGAGGCGCCGGGTGGCGTCGGCGCCGGCCCGGTCCACGACGGCCTTGACCACGGCGAAGACCGCTCCTTGTAGGGCAGCGGCGAGGAGGATCTCATGCCAGCCGCGCTCCTCATCGGTGGCGTGAGGCGCCTCATCGTCGTGCCCGAGTGTCTTCCACACCTGCTTGAAGGCGAGGCCGGCCAGTGCGCCGGAGGCGATTCCCAGCGCCATCCCGACCGGTTTGTAGGCGATCTTCACCGCGTTCACCGTGGCCTCCTGCGGGAACGGCGGACCAGGAAGAGAGCGCCCAGCACGGTGGTGGAGCACAGCAGCACGGCGCGGTGGGATCGAACGGTGCGGATGGCTTGTCCGGTCTGACCGCGGACCGTGGCCATGGATTCCCCGGTGAAGAATCGCCGGGCGTGCTCCGTTCGCACGCGCACCTGGTGCACCGGCCCTGACGCCTTGTCGTGGGTCAGTCGGCCGAGCCGCGCGGACTCCTCGCCGACGCGGGAGGCGAGCTGGACGGCCTTGGCCCCGGCCTGATCCTTCACAGCGACGGCCTTCTTCCGGGTGCGGGCCTTGACATCGGCCTTGGCGGCCAGGGCCGCGACGGTCCGGCCCAGTTCTCGGCGGGTCTGCTCGACTTGTCCGCGCAGGTCGTCAGGTGTGACGGCAGCCCGGTCGGCAGGGGAGTGAGTCATGGGTTCGCCTTCTTCTTGATTTCCGCGATATCGGCCTTGACGTTGTCGACGGTCTGCTGGGTCACTGACGGCCCCGCCCTTCTGATGTGGCTCCTCCCCGCAGCTGCCAGCACCCCGGCGGCCACCGCGAGGGCACCGGCGACGATCAGCGCCGACATCCACACCGGCAGCCCTTCGGCGATCGCGGCGATCGCGGTGGCCACCAGGGCCTGCGAGGTCAGTGCGCCGAGCAGGGCGGCGCCGCCGAACAGACCGCTTCCCCTGCCGAAGCGTTTGCCCTTTTGAGCCATCTCGGCCTGCGCCAGACGCATCTCCTGGCGCACCAGGTCGGAGAGTTGCCGTGTGGCGCGCTGCACCAACTCGCTCGTCGGGGCTTCGGCCTCCTCACGGTGGCTGTGGGGATCGGTGGTGGTCATGGACGGTCACCTCGTTTTCGGCTACGGGTCGTGGTGGGGCGAGCGGCTCATTCGAGGCGGCGACGGTCTTCATCGTTCCACGCGCGCGTGTCGCGCGGCTCGACGTACGGTTCTTGCTCCGGCGGATGTCCCCCTGCCGCGGCCCGCTGGCGGGCTGTCTCCGCGTCGAACTCCAGGCCGAGCAGGATGGCGATGTTGGAGATCCACAGCCAGACCAGGAAGACGATCACACCGGCGAAGGTGCCGTAGGTCTTGTTGTACGAGGCGAAGTTGGCCACGTAGAACGCGAACCCGGCGGAGGCGATCATCCAGATCACGAGGGCGAGGGCGCTGCCTGGAGTGATCCATCGAAAGCCGCGGATCTTTGCGTTGGGGCCGGCCCAGTACAGGATCGCGATCATGAGGGTGACCAGGACGACCAGGACGGGCCATTTGGTGATTTCCCACACCGTCAGGGCCGTGTCGTCGATGCCCAGCAGTTCCCCGCCTCGGCGGGCCAGGCCCCCGGTGAAGACCACGATCAGTGCGCTGATCACCGCCAGTACCATCAGGACGATCGTCAGGGCCAGGCGCAAGGGCATGACCTTCCATACGGGTCGGCCCTCGGGCACGTCGTACACGGCGTTGGAGGATCGGATGAACGCCGCGACGTAGCCGGAGGCGGACCAGACAGCCAGGATCATGCCCGCGACGGCCATGACCGACCCGATCCCGGTATTTCCCTGCAACTGTCGCACCGCGTCGCCGACGACATCGCGGACGGCCCCGGGAGTCAACTGCTCGACGTTGTCCAGTATCTTCTCGGTGGCCGACCGCCCGGCCACGCCCAGCAGCGAGACCAGTACGAGCAGCGCGGGGAAGAGCGAGAGGACGCCGTAGTAGGTCAGTGCCGCCGCCCGGTCGGTGAGTTCGTCGTCCTGGAACTCCTTGAAAGTCCCTCGCAGTACCGCCCACCAGGCCCCCTTCGGTAACTGGGTGGGGGAGTCGGGTGCCTTGCGCTCCACTTCCGGGCCCGGACCGAAATCCTCCGGCCCGTCCCGGTGGTTCGGCGTCTCGGCCCTCTGCTCGTGCGAGCGGCTCCGGCCGTGCTGCCGCCGGGGTTTCATCGGCTTCGCCATACGGGGCGAGTAACCGCGAGTCCTGTGATCACGCCATCAATAGCCGGGTGGCGAGAAGTGAGGGCGACGAGGCTGGTCATTCCGCCCTCGGGGTCGTGCGGCGGAAGGACGCAGGTTTCCGCGGTACCTGGGCCAGATCCGACGCGCCACCGTCTGAAGTGCCGTGCTGCGCGGTGGTCCCGCGCCGTTGGCTGGTTGAGCGCAGTTTCGTCGGCCGGGCCGCTGCCGAGGGCTCTCCAACAGACCACGGGTATCTTGCCGCAAGCCGGGAAGAGGCGGTCGACCTCACCACCACCGTGCTCCTGCCCCACCGGGCAGGACGCTTCCTTCCAGGTGTCCTGTGTGGGGGGGCGGGGAGCGTCAGGCCGGGGATTCGTCTGGCGCCGGACGCTCGGGGTGCTCGTTGTCCGAGGACGGCGTGTTCCGGCCGGTGCCCGCCTCGTCGGTGTCGGGGACGTCGGGATCCGGGCATTCGTCCCGTGCGTGCCGAGGGACGTTCGTGTTGGATTCCCACGGAGTGCCGGTGGTCTGCGCCTGCTGGTCAGGCAGGTCCCTCGGTACGGGTTGCGGTGCGGGTGCTCCGTTGCTTCCGGGGCCCTCCGGGCGCTGGCCGCTCACGGGTCCCCCTTCCTCGGTCGAGTCCTGGTCCATCGGAATGCCGCGACCGCCGACACGGGCGTCCGGACATCGGCGGGCGTGACGGAACGAGTGCCCGACCCGAATTCCGTAAACCCCCGGGACTGCCGCCGTCCGTCGCGGGCTAGTTGTCGGCGTACGTGGTCACTTGCCCCGACCGGTGACGTAGTCGCGTACGCGGTCGACCAGACCGGTGCCGGGCGCCAGGAGCTTGTTGAGCGGTGGGGTGCGCGGAGCGCTGGGATGCGGATGGGTCGGGGCGGTCTTCTTCGCCGAGCGGATCTTGTCGCCCAGTTCCATGAGCCGGTCGTCGGACCAATCCTGCCGCAGTTTGACGAAGAGGTTCTCCTCTTCGTCCCGGACGTGTGCGGTGACCTCCGTTTTGAGCCGGGCCACGAGCTGGTCGAAATCCTCGGCGTCGGCAGCACGTTGCTCCAACTGCTTCAGGAGCTTCTCCACACGTGAGTGGTCGGCGAGCTCCCGGTCCGCGAGTGGACCACCTCCGGGCAGGTGCTCGCGTACGGCGGGATAGAGATACTCTTCCTCGGCCACGGAGTGCCTTACCAACTCGATCGTCAACCGGTCGGTCAGCCGCTTGCGTTCGCCGCTGCCCGGCGGGGCCTTCTCGATCTCCGCGAACAGATCCTCGACCTCACGGTGATCGGCCGTAAGCTCGGCGATCACATCTCCACCGTGCCCCATGGCACACCTCGCTCTCTTCACCACTCGTTTCCTGGCTACGTGCCTCCTGGCCGACCGGTCGATCCGACCGTCGGCCGACGCCCGGGTTCCCCGTGATCCTCGGCCCTAACGCGTGGCTCTCAAGGGGCCGGCCGTCACCGTTTTCCCCCGGCGCCGGGCCGGTCGTCGCGGTGCCGGTTCCCGGGCAGCATTTCCTGCACCTTCGCCTTGATGCCCTGTCGGATCATGCCGGTGCGGTCGCTGTCGCCCTTGAGGATCGAGGCGGCGGCCGCCTCGATCTGGTCGAGCGTGGCGTGGGGCGGGATCGGGGGGACGGCGGGGTCGGTGCGGAAGTCGATGACGAAGGGCCGGTCGGCGGCCAGCGCCCGGCGCCACGCACCGTCGACGTCGCCGGGCTTCTCGACGCGTACGCCGCCGAGCCCGAGGGAACGGGCGAAGTCCGCGTACGCGACGTCGGGGATGGACTGCGAGGGCAGGAACTGGGGCGCGCCGGACATGGCACGCATCTCCCAGGTGACCTGGTTGAGGTCCTGGTTGTTGAGGACGGCGACGACCAGCCGCGGGTCGGACCACTCGTACCAGTATTTCGCGACGGTGATCAGCTCGGCCATGCCGTTCATCTGCATGGCCCCGTCCCCGACCAGGGCGATGGCGGGCCGGTCCGGGTGCGCGAACTTCGCCCCGATGACGTAGGGCACTCCGGGCCCCATCGTTGCCAGGGTGCCGGAGAGCGTGCCGCGCATCGTTCCGCGCATCCGGAGGTGGCGGGCGTACCAGTTGGCGGCCGAGCCGGAGTCGGCCGCGATGAGCGAGTCGTCGGGCAGGAGCGCGTCGAGGGTGTGGACGACGTACTCGGGGTTGACCGGGTCGGCGTCGACGGCGGCCCGGCGCTGCATGACCTCCCACCAGCGGGCCGTGTCCTTCTCGATCTTCTTGCGCCACTTGCCGTGCTGTTTGCGCTCCAGCTGCGGCAACAGGCGGCGCAGGGTCTCGCGGGCATCGCCGACGAGATTGACCTCGAAGGGGTAGCGCAGGCCCACCATGTGGGGATCGATGTCGATCTGTACTGCGCGGGCCTGGTCGAGGCTGGGCATGAACTGGGTGTACGGGAAGTTGGAGCCGATCACGAGCAGTGTGTCGCACTCCCGCATCAATTCGTAGCTGGGCCGAGTCCCGAGCAGCCCGATCGCTCCGGTGACGTACGGCAGGTCGTCGGGCAGCGCGTCCTTGCCCAGGAGCGCCTTCGCCACTCCGGCCCCCAGGAGATCGGCGAGTGCCTCGACCTCGGTGCGGGCTCCCCGGGCGCCCTGGCCGATGAGCACGGCGACCTTCTGCCCGGCGTTGAGCAGCTCGGCGGCCCGGGTGACCTCGTCGGCCTCAGGCACGGCTGTGTAAGCGGGCATGCCCAGGCTGGACGGCACCATCTTGAACGCGTGCGTCGGCGGCGTGTGGTCCAGCTCCTGAACGTCTGCCGGGATTATGACCGCGGTGACCGAGCGCCGCGCGTGGGCGGTGCGCATCGCGCGGTCGATGACGTTGGGCAACTGTTCGGGTACGGTCACGGTTTCGCAGAAGTCCGAGGCGACGTCCTTGTACAGGCTGGCGAGGTCGACTTCCTGCTGGTAGGAACCACCCATAGCACTGCGGTTGGTCTGCCCGACGATCGCGACGACGGGTACGTGGTCGAGCTTCGCGTCGTACAGGCCGTTGAGCAGGTGGATGGCGCCCGGCCCGGATGTCGCCGCGCACACTCCGATCCGGCCCGAGAACTTTGCGTAGCCGACCGCCTCGAAGGCGGACATCTCCTCGTGCCGTGCCTGGACGAACTCCGGCTTGTTGTCGGCCCGTCCCCAGGCGGCGAGGAGCCCGTTGATCCCGTCTCCCGGGTAGGCGAAGACGTGCTCGACCTGCCACTCGCGCAGCCGGTGCAGAACGTAGTCGGAGACCTTCATCGACACGGGAGTGACCTCTCTGTGTGTGTGCTGTGGGCAGGTGGGGCGATGGATCGCTGTGCCCGCGGTTCTCCCGCTGCTCGTCGGGCAGCGAGCAGGCCCGCGGCGCTCAGGGCGCCCCCCTCACCCGAGCGGGGCACGACCAGCCCGACGGGTGTCTGCCGGTGGTCGCACCCCTCCGTGGAGCGGGCCCTGGCTCCCCGCGTCGAACCGCACCTCACCCTCGGCCTCGTCGCGCAGGGCCGACTCCGGACGAGCCGTGTCCAGGGAGGTGGTAGAGGAGTGACGGGCAGCATTACCGGCCATGCCCTCGTCCGCCTTTCTCGTCGACACGTCGCACGTGGGGCCGGCCAACCCCGTGCGGTGCCGCGAGTACCCCTCCTCAAGCCCCTCACACCGGTCCCGGCACTCAGCCAGGACCCGGCGGGCCCGTGCTCCCGCCCCCTAGCCTCGCCCCGGATTTCTCCAGACAAGGGCCGGGGTCCTGCGTCTGGCCGGTGATCGGCGCACTGACGCAGGTGGTGCCCCTCCCGTTGGAACAGTCGCAGTTCGAGGTGGCCGAAGCCCCGTGCATCACCGCCGCGGCCGGACCCCATGCCCGGACGGCGCCGCGCCAACGGCGCGGCCTCGTTTGGTCCGCCCCTCCGAGGGGACCCGGAGCCCATGAGAATGTCTGTACGTCGCAGTGCGCGGCAGAACCGGGTCCTGCCGTTGTTGGAACGACTGGAACGGGAGTCGCGCGCGGACGGGGCGATCGACGCGCTCCGGGCGGGAGTGCGCTCCTTGCCGCTGGGGCGCGGTCGTCGTCTGTTCCACGGCAGGTGGTTGGCCGCAGCCATCCTGGGCCCGCGCCCCGGCCGCTGCCGCGAGGCGGACCTGCTGGTCGGCGTCGGCATCACCGCAGTCGTTCCCGAGCCGACGGCGGGCGGCGTCGACTCGGCGGAGCCGCGCCGTTCGCAGCGGCGGGCCGGATTGGTCCACGCCGTGTCCAACACGGCCGCCGTCGCCCTGCCACCACTCTCCGTATGCCGTACCCCTGTTCGCCCTCACGGCAGCCCGGGGCCGCGGCGACGTGCCCGCCGGTCCACGGCGCCGTCCGGGCCCAGCGGGCACCGGAGGGGCCCGGACACAGCAGCCCCAGGGAGGCAGCAGTGACCGTCCACACTCCTCACCGCCCCCGCATCGTGGTCGTCGGTGCAGGATTCGCCGGATACCAGGCCACCCGTGTCCTACGGCGGAGACTGCGCGGCCGGGCACGCATCACCTTGCTCAATCCCACCGACTACTTCCTCTATCTGCCCCTGCTGCCCCAGGTCGCCGCCGGACTCCTGGAACCCCGCAGGGTCACCGTCTCGCTGACAGGAACCCTCCCAGGGGTGCGGTTCGTCCTCGGAGAAGCGGGTCGCATCGACCTGGAATCCAGGACCGTGCACTACACGGGCCCGGAGGGACTCGGCGGGGAACTTCCCTACGACCGGCTCGTCCTGGCCGTCGGCAGCGTCAACAAGCTGCTCCCGGTGCCGGGAGTGACCGAGCACGCGCACGGCTTCCGGGGCATGCCCGAGGCGCTCTACTTCCGCGATCACGTCATCCGGCAGATGGAACTGGCCGCCCAGGGGACGGACGACCCCGCGCTGCGGGCCGCGCGGCGCACCTTCGTGGTCGTCGGCGCGGGCTACACGGGCACCGAGGTCGCCGCCCACGGCGTCATGCTCACCGGAGCCCTCGACCGGCGCGTTCCCGCCCGCTGGATCCTCCTCGACATCGCTGACCGGGTGCTGCCCGAGCTGGATCGCAGGCTGTCGGTCACCGCTGACCGGGTTCTGCGCAGGCGCGGTGTCGACATCCGTACCGGCACTTCGGTGAAGGAGGCGACCGGAGACGGAGTCCTTCTCGACGACGGCGAGTCCGTCCCGACCCGCACGTTGATCTGGTGCGTGGGAGTGCGCCCCGACCCGCTCGTCTCCGAGCTGGGCCTCGCGGTGGAGCGGGGGCGGCTGCTGGTCGGGCCCGACCTGAGGGTGCCGGGGCATCCTGAGGTGTACGCCTGTGGTGACGCCGAGGCCGTGCCCGACCTCACCCGGCCCGGTGCACTGACCCCCATGACCGCGCAGCACGCGGCACGGCAGGGCAAGCTGGCGGGCCGCAATCTCGCGGCGTCACTCGGATACGGAACCGCACGTCCGTACAAGCACCACGACCTCGGGTTCGCCGTCGACCTCGGCGGAGTGCAGGCGGCCGCGAATCCGGTCGGTGTCCCGCTCTCCGGGGCGACCGCCGGGGCTGTGACCCGCGGTTACCACCTCGCCGCGATGCCCGGCAACCGCGTGCGGGTCGGAGCCGACTGGCTCCTGGACGCGGTACTGCCCCGCCAGGGTGTCCAGCTCGGACTCGTACGCTCCTGGTCGGTGCCCATCGACAGCTCCGCGCCCGAACAGGCCCGTGTACCGGGGAGCCCGGCATCCGACACGGAGAGCTGATCGCGCGGGTCCGGCCACAGACCCGGCCGCCAGTTCGGGAACGACGGGACGGCGGCACGGACCGGTCGCGCGTTTGAGCCGTCACGGCCTGGGGCACCCGGGGTGCCCTGCACGGTTCGTCCGGTGCACACGGCGCCGGCGCCGCGCGTTGGTGCGAGAACCCCGGCGAGGAGGCGTGACGCATGAGCCAGACGGAGAAGACCAGCCGACCACAGGTGCAGGCTTTGCTTGACCGGTGCACGCCGCAGGACGCGTACACGGTGATGGCGGTGCTGCGCGACCGCTTCGGTGGCGATCGCGCGATCGGCGGCGATCCCGGTGTGCCGCGGAGCCGGTCGCAGGTATGGACGGTGGTCCTCGTCGCCGAGGAACAGGTCGTGGGGCACAGGGAAGAACGCGAGGAGTCGGCCACAGGCCGGAACGGGAGCGGCGGCACGGCGCACATGACGCACTTGCACGGCACCGTCGACGCGGCTCTGCAAGGCCCGCCGGTGGCTGTGCGGCGCGTCCTCACCGAGTTGCGCGGTGCCTTCGGCGTTCGTGCGGTCGGGCAGGTGGCAGGGGACCAGGAGATCGAGGTGCAGGTCCGGTTGGAGAGCGGCACCCTGTAGCGGGGAGGGGCAGCCGTCGGACAGCGCACCGGGAGGGAAGAGGGTCCACCAGGAATCGGCGCCGCCACTTGGGGACTGTGTCAGCAGCCACACGCGAGTTTCGGGCGACCTCCACGACCAGCGGTGGACAGGTGCCGTTCAGGAACGGGGACTCCTTCTCGGCATCCGGTCCACTGGCCGTCGCCGATCCGGATCGCTCCCGGCCCGAGGTGGCCGACGCTGTACCGAGGACGGGGAGCTGCGGTCTCCGGCTGTGGTCGCGGCCGGGGTGAAGGCTGGTGGCTACGGCTGGTCTGGGACGCCGAGCGGCACGGTGAACCGCGGCCGCCAGCCTTCCTCCGTCAGTACCGCCAACAGGATCGCCGTCGCACGGGTGCGCAGCGGCAGCAAACGGCCGATCGCTGTGCGGACGTGGGCGGCTGTTGTCGGGTTGTCCGCCCCCATGGAGACAGTGACGTGAGCGGTGGACCGAGCCCCGAAGCGGCCGCCGTACGGGCGCACCCCGGGCCACTGGGCGCGGAACGCGTCGACGATCGGCTGGAGCTCCGGAACGGTGACGGCGACGAATCCGGACTCCGTCACGATCTCCTCCAAGAGCAGCTCAGCTGCTGGGAAACGCGCAGCCAGGGAACGTACGTCCTTCTCGTCCTGATCCGTCAGCGCCGATTCCGGCACGAACGGGTAGAGGAGCGAAACATGCGCGGGCACTCCACGGCGCACCAGAGCCGGGTCGATGCGCCACGCCGCGTCGAGGAGCGGTCCGGCCTCGGGCAGGACGATGACGACGGCGGTGGTCCCTGGCGCTGGCACGCCGTCATCATCGCAGGCAGGTCCGTCCCTGCGCGCGTTGCCCCGGGAGGTGGGCGAGAGGAACGGGGGAGACCGTTCGCAGGTGCGATCTCAGGTGGTGTCGGGCGACGTCACCAAGGTGTACAGCACGGACCGCTGCTGCTTGTGGCGCTGGATGCGGCCCTTGGACACCAGGAACTCCAGGGCGTTGCGGACCACTTGCGGGGTCGGATTGCGGCTCGGGTGCTTCTCCAGGAGTTCATCCCGCAGTTCCTTCGCCGCGCGGGGCTCGTCATGCTCGCCGAGCAGATTCATCAGCAGGTCCCCGAGCAGCGGCTCTCCCGATGTGCCGCGCGCGGTCCTCCGCGTGCGGCTCTTCGCTCCGGTCGCAGGGGTGGACGTGCCGCTCGGCGTCGCGGGCCGCTCGGCCGCCGCGATGGTGCCGTCGCGGTTCGCAGGTGTGACGGCGGGGTCATCCTGCGTCTGCACCGGCAGACGCGATGGGTCCGCGAAGCCTTCGTACCGCTCGGCGAGGACGAGTATGTCCGTCAGCAGTGCCTCTTCCTGCCGCAACACCTCGACCTTCTTCGTCAGCTCCGCCTGAAGCCTGCGGTTCTCCTCCAGTTCCGACGCGACCTGCTCGACGTACCGCGATCGGAGTTCGGCGGCTGAATGGCTGCTCACAACCGGTCACTCCCTCGATATGGATGGTGCTGCGCATGGTACACACACCGAGGGTGTTGTGCAGACGGGTGTTGATACATGTGAGCGGCAACGACATCGTTCGCCGTAGGCGTCGTGCCTACGCTACGGGGTGTGTCACGGGCGCGGTCTTCTTCCGCGCGCGGTAGGCCGCGGCCCCGATCCTGTCGTCGCACTTCTCGTCACCCGGTGTGATCGTCTCCACGGGCCCGGACTCCAGGAACCAGGCGTTGAGCCGCTCCGGTGTCACGGACATCTCGCACCGGGCCCCGCGGTTGGGGCGACCGGACCGGTACGGCTGGTGGGCACGGTGAAGGACAGGTCGCGGAATACGGAGGCGACCTCCGCTGCTCCTCGATCCCATTGGGCCGGTCCCCAAGGAGCTCTGGGACGTCCGCAGAGTAGCAGGTGTCGAGCATCTTCATGTGTGTGTGAACATCGACATGTGTCGAGCGATGACCGAAACCCTGTATGTGTGTCATGGGTGCGTTGACGGTCCGGAGAGACACATGCCAGCATCGTCACCTGTTGAAGAGGTTCGCCTCTTCCTCCCTCCCCCGTCCACCCAAGGAAAGAGAGACAGAGCCTTGTCCATACGTACGCCGGGGCGCGGATCCCGGCACAGACCGACTGCCCGGCGGGTGGGTACCGTGGCGCTGGGCCTGTGCCTGGCGCTGCTCGCCTCGCTCGTAGCGCTGGTCGCGCCCGCCGCTCCCGCGCAGGCGATCGAGCGGCTGGCCAAGACGGCCATCACGTTCAACATGCAGGGCGGCACGTCCTGGTACGACGTCAGGGCGAATCTGCTCGCCAACTCCGACGTGGTGGCGCTGCAGGAGGCCACGACGGCTCCGTACGAGAAGTTCACGGCCGAGGCCGAGGAGATCGGCGACAACCTCGACGACACCGCGAAGACGGTGAAGGGCTATCCCAGCCTCAAGTACCGTCTCTACGCGAAGAAGTGGGGCGGCCAGGGGTCACGGCAGCCGGACGGCGTCCTGCTCTATCTGAAGATCCTCGACCAGAACGCCTGGGGGCCGGACCCCACCAAGCCCGCTCCCGGTGGCACTCCGGGCACCGACCCGGACGATGAGGAGGAGCAGGAGGAGGGGACGCCGGGGACGCCGGTCAAGGACCGCAACACCCAGAAGTCCATGGCGATCTACCTGCGCGACGTGCCCAAGGACATCGGGGACCTCAAGGCCCGCGTGAAGATCTTCCCCGCCGAGTCCCCGAACAACAAGTGGATCAGGACCCGCCCCGCGTTCGGCGTCGAGGTCGGCGGCACCTGGTACTTCAACATCCACGCCGCGTCGATCCGGTCCGGCGAGAAGCCCAACCCGCACGCCGTCGCCCTGGTCAACACGATCAGCCGACAGATGGCCGGCAAGTCGTGGCGTGCCATGGGCGACTTCAACAGCCTCGCGGACGTCACCCGCGCCACGTTCCCGAACACGTTCTACGCGACGACGAACAGCAAGCCGGACGGCCCGCCGATCTACACGCAGAAGTCCGAGTACGCGCTCGACTACATGATCTCCAGCGACCAGCTCCAGGACCTCCACGTGGCGCGGAGCGACCAGCGTGGCCATTCCGACCACTGGCCGGTGAGGTTCGCCACGAACGGCGGCGCGGACTGCAGGACCGCGTGGAAGTTCGCGAATCCGACCATCTACAACCCCACGGACGCGTCCCGCGTCGCGCGTGCCGCGGGGGACGCCTGCGGTCTGCCGACCGCGGTGGTCTCCATGGGGGACAGCTACATCTCCGGTGAGGGAGGGCGCTGGGCGGGCAACGCCGCGGCCTCGGCGAACGGTTCCGCGTGGGGCACCGACCGTGCCGCGGTGAACTGCAACGGCGAGGAGAGCGTCTGCGACCACGACACGTCCAAGGTCTACGGCGACACCTCGTACGACAAGGGCGGCAGCGCGTGCGACCGCTCGGACTCCGCCGAGATCAGGGGACTGGCCTACCAGGACGTGCCGGGGGAGAGGCGGTTCAACATCGCCTGTTCCGGCGCGACGACGGACAACGTCACGACGACCGGGTTCAAGGGGCAGCGGCCCCAGGTCGATGACCTGCGCGACATCGCGCAGAACAACGACGTACGGCTGGTGGTGCTGTCGGTCGGCGGCAACGACCTGAAGTTCGCCGACATCCTCCAGGACTGCGTCAAGGCGTACTTCTACCCGTCCCTGTTCAACAAGGGCTGCCGCGGCGCCAAGGAGAAGGAGTTCGCCGACGGGCTGGCCCCGGCCAGGGCCAAGGTCGTCCAGACGGTCGCGGCGATCCGCACGACGCTGCACGACGCGGGCCAGCCGGACGGCTCGTACCAGATCGTGCTCCAGTCCTACCCCAACCCCCTGCCGCTCGGCCGTGACTACCGCGACCCGGAGAACGCCCCGATTCCTCCGGCCAACTACAGCCGCTATCTCCAGGGCGGCTGCCCCTTCCTGGACGCGGACAGCGACTGGGCGCACAGCTCGGTGGTTCCCCGGATCAGCGCCATGCTGCGCGGCGCGGCGAACGAGGCCGGGGTGTCCTTCCTGGACCTCCAGGACGCGTTCGCCGGGCACGAGCTGTGCAGCAGGACGACGCAGCAGGCCGGTTCGGGCCACAAGCTGTCCTCCCCGCTGCCGGCCGAGCGCGCCGAGTGGGTGCGCTGGGTGCCGTACGTGGTCGAGGGGCTCAAGGACCTGCCCTGGCAGGCCCAGGGCAACCAGCAGGAGGCGATCCACCCCAACCACTACGGCCAGCTGGCCCTGTCCGCCTGTCTGACGAAGATCGCGGCGCAGCTGAGTGACGTCCCGGTGTTCTCGTCCTGCGTGGGCAAACCGTCCGCGCGGCCCGGGGACGTCGACGGGACGGTCGACAACAGCACGTCGCTGAGCCGCAGCAACCGCCGCGATCCCGTCGCGGGCCTGCCCGACTGGAGCCGCGTCGGCTACCGCGCCGGTGAGGTGCTGCCGGGCGCCGCTTCCCGCAACCCCGACCCCGCCTGCCACCTCACGCCGTCCGCCCTTGAGCAGCAGTTCAAGGTGAAGGCCGACGACGGACAGGACGACACGGCAGGCCTCCAGGGCGCCATCGACAGGATCCGAAACTCCTGCACTCCGTCGGCGAATCCGGGCAGGCTGTCGGTCATCGAACTGCCCAAGGGCGTGCTCAACGTCAGCAAGCAGCTCTCCGTCGACGCCTCCTACCTGCTCGTCCGGGGACAGGGGTCGGATCCGGCGAACGGCTCGCGGATCGTCTTCCGCCCCGACGAGAACACCCGCTACGACGCCCTGACCGAGAACGGAGACCGCTGGAACCAGAACGGCATGACCCACAAGTGTGCGTTCACGACGGGCAACAACGTCGGTACGGGCGGGTGGATCTGGCCGGGGCGCGGGCTCTTCCGGGTGCAGACCAGGGAGGCGGCCGAGAAGTACAAGTCGATCTGCGGCTTCCCCGACAAGATTCCGGAGAACCGCCGCGACCTCTTCGAGGGTTCGGTCAACCAGCACTGGGAGTCGGGGGTCGCCGTGGCGGGATCCGCGGCCGACGCCAACTACGCGGCGCGCCAGGGCGAGCGGACCATCCAGCTGAACGCCAAGGCGAAGATGGACCTCTTCAAGCCGGGCGGCGATCTGTGGGTGGGCGCCGCCAACAGCCTGAAGTTCTACCAGGAACAGCAGGTCGCGGGCGCCTCGGCGGACGACGGCAGGCTGGAGAACCTGCACATGCGCCAGCAGGTGTTCACCATCACCGCGGTGGACGCGGGCAAGCACACCGTCACCATCGACAAGCCATTGGAGTACGACGTGCCCGTCGACTCCACGTCCGACGGCTCCCCGCCGCTGGGGGTGGGCGGCAAGCCCTACGCCAGCAAGGTCACCGCGCTGAAGATGATCACCGACGTGGGCTTCGAGGACTTCTCCTTCACCCAGGACATGACCGGCCTGCCCAAGCTCAGGGGCGGTACGTACCAGCTCGACCCGGCCAAGGCGGTGCACAACTACGGAAACATGGCGCCCGAGTACGCCATGCACGGCATCGTCTTCAAGTGGGCGTCCGACTCTTGGGTGCGCGGCGTCCGGGCCGACATGGTGGGCTCCCACCCGGTCGTCACCGAGGTGGCCAGGAACATCCAGCTGGAGCGGAACGTCTTCGACGGTTCCTGGAACAAGGGCAAGGGCGGCAACGGCTATCTGCGGGGATCCCGGGTCTGGGACTCCCTGTACGCCTTCAACACCAGCCGCAACCTGAGGCACTTCACCTTCCAGTGGTCGGCTTCGGGCAACGTCGCCGTCGGCAACGACTTCGACTCCGACCTGAATCTGCACGGCGGCTGGGAGCGCCGCAACCTCTTCGAGAACAACACGGTTCACGTGCCCTACAACCACTCGTCGGGCGAGTGCGAGGCCAACTGCGGCGGTGAGGGGGGCGCGGGGGACAAGGGCACCTGGTGGCCGGTCTACTGGGCCGCGGGCAGCAAGGGCGTCGGCTGGTCGGGATCCAGCGGTCCGCAGAACGTGTTCTTCCACAACACGCTGACCAAGCAGCTGACCCAGAACGGTCCGTACGAGCCCTACTGGCCCTACGCGGACCGCTCCAAGGTGTTCCAGTTCGGCTCGGCGGGCGGGGACGCGAGCACGTTCCAGCACCTGAGGACGGGCGCGGGCCCCATTCAGGACTGGGCGGAGAACGAGAGCAACAACTACACAGGGGGCAACGGGGTCAACGCCTCCCGTACCGACCTGAGCAATTCGCTCTTCCTGCGCGACTACCGCTCCTGAGGCCAGGCCAACCGGCCAGCACCCCCTGTGCGCCCGCTTCCGATGAGCTTCGGCTCGCCGGAAGCGGGCGTTTCGCATGCGGTCCCGCAGGCACAGAAAATCACCGATCCAACAGGTAACTCTGTCTGGATCGGTTCTCGGTGAACCTGCGGCCGCGCGACACCTCCATGAGCTGCTGCGCTCGGGCACACACGCTCATACGTATATTGGTGACAGTCACCCTTGTATGTGTTTCAGGAACATGGTTGCCTTGAGGTGTGAAGGGTCGCCGCTCCCTCCGCGCGGCTTCGGCCTTCCCCCTGCCTTCTTCCCTCCTTCTTCTACGAGTGGAGAGATCCCATGATCAACCGACGTCATCTCCTGCGTACGAGCGGCGCGGCCGCGGCCGGTGCGCTGAGCGCCGCCACCCTGTCGGCCGCTCCTGCGGCGGCGGCGCCCGCCCGGAGCGCCGCCACCCGTACCGGGGACCCCGATCCCACCGGGGGCGTCACCCGCACTCTGCTCCAGAAGACCCCGTCGCCCGCCGAGGGGTGGGACGCCGTGCAGACCCTCGTGGAGATACCGCGGCACAAGGAGTCGGGGCGGCACAGCCACCCCGGTATCGAGGTCGGCTACATCGTTCGCGGCGACGTGCTGATGGAGTTCGACGACCGGCCGCCGCTGCGGCTGCGCACCGGAGACCCCTTCCTCATCCCGGACGGTGTCATCCACAACGCCCGCAACATCGGCAAGGTGACGACGATGATGCTCTCCACCTATGTCGTCGACGAGACGAAGCCGCTGGTCACCACCTACGAGCACGAGGCGGGCACGGCGGCGTAGGTGTGGTCGAGCCACTCCGCCAGGGGCGGTACCGGCAGTTCGAACAGGGCTGCCATGTCGTCGGAGGCCAACTGGAGCCACGCGGTGGCCCGGCTCGCCACGGGCGACGGCCAGACCTGGACGTCGCCCGTGCCGCTTCTCTCGTACAGGCCCCGCCGCAGCAGATCCCGCCCGATCCGCCACCTGACGCACGGGCCGCCCGCGATGCCGAACTCCGCCCACACGGCCGACGGGGTGTCCGGGTCGAAACCGAACTCGGCTCTGATCGGCTGGCGGGCGGAGACGTCCAGCAGGCGCTCGATGTCCAAGGTCAGCCGGGGACGGGCGGGTCGTGCCGACCGGCCGGTCCGCGCAGCCGGTTGATAGCCGCTCATGACGCGTGGGTCCTTCCCTGGGGCGGAGGATGGCTCGACCCACTGTCGCGCCTCGCGGGAGCGCGCGCATACGTCAGTTGACCGTCGTCTTCACCCCGCCGTGACGCACATCCGGCACACGGGAAGCGTCTGCTTCGAGGCGTTCTGCCCGATGTGCGTACCGCGCTCGGCGTCGGGCCGAGCGCGTCGGGCCGGCAACATTAAGTCATTCGACTGTCGTCCACGACCGGCTCCTGAACCATCCTGGAACAGTCACCGCCGCGCCGGTGCCGGATGGTCGTCATGCTCGGAGGAGCCAGCCGTGAAACGTACTCCCGTCGTGTTCATCCATGGCGCGTGGCTGCACGCGCTGTCCTGGGAGCCATGGGTGGAACGCTTCGCGAGCCGGGGGTTCCTCGCCTGCGCACCCGGCTGGCCGGGTGCGCCCGAGACCGCTGGGGAGCTGCGCGGATCGCCTGGAGTGCTCCGCGGGATCGGTCTGGACGTGCTCACCGACCACTACGCCGGCATCGTCCGCTCCTTCGACATCGCGCCGGTGATCATCGGGCACTCGGTCGGCGGGCTCATCGCCCAGCACCTCATCGCGGCCGACATCGGACGCGCCGCCGTGGCCATCGCGCCCTCCCCGGTCAACGATGTGCCGCAGCTCGAACTTCCTTTTCACGTGGGACAGTTGACTGAAGACGCCGAACAGGTGGTGTCCCTGTCGCCGGAGCGTTTCCATCAAGTCGTCGCGAACACCGTCGCGGTGGAAGAGGCGCGTCTCCTCCACGAGCGCTATGCGGTCCCCGCGCCGCTGTGCCTGCTCAGCGACCTGGGGTACGGGGGAGGGCACCGTAGCCCTCGGGCGGCCGCGGACGTCGTCAACGCACGGCGCGGCCCGCTGCTGCTGGTGTCGGGGCAGGAGGACCGGCTCGTCCCGGACGCAGCCACCCGTGCGGTGTACAAGCAGTACGGCGACACCACGGCGGTGACCGACCTCAAGCAGTTCGCGGACCGGGCCCACTCGCTCGTCATCGACGGCGGCTGGCGCCTGGTCGCCGACCACGTGCTGCGCTGGCTGTCCGAACGGGGCGTGCGCGCCCGTCCACCGGAGAGCTGAGCGCGTCACCCGCGGTCAGCCCTCCCGGCCCTCCGGCATCTTTCCCAGCGCGTCGCGGAGCGCGGCCCGCGAGGTGATGCCGAGCTTGGGGAAGACCCGGTAGAGGTGGGAGCTGACGGTGCGCGGCGACAGGTGCATGCGTGCGCCGATCTCCTTGTTGGTCAGGCCTCCCGCGGCGAGGTCGGCGATCCTGCGTTCCTGCCACGTCAGGGTCGCGAGGTCCGCTACGGAGGTGGGCGTGGCGGCACCCGCCGCCCGCAGCTCGGACGTGGCCCGCTCGGCCCAGGCCGGGGCGCCGAGCCGCTGGAAGGCCTCGGCGGCGAGGGTGAGGGCGGGGCGTGCGGCCCTGCGCCCCTGGGCGTGCCGCAGCCGGACGCCGTGGGCGAGGCGGATCCGGGCGAGTTCGAAGGGGAACGCCGCACCTGCGGGGTGGCTCTCGGCACGCTGGTACAGGGCATCGGCCTCGGCGGGGTCGGTGGCCGTCATGGCGAGTGCCCCGTACGTGATGAGGGCGAGACGCGGGGAGACGGCAGGCAGCCCGGCCTCGTCCGCGGCGACGGCGTGGCGGCGTGCCTGCTCGGTGCGGCCGGTGTGCAGGGCGGCCTCGACGAGATCGAGAAGCGTGCGCGAAGCCTGGTGGGACGAGGGTGTGAAGGTGCCGGGAAGCGTGATGCCGATGGCATGGAGGTACGCGGCTTCGTAGTCGCCGTCGGTGAGCGCGGCCATGGTGCCGATGGCGTCGGCGATCTGGGTGAGGAAGCCGACGCCGCGCGGGCGGGCCCAGGTGTCCACGGCGGCCTGGAGCTCCCGGGCGTGCTCGGTCCTGCCGCGCATCGCCGCGAGGAGACCGATGTACGCCTGGGTGTGGTGGACGAAGAGCGCGTTGTCGTGCGACGTCGTCAGCTCCAGGACCTGGTGGCCGGTCCGCTCCGCCGCGTCCCACTCACCGGCCGACATCTGGTCGAGCATGACCAGGTGGAGCATGGTCATGGCCGAAGCCGCGGCCCCGGTCTCCGTTTCGCGCCGCGCGGTGCGCTGGAGGTGCGGACGGTACGGGCCGAGGCCGTCCACGTGGTAGGCGGCGACACACAGCCGGGTGGTGTCCCACGGTTCGAGTCCGCGCAGATCGGCACAGGCGCGTTCCACCCGCTCGTACACGCCCGCGCCGCGCCGTACCACGTCGCTCCAGGCGTCCTGGTAGATGCGGGAGTTGGGGGCCACCAGGCCGTCCATGGAGCCGAGGAGCTCATGGGTGCGCCGCCACGAAGTCTCGTCGCTCGCGTACTGGCTGATGGCCAGCAGGACGTTGATCAGCCGGGTGAGGTCCTCGCTGGGCTCCCGTGCGCCGCCGTCGCGTATGTGCTCGATCGCGGCCAGGACCTGGCGCTGCGAGGAGCGGACGTCCCCGTCCTCGTACAGCGCGGCGTACGCCGATGCCATCACCGACGCGGGTGACTCGCCGGTCCCCGGTGCGGTGTCGTGGCGTACCAGCTGTCTGGCCCGGTCCAGCAGACTGGCCTGGCCCGCGACGAAGGCCGCGCTGCCGAGCCTGCGGGACCGTTCCGCGTGACTCTCGCTCAGCTCGGCGGCCCGGGTGAGCCAGGACACGGCGGCCAGCGAACCACCGCGCAGGGTCGCGGATTCGGCGGCCGACTCCAGCGCGGCGGCGACCTGCTCGTCGGGGTCGACGGTGGAGGCCGCCAGGTGCATGGCGCGCCGTTCCACGTCTTCGCGGTGCACCTGGGCGAGGACCGCGTGGGCGGCGCGACGCTGGTTGGGGGTCGCCATCTGGACGACCGTCGAGCGCACCAGGGGGTGGCGGAAGACGAAGTCGTCGCTGAGCGGATCCAGGTCGAGCAGTCCGCAGGCCGCCGCGTCGTCGGCGTCCCGCAGGCGGTAGCGCCTTCCGCGGGTGTGTGCGGTGGCCGGGCCCGCTCCCACGCCGTCCAGGGCTCCGCGCAGGAGTTCCGCCCGTACGGCGTCGTCGAGGGCCTCGATGCGGGCGCCGTACACGTGCTGGAGGCGCAGGGGCAGGGGTGTGCCGGTGAAACCGGGCAGGTCCGCACGGCTTTGCCGCGCGTGGCCGCCGCGCAGCACGTGGGGCGGCAGCTCCAGCAGCGCCAGGGGGTTGCCCCGGGCCTCGTCCAGGACGAGGCGCCGGGTCCGGGGGTCGAGGCCGGGGGCGTGCGCGTCCAGGAGCTGTTCGGACGCCTTCTCCGACAGTGTGGTGACGGGCAGTTCGGGCAGTGCGGCCGTGTCGAAGCCGGAGGGCACGTCGGAGCGGAGGCCGACGACGAGTCGGACGGAGCTGCCCGTGAGCCGGCGTCCCACGAAGCCGCACACCTCGGTGCTCGCGGTGTCGAACCACTGGCCGTCGTCGAGCGCGAGCAGGACGGGAGCCCGCGACGCCGCGAGGGACAGCAGGTCGAGTACGGCGATGCCGAGCGTCATGACGGAGGGCGGCGGGCCCTCGTTCCTGCCGAAGACGACGTCGAAGACCCGCCGGTGGCCGTCGTCCAGCCGGTCGATGGAGGGGAACAGCGGGTACAGCAACTGGTGCAGCCCGGCGAACGGCAGCTCCGACTCGGCCTCGACGCCGGCCGCCCGTACCACCCTGTGCCCCGCGTCCGACGCGAGCCCGGTCACGTGGTCGAGCAGGGCGCTCTTGCCCACGCCCGTGTCGCCCCGCAGTACGAGGGCCCGGCCCCCGGCGGCCGTCACGAAGCCGGACAGCGCCTCCTGTTCGCGCTCCCGGCCGATCATCGCCCCGTCGATCGACTTCATCGTCCCCCACTTCCTCCTCCGCCCATCTTGACGCAGAAGAGCGGATGCCCCCAGGTGCCTTGGCACCTGGTGTGGCCGAAAACGTTCTTTCCGTGTGGTCGAGCACCTTGACCAGGTCATCGGGCACATGTGCACACACGGGTGGTCGCGGTGTCAGCTCGCTCCGAGGCCGTGGAGCAGGGTGTCGACGACGAGGTCCGCCGCCCGGCCCGCGCTCAGCCCGGGGCTGTGCCGTGACACCAGGTGCATCAGCTGGGGCAGCAGCGCGCCCGCCCAGCCTTCGGGCTCGCCGGGGCGCAGGAGGCCTTCGTCGACGGCCCGCCGCAGGAAGTCGTCCACCTCGCGCACGGAGGCGTCCCTGCGGTGGCGGATGGTGTCGTCGGCGAGCATCCGTGCCAGGTCGACGGGCCAGGCGCGGTTGACCTCGATGACGTTCTCGACGTAGCGGTGCAGGGCGACGGCGACGGGCGCCTCGCGCAGCCGGGCGTCGACGATGGCCTGTTCGACGGCGGTGAGGCGGGCGTCGTAGATGGCGGCGAGGAGTTCCTCGCGGGAGGCGAACCGGCGGTAGACGGTGCGCCGGTCGACACCCGCCTCGGTGGCGATGCTCGCGATGCTGGCGCCGGGGTCGGTGGCGAGCATCCGGGCCCCGGTGGTCAGGACGGTTTCCAGGTTGCGCGCTGCGTCGGCTCTCACCGCATGGAGTCTAGCCGGGGAACGGGGAGTTTGACGCACTCAGTGCCTCAACTCCGTGCGGATGGGCGAGGGAAACGCTGCACTCGTGTGACAGCTGGTGCTGTGACCGGGAACGGTCATCGTGTTCGGAGTTCGGGCTCATCTTGGCGGGCCCGTGTGGACCGATCAGTCGGAGACGGCTGCTTGCCAGCTCCAGGAGGCGCGGCGGGGGCGGTCGCCCAGCTCGCCGCGGCCGGTGCACCAGAGGAGGACCTGGGCCGGGTCGCCGGGCGGGGCGTCGGGAAAGAGGCGGTAGAGGACCTTCGTGGACAACGGTGCTGGTGGCAGCCAGGGCACGCCCAGCCCTTGGGTGATGTCGTAGGTGTGCAGGAGGATTTCGGCGACGCCCATCGCCGCGAAGCCCGTCCGGTCGCACGGCCCCCAGTGCCACGCCCGCAGCCCGGGATCGGCTGTGGCCAGAGCACTGCTGAGCAGCCCCGCGCAGGCGGTGACCACCTGGAGCACCTCGCGTGGGGCGGTGTCCGGGCGGACGGCGAGGTCGAAGGGGAGGTAGGCCCCGGTGGGGCGGCCCGCCACCTGCCCGGCGTAGGCCAGCAGGTCGTGCGCGATGTGGGCGGCCGTTGTCCAGCAGCTCCACTCCAACGAACCCGCCGGCACCGACCAGTCCTGCGTGTCGTGTGCGCCGAGTACCCCGGCCATCTCAGCCACGGCCTTGTCGATGTCCTGGTCGTCCAGATAGCGCATCCCGAGATGCTAAAGCAGTGGCCCGGGGACCGTGGTCAGGCTGTCGCGTCCGCGAGGGGCCGTCCGCCCCAGCGGATGCCTCTCCCGCTGCGGACGCGGGCGCGTTCCTGGTCGGTCAGTCCGCGGACCTTGACCGGTTGTGCCGCCAAATCTCCCCATGCCGGTGGGACATCACCGCGACATCCAACCGGCACCAGCCTGCCCCGCCACCACGACCGGCAACCCGGCGGACCTTCCCGGTCACAGCATTAGGAGAGGGAACGTGTGCGCGATGCCCGGCAGGCGTCTGGTGGACGGGTGGCGGGCACCTGCCGGGCACCGCACACCCGGGGGTCAGAGGCGATCGGCGTCGACGACCGCCCGTGCGAAGGCGGTCGGCGCTTCCTGCGGCAGGTTGTGCCCGATACCGGTGAGGGTGCGGTGCTCGTAGGGCCCGGTGAAGCGGTCCCGGTAGCTCGCACCGCCGTCGCCAGGGGTGAACGGGTCGAGGGCCGCGTCGAGGGTGACGGTGGGCACGTGGATCGGCGGCCGGGCCGCGAGCGGCTTCTCGTAGCGGTCGTAGCGGGGGTCACCCTCGATGAGGCCGATGCGCCAGCGGTAATTGTACAGGACGACGGCGGCGTAGTCCGGGTTGAGGAAGGCCTGGGCGGTGCGCTCGAAAGTGGCGTCGTCGAAGTGCCAGGTGGGGGAGACGAGCGTCCATACGTAGCGGCACAGGGCGATGCGTTCCTCCTCGTTCTCCATGGCCTTCTTGCCGCGCTCGGTCGCGAAGTACCACTGGTACCACCAGTTGTGCTCCACGGCTGCTGCCGCGGGCTCCAGCTGTGCCTTGACGTTGGTGATGAGGTAACCGCCGGTGGAGACGAGCGCCTTGACGCGCTCGGGCCACAGGGCGGCGATGATGCCGGCGGTGCGCGAGCCCCAGTCGAAGCCCGCCAGCACCGCCTTCTCGATTTTGAGCGCGTCCATCAGGGCGATGACGTCGAGGGCCACGGCGGACTGTTCGGCGGTACGGGGCGTACGGCGGGAGAGGAACCTGGTGCCTCCGTGGCCGCGCAGCTGGGGGACGATGACGCGGTAGCCCCGGGCGGCGAGGAGCGGGGCGACGTCGACGAAGCTGTGGATGTCGTACGGCCAGCCGTGCAGGCACAGGACGACCGGCCCGTGGGCCGGTCCGGCCTCGGCGTAACTGACGTCGAGGAGGCCGGCCTTGACGTGCCGCATCCGGGCGAATCCGGTGTGGCCGCCGGGGGCGACGGTCTGCGCGGGGTGGCTGTCCGTCAGGTGCGGGACGGCCGCGGCCGACGCCTGGGTGTGCACACCCGGCAGGGAGACCGCCGCCGCTCCGGTGCCCAGTCCCACGGCCTTGCTGAAGGTACGCCTGTTGATCACTTGAAGCCCTCCGTGATGTGTGTCCGTTCCCTCGGGGACCGGACCGGCCGCACACACTCTCGTCCACGGTGTTTCCGGAGGCATCAGTCACATGACGGGCGAAGTGGCCGAGTGCACCCGCCTCGGAGGTTGAGTCATTCGGCTGAGGTGTCTCACACCGTCCACTCGTAGTTTCTTGTCCCACTAAGAAGTGTAAGTGCTACATTTATGTGACAGTTAAATGGTCCCATCGACACGGCGCACAGCACTGGACAGGGGAAGCACATGATCACTTACGGTCGGCTCTTCATCGGCGGCTCCTGGGTCGAACCCAGTGACCCGGCCCTGCTCGACATCGCGTCGCCCCATGACCGGTCGGTGGTCGGCCGCGCCGTGCAGGCGCGGCCCGCGGACGTCGACCGGGCGGTGGCCGCGGCGCGGGCCTCCTTCGACGCGGGCACCTGGCGCCTGGTCCCGCCCGCCGAACGGATCGCCGTCCTGCGGAGGTTCAACGCGCTGCGCGAGGAGCACGCGGAGCCGATCGCACGGCTGATCTCGCTGGAAAGCGGCTCGCCCGGCTGGTTCACCCGTGCGGGACAGCGCGGCCTGAGCTGTCAGGCGAACGCCTACCTCAAGGCCGCGGAGGAGTTCGCCTGGGAGGAGACGCTCGTCCCGTCGGACCGGGCGTCGACGGCGCGCTCGGTGGTGCGGCGCGAGGCGGTCGGGGTCGTGGCCGCCGTGATCCCGTGGAACTCCCCGTTCTCCTCGGCCACTTCGAAGCTCATCCCCGCACTGCTCACCGGGAACTCCGCGGTCCTCAAGGTGTCCCCGGAGAACTCGCTGAGCACGGGTTTCCTCGCAGAGCTCCTGGAGCGGTCGGGGCTGCCCGAGGGAGTGGTCAGCGTGCTGCCCGCGGACCGGGAGACCAGCGAGTACCTGATCTCGCACGAGGACGTCGACAAGATCGCCTTCACCGGGTCGACACGGGCCGGCCGCCGGATCGCCTCGATCGCGGGCGAACGGCTCAAGCGGGTCAGCCTGGAGCTGGGCGGCAAGTCCGCCGCGCTCATCCTCCCCGACGCCGACATCGAACGGGCCGTGGCGGGCGTGAAGTTCGGCTCCCTGCTCAACAACGGCGAGTCCTGCATCGCCCAGACCAGGATCCTGGCGCCGCGCGGCCGCTACGAGGAGGTCGTGGCAGGGCTGAAGGGCCTGGTGGAGTCGTTGCGGGTCGGCGACCCCGGCGACCCGGACACCTTCATCGGCCCGATGATCCACCCCGAACACCAGGAGCGCGTGCGCGGCTACATCGAGCTCGGCATCGAGGAGGGGGCCAGGCTGGTCACCGGTGGCCCGCAGGTCCCCGCAGGCCTGGAGCGGGGCAACTACGTCACCCCCACCGTCTTCGCCGACGTCGACACCTCCATGCGCATCGCCCAGGAGGAGATCTTCGGTCCGGTCCTCGTCGTCATTCCGTACGACGACGAGGACGACGCCGTACGCATCGCCAACGACTCCGAGTACGGGCTCTCCGGCGGCGTGTGGTCGACCGACGAGGAGCACGCCCTCGCGGTCGCCCGCCGGATCCGCACGGGGACCGTCACGGTCAACGGTGCGTCCGTCGGCTTCGACGGTCCCTTCGGCGGCTTCAAGGCCAGCGGCATCGGCCGGGAGTACGGGGCCGTAGGCCTCGGCACGTACACCGAGTACCAGACCATCACGGTCTGAACCCCGTTGTGGGCGGCCGGTCGTGGGGCGCGGGCCTCTCGTCGGGCCCTGACCGCACGGTGGCTCAGCGCCGACTGCGGCAGGACCGGCTGGGAGTCCGATGTGCCTCCATCGAGTGTGCCTCCATCGAGACACATGGAGAAACATACGCTCACACGTATCTTCTGCTAGCGTGTGCGCCGCAGCCACACATAGTGACTTTGCCGCATGCCTCCCTGTCTGGGCACAATCCCGAAAGCGGAAAACCATGAAGCTGAATTCCTTCAAGCTGGCGGCCACCGCCGTCACGAGCGCGGCCGCCGCCGCGGCGATGCTCTTCTCGGCGACTCCCGCCTCCGCCGACAACGCTCCGTACAGCGACTGCCCCGCTTGGGCGCTCTGCCTCTACCAGCACGGTGGCGGAACGGGCTCGAAGGTGGTCGTCACGCCTCCCGCGGCGGGCGGCAACACCAAGATAGTGAGGCTCACCAACACCCACTTCCTGAACAAGGAACCGGCCGACAACGCGGTGTCGTCCTGGCTGAACAACTCGCAGTGCCAGATCGAGTTCTGGGACGACCCCAACGGTGAACTGCATCCCTCCGACCTGGACTTCGCCGAGTCGTGGCACTGGGGTCTGAAGCGCGATTACGGCACGGGCTCCTCCCAGTACTACAACAACGACAGGCTCTCCTCCCTCCGGTTCTACTGCCCGTAACCCTCCGTCGCCACGCCCCCGCTGCGGCCACTCCAAGCCGAACTCCGGTCCACCCTTCGCCATTTCGAAGGGTGGACCGGACGGCGGGCTTCTCGCGTCCGGCGATCTCGGACAGGACGACCGGTTCACCGCGCCGGTCCGCATCAGGGCCCAGGGCGCGGTCGAGGTCCTGCGCGGCGTCGACCACGACCGCCACGACATCGTCTCCGCGCACCAGGAAGCCCCCGGCCACGCATGGAGTGGGATGTCGACGCCGCCTGAGCCGCCGGTCCCCGCCCGACGGCCACCCGCGCCTATCTCGGCCCGACCAGCCCGCACTCGTACGCGAAGATCACCGCCTGCACCCGGTCCCGCAGACCCAGCTTGGCCATGACCCGGCCGAGATGCTTCTTCACCGTGGGCTCCGCGAGACCGAGGGCGGCGGCGAGTTCCGTGTTGGTCAGGCCGCGGGCGGCCCCCAGCAGGACCTCCCGCTCGCGCGCGGTCAGCACGCGCAGCCGCTCCGCGTCGCCCCCGCCGTCGTCCCCTCCGGCGGGGAGCCGGTGCGCGAAGCGGTCCAGCAGCCGCCGGGTCACTCGGGGGGAGACCACGGCGTCCCCCCGGGCCACGTCGCGGATCGCCGACAGCAGCTCCTGCGGACGGCTGTTCTTCAGCAGGAAGCCGCAGGCCCCGGCCCGCAGCGCGTCGAAGGCGTACGCGTCCAGGTCGAAGGTCGTGAGCACCAGCACCCGCGTCCCGGGCACCTCGCGCAGCAGCCGCCGGGTCGCCTCGATGCCGTCGGTGCCCGGCATCCGCACGTCCATCAGCACCACGTCCGGCCGCAGCCGCCGCGCCAGCTCCACCGCCGCCGCCCCGTCGGCCGCCTCCCCGACCGGCTCCATGTCCGGTTCGGCGCGCAGGATCATGCCGAACGCCAGCCGCAACAGCTCCTCGTCGTCCACCAGCAGCACCCGGACGCTCACGGCGAGTTCCCGGGATCCAGCCGTACGAAGACCCGCCAGCCGCCGTCCGGCCGCGGGCCCGCCTCCAACACCCCGCCGAAGGCCGCGGCGCGCTCCCGCATCCCCGCGAGACCCCGCCCGGACGCGGCGGATCCCGGCCGCCCGGTGCCTGCGGCCCGCCCTTCGTCGGTCACCTCGACCGTGACCGCCCCCGGCGCGCAGGACACCCGCACCTCGGCGCGCGATCCCTCCGGGGCGTGACGCAGCGCGTTGGTCAGCGACTCCTGTACGAGCCGGTGCACGGTCAGCTGCGCCGCGGCCGGCACCCCGGCGGCCTCGCCGTCCACCCGCAGGCGGGTCGCGAGGCCCGCCGCCTCCATCCGCTCGCACAGCGCCCCGAGCTGCCCGATCCCCGGCGGCGACCGCCGGTCGTCCCCGGGCCCCGCGTCGGGACCGGCGTCCTGGAGCAGGCCCAGCGCCCGCCGCATGTCGGTCAGCGCCTGCCGCCCGGTCTCCGAGATCCGGGCCGTCACGGCGGAGGCGTCGGACGGCCGCGCGTGCCCGAGCGCGTCCGCCAGTGCCACCACCACCGACAGGCCGTGCGTCACGCTGTCGTGCAACTCCCGTGCGATCCGGGCGCGTTCCTCCTCCACCGCCCGACGCTCCCGCTCGTCGCGGTCCTGTTCCAACCGCGTCAGCCGCTCCGCCCGCGCGGCCCGTCGGATCCGGGCGGTCGCCCCGAGCAGCACGCTCGCGGCGACCGCTGCCGACATCGCGGCAGCCGAGGCGAGAAAGCGGCCCTCGGGCGCCCAGCGCGCCGCCGCCAGCACCGCCCCGGCCGCCGCCACCAGAGCCGCCGCCCACACCGACCGGGTCGGCGCTCGCGCGGTCACCGTCCCGAGGGCGACCAGCAACGCCGCGTCGGCCGGCAACTGGACACCCAGCAGCCACTGCGCGAGCGCCGCGGCGGCGATCACCGCGAACGCGGCCCGGGGCGCCCGCCGCCGCCACACCAACGGCAGCACCAGAGCGGTCTGCAGCACGAAGCCCGTACCGTCCGCCACCCGCCCCGGCCCGAGCGTCAACAGGAACAGGGCCGCCGCGAGCGCCGCGTCCGTCACCAGGGGCGGCACCCGCCCCGGCAGCCGGGCGAGGGCGCCCGGCGGGCCGATCCGTACCGCGACGGTCTCGGTCATCGTTTCCTTCCTCGCGTGCGCGTCGTCCGGCGTCTTCGCCGGAGCCCCACGGTAGGGCCCCCGCGTCCGCCGAAGCGTCCGCCCACCGGCGGAGGCCGAGGGGAGACCCCGGGACACCGGGGGCTCCTCCGTGCGGAGGAGCGGACGCGTTTTGGGGCGCCCCGCGCCCACCCGCGAGATCGTTCCCCGGCAGGGCGCCCCGCACCCCCCGGCGGCGGAACCCTGGTGGCGACCCCGCAGCCGTACCACCCGAGGAGCCCGCCCATGCCCCCGACCCGCCGCGCCCTGCTCGGCACGCTCGGCGCCGCCGTGCTCGCCACCGCGGCCGCCGCCCCTGCCCTGGGAAGCCGCCCCGCCCCCTTCCCAGGAGGCCGTCCCGCCGCCCCGACCGGGGGCCACGACCCCGGGCATACCCCCGTCCCGCTGCGCCTGCCCGCGCCCACCGGGCCCTGGCCCGTCGGCACCGTCGCGCTGCACCTGGTCGACGACAGCCGCCCTGACCCCCTGCTTCCCGCCAAGCCCTACCGTGAGCTCATGGCCGGCCTCTGGTACCCGGCGGAACCCGACGCCGGGCACCCGACGGCTCCCTGGCTGCCCCCGGCCGCCGCGGCCGACTGGGACGCGCACTCCGCACCGGCCCTCGGTGTTCCCGTCGGCGCCGCCGACTGGCGGGGGGTCAGGACCCACGCCCGCACCGGCGCGCCCGTCGCCCGCAGCGCCGGCCGGCTGCCCGTGGTGCTGTTCTCCTCCGGCGACGGCGGCTCGCGCGCCCTCGGCACCACCCTGGTCGAGGAGCTGGCGAGCCGGGGCCACCTGGTCGTCGCCCTCGACTCCACGTACGAGGCCGAACAGGTCGAGTTCCCCGGCGGCCGGGTCGAACGCGCCCTCCCGCTCCCCGACGACCTCACCCCGGAGGTCATCGCCGCCCTCCTCACAGAGCACTCCCGGGCCCGCCTCGCCGACGCCCGCTTCGTCCTCGACGTACTCGACCGGCTCGCCAGCGGGTACCGCTCCGGCACCGGCACCGGCCTGCTCCCGGAGGGGCTCGCCGAAGCCGCCGAACCGGACAGGACCGGCGTGCTCGGGCAGTCCCTCGGCGGCTCCGTCGCCGCCCAGCTCGCCCACGACGAGCCCCGCGTCCGCGCGGCGGCCGACCTCGACGGCGCTCTCCTGGGACCCGTCGCCGACAGCGGCCTCGCCAAGCCCTTCCTGCTGATGGCCTCCGGTACGAAGACCCTGCGCACCGAGCCGAGCTGGGCCTCCTGCTGGGCGGCGTCCACCGGCCCCCGGCACGCCCTGCGGCTGCGGAACGCCGCCCACGGCTCGTACACCGACCTCCAGGTCCTCCTGCCCCAGCTCGTCCGCCGCCTCCCGGTCCCCGACGCGGCCGGACTCATCGGCACCGTCGACCCCCGGCGCTCCCTGGCCGCCCAGCGCACCGCCGTCACCGCCTTCTTCGGGCGGTACCTGACGGGACGGCCCACCGGATTCCTCGACCGTCCCGGCGCCGACTGGCCGGAGCTGGAGGTGCTGCGCTGAACCGGCTCGCCCGGCACCCCTTGCGGCGCCGGGCGGCACGCCCTTCCGGCCTGCAATGCCGATGGGGGCTGCGGAAAGGGCGAGCGGGGCCGATCAGACGTGCTGGCGGGCCGCCGCGATGAACGCCCGGATCAACTCAGGTGATTTCACGCCGGGTTCGCTCTCCACGCCGCTGGAGACGTCGACGCCCCATGCCCCCGTGGCCTTCCGGGCGGCGAGGACGTTCCCCGGGTGCAGGCCGCCGGCGAGGAGCCAGCGGCCGCGCGGTGCGGTGAAGGCGGGGGAGGCCCAGTTCCACGGTTTGCCCGAGCCCGGGTCGGGGGCGTCGAGGAGGAGCAGGTCCTCGCCCAACGCGCCGCATTCGACGGGCTGCTCGGCGGCCGCCGTGGCCCGCAGCAGGGTCCGGTCCGCCGCGCGGAGCGCCTCGTAGTACTCCGGGCCCTCGTCCCCGTGCAGCTGCACGGCACGGATCCCGCTCTCCTCGGTGAGGCGCAGTACCTCGTCCAGCGGCTGCTTGCGGAAGACGCCGACGGTGAGGACGTGTTCGGGGACGCGCCGGGCGAGGCTCTGGGCGGTGGCGGCGTCGATGGTGCGGACGCTGCGGGCGAAGACGAAGCCGACGGCGTCCGCACCGGCGGCCACGGCGGTGTCCACGTCCCGCTCGGTGCGCAGGCCGCAGATCTTGACATAGGGATCGCTCATGCGGGGAGTCAACCAAATCGGGTACGCGCCGCGCGAGCCGCGGACTCGGGAGCCCAGAGGCCGGGCGTGATCTTCGGGGCCGGTGGTCGCGGCGCCCCGCGCGGCCTGGCACCATCGAGGGATGTCTGACTTGATCATCGCTGCCTGTGACGGAGCCGCGAAGAAGAATCCCGGACCTGCGGCCTGGGCCTGGGTGGTCGCTGACTCCGAGGGGCGCCCGCAGCGCTGGGAGGCCGGTCCGCTCGGCCATTCGACCAACAACGTGGCCGAGCTGACCGCCCTGGCGGAGCTGCTGGAGGCGACGGACCCGGCGATCGCGCTGGAGGTCCGCATGGACAGCCAGTACGCGATGAACGCGGTCAGCAAGTGGATCGCCGCCTGGAAGCGCAACGGCTGGCTGACCGCGTCGAAGAAGCCCGTCGCCAACAAGGAGCTCGTCGTGCGCATCGACGCGCTGCTCCAGGGCCGCGACGTAACCTTTCGGCACGTTGCCGCGCACCGCGTGGACGGCGACCACCTCAACGCGATCGCCGACGTCGCGGCCAGCGACGCCGCGACCACCCAGGAGCCCGCCGGGACCGCCCACGGCGCGCTCGCCGTTCCCGAGCCGCGCCCCGAGCGCATGACGTCCGGTGCCGAGGCCCGCCCGCGCAAGGCCGCCGCCGGGCGTACCGCGGGCGGCAAGGGCAGGAGCGGCGGCGCCGGCCCGGTCATCAAGGCCAAGTTCCCGGGCCGCTGCCACTGCCAGAAGCCGTACGGGGCCGGGGAGAAGATCACGAAGAACGCGCACGGCTGGGGCCATGTGGAGTGCCGCGACGCGTGAGGCCGACACCCGGGAGGGTGGAACGACTGCGTCCCGCGTGCGGGACGCAGTCGGTGATCTTTTCTTGGCGCACTCCCGGACGGGTGGGCCGAGTGCCGGGACAGCCGCTGGAACGTGGCCGTCCAGCACACTATGAAGTGGGTCAGCCGCGAGATCGGACGCCGCGTCGACATCGTCCAGATCTTCCCCAACCCGCCGGGCCGCCTCCACAGGGACCGCTCTTCTGCTGCGGAGTTGCCCCTGACGCGCGGGTCAAGGTCTACGGTTCCGCCGACCTGACCGATCCTCCTCCTGGAGCCCACCATGGCCACCCACCGCGAGATCCGGCTGCGCACCCGCCCCGAGCACGGCCTCCCGGCACCCGAGCACCTCGCGCTCGTCCATGCCGCCCTACCCGCACCCGCCGCTGGCGAAGTCCTCGTCAGGAACCGCTGGTTCGCGGTCTCCGCCGCGCTGCGGACCCTCATCGCCGGCGGAGTGAAGGGTGCCCCCTTCCCGCCCGTCGACCCCGGCTCGCCCCTCGTCGGCGCGGCCGTCGGCGAGATCGTGTCCGCCCCGGACGACAGCGGGCTGCGTCCCGGGGACCTCGTCTCCCACTGGCAGGGCTGGCGCGAGTACGCGGCTGTGTCCGCAGCCGACTGCACACCCCTCGGCGACTCGCTGCCCGATCCGGTCGCCCACCTCTCCCAGGGCTGGACCGCGTACGGCGCCCTCACCCGCGGCGCGGAAGTGCGCGCCGGGGACACCGTCCTCATCACCGGAGGGGCCGGGGCGCTCGGCACGATGGCCGGGCAGATCGCCCGGCTCCTCGGCGCGGGCCGTGTGATCGGCAGCACGGGCTCACCGGCCAAGGCCGAACGGCTCGTCGCCGAACTCGGCTACGACGCGGCCGTCGTCCGCGGTGCCCCTACCCCCTTCGCAGCTCAGCTCGCCGAAGCCGCGCCCGACGGCCTCGACCTCATCCTCGACACCGTCGGTGGCGAACAGCTGAGCGCCGCCGTCGCCGTCGCCCGCCCCGGAGCGCGGGCCGTCCTCGTCGGCGCGCTCTCCGGCCAGCTCGATGCGGACGGGCCCGGAACCACCGCGCGCGTGGAGCTCGATTCGTACCCGCTCATCCTCAAGCGGGTCTCCCTGCGCGGCTACAGCCCGCTCGACCACCCCGAGACCGAGGGAGAGTGGCGGGACCGGTTCGGCGACTGGCTGCGCGCCGGGGCGATCACCTTTCCGCACGTCAGAGTCGTGGGCATGGAACGGGCCGCCGAAGCGTTGCGGGAAGTGATGGAGGGGCGGCATCTCGGCGCGGTCGTGGTCGAGTTGTCGTGACGGCGACGGCGACGGCGACGGTCGCGGCAACGGCGACTATTACGGTCGCGACCGCGATGAAGGGCGGGCAGATGCGGATCGGTGACGCGGCGGCAGCGGCGGGGACCACGCCCCGGGCCCTGCGCCTCTACGAACAGCGGGGCCTCCTCCCGCCACCGGACCGTACTCCTACCGGCCAGCGGAGCTACGGCCCGGACGACGTCGCGCGCGTCCGGGTCGTGCGAGAACTCCTGGCTCTCGGGCTGACCATCGAGGACGTACGCCTCTGTGTGGATCGCCTGCCCCTTCTGGACGTGGACGCGATCCGCTCCCGGCGGGTGCCCGAGGGTGTCTGCGTGCGGGCGTCCCCGGTCGTGAGCCGCCGAATCGCGGCTCTGGACGCGGAGATCGCCCGCCTCACGCGCCAACGGGACGAGCTGGCATCGCGCTCGGCCCCACCAACGGGCCCCGGCCTGGATGGCCTCACCACCGAACGCGGCTGACGGCTGTTCAGCGGGCCGGACGGCCGGGCTGATGCCGGGGTGAGAGCCACTTGGTGGCCGAGGGTCTGGAGCTGGCGGCCGAGGCAGCGGGTTTCGCGGGCGGGGTCGAGGCGGCGTCGGTCCCAGGCAGCGCAGCGCTCCAGGTGGGAGGCGGGACCGGTCGTCGGCCTGGTAGCAGCACAGGCCGGCCACCGAGGCGCGGCCCCGAACCGCGCCCACGCGGCGATGACCTGAGGATTCCGGAGCCCTGATCCGCCGCACCGCATGGCGGGACGTCACCCGGACGGGGGAGTGCGCCAGGGGTACGGGGCTCCTGATCAGTTCCCTCCCAGGCGGGGTGCTGCGCGCGTACCTACTGCCCCAGGCCGTCGCCCTGGAACACGGCCTCCTGCGGCTGCTGTCGCCTCGCCGATCACCAGCCCGAAGAGTTCAGCCGCCCCCCGACCAAACCCAAGGTGCTTGAGTTCCGGATTAGGTCTGGAGTAACCCAACCGTGGAGGGCCCGTGAAAGAAGCTGTGTTCATCGGCGGTGTTCCGTCCGCCGAACCGGACCTGCAAGAACTGGTGGGCCGTGTCGCCCTCGGCGACGAAGGCGCGTTCGCCTCGGTGTACGACGTGGTGGCCGGTCCGGTCTTCGGCGCGGTGCGTGCTGTCCTGCGTGACCGGGCGCAGTCGGAGGAAGTGACGCAGGAGGTTCTCGTGGAGGTCTGGCGCACGGCTCCCCGCTACCGTGCCGAGCGCGGGACGGCGATCAACTGGATCCTCACCCTGGCGCACCGGCGCGCGATCGACCGGGTGCGTTCGGTGGAGGCCGCGGCGGAGCGGGACCACAAGGCCGCGCGCCTTGACCACACGCCGGACTTCGACCAGGTGACCGAACAGGTCGAGGCACGTCTGGAGCGCGAACAGGTGCGGCGCTGCCTGCGCACCCTGACCGAGATCCAGCGGCAGGCCGTCACCCTTGCGTACTATCGTGGGCTGACCTGCCGTCAAGCGGCCGAGGCCCTGGCGGTACCGCTGGGTACGGTCAAGACGCGGCTGCGGGATGGTCTGATCCGGCTGCGCGACTGCCTGGGGGTGACCGCGTGAACCCCGCTGACCTGCACACACTGACCGGTGCCTACGCGGTGCACGCGCTGTCCGACGAGGAGCGCGTTGCGTTCGAGCGGCACCTCGCGGACTGCGGGGCGTGCGCCCAGGAGACCGCCGAGCTCACCGCGACCGCCGCTCGACTGGGCCTGGCTGTGACGGCAGTACCCCGTCCCGCGCTCCGCGATGAAGTGCTGCGCCGGATCACCACGGTACGCCAGGACTCTCCGCAAGAGGCCGTCCTGCCCCGGCCGGGCGGGGTGGCCGCAGTGTGGAAGCGGCCGGTGCCGCGGTGGGCGCTCGCGGCCTGTCTCGCGGCGGCGGCCATGCTCGGCGGCACCGCTGTGTGGCAGCACCAGCGTGCGCAGAGTGCTCTGGAGCAGGTCCGGCGGGCGGAGCAGGGCGCAGACCGGATCACCGCTGTGCTCGCGGCGCCGGACGCCAGGTCCGGCTCGGCGGAACTGGGCGGCGGCGCCACGGGCACCGTCGTCGTCTCCAGGAGCCGGGACAGGGCCGTGTTCGTGGTGTCCGGGATGGCGCCTTTGCCGCGTGGGAAGGCCTACCAGCTGTGGTTCGACGACGGCGGGACCATGCGGGGCGCTGGGCTCATGGACGCCGGGCGTCGCGACCAGGCCGTGCTGCTGAGCGGAGCCGTCGGCAGGGCGTCGGGCATGGGCGTCACCGTCGAGCCCGCAGGCGGCTCGGACCACCCGACGTCCGCTCCGGTGGCGCTCCTGCGCTTCCCCGGCTGAACGTGCGTCTTCTCGTACGGCCGGGAGGGAGGGAGGTACGGGCCGCGGTGAACGCGCAGGATCCCGTGCGTGTCGGCCCTGGGGACTGGAGCCGAGCCGACGTCTCGCCCCTGCCGACGACGCGACAGTGGCGCGTCGTGGTCGACGGGCACCTGCCCGACGGCCTCGGCGCGCCGTTCCACGACGGGAGCCGGGGCTGACCGCCGCGCCATCGCAGTCCCCGCACTCAGCCCAGGAGCAACCATGGCGCACGCTGATGTCCCTGACCTGCTCTCCGCCGCAGACCACCATGAGCGGTCCACGCCGTCCCCTCGGACAGTGTGCGGTGACGGGTCAGCACCCCGACCCGTCACCGCACACTGTCCGGGTCCCTCACCCGTCTCCGGACGAGTCGTCTCCTCGGGCTCGCCGAAGGCGCCGCCAGCCACCCTCACTACCCGAAGGCATCCAAGACATGCAAGGCGGTCGACGGCCTTCCCTCGACCGTGCCGTCGTCCAACAGACGACCGGCGCGCCGACCGTACGGCTGGGTTTCCCCGTACGACAGGACCTCACCCGGCCGTGTGCGGCTACGCCTTCATCTGCGACCGCTCGCTCCATGACGTCGCGTACGACATCGTCCACCAGCAGGCTGGGCTGGAGGCCCAGCCCGCCTGGTGCTTCCGCGAAAGGTCGCCCCGGCCGCCTTGCCTACGGCCGGGGCGAGGGAGCGGGCGGTCCAGCCGTCGGCCGCTGTCGGGTCAGCTCGTGGGCATGAGGACGGTGTCGATGATGTAGACGTTGGCGTTGGCGGTCTTCACGTTCCCGCACACCACGTTGGCCGTGCCGTTGACGTTGTAGGACTCGCCGGATCCGGCGGTCGTCAGCTTCGACTTCTCCAGGGTCTCGAACGAACCGCTGCCCAAGTCTCCGGGGGCGAGCTTCTGGCCGACCACGTGGTAGGTCAGGATCTTGGTGAGCTGCGCCTTGTCGCTCAGGACCTTGTCCAGGTCCGCCTTCGGGATCTTCGCGAAGGCGTCGTTGGTCGGGGCGAACACCGTGATGTCCTTGGCGTTGTTGAGCGTGTCGACCAGACCGGCCTTCTTCACCGCAGTCACCAGGGTGGACAGCGCGGGATTGTTGGACGCCGCGGTCGCGACCGGGTCCTTGGCCATCCCGTCGAACGAACCCGCGCCGTCCTTGGGCACCGTCGCACAGGCCGGACCGAACGGCTCGCTCATCGTTCCCGCGCCGTCCGAAGAACCAGTCGTGTCCGATTCCTTCGACGCGGTGTCTGCGGAACTGCTGGACGCCTTGTCCTTGGAGTCGCTGTCGGAACAGGCGGCCAGGGCCAGTGGGAGCACTCCGGCAACAGCGACGGCAACGGCGACACGACGCACTCGACTCTGCATGACAATCCCTCATCCATCAGATCCGTGAGGGCCCTGTGCCCTCGTCACCCGTAATCCGGCACGGTCCGCCCCGGGGATTGGTCCCACACCCGAAAGAGTGAGCAGTCCTGCGTACTCCCGCCGCGGCCCCAGCCTGACCAGTACGTCTGTGTCACCATGCCGCCGCGCCGCGTGCTCCGGTGGAGCGAGCGACCAATCCGCGCACGGATCCGGAACGGATTACCCGACATGGACGAGGACACGACACCACACCGCCCGCGCGGCATCCGGCGCCTCGCGCTGGGCGCCTTGAGCGGCCTGCTCTCGGGCTACGCGGCACTCACCACCGCAGAGCTGGCCTCCGCTGCGGTCAGGCCCGAAGCAGGGCCCGTCATCGCGGTCGGCGGGGCCGCGATCGACCGCACGCCGCCCGAGGTCAAGGACTGGGCGATCCGGCAGTTCGGTACGAACGACAAGCTCGTGCTACAGCTCGGCATCCTCGCCGTACTGGCCTCCCTGGCCGTGGCCCTCGGCATGCTCGCGACCCGCCGACGCCCGCTCGCGGCGCTCGGCGTCCTGGCCCTGGGCGCCGTCGGCGCACTGGCCGCGACCGGACGCCCCGACTCCACCGGCGTGAGTGACGCCCTGCCCTCCATCGCGGGCACGGCCGTCGGCGCCGCACTGCTCTACCACCTCACCGGACGCTTGTGCCGCGCCGTCACGGAGCGACCGCCCGCCGCCCCGGCGGACACGGCATCCACGGGCCGTAACAGCGACGAAGCCGGAGGTGGCGGCGAGGACGCAACCGGTTACGAATGGGACCGGCGCGGGTTCGTCCTCGCCGCGACCGCGGCGGCCGTGGCGTCGACCGGCGCCGGTCTGGCCGGCCGGGCCCTGAACGACGCACAAGGGCAGGGCGCTGTCGCATCCCGCAACAACGTGGTCCTGCCCGCCCCGGCATCGGCCGCACCCCCCGTCCCCCGAGGAGCCGCCCTGCGTATCGACGGCATCAGCCCGTTCACCACACCCAACGATGACTTCTACCGTGTCGACACCGCCCTGGTCGTCCCCAGGATCGACACCACCACCTGGCGGCTGCGCATCCACGGCAAGGGAGTGGAGCACGAAAAGACCCTCTCATTCGAGGACCTGCTGAACATGCGCCTCATCGAACGCGACATCACCCTCACCTGCGTCTCCAACGAAGTCGGCGGACCCTACGTCGGCAACGCCCGATGGACCGGAGTCCGTCTCGCCGACCTGCTCGACCAGTGCGGAGTGCGGCCACCTTCCCGGGGCGGACCCGCCGACCAGCTCGTCGCACGCTCCGTGGACGGCATGACCATCGGCAGCCCCGTCGAAGACGTCATGGACGGCCGGGACGCCATGCTCGCCCTCGGTATGAACGGCCGACCGCTTCCCTTCGAACACGGCTTCCCCGTACGCATGGTTGTACCCGGGCTGTACGGCTACGTATCGGCCTGCAAATGGATCCGTGACATCGAACTCACCACCTTCGACGCCTACGACGCGTACTGGGTCAAGCGAGACTGGGCCCAGCGCGCTCCCGTCAAAACCCAGTGCCGCATGGACACACCCAAACCGTTCGCCCGCCCCAAGGCGGGCACGGTCATGGTCGCCGGAGTCGCCTGGGCCCAGCACCGCGGCATCGACAAGGTCGAGGTCCGCGTCGACGACGGCCCGTGGGAGGAGGCCCGCCTCGCCGCCGAAGACACCCGGGACACCTGGCGCCAGTGGTCCCACCCCTGGCAAGCGACCAAGGGGAGCCACACACTGACCGTCCGGGCCACCGACCGCACCGGCGAGACACAGACGCAGAAGCGCACGCCCACCATCCCCGACGGAGCCACCGGCTGGCACTCGGTCGTCGTCACCGTCGACTGAACAGCGCCCCGGAAGCAGGAGTGGGCAGCGCCGCGTGGTTCGCCCGACGGCTGCCGACCAGTGACGACGTGCCCGTGCCGGCCGCCTGCCCGATGGGGGCGGACGGACGGCACGGTTGTTTCATGCCGGAGGTCAGGCCTTGCGGAGGGAGAAGGCGCGAGTGGTGCCGACACAGCTGGTGGTGCTGGACGAGGCCGTGACGATCCACCCGGTCGGGATGGGCGAGTAGGAGCACACGAGGGCATACGTCTGGTTGGTGACGTTCTCGAGTGTGTACTCGACACCGCTACCAGCGCAGCTGGTGCTGCTGCCCGCGGCCGTGACGACCCATGCGGCCGGGATCGGGGAGAAGGAGCACGTCCAGACGCGGGTCTGGCCGGCAGTGTTCTTGATGGTGTAGTCCACGCCGCTTCCCGCGCAGTTGCGGCTGCCGCTGTACGAGCCCGTGACGACCCAACCGGTCGGGATCGGGGAGAAGGAGCACACGCTGAGGGTGGTGGTCAGGCCGGCGGTGTTCTTGATGGTGTAGTCGACGCCGCTTCCGGCGCACTTGATGCTGCCGCTGTACGAGCCCGTGACGGCCCACCCCGCAGGGATGGGGGAGAAGGAGCACACGTCGAAGTACGTCTGCCCGTTCGAATCGCTGATGGAATACTCGACGCGGGTGGCGGGACAGTTGCGGCTGGGGGTCGAGTGCGTGATGACCCAACCGGCGGGTACGGGCGTGTTGGAGCAGATGGTCGTGCTGGCGGTGGCCTGTTGCGGGGACGCCTGGGCATGCCCCGTCGTGCCGGTCATCACCCCCAGGAACATCAGTACGACCGTCATCAGGTGGGGTATGCGAGTCCGTAAGGTCTTCAAAACCTGCCTCGAATCTTCTTGAAAGCTACATAGCTTGCACTTATGTCGACCGGATCGTGTCAGATTTGTGTGGGCGTAACCAGAGTGCTTCCGCGGTTCAGTTGTGGCTGTCGGTCGGTGCCGCGTACGGCGGGGCGGGTACAGGCGCCCCGGCGACGGTCCCATGAGGTCCGAAGGAGACGTGCGGCGAAGTCGCCCGAACTGCTCCAGGTCAGTTCCACGCTGATGTGGAGGGGATGGCGCGCGGAACGGCGTCCCAGAAGGCGCGGACGGAGGCGCCGTGAAATCGCTCTCGGTGTGGACCTGCGCCAGCGGCGCGGTCCCGAGACCTGACGCTGCGGTGCCGGATTTCCGCGGTACTCCAGGGTGGTCTTCGCGACGGTCACGTCCGCTGGAGTCGTGTCTCGACGCCCACTCGGTGATGTCGTTTTGAGGTCATGCGGTGAGTTCGGCCGGGATGGCGGGTTCATCGGTGTCTGACTCGATCGGATGGAGGCGGGCCTTGGGGAGGAGTTCGCGTCCCATCTAGCGGCGGGCGTCGGTCCATTCGTCGTTCTGCTCGGCCAGAACGGCGCCGACGAACCGGGGCACGGCGGGTGCGGTCGGGGAAGATCCCGACCATGTCGGCGCGGCGGCGGATCTCCTTGTTGAGCCGCTCCGGGGGTACGACCAGATCTGCTTCCAGATTTCGCGCGGGAGCGGGGCGAAGACGAGCAGGTCGTGCCGGGCGGTGCCCAAGTGGGCTGCCACCTTGGGGGACTTGGCCTCCAGCACGTTCACGATATGTCGCATCTGGGCCTTCACGGCGTCGGTGCCGGGCCGTTCGAAGGCGGTAGGAGTTCTCGTCGGGGCGGCGAGCGATCACCCAGTACTGGCGGTCTTCCCGACCCCGGGCCGAATCTCCACTCTTGCCCAGTCGAAGATGCGGAGCCCGTGCGGGCCGGTGCCGCCGCGTCCCGCTTGCCTCGAACAGCCAGGTCACCAGCCGGTTCGGGTTCCAACTACTGTGTCCCGTCAGATGAGTACCGGTAGGAGGCGCCGGAGCGTCCATCGGTGTCTGCCCCATGTGTCGTTGCCCTCATCAGGGGTTATGAACCCGGGAAACAGTTCGTTCCGTCCAAGGGGGAGAAGGGTGAGTCTCGCTAGTCAGGCACTGCCTCTCGTTGGTGTCGCTATCGGAGCAGCGGTATCTCTGGCTGTCTCCGCCGCCACCGAGCGCGCTCGGTGGCGGCGCCAGCAATCCGTCCGATGGGACGAGCGGCGCCTCAACGCCTATGCGGAATACGCCCACACCGTCAAGCAACTCAGCAGCTGGTACACAGGGCTGGCCATCTCTCGGGGACTCACTACCGGGGCGACACCGCTGGAGCCGACCGATGAGGTACTCAAGGAGATCGCAGAGACAGAGGCCCACCGATCGGCGCTCGCAGAGGCCCTCTGGCTCCTTGGCGACGTGGACAGCAATACCGCCGCCATCAAACTGAACCACGCACTCTGGCACATCGAGTGGCTGGCCCGCGGTATACCGACCACCGGGATCGCCACATGGCCTGAGGCGTACCGAGAGTTCCGGAAGGCGCGCACGGAATTCCTGAAGGCCGTGCGCTGCGATCTCGGTGTCCAGGGGACGCGGATCGCCCACGACGTCCCATGGCCTCCACCGTGGCGCCCTTCGAACGACCCGGGAGCGGGAGGTTCCTGAGCCAGCGGCCTGATTTGCTCCCAAGCCCCCTGCGGTGAAACCCGGTTGGCCGGGTGGCCCGAGGGGGAGACCCCCGCTGGCCACCCGACCTTGCTTTCCCGGCCTGCGCCAGCGTTCTCCGTTCCACTTGATGCCTCCTCGCCGTCCGGGGCCTTGCGTACTGGGTCAGTGTGGTTACTGATGGCGGGTGGGCCTGGTCGGCGGGCTCCGGCACTGTCCGGGGTGCGAGGAGCGCGGCGTGGCATAGCGTTCCAGGGCGGTGCGCAGGCGGTGGCCGAAGTGCAGGTCGTACAGCACGTCGTACACCGCTTCGACGCATCGTCTGGCCGTCCGCGGGCGAACGGCGCGGCAGCGTCCAGGAGTTCGGTCTGAGCTTTGGTGCGTTCGAGGGGCCCTGGACCGGCGGGAGCAGCCGCGTCCGTCTCCTGTGGTTCGTGGTGGGCCACGGATGCTGTGGTGTCCGTCCTGGCGGCGGTGAAGTTGGGGATGTTCCTCGACAACGTACGGCGGCGTGCTGGCAAGCCCATCGCGGAGCAGCGGGCTGCTGAACTGGACGAATTCGGCACGTGCTGGTGACGGTGGCGGGGCGTGTTCTGAGTGGCGTGCTCCGGTTTCGCGCTTCTGTGCGCGTGGTGGGTACCGGCTTGCGCCGTGGCGGTATAGAACGGATGTCTCTATAGAGAAAATATGTGCTGTTTAGCAGGGGCTGTCTTTCCCCGTGGTGCGGTGCGGTGGCCGGGTTCGCTGGGCCCGGGGCGGCGTAATCCTTATGTTCTGTCGGTTCGTCGCGGGCATACGGAGTGGGTCGCCCGGTACGGGTTGGAGGAGGCCGGAGGGCTGGAGCGGGCGGCCTGGTGCCATCCGGATGCGGAGGAGGGCGAGTTGGGTCTGCTGGCCGCGTGGTACTCCTGGGCCGGGCAGCCGCCTGCTGTGCCTGTGGCGGTTCGTGATCGGGCGCGGTGCAGCTTGTGGGCCAGGACCGTGGCGGGCCGATCCGGGCAGTGGCGGCGACGCTTCGCCGAGCGTACCGAGGAACTGCGCAGTGGGGGACCGGTGTCCGAAGAGCTTCCTGCGGGGGATCTGCTGGGGCACCTTCAGGTACGGCGTCCGTTCCGTCGTTGGGCGGTGCTGCTCGTCGAGCGATCGACTGGGCGTCGTATCTCACCGCATGCCGAGAGCGCTCTGGCGGATGTGTCCGTGCTGACACACGACTTGGGCAGGACCACCGACCGGCCGGATGCTCTGCGGGCGCTGGCCCGGTTGCTTCGGTGTGATCGGTCCGCTGCGGTCGCGGCGGCCCGGAGCCTGCGCTCGGCCCGGCTGGACACGTTCGAGGCGGTGGGCCCCGATCCGGGTCTGCTGGACTGGCTCGCCGGGGACGACCGGTTGTGCCGTGCCCGTGTGTCCGCAGGTCCCGGTCCCGTGTGGGCCGGTCCCAGGGGGCTGGGGACTTCGGCTGTCCGGCCCGCTCCCCCTCACCCCCGCCCGCGCGCGTCGCACCGCCCCGCCGGTCCCGCCGGTCCGGGACGTACGACGCCCGGATACCCCTTCCTGCTTCCCGCCTTCACGCTGCCGTGGCCCGCCCGTACCAACCCCCATCTGGAGCGGGCCCGCCGCGAGGCCAAAGACTGGGCGCGGTCGGTGGGACTGCTGAGTCCGGTGGTGCTTCCGCCCGGCCCGGCGATCTGGACGGAGGAGAGCTTCGGCAGTGACGACTGGCCCCTGTTCGCCGCTCTCACCCACCCTGATGTCACGGCGCGGCGCCTGACGGTGATAGCGCAGTGGGATGTGTGCCTGCTGGCCCTCGACGACTACTTCGTCACGGCCTACAAACTGCCCAGGGACCCGGTAGGGGCACGGGTGTTCGTCGAGCGGGTTCCCCTGTTCATGCCCGTGCGGGGTGGTGGGTCGGTCCCCGTTCCGGCCAACCAGGTCGAGCATGCCCTGGCGGAGCTGTGGCAGCGCACGTCACCCGAGATGCCGACTGAGGCGCGGGAACGGTTCGCCCGCTGGGTGACCGAGTTCGTCGCGGCCAATCTCGACGAACTCGATGCCGCACTGTACGGGCACGTCCCTGACCCGGTGCACTATCTGGAGTTCCGGCGGGCGAGCGCGGGCACGGACCTCTCCGTCGGCCTCACCGGCATCCGCCCCGCCTCAGGACCGGCCCTGCGGCGTCTGGAGGACGCGTTCGCCGACACGGTCGGTCTGCGCAACGACATCTACTCCTACCGCAAGGAGATCGACGAGGAACGGGAAGTGTGCAACGCCGTCCACTGCTTCTACCACCTGCTCGGCGGGAGCCTCCAGGACGCGGTGGACGTCACCTACCGGCTCTTCCAGGAAAGGATCCAGGAATTCATCCGAGTCAGCGAACACGAGACTGGCCCCGAGCACACCGGCTACGTGACCGCGCTGCGGGACTGGATGGCCGGCGACAACCAGTGGTACCGGCACACCGGCCGCTACCGGCAGGGCACCAGCCGACACCTGCACCCGGCATGACTCCCGCGTGCGGCCGGTCCCCGCACGCCGACGGCCGACTCCACAGCTCCCGGACGTCGCCGCCCTCGGCACGGACAACCCGGCGGTGAAGTCACCGAAAAGCGACTCACTCCAAAAGCCCCCACACGGGCCTCACCCTCTACCGCGTCCGCGACCTCCTCCAGGACACACTGAAGTGCTGGACCGGTACCTGCACCGCCTGCCACCGCCCGCTACCTCGCCCCCATCAGCAGAAAGCCGCAAGATCACCGTGAAACTTGACGGAGCCCCATGAGGGACGGGCGACCGATGGGTGCCTGGGCCCCCGAGTAGCTATACATCGAGTGTATACATCATGTGTATAGTTTTGGGGCATGGCCCCTGTGACCGCATCCTGTTCCGAAACCCCTTTCACCGTCCTCGCCGCGACCGCTGGCTTCGGACTGCTGCTCGGCTGGGCAACATACAGCCTGCACGGTACGACACCCGTGTTGGATCGGGTGACCAACTCGACGACCACCTGGATCATCTGGACTGCCGCGGCCGGTGCGCTGATCCTTGGTCGGCGGCTTGCCGTCTGGGGCGGGGCGTTGATGATGCTCGCCACCTGCGGCGGATACTACGCGGCGTCCGCTCTTGGAGACACTTTCGGGAGCGGAGGCCTCGGTACTGCCGCTGTGTGGTCGGTGGCGGGGCTGGTCGGAGGACCCATGCTGGGGTGGGCAGGGTGGACAGTGCGACGAGGTCGGGGCGACCTGCGGCCGGTAGCCGGCGCGGTCATCGCGATGGTGGTGCTAGGCGAGGGGTGCTGGCTGGGTCTGGGGCTCCATTACTGGGGGGAAGCGGTCGCCTTCCTAGCCGTCGGAGTGCTGCTCACCGCTCTCCTGACCGTCTACCTGGCGCGTGCCGGTGTGCACCGGTACTGGCTGTGCGCCGCGCTCGCTCCCGTGGGCGCTCTCGTCTTCTACCTCGCTGAGAAGGCAGTCCTCAACGACCTGCTCGGATCGGTGTGACTCTGTCGTGCTCTTCGCTCGATCGCATGTGTTGGTCACGGCCATTCGTTGATCACTGCTACGAGGACGGTCGCCTCGTAGTGGACCGCGAGCTCGATGCCCCTGCGGATGAAGGAGCGATGCTGGCGGTTCCTGTCCGGCCAACCGGTGTGGTCGCGGGGACAAGAAGTCGGTAGATCGCTCGCACGGGCCGCCGGTCAGCATCGAGATGAGGCCTTCGAAGTTTTACGGGAGGCCGCGTACGGATCAGGCACGGGAAAGGCATCGTACGGTTCCGTCGAGGGCTCTTCTTCGGGAGTGAACCGCATCGGTTGGCTCCTTCGAGTCGACGGGGAAGAGCCCCTGGAACGCCGGGATTCGGCCCGGCCGGTGTCCGGCTCGCCGCGGGCAGTGAGGGTGTCGGGGTGCTTGGATCCGAGGAGGCATTCGCTGTCGGCCAGAATCTGTTCTTCCAGTCGGAGGGCTTCCCCGGTTCGTCCGGCGTCCCGGTAGCTGGCGGCGAGGTCGGCGCGGGCGTTTAGCGCGGAGAGGCTCCTGTCCGGGGGCGGGGCGGGTAAGTGGGCGAGAGCAAGGGATGCCACGGATGTTCGCTGGCTGAAACTTGGTGTGCTGACTGTGTTCTGAGCGATGGTCGGGCAGCGACTGGCCACGGACTGGCGACTGTCCTCACGTCAGTAGCCGCAGCTGAGAACAGGAGGAGCGGTTCGGACGAGGGGTGACGCGCGAGGGATTGGAGCAGCCGATGACGATCACGGTCCGGCTGCGCGAAGCCTGTATGACGGCTCGATTGGCACGGTCTGAAGGCGCTGTTCCGGTCCGTCGGTACCGCGTGCGGCCGTACTGCTGGAGACTGAGGCAGTCAATTGCCGTTCGGGAGTAAACGCACGGGACTCACAGGGGTCACTACCAGTGTCCTTACCGGCGTTCCTGGGAGGCAGCCAGTGCTGTCCGCGTTTGTAGAGCCAACCGTTCTGTCGGCAATGCTGACCGTCATCGTCGAGGTGGTACGTCTGTTGCAGTCAAATCGCTCCGCGCCTCCTCCGCAGCCGGTGGTGATCTGCATCCACCGGGCGCAGCGTGGTGAGGGAGAGGACAAGTGACAGAGGTGGGCGAGGAGACGATGCAGGCGCGTGAGTCGATGCACGACTTCTACGAGCGCATGTGCCCGAAGCTGATCAGCCGTGCTCGCAAAGCGTGCCGCAACATGCAGGACGCCGAGGATGTAGTGCAGGAGTCATTTGCGGCGGTTCTGCCCAAGTGGGAGGAGTACAGCCGGTACGAGTCCCCCGACGCCGTCGTGCAGCTCGTCTTGAACCGTCGGCTGTGGAACCTCCAAAAGAGACGCGAGCGTTGGCTCGGTCGCGTGCGTCTTGCCCCCCTGCCCGCCCCCACCCCTGATCCGCAGTTCAGCGCTGAGACCAGCGAGTTGCTCGCGGTGCTGGGGGAACTGCCCCAGCGGCAGCGCACCGTTCTTGTGCTCCATGCGTGGAACGGGCTGTCGACGCAGGAGATCGCGGACGAGCTCGGGATCTCCGTCAGCACGGTGAGGGTCCATATGTACAAGGCGCGGACGAGCCTCAAGCGTTGGCTCGACCTTGAGGAAAGTGAGGCCGATCGCCTCGATTTCCTGCCGGCAAGCGGCGGGGACGAAGTGGCGCTGGCGGCCGTCCGCCGCGCTGGGGAGGAACTGCTCGGCCATCTTGAGGCGGACCGCGCCATTCAGGAGCGGATCCTGGCTGCGCTGAAGAGCACAGCAGCCCGGCAGGGGTGGCTGTTCGACGGCGAGAGGTGATCCTTGACGCCCCAACGCCGCTGGACAGAGAAGCTGGCGGGTGCCCTGCGTACCACGGTCGCCCGCCTGCTTCTGCTGTGCCTGCATTCGATCATCGCCGGCCTCGTGGTGGTCTACGTGCTGGGCTGGCACAGGATGGTACAGCCGCATGTGGCCACGATGGTTTCGGGATTCAACGAGGGAGGATCCCTGAGCAACGCGATCGAAGGCGTGCGGCGGATGGTGCGCTGGAGCGTTGTCATCGCATTCCTGTTGTCCCCCATAGTCGCCCCGTTCACCAGCGCGGTCCTCCTGAGGCGGGCGCAAAAAAGCACCTGCCCCCCGGGCTCAGTGGAACTTGAAGCGACGGACGCTCCGGATATTTGGAACATGGTGCGCGAGCTCGATACGCACTTCGGCACGCGCATGAATGGCACCTCCATCTGGCTCACGCCCGACGCGAACGCCACCGTGGTGGTCTCGCTGCAGCGAGGCCACCCCCACAGCAAGACCCTCTATCTCGGTGTGCCGCTCCTGGCGGGGGTGGACCGTGAGGAACTGCGTGCCATCCTGTGCCACGAGCTTGCCCACTGCGCCGGGCGCCATTACAACTTCGGAGTACTGGCCCTTCGCAGCTCCAGGAAACTGCGTAACCTGGACGCGGCGCTGGGCATCGCGGTGGCGGTCAGATCGGCCGAGTGGGGCTACAACTGGCTTGTGCGGGTGAACGCCCGGTTCTTGAGGCTGCTGTTCCGCGGTTACAGAGTGCTGTACGACTTGGTCACCCGGCCCGTCCGACATCAACAGGAGCGCGAAGCCGACCGGGTCGCGGCGCGATACGTGGGCCGTGGAGTGATGAGACGGGCACTGCTGCGGGCCGGTGAGACCAAGGTGGAATGGCAGACGTACAGCCGGGCATCCGCCCCACGAGTGAGCCAAGACTGCTTGGTGGAACTGTACCGATCGCTGGACGACCGCCTCCCCGCCCGTACCGGCCACCGGACGCGCCAGCCGAAGGTGGAGAAGACTTCCTCACACCCCGCCCTCTTTCAGCGCGTGGCAGCCCTTGGGGCGGGGCAGGAGGACAATCCGGTGTCTACGGGAGCGCCCAGTCTCCAGCTTCTGGCATCGGCAGCCGACGAAACCGGGCCGCGATGGCCGACACTGCCGCAACCAGCGCTGTGCGAGAAAATATCGGGCAGATCGGCCAGGCGACCCCAAAGGGGCCGGAATCCGACAGCACCCAAAATCTCACGCTGGGGGCCAGCGGCGATGATCAGTTTCACCTTGTTCGTGCTGTCCAAAATCATCTTGCTTGTCGAAAACTGGCCCTGGTGAAGAAATTCCGCCTGATCGGCAAAGGGCCGCCCCAATCGGAGTGATGATCCGGGCCGTGAGGGGAGTACGGCAGCCTGAGCGGTGCTCAAGACTTGTGGATCGGCCTCGGGTTGGCACGCGAAGAGTGTGCCAACCCGAATGATCCTGTGATGGTCATCGAGTAGGCCGACGTTCGCTGCGTCGGTCGGGAAGGCACGCCCGTGCTCACGGTAGTCAGCGAAGACGGAACGACGCCATACGGCTCCCTGATTGACGAGATCGTGTGTGAGGGCGCGAGGCGGATGCTGGCCGCAGCCCTGGAAGCAGAAGTCAACTCCTACATAGCCGAGTTGGCCGATCAGCGAGACGACTCCGGCCGCCGCCTGGTCGTACGCAACGGATTCCACCAGCCGCGGAAGGTGACGACCGCGGCCGGGGCGATCGAGGTGAAGGCACCGCGGGTCAACGACAAGAGTGTCGACGGGGCCACCGGAGAACGCAAGCGGTTCTCCTCGGCGATGCTGCCGCCCTGGGCTCGTAAATCCCCGAAGATCAGCGAGGTGCTGCCGCTGCTGGATCTGCACGGCCTGTCGTCCGGTGACTTCGTGCCCGCCTTCGAGCAGTTCCTCGGCTCCTCCGCCGGCCTGTCGCCCGCGACGATCACGCGGCTGACCGCGCAGTGGCAGGCCGACCACAAGTCGTTCATGGACCGCGATCTGTCCGCCACGGACTACGTCTACGTCTGGGCCGACGGCGTTCACCTGCGCATACGCCTGGAAGAGGCGAAGCCCGCTGTCCTGGTCATGGTCGGCGTGTGGGCTGACGGCACCAAGGAACTGATCGCGATGACCGACGGCTACCGCGAATCCTCCGAGGCGTGGGCGGGACTACTGCGGGACGCTGCCCGCCGGGGCATGCGGGCCCCCGTCCTGGCCGTCGGCGACGGGACGCTCGGCTTCTGGAACGCGTTGAACGAGGTGTTCTCCGAGGCCCGCCACCGGCGGTGCTGGGTGCACAAGACCGCGAACGTCCTCGACGCGCTGCCGAAGTCGGCCCAGCCTGCGGCCAAGCGCGTGATCCAGGAGATCTACAACGCCGAGGACAAGGAGCGCGCGGCCAAGGCCGTCGCCGCGTTCGCCAAGCAGTACGGGGCGAAATATCCCAAGGTTGTCAAGCGGATCACCGACGACGAGGAAGAACTGCGGGCGTTCTTCGACTCTCCCGCCGAGCACTGGATCCACCTGCGGACCACGAACCCGATCGAGTCGATCTTCGCCACTGTGCGCTTGCGGACCAAGGTCACCAAGGGCGTCGGCAGCCGGGCCGCCGCCCTGGCCATGGTCTTCAAGCTCATCGAGTCAGCCCAGGAACGCTGGCGGGCGGTGAACGCACCCCACCTCGTCGCTCTGGTCCGGGCCGGCGCCCGCTTCGAGCGGGGCGTCCTGGTCGAACGACCCGAGGCCCGCGCGGCATGAATACCACCGCCTGCCACAGGTCGGAAAATCAGTGGCAGGCCCGGCCCATCCGTGGTGAAGATCGCGGCATGCCCAACTTCCTGGAGACCGACCGGCTCGCCCTGCGCGCGTTCACGGTGACCGACGTCGACCACCTGCTCGCCCTGGACAACGACCCCGAGGTCATGCGCTTCATCAACGGCGGCCGGCTCACAAGTCGGGAGGCGATCGAGACCAGGACCCTCCCGCGGCTCCTGCACGACTACCCATGCTGGAAGACCCGCGGCTACTGGGCCGCGCAGGAGAAGACCACCGGCACCTTCCTGGGCTGGTTCGAGTTCCGGCCGTTGGAGGAGCACAGCCCCGCCGTGGTGGAACTCGGTTACCGGTTGAACCAGGCGGCATGGGGGCGCGGCTATGCCACCGAGGGGTCCCGGGCCCTGGTCCACAAGGGGTTCGCGGAACTCGGGGTCGAGCGGGTCACCGCAAACACCATGGCCGTCAACACCCGCTCCCGTCGCGTCATGGAGAAATCGGGCCTGTCCTTCGGCCGGAACTTCACCGGGGACTGGCCGGAGGCGATCGAGGGCTCCGAGCACGGTGAAGTCGAGTACGAACTCACCCGGACCGAGTGGGAGCAGCCTCGATAGATCAACGGCCCAATCTGCAACTCTTGACAATTACTCCGGCAGCCTCAGGCTCCCCTGTTGAGCGGCGGGCGATGAAGGAGCGGGCGCTGTGCGCGGTGCGGGGCTGTTGGGCGGCAGACGCAGCACGCCGTCGGAATTCAGCGCTAAACCCTTCAAAAACAGGGCGGTTGCCTCCATTGGTGGAGGTCGCCGCATGGGATGGCGACGAGGCCGGTTCCGCTGAGATGGAGATCGACGGGGGCACCTGGTGCCTTCGGGGTGGGGAGGGGAGGCGCGCGGGAGGCCGGAGAGGGATCCGTGACTGGGTGGCCGTCACAGGCGCTGGGCGGCCCGGTGCCGGTGGGGTCGCGGTCCCGGGCGGCCGGTGGTGCTGCTGGGGGCCGAGGACGACGTCGTAGCGCGCGGCGGTGAGCGTCTTCGCCGCCCAGCGGGCCCGCTCGGCCTCCCGTATTCCGCCTGTGTCGAACGGCGGCCGAACTCAGTGACCACGACGAGCGTCGGCAGAGAGGAAACTTGCCCGCCGGAAGGCCTGGGCGGCGAACTCGTCGAGCGGGCAGTGGACTTCGAACGGGGCGGCGGGGAGCGCGGTGACTGCAGGTTCGTCTCCGCGAGTGCCCGTACCGGTACCGACGTGGACTCCGCGGCCTGAGTAAAGGTTCTGACGGGTGATCATGAGCGCGAGCGCCATCCCGGAGGCGTACGTGTGCCACTTCCCGTCGTGGCGGCAGACCGGCGGAGTGGTTCGGAGAAGGCGTGATGCCCTTCCTTGTGTGGTGGCGGGATCCTCCCAAGGGGTGTCCGGGGCGGCTGGCCGGTGACCGCCACCCCTCGGCGGGCGCTCACCTGATACCTCCCTACGGGGGAGCGGTCAGGTCGGCGTCGGAGGGTCGGTGGCGCGGCCGGAAGCAGCGCTGCGCTGGTCGAGGCCGTCGAGGATGAGCGCGAGGCCCGCCTCGAACGCCTCCTCGTGATCGAGGACGGGGACGTCGTCCGGCAGAGCCTCGGCGTTCGGCGCGTCCGCGTCCGCCTGCTCCTCCAGCACGCAGCCGACGGTGAAGCGGCTGACGGCCAGCATCGCCATCTGCGCATCCCGCTCGGGCACGCCGGAGGCCACCAGGAAAGCGATCTTGCGGCGGATCCGGTCGAGGTCGTTGGTGGGCGTGCTCCCGGCGTGCAGCCGGGCACCGTCACGGCGTGTCAGCAGCGTGCGGCGGAAACTGCGCGAGTTCTCCAGGAACCAGTCGCGCCAGTCGTCCTCGGGGGAGGGGAGCGGCGCGTCGGCGTGCGGGGCCATGGCCACCTCCGCCATGGCGGCAAGGAGGTCCTTCTTGGTCTTGAAGTGGTAGTAGAGCGACGGCTGCTCGACACCGAGGCGCTTTGCCAGCCGCCGGGTGCTCACTGTTTCCAGGCCCACCTCGTCGAGCAGGATCAGTGCTTCCGTGACGACGGTCGCTCGGTTCATCTTGGTCACGTTGACAATCTATCGCCGATAGAAGACCGTGAAAAGAATCAATCACCGATAGATTCTGGGGTGGCCGGGCATGTCGACCAAGATCGTGAAGCGTTCGCTGCGGATCCTCGTCGCCGGCGGCGGCATCGCCGGGCAGGCGCTGGCCTTCTGGCTCACCCGCGGCGGTCACCAGGTGACGGTCGTCGAGCGCTTCCCCGCGCTGCGCGCCTCGGGCGCGCAGGTCGACCTGCGCGGGCAGGGCATCGAGGCAGTCGGGCGCATGGGCCTGCTGGAGACCGTGCGCAGCCGACTGGTGGACGAGGCGGGCGTCGCCTTCGTCGACTCCCGCGGCAGGCCGAAGGCGACGATCATGGCGAACACCTCCGGCAAGGGACGTCAGACCCTGACCTCCGAGTACGAGATCATGCGCGGCGACCTGGTCCGCATCCTGCACGAGGCGACCGCGGACGGCACCGAGTACGTCTTCGGCAAGAGCGTCGACGGCTTCGGCCAGGACGCAGACCGGGTCACCGCGCACTTCTCGGACGGAACCTGCGGCGAGTACGACCTGCTGATCGGCGCTGACGGGCAGGGCTCGCGCATCCGGCGGGCGCTGCTGCCGGAGGGCTTCGACCCGTACTGGCGTTTAGGCATCCACACGGCCTACTGGTTCGTGCCGCGCATTGCCTCCGACACCAGCATCCGTGACACCTGCATGGTCCCGGGCGGTCGGCAGATCATGCGGCGCAGCCACAACCCGACCGAGACCCAGGTGTACTTCGTGATGCGCGAGGAGTCGGCGGAAGCGTCCGCGGTCCACCGCGCTTCCGTCGAGCAGCAGCAGAAGTTCTGGGCCGGGCGGTTCAGGGACGCCGGATGGCAGACCGACCGGTTCGTCGAGGGCATGAAGGACAGCCCGTTCTTCTACTCCCAGGAGATGGCCCAGGTACGCATCGGCAGCTGGTCCAAGGGCCGGGTGGTCCTGGCCGGTGACGCGGCGCACTGCGCATCCCCCTACAGCGGCATGGGGATCTCCGGCGGACTGGTCGGTGCGTACGTCCTGGCCGGGGAGATCAACCGGCACGTGGGGGACCTGCCGACCGCGCTGGCGAACTACGACCGCGTCCTGCGGCCCTTCGTCGACGAGATCCAGGGCAAGGTCAACCCCCGCATCCTGCGTGTGGGCATGCCCACGACCAGGCGCGCCATCAGCGCCTTCCAGAACGCCACCGCGCTGGCCTGCTTCTTCCGCATCCCCGCTCTGGTCGCACGGTTCTCCACGGCGGACCGCGGCGGCGACTGGCAGCTGCCGGTCTACGGCGGCACTCTCGCGGCCTGATGCCGCCCTCGTGCTCCAGGGCGCGACGGGCCACGTGAACGCGGTGACGGCGCACGCGGCGTCGTTGTGGAGGTGAAGGGGAAATTCCCTTACGCGTTCCACGTCGTGAACGTCGCGGGAGATGCCAACTTCCTGACGGTCGGACGGGACATGCCGACCAGGTGTCGACACGGCGGAGCTTCCGCTGTTGAGGACGGACTGAAGACGGACGGAGTTCGCGGACGATGGCCCGCAGGCCGTCGCCTCCGGTCGCCCCAGCGCCCGCGCCGCCGTGCCGCCCTCTTCGTCCGTACGGCTGAGGTCGTCCGGGCTGGGGCGGCGGATACCGCCCCAGCCGTACGGATCAGCCGCCGAAGTCGGCCCGGTGATCCGCGGCCCACTGGGCGTAGGTCCGCGCGGGGTGCCCGGTGATCTGTTCGATGACGTCGTTCACCTGCGCGGGCTTGCCGACCGCCTGCGCCATGAGAGCGAACAGCGCGGCCAGGAACTCGGGGTCCATGAACTGGCTCATCTGCTCCAGCACGGGCTCCGGGGCGAGGTCCTCGACGGTGAGCGGACGCCCCAGCGTCTCGCCGAGGACGCGGACCTGCTGCGACTGGGTCAGCGACTCGGGACCGGTCAAGTCGTAAGCCCGCCCGGTGTGCCCGCCGCCGGTCAGGATCCGCGCGGCCACTTCAGCGACGTCCCGCTCGTGCACGGCGCTGAAGGCCGCTTCGGTGTACGGCGCGCGTATGACATCACCGCCCTGGAGCTGCATCGCGAACGTCAACGAGTTGACGGCGGGGAACAGCAGCCGCAGGAAAGTCCACTCGATCCCGGACGCCTCTACGGCCCGCTCGACGTCGCGGTGGTACTCGGCGATCACGTCAGGCTGCCGCTCGGCGCCTGGAACGACCGCTCCCGAGGACAGGAACACGATCCGCCGCACTCCGGCCCGGCGCGCGGCTGCCAACAGCGGAGCGACATCCATTCCGTACTGCAGAACCAGGAAGACGGCCTCAACGCCGGCGAACGCGGCAGGCAGCGTCTGGGGCTCGGTCAGATCGGCCCGGACGACGTCGACTTCCTGGGGGAGCCCGGCCCGCTCCGGAGTGCGGGTCAGCGCTCGCACCGGGGCACCCGCGGCGACCAGCTCCTCTACCGCCTGACGTCCGAAGTGAGCCGTGGCACCGATGACCAGATACATGGGGTTTCCTTTCGTATGCATAAACAGGGGTATCAAAGGGTTCGCCGGTAACCGGCGGCGGATCAGCGAACCTTGCCGAAGAACTGCCGGATGTCGCCGACGAGCAGATCGGGGGCGTCGTGCGCGGCGAAGTGGCCACCGCGGTCGTAGACGTTCCAGGAAAGGATGTTCGTGTGATCGCGGTCTGCGAACGCCCGTATGGACTGGAAGTCCCAGGCGAAATTGGCCAGACCGAGGGGCACGGTGGTCGGCGCGGGCACAGAGGTGCCCCGGCCGTTCGACTTCTGCTGTACGGGAGCCGCCGCCGCGTCCTCGTAGTAGAACCGGGCGGCTGAGGCGGCCGTGTTGGTCAGCCAGTAGACCATCACGTTGGTGAGCACGTAGTCCGGGTCGAGCGAAGCACCGAGCAGCTGCGCGTGCCAGCCCAGCAGGCCTGCCGGGGAATCGGCCAGGGCGTGCGCCAGGTTCTGCGGCTCGGTGGACTGGAGCTTGTCGTACGCGCCCCGGTTCTGAACGAACCACTCGGCGAACGCGAGCTTGCCGCGCTCCTCCTCGGAGAGACCAGCCAGCTCGGCGGGGTCACCCGACGGGAACGAGAAGACCTGCGTCACGTGCACGCCGCAGACGCGCTCGGGGTCGACCCGGCCCACCTCGGGCGAGATCAGCGCCCCGCCGTCGTTGCCGACCGCGCCGTACCGCTCGTACCCGAGCCGGCGCATCAGCTCGGCCCAGGCTCGGGCCACCCGGTACCGGTCCCAGCCACGCTCCCGGGTCGGCCCGGAGAAGCCGAAGCCCGGCACCGACGGAATGACGAGGTGAAAAGCGTCCGCCGGGTCGCCGCCGTGGGCCCGCGGGTCGGTGAGCGGGCCGATCACGTCAAGCCACTCGACCACCGAGGTCGGCCAGCCATGGGTCAGGACCAGCGGCGTCGCGTTCGGCTCCGGCGAGCGCACGTGCAGGAAGTGGACGTTCTGGCCGTCAATCTCAGTGGTGAACTGCGGGTAGGCGTTCAGCCTAGCTTCCCAGGCCCGCCAGTCGTAGCTGGTGCGCCACCGCTCGACCAGCTGCTTCACGTAGTCCACGGGCACGCCGTACTCCCAACCGGGCGGCACCGGGCCGGCCGGCTCCGACCCGCTCGCGGGCAGTTCCTCCGCCCACCGGGTCCGCGCCAGTCGCTGCTGGAGATCGTCGAGATCGGCCTGCGGGACGTCGATCCGGAACGGGGTGATCGTGCTGTCGTTCGTCATGGTCATCAGCGTAGGATCCATTTAGGCAAGATCTGTTCCTAATGAACCGGCAGGCTCCGAAGAATGTTGGAAACCTCGGCGCGGCTGCTGCGCCTCCTCTCCCTGCTCCAGACGCCCCGTGACTGGACCGGCGCCGAACTGGCCGACCGGCTGGCGGTCAGTACCCGCACGGTCCGCAACGACGTGGAACGCCTGCGCAACCTCGGCTACCCGGTGCACGGCACCCGAGGTGCGGTAGGCGGCTACCGGCTCGGCGCCGGCGCCGCACTGCCACCCCTGCTGCTCGACGACGAGGAGGCGGTCGCGGTGGCGATCGGGCTCCGCACCGCCGCCGGGGGCACCATCACCGGGGTCGAGGAAACCTCGCTGCGCGCACTGACCAAGCTGGAGCAGGTGCTGCCGGCCCGCCTCCGGCGTCGCGTCGACGCCCTCAAGCAGTACGCCGTCGCGGTGCCGCGCGACGACCTGGGACCGCGGGTGGACGCCGACACGCTGAGCGCTGTCGCCGCCGCCTGCCGGGACCACGAGCGCCTGCGCTTCGACTACCGGAGCCACGACGGCTCCGAGAGCCTGCGCGAGACCGAACCGTACCGGCTGGTCAACTGGGGGCGCCGGTGGTATCTCGTCGGGTTCGACATCGAGCGGAGCGACTGGCGGACGTTCCGGGTGGACCGGCTCCACCCGCGCACCCCGACAGGCCCCAGATTCACCCCCCGCGACCTCCCCGAGGAAGCCGTCGACCAGGTACGCCGGGGCGTGTCGTCGGCCGCCTGGCGGTACCGGGCCCAGGTCGTCGTCCACGCACCGGCCGAACAGCTCGCCGAGCGGATCAACCCCGCCATCGGCACCATCACGCCGGTCGACGACACCCGCTGCCTCCTGGACACCGGCGCGGACAGCATCGAGGCGCTCGCCGTTCATCTCGGCCTGCTCGGCTTCGACTTCACCGTGACCGAACCCACGGAACTCGTCGAACTCGTGCGTGCGCTCGCAGACCGCTACCACCGTGCCACCGGGCCACGGCCGCAGGTCACTAGGGCCTGGTGCGAAAGCGGCTGAGGAGGCAGTTCCGCGCGCCCTCGTCGCTAGGCTGGTTGCGACGGCGATGCAGGGGGCAACGGTGGGGCAAAAGGCACGACGGACTGCGGGGACGCAGTCCTTCACGGATCTACTCCGGCATCCGAGTCGTCTCATCGAACAGTTCACAGGAGACGCTCGGCATCGCGCCGAAGCGGACGTCATCGCGTTGCACGCGGGGGAGACTCGCGAGGTCTCTGCGTTCGTCCGTGACGGCCACCGCTTGCGGCGGGGGTCGTTGATTCTCGATCCTGCCGCAGCGTCGCCGGTGATGTGGCGGCCGTTTCGATTCCTCGGGGGACCCGGTGAAGACGTCGCCTTGGTTGCTCCGTTCCACGTTCATGGGGCCAGCCCGGTCACCGGCCCGGGAAGTGGGACGGTCGACAAGGGGGCGTTTCGTCTGCTGTCCCTTCAAGCCGCTGACCGCTACTGGGAACTCGCCGTCCCCGCTGCGGACGTCGCTCTGGTCCGTGCTGCGCTGCGCGGGGATGGCAGCCGAAGGTAACCAGAGAGCCACTGCTGATGGGCAATAGGCCGACGAAGTACGTCACAGCCACTCGTTGAGGATCGCGACCAGCACGGTCACTTCGTAGCGGACGGCGAGTTTGTCGTACCGGGTCGCGACGGCGCGGTGGCGGTCGGGTAGCCGGGTCATGGCAACATGACCCGGCTACGCGACCAGTGGCGCGGAATCGCCACCCGCTACGAGAAGACAGCCACGATCTACCTCGGCGGTCTCCACGTCGCGGGCATCTTCCTCTGGTCCGCACGGTGATCCGGGCGAGAGCCCTGTCGTGGGGCGGCGCGGGCCTTACTCCTCGGGGGCGTATACGAGTGACTTGAAGGTGACGAGATCGCCGCTTTCGGTGGCGGGCTTGAGGATCACCTTGGTGCCCTGACAGTCTTCTTCGCTGTAGACGGCAAGGTAGGCGCCGGTCTGGTTGTAGGGGCCGAAGGCAGTCTCCGGGTGTCCGTCCAGTTCGGTGGTGTTGTAGCACCTGTTCGCCGTCGGGTCGTTCAGCTGACCATGGGACGGGCTCTGTGGGTCCCCGTACTTGTAGTGGAGGTTCCCGTCCACCGCGTGAGCTGAGGCAGGCAGGGTCAGGACCAGAGCGAGGGCACCGAGGGCGGTGCCGAGGGTGTGAGGAGGACGCATGAGGCGACTTCCTTCTGGTCGGTGGATGCCGACCGGCGGCCGACCATCCGAGACGATCATGGCGGCGCGGCTGTCCGCGAAGACCGCAACACGAAGGCGCACCGGAGTGAGAAGTGATCCGCGAGCTCACGCCTGGCTTCCCGTCCGGCAGATCGAGACGGTCCTCATCTACCTCGCTGCCGTCTTCATCTGGTCAGCAAGGCGATCCGAACGAAACGTCCTAGGCTGGCGGTAGGAGCCCGGTGCCGGCCGGGACCGAAAGGGAGGAATGGGAGCAGGGCGGGCATGAGCGGTGACGGGCGGGAGCTGGCCGGGGCCCAGCGGGAGCACTGGCAGGACACGTACCGGACGCACCCTGGTATGTACGGGCAGGAGCCCAGCGCGCCCGCGCGCCGCGCCGCCGCCGTCTTCCGGGCGGCCGGGGCCGCGGACGTGCTGGAACTGGGCGCCGGGCACGGCCGCGACGCCCTGTTCTTCGCCCGCGAGGGCTTCTCCGTACGGGCTGCCGACTTCTCCGCCACCGGCCTGGAACAGCTCCAGCTGGCCGCCGGGGCGCAGGGGACGGCCGGGCGGGTGCGCACGCTGGTGCACGACGTGCGCGAACCGCTGCCGCTCGCGGACGCCTCGGTCGACGCGGTCTTCGCGCACATGCTGCTGTGCATGGCGCTGTCCACCGAGGAGATCCGCGCCCTGGCCGGGGAGGCCCGCCGAGTGCTGCGGCCCGGCGGCACCTTCGTCTACACCGTGCGCCACACCGGGGACGCGCACTACGGCACCGGCACGCCGCACGGCGACGACGTCTTCGAACACGGCGGTTTCGCCGTGCACTTCTTCCCCCGCGCCCTGGTCGACGACCTCGCCGAGGGCTGGACCCTCACCGAGGTACACGCCTTCGAGGAGGGCGACCTGCCCCGCCGCCTGTGGCGCGTCACGCAGACGCTGCCCCGATGAGCACCCCGCCCCCGCCCCGCCCCGGGCCCGCTATCACCGTCGACGGCACCGGACTGCTGTGCGTGACCCTGCTGCTGCGGCTGCGCGCGGCGATCCAGGACGCCGGGGCGGGCACGCTCGTCCACGTGGTCGCCACCGACCCGGCCGCGCCGCTCGACCTGCCCGCGTGGTGCCACATGACAGGACACCACTACCTGGGCCCCGTCCTCGGCGAGCGCCCGGTGTACGCGCTGCGGCTCACCGCGCACCCACGCACCACCCGCCCTGACAGGCCCTGGCACACCGCCGACCACGGCTCCATGCTTTCCCAGCCCCCACCGGGCGAACCCGCACTCCGCCGGGACAACCAGGCCCGCTGAGGCCGACACCCACCACGGCCCCAACCGGACCCCCTCCCATCCGCTGAGCAGCCCTCACCACAGCCCAGGACCTTGCTACGTCCAGGCGAACTTGCTCAGGGTCTTCCGCCACGTTCCGCGCACGGCCCGCCGTGCGCCTGCTCGACCCGCTTCCGCAACCCGGCCCGGGGCTGGTAGGCGGGGACCAGGTCCGGGACCACGCCGATACGAAGAGGCCAGGCCACGTCTGCGAACGAGGACGGGGGAGGGGCATGGGGGATGACAACATGCGCCGGGCCGTCGGCTGATGCGCCGTTTTCACTGGCGGTGCTGGTGGCGGTGCGGAGCTATTTCCAGCAGTTCCTTCACGGGGAGGTCGAGGGCTTGGGCGAGTGCGGCGATGGTGCCGGGGCGGGGTCTCCATCACGCGGGGCCTGGTAGACGATGCTGCGTGAGCGTCCGGCGCGTACGGCGAGCTGGCTCTTGGCCAGTCCGGAGGCGGCCAGGGCGTTGTTGAGCCGTACCCGCAGGGCCGATAGTTCCCCGTCCCTCATGGCCCCCTGCCCTTTCCCGGCTGTCTCCACCCGCCGCCAGCCTCGCGAGTGCCCGTGCCGCTCCGGGGGCACGGGTGGCATCCGGGAATGTCCATTATCGGCCGGGCCGGAACCCGCCGGACAGCTTTTCGCGGACCTTGGACTACGCCATCTCCACCCGCGTGAAGGGAAGTTGACCATGTCCGGTCCGTCCGTCGTGCTGATTGTCCTTGTCTCCGTGCCGGTCCTGTTGATCGTGGTGCTGGTGGCCGCGTTGGCGGGGAAGCTGGCCCGTTCGGACGGTGCGACCTACCCCGCCGCCTTCACCAGGGCTGGCGCCGTCTTCGCCGCAGGTCTCACCCTTGCCGCGGTCCTCACCGGCGCCCTCGCCCAAGTCCTGCGGTGAGGGCACACCGCAGGGTTGTTGGCATCCATGCCGATAGCCCCGCCTGCCCAGCCCGGCACTCCCTCCAGTCGGCCAGCACCCAGTTTCTCCGCGGTCACCAGCGCATACCGAGCTGGTCGAGTCCGGCCCGCTGCGCCGGGTGAGCTTGTCGGCCCGCCGCCGGACGTTGCTGAGCCATTACCGGAACACCTCGGCTCGCGCGGAGCGCACGTCGCGAGCTGAGTGTTGTCGCCTCGCAGCGCTGGACCACCTCCAGCGCGGCCCCAGTGTGACGGGCACGCGTGATTCGGAGATCAGGATTTCCGCGCGGGTGGGGCAGCCGTCGTGGTCGGCGTCGACTCGGTGTCGGGACGCCTTCCTGGTGTATCCCTCCCGGGACTCCTCGGCGAGAGGGGGGACAGGTGAGGGCCTCGGTGAGCGGCAGCGTCTCCTCCAAGACGACGGGGCCGTCTGCGGGCGGAGGGGTGGGCGGCACTGCGCTGTCGGCGGTGACGGGGCGACGGGGGTGACGGCGCGAAGGTGAAGCGCGGTGAGGGCGGCGCAGCTGACGGCTCGCCACGTCTGGCAGGTCATGCCTCGTTGCTACTGGTGCCGAGCCGGTCCGCGCGGCGCTTCGGGCCCCAGGTCACCCTGGGCTGGGAATCGTCGTATCGGAGAGACGGTCCCCTTCCATGGCCGACCCGAGATGGCTGGCCCGCGCTTTCGCACCTACTTCCAGCGGACGCGATCGACGAACGTGTCTCCGTCGGGGGAAGCCCGCGATGAGCGTGAATTCTTCGGGTGGTCGAGGCTGCGCCGGTCCCGTCGTCGTTGCCGAGGAAGCGCGGCGCAGGTCCTCCAGGGCGCGGGTGTCGACCGGGGTGATGGCGTCAGTGCCGATCGCTCCGGCACCGTACGCGCACTGCTCGGGCAGCATCACTCCCTTACGCCGCGGCGCCGACGAATACGAGTCCGGATTGCCTTTATGGCTGAAAACTGGTGAGCGGAATTCCCCTGAAAAGATGCCAGGATCCTTCAGGGATCCGCAGTTCGACGGTGGCCGTCGAGGGGCGATCTGGCTGGAATGCGGCCGATTGGGTTGGCCGGAGCGTTGCTTACATGCGTGAATCGCGGTCTCCTAGCATTCCTAGCCGGTCAATTCCTTCGCTTCGGATCAAGGAGACTTCATGTCCGACTCGTTCAGCTCCCAGCGCCCTCTCGGTGAGCGTGGATACCGGCCCCTCAGACACTCGGTGACCCTCACCGCCATCACGATGGCCGCCGTCGCGTCCGTGCTGCTCAGTTCCACCACTGCGTCCGCCGCCGTCATCCCTGACCGGTCGGAGATCATCAGTAAGGAAAGCGGTGTGCTTTACGGCTTCCACAACAACGGCACCAATTCCAACGGCACCGTCAACTGGGGTCCGAAGACGTCGATCGGACAGGGCTGGGGCTCCGTCGCCGACACCGCGGTCTACTTCGCTGACCTGAATGGCGACGGATGGGACGACCTCGTCAGCAAGGAGAGCGGGGTCCTCTACGGGTTCACCAACAACAGCCGCAATGCCAACGGCACCATTAATTGGGGTCCGAAGACGTCGATCGGGCAGGGCTGGGGTGCCGTTTCCAACGACGCTGTCTACTTCGCGGATCTGAACGGCGACAACCGGGATGACCTCGTCAGCAAGGAGAGCGGGGTGCTCTACGGGTTCACCAACAACGGCACCAATTCCAACGGCACCGTCAACTGGGGTCCAAAGACGTCGATCGGACAGGGCTGGGGCGCTGTAGCCGACGACGCCGTTTCCTTCGCGGATCTGAACGGTGACGGCCGGGATGACCTCGTCAGCAAGGAGAGCGGGGTGCTTTATGGGTTCACCAACAACGGCTACAACTCCAATGGCACCGTCAACTGGGGATCGAAGACGTCGATCGGACAGGGCTGGGGCTCCGTAGCCGACAACGCCGTCTACTTCGCCGACCTCACGCTCGACGGCCGATCGGAGATCGTCAGCAAGGAGAACGGGGCGCTCTACAAATTCACCAACAACGGCTACAACTCCAACGGCACCGTCAACTGGGGGGCCAAGACCCAGATCGGACAGGGCTGGGGCGCTGTCTCCAACGACGCCGTCTACTTCGCAGAGATCTCCTGACCCGCACCGGAACGCGCTGACGAGGATCCCGTCAGCCGCGGAACCGTTCGCGCGACGCCAGGCTTCCGCAGCACGGTCGACCGATCGACCTGGCAGCACCCCTCCACCGGCAGGAGCCGGGACAACTCCGACCTGCACGGAGTCCGCGTTGCCGCCACCACAGCGGCCTGACAGCAGGACCCCGAACCGCGGCAGGGGGCCGCTCCGCCTGACAGCGGCCCCCTGCTTTTATGCACGAGGACGGGGCGCGGGTCTGAGGGCCGTGAACTGCGCATCGCAGTTGGCCATCCGGTCGTGGCTCGACGCGCGACGCGAGGTCACTTCATGCAGGCGCATACCGAGATTGTCCAGACCCGGCCCGCCGCATTCTGGATCCCACCGCCACGGCGCCCTCGCCAGCGTCTCCCAGTCCCGGCGGCCCGGTCATCAGGGTTGGCCGCAGCCGCAGCCGCAGCCGCGGGCGGGCGGCAACGGTCTGATCCCCGCGGACGGGATGCCGCCCTTCGCGGAAGGATCCTCCCGCAACGGATCGCGGTGACCTGGGCACGTGAGCCGCGGAATGCGGGTAGCGTCACGCGTGATGGAGGTGGAGCCAGTGGATGCCGGACTGCATCACCCTGACTACCCGCCCAGAACACCGCCGCCGCCCAAGCGGCCGGTCGCACCGCAACGCCCGGAGCCGGACACCACGCCGACACCGAAGAAGACGGCCCTGGCCTTACGCCGCCCGGCCGCCGTCATCAGTAACCGCCGCGCTGCCTCCTGGGTGCTGGAGAACGCCCCCTGGTCCCCGAAGAAGGCCGCCCGGCACGTCGTGGACCAACTCGCCACCTGGGGGCACACCGGCACCACGTCCCAGCAGGACACCTGCACCGCCGTGACCCGCGAACTGGCCCTGGCCGCCCTCAGCGACGGGGGCAAGAAGATCACGGTGCACGTGGCAGACCAGGACGACACAGCCCTGGTCCTGGTCCTCTCCCACCAGGACGGACCGGCCCCCGCCCCCGCCCCGGACCTCCTCACCCGGCTCCACGCGCTCGGCGCGCTCTCCTGCGGCACCGAGACCGAACGCGACGAACCCGGCAACCGCCGCTGGGCCCTCCTCGACCTCGCCCACTGAAGACGCCGACAGCACCGCCAACAGAACCGGGGAAGACCCTGGCAACGCCTCCGAACGCGCCGATGACCCTCTTCTCGCCGCGCGAGGACACGCGGGTCAGGGTGCGGGTCGGAACGGTGCCACAGTGACCGTGCTGTCCTCGCCGGTCTCAGTGTGCTCGGCGAGGAGACACAGCAGCCGTTCCACACTGACCCCGTGCCGCGCCGCGAGCGCCCGCCCCCGTCGCCCTGCCAGCCCGGACAGCCACAGCGTCGCGTGGAGCTCGTCAACCCGGTCCCGCTGCTCATGCTGCCAGGCAGCGTCCCGCTCCCGCCGGGCGACCGTACGGGCCGACTCTGACGTTGGTGCGACGCGCCCCACCCACTCCCGCTCCGCCGCCCACGCCGCGCGGGCCTCGTCCAGGGCCAGGCCCTCGGCCTTCTGCTGGGCTGCCTCCCGCGCCGGTCCTGCGGCGACCGCATCGGCCCCCGCCCCCTGCGCCCCCCGCCAGCAGCGTCGCCAGATCCGGCGAGAAACCGTCCATGCCGGTCATGCCGCCCCTTCCCGTCACCGGTACTCGGCAGGCCGACCTGTGCCCGAGACCATGACACATGCAGCGAAGCTATCAACTAGCAGAAAAGCAGGGCAGGTTGTGTATGCCTGCAAACCGGAATGGGCGTCCGCGTCGCGCCCGGTGTGGCGTTGTCAGCGGCGGGTGGCAGGCGTGATACCAAAATCGGCCGCCACCGGGGGCGCCGCCTTCCCCAGGAGGTCGTCATAAAGCCCACTGCCGTGGACAACCTCCGGATCGTCGGACGCAGCCCCGACAGCCGCGGACACGAGTCCGCTGTCTCCTGCAACGACGCGGCCGCGGCCGCGGAGCAGGAGAAGGACCGCCTGGAAGCAGGCGGCGATGTCGTACGGGTCGTACGTCCCGCCCGGCGAGAGGGTCCCCGAGGCAGTTCTGGACGAGATGCGCGGCGAAGACGCCTGAACCAAGTCCTCACTGTCAGCGTCCCGCTGACGCGGCCAGAGGTCCGGACGGCACTGCGCCCCGGCCGCCGTGGAGGGCGGGACCGGGGTGCAGCGGCATGGTCCGGTGCGGGTCAGCGGGGAGCCGGTACGTGACCCCAGCCGGTGTCGGGAACGCTGCCCCAACCGGGATTACGCAAGTGCCATCCGGTGTCGGTCGCAACGCGCTCCCCACCTTCACGTCGCGCACCTCGGAGGCGGTAAGCGCGATCACGACCGACCCTTTTCCCGCCACCGTCGCCAGTACCTGCCCGGACCGGCCGGCACCGTGTGGGTGCGGGTTCAGGTGCGGGGGAGGTCCAGCGGCCCCATCCACCAGTTCCCGTTGTCGCCGGGGTCGGTGCTGATCCAGTAGTCGACGAGCGCGCCGGTGAACTCGGCAGGTGACAGGGTGCCGTTGCCGTCGGCATCGAGGCGGGCGAACGCCTCGTCGGCCTCCTCCCGGGTGAGGCCGGGGAAGTGCCCGCGCTGGAACGCGAAGAACTCACCCGGGCTGATCTGTCCGTCCCTGTCGAGGTCGGCGATCTCCAGGTAGGTCTCGGCGACCTGCCCCAGAACCGTCCGGGCGGTCTGCGGGTCCCGCGCGAGATCGTGGCACGAGGCGATGAACTGGCTCCTGGAGATCCCCGCGGCACCGGCCGCAACGAACGGCAGGTGCACCTCCCGCCAGATCCGCAGGTAGGCCCCGGTGATCCGCTCCGCCTCCGCGGAGTCCTGCCCGTACCCCAGCGAGACGGCCACTCGCCGGCCCATCTCCACATGGTCGTCCTCGGTGAGCTCGCCATCACCGTCCACATCCAGGTGGCCGAAGCCCTTCTCGAACTTCGCGGTCAGAAACTCCCGACTGTCCATCACCACTCCTCACCGGCCCGCACATCCCACACGGCAGGGCACCCCTACGCACCCCACACCCGTAAAAACGACAAGATGACCATAGGGTTACGGTGTCGACGTCCCGGAGCTGGCCTCCACTTCCCACACCAGGAACACAGGCCTTGCCCCACCACCGTCACGAGCGCATTCAGAGCTGTTCTTAGTTCGGCCCGCCGCTTGGTGGTGAGTGGCTGCGACGTCTCCAGCAGGCCCCACCGAGGCGACCTGAAATGGGACCACTTCGTGAAGAGGGCCGCGTATCCGGCGGCGGTCTCCCGACCGCTCCTACCGACCGGGCCGGATGAAGGCCGTTGCCCTGGGCGGGGGACCCGCGCGTGCCGCGGGTGCACCCGGAGCAATCCGGGCCCGAGCCCGGGTGACCTGCCCGCGCCCGTCCTCCAAGCGCGCCAGCGTGCCCTTGTCGACGGGCCTCCACGTCCGGCCCTGATTCGGTCGTCATGCAAGTGCGCCAGACCGTGCGGCTGTTATCCGCCCCGGTGGGCCGATTTCGGCAGATCTACACTGAGCTGCGAGAACGCTACGGGGGAACAGGATCATGGGCGTGGGTACGGGGACGAGCAATGCGGTGGACGGCCAGTCCTCCCTGATTTCCGCGGTCCAGGCTGGAGACACGGATCTGGTGAGGATCCTCCTTCACGAGCACAGCGACTCCGAATGCCTGGACGCCGCGTTCTGTCTGGCCGTCCGGATGCACGCCGGGCGCATCGCCCAACTGCTGCTCCAGTACGGTGCGGATTCAGGCCAGAGCCACCCCGATGACCTCATCCCCCTGAGCGAGGCGGTCGACTCGGGGTCGCCCGCTCTGTTCGAGGCGCTCCTGGACCACGAGATCCGCGGCAGGTATCCCGAGAGCGAACTCCTGGAGGCCCGGGACCCCGCGCGCCGCTGGCACGGGACGGGTGTCGAGGCCGAGCTGCGACGCCGTACCGGATCCCGGGACGCTGTCGTCCGTAAGCGGGTTCAGGACGGCGACTACGACAGCGTCGTCGAGCTCACCCTTGGTGGTACGACTGCGAGGGACGGTCATGGGGCGATCCTCACGTACGTCGAGGAACTGCTCGGTGTACGAACCTCGTTTGAGGAGCTGATGGACCGCGCGTTGGCCCAGGTCGATCAGCAGGACCATGCAACGTGGAGCCGTGCCACCCTCCAGTTGGGTGGACGGCGAGAGGAGGCGACCTGGACTGCTGCGGCGGTACTGCGTACGAGCCCGGACCCGTCCCGCCGATTGTTCGGTGCCGAGGTGCTCCGCCTTATTCATCTGTTCGACGACAGCGACGAGGACGCGTTCGCTGGTCCCGCTCTGGACCTCTTCACCGGCTGGGCGGCCGCCGAGACGGACGTCGCCGTCCTCACCGAGGTGCTGGTCGCCCTTGGAGAACACAGCGATCCACGCGCGGAGGCGGCCCTTCTGCCCCACGCCGGCCATTCAGATGCCCGGGTACGGTGTGCGGTGGCGCAAGGGCTCAGCGCCTTGTTCTCGCCACCGGCCTTTTCCGACGATGCTCGCACGGCGTTGCTGGGGCTGATGGCCGATCCGGACGCGATGGTTCGGAAGACCGCCTGCCGCGTGGTTGCCGAGGGCAGGGACCACGATGCCGTGTTCGCGGACGCCATGGCAGCTGTGCTCGACGATACGGACCGTCTGGTCCAGCTGGCTGCCGTCTACGGGCTTGCTCTCCACGACGACGAACGGTGCGTGGAAGCAGCACGCCTTCTCGGCCCGCCGCAGCGCGGTTCTCTGGAAGAGGATGGCTGCCTCGACGCGGTGTGGCGTTACGAATGGCGCCGCGACGGCCGCTGAACGTTTCCGCCTGTACCTGTCAGCTGCTCGGGGGCCGGGAACACCGCATGGTTCGAATGGCGCTCCCCGCCAGCTGGCGACGCGACCGGGAGCGGGAGTTGCGGCTCCGGCGCCGCCACCAGGACGGGGGAGAGCAAGGGAGCGGCGCCTTCGCCCTGCGGCCTTACTCGCCTGTGAGGCGCGCCGGACTGAACGTGTCGAATGGCGATGCTGGCGGCGTTGGTCAGCGTTAGGGTCGGCGTCTGGCACCGTCCCCGCGCATCTGTTGGAGGAACAGCCGATGAGTACTTCGCCGTCTGATCGTGATCTCTGGCAGGCGTATGAGGACGCCCACTCGGAAATGAGTCGCTACCGAGCCGAGTTCGACGAGCATGCCAAGGACCGGACCGAGATCCTCAGAGCCGCACTGGGCAGTGGGCCTAGAGCAATAGCCGCACTCGACTTCCTCGAAGCGCGCTCAGGGGACGGAAGCGTTGGGTTGGCCCTTCTCCCAGAGCTGGTGGAGTGGACGAGGTCCCACCGCTACGCCCGCTTTGCCCGACAGGCCATCAACGCCATTCCGAGCGAACGTCTGCTGCCCGTGCTCGAACCCCTCATTCTGGAACGGCTCGACTCAGCCGACGGCGAGGAGTACCTGCGCTACGCCGAACTCCTCTTCCACATCGAGGCAAGGGAACTCCTCGGCCGGCTCACCGCCCGTGCACTGGCCAGCGACGACCCCGACACACGTGAAGTGGGCGAGGACTACACGCAGTAGTACGGCCCGACGTGACTCCCCCGCCCCACCCCGTACCCCTCCCAGCGCCCCCTCGGCGCCAAGCGAGGCTACCGGCCACCTGCGTACCGCGCGGGACGAACAACGATCTGACGAACAACGATCTTCGGTGCGGGATGTCCGGATCCAGTGACACGCTGCCTGCATGGCTGCCGTCGGCACCACGCGGCCGTGTCGTACCGCGGGCCGGATTTCGGTGTTCGGATTCCGCCGACGGTCCCTCATTGGCTACCTTGGTCGGGTCGAGCCTGTGTCGAGGGGTGAGGGATGGGTGGTGGCGCCGACGAGGTGACCCCGAAGCCCGAAGTGGTGCGCAATCAGATCACCGGCGGCGCCGTTGTCTTCGGCCCGGTGGTGCAGTCCGGCACGTTCGCCGGACAGATCCATCATCACTACAGGGACGACCGCCGACCGCTGGACCTGCTCGCGCTGCGGTTGTGGGTCGACCGTATCGCGGCGGACTACCGCACGATGGTCGAGGACACCGGCGACCGGGCGGGTGCCGCGCACATCCGGCAGATTGACTTCGTACGGACCGGACTGGACGACTCTGGTCCCGCGAACGAGCGGCGCAAGGACGCAGTCCGGCGCCTCGTCGTCGCCGGCATCATCGGCTACCTGGCCCACCCCGGCGCTCCACCGAAGGAGCCGGTGCCCGAGCAGATCCTCCTCGACCTGATCGTCTTCTCGCTGTGGCCGGTGGTCACCGCCAAGAAGCTGCCATCAGGCTGGCAGGGCGAACTCGCCCAGATCACTTCACCTCGGCTCGCGGCGCTCGTGGAACGCGCGCGAGACGAGCGAAAGCCCCGCGCCGAGACGTTCGCCCGCGCCGTGGCCAACAAGTCGTTCTCGTCGGCGATGGCGACGTTGTTCGACGACCTGGCCGACCCCCGCCGTGGTGGCATGCTGCTGACAGCGATGGCGATTGCGGGTGGTCTGCCTGCCCCGCCCACCGGACGACAAGAAAGCAAGAAGGTCGCCGCGTGGGCGCTCGCCATCGCGGGTGGCGCCGCACTGTCGGAAGCCTTGAGGGGCCGTGATTCACTGGCCGCCCGAATCATCGGCGATGTGGTCACCGGCCTGCCCGCCGACGCGAGCGACCCGTTCGAGGCGACGATGGACCTGCTGGATCTGGTCGAGGGGCTGCTCGGCTGATGGACACCTCACTCGACCTCGTGTTCAGCGCGGCGTGGCTCACGGCGAGGACCATCTTCATCGGCACCTTCGGGATGTTTCTCGTCACCCAGGGCAATCCCCGTGAGATACAGGGCACAGCCCGGATCATCCACTACCTGAACGCGGCGCCTCCGACCGCGGTCTTCAGCTGGCAGAAGAGCGACGGGTATGAGGTCATCGTCTACAACTCCGCCACTGACGAAGAGGAGACGAAGCCCGCGCTGTTCCAGCCGGTCAGGTGGTCGGTGACCTATCCACTGTGGCCGAAGAAGCACCCGCAGTCCAAGGACGTCATGGCGCGCCGCGCGCTGCTTGCCTTCCTGGTGCGGTCGCTCTGCTTTCTCTGCTTCTTCCTCGGATCGTTCTGCCTGCTCGGGTGGCTGGCCGTCACCGAGAGCTGGCACTGGGGCGTCGCGCTAGGAGTACTGGCCGTCCATCAGCTCGCCTTCGCCCGCGCCCACACCTACTTCGTGTGGCTGAAGGGGTGGCTCTTTGTGGTAGTCGGCCTCGGGGTGTGGGTGTACCTGCAAGGCGGGACGTTCGAAACGATCGCGGTGTGCACCGTCGGCGCACTGGTCACGATTGCCATCCTGGGCCAGTGGTACATGGCGACGAGCTGGCGGTTCGAGCACATGCGTGACGTCGGGCGCAACCTCGGGGTTGGTCCCTTCGCCCCGAGGCGTCGGGGCAGGCTGTGGTGAACCCACCCACAGTACGGCTCGGTTGTCATTCTCCGGTCCGGTGCGGCACCTCCTGCGGAGTTGATCGGTGAGCAGGGCGGCGGTGATACGCAAGGCCAGGGAACAGGCCCGCGTGCAAGCCGGCAATGGCTGAGCGGCTCCTACGACCAAGTCCTGGAGGCGATCGAACGCCGCTGCGGGACGCGGACGGTGGGTAAACGCCAGGCCGAACAGCTCGTGCGTGCGGCTGCGGTGGACATCGCCGCCTTCTATTCCGCCCGCACCCCTGCCCCGGCGGCAAGCACGACGCTGCTGGTGCTCAGCGTCGACGGCAAGGGGATCATGATGCGCTCAGGCCATCTGCGGGAGGCGACGCGGAAGGCGGCGGAGCGTGCGACGCGCACCTTCCGCACCCGCCTGTCCGCCGGAGAGAAGACCTGCCGTAAGTGGATGGCCACGCTGGCTGTCGTCCACGACGCGGATACGGTTCCGCGCCGGGGGCACGACATCATCGCCTCGCCCCAAGGCCGCACCACCCGCCGTACTCCGGGCAAGGGCCCCAAGGCCCGTACGAAGTGGCTCACCGCCTTGGTTCAACACGACGCGGACCACGTCATCGCCGCCGCGTTCGACCAGGCAGAAGCTCGTGATCCGCAGCACCACCGGTGCTGGGTGGCCCTGGTCGACGGCGCCGAGCACCAGATCGAGTTGATCCATGCCGAGGCCGCCCGACGAGGCGTCACCATCCATGTCATCCTTGACACCGTCCACGTCATCGAGAAGCTCTGGGTGGCCTCGCGGTGTTTCCACACCGCCACCGATCCGGACGCCGGGACCTGGGTCGGCACCAGGTTCGCCCGGATCCTGGCAGGCGATGCCCTTGGCGCCGTCGCCGGCATCCGCAGCCAAGCCGACCGGCTGGGCCTGTCACCAGATCAACGGACCGCGGCGGACAGGACCTGCCGCTACCTGGAGAACAACGCCGCCGATCTCCACTACGGCCAGGTCCTCGCGGCCGGATGGCCGACCGCCAGCGGCATCGTCGAAGGAGCAGCACGTCACCTGGTGGCCGACCGTCTCGAAATCACCGGCAGCCGGTGGAGCGCCCTCGGTACCGAAGCCGTCCTGACCCTCCGGGCCCACATCAGCAACGGCGACTTCCCGCAGTACTGGACCTTCCACACCCGCAGAGAACGCGAATGCCTCTGCCCCCGGTCCAACCGGCACAGCTGCGAACTCCTGACCTGAGCATCAAGACCGGTGGAGGGGAGCCGCACCGACCCAGCGGTGATAGTTGTCTGCGTCGACGTTGCTGCCGCACACGATGGTCACCACGTGCCGCCCGGCGAAGCGGGCAGGGTCTTCGAGGACCGCCGCGAGGCCGAGCGCTGCGGACGGTTCGACGACGAGGCCGGCGTGGGCCAGGAGCATCCGCATGCCCGAGATGATCGACGTTTCTTGGACCAGGACCGCGTCGTCAGCGACCATGAGGAGGTCGTCCAGGACGGCCGGAATCGGGTACCGTCCGGCGACACCGTCGGCGATGGTGTCGGTGGAGTCGGTGGTGACGACACGTCGCTCGCGCCACGAGCGTGTCAGCGCCGGTGCGCCCGCCGGCTGGACGCAGATCACCTCGACCTCGGGTGCCAGGTCCTTCACCACATGACCCACGCCGGTGGCTAACGCCCCACCGCCGAGAGCGATCAGGACGGTGTCGAACGACGGCACGGTGCCCACCAGTTCCAAGCCGATGGTTGCCGCGCCCTCGCAGGTCTCGATGTCCAGACTGTCTTCGAGCAGCCGGATGCCGTCGTACCGCGCGATGGCCGCCGCCCGCTCGCGAGCCATCTCGTGGTCGCCGTCCACCAGCTCCAACCGGGCGCCCAAGGCGCGGATACGGTCAAGCTTGGCCACCGTCGCAAAGCGGGACGCCACGACGGTCACGTCGAGCCCCCGGCCGCGACCCGACCACGCGAGGGCCTGGCCAAGGTTGCCCGCGCTGGCGCACACCACGGCTCGCGAGCCGCTGTCGGCAAGCAGGCTCGCGGCAATCTCAGTGCCACGGGCCTTGAAACTGCGGACCGGGTTCGCCGTTTCGAGCTTGATGCTCACCGTGCACCCGAGGCCGGGCTCCAGCGCCTCACAGCGGTACAGCGGAGTATCGAGAAAGATCGGGTCGATTACCCGGCGAGCTTCCCGGATCCGAGCAGTATCGAGCCGCGTCTCCCGCATGACGCAGCAGCCTAGCGCTGTCAGCCGCTGGAGACGATGGCCGCGGGCTGGGTTCCGGCTCATCGGGTACACGTACCCGCATGAGCGTGGTGTGGGCTGAGGCGGTGGAACAGGCGTGGAGGATCGCCACGGGTATTCTCTGGCGATGTCGAATCAGTCAGTGGCGGCGGGAGTCAGACTCGCTGGTGCGATGGCACACTGCGGCGGGATCCCGGTGGGCAGCGCCGAGACGGTGTGACGGAGCCGGCCCTCCTTCGGCGAAGAGCACACACCGCGTGTTCTCCCGCGGGGCGAATTCCCTGAGCTACCAGGACCGTCCGAGCCGATCGTCGCTCAGGGCTGCCATCGCGGGGCCTCATCATCGGGTGTGTCCGGGCTGGCGAAGTGGAACGGAACAGAGAGGTGCTCAGCAAGGGCACGCCCCACCCGTTCGGCAGCTGCAGCTACGGGGTGGCGCGGATCGCCCTCCGCATCCTCGCCTAGGTAACGCTTGGCCGTTGACCAGTAGACGGTGGCCATGTGGGCTTCTCCCGCCGGGTCGGCGGTGATGGCCAGCAGCCGTACGAACCAGTCGTGGACGGTGTCACCATCCCAGATCGCCTCGATCGCCACTATGCGGCCCTCGCACCCGGCCGCCCTATAGGCCAACGACTCCAGATCGAGGGGGCTCTCCGGCTCGCGTGCAATCCGGTCCCCGTAGTGGAGATAGCGGTCATGGGCGATCAGCTGAGCGGTACCGACGCCGATGCCATGAGGAACGAGGCCGATGGCGACGATGACACGCACGGCCCCGAGAAGGGAGTCCTTAAGGATGTGTCCGTCGATCTCGTCGCGGATCCCGGCAGGCAGACTCTCCCACCATTCGGTCCTGGCCGCCGTGCTCATGCCCATCGAGAGCCCCCGTCTCCTTGGAGGCCCAAACAACCGAGCCTCGGGCCACTCTACGCCGTAGTCCAGCACCGTCTACGACAGCTGTCGCGCAGGGATCCGTCTGGTCACAGTGTCTTTGATCGGGGACAACACCGGCTGACCGATAGCTCGATACGCGGCCAACCAGACAGAAATGCAGTGTCCCAGACACGCGCCCCAGCCCCGCCGCGGGTTCACGCCGTCGGCGACCTCGGCCGCCGACGGCGCCGCCATGCCTGTGGCCTGGCGATCGGTCTGCCTGATCACGTGGTCCGCGAGGCTGTGACCGACGGAGAGAACCGCCCCCACCGCCCCGAAGGTCGCCAGGGTCTCGATCTGCTCGATGGAGGTCATCGGGTACCTCCTGCTTCGGCCAGGAGACCGTGGTCCAGAATCAGGGCATGGACGTCCCCAAGCTGCTGGAAGCCGCTTCCCTGCTGGTTCCCGAGAAGATCGCCACTGAGAACGACATCACGGTGAGCGACGTCTGGGAGTACCTCGTTCACGACGAGTGGGAAGTGGCGCTCGATCTACTGGAAGAACTTGGTGACGTCCGTCCGCTTCCGCTCAGCTTCTGGGAAGCCCTGGCCACCGCTGCCGAACAAATGAGGATGGAGAAGAGCGCAGCCTGGTGCCACTGGCGCGCCTTCGAGACCCGCCACGGGATCCTCCGAGCCGACCTCACCCTCCGCCCTGCCAGCGAAGCGCGACGGCAGACGCCCATCTCCGGCGCCGGCGTCCTGCGACCGATGTGGAACATCGGCCATCAGACCGCGACCGGCGAACCGGCTCTCAACATTGCCCGGCTCTGGGTGGAGTTCACGCCCTTCCTGGAGCCCGGGGGACATGCCTCGGTACGACTCGCGCCCCTGGACCCTTCGCAGTGGCAGCACCTTCGGCCTGGCCAGGTGATCACCATGCACGAGGACCAATCCGTGGCTGGCACGGCAGTCGTCCTGGAGATCCAGCGCCCCTCAGCCACGTCCGCCACGTAGTAGCTGTTGTCGTTCCGATCTTGAGGGCTGCACGTCGAACGGGGTGCTCGATCGGGTGATCGCCCCTGGCTGCGGGGATGAAGGCAGCGCCTCCTGGTAGCTCGGGGGTGCGAAGCCGACCGAGATCCAGGAGACCCTGTTGCCGCAGTTGTACGTGCTCGCGCCGGTGGAGTTCAACTCGGCTGCACCGACGTGTGATTGTGTCGCTCACCGGTTTGGAAACGCCGCCGATCACCCGGAACGTGTTCGGCGGTATCCCTCGGACATGACGGACGCGGAGTGGGCCGTGGTCCGGCCACTGCTGCCGGTGCCGGGCTGGATGCGCGGCCGGCGCGGGCGGCCGGAGGTGTACTGCCACCGGGCGATGCTCGATGCGATCCGTTACCTCGTCGACAATGGCATCAAGTGTGGCTATGCCAGTGGACTTCCCGCCGTGGGACCGGGTCTACGTGTCTTTCCGCCGCTGGCGCGACCGCTTGCCGGTCAGGGAGTTCCACGACCGGCTGCGCACCAGGGTCCGCGAGAGGCTGGGCCGCGACACGGAGCCGAGTGAAGGTGTGATCGACTCGCAGTCCGTCAAGGCGAACGCCGTCGTCGGCTTGGACAGCCGTGGCTTTGACGGTGGCAAGCCGGTCAACGGCCGCAAGCGGCCTGTCGTGGTCGACGCCCTGGGCCTGCTGCTGGGCGTGATGGTTACCGCCGCGGACACCGGCGACCGCATCGCTGCCCAGGTGCTGCGTGCGCAGGCCGCCGACGCGCACCACCGCCTCGCCCTGGTCTGGGCCGACGCCGGCCACAGCGGCCCGCTCATCGAGTACTGCCTGGCCACGCTCGGGCTGGTCCTGGCGATCGTCAGACGCAGCGACGACATGCGCGGCTTCGTGGTGCGGCCCAAGCGGTGGATCGTCGAGCGGTTCTTCGACCACCTGATGCACACCCGCCATCTGGCACGCGACTTCGAGCGCCGCACCACCAGCGCCGAAGCGATGGTCTACTGGTCGATGACCCTGTTCATGACGCGCCGCCTCGCGTGGCCGGGCCCTGGGTGAGGGCGAAGGGGCCTGGCTGCCGCTCGGCCAGCCACCCCCGTGCGGCCAGCCGTTTCGCCTTCGGCTGCAGCGCCTCCACTTTGGCCGACATCACGTCCAGGCCGAACAATGTGGCCAACTCCTGGCAGGTCAGGGGCCTTTGAAGTATCCGGTGCCGTTCCACCAGGGCTTCAAGGATGCGCTGATAGTCCACCGACAGCACCGACCAGGCCAATCCCTCACGCCACACCGGCACCTGCGACTTCGGTTTCGCCGCCTGGCCGGGCGCCGAGCGCGCGTCCGTGGCCCGTGGCTCGGGGGCGGCCTCCGCGTCATCGATGCCACCGACGTGCGGAGCCAAGACCGTGCTCACCCGCCTGCGAGCGATCACCCACTCCTGCCATTCCTGCGCAGCCGCGGCCAACTCGGCCTGGATGCGATCGGCTTCCTCACTCAACCCGTCAACCCGACGCCGACCAGCGAGCTCGTGCTCTTCCACCAGTCCGACGGCCGACGGCATCCGCAATCTCCCGGGAAGCGACGACACAGCACGCGACCACTCCCATCGATCCACCGCCCCTATGCCTGACCAGCGAAAACACCGCCTGGCTTTATTCGCGAGTTGTGGCTCTGGTCCACTTCGTGTGGGCGGGTACGCACGGTGACTGTTGATCTTCGTGTGGTGCGCGTTGAGGTCGCCCGAAAATCGCCCGGCCGAACAGCTTTGTGGTCGACAGTCCTTCGCTGTGAACGAAGTGCTGCCGCAACTGGACGAGCTGTTGTTCTCCTCGGACGTCGGCGTATCGGTGGTGTTGGTGCACGTGACCGATACGGTCGTCCAGGTCGAGGCCCGGACGACCACCGAGCGGGCGGCATGCCCGGACTGCGGATGCTGGTCAGAGCGGATACACGGCTCCTACCTGAGATTCCTCCGTGATCTGCCAGCGGTCGGCAAGCTCGTAGTGGTGTCCTTGCGGGTGCGCCGCTTCGTCTGCGCACAGGAGTCCTGCTCGCGCAGAACGTTCGCCGAGCAGGTACCCGGACTCACCCGCCGGTTCGGTCGGCGGACCGAACGGCTGCGCTCCACGCTGATATCGGTCGGTCTCGCGCTCGCGGGCCGGGCTGGTGCACGGATGGCCAACGCCTTCGAAGTACCCGTCAGCCGCAACACCCTGCTGAGGCTGATTGCCTCGCTGCCCGACCCAGTCACCGAGCCACCCCGTGTGGTCGGCGTTGATGAATACGCCCAGCGCAGGGGCCGAATCTACGGGACTGTGCTTGTCGACGTCGAGACACGTAGACCAGTGGACCTCCTGCCCGACCGGGAGGCCAGCACCCTCGCGGCCTGGCTCGCCGAACGGCCCGGCATCGAGATCGTCTGCCGTGACCGGGCTGTCTTCTTCGCCGAAGGCGCTACGCGGGGAGCCCCGCAGGCCCTTCAGGTTGCCGACCGGTGGCACCTCTGGCATAACCTGGGCGAGGCAGCGGAGAAGTGCGTTTATCGGCACCGAAGTTGTCTCCGGTTCACCCCGGCAGCGCCAGGACAGGAGCAGGAGGAAGTTGAGCCTGCGGCGTCGTCTCCCTGGCCGACAGGCCACCGGTTTGCGAACGCACCCGCGCCAAGCACGCCACCATCCACGCGCTGCTGGCCGCCGGCCACAGCAAACGGTCCGTGCCCCGGCAGCTGGGGATGACCCTCAACACCATCATGCGTTTCTCCCGCGCGGCCACCCCGGAGGAGATGTTCACCGGCCAGTGGCAAAGCCGGGCGACCAAACTCGACGCCTACAAGCCCTACCTCGACCAACGATGGCAGGAAGGCTGCACCAACGCCTGGAAGCTCTGGGAAGAGATCAGCGAGCAGGGCTACCCGGATGGCTACGCCAACGTCCGTACCTACGTCAGCCGGGTGCTACGCGGGAAGCCCCAGCCCGTCGGGCCGCGACCGCCCTCAGCTCGCGCCGTTACCCGCTGGATTCTCACGCATCCGGACGCCCTCGCCGAGAACGACAGACTCCGTCTCAAAGCCGTACTGGCGAGCTGCACCGAACTGAAAACGCTTGCCGAGCACGTGCGCTCCTTCGCCCACATGGTCACCCAGCTGCAAGGCGAGCAGCTGCCTGAATGGATCGCCTCGGCTACGGCCACGACCGATCTGATCAGCCTCAGCAGGTTCGCCCAGCACCTCGAACGAGACCTTGACGCCGTCACCGCGGGCCTCACACAGCCATGGAACTCGGGCGTCGTGGAAGGACACGTCAACCGCATCAAGATGCTGAAGCGTCAGATGTTCGGGCGCGCAGGATTCGAACTGCTCCGCAAACGCGTCCTGCTCTACCCATAAGCCCAGGCACAACTCTGGTTGGCCAAGGCACTAGCCTCAGCCTGTGCCCCCCCGCCCCAGACAGACCGAGCCGCCTTTCCCCACTGAGTTCCCTCTCAACGAACTGCTGGACAGAACGGACTGGGCGTCACTGGCCACGGCTGGCGGCACAGGTGAATCCCTGCCCGCGGCACTGACGCTCCTGACCAGCTCGGATCCGGTCGCCAGGGAGACCGGACTCCGCACCGCGTTGGGATCCGTAACTCACCAGAACAGCATCTACGAAGCCACGGTGCCCGTGGCACTCTTCGTTGCGGCGATTCTCGACCACCCGGCCGTCACGGCGGGTGACAGCGGCCACGGTGCCCCAACGCCCTCAACTCTCGTGCGGCTTCTCGACTGGCTCGGCGATACCGCTGCGGATGCCGACGACGAGTTCTCCGCCACTGACGAACATCTCGACAGTGAGGTATGCCGCGCGGAGATACGTGCGTTCAGGGAAGCGAAGCCAGCGATCTTCCCCAAAGTGCAGGCCCTCCTTGGCCATGACAGCACGGACGTCCGCCACGCCGCGCTCATCGCTGTCATTCCGCTGGTAGAGCACCCCTTTCTCACCCAGCACCAGGCCGAAATCGTTGGTCATGCACGACGTCTGCTGGCAGCCAGCACTGACCGCCACCATCGCAACCGCGCTCTCGACGCACTGAAAGGGTGGGGTTACAACACCGGCGAGTTGGAGAACGCGTCGGACATCGCAGCCCGCGAACGCTATGCCAGGCTGCAAGCTGCTCGTGCCTCTTGGGACGGCAACTGGGCAGGGGGCGGATATAGCGAAGAACCGCCGTTCTGACTCAAGGTCCAAATCGCTTTGAATCATCCGCTGCTCACACCGCGTGGCCGCTCCACACCAAGTGGACCAGAGCCCGTTCTCGTGAGCGAAGCCAACCGCCCTCAGATTCGGAACGACAACAGCTACACGCATGCCGCCGGGTCTGTCCATCGAACGGCCTCGTCTCACATCCGGTGACGACGGAGAGTGCTGTTATCCGGGGAGGATGCGGTGGCGGAGCAGGCGTGGAGCCAGCGCAGGGCCGCCAGGTCGCGGATCTGGGCGGCGGGGAGCTTGGGGGACGCGTTGAAGTCGAAGCCCTTCAGGGCGACTTGCTGCTCGAACTTCACCTTTCGCGGGTGGCGTTCGAAGGCGAGGCTCTCATGTCGGATGATCTCGTCTTGGCAGAGGGCCTGGAGGAAGTCGAGGCGGCCGAGCTTTCCGCCGGGGGCCTGGGCGAGGCGGGCGTCCAGGGTCTCCAGCATCGCTGGCCGAACTGCGCCGTGCCCGGCTCCGGGGCCGATGACGCCACCGAGTACGACCTGGTCGACTGCGTCTACCCGCACATTCCGGTCGGCGCTGGCATCCCGGCCGCAGCCGTCACCGCGGCCGGGATGCCGGTTACTTCTTCCAGCCGCGCCTGCCGAGCTGGGCGCAGGAGCCAGGGCGAGGACGACGGTGGTTGTGGGCTTCCGCAAGATGTGTGGCCAGGTGGCCCGGGGCGTGAGCGGGAGCCTGGCATCGGTCGGCGCCCCGGTCATCGCGAAATGCGGCCCGTGGGCCCATCTGAACTGCCTGGCCCGTACCGCTCACGCCCTCGTAGTCGCCCGGCGCGCTGGCTTCACGGTCACCGGGCCGGTCAGCGGTACCGCTTGAGATGGCGCGGGTTCTCGATGTCGAGCGCTTGGCAGAATGACGGAGCGTTGACCGGGTTGCAGCGTGCCGGTGTTCCGTCCGGTACCTGAACGGCGAAGGAGGGGTTGATCAGCGGGTCGGCTCTGGGGTAGTCGGTGCTGACGAACTGGGCGCCCGAAGCGAAGGCCGCGTCTCTGCGGGCGGTGCTGCCGGTCCGCGCTTCCACTGTGTTGGCGTCCGAGCGGGTGCGGACCATGTAGCCCGACGCGACCAGTTCCTTGATCCGGGCCAGGTCCTTCTCGGGCTCTTCCATGAGGACGACGGCCGCGTCCGGGTTGCCTGGCTTGGAGGTCGGGAACATCACCCGGCCGTGCAGGCTGCCGTCCGGCCGCAGGTAGTCGATCCGGTGGCGGTCATTGGCCAGGCAGTTGCAGCTGACGAACATGAACTTGCCGCGGCTGTCGGCGAGTTTGGGCCACTTGTTGGCGCGTACCGCGGACTCCAGGGTCGGGTAGCGGCCCTGGACGTCGTCGGGGGTGATGAGCTTGTCGGCGCCGAGCACCGAGCGGATCTCGTGGTCGAGGGTGTTGTAGTCCGCGGGGCCCCACTGCTTGGCCGGTGGGGTGTCCTTGATCTCCACGAGCACCATGAACGGCAGGTGGCCAGGGTTTTTCCGCGACCACTTCGCGAGCTCTCCCAGGCACTTGGTGAACAGTACGCAGGTGGTCCGCTGGTCGATCTGCCCGATGTGGAAGGCCTTCAGCCCCGGCTTGCGCCAGTCCGGATCCTTCATCCGGGTGGGTCCGCCCACCTCGGCCAGCATCGGGGTGCCGACGTACCGGCCTCCGTGGGGGTCGGCGTGCACGTCCAGCTCGACGTGCCGCACCCCCAGCTGCCCGATCTGCTTGGTCAGTGTGGCGTGCCGGTGGTCCAGCGACTGCCGGAGCGTTTCGAGAGGGAAGGGCAGCTGCGCGCCCAGCGACGGAGGCAGGCCCTGAGGTACGGGACCGGGCTTGTAGCTGTTGTGGGTGCCCATGTCCTGGATCTGGTTCATCCGGAGGGCGTTGTCCAGCGGGTAGGGCTTGCTGTGGTGCTTCCGGGCGCTGTCCGGCCCGGCGACAGCGCTCGCCGGGACAGGGCCCAGTGAGACCACGAGGCCCAGCAGTGCCGCTACGGCGCCGGCGACGGCATGCCGACGCGGGAACCGGACGGGGAATACGCTCACGTCTCTCCTATGGTGCGCAGCTTGTGAGGCAGCCCGGACGCTAGCTGCGTGCGCAGAAGGGGATCAACGGAGGTACCGAGCCGTGCGCAAGAGTTCACCGCTCCGTGCGCCACCGTGCCCCTGAAGATCATGCAAGGTGATCGGCGGCGGTCTCAAGGGCAGCCTGACGCGCCGCCGTCGCCGCGGCCTGGCCGAAAGCAGCGTTGCCATCCGGCGGCCCACATCGGGCCCCAGCCGAGGTCGACGTCGCCCAGCGCATCCAGGCGCTCGGTGCTCATCGCGCGCCGCCCGGCAGCACATCGGCGCTTCACCCACCCCGTCAGCCCTGCCCGGTCTGCGGGGACGTGTCCTGCTCACGCCACCGCCGCAGCCTCTTCACCCGGTCTCTGGTGTGGGGGTGCTCCTCGCCCAGAGTCGGCCGGGAGTCCTCGCCCCCCGTGCAAGCAGCTGCACAGCCTCATCCCCACGCCCCGCGTCGTGGTAACTGGCGGCAAGATTGGCGCGGGCGGCCAGGGTGTCGGGGTGCTGGGGTCCGAGAATGCGTTCGTTGCCGGCCAAGACCTGCTCCTCCAGCTCGATGGCTTCGTCGGTGAGCCCTGCATCCCGACAACTGGCGGCGAGGCTGGCGCGGGTGTTCAGGGTGTCGGGGTGCTCGGCACCCAGCTGGCGCTGCGCGTGTGATGCCTGGCTTTCCCAGTGGGGTGCGGTTCCTTTGGAGGGAAGTTCTGGTCGGGTGGAGGGCCTGCGGGAGGAAGCCGCGCGGCGGGCTGAGGTGCTGGAGTCTGCGGAGATCGAGCTGGACCGGCGGGTGATCGCCCGGGAAGAGCTGGGCGCGGCCCTGGCCGCTTCCGACGCTGCGACGACTGCCGTGACCGGGGCGGAGCGGGAAACCGTGTTCTCACCGGTGCCGGGGTCGGTGGTGCCGCCCTGGCGGGACGGGTTGGCGGTGACCGTGCCCGCGCTTGACTACCAGCGGATTGTGGGCGTGTTGGAGGCGCGGCGGTCCGCGGGCGGGGGACCGATGATGGCCGAGGAGATCGCGGCGGAGGTGGGCCCGGGGGCGAGGCCCGGGAAGGTCGAGGGGGGGGTGCGTTCGAAGGCCCGGCGTCTTGTGGAACGCGGGTGGGTCCTGGTGGACGCGTCGGGGATGTTCAGTGCCGGCCGACGGTCTGTGGCCGTGCCAGACGTCGGCTCAGACGAAGAGTCATCCGGCCTGTGGGGGACAAGGCGGTCGTGCCCCCGAGGGAGTGGGGAGGGAGGGGGCTGTGACGATCAGGCGTGCGATGAGCCCGGCGCGCCGTTCCATGCGGCGGATGATGTGGGCGCGGGTCGGTGTGTCCGGGGCGTTCCACAGGGCGAGGATGTCGCGCCAGATCCGGTCGCGCCATGCCACCAGGACGAGCATCGTCAGGCGGGCGCTCGTGCGGCGGCCCGCGGGTAGGCGTCGTAAGACCGTGGTGGTGCGGCAGCGGTAGCGCTCGGCCAGCATGTCCGTGCACTCGAGGACCGACTGTTCCAGGATGCGGTTGACGCGGAAGTAGTCGTGGCGGTAGCGGCGCAGGAGGTGTTGGTCGATGTGCGTGCGGTTCGCTTGGAGGTAGGCGTGGACGACGAGTCCGAGGTCGTGGTTGATGTGCGCGTTGATGCCCAGGATCGCGCTGCGGTACGGCGCTGCGGGTCCGTGGGCGGCGTAGCAGGTGGCCAGCCGCCAGGAGGTGGCGGTCACCGGTGTGCCGTGCAGTGAGTTCCGGGTGGCGATGAGGGCTTCTTCGGCGAAGAGGCCGGTCAGCTCGGAGAGCCACCCGGGTTCGAGGAAGCCGTCGTGGTCCTCGGTGTGCAGGATCTCGACGACCCGGCGGGTGATGACGACGTAGACGTCGAGGAAGACGGCGCGGTCGTCGTCGGCTTCGCGGAGCCGCTCGGTGAGCAGTTCGAGTGCCGCGAGGGCCTCCGGGGCCGTCCGTGGCCGCCAGTTGATGTCCTCGGTCGTGATCCGCACCCTGTGCTCCGGTCGTCAGTGATCGTCTTCGTGCTGACAAGCTAGCGGGTTCGGACGCCGCGGGGACCGGAACCCGGGAGACTCCCCGTCCGTGGCAGGGTGGGATGGCGCCCGGGCCGCACCGGCTCCGCCTGCCGGGGCCCTTGCTGTGCCGCACGGCCGAGGTGAGCCGCTACGGCAGCCACCCCCCTGCCGCACGGCCCTTGCGCGGCAGGGGAGGACAGAGTGGTGCTCCTGTCGGACCCCGCGGCACGCCGGGTGCGCGGAGGGGGCGGGTACGGGCGGTCCAGCCGGTCGGATCCGAGCGGGACCCGGGCGGGTTAGGCTCGGCCCGGGGCGTTGCCCGAACCCCTTCCGCGCTCACCGCCGACCGGTTCCGGAGCCCTGTTGAACATGTCGTCCGCCATAACGTCCCGCCCCGTCGCCCGTCTGCTGTCCGAGGCGCGTGATCGTACGGACGCGGTGGTCTCCGCCCTCTTGGAGCAGGTGGAGGAGGGCCCTGGCCGGGTTTTGGCCTACCAGTGGGGTCTGCGGGACCCCGAGGGTCGGCCCGTGCCCGCCGACGGACCAGGGAGGGGCAAGGCGGTGCGTGCAGCGCTGGTGTTCGCGGCCGCCCGGGCTACGGGCCGCCCCGGCAGCGATCCTCTGGTGCCTGCCGGGGCCACCGCCGTCGAGATGCTGCACACGCTCTCTCTGCTCCACGACGATGTGATGGACGAGGACGAGCTGCGGCGGGGGCGTCCGGCGGCGTGGCGGGTGTTCGGGGCGGACGCAGTCGAGAACGCTGTGCGTCACTTGACCCCGCACGCCGTAGGCCTGCTCTTCGACGCGGCAGCCGGCCCGGACGCGGACCCGGCACCGACGACCTCGCCCCGGGGCCCGGAGGCGTTGCGGGGCCCCGCACGCGCGGCGGGCGTGCTCGGCGCGGCGCTCGTTCGGCTGGTCCAGGGCCAGGCCCTCGACCTCGCCCTGGAGCAGGAGGCGCACCCCGGCGTCGCCGCGACCTTGCGCGTGCACGCCGACAAGACGGGCTCGCTGTTCTCGTGCGCCTGCGAGCTGGGGGCCGCCCCGGCCGCGGCCGGGGAGTTGGCGGTCTTCGGCGAGCACCTCGGCGTCGCTTTCCAGATCACCGACGACGTTCTCGGTATTTGGGGAGACCCCTTGGTGACGGGGAAGTCCGTCGGCTCGGACCTGACGGCCCGCAAGAAGTCCTACCCGGTCGCCGTCGCCCTGGCCCCGACGACCGCATCGGACAGCGCCGCCGACGATGCCCGCCGAAGACTGGCTCGCCTCTACGCCCACACCGAGTCCTGGACGGCGGCGGAGACCGACGAGGCACGCAGACTCCTCGACCACACCGGCGCCCGCTCCGTGGCGGAGGCGGCCGCGCGCCGCCACGCACGGGCGGCCCTCGAAGCCCTGTCCGGGATCTGCCCTTTGGACGAGGAGGCGGGGCAGGACCTGAGGGCGCTGGCCGCGTTCGTCACAGGCCGCCTGTACTGATCACTGACGGGGCCCGGGAGTCGTGCACTCTCTTCAGGACTGTTCCCAGGGGGCGGGTCGATCGAAGGTGTTGGGCAGACCGGCCGCGTACAGCTCGTCGTCCAGGCGGTGCAGACGGGCGAGTTCGGAGGGCGGTTTCCAGCCACGTATCACGCATGCCGGTGCGGTGGAGCCGGCGGTCGCGAGGAGGGCGTTCACAGCGGCTTTGGCGCTCTGGTCCGCAGCTTCCATGGTGGCGAGGTTGAGGTCCACGTCCACGTGGTCGCCGGCCTGGAACAGGTTGGGGACCTTCCCGGCCGGTTTGGGACGCCACCGGCGCGAGCCGGCCGTGCTGATCAGCAGCGGTTCGGTGTTGTGGGCGAGAGCACCGGGTTCCGTGGGCCAGCGGATGGCGGGATCGGTGAAGCAGGAGTGCACCAGATCGGGGCATATCAGCTGACGGCCGTCGCGGCGCAGCGAGCCGGCCAGTTGGTGCCACACCTCGCTGACCACCTCCTGCCGGGTGCAGGCCCGGGCGGGTTTTCCGGTCAGGGGTCCTGGGACGTCCCAGGCCGACACGTCGACCGACAGGCAGTCGTGGACGGTGCCGTCGCCGTACCGGGTCGGCAGGTCGATGCCGGACCAGAACTGGGCCTGGGCGATGGAGGTGAGCGCCCAGGGGGAGTCCACGTGGATGACGTGGCCGTGGACGATCGGGGTTGGCTCGCGCAGGAAGAACTGGATGCCGGTCATCCAGTCCGTTTCCAGGCGGTCGATGTCCGCCAGGGCCTCGTCGAGCTCGCACACCTCCGGCCCGAGGGTGCGTACGGCGGCCTCGGCGGGGACCGCGCAGACGAACCAGTCGGCCTCCACCTCGTGGACAACACCGGACGGAGTGCGCACTACGGCGGCTCGTACCGCTCCACGGGCCGTCCGCAGGCCCTGGACGCGGTGACCGACGAGGAAGCGGACCCCGAGCGATATGAGATGTGCGGCCCACGGCCCGATCCACGCCTCCGTGGTCGGCGCGTCGAGGACCCGGTCGGCCTCGGCGTGGCCGGCTCCGCCGAGCAGCCCGGACCAGAACTCCACCTGGGTACGGCCGATGGAGGCGACGCTCGCCACCTCGGCCTTCGCGGCGACCAGCGTGCGGGTGGGACCGATCACGCAGAGCCGCCGGTACTCCTCGGAGGCGGTCGCACCCGCCGTGAAGTCCCACCACGAGGTGTTCTCGAACTCGCTGTCGCGGCGGGCGGCCCCGCTCGTGGCCCAGACCAGCAGCCGGTTCGCGAAGTGTGCGCTCTCCTCAGCGGAGAGACCGGGCGTGCGGGCCAACAGGTGGCCCACCGCGCGCAGCGTGGCCTCGATGCTCCTCGCCGCAGGTCCCCCGGAGATGTCGACGACCACCCCGTCGCGCTGCCGGTCCCGCGCGTACAGTACCTGCGTGGTAGCCACCAGCCGGTCGGCGACCCAGCCGTCGCCGGAGGGGATGCGTGCCATCGTCTCGGTCACGTTCCGGTAGAACCCCGGGAAGAACCGGAACCCGTGCTCACCCGGCAGATCCCGACGCCCCTGCTTACCCGTCCCGGGAACAGGAATGCTGCGCGCCTTGCCGCCCAGTGCCCGGGCCTCGATGACGGTCACCGCGAACCCCCGCTCGGCCAGCTCCATCGCCGCGGTCAGCCCCGCCGGCCCGCCCCCGATGACCACCACCCGCCGTCCGACGCACCCGCCCCGGCTGTGCCCTCGGACCCCTGCCCCGACAACACCTGTCCTGGCCCTGTTCCCGCCTGTCCCCACGCCTCTGCCCTCCACGTGCCCGGTGCCGGACCGGTGTGCCCGAACCCCTCGCACAAGATCAGGGATGACGGCCAGGTAATGTGCTCCGGCCGTCCTCGAAGATCATTTCAGCACGCGCCCGCCGGCTTCAGGAGGCCGGGACCGGGCCCTGTTCGTTGCCTTTTACGTCTCCAGACCTCGCTGAACTCCAGCTGCTGAAAAGGGTGGTGGGCATAGCTGAATCCGGAGGGACGGCTCGGTGCTGGTTCTGGGGCCGCAGCGGTGGGTTGCGGCCGGGCGTGGGCGGGAACGCCGACAGCCCCGCCGCCTTTGACCGAGGGTTGCGGGGCTGTCGTTTGACTGTTTCATCCGGGTTGACTGGTGGTCAGGTGATGATCGGGACGACGACGGGGTTGAGCGAGTTGATGATGGCGAGGACTTCGGCGGACATGGGCGGGCCTCCTGGCGGCGGTGTGGGAGTGCGGGTGTCTCCCGGGACTGTTGATCAAACCGGCCGGAGAGGCCCGGGGCAACGCCTGCTTTGCGCCAGGCTTTGGCCGGTCAGTGGCCGGGAGCCGGTTCGGGCTGGGGCTGTCCGCTCGCGGTGCCGCCGGCGGTGGGGGCCGGTTCGATGGAGCGGCGTCGCAGGAGCAGGACGACGATGAGGGCGACCTGCAGGATGATCGGCAGGACCATCCCGGCGGACAGTTTGGGGTCGGTACCGACGCTGTTGGAGACGAGGCTGAAGTCCCACAGGCCGTGGACCAGCATGGGAAGCAGCAGAGTGGTCCCGGCGCGCAGGCACAGGTAGAAGAAGTAGCCCGAGGTGGAGACCACGATCGCCTGGAGGACGGCCTGGGAGCCGGTGCCGATAGCGTTGGAGAGGTGCACCGCGCCGAAGACGACCGAGGACCACAGGGCGACGCGGCCCTCGCTGAACCCTGCCTTCTTGAAGACCTGGACGCCGATCCCGCGGAACATCAGCTCCTCGCCGATGCCGACGCAGGCCGTCATGGCGAGCAGGGCCACGACCATGGCGGCTGGCTGGGCGGCGAGGTTGGAGTAGCTCACCGCGAGGAGGGCGGCGGCCAGCATCGAGACGGGCACGAACCGCACCCAGCGCCGTACCGGCGCCCGGTAGTGCAGGACGTCGCCCCACCAGCCGAGCCGGGTCACCACCGCTGCAGCGAAGACGACGGACAGGCCGATGGGTATCAGGCCGTTGCGGACGATGGCCTCGGTGGTGGGGAACTCGCTCTTCGCGCCGGAGGTGTCGACGCCGATGAGCAGGCCGACACCCTGGACGACCACGAGGTAGACGACGACCACGGCCAGGAACCACGGCCAGGTCAGCGTTCTGCCCTGCCGGGAGAGAGGTCGGTGCGTGGACATGGGACGACTCCGATCCGGTACAGCGCTGTGACATCACCAGGCGAAGCGGGACGATCCCCCCATCGCAAGGCGCTCGTATCTTCCCACAAGCACTTATCCCGCCTATACGCCCTCACGTGCCCAGGGCGGGCAGCCGGGCAGGTCCTGCTGCGGCCCGGCTGCCGCCTCGCCGCTCTCGCACCCCGTCACGGGCATCGCACAGCCGGTGATAATTTCGCACCGGCGCCCGGCCGCAGCCGCACCGGCCGGCGGGACGCCGCCCGGGGGCACGGCGCGCCCGGACGACCGAGAGGGAGTGCCCTTCATGAACCTGTTCCGTCAGGCCGTCGCCCGCAAGGCGGCGGCGCTCGCGGTCCTCGCGCTCGCCGTGACCGCCCTGGCCGCTGCCCTCGCCCCTGGCCAGGGCCCCGTCGCGACCTCGGCCCTGACCTACGGCGTCAGCGTGCGGCACATCTTCACCATCGAGGTGACCGTGCACTGACCCCGCCGCCGCGCTGGACGGACACCGGCCGCCCGGACATTCCGATGATCAAGAAGGGCCTGTTTCCCTCTTGGCGGCCCCCGGCCGTGACCGGCACGCTCCCCCGTGGTCGTGCCCCCGCCCCAGGGGGACGCCGAAACAGGGAGAGGGAGCGAAGATGGCACGGGCGGGGAACCGGATGCGGTGCGTGATCGCGGTGACGGTGGGAGCGGTACTGGCTGCGGTCGGTATCGGCACATGCACAGCCACGGCCGAGCCCCTCCCGCCGCCCACCCGGATCGTCGGGGGTACCGACGCCCCGGCCGGCGCCTACCCCTACCAGGTATCCTTGCAGCAGCAGGACTACGGCGGCTGGTACCACGTCTGCGGCGGGTCGATCATCGGCGAGCGGTGGGTACTGACCGCCGCACACTGCCTGAAGGCACCGGCCTCCAAGCTCCGCGTCATGACCGGCTCGAACACCCTGTCCCCCGAGGGCGTCACCTACCCGGTGCAGGAGACCGTGGGCCACGAGAACTACAACGGCGCCGCCGCCGGCAGCCCCAACGACATCGCCGTCCTGAAACTCGCCGCACCGATCGCCTTCACCCCACAGGTCCAGCCGATCGCCCTCCCGCCCCAGCCGGAAGCCTTCTCCGGCACGGCGACCCTGACCGGCTGGGGCTACCTCACCGGAGACGGCCCCACCCCCAACACCCTCCAGCAGGCCACCCTCACCCTCATCCCCATGACGGAGTGCCGACTGCGCTGGCCCGGCCAGAACCTCAGCCTGACCAACCACCTCTGCACCCTCGACAAAGAAGCCGGCCTGTCCGCCTGCTCGGGCGACAGCGGCGGCCCCCTCGTCCAGTACGGCCGGGTGATCGGCATCGTCAGCTGGGGCGTCAAGACCTGCAGCGGAAAGTACCCCTCCGTCTACACCAACACCGCCGCCTACCGGCCCTGGATCACCACCAAGACCGGCATCTGACCCCTCACTGGGCTCCGTCAGGTTTCAGCGCCGTCCTCGTCCTCGTCGAGCCCGGCCGCCTCCGGGTCGCGCAGCGGCCTCAGAGCCCCGGCGGCCGGGGCCGAGGAGGTGAAGCTGTAGCGGCCGAGCAGGTTCAAGGTTGCGGTGCTTGAGCGGGGAGAGCCGGGCGATGTCCTCGTCCCGGATCTCATGCCCCTCGGCGCGAAGCCGGGCAACGGCAGCGTCGATGTACTTCGTGCTCCACAGGCACGATGGCGTCGAGGACCAGGCCGAGCGCGCCGAGCTGCCGGTTCATCTGGCGGCGGTAGGTGTCGTCCACCGGGTCGACCACGCGCAGCAGGTGCTCGGTCTTCGCGATCCGCCCGTACCCGGCGAACGCCTGCCCCGGCGAGGTCGGGCGGCCGTCGCGGTCGAACACACACCGCGACGAGACCACTGAGGCCGGGGCACGTGATTTGTGCGCGGTCTGCCGTCCCGAGACTGGGCACCGCGTCGTCAGCGGCGTGCTGACCTGCGTGGTCGGGGCGGTGGTCGGGGCGGTCCGCGTGCTCCTGGCTGTGGCCGCTGGCATCACCCTGACCGGGTTCTACCGGGCCCGCCGCCGGGCCCGCCGGGGGAGCCGTAGCCGCGTCTCGGCCGGGGTGTCGGGCTGGCTTCGGAGGACGCTGCGGGACGGCGGCGTCGGTTTGCGGGCGCGGGGGTGGGGCAGGCGTGGGGGAGTGCTTCGGACCGGAGGCACGCCACAGGGTGCAGCTCTGCTGCCCCGGGCGTGCCGTGCCCGGGTGCGTGGAGGGGACCTGTGCGGCGGTTTCCGTATGGGACCGTCTTCCCCCGCGAAAGGGATTTTCCCGTGACCGCGACCACCCGCACCACCGCCTCTCCGCAGCACCCCGCCGCTCCCGTGGCCAGGGGTCCACGCCGCGCATCACCTCGTAGCCGTCATCCGCACGATGATGCCCCCGACACCGCCGCCGCTTTCCGGCGCCTGGCGGCGCTGCCTGCCTGCCGTGAACGGCAGGCGCTGCGCGGGGAGCTGACGACGGCGTGGCTGCCGATGGCGCACCGTATTGCGACCCGGTTCCGTCACCGCGGGGAGAGCATGGACGACTTGCGGCAGGTCGCGGCTGTCGCTTTGGTGAAGGCGGTGGACCGGTTCGAGCCCGCCCAGGGCAACGCCTTCGAGTCCTACGCGGTGCCCACCATCACCGGGGAGCTGAAGCGGCACTTCCGCGACCATGCCTGGGCCGTCCATGTCCCGCGCCGGGTGCAGGAACTGCGCGGCCGGGTCCGCCGCGCCCGCATCGAGCTGGAACAGACCCAGGTCCGCGAGCCGACCCTGGCCCAGCTCGCGCTCCAGGCCGGGCTGAGCGAGGACGAGGTAGCGGAGGGCCAGGAGGCGATGGGGAGTTTCTCCGCGCTGTCGCTGGACCGGCCCGCCACGGGCGCGGACGACGGCTACAGCATGCAGGACCGCATCGGCCGCATCGAAGGCGCCTTCGACCAGGCCGTGGACCGCGAAGCCGTCAAACCCGCCCTCCACGCTCTGCCCGAGCGGGACAAACGCATCCTGTACATGCGGTTCTTCGAGGGCATGACCCAGGCCCGCATCGCCGAGGAGTTCGGTATTTCCCAGATGCACGTCTCCCGCCTCCTCACCAAGATCTGTGACCGGGTGCGGGACCAGGCGCTGAAGGACCGACACGCCGCCTGAACCACCACGCGGCCCCTGGCAGCCGCGAGGCCGCCGCCTGCCCGGTGGCCGGTTCGGCACCCTGGACGGAGAGAGGGGACGGTCCGTAGGTTGGTCGTGAGGGGCGAGTCCGGGCCCCCCGTCCGGCCGCGCCCTTTCGCGGGGCGGGCTCAGTCCCCCGTTGAGCCCGCCCCCTCTCTCTCCTTCTGCTCAGTGCATGCGACGGCGCCGGGCGGGAAGTCCGGTGCCGGGCAGGGCCGTTGCCGCTCTCGGGGTCCGGGAGAGCGGGCGGCCCGCCGAAGCGGTCCTCATTCTCGTGCCGTCATGTTGTAGAGACCGCTGGGCGCCCTGCGCAATAGACGGTGTGCACGGAACACGCCGCGAACCTGCCGCGCGGGTTACCAGGCGGCGGACCGGGGAACTCGGAGCGGGAACGGGCCCGCGGGTATTGCCCGAAGCAGAGGCTTCCCGCACCTCTGGACACCCGCGGCGTGCTGGGCCCCGGCCGAGAGGTTCCGGGGGAGCCGGAACCCTCGGGGCCCAGCACGAACAGGAGAGGCACCGCGCTGACCAACAGGGCCGGGGCAGCGATCGGAGTGCTGCCCGTGCTCCTGGACGCCGTTGGCGACGTCGCCCTGACAGGGTTCTACCGGGCCCGCCGGGGAAGCCGTGGCCGCGTTTCGGCCGGGGTGTCGGGCTGGTCTCCGAGGACTCCGCGGGTCCGGAGCTGGTTGACGACAGCGAGCTGTCCCGGCCGGTACAGCAGGACCCCGGGCCGCACGTCGGCTTGCGCCGCGCGCACGGTTCGGCGGGACACACAATGCCGCGTAGTTAGCGGGTGTCTGCCCCTGTCAAGGGCTTCGGGCGGTGTCGGCCAGGATTACCTCGTGGTGGGCACGAGCTGGGCGGTGCCGGCCTGCCAGTGAATCCACTCCGTCGCCCCGCCCTTGGCGGTGATTTTCCCGCGCTTGTCCTGCGGTTACAGGTCTTCGACGTTCAGGCACAGCACTTCGTCGGCCTGTGCGGCGGACTTGTAGAGCATCTTCCACTGCGTTCTTTCCCGGCGTCCTACGTCCAGGTGCCACAGCGCGGTGATCTGGTTCTCGGCCAGGGCCTTGGTGCGGTCCGGCGGTGCCGGCCGCCGCTCGATGCCGATCGTCGGATCGCATTCGATCCAGCCCTGGCGCTGCCACCAGCCGATCGCCTTGCGCGCGATGGACAGTTCGCGGTTGACGGTGTCGGCGCCCATCTTGTCCGCCGCGCTGCCGCCACTTCGGCCAGTGTCTCGGGCGGTGCCGGGTCGTCGATCACGGCGGTGGGGAAGACCGGTGGCTGCGCGCCCCGGCGGGCGGGCCCGGTCGGCGCGGGCTTGCGGTTGAGTATCCATCCCCATGTCGTCAGCGAGATCCGGTAGATCCACGCGGAGGGCTTCGCGATGCCCGCACCCGCCAAATGCACTAAATCCGGCATTCACTGCGGCAGCACCCTGGCGGGGCGTCAGGCATCAGGCTGGGTGCGAGAATTCTTGTTTATTGCATATACATTGTATATCGTGTAAACACACCTAGTGGGAGGGGCCCATGCTGCCCGCAGATCGCACCAGCCGTCCCAGCCGCACGAATGACCTGAGCGCTGTCGCAGACCTCCTGTGGCGCGTCAATACCGACCATGCCGAGGAACCTCGCCCTCGGCTCAGCGCCAAGCGGATCGTGGGGACAGCCATTGCTCTCGCCGATGTCGAGGGACTGGACGCACTGTCGATGCAACGCATCGCCTCCGAGATGGGCTGTACCGCGATGGCGCTCTACCGGCACATCCCGAGCAAGAACCAGCTCCTCGCCGCAATGACCGACGCCGCTACTGGCCGCCCACCCACACCAGCCGCGGCCAAAGCATGGCGCTCCGAGGTCGAAGGATGGGCGGACGCGCTCTGGGGCCTCTACCTCCGCCACCCCTGGATCCTGCAGACGCCCAGGCTCAGCGCACCGGTCGGGCCGAACGAACTGGCGTGGTTCGAGGCACTGCTGAGCCCGCTCCACCGCGCCGGTCTCGACCGCGGAGACCTCATTCCGCTCGCCACCTTCATCTCCAGCGCTGTACGCGACCTGGCGCGAGTGGCTACCGAACTCGATCCCGAGGGCGCTGCCGCATACGGCCAGGTCCTGGCCGAGCGGCTGGACCCGCAGCTATTCCCCACCCTGTGCTCGCTTGCAGGCGGGGACGGGCTCGACGAAGCGGAGGACGGTGATGTCACTCCGATCGTCCACCTCGGTATGCAGCGCCTGCTCGACGGCATCGAGGCCCGAGCCCACTCCAACTCCTCTTCCGCACCGGACAAGGAAGAACGTCATGGATGACATCCGCATACGACAGCTGATGGGCCTGTGCGGCATCACCGCCGGGGTACTGGCTGCGATCGGCGTCCCGCTCTACTTCGTGTACTCCGGGGCGCCGCCGGCCTCGAACGTGCTCGCCAGGATCCTGTTGAACATCCTGACCTGCGGCGCGCTCCTGGTCTTCCTGACGGGCCTGCGCCATCTGATCCGGGGCGCGGGCGCCGGGTTCGAGTGGCTGGCGAGCCTGGTGTTCGGCTCTGGGCTGGCCTATGTCACCGTCACCCTGGTCGCTGCGTCGATCGAGGCGGGGACCGTCCTGGAGCATCCCGACGGGACCATGGACCCAACCGTCGACGGCACGCTGGCCCACGCGAACATGCTCCTGCACGGGTCGGTGGCCCGGCTCCTGACGGCGGTCTTGCTGATGGCCGCCGGATACGCGATCCTGCGCAGCGGAGTACTGCCGCGCTGGACCGGGCGCTTGGCCTACGCCGTCTCGGTGGTCAACCTCATCTTCGTACCATCGCTGTTCTTCGGGACGGATGCGGCCGACTTCTACAGCGCCGTCGGCTGGGGCAATACCGCCATGACCGCGGCGCTGGTCGTCTACTGGGCGCTGGCCGTCGGCATCGTGGTCATGAGGCGCCCCTCCCGGCAGTTCACGCGACTCGCCTGACGGCTAGGGCGCGAGGGCTGGCAGGCGAGTCGGTGTGATCGAGGCAGTTGCGGCATCGCAGCCTCCGGGGGCGCCGCGGTGGCCTCGACGCACTGCTGTTTCCCATCCCTTGACGGAGCGGTATGCCGTCCACGACTACGTACAGGCTGTGGACTCGGTGCGCGCGGTGCTGTCGGCGGTGCGCGAAGCCGGCGTCGGTGGTGTCGGGGGTGAGGTGCCGCTGGAGGACGTCCGAGCCGCGCTGACGCAGCTCGCCCGGGTCCGTGAGGATGTCGACGTCTGGGAACTCGCCCTGATCGAGGCGGCGCAGGCGCGCGGCGCGTCCCTGAGCGGGATCGCCGCGGATCTGGGGATGACGACACGGCAGTCGGCGGAGTCGCGGAAGCTGAGCCACGCATAAGGCCCTAGGAGCTGTTCAAGGTTCGGATCATGTGGCTGTAGTCAGGGACTTCAGCCACATGATCGATCCGCAGAGGTGTAGGCCTGCCGTGTAGCTTTCCGGGCTCTTGTCGTACCTGGTGGCCAGGCCGCGCCAGGTCTTGATCTTCTGGAAGCACCGTTCAACGTGGTTGCGCCGCTTGTAGAGGTCGGTGTCGAAGGTGACGGGCCGGCCGCCGGCGGAGCCCTTGCGCTTCCGGTTTGCGGCCCGGTCCGTCTTCTCCGGGATGACCGCGGTGATCCCGCGTCTGCGCAGATAGACGCGGTTGGCCTTTGAGGAGTAGGCCTTGTCAGCAGTCACCGCACCCGGACCTTGTCGAGCACTGTCTGGAAATGACGGCAGTCCGCGGCCTGGCCAGGAGTCAGCACGAACGCCAGCGGAAGGCCGGTCGGGGTCGGACGTGTCCTGTAGTCCCGCTGCCCCGTCACCTTCAGCACGGTCTTCTGCCGCGTCAGCGGAACCCCCTATTCCTCGGTCAGGGCCTGCTCAAGCGCATCCAGAGTCTCCCCGGCGACCGCCAGCCCGGACGATCGTGGAGTCCACGCTGACCAATTCCAGCCCGGCCTCGCCGCGCGAGGCGGCCTCCGCGATCAACTCGTCCATCAGGACCTGGAAGAACCCGCAGGCCACCCAGTTCCGGAAGCGGGCGTACGCGGCGCTCCAGGCTCCGTTGCACTCGGGTGCGTCCCGCCAGCCGCTGCCGGTACGAAACCGCCACAGCACCCCGTTGAACTGGTCCCGGACCCGCCGCGGCAGCGGCCCGGTGGCAGCCACCGGCACATGCGGTTCGATCAAGGCCCACTCGGCATCCGTCACGTCAAAACGCGCCACGCCCTCGAGTTCTACCAGAGACACCGGCCCGAAACTGAGTCACTCCAAGATCCAAACCTCGAACAGCTCCTAGATCGTTGCCTTCCGCATCCCAGCCAGAAAGCCCCTGACCGCGGCCAGTTCCCGCTCGTCGTATCCCCGCAGCAGGTCCACCGCCCGATCGATGAGCGGTCCGAAGTGGGACCAGCCGAGGGCGACCGCCCGCTCGTCCACTTCGATGGTGACCTTGCGGCGGTCCCTCGCATCGCGCACCCGCCGCACATGCCCGGCCCGTTCCAGGCGGTCGACCAGTGCTGTGGTTCCTGCCGAGTTGAGCCCGAGAGCGGTGCCTAGGTGCCCTGCGGTGGTCTCCTCGCCGGCGCGGGCGGCGTCCATCAGGGCGATCAGCGCACGCACGTCGGTGGGGTGCATGCCGTTGCGCTGTGCGAACCGGGTGCTGTGCCTGCCCAGGTCGACGGCCACCGCGCGCAGCAGGTGGACGATCTCCATCTCGGGCCCTGGCTCGGCTCGTTCGACGAGTTCCTCACCCTCCTGATCGGGCACGGACCACCTTCACGTATCATCTCGCCCAACAAGTATCTTGCTGAGCGAGATAATAGAGGAGTCGCCGTTCATGAACGCTCGCGATACGTACGACGCCGACAACTTCCTCATGGCCTACGACAAGGTCATGACCAAGTGGCCTGCCGCTCGCGAGACGGCGACCGTTCCCACGCCCTTCGGCGCGACACACGTCAACATATGCGGCCCGGCCGACAGGCCCTCGCTCGTCCTCCTGCCCGGCGGAGGGGGTGCAACCTCCGCGTCCTGGTACGCGCAGGCCGCCGAACTGTCCCGCACCCACCGGGTGTTCGCCGTCGACTTGATCGGCGCCCCCGGACGCAGCACTCCCGACGGCGACCGCCACCCCCGTACGGTCGCCGACCTGTCGGCCTGGCTGGACGCGCTCCTCGACGGCCTCGGAGTGGCCGAGACCGACCTGGGCGGACACTCGTACGGCGCCTGGATCGCGCTGCATCACGCCATGCGCGCGCCCGACCGGATACGCCGCCTGGCCCTTCTGGACCCGACCCAGTGCTTCGCAGGGTTCAGCCCCGCCTACCTGCTGCACGCACTGCCCATGCTGCTGCGGAACACACCCCGCCGGATCCGCGCCTTCCTGGAGTGGGAGACCAAAGGCTCCGCCCTCGATCCCGACTGGCTCGCCCTCCAAGAGGCGGCCGCCGGCTTCCCCTCTCTCCGACCCGTAACCGGACCGCGCCCGACACCGGACGCCCTGCGCGGCCTGGACCTGCCGGTCCTGTTGCTCCTCGCCGGAAGCAGCAGGACCCATGACCCCTCCAAGGCGGCCGCCCACGCCGAGGCGCTGCTGCCACGCGTCGCAACGACCGTGCTGCCGGATGTATCCCATCACGCGCTCCCACACACCATCCCGCCCGAGGCAAACCGCAGCCTCGCCGGCTTCCTGGAACGGTCCGCTGACTGAGCCTCAGCCCGCCCCGGGCACCACACCCTGAAAGTCAACCCTCGCTAGCTCCACTAATAGCACTTCCGATACACGGTCTAAAGGGTGCTGCAGAAGGATCTGTTTTGGGCATTTTCCCTGTATGGGTGGGGTGTTGCAGGTTGAGCCGGTGTGGGTGGAGGCGTTCACGGGCCTACGGATGGATCGGTTCGCGAAGCTGGTGAAGGTCGTGAAGGAGCGGGGCGGGAACGGGCCTGGTCGTGGCCGGCCGTGTTGTCTGCCGCTGCCGGACCGGGTGCTGCTGGTAGCTGTGTACTACCGCACCAACCTCACGATGCGGCAGCTCGCGCCGCTGTTCAGTGTCTCGCCTGCCACGGTCTGCCGGGTCATCCAGCGGCTCCGTCCGCTGCTGGCGCTCGAGCGAACTTTGCGGCCGACGGCGGACACCGAACGGCTGTGGATCGTGGACGGCACCCTCGTTCCGGTCCCCGACCGTAAGGTCGGCGCCTCGTCCCGCAACTACCGGTTCTCGGCAAACGTGCAGGTCATTATCGACGCGGACACCCGCCTGGCCATCGCGGCGGCCCGGCCGGCGCCGGGCAACAGGGCCGACGCGCACGTCTGGCGGGAGTCGCACCTGCCCGCCCTGACGTCGGGCACGACGGTCATCGCGGACGGCGCCTACCTCGGCACCGGCCTGATAGTCCCGCACCGCAAGAGAGCCGGTCGCCCCCTCCTGCGCGGGCAGGAGGAGGACAACGCCGAACACCGAAGGGTGCGAGCCCGTGTCGAGCACACCTTCGCCCGGATGAAGAACTGGAAGATACTGCGCGACTGCCGACAGCGAGGCGACGGACTCCACCATGCCGTCCAGGCAGTCACCGCCATGCACAACCTCGCCATGACCCGGTGAAACAGCAGATCAGACGCCGCTTCGGCCTACCGAAGCCCGACCTTCTGCAACACCCTTTAGGGCTTGCAGAGATTCAACATGCGGGTTTGGTCTCCGCGGGGTCACTGTTCGCGAGGAACGCGGCGATGTCAGCTGGTGTGCGGAAGCGGGCTGTGGAGGGTGGAATGGCGCAGCCGTGCTCGGCCAGGAGGGGCTTGACTTGGTGAACGGCTCTGGTGAGGGTGCTGCCGTTGACGCCGAGGAGCTGGGCGAGTAGGTCCCGGGTGCCATTTTGCGCAGGTAGAGCACGGTGGCCAGGACTCTGTCCGCGGTGGCCAGCTTGTCCTTCGCCCCGGCACCGCGAGCGCGGATGCGTTCGCCTCCTCGCTGCTGAAGGCGTCCTTGCTCTCGTAATTCATCAAGTTTCCGGGCGAGTTGGTGGACGAGTTCGTCCAGCGCTACTTCGGGCATGCCGGTCAGCTCCGGGTCTCGCAGGCGCCGGATGCAGGGCTGCGGGGGCGGGCCGTCGGCCAGCCGCGGGTTCTTGGCTGCGCGGGCGGTGTCGTGAGGTCGTGGATGGAGGGTGTAGTTCCAGTCGCCGTGGAAGCGGTGCCGGTGCATGGGCAGGGCGTCGATATCGCTGTCGGTGACCTTGACTCCCGTGTCGTAGGTGCCGGGGTCGAGTTCGGCGTGGACTTTGAGCCCGGTGAGGGTGGTGGTCGCCGCGATGCTGTTCACGATGACGTCGTGGCTGGTCAGCGGGCGGCCTCGCCAGTTCATGGAGATGTGGGAGAACAGCCGGTGCTCGATCTTGTTCCACTTCGAGGTGCCCGGCGGCATGTGGCAGACCGTGATGTCCAAGCCTGTTTCGGCGGCCAGGGCTGCGAGTTCGGTCTTCCAAGCGCGGGTGCGGTAGCCGTTGGAGCCGCCTGCGTCTGTGGTGATGAGCAGACGGGTGGCCTGCGGGTAGTCGTGTCTGCCGCGGGCCTGCCACCAGCGTCGGATGGAGGCAACGGCGAACTCGGCGGTGTCGTGGTCGGTGCCGACGCTAACCCAGCCGGTGTTCGCGGCGACGTCGTAAATCCCGTACGGGATTGCCTTGCCCGGCCCCTGCCGGTCCAGGAAGTCGTGCGTCTTGACCAGCACCGGCTCGCCCTCGGGCCGCCACTGACACCCGGCGTTCTTGTAGTCGCCGATGAGTTCCTTCTTCTTCGTGTCCACGCTGATCACCGGTTGCCCGCCGACCATGTGCCCTCGAGCCTGCTCGTTGATGTAACGGAACTGGGTATCACGGTCCGGATGCTGCTTACCCTCGAGCGTCTTGGCGCCGGCCTGCAGGCTGAAGCCCTCTTCACGCAGCAGGTCTCCGACCGTGTCCGCGCTCACCTTGTGCCCCCGACGGGTGAGGGCGGTTGCGAGGTTCCTGGTCGACTTCACAGTCCAGCGCAATGGCGACATCGGATCGCCCCGCTCGTCAGGTTCCACCAGTGCCAGCAGCGCGGGCCGCAGACCCGGATCAAGGTCCGCAGCCTTCTTCCGACCACCACCGGACCTGCGTACCCGCCCCAACGGCGCCTCGCCAGCCTCTAACTCGAACACGCCCTTGCGGACCGTCGTCTCGCTGACCTGGGCCGCCCGCGCGACCGCCCGGATACCGCCATGGCCCAGGATCCGGGCCTCCGCCCCCATCGTCAGCCGCCGCTGCCGCTCATCCAGATGCGGGAACAACACCCCGAATTTGATGGCGAGTTGATCGCGAGTCTCGTCAGGTACGCCCATACCACGTGAACGAGCCCGAGACCGGGAAGCAACATGTTGAATCTCTGCAAGCCCTTAGTGCCCGTGGGTGAAGATGATGTGATGCAGGAGAAGCGAGCAGAAGAGTACGGTCGGTGCGCCGCGGTTCTGGACGTCGACTTCCAGGTTCCTGGTGCGGCTGCGATTTTCGATCAGGCGTTGACGAACGGGCTGGCGGCCATCGTCGCTCACAACTGGCAGGGGGAGGAGAGCGAGAAACGCAGGAACGGCGATCATCGACTGAAAGCGGCGTCGCAGCTGCTGAAGGTCATCACAGAACGTTGTGATGCAGATCAGAAGGGCATACGATTCGTCCCCGACGTAGATCACGAGTCGAAGATCGCGGTAGATGTAGCGGCTCTGAGCGAGGCCCTGGAGCAGACCCAACGCGTTCGACATGCGCGTGGCGTGGGCGAGATCGAGAAGCGGTACGTTACGGCCTTGCTCGACCTCGACTACCACTCCTGTCTGGGCCAGGTCAGCGAGGAACGTCGAGATTCCGACTGGGTCAAACACCAGATTCAGGACCGATACGAGCGGCTGCGCGCTCAGGACTACCTGGAGCTGATCGGTGAGGTGGAGGCCGACCGACGCATCGCGTTGGCAGCCGACCACCGGCCTACGCACCCCGATGAGCTGAGCGACGGCATGGACGTGACGGATTGCCCGGTCTGCGGACGGGAAACCCTCGCCGTATCCGGCGTCGACGACTTCGGTGTCGGCTACGGCTCGGGTGTCTGCCTGGTGTGCTCCTACGTCCGCAGTCCCGATGCTGCCCACAGTCTGGCTCTCAGCCACATGCTTGCGCGCCACGCGGACGACTGAGGGAGGTGCAGCTGCCCCTGGCTGGGCGGTGAGAGAGGCCACGAGCTGATGCAGGCAGCGGCTGACCTATAGGGGCCGCTTGCCCGTAGGGTCTGTCGCTGCTGCTCACCAGTTGTCGAGTGTGCTGCTCACCCCCGCGGTCGGCTGGCCCACCGGCTCATCTGCCCCTCGTACCGCAGGGGAGAGGCTGAGTCCGCTACGAGAAATCCGGCCCGGATTGTCAGTGGCCCAGGGCAGAATGGTCGGATGTAGCTCACTCAGGTACGAAGTCGCCTCTTTCGTAACATCGTTGACAGCGGTGACGTCGATATCGCGCCGGACGTCACGGCGCTGGTCGGCAAGAACGAGAGCGGGAAGACAGCGCTGCTGTCGGCGATCTATCGCTTCCATCCCGTGTATCCGAAGGACTCCTTTGCCCTGGGGCAGGACTATCCGCGATGGAGGAAGGTGCCGGACACCCGCTCGAGGGAGATTAAGAACGCCAAGCCGATCACTTGCACGTTCGCTCTTGACGATGAAGACCTGAAAGCTGTCACCGACGCACTCGGCCCCGGTGTGATCACGGGCCGCTCGTACTCACGATCCAGGTCCTACGAGGGAAACGACACGGTCAGCCTTCAGATCGACGAAGCTGCGGCCCTGGAGAACCTGTACGCCGACGAAGAGGTGTCCCCCGCACTGCGCAGCGTCCTCGGAACGCGAAGCCTGGCAGCCGCCCTTGAGGAAGCTGCCGGTCTGGCCCCCACTGAGGAATCTGAGTACACCGCGGCGGACGTCGACCTCTTCACCAGGGCGGCACGCCAGCGCCTAGGTGAGGAGGCAAGTGCCTGGCATCGGGCCGTACGCATTCTGCGCGACCGCGAGCCGAAGTTCTTCTACTTCAGCGACTACCAGAACCTTCCCGGCCGGATCGCCCTGACGGAACTCAATGGCCAGGAAGAGCCTGGTGCCTCTCGCCCCCACCCAAAAGGAGCTGTCCCTGTGACCCACCCCTACGCGGTGCGGATCCGCACCGCCGCCCACCAAGTGACCGTCACCTCCCCCCACCGTGAGGTCGCCGACTGGACGCAGCGCTACTTCGGCCCGTGGTGGCACGCCACCCCCCTCGACTCCGCTGCCCCGGCCTTCCACGGCGCACCCCGGGTCGACGCCGCCGTGGACGTGCCCGCCACCCTCGCCCTGACCAAGGACGTCCAGGACTACCGGCACGAGACCACCACCTACGCGAGCGCCCCCCTCCTCTGCCGCACCGCACCCTCCGGCACCGTCCTGGCCGCCCAGCCCGCCCAGGGCCTTGGCTACCAGTACACTCCCCCGGCGCGGCGTGCTCCGCATCACCGGCTGCGACGAAACCGCCCTCGCCGTCGCCGCCGCCCGCCTCGCCCGCGAAATGCTCCGCGGACAGCTCCTCGCCGACGGCTGGAGCATCCTGCACGCCTCCGCCGTCACCGACCCCGCCGGAAACACCGTGCTGGCCTTCGGCCCGAAAGGCGCGGGCAAGACCACCTGTGCCCTGCTCCTGGCCCGCGCCGGCTGGCGGATCCTGGCCAATGACCGCGTATTCGCCCGCACCGACGGCGACGGCGTACGGATTCTGCCCTGGCCCTCCGCCGCCGCCATCGGCTTCGGCCTCCTTCACGCCCTCGACCTCTACGACACCGTCGCCCAGCGCGTAAAGGACGGCGAACAGCTCCACCCCACCCAGCACCCCCACGTCACCCACGCCCTCCTCACCGGCTCCCGCACCCCGGTCCGCAAGCCCGGCAGCGGGAAGGAACTCAAGCCCCAGTTCTTCCCCGACCAGCTCCCCGACTGGCTCGGCCTGACCCTGGCCACCGAAGGCCGCGCCGCCCAGCTCCTGTTCCCCACGATCACCCCCGATGCACGCCCGGCCGTCACCGGCGACGGCATGCTCCTCGGCGACAACGACTTCTTCCACCAGGCCACAGAAGACCGCTACCCCGACGTCTTCGGCCTCCTGCCCCCCGCCAGCAACACCACCAGATGCGGCACCGTCGCCGCAGCACTGGAACAACTGCCGCGCCACTCGCTGAACCTGGGTGACGACGCGGACGCCAACACCACCCTGCTGACCCGCACCACCGGCTGACCTGAACAACACCCCGTGCCCCGCCGCCCCCGCGCCCTGGGAGGCAGGGGCACAGCCTTGCCGCCGCCGAGGCAGCCCAGGCGCGGATTTCAGCACTGGCATCTCTCGGGTCCGTCTTCAAGCGGAGCTCGCCCGGAGAGGGAACCTACGGCGCTTCCGGAGTTACATCGGGGTCGTACCGGGGCGGGTCCAAGGCCGTTGCCCTGGAGCGGCAGTTGGCGCACAGGAGGAAAGGTGGTACGGCCGGCCCGTGCAGCCGCGGGCTGCACGGGGGAGAGGTGGCTGGCCTCTCCGTACCGGCCGTCAGTGCGGTCTCTGGCCCGCCGGGAGTTCATGCGCGGAGCGGCGCGCCGCCAGTGCTTCCACGCGTGTGCGCAGCCACCGCCGCCGCTGCAGGGGACGGCCGCCGCTGCCCTGGCGGTGCTCAAACCGGTCCGGCTCCTTGTGCTCGGCCAGGACCTCGTCGGCCACCGCGTTGTTGAACGCGGATGCATCGGCGTATCCCAGGATCCGCGCGGCTTCCTCGGCGCCGACCAGGTCCGCGGCGACTCCGGCCGACGGCAGGACGCCGCGCTTGCGCGCCACGTCGAGGACAACGTGCCGGGGCCACACCTTGCGCCGGCCACCCGGACTCGGCGGCACGTCAACTCCCGTCGGCAGTGCGGGGATCCGCACCTGGGACAGGGAACTGGAGAACGAGGAGCGGCTGCAACGCTGGCTGGGCGACGCGCAGATCACCGCCTGCGGGCAGGGGCAGTAGACCTCCCTGCCGTGCAACGCCTGGCAGTGGGAGTTCTCCGTGCCGGACGGCGACGGCCACACCGTCGTCGGCGCCAGCGGCCCGAAAAGGAATCGGGAGGGCAGGAGTGGCGGCGGGAACGCAAGAGTCCCGCACGAAGCGGAATACTATTCCGACTCGCATACCCATCTTGTGATCGCCCGGCCAGATACCTACGGTGATTTCGCAGACGGAATTCAATGCACATGTGGAATCCGGACGGCCGCCCAATTGGCCGTCCGGACATCTCTCCAGCGGTGAAGCCCCGACCGTGGTGCGCCATGAGAGTGGGTGAGATCACGCGAGTGTGTGCTGGCTGAAAAGACGCAAGGAATCGCCGTGCGCCGGATGCGCGAGACCGTGAACTTCCGCGACGTCAGACAGGAATCTTGATGCTTCACTCGGCTACATCTGTCCGAAGACAACAGCGCTGGAAGGCGAGGGCGTTACAGGGCATGGCCGTGGCGGCCGCGTTCACGCTGCCGCTGGTCGTCCCCGCCCGAGCAGCCGCCCCCGCGCAAGCGGCGGAGGTCGCGGCGAAGCCGGGCAGCCCGAGCCCCGCGTTCAAGACCGTGGGGCTCAGAACACAGCTCAACTGGATGCAGGCGATGCCGGACACCATGCCGCTGGCGCAGATGTCGATCCCGGGCACCCACGAGACGATGGCCTTTTACGGCACTGCCTTTGCCGAGGCGCAGGAATTCAAGGAAAGTCCACAGAAGAGCCTGACGATGCAGTTGGACGCAGGCATCCGCGCTCTTGACATCAGGGTCCACCCGCAGGGAGGCGTGGACGGAGACCGGCTGCACATCTGGCACGGTGCGGCCGATCAGAAGGCCGAACTCGGCAGCGGGGTGCTGGGTCCACTGAGGGACTGGCTGGGAAAGCACCCCTCCGAGACGGTCCTGATGAACCTCTCCGTGGAAGGCACCGTTGACCCGTCCTACTGCCCGGGTCAGGACACCGCCAGTTGCATGTCCGGCTACTTCAAGGAATACGTCGGACCGGGCAAGCAGTACGCCAGCCTGTTCTGGGCTCCTTCCGTCCAGGGCAGCTCGCGGGCTGAAACCCCTACCCTGGACAAGGCGCGGGGAAAGGTCGTCCTGAACGTCTACCGCAACTCCGCGGGAAACCCGTATTCGGGGTGGGGACTGAACTACGGGACCGACGCCGGATACAAGGCCCAGGTTCAGGACGAGTACAAGGTCGGCACGCCCTCCGCCATCACCACCAAGTGGAACCAGGTCCAGGCCTTCCTCGCGACGACACGGACAAAGAGGGCAGGGAATCTGCCCTACTACAACTTCCTTTCCGGTACGGGGATTCCGTTCCTGACCCCGTCGGACGTTGCGGGGGGCGGCTCCACCGGCAGTGGAGACCCCACGGACCCGCCCACCTACTTCACCGGAGTCAACGAGCGGGCCCTGGGCTTCCTCCGCACGGACAGCGGTGAGAGGACCGGCGTGATGATGATGGACTATCCGGGCTACGGGCTGATCGACGAGATCATCCGGCACAACCCCACCAGCCGCGCCGGGACGGCCGTGGAGCAGAACGGCCAGCTCAACGCCTTCGTCCGGGCGTCCGACGGGAACCTGGTGCGCTCCTACCTGCCCTACGACGCGCAGGGAACGCAGGGTCCTTGGGTCCAGGAAACCGTGGGCGCCACCCTTAAGGCACCCAAAATGGCAGGCAACCCGGTTGCCACCGTACGCAATGACAAGACGGTGGACGTGTTCTACCGGAGCGACGAGGGGCACCTGATCGAGGCATGGCGCCCTCCGGGCGGCACCTGGCAGTACGCCGACTTCTCGACCTCGGGCTACGCACCCGCCACCATCGCCGGAGACCCGGCAGTCGTCAACCACAATGGGGTCATCAGGGTATTCAGCCGGAATCCCGCCAACAATCACCTGATGGAAAGCGTCCTGCCCACTCAGGGATCGACCGCGGGCAGATGGGAGAAGTGGGATCACGCGGATGTCACAGGGGCCCCACAGATCTTCAGCAGCGCTACCGCCGTCGTCCGGCAGGACAAGACGGTGGACGTCATCTACCGCACCGCCGACAACCGGGTGAACCACTCCTATCTCGCCCCGGGTTCCTCGTGGAAGCAGGAACTCATCCCCACCGAACCCCCCAAGGGCGAAGGCAAGCTGGGTGAGGTCGCGGGCGACCTCTCCGTGGTCGCCCAAGGGAGCACGATCTCCGTCTTCAGCCGGGACGCCGCCACCAACCACCTCACGGAGTCGCTGCTCACCGGCGGCGTCTGGGTCCACACCGACGTCACGGCGGAAACCAACGCGCCCGAGCTGAGCGGCAGTCCGGTGGCCGCGCTCCGTTCGGACAACACCCTCGATGTGTACTACCGGTCCAAGGACGGGCACCTCATCGAAGCGTGGCTCAATTCCGGCAGCGGCACGTGGCAGCAGTTCGACTTCTCGAATCCCGTGTACCACTACGCGCCGCCACAGATCGCGGGGGATCCGGCCATCGCGATCCGGCCCGGAAAGGTCAGCGTCTTCACCCAGAGCGGAACCGGCAGCCATCTGACGGAAAGCTGGCTCACGACATCCACCTGGACCAACTGGGACATGACCGCGGACAACAGAGCACCCGTACTGGGCTGACCTTCGAACAGCCGACCGGCGGCCGTGCCGTCCCGAACTTCGGGGCGGCACGGCCGCCTCATGGGATCGTCCGGACAAATCATCCGGACAAACGGCCCCGGTCTCCGTGTCCCTTCAGTGTCTGAATTCATCTGCCACCGGTCATCGGCGCACTCGTGCTGTGCCGGAACTCCCGTTAGGATCCGGCGGCATTCGGCAGACGGGTGCACCATTCGGCACGGGGTGGCGGGCATGACTTCTTTCGGGCGGACACTGCGGCTCCTGCGCCGACGCGCGGGCATGTCCCAGCCGGACCTGGCGGCGAAGGCGTTCGTGTCGCAGCCGACCATCAGCCGCTTCGAGTCGGGGGACCGGACGCCCGATCCGGCGCTGGCCGTACTGCTCGACGAAGCACTCGCGGCCAAAGGCGCGCTGGCCGGTCTCGTCCCGGCCGACCCGGACCGCGCCGGCTTCCAGGCCCGCAGGCCGGGTGCGGTGGACAAGACGACGATCCTCGAAGGGGAGTCGGGGCTCGTCCAGTTGCGCAAGCTGGAGGACGCGTCCTCCTCGGCGGACGTCACACCGATGGTGGCCGCGCGGACCGAGATGGCCGTCCAGGCGGCCAAGGACGCGCCCTACGCCCTGAGGGCAGCAGCGATCGGGGTGGCCGCCATGGGTACCGCGTATCTGGGCTGGTGCCACTTCCTGGCCGGGCGGTACGGGGCGGCGGAGCAGGCGCTGGACAGCGCGGTGGCCTACGCCTACGAGTCACAGGCGCCCGACCGCGTCGAGCGCACGATGAGCTACCGGGGCGTGCTGGAGCTGGTGTGGGGCAGTCCTGCCGCCGCGGCGAGCATGTTCGACGCCGCGCGTCGTGACGGCCGTGCCCACCCGGCGCTGCGCGCCTACGACAGCGGACAGCAGGCGCGGGCGCTCGCGCACGCGGGGGAAGCCCGTGAGGCCGACCGCCTGCTGCTGGAAGCCGATCGGCTGGCCGGCACGGTCGACTACTCGGACCTACCGGTGGGCGCCTACTGGTACACACCGGGATGGCTGGTCCTGCGCCAAGGCGTGGCGATGCTCGCGCTGGGCCGTACCGCTGCGGCCCAGCGCGAAATCGGACAGGGCTATGCCGCCATGCCCGCAGAACACCGGCAAGCCCACTGGGCACGACAGTGGATCGACGCGATACATGCCGACCGTGACCCGTCCGATCTGGTCCTTTCGCCACAACAGCGCGGCAAGCGGCAAGCGGTGCCGCCCCGGCGCGTGCGGGCGCGCCAGTCGTAAGCGACGCGAGGGCCGAGCCCGGGCACCGGGGCTTCAACGTCGGCTCGGCACAGGGCACCTGGGTTCCGTGGGCGCGCACCGTACCCCACGCGCCGCGGCGGCGATAGATTCACTCAGAAGTCGAGCAACGTCGCTCTACGGACCGGGCAGGTCCTCGCTGGTGAGGGAGAGCAGGGACAGGGCGCCGTCCTGGTGCCAGTCGCCCAGGGAGGCCAGGAAGCGGTCGCGCCAGGCGAGTGCGTAGAGGGGGCTCCAGCGGTCGCTCTCCCCGTACTGCGTGTAGGTGCGGCCCGGATCGACGGGGGCGTCCGTCCCCTGTCCGGTTCAGACGCCCTCCTTGGCCAGGCCAGCTAGCGGGGCCGGGTTGTCGCGGACCTGCCTGAGGATGCGTTCCCAGGCGCGGGGTGAGCCGCCGTGCCGTTCGGCGAGGGCGGCGGCGATGCGGCCGAGGACAGGCTCGGCGCCGGCCGCCTGCATCGCGCCATCTGCTGTGGCCACGCGGGGGGTCGGTCTCGTAGGCGTGGGCTTTGCGGGGGCCCTGAGGTCCGGGCCGGCGGCCGCCGCCGATTCCCGCGGCCGACGGGGTGGTCGCGGCGGTCCTCAATCGCCTTACGGGGCCGGACGCGGGTGCCGTAGAGGGTTTCTCCGCGGGGAGGTAGTCCTGGACGGCGTAGGCGTGCACGGTGCTGGCCTCGATGCCGAGGACGGCTGCGGTCTCAGCCGCGGTGAGCCGGTCCTCGGGGTGGGGGAGCGCGTTGAGCACGGGAACGGGCTCTCCGGCGAGGTAGGCCTCGGCCTGGGCCAGGTCGTAGAGCAGGAAGCGCGCCCGTCTTGCGAGGGGGTACTGCCTGGCGGAAGGCGGGTGCGTCGCGGCGGCGCCAGGTGGACAGTGGCACCCCGCAGCGGGCGGCGATGTCGGCCTCGTTGATGACCGGACGGTTGCGGGGGATCAAGGTCTGGCTCCTCCTCAGGAGGCCGGATTCGGTTCCCCGTACTTCACAATCAGATGAGCATCGTGGGCAAGGGGGCCTTGTGGGAAGCGAAATGCGCCGGGTGTGGATGGTCCGGGGACACAACGTCAAACAGAGCCGGGAGCCCGGCGCCAAGGGGATGGACCTGGTACCGGAATGGGTACGGGACGGCTTCTGCTCCGTCTCGTTCAGGGAAGTCCCCCCGATCCCCGGTGATGCCGATCACGCCGGCATCACCAAGCTCTCGCAGGAAGCGCCGACCCGCAAGAAGTACACCGGCAGCGGCGCGGTGAGAGCCAAGTCCGTACGTGCCCGTCAGCTCGTCGACTTCTGGCTGGGCATTCAGATCGGCGACGTCGTCGTGGTGACGGAGTCCGGCCGGGGCATCACGGCCGGGATCGTCGAGAGCCTTCCGTACCACGTCCACGGCGAAGCCCTGAGGAGCAAGGCCCGTCGACGCCGTGTGAACTGGCTCGCTCACGGCGACAGTTGCATCCCCCGCAGCGCCCTCACTGATCCGACCGTCGACGCGCTGAAGGGCCGGACCACCGTGTACGAACTGAAGGGGACCGCAGCCGCGGAACTCCTCAGGCAGCTCGAGGACGAGCTGGCGGACCGGGACACGGACCAGAACGACGACGCCGTACGACGTGCCGAGCGCCTGGTGAACGTCCCGCTCCGCAACGCGGCAGCGCGCAAGTTCATCCTGGACCGCAGCGGAGGCGAGTGCGAGAACCCGCGGTGCGCACTGCCCCGCCTGCCGGATGTGACTGATGCCGGACTGGCCATCCTCGAAGTGGACCACGTCGTCCCCCTGGGTGAGGACGGACCGGACCGGCTGGAAAACATGATCGCGCTCTGCCCGAACTGCCACGCACTGAAGACCCGCGGAAGCGAGCGCAAGAAACTGACGAAGAAACTGGCGAAACGGGCCGCGAAACTCCATGCGCGCTCCTTCCCCGGCGGCTCGTTGAGCTGACCCTCCGGGCACACAGAGCAGAGGCACGCTGTCCATGACCACACGGCCGACCGCACGGGTGAGGACCAGGCCCGGTACAGACCCCTGTCGTGGCCCCGGGCTTCAGGATGGACGCCCTGGTGGAGGTCCATGACATCCTGCGGCGAGCGTGCGGCGGCGACGCGGCTGCTGCAAGGGTCCTGGACCTGATCGAGGGGTGTTCCTTCCATCGGCTGCTGTTGATGCAACCGATGCGGCGTGCACCGAGGCCGAGTTGAGCGCTGCGGCAGACGCGCTGCGTCGGCAGAAAACACCGCAGCCCTCACCGTTTGCCTCGGCCGACAGCCACTCAAGGCCATCCCGGAAACCTGCGGCAGTCCTTACAAAGCGGAGAGAAGACAGCCAAGAGGATGAACGAGGCCACACTCCAGGAACTATCAGAGACTGCACACGCGTGGGCACTCGAATGGAGTGAGGAGCATCCGCGAGATCTGCAGGTCGTTTTGACGACCGGTGACGCAGGAATGCAAGCCCTGTACGGTCCCGGCGTGGGTTCCAGATCGAAGCCCACTTTCCTGATCACCCTGCACGGCGACTTCTCGCTGCTCACGGCTTCGGGCATGTCACGGAACGGCGCCTGGGCCGCTCTGTTCATTCCGGTCGAATCAATGCGCATCACCGGGCACACGGTGTGTCCTGCCGGGGACATCCCACCGCACAGGCTGGAGGATCTGGGGCAGGTCTTCGCCCTATGATCTGGGATCGTTGCCCTGACCACTGGTGACGGGCCCGTACTCGGGGGCCTGGCGCTGGACGCCTACGTCCTGCGCGCGCTGCGCCGCCAGGCCGCCCTGGACGCTGGAGCCCGGCTCGGCGCGCTGGGCCTGGAGGACGACCTGTGCGGTGAGGGCGACAGCCTGCGAAACGCGGCGAGGTCTGGCACCTCACCGACGCCCGCGAAGTCCTGCTCGTGTCCCTGGACGGCCTGGAAAATGCCTACAGCGCGGTCCTGGCCATCGTCCTGCACCCCACGGGGCGCTACCCCGACACCGCGATGTCGGTGACCCTCGTCGATCCGGTGGATCGTACGGCCGTGGCGGTGAACCTTCAGCAGCTGTGCGCGGCCCGGTTCGACGGGGCGAAGCTTGCTGGGGGCGGTGGACCAGGCGCCGTGCGCTGTCCTCGCCCTCTGATCGCTACCTGCCGTGCGGCGGGGCGGTGTTGCGGCCCGGCCGCGCCCACCCGGCAGGTGTCCAGCACCCTCCTCAAGGGCCTGACGAACACCACCACCACCGTGATCTCCGAGGCCGTCACCGTCGACGGCAAGCGGCTCGCCAGGCCCAAGCGGATCATCGCCCCCACTTCGGCCGTAACCGTGGCCGCCTGCGAGGCGAACCCCGCGACCAGGGGCTGCCGCGTCCTGGAATTCGGGTACGCCACCGCCACCACGGCCACCGGTACGCAGACCGACGACCAGTTCGGCGACTTCGCGGGCCAGGTCCGGGAACTCCGCCTGTGGGCGTCCGCGCCCGGCGCCGCCTCCGGCACGGCGATCGCCGTGACGTCCTACCGCTACGACAGCAACGGCAGCCTGCGGCAGGTGTGGGACCCCCGCCTCTCCAAGGCCGGTGAGCACCAGTACGCGTACGGGGCCGGCCGTGTGACCAGGCTCCAGCCCGCCGGGCAGCTCCCCTTCACCTTCACCTACGGCAACGCCGGCGACGGCCCCGTTCCCGGCGACGGCATGCTGCTCAAGGTCTCGCGAGCCGCGCTGGTACCCGGCAGCGTCGACCAGCAGCAGGGCTCCGCGAGCGCCTCCGTCGTCTACGGCGTACCGCTCACGGGCGGCACCGCCCCGTACGCGATGGGCGCCACGGACACGCGGGCGTGGGGGCAGAGCGACCTCCCCACCGACGCCACCGCCATCTTCCCGTCCGACTCCGTCCCCGCCTCCCACTCCGGACCGCAGCTCACCGCGTCCGCGTACCAGCGCGCGACCGTGCATTACCTGAACGCGTCGGGACGCGCGGTGAACTCGGCCGACGCCGGCGGGCACATCTCGGCGACCGAGTACGACCGCTTCGGCAACACCGTCCGCGAGCTGACGCCGACGAACCGCACCCTCGCCCTGGGGACCACCGCCGCCGAGCGCGCGACCCTGCGGGACCTGGGCATCGACGGACGCTCTGCCGCCGAGCGGGCGCGCCTGCTGTCCTCCCTCTCCCTGTACGACCCGACCGGCATGCGGGAGACGGAGACGTTCGGCCCCCTGCACCGTGCCGATCTGACGCGGGACCTCAAGGACGGCACCACCGTCCTGGTGCGGGCGAACACCCCCGTCGCCGCGCGTGCATGGACGGTCAAGGAGTACGACGAGGGCCGGCCAACCGACGGCAGCGCCGCCGTGAGCAACCAGGTCACCCTCACGATCAGCGGCGTCCGCGTCCGTGACCACGACTCGGTCATGGGCGAGAAGCGGCTGAACGAAACCCAGTACGACTGGGTCAAGGGCCTTCCCACCCTGAAGATCCAGGATCCCGGCGGTCTCAACCTGGTGACCGGCACCACGTACGACGCCGAAGGCAGGGTCACCGGCACCCGGCCGCCCGGTGGCACGGGACAGGGCGCGGCCTCCAGGGTCATCGCCTACTGGTCCGCAACGGGTACCGGCTGGTGCAAGGGACGCCCCGAGTGGGCGGACCAGGTGTGCTGGACCGGACCGGCGGGTGACATCGTCGGCGGCGGCTCCAACCCCGTCAAGGTCGAGGACTCCACGATGGAGTACGGCCTCTACGGCCAGCAGTCCAAGAGCGTCGACACGGCGAACGGGGCCACCCGTACGCTTTCGGTGGTCTTCGACGCCGCGGGCCGGCAGACCACCACCACGATGAGCGGCGGGCTCGGGCAGGCGGTGCCGACCAGCACCATCACGTACGACCCCGCCGGCGGACAGCCGGTCACGGTGACCTCCCCGACCGGCGGCACCATCAGCAGGCAGTACGACAAGCTGGGCCGGCTGATCTCGTACACCGACGCGGACGGCGGCACCACCACCATGCGCTACGACGCGCTGGACCGCCCGCTGACCATCACCGACAGCGCCCCCTCGACTCGGACGTTCACCTACGACACGGCGATCGAGCCCCGCGGCATGGCGACCAAGCTCGTCGACTCCGTCGCGGGCACGTTCACCGCCACGTACAACGCGGCCGGTTCGATCGCCGCCGAGCAGCTGCCCGGCGGCTACACCCTGCGCCAGACGGAGAACACCCTCGGCATCACGGCCGACCGGGTCTACACCCGCGACGCGGACGGCGTCGTCGTCTACTCCGACGCGGTGACGCGCGCCGTCGACGGGAAGGTGACCACCCGCACCAGGGGCGCCACCAGCCGTGACTACACCTACGACGGAGCAGGTCGCCTGACCGTCGCGGAGGAAACCGCCGACTCGGTGTGCACCCGCCGCGCCTACGCCTTCGACAAGCGCAGCAACCGCACCTCCCTCACCACGACCGCCGCGCAGCCCGGTCTCGCCTGCACCACCACCGGAGGCACCACCCGCACCCGCACCCACACCTACGACAGTGCCGACCGCCTCGTCGACCCCGGCTACGCCTACGACGCCTACGGCCGCACCACCGCCCTGCCCGGCGCCACCATCGACTACTACACCAACAACCTGGTCCGCCGTCAGACCGCCGGCACCAAGCGCCAGACCTGGGAACTCGACGCGGCCCTTCGCTTCCGCAGCTGGACCACCGAGACCAACAGCGGCGGCACCTGGTCCCAGACCGGCGCCAAGGTCAACCACTACGCCAACGACACCGACAGCCCGAGCTGGATCGTGGAGGACGGCACCGGAGCCGTCTCCCGCAACGTCGCGTCACTGAGCGGCGGCCTGGCCGCCGTCACCGGCAAGACCGGCGGCACCGTCCTCATGCTCTCCAACATCCACGGCGACATCGGCGTGCAGCTCCCGCTGGACGCCTCGCAGAGCCCCGTGGCCCTGGAGAGCGACGAGTACGGCAACATCCGGACCGGCTCACCGGCGGCCCGCTACGGCTGGCTCGGCGCGTTCCAGCGCTCCAGCGAGACACCGACGAACACCCTGCTCATGGGCGCGCGGCTCTACTCACCCGGCACGGGGCGCTTCCTCAGCGTGGACCCTCTGCACGGCGGAAGCTGCAACTCCTACGACTACGTGTGTGCCGACCCGGTGAACACCTACGACAACGCCGGTACCGCGAGCTGCAAGACCGTCTCGCGCACGTACAAGCTCTACGAAGGAGCTGTGCGCATCCAGCTGGGCACCATCTCCATGCAGGCCGAGTTCTGCCTCAACAGCAAGGGAAACATCAGCAGCTCCTGGGCGTGGACGAGCGACGACGAGAGCGGTGTCGCCTCGGTCCTCGGCTGGAAGATCCAGTTCCACGGGGCGGCCCGCAACGCCCGGAGCTCCACCTATCATGAGTGGGGCGACTCCGGCATGGCCCAGGTCTGCGCATTCAAGATCTTCTTCGTCTGCGGCTACCAGGAACGCTTCGCCGTCACGGTCGCGTACTTCCGCAACGTCCAGGGCCCCGGCCTGTCCGGCCACCGGCGCTACTCCACCAAGTGGCGCGCCTACTGCACCAACAGGCACTGCGCGCTGCGCTTCTCCTAGAGGCGCGGCGAAACCGGACGACCCACCACCACGACAAGGAGTGAACGGATGCCAGGAAGACGCTTCTGGGGCCTCATCGTCCTCACCTCTACCACCGTCTTCTCCGCCATCGGCTACGTTCTCAACGACTCTAGCCCAAGTGGCCCCTGGGGCCTCGCGGGGCTGATCTGCGGCCTGCTCACGGTTCTCGTGATCAGCAGACTCCAGAAGGAGTAGAGAAGCCGCGGTACGGCCATCCGGATTAATTCCGGGTGGCCGTACCGGATGGGGGGAAGTCCCTGGGATGTCGACAGACTCTCGCCTGAAGCACGATGCTGTCGGGCAATTCGAGGGCTTGCGTGACGTGACGTCGGTTTCCAGGACCCGGTTGTGGCCTTGTAGACCGGTGTTGTCGTTTGGGGTGGGTGCGGGTGTCGTTGCGGCCGGGCGGGGCCCGAGAAGGGCTTTGCGGAAACAGTGCGGGTGGCGCGAGCTGCGTTCCCGAAGGGAAGCTTCGCTATCCCCTGGGACCAGTACGGCACACCGGTCGGACATGCACCTGCGCGAACGTAACCCGCCCGACACCCAAGCCGCGCTGCGCGCCTACATCCAGTCCACGGGCAGCGGCCCGGCACGGTGCGCGGGCCTGGGTGTGGGTGAGGCTTGGTGAGGGTGTGTCATCACCAGATCGCCGGGCGGCGACTGCCGGGCGGTGAGCAACGACGCAGTCCGTTCCGTCCACTCCCGCACCGTCACTGCTTGCTCGATGCGGTTGACGATGTCCTTCTTGGACGTCGTGTCCAAGGTCTCCGGGATCTTGTCGAAGGTGTCGGGAAGGACGTCGAGGAGACCCCAGATCTGTTCGCTGGTGCTGACGGTCAGCAGCTGCTGGCACCTCCACTGCAGCGGCACCTCGGGACGGTGCGTGAGCCGCTGCACGAGCGTCGGGAACAGGTAGTGCGTAGCCTGTGCGGCGAGGTGCTCTCGTAGCCAGTCGACCGGGAGCCGTTGGCTGAACCCATGCAGGGCGGCCTCCTGGGCCAGGTCCAGGAGCTGGGCGGTGTCGACGGCCCGGACGGTGCGGGGAAGGACCGGGGTCATGCCGCAATGATGCCGATGAGCCCCTGCGGGGCCGAGCGGTCAGCCGGGCCGGGCGATCTGGCCACGAGCAGACACTCAGGATCCGATTCGCCCGGCGGTGAGCTCTCTCTCCCCCCCCCGGCGACCCGACGCGGCGTCACATCCGTCTGCCGCCCTCCTTGATCCACTCCCACTTGATGAAGCAGACCACAAAAGGCGAGAAGAACATCGCAAGCAGCCACAGGCCCGTGCTTGCCGGTGAGTAGACGTAGTACTGCCACGCCGCAGGCAGCAGCGACGGCGCGAGTGCCAGCATGACCAGTGCGGCCCAGACAGCCAGTGTTACGGCCGCCATGCGTGCTATCACCATTGCTTTCGCGGGCACCAGCACGAGCAGTGCACCCCCAACGACCAGCACCACGGCTGCGGTGCGTGCCACGGTCATTGCTTCGTCCCCCCCTTCTTTTCTGCCGTCGTCACCGGCCACGTCGGGGCCGGCATTGAGGTCCTGATCAGCGGCCCCACGGACACCGGTGGCTGATGCCGTTGAACAGATTCCGGCAGCGTTTCTAGCCGGGCTCCGTGCGGTGCAGGTAGTAGAGCTCTGCGGTGTCGGGGTCGCCCGCCAGGTAGTACGGCTGGAGCCCCTCGTCGGTGCGGTCCATGCCGAACTTCCACGTGTACTCGCCCAGCGGAGTCCGGGGATCCCCGAACACGTCGGTGGCCGGCCAGTTCTCCAGCCGGGTCACCTTGGTGATGGCGACCTTCACCGCGGGCGCTGCCGCGATGGTTTCCCCGCTGCCGCTCTCGATGAGGCGCCAGGTCCCCATGCCCGTCATGGACCACCGGTCGTCGAAGTCCCAGTCCTCACCGCGCAGCTGCCGCACCTCGGCATCACCGTCGGCTTCGAGAACCACCACCGCGCCTCCGCCACCCGACCATGTGCCGACGAGCTCCCCGGGAGAGGCATCGTCCACGCTGGGCAGCGGGAAGAACCCGCAGCCGCCGGCCGTCACCGCAACAGCCGCGCACAGCCCGGCCCACCTGGCCCACCCAGTCCTTGCGATCGTCGTACGCACCATGCCTCCGCCCGTCGAACTACCCGCCCCGACTACGGCTTTGAACACGTTCAGACTACTCCGGTGCGCTCAGCGGACCGTCTCCACCCCACCCTGTTCCCGCCGGACACAGGGCCGTAGGAACTCCGCTGGAACAGCCGGTCCGTGCAGGCCAGCGGCCGCCGGACACATCGGCACTGACGCTGATCCAGCGCAAGGTTCACGAGCCCGCCCGGCTATCGCTTGGCCAGGCATGGGTGGAGGCGCAGCCGGGCGCGAGAGAGGCGGGGCCTTCGGGCAAGTGAGCTCCCCGCAGCGTGGTACCGGGGGACCGGTCATATGGGCCGGACCGTACGAGGGGGGATCCGGGATGGGTGAGTTGCGAAGAGCGCGGCTGGCGGCGGCCGTTGCTGTCACCTGTGCGACGGTGGCCGGTGCGGTGGTGGGTGTGCCGTCGACGGCGGTGGCGAAGCCGATCGCCGCGCCCGCCGACTTCAACGGCCGCGGTTTCCAGGATCTGGTGGTGCCCGCGCCGACGGCCACGGTCGGCGGGAAGCATGGCGCGGGGGCGGTCGCGGTCCTCTACGGATCGCGGAACGGTGTGTCCGCCGCGCGCAAGGCGGTGTTCACGCAGAACACCCCCGGAGTGCCGGACACGGCTGAGGCCAAGGACCTCTTCGGCGGTTCGACGGCCTTCGCCGATCTCGACAAGGACGGCTACAGCGATCTGATCGTGGGGGCGTCGGGCGAGGACGTTGGCAGGTTCACGGATGCCGGTTCGGTCACGGTGCTGTGGGGCGGCAGGCGCGGCCTGTCCGGGGCCCGTCTGCTCCCGGTGCCGGCTGACCCTCACCGATCACGCTGATCTTGCTGACCTGACAGCCGACGGGACCAGTCGCGTCAAAGCTCCCTGACCAACAGCGAATACAGCAACATGTCCCGGCGTTCGTTCCCGACCTGCTGCCAGCTCCGCAGCAGTCCTTCGCGTTGGAACCCCACGCGTTCGGCAGTGCGCACAGAAGCCGTGTTCCACGGTTCCACGCACAGCTCGAGTCGAGGAATCCGCAGGTCACCCAGGGCCCAAGCGGTGACTGCCCCGAGTGCGGCCCCGGCGGCACCCTGACCACGCGCCGACTTGACGATCCAATAGCCGAGCGAGGCGCGGCCCTGGCCAACATCCTTGAGCCAGAGCCCAACATTCCCGACCGGTCGACCATCAGCGGTCACGATGACGAACGGATACCCCGACCCCGCGGTCGCCCGGCCCCACTGCCGCTCAACGAACGCGATGCCCGCCGCCTCGGAATACGGCGACGGAACCGTCGTGATCAACGGGATGTAGTCGTCCTCCGACGCCTCACGGACAAGCTCAAGATCCGCAAGACCCCACGGGCGAAGCGTGAACCCCCCGCCAGCAGCGAGCTCAGGCACGTCAAGCGGTTCTTCCATGCCCACATCCTGCCGTGATCCGCGATCCTCCGCACCCAGGCATCCGCGTCGGCTTCGAGCCCTTCACGGGCGGCGTGTATCTCCAGAACTGCCACTTGCAGCGCCCCGAGGACCTCCTTGCCGAACGCCGAGGGGAGTTGGACAGCGATGGACAGCACGCTCAACATCGCGACGGCAGTGCGGACTTCTCTCGCGTGCGTGGTCACCAGTGTCTGCACAGCGGTAGGGCGTGGTGGCTCGGCTCCGTCAGAAGGTGAGACCGGAGCGGGCGGCCAGGCCCCGCAGTTCGGTCGTGGTCCGGCCCGAGACGAGAAGCCCCTGGGCCATGGTGCGTGCGGCAGGCCGGGTGTGGGTCTCCTGCGGTGCGATGCGCTCGGCGCACAGCAGGGCTCGTACGGATTCATCGCGCCGGCCCCAGGCGGCGTAGGCGGTGGCCAGGTCGCAGTAGTAGCGGGCCTGCCGCTCGACGGTGGGCAACTGCTGGGGGACCAGGTCCCTGGCGGCGTTCAGGGCGCTGCCGGGGTTTCCGGCTCCGCCCCGACCAGGCCTCAAGGTCACTGCGGAATCCCGCAGCCTGCCTTCGCGGTGGCGCTCAGATGCGAGAGTTGCGCAGCGACTGCCACACCGCACCGGTCAGCGCCCGTGTCGCACGTGGGACCGACAGATGCTCGTGCTCGCGGTACAGGGCCCAGTTGTACTGCACGAGCGACAGTTTGTTCGACGACAGCGATCCCGCCTGCTGTGCCCTGTACACCGCGAGCGGCTCAGCCAGGCCCCTGGCGTCCGCACCGTCCCGCATGATCGACAACCACAGGGCGTAGTCCTGGCGCTTGCGCATCTCCGGCATCAGTCTTGTGCCCAGGACACCGCGGTCGTACATGGTGGTGAGCGCGCCGATGTGGTCCCGGACCAGCATCGCCTGGTAGTCCACGTGCTCGCGCGCACGGACCACCCGCCCGTTGGGGACCCAGTCGGTGCTCTCGCCGTCGTGGGCGGCGTCCATCTTGAAGTACGACGTGAAGGTCAGCGGCGCACTGCCGGCCGCGGCGAAGGCGAGCTGCTTCTCGGTCTTCTCGGGAAGCCACATGTCATCGCTGTCGAGGAAGGCGATGTAGTCACCGCGGGCCCGCGCGATCGCCAGGTTCCGGGCCCGGCCCGCACCGCCCTGCTCGGGGGCCGGCTCCGGAAGGACCCGCTCGTCCTGCGCGGCGAACTCGCGCAGCAGGTCCATGGAGCCGTCGGTGGACCGGTCGTCGGTGACCAGCAGCTCTAGGTCGGTGTGGGTCTGGGCGAGGACCGACCGGACGGCTGCGCCGAGGGTGGCCGCCGAGTTGTAGACGGGCATCACGACAGACACCAGAGGCACAGTGCTTCTCCTTGCCAGAACCGAAGGCCCCCATTCAAGCACCGCATCCGAGGAGGATCAGACATGCGCGTCGTTGTCGCCGGCCAGGGCTACGTGGGATTGCCGCTGGCAGTACGTGCCGCCGAGACGGGGCACCGCGTCACCGGCTACGACGTGGACCGTGCCCGCGTCCAGCAGCTGGCCGCCGGTGTCTCGTACGTGCAGGACGTGTCCTGCGCGAGGCAGCGTGCGGTACTGGCGAGCGGGGCCTACCGCGCGAGCGCCGACGCCGCCGCACTGGCGGGGTTCGACGTCGCGGTGATCACCGTGTCGACCCCGCTGCGGGACCGCGTGCCCGACCTGACGTACGTGGAGGCGTGCACGCGGACGCTGGGCGAGTACCTGCGTCCCGGCGCGCTCGTGGTCCTGGAGTCGACGAGCTACCCCGGGACCACCGAGGAGGTGCTGCTGCCGGTCCTGGAGAAGGCTTCGGGTCTCACCGGCGGCACAGACTTCCTCCTCGGGTTCAGCCCCGAGCTCCTCGGGTTCAGCCCCGAGCGCATCGCCCCGGGGAACAGACGGTGGCCGTTCGAGGAGACTCCGAAGCTGGTGTCGGGGATCGACGCGGCCTCGCTGGATGCGGTCAGGGGTCTCTGCGACCGTCTGTTCCACAACACGGTGCCGGTGTCGGGCGCCAGGGTCGCGGAGATGGCCAAGCTGATCGAGAACGTCTTCCGGTTCGTCAACATCTCCCTGGCCAACGAACTGGCCACGCTCGCACGACCGCTGGGCGTGGACATCTGGGAGGCGATCGCCGCGGCCGCGACGAAGCCCTTCGGCTTCATGCCCTTCATCCCCGGCCCCGGCGTCGGTGGGCACTGCCTGCCCGTCGACCCGATGTTCCTCTCCTGGAAGATCCAGCAGGAACTCGGCACCCCGTATCGGTTCGTCGAACTCGCCGACGACATCAACCGCCGCATGTCCCACTGCGTCATCCAGCGCGGCCTACGCCCGCGACCTCTTCCAGACGCCCGGCTTCGGCGACACGGTCGACTTCGACCACATCAAGCGCCACTACTACGAGGTGCACACGGGGACCAACCCGACCGGCATCGTGCCCGCAGGCCCCGACCCGTCGGGCTGGCACGCCCCGCACCACCGCGAACGACTGGGCGGACGCCCCTTCGGCGACGGCACCCCGCCACGGGCCGCCCGATGACCGGCCCTGCGGGGTGACCGGCCCGGTTCGCGGACCGGATCGATTAGCAGGCCGGGCCCGTCGTGGCAATGCCGCATCCGGCGCGGGGCCGTGTGCGGTGCGCAGTCGTGCCGACGGGGGCGGACACCGACTCGGCGAGGCGCCGGACAGGGGGCAGCGGCGGCGTGATCGCAGGTCACGCGGGCGCCGAGAGCACTCCGTCACACATCACCGAACGTCACGATGCGTGACTGAAAGGTTTCGGCGGCCATCGCAAGATCATCTCGTGGCCGATCGAGATTACCCACATGTTCACTTGAGCTGGTTGTACTCCTCGTGAGCCAAGTTGGCCGAGATCACACGTAACCGGCACCAGAAAGTCGAAACATGACGAATCCGTTCGAGGACCAAGAAGCCAATTACCTGGTGCTGGTCAACCCGGAGGGGCAGCACTCCCTCTGGCCGACTTTCGTCGACGTCCCCGAGGGCTGGGAGGTCGCGTTCGGCGAGGCCGCGCGACAGGACTGCCTTGACTACGTGGAGCGCTCCTGGACCGACATGCGGCCCCAGAGCCTGATCGACGCCATGAACGGAAACTGACGCAGCGCTTCTCGTGGTCCGTGCCCCTCGTGTCCGCCGGAATCCGGCGCACCACGCCGGGGGACGCTCGGACCCGAGCGGAGACCGCCGCACACGCCGTACGTCTCCGCAGGCCGGCCGCCACACCGCCCGGACGCGAGCCCTGGGGCGGACCCCCGATCCCGGATCCGCCTCAGGGCCGACCGGTGGACCGCTAGGGCCTCCCGCCCTCACGCGTCCTCATTCGTCCTCACTTCCGGACGCCGGAGAGTTCACCTGATCCGCATGCGTGAAAGCGGAGAACCGCTTCAGCCGACATCGGTGAACTCACCACATCGCGCATCACGTTGACAGCGATGCGCCGACGCCCTCTCCGAACGGCCGCAGGAAATTCGCCACGCGCACAGCAGGCACGCAGCCGGGCACCGGAGAACCGAAGAGAGCGCCACGGCGGACGCCCTTTCCGCCGGCGGATGCCGAGTCCGCGCGGCACGGGACCTTCCGCCGATTTCTCGCTGGACACCAAGCACACGGGACATCCAACATGTCGAACCATGCCCCCATTGCCCTGACCGCAGCTCAAGAGGGCATCTGGTACGCCCAGGCGCTGGACCCGCAGAGCCCGGCCCAGAACATGGTGGACTACCTGGACATCACCGGCAGCCTGCGGCTCCCCCTGCTGGAGCGGGCGTTCGGCCAGGCGCTGGCCGAGACGGAACTGTTGCGTGCGCGGTTCGGGCAGAACGACGAGGGTCCGTGGCAGGTCGTCGAACCCCTCGTCGGCTACCGGCTGTCCGTGATCGACCTGCGGCAGGAGCCCGAGCCCGCCGCTGCCGCCGAGGCGTGGATGCGGACCGAGGCGGCCCGCCCCGCCGACCTCGAAGGCGGCAGGATCTGGACCATCGCCGCGCTCCTGGTGGACGAGGACAGGCACGTGCTCTACCTGGGGGCCCACCACATCGCGCTGGACGGCATCGGGTACTCGGTGTGGCTGAACCGGGTGGCGGAGATCTACACCGCCCTGGAGCACGGGCAGGACTGCCCGTACACGCCGTTCGCGACCCTCGAAGAGATCGTCGCCGACGACGCGTCCTACCGCGCGAGCGAGCAGTTCGCCCAGGACCGGGCGTACTGGACGGAACAGATGGAGGACGCCCCCGAGGCCGTGACCCTGGCCTCGGGGACGGCCTTCGCGTCCCGCCACTCCCACCGCAGGACCGCCGTGGTCCCGGCCGGAGCCACGCAGTCGCTCCGGCAGTTGGCCCGCGCGTCGGGCGTCGCCCTGCCCGCCCTCCTGATCGGGGCTGCCGGACTCTACGTGCAGCGGATGGCGCAGGCACAGGAGGTCGTGCTCGGACTGACCGTCACGGCACGCAAGGGAGCACGCGTGCAGGGGTCGTTGGCGAGCATGGCCCAGGCGCTGCCGCTGCGCCTGCCCATCGCGCCGGACATGACCGTACGCACCCTGGCCAGGGAGGCTTCCGCGCGGAGCCGGGGAGTCCTGCGACACCAGCGCTACCGGTACGAGCACCTGCACCGCGACCTCAAAATCGCCCGCACGGGCGGTCGCATGCACGGCCTCGTCCTCAACTTCCTCCCCGACGACCGGACGATGCCCCAGTTCGGGCGATGCGAGACCACCGCGCGCACCTACTTGGCGAACGGTGCGGTGGACGACATGACGATCCTCGTGTACGAGCGGGACACGGGCCTGCGGGTGGACTTCCTGGCCAACCCCGCCCTCTACACCGAAGAGGAGAATGCCGCCCACCAGACGCGGTTCCTGCACCTGCTTACGGCCCTCGCCCGCTTGGAGCCCGACACCCCCGTCGCCCGGCTGGACCTGGCCACTCCTGCCGAACGGCACCGCACCCTGGTGGAGTGGAACACCACCACCCGTGACGTCCCCCTCCGCACCCTTCCCGAGCAGTTCGAGGAGCAGGCCGCGCGCACCCCGGACGCGACCGCCGTCGTGTTCGAGGACACCCGGCTGACGTACGCGGAACTGAACGCCAGGTCGAACCGTCTGGCACGGCTACTGATCACCAGAGGCGTGGGGCCCGAGAGCCGGGTGGCCGTGCTGATGGACCGCTCGGTCGACCTCACGGTCGCCCTGCTGGCGGTGCTGAAGGCGGGCGCGGCATACGTGCCGATCGATCCTGGTCATCCGGTGGAGCGGGTTGCGTTTGTGGTGGCTGATGCGCGTCCTGTGCTGGTGGTGACTGCTGGCGGTGTGGGGTCGGTGGTGCCTGGTGGTGTGGTGCGTGTGGTGGTGGATGCTCCGGAGGTTGTGGAGGAGTGTGCGCGGTTCGGGGACGGGGATCTGAGCGATGGTGATCGTGGTGGGGTGGTTCTGCCGGGGCATGCGGCGTATGTGATTTATACGTCGGGTTCTACGGGGCGGCCGAAGGGTGTGGTGGTTTCCCGGGGGGCGCTGGGCAATTTTGTGGCTGTTGTGCGTGGGCGGTTGGCGCTGGGGTCTGGGGATGTTCTTGTTGCGGTGACGACGGTGGCTTTCGACATTCATGTGTTGGAGTTGTTTGTGCCGTTGGTGTCGGGTGCTCGGGTGGTGCTGGCCGGTCGGGAGACGGTGCGGGATCCGGGGGCGTTGGCGGGGTTGGTTGTGGGGTCTGGGGCGACGGTGCTTCAGGCGACGCCTGCGGTGTGGCAGGGCCTGGTGGCGGAGGCTCCGGCTGCGGTGCGTGGGTTGCGGGCCCTGGTGGGTGGTGAGGCGCTTCCTGCTGGGCTGGCCCGGCAGTTGACTGCGTCGGCGGTGTCGGTGACAAACCTGTACGGTCCGACGGAGACCACGGTGTGGTCGACGCTGGCGGACCTGCACACCGGAGACGACAACCACGTACCCATCGGACGGCCGATCGCCAACACCCGGGTGTTCGTGCTGGATGCTGCGTTGCGGCCGGTGCCGGTCGGGGCCGCGGGGGAGTTGTATGTGTCCGGGGCGGGTTTGGCTCGTGGCTATCTGGACCGGCCGGGGCTGACGGCGGAGCGGTTCGTGGCTCATCCGTATGGTGCGCCGGGTGAGCGGATGTATCGGACCGGGGACTTGGCCCGGTGGGGCTCGGATGGGCGGTTGGAGTGTCTGGGGCGTACGGATGACCAGGTGAAGGTGCGTGGTTTCCGTATCGAGCTGGGTGAGGTCGAGGCGGCGCTTGCCGCGTACCCGGCCGTTGCCCAGGCCGCTGTCGTCGTGCGTGAGGACCAGCCGGGCGACAAGCGACTGGTGGGGTACGTGGTCCCGGTGAGCGGTTCGAGCGGTGTGGACGTCGTGGACATTGCGGAGGTCCGCGCCGGTCTCTCGGCGGTGCTGCCGGACTACATGGTGCCTGCGGCGATCGTGACGCTGGACGCGCTGCCGCTCACGGTGAACGGCAAGCTCGACCGCAAGGCCCTGCCCGCCCCCGGCAGTGGCGCGGATGTCGGTGGCCGAGGTCCTGCGAATGCGCAGGAAGAGATCATGTGCGCGGCGTTCGCCGAGGCGCTGGGCCTGCCATCGGCGGGAGCGGAGGACAACTTCTTCGAGCTCGGCGGTCACTCCCTGCTCGTGACGCGTCTGGTCAGCCGCATCCGGTCGGCGTTCGGAGTCGAAGTACCGATCCGGGCCGTGTTCGAGACCCCGACCCCGGCCGCGCTCGTCGGCCGATTGACCGCTTCGGACCAGTCCCGTCCCGCGCTGGTACCGGTGGACCGCCCGGAGACGGTTCCGCTGTCGTTCGCGCAGCAACGGCTCTGGTTCCTCAGCGAGTTGGAAGCAAGGTCGGCGACCTACAACATGCCGATGGTGCTGCGCCTGACCGGTGCGCTGGACGTCGACGCTCTGCGTGCGGCGCTGCGCGACGTGGTGGGCCGGCACGATTCGCTGCGCACGCTGATCGGCACGGTGGGCGGTCAGCCCTGTCAGCGTGTCGTGGATGTCGACGCGGTCGGTGATCTGCTCACCACGGCCGACGCCGAGGGTGCCGAGCAGACAGGGGTGGCTGAGCTGGTTGCCGAGGCTGCGGGGTACCGTTTCGATCTGGCGGGAGAGGTGCCGCTGCGGGCGTGTCTGCTGCGGACCGGTCCCGACGCGTACGTACTTGTCGTGGTGCTGCACCACATCGCGGGCGACGGCTGGTCGTTGGGCCCGCTGGCCCGTGACGTGTCGACCGCGTACGCCGCCCGGTGCGAGGGCCGGGCTCCCGTCTGGCAGCCGCTTCCGGTCCAGTACGCCGACTACAGCCTGTGGCAGCGCGACCTCCTGGGTGACCAGTCCGACCGCGGAAGCGTGCTGTCCGAGCAACTCGCCTACTGGCAGCGAGAATTGTCCGGCGTTCCTGAGGAGTTGGTGCTGCCGGTGGATCGTCGGCGTCCGGTGGTGGCTTCGCATCGTGGGGGTGTGGTCGGTCTGGATGCGGATGCCGAGGTGCATCGTGCGGTGGTGGAGCTGGCTCGTGCTCAGGGTGTGACGGTGTTCATGGTGGTGCAGGCGGCTCTGGCCGTTCTGTTGC
>NZ_JBITHO010000013.1:0-309270 GCF_044458065.1 Streptomyces sp. NPDC050504 | reverse complement strand
GCTTTCCCTTCCGGCGGTTCCGACTCTATCAGATCCTTTCGGGCCTGATTCCCAGTCAGCGGGGTTTGTCTTCCCGGCTGTTGGGCCGTTCCGACGTCCAGAACTCTAGCCGGTTTCCCGGGTTCCTCATAATCGAGGACCGAATTGAATTCCAGGCATGCTGAAATTCTCCCCGGCGGGAGGTCGTGCTGAGTTTGGGTGCCGCATGAGCGGCGGATCGGTCGTCGCGGAACCGTTCCGGCTCCGTGACAACTCGGAGGACACTACGGTCCCCGGAGGGCCGTGTCAACCTCGGTCCTGCGGTACCTCCATATAGGGGCCGAGGTACTTCGGACGGCCGCCCTCCACCCGGTACAGGAACAGTCCGCTGGTCGAGTCGACCAGGTGCGTGTTCGGAGCGAAGGACAGGTTCCGGCTGACGCCCCGGTGCGTGACCAGGAACAGCCTGCGCGCGACCCCGGACCGCCCCCGGTCTCCCGCGCTGGTGGACTCCACCGCCTTCGCCAGGAGACCCACCGCGTCGTACGCCTCGGCCGCCCAGCGGCCGGGCACGGCCCCGTACCGCTTCCGGTGTGCCCGGGTGAACGCCGCCGTCCTCTTCTCCGCCTCCGGGTCGACGAACGCGGCCGCGAGGACCCAGCCCTCCGCGGCCGGTCCCGCCTCCGCGAAGAACGCCGGATCCATCGCGGCCGCACCGGCCACCCGCTCCCCCGTGAAGCCCGCCGCCGCCAGTGCCTTCGCGCAGAGCGCCGCGCGCCGCGGCGACGTTCCGCCGTACACGACCGCGAGCTGGCCGGACGCCTTCGCGGCCTTCGCCGGTGTCGTGAAGTCCTCGCTGTCCTGCGCGACGCGGTACACCGTCGTCGTACCGGACGAGGGGGACGACTGGCTGAGGTCCTTGGCCATTTCCCAGGCGGTCTGACCGCCCTCGTCGTCGCGGATCACCGCCGTGCGGTTCGAGGGCCGCACTCTCGTGAGGTAGCGGATGGCCACGCTCGCGTAGAACGAGTCGCTCGGCCTGACCAGACTGAGGTTCTCGTTCTCGACCGTGCTGAGCTTGTTGGAACTCGGGGAGATCACGAGGGTCACCAGCCGCGCCTTCGTGTACGGCACGAGCGCCTTCTCCACCGTGGCCTCGGTCGTGGGGCCGATCACCGCGAGCACCTTCGGGTCCGCGACCAGCCGGTTCGCGACCTGTGCGGCCCGCGCGGGATCACCCGCGTCGTCCTCCGTGCGCACCGCCAGACGGAAGGGGGCGGACTCGCGGGCGTTGTGCTCCGCGACCGCGATCCGTGCCCCCCTGTCGTGCGCCTGGCCCGTCGCCTTGCCCGGTCCGCTCAGATCGGCGTGGACGGCGATCGTGTACGTGGGGCGGTTGCCGACGGTCGACCCGTTGGGGGTGTTCGGGGAGCGGCGGGCGTTCAGCCAGGCGGCCGTGCCGCCGCCCGCGGCCAGGACCGCGCCGGCCGTGCCCGCGACGAGCAGCCGCCTGCGCGTGGGGCGGGTGGTCGGCGCGAGCTGGGTGAGGGGCTCGGGGTCGGGGAGCGACAGGACCTGGGCGGAGCGTTCGGCGATGAGGGCGGGAAGGCCCTGCGGGAGCCATTCGTCCGTGTCGGGGGCGGCCAGCCACTGCTGTACGGCCTCCGGGGTCGGGCGGGCGACCGGGTCCTTGGCGAGGCAGGCCGAGACGAGCCGGAACAGCGGGCGGGGCACCGCCGCGAGGTCGGGCTCCTCGTGGACCGTGCGGAAGACGACGGCCGAGGGGGTGCCCTCTCCGAAGGGGCGGCGGCCGCTCGCCGCGTACGCGAGGACGCAGCCAAGCGAGAAGACGTCGCTGGGCGGTCCCGCCTCGGGGCCGGAGGCCGTGGCCTGTTCCGGGGAGAGGTAGCCGGGGGTGCCGATCATGGCGCCGGTCGCGGTGAGGGCGGTGGCGCCGGACGCGCGGGCGATGCCGAAGTCGATGAGGCGGGGGCCGTCCAGGGCGAGCAGGATGTTGCCCGGCTTCACGTCGCGGTGGACGAGGCCCGCCGCGTGGACGGCTTCCAGGGCCTGGGCGAGGCGGGTGCCCAGGACGCGGACCGTGGTGAGGGGCAGGGCGCCGAAGGTGTTGACCGCTTCGGCGAGCGAGGGGCCCGCGACGTACTCCGTGGCCAGCCAGGGTTCGGCGGCGTCCGGGTCGGCGCCGGTGAGGCGGACCGTCCAGGGGCCCTCGATGCGGCCCGCCGCCGCGACCTCGCGGCGGAAGCGGGCCCGGAAGCCCGGGTCTGCGGCGTGCTCGGCGCGGATGACCTTGACGGCGGCGAGCGCGCCGCCTGGCGAGCGCGCCAGGTACACGACGCCCATGCCGCCCGCGCCGAGGCGGGTGAGGGTGCGGTACTGGCCGATGGACCTGGGATCGTCCGCTCTCAGGGGGCGCATGGGTCGTTCTGCTCCGTCGTCGCTAGCTGCCGGGGAACTTCGGGGCCGGGCCGAGGTAGCGGAAGGCGCCGCTCTCCGCGCGGTAGAGGTGGCCGGCCGTGGGCAGCGACTCGTGGTCCACGGCGGTCAGCACGCCGCGTTTGCCGAAGGCGTAGGCGTGCGAGACGCCGTGGTGCACGCCCTTGGCGAGGGCGGCGACGAGGGCGCTGCGGGCCGGTCGCCTGCCGCCCTTGGCGAGGGCGGCGACCGCGTCCGCGACCATCCGGGTCACGTCGTACGCCTCCGCCGCCCAGGGCTCGGGCGGCGTCCCGTAGCGCTTGCGGTGGGCCGCGGTGAACGCCCTGGCCGCCGGGGCGGTGGGGGCGGTGTAGGGCACGGTGAACTCCCAGCCCTCGGCCGCCTCGCCCGCCTGCTGGAGGAAGGCCGGGGTCATCGAGGTGTACATCGCCATGCGCGGCCCCTTGAAGGAGCTCGCGACCAGGGCGCGGGCCGTGCGGGCCGCGCCCTCGGGGTCGCCCGTGTAGAGGAAGGCGTCGACACCGTGGGCGAGCATGTCGCGGACGACGGGCCCCATGTCGGGGAGGTTCGCGGGGGCGACCCTGGGGTAGCTGGTGCCGTCGGTGTTGACCGGGACGGCCATGTTGACCAGGTTGGCCAGGTTGATGGCGGGCAGGCCGCCCGCGCGGTCGACGAGCACGCCCAGGGTCTGGACGTCCTTGCGCAGGACGAGACGGGCGAGGACCTGGAGGGCGACGCCCGAGTAGCTGGGGCAGGTCTGGAAGAAGGGCTTCACTTCGTTGGTGTCGTACGCGATGGCGGCCGACGACACGGTCAGGACGGGCAGGCTCGCCTCGTCGTAGGTCGTACGGACCGCGCGCGTGGTGTCGTCGGTGGTGGGGCCGATGACCGCGAGGACGGCGGGGTCGCGGGCGAAGGCGGTGGCCACGCGGGGCGCGCGGGCCGGGTCGCCGCCGTCGTCGGCGGCCCGTACGGCGAGGGTGAAGGGCGCGGCGCGGCGGGCGTTGAACTCTTCCACGGCCAGGCGCAGGCCGCGTTCTTGGGCTCTGCCCTCCGCCTTGTACTGCCCTGACAGGTCCCCCTGGAAGCCGATGATCCAGGGCTTGGGGCCCGCGGTGTTCTTGTCGTCGGGCTCCGTGTCGTCGCGCAGCGCGGCCCAGGCGCCCGCGCCGCCGCCCGCGAGGAGCACGGCGCCGCCGCTCGCGAGGTAGAGGAACCTGCGGCGGCCCGGCCGCTCGGCCTTCGTGCTCTCGGTGATCGTGGCCTCGATGTCGGGGAGCGCGAGCATCGCGGCGGAGCGGTCGGCGATGAGGCGTACGACGGCGTCGGGGAGCCAGTCCGTGGAGCTGAGGGTCCCGGCCGGGACGTCCTCGGGGACGTTCGCGTCGATGACGGCGGCGGTGGGGCGCTGGGCCGGGTCCTTCGCGAGGCAGGCGGTGAGGAGGGCGTACAGGTCGGGGTCGGTGACGCCGGTGAGGTCGGGGGCGTCGTGGACCGTGCGGTAGAGGAGCGCGTCGGTGGCGCCCGTACCGAAGGGCGGGCGTCCCGTCGCCGCGTACGCGAGGAGGCAGCCCAGCGAGAAGACGTCGCTCGGCGGTCCGGGCGGGCCGCCCGCCGGGCCGCCCTGCGCCTGTTCGGGGGAGAGGAAGCCGGGGGTGCCGACGATGAGTCCCGTGGTGGTGAGCGCGGTGGCGTCGGTGGCCCTGGCGATGCCGAAGTCGATGAGGCGGGGGCCGTCCACGGCGAGCAGGACGTTGCCCGGCTTCACGTCGCGGTGCACCAGGCCCGCCGCGTGGACGGCGGCCAGCGCGCGGGCGAGGAGCCGCGCCAGGACGCGGACGCTGCGCGCGGGCAGCGGGCCGCAGTGCGCCACCGCGTCCGAGAGCGCGGGGCCCGGCACGAACGCCGTGGCCAGCCAGGGCTGTTCGCCCTCGGTCTCGGCGCCCGTCAGCGCGGCGGCCCAGGGGCTCGCGACGCGGCGCGCGGCGTCGACCTCGCGGCGGAAGCGGTCGCGGAAGTCGTGGTCGTCGGCGAGGTCGGGCTGGATGACCTTGACGGCGGCGAGGGCGCCCGCGTCCGTACGGCCGAGGTAGACGACGCCCATGCCGCCGGCGCCCAGTCGGCCGAGGAGGCGGTGGCCGCCGATCCGTGCGGGGTCACCGGGTCTCAGCGGGTCCACTAGCGGGCTCCTTCGGCGTCGTTCTGGGCTGCGCCCGACTTGGCCGGGGCCGCAGTCTTGGTGGCGTCGGGCTTGGCTTCGTCCGCCTTGGCGACCGCGGCTTCGAGGCGCAGCAGCATCGCGACGTTGCCCTGGACGAGGGTGTTGCCGAGGTCCCTGTCCGTGTAGCCCTTGGCCGCCTTGCCCGAGACGGCGATGGTGAACTGCCAGCCCCTGGAGAGCATCCAGACGTACGGCTGCGGTCCGCCGGACTCGCGGCTGGTGAACGAGGCGTACTCGTTGAGGACGTCGTGGGCGTTGAGCTGGTTGGCCTCGCCCTCCGCCATGGCGTTCGTCCACAGGTTCGAGACGTTCTCGCCGGTGCGCAGCTGCTGGCTGGGGCAGCGCATGCCCTCCTCCAGGCTGTCCGCCATCTCCCACTCCGCGTCCCGGACGGAGCGGTGGACGGTGACGACGGCGGAGAGCTTCATCGCGCCCTTGCCCTTGGCCGCGGGCACCTCGAAGTTCCTGGTGCGCGTCGCCAGGACCGTGGCGGGCGGTGGGGCGAGGCCCCAGGCGCAGTCGGTGCCGAGGACGGGCCAGGTGGTGGGGTCGTTCTCGTACGGGGTGCGGCGCACGACGTCCGGGCCGAAGGATTCGGCGGTCGCCATGACCTTGTCGATGAGGGCGCGGGCCTCGGCCGGGGTGCGGGGTGCCTTGGCCGGGTCGATGTCGGGGAGCTTCTGTGCGTCGGCGGCCGGTGCGCTTGAGGTCGGCGCGGGTTTGCCGGGCGCGGGCGTGGTGCGCGCGCCCGCCTTCTTCTTCTCGTCCTCGCCGTCCTTGCCGCCGTCGGTGCAGCCCGCCGCGAGCAGCGAACCGAGCAGTGCGAGCGCGAGGCCGCGCGCGGCTCTTCCCGGTGCCATGAGTCCCCCAACTCGATCGACTCGATCGGTTCCGCGTTCGAACGGTCCGTTCGTGCGCAGTCGATGCAGATAGTACGGCCGGTGATCCAACCGTGGGGGATTACGGGTGAGTTGATCTCGGAACGGGTGGAAGCGGCATGTGCGTCACGGGCATGCGGCATGTGCGTGTGCCACGGCCGAGCGGGAGTGCGGGAGCGGGGCAGGTGTCGCGCGCGCACCGGGCCGGACGGCTGGACGGTCCGGTGCGCTTGCTGAAGACTCGACTGGTCGAGGTCCGCATGAGTCCGCGTGAGTCCGTTGCCGCGCGTGCGAGGAGACCCATGAGCATCGCCGAGCAGGCCCGGTCCTCCGGATGACGGGCGTTCCGGGAAGCCTGGGGCGGGTCCTGGCCCCGGACGGGTTCCCCCTGGGGACCTGCTTCCAGGCGGCGCCCGGCGTGCTCGTCACGGCGTGGCACGTCGTGAACGGACCCGGCGGGCTGGGCGGACCGGGCGGCGAGGTGCGGACGGACGCGCTCAACGGCTCGGCGGACGCGGCGGTCTCGTACGTCGTGGCGGTGGACGTGGCCCGCGACCTCGCCGTGCTCCGCCGGGCCGTTCCGCTGCCCGGCTGCGTCCCGGGCTGGGTGCCGACCGGTGCCGTGCCGCCGTTGACCAGGGCTCTGGTCACCGGGGTGGCGGAGGTGGTGGACCCCGGGCACAGCTACGAGTTCCTCCAGACCACGGGCGAGTGGCAGGGCGGGACCGTGCGGGACGACGTGCCGATGGGCAGGCTCACGGCGTCCGGGCTGGTGCCGGGGATGAGCGGGGCGCCGGTGGTGCGGGCGGGCGACGGGCTCGTGCTGGGCGTGGTGTCGGCGCGCTACGACACCGACGGGCATCCGTTGCGGGACTCCGTCTGGGTCGCGCGGACCGAGGACTTCACGCGTCTGCTGCGGGAGACCGGGGTCGGGGTGCGGGAACAGTTGCTGCTCGGCGACGAGGTGGGCACCGTACTGTCCGCGTCCGGCCTGGCGCTGCCGCACCCGGGGGCCGTCGGGCCCGGCGGGGCGGCGCGGGAGGCGGACGCTGCTGGTGCTCGACAACGCGCGCGACGCCGCGCACGTGCGGCCCTTCGTGAAGGCGCCGCCGGGCTGCGCGGTGCTCGTCACCTCGCGCGACCGCACCCAGGACTACGCCGATCCGGGCCTCGCCTTCGAAGTCGGGCGGCTGGCGCGGAGCGCGTCGGTGGAGGTGCTCGCGCGCTGCGCGGAGGGCGTGGAGCCCAAGGACGGGGACCGGCTGGCGCGGTTGTGCGCCGACGTGCCGCTGGCGCTGCGCATCGTGGGGGCGCGGCTGGCGCAGCCCTCGGGGCCCGGGGCCGCGTACCTCGTACAGCTGCTTGAGGAGGAGTCGGCTCGGCTGGACGCACTCGCGTACGGGGACCGGGCGGTGCGGCTTGCGATCGGGCTCAGCCACGACGCGCTGGACCCGGCGGCGCGGCGGGCGCTGCGGCTGACGGCGGCGGCGCCGGGGTCGGCGGTCACGGGCGACGAGCTGGGTCACTGCCTGGGCGAGGCCGCGCTGCGGCAGGAGCTGGTGCTGACCCGGCTGGCGGACCACAGCCTGGCGCTCCAGGAGGTCGTCCGGATGGCGACGGGGCGGCTGCTGGCTTCGTTCCGGCTGCACGAACTGGTCCGGTTGTTCGCGGCGGAGCGGCTCGCGGAGGACGAACACCCCGATTTCGTACGGTCGTTCCAGGAGAGTTCCGTACGGTACCTGTCCGCGCGGCTGACCGAGATCACCGAGTTGGACCGGGGCGCCGAGCTGTCGGGCGAGCTGGACCCGACGCGTTTCCACGCGGCGCTGCGGCTGGCGCGGAAGCGGGGGTGGCAGGACAGGGCGCTGGAGTTGGCGAGCAGTCTGCACATCCTCTACACCTCGCGCGGCGAGCTGGACGCGATCGTCGCGGTGAACGAGGTGCGGGTGTCGCTGCACCTGCAGAGCGGGGATCCGGAGGGAGCGGTCCGGGTCTGCCTCGTCAACTCCGAGACGCTGCGCGGGGCTTCGGGGCCGCGGACGGGGGCGGCCGCGACGGAGGCGGCGCGGCGGGCGGCGGGCATCGCGCGGGAGTACGGGGTGCACGGGCTCCTTCCCGAGGCGGAGCTGGCGTTGAGCCTCGCCCTGCGCGAGCAGGAGGAGTGGGCCGAGGCGCTGGCGGCGGGCGAGCGGGCGGACGCCGCGCTCCGGGCGTCGGACCGGGTGGCCGCCACCAGGATCGCGGTCAACAACGCCCGCGTCGCGAGGAGGCTGGAGGATCCGGAGGTGGCGCTGCGGTGGGGCCGCAGCGCGCTGGAGCGGTCGGACGCCACGGGCGACGTGCGGCTGCGGGCGTACGCGCGCAACGTGTGCGGCCTGGCGGAGGAGCACGCGGGGCGCCCGGCGGCGGCGCTGGCGCTGTACCGCGGGGCGGCTGACCTCTGGGAGTCGCTGGGCGACCAGGACGCCAACGCGGCCGTCGAGCACGCCAACGCGGGCTACATGGCCCACGACCTGGCGGACCCGGCCACGGCCGTCCACCTGTGGCTCAGGGCGGCGGACCTGTGGGAGCGGGACGGGGTCGTGAACAGGGCGGTGGAGATGCTGGTCGACGTCAGTGCGCTGTACGCGGCGACGGACGCGTACCGCCAGAGCGCGGACGTGCTGACGCGGGCGGCGCGGCTGGCCCGCGACGACGGGGGGACGTCCCCGCTCCAGCGTCTGGAGGTCCATCTGCGCGGGGAGGCGGCGCGCCTCTGCAACGGGACGCGCCACCCGCGGCGCACGGAGGAGGACCGGGCCCCGGAGGGCACGGAGCCCGGCAACGCCGACCTGGCCGAGCTCCGCTCGATCCTGGAGGCCCACGCGGAGGGCCGCCTGACGACCTCGGCGGCCCGCCGGAGGGCGGCCCCGCTCCTCAACCCCTTCGCCCACCACTGCGCCCACCGCGAGGAGCCCTGGGTGTTCGAGGACCTCGGGGTGGAGGCGGAGGTGAAGGGCGAGCTGGAGGGCTGAGGCTCAGCCCTCGCCCGGCATCAGCCCTCGTCCGGCGTCAGCGTCAGGGAGATGGAGTTGATGCAGTAGCGCTGGTCCGTCGGGGTTTGGTAGCCCTCGCCCTCGAAGACGTGTCCCAGGTGCGAGCCGCACTTCGCGCAGCGGACCTCCGTGCGGACCATGCCGTGCGAGCGGTCCGCGACCAGTTCGACCGCGTCCGTGTCCTTCGGGTCGAAGAAGGACGGCCAGCCGCAGTGCGAGTCGAACTTCGTGTCCGAGCGGAACAGCTCGGAGCCGCACGCCCGGCAGGAGTAGACGCCCTCGGTCTTGGTGTCGGTGTACTCGCCGACGAAGGCGGGCTCGGTGCCCGCCTGGCGCAGGACCGCGTACTCCGCGGGCGTCAGCTCCTCGCGCCACTGCTCGTCCGGCTTCTCGATCTCGTACGACATGGCAGTCCCCTTACTTGGACAGGCGGGCCAGGATCTGCGGGCCCAGGTCCGTGACGTCGCCCGCGCCCATGGTGAGAACCAGGTCGCCCGGCTTCGCCATTCCCGCGATCACGTCGGGGACCGTCGCCTTGTCCGCGACGTGGGTGACGTCCGCACCCGCCGCGCGGGCCGCGTCGATGATCAGGGCGCTGGTGATGCCGGGGATCGGGTCCTCGCGGGCCGGGTAGATGTCCAGGACCGCGGACGCGTCCGCGAGGGCCAGCGCGTCGCCCATCTCCTTGCCCAGCTCCTGGGTGCGGGAGAAGAGGTGCGGCTGGAAGACCACGAGCAGCCGGGACTCCGAGGCCGCGCCGCGCATCGCCTCCAGGTCGGCGGTCATCTCGGTGGGGTGGTGCGCGTAGGAGTCGATGACCTGGACGCCCGCGGCCTCGCCCTTGAGCTGGAGGCGGCGGCCGACGCCGGTGTACTTGCCGAGCGCGGACGCGAGGTTGTGCGCCGGGATGCCGAGCGCGACGCCCGCCGCGAGGGCGGCGACCGCGTTGTGCGCGTAGTGGCGGCCGGGGACCGAGACGGTGAAGGTGAGCAGCTTGCCGTCGCGCTCGACGGTGACCTCGCTGGTCAGGCCGCGCGGGGTGACCTTCCTGACCCGTACGTCCGCGCCCTCGGACTCGCCGTACGTGACGACGTTCAGCTCCGGGAACGCGGCGCGGACCCGGTTCGTCAGCTCGATCGCGCCCGACTGGTCGGCGGCGACGACGAGCGTTCCGCCGGGGCGGATCTTGCCGGTGAACGTCTGGAAGGACTCGTAGATCTCGTCCATCGAGGCGTAGTTCGCGTGGTGGTCCAGCTCGACGTTGAGGACGATCGCGACCTCGGGGTCGTACTTCTGGAAGCTGCGGTCGCTCTCGTCCGCCTCGGCGACGAAGACGTCGCCCTCGCCGTGCAGGGCGTTGGTGCCGGGCCCGTGCAGGTCGCCGCCGATGGCGTACGAGGGGTCCAGGCCCAGCTCCGTGAGGGCCACGGCCAGCATGGAGGTGGTCGTGGTCTTGCCGTGCGTGCCGGCCACCGCGATCGCGCGCAGGCCGTTCATCAGGGACGCCAGCGCGTCCGCGCGGTGCACGACGGGGACGCCGAGCTCGGCGGCGCGCGCCAGCTCGGGGTTGTCCGCGCGGATCGCGCTGGAGACGACCACGGAGGTGGCGTCGGCGGCGAGGTTGTCGGCGGCGTGGCCGATGTGGACCGTGGCGCCGAGCTCCCGCAGCGAGTCCGCCGTCGCGGACTCGCGCGCGTCGCTGCCCGCGACGCGCGCGCCGCGCTGGGCGAGGATCTTCGCGATGCCCGACATTCCGGCGCCGCCGATGCCGATGAAGTGCGGCCGTTCCATGGCGTCGGGGCTGCGCTCCGCTCCGCCTCCGCCCTTCGTTTCTCCCTCGGATGCGGAGCTGCCGGGTGCGGATGCCATGCGTGTGTCTCCCAGGTGCGGATTCGTGCGGGTTTCGGGCGGGCGGTGAGTGTTCGGGCGCGCTCCTGCGGGGCGCGCGCCGACGCCCCCGGCCCGGAGGCGGGGGCGTCCGCGAGCGCGGTGCGTCCGAAGAGCGGGACCCAGCCTATTCGCTGTGCGAGAAGAGCTTGAGCACCGGTACGCCCACCTTGTGACGCGCGCGGGAAGCCCAGTCCCGGTGGAAGAACTCCTCCACGTAGTGCGGGGCCGTCAGCACGATCACCTCGTCCGCCCCCGCCTCGTCGACGATCGCCCTCAGCCTGTCGAGGGGGTGCTCCTCGACCACGTGTCCGACGGCTTCGGAGCCCGCCGCGCGCAATTCCCTCAGCGAGTGCTCCAGGCCCTGCTCGGCCGGGATCCTCGCGGCGCTCCCCTCGGGGACGTCGCCCTCCCTGACCGCTTCCTTCAATTCGCCCATCGCCACGTCGTCGATGGCGCGCAGCAGTACGTCCGCCTGGTCGCCGCGCGGCTGCATCAGCACGATGAAGGAGACCTGCTCGTCCCCGTGGAGCGTCGTGACGAACTCCACGTCCTCCGAGGTGAGGGGCTTCTCGATCATCAATACGCTTGTGAACACGGCAGGCGCCCTTCTCCTTCACGGGCCGTCCCCCGGCCCCCTGCTGAAACCATCCTTCCCCGTGCTGACACGGGGACTGCGATGGTAAGTGTGCCCAGCGGAAGCTAACCGGAACGGCAAATTCCGCCGATTGTCAGATCCGAAGGTAGCGGGTGAAAAGGAACCCGGCCTCCTCCAGTACCGCGGCGAGCCGGAAAGATTCCGGAGCCGTTACAGAAGGGCCGCCCGCGATCCGCTGCGCGTCGCCCGCCGTCATGGTCGGCGAGAGGGTCAGGCACAGTTCGTCGAGGACCCCTGCGGCCACGAACTGGCCCAGCGTCCTGGGGCCGCCCTCGGTGAGCAGCCGGGTCAGGCCGCGTTCCCCCAGCGCCGCCACCGCACGGGCCGGGTCCACCCCCGCGCCGTCCCCGGCGACCACCACTTCGACGCCCGCCCTCTCCGCGTCGCGGATCCGGCCGGGGGGCGCGGCGGCGCCCGTCAGGACGAGGGTCGGGACGAGCGGCTCGGCGAAGAGCGGAAGCGAGAAGTCCAGGTTCAGCGAGGCGCTGACGACCGCGATCGCGGGGGCGGGGCCCTGCCCGGCGGCGGCGCGGCGCTCCGCGAAGGCCTCCCGGGCGCGGGCGGGCCTGTAGCCCTCCAGGCGAACCGTTTCAGCACCGACCACGACGGCGTCCGCGAGGCCGCGCAGGGTGCCGAAGACGCGCATGTCGGTGGCGGAGGAGATCGGCTGCGAGCGGCCGTCGTGCTGGGCCGCTCCGTCGAGCGAGGAGACCATGTTGGCGCGGAGCCAGGGAGCGGCGGGCTTCCCCGGAGCCCCCTGGACGGCGGCCGCCGGCCCACGTGCCGGGTAGGCGTACGCGTCCGCCAGCTCGTCGAGGGTCCACTCCCGGTCGGCTGCCGAGGCTGTCTGGTCGGTCACAGGGAACAGGGCTCGCATGTGGTGCAGTCTGGCACGGCGCTTAAAGTTGGGAACTGTGTCGACCAGCCCTGTCATAACCGAAGCCGTCCCCCTGTCGCTGTGCGCCCGCGAGCCCCGCGTCCCCGCCGACCGCCTGGTCGCGGAGATGGTGCCGCCGCCGCGCTTCGACTCGGTGCGCTTCGAGACGTACGTCCCCGACCCGAACCGGGCGAGCCAGGCCGAGGCCGTTCGGGTGCTGTCCGGGTTCGCGGCCGGGCTCGGCGGGGCCCACGCCGTCGGCGGCAAGCGGCGCTGGTTCGCGAGGAAGCCCGCGGCGCCCAGCGGGCCGCGCGGGGTGTACCTCGACGGCGGGTACGGCGTCGGCAAGACCCACCTGCTGGCCTCGCTGTGGCACGCCACGCCCGCCGAGCCCGCGCTCAAGGCGTTCGGCACCTTCGTGGAGCTGACGAACCTGGTGGGCGCGCTCGGCTTCCAGGAGACCGTGAGGACCCTGGGCGGGCACCGCCTCCTGTGCATCGACGAGTTCGAGCTGGACGACCCGGGCGACACGGTCCTCGTCTCGTCGCTGCTGCGGAGGCTGGTCGAGTCGGGCGTCGCGCTCGCCGCGACCTCGAACACCCTGCCGGGCAAGCTCGGCGAGGGGCGGTTCGCGGCGGCGGACTTCCTGCGCGAGATCCAGGGGCTCTCGGCGCACTTCCGCCCGCTGCGCATCGACGGCGAGGACTACCGGCACCGGGGGCTGCCCGAGGCGCCGGCGCCGTTCACCGACGAGCAGGTCACCAAGGCCGCGTACGCGACGGCCGGCGCCTCGCTCGACGACTTCCCCGCGCTGCTCGACCACCTGGCGAAGGTCCACCCGAGCCGGTACGGGGCGCTGACGGACGAGGTCCGCGCGGTGTGCCTCACCGACGTGCGGCCCGTGCCCGACCAGTCGACCGCGCTGCGGCTCGTCGTGCTGGCCGACCGGCTGTACGACCGCGAGGTGCCCGTGCTCGCGTCCGGGCTGCCGTTCGACCGGCTGTTCAGTGACGAGATGCTGAACGGCGGCTACCGGAAGAAGTACTTCCGGGCCATCTCACGGCTCACCGCGCTGGCGCGGGACGCGAAGGGGCTTGTCGGGCAGTAGGTTTGGGGCCGTAGATCGCGGGTTTCTCCATCTGAAAGGCTCCGTCATGGCCACCACTCGTACCGCCCACACCGTCTGGGAAGGCGAGCTCATCAAGGGCTCGGGCAACGTCACCTTCGACTCCTCCGGCATCGGTACGCAGCCGGTGTCCTGGCCCTCGCGCGCGGAGGCGGCGAACGGGAAGACCAGCCCGGAGGAGCTCATCGCGGCGGCGCACTCCAGCTGCTTCTCGATGGCCCTCTCGCACGGGCTGACCGGCGCGGGCACGCCGCCCACCCGTCTGGAGACGAAGGCGGACGTCACCTTCCAGCCGGGCGAGGGCATCACCGGCATCCACCTCACCGTCCGGGGCGAGGTGCCCGGTCTCGACGCGGAGGGGTTCGCCGCCGCAGCGGAGAACGCGAAGGCGAACTGCCCGGTCAGCCAGGCGCTGGCGGGCACGACCATCACGCTGACCGTCGAGTCCGCGTGACGGTGCGGTGAGACGGGCGGGGCCCTCGGAGGTGCTGGTTGCCTCCGGGGGCCCCGTTTCGCGGATAGTGCGCCGACCAGTTCCGTGTCGTCTGCACGCGTGGTAGACCAAGCGGGTCACGTCACATCTCCTGTCCGCCAACAGGGAGTTGCCCACACATGTCCGCAACACGACGTCAAATGCTGGCCGGAACCGGTGCGTCCGTCGCCACCGTGGCCTTCGCCGGGGCCTTCGCCGAACTCTTCGCCGGCTCAGCCGCCGCACACGGCCAGGGGGGCTACGGCCCCCTCGTGCCCGACCCCCACGGGCTGCTCGACCTTCCCGGGGGCTTCCGTTACGAAGTCCTCTCCCGGCAGGGCGACCCCCTGCGCTCCGGCGAGGGGCCCGTCCCCTCCAACCACGACGGCATGGCCGCGTTCGCCGGGCGCCGGGGCCGGGTCCACCTCGTCCGCAACCACGAGAACCGCGTCTCCGGCAAGATCGGCGTGCCGACCGTCGCGGGTCTGACGTACGACCCCGCGGCCAAGGGCGGCTGCACCTCGCTCACGCTCGACGCGCACGGCGACGTGGTCGACGAGCGCGTCGCCGTCGCCGGTACGGCCGTCAACTGCGCGGGCGGGCCCACGCCCTGGCGCACCTGGCTGACCTGCGAGGAGACCGAGGACAAGGCCGGGACGAACGGCTACACCAAGGACCACGGCTTCGTCTTCGAGGTGGACGGCGCCGATCCGCGCCGTACCGGAGCCGTGCCGCTGACCGCGCTGGGGCGCTTCGCGCACGAGGCGGTCGCGGTCGACCCGCACAGCGGCATCGTGTACGAGACCGAGGACGCCTTCGACCGGCCGTTCGGGCTCTTCTACCGCTTCCTGCCCCAGCGCCCGCTCGGCGGGCACGGCTCGCTGCGGGCGGGCGGGGCGCTGGAGGCGATGCGGGTGCCCGGCGTCCCCGACCTCTCGGCGGTCACGGAGACCGGGGCGGTCTTCAAGGGCGTGGAGTGGGTGCCCGTGCCCGACCCGCTGGCCAAGGAGACCCCGATCCGCTTCCAGGACTTCGGGCCGAAGGGCATCACGCACGCCCAGAAGCTGGAAGGCTGCTACTGGGGCGGTTCTTCGGTGTACTTCGTCTCCAGCTTCGCCCGGTCCAGGGACGGCTCGGCCGCCGACCACTTCGGGCAGGTGTGGAAGTACGAGCCGCAGCGGCGGCGGCTCACGCTGGTGATCGTCTTCGGGCCCTCGACCGACGTGCAGTTGCCCGGCGAGTCCCCCGACAACATCTGCCTGGCGCCCAGCGGCGGGCTGATGGTCTGCGAGGACGGGGACGGGGCGCAGCACGTGTACGGGCTGACGCGGCGCGGCGAGGTGTACGCGGTGGCGCGGGGGCGGCAGAACATCGGGACGCCCGACGCGCCGGAGTGGGGGGAGTTCGCGGGGGTCACGTTCTCGCCCGACTGCCGGACGATGTACGTGAACTGCTACACGCCCGGCACGACGTTCGCGATCCGGGGGCCCTGGCACTGAGGCGAGGGGGGTGCCGCTCCCCCGGGCAGCGGCGCCCCCTGCCCCTCCCCTCGCGTTTCGCGGAGGGTGGGCGCACCATCGAGGGAGCCGACCAGACAAGGGGTCACCGTGGCCAAGAAGAGCGCCGGACCACAGCCCACCCCCTGGCGCGAGGTGCCCGAGCTGCTGCGCCTCCCGCCGGGGAAACCCGTCGACCTGGCCTCGTACGACCCGAGGGACACCCCGGTCGGCCCCGCCGACAAGGCCGCGGGTCTCGCCGCGACCGCCGAAACCGCGCCCCTCCTCGCCGGCCTCCAGGAGCGCCTCTTCGCCGCCAGCACGGCGGGCGACAGGCGTCGCGTCCTGCTGGTGCTCCAGGGCATGGACACCAGCGGCAAGGGCGGCACCGTCAAGCACGTGATCGGCCTGTTCAACCCCTCGGGCTGCCGCATCAGGGCCTTCAAGTCGCCCACGCCCGAAGAGCTGGAGCACCCGTTCCTGTGGCGGATCGCCAAGGAGCTGCCGCGCGCGGGCGAGATCGGCATCTTCGACCGTTCGCACTACGAGGACGTCCTCATCGCCCGCGTCCGCGAGCTCGCCGCGCCCGACGTGATCGAGCGGCGCTACGGCCAGATCAACAACTTCGAGCGCTCCCTCGCCGACGACGGCGGCGTCACCCTCGTCAAGGTCTTCCTGCACATCTCGTACGAGGAGCAGCGCCGCCGCCTCCTGGAGCGGCTGGACAACCCCGACAAGCACTGGAAGTTCGATCCGGGCGACATCGAGGACCGGGTGCTGTGGCCCGACTACCAGCGGGCGTACGAGACGGCGCTGGAGCGCTGTTCCACGGACGCGGCGCCCTGGTACCTCGTCCCCGCGGACCGGAAGTGGTACCGCAACTGGGCGGTGGGCGCGCTGCTGCTCGCCCATCTGGAGGCGCTCGACCCGCAGTACCCGCCGGGCGACTTCGACGCGGCCCTGTGCCGCGACCGGCTGCTCTCGATGGGCTGAGGGAGGGGCCGCGCCCCAGCACGCCGTGCGGGAAGGGCCGTCATGATCGGTTAATTTCCGTCCGTGACCATTTCCGCACGCACCCCCGCCGTACGCGGGCTGATGGCGGCGGCCCTCACGGGCGCCGCGCTGCTCGGCGCCGCGGCCTGCGGCAGCCCCGAGGAGACCGCGGGGCGTTCCGCCGCGCAGGTCGCGGACCGGGGCGCCCCCGCGCCCTCCGCGTCCCGCCCCGCGCCCCGGGGAACCACCGCGCCCGTGCCCACGAGGACCCCGCCCGCCCCGCTGCCGTCCACCGCGCCCGTACCGACCATGACCCCGGGACCGGCCGGTCTCACCCCGGTCTTCGAGCGCGGGCCCGAGACCTCGCCGAAGGTCGTCGCGCTCACCTTCGACGCCGACATGACCGCCGACCAGGGCCCGCGCGCCCGGCGCGGCGAGCGGTTCGACAACCCCGGCCTCATCGCCGCGCTGCGCGCCGCGAAGGTGCCGTCGACGGTCTTCATGACGGGCCGCTGGGCCGAGGAGTACCCGGACCAGGCGCGGTCCATCGGCACCGACCCGCTCTTCGAGATCGCCAACCACTCCTACAGCCACTACGCCTTCAAGCCCGACTGCTACGGGCTGCCGCAGGTCGCGCCACGGGACATGGCGGCGGACGTGGACCGGGCCTTCGCGGCGTTCCGCGCGGCGGGCGCGCGCAACGTCGTCCCGTACTTCCGCTTCCCCGGCGGCTGCTACGACGGCGCGACGCTGCGGGCGCTCGCCCCGGCGAAGGTCACCGCCGTGCAGTGGGACGTGGTGAGCGGCGACGCGTTCGCGAAGGACGCGGACGCGGTCGCCGAGCAGGTGCTGGCCGGGGTGCGGCCCGGGTCGCTGGTGGTCATGCACTGCACGCGCAGTGCCGCGCCCGTCACCGAGCGGGCGATCCGCCGGATCGTGCCCGAGCTGCGCGGGCGCGGCTACCGCTTCGTGAAGGTCTCCGAACTGATGCGTGCCTGACGCGTCAGCTCTGCTTCGGGTCGTGCGGCTTGGCCTCGCTGGGGCGCACGATCACGAAGCCCTCGCCCTGGAGCATCAGTTGCACGGCCTCGCCCGAGCCGCCCCTGATCATCGACCCTATGCTCTGCGAGCGGTGCAGCGAGGTGTTGAGCTGCGCGGACCAGCCGACGACCGCGTCGGTGTCGACGTACACCGGCTGCTGGTGGCTGACCGGGATCACGATCGGGTTGCCCTCGCAGATGAGGCCGAGCTTGCCGTAGCCGGTGAAGACCGAGTTGAAGAGGCCGCCGCCGGTCATTCCGGCGCCCTTCACCGTCTTGATCTCGTACGAGAGGGTCGGGTCGAAGCAGAGCACGTTGCGGCCGTTGACCGTGATCGAGTCGCCCTGCTCGACCTCGACGATGAAGCAGTTCGCGGCCTCCTGTGCGAACCACACCTCGCCCTGTCCGCGCACCTCCATCAGCGCCAGTCCCTCGCCGGTCACGGCGCGCTTGAGCATGCCGCCGATGCCCTGGCCCTTGCGCTCGAACTGGAGGTTGCCCCGGTAGGCGATCATCGAGCCCTGGCGGGCGTGCACTTCGCCGTTGACCACGTACTTGATGGACTTGGCGTTCTGGAGGCTCATGCCGGGCACGGTCGCGGGCTGGGCCATGTGTTCGTTGCCGAAAAGGTCGCTCTTCATGCGGTGCATCCTCGCCCCTGCCGCCCCGTTCCGCCAAGAAGTTCCGCGCCCCGAGACCGCCGCGGCAGTGGCAGACTTGGCCGGATGAGCAGCGAAGACGCCATCCGGTACGTACTCCCCCTCGTCGTGCGGATCGAGAAGACCGACCCTCCGGCCCGCACCGACGCCCTGGAGACGTCCGCCCGTGCCGTCCTGGCCCTGCTCTCGGACGAGCGTGCGACCGGCGACGGCGCGTGGGCGGGCGCCGTACGGGACTGGGAGGACACCCAGATCCGCAAGGTGGTGCGGCGGGCGCGCGGCGCGGAATGGCGCAAAGCGGGGACGCTCGACGGGATCACGGTGACGGGCCGGGCGGCCGAGGTGCGGGTCTTCCCGCCCGTACCGCTGGACGGCTGGCCCAAGGAGCTGGCCAAGCTCCAGGTGTCGGGCACGGACCTGGACGATCCCCAGGGGCAGGACGCGCCGGATCCCGTCGGCGCGGCGGCGGACGTACCGGTCCTCTGGCTCAACCCGGAGCTGGACATGTCGGCGGGCAAGACCATGGCCCAGACCGGGCACGGCGCGCAGCTCGCCTGGTGGCGGCTGTCGGAGGTGCGGCGCAAGGAGTGGCGCGAGGCGGGCTTCCCGCTCGTGGTGCGCACCTCGCCGGACGCGGCGCACTGGGCGGAACTCACGGCGAGCGGGCTGCCGGTGGTCCGCGACGCCGGTTTCACCGAGATCGCGCCCGGTACGTGCACGGTGGTCGCGGAGCATCCCGCGCTGCGCGGGTGAAACCTCAAATCAACCTCTGAACGTCTAGGGAGGGGGGTTCGGGGCGGGTCCCGGGGGTCATGTCCTTCAACACGGGACGACGGACGACGGGACAGCGGGAACGGCTCGACACGGTTGCGTGCCGGCAATGGGGGACTGACATGGAACGGAACGTGAAGCTCGGCATCGGCATCGGCTGGCGGCCGGAGATCGCGGACGCCGTGGAGGCGCTGCCGGGCGTCGACTGGGTGGAGACGGTCGCGGAGAACATCTGCCCCGGCCACCTCCCGGCGTCGTTGGAACGGCTGCTCGCGCGCGGGACGAAGGTGGTTCCGCACGGGGTGTCGCTGGGCCTGGGCGGCGCGGACCGGCCGGACGCGGGCCGCCTCGCGGACCTGGCGGCGCGGGTCGAGACGCTGGGCGCGCCGCTGGTCACCGAGCACATCGCGTTCGTACGGGCCGGGGGCGCGCGCACCGCGTCCACGGTGATCGAGGCGGGCCACCTGCTGCCGGTGCCGCGCACGCGGGACGCGCTGCGGGTGCTCTGCGAGAACGTCAGGATCGCGCAGGACTCGCTGCCCGTGCCGCTGGCGCTGGAGAACATCGCGGCGCTGATCAACTGGCCGGACGAGGAGCTGACCGAGGGCCAGTTCCTGGCGGAGCTGGTGGAGCGGACCGGCGTACGGCTGCTGATCGACGTGGCGAACCTGCACACCAACCACGTGAACCGGGGCGAGGACCCGGCGCACGCGCTGGACGAACTGCCGGTGGAGGCCATCGCGTACGTGCACGTGGCGGGCGGGGTGGAGCGCGACGGCGTCTGGCACGACACGCACGCCCACCCGGTGCCGCGGCCCGTCCTGGACGTGCTGGCCGAACTGCGCTCGCGGGTGGACCCGCCCGGGGTGCTCCTGGAGCGCGACGACGACTTCCCGTCCGGCGAGGAGCTGGCCGACGAGCTGGACGCGATCCGCGCGACGCTGGCCCGCTCGTCCGCCGCGCCCCGGGTCCGCGTCCCGGACGGGCGGCCCGGCGCCGCCGACGGCCCGCAGCTGTGGGGCGGCGCGGGGACCGGCGTCCCGCTGCGGGCCCCCGCGGCGCTGCGGGCGACCGCGCACCGGGCGCCCGCGGTACCGACGCGGGGCGCGGGGGAGGCGCCCCTGCTGCACCCGGCGTCCAGCTCGGGCACGCTCCTGACGGCGCCGCGGCCGACGCACGACCCGCACGCCGAGCGGGTGGGACGGGAGCCCGCGCGGGACGCGGGGCCCGCCCCGACCGGCACGGACAGCACGGCAGGCACGGAAGGCACGGCAGGCACGGGCAGCACGGCAGGCACCACCAGCGCGGCCGATGCCTCCGGCACCTCCGACGCCACCAACACCACCACCACCACCGACACCAACACCGACACCGCCCGCGACCGCCTCGCGCTCGCGCAGACCGCCCTGCTCTCCGCGCTCGTCGCGGGCACCCCGGCCCCCGACGGCTTCGACCGCGCCCGGCTCGCCGTGCAGTCCCGCGCGCTCACCGCCAAGCGCGCGGGCGTCGTGGCGAAGGTCGCCCCCGAGCTGCCCGGGATCCTGGGCGACGGCTACCGCGCCGCGTTCCTCGCGTACGCCAAGGGCCGCCCCATGACGTCCGGCTACCGCCGCGACGCCCTGAACTTCGCGGAGAGCCTGCTCATCGCGGACCGCCCCGCCGACCCGGCCGCGCGCCGCGCGCTGACCCTCTGGTGGGAGGAGCGGGCGGCGCCGCGCCCGCCGAGCCGGGCGAGCAGGCTCGCCCGAGCGGTCCGCACCGTGTTCTCCGGAAAGTGAGCCGCCCATGTCCGACAACGGCCTCGGCATCCTGATCTGGCTCGCCGAGATCGGCTCGTGCGCCGCGCTGACGCTCAGTGTGAACAGCGCGCTGCGCGGCCCCGGCGGGCCCGTGCACGACACCGCGGAGGCGGCGTTCCTGAACGGGGGCCCCGCCAGGACCGTGGACTGCGCGCTCACCGCGATGTGCTCCGACGGGCGCCTGGCGGTCGGCGGCCCCGGCATCGTGAGCGCCCGCGCGTCCGTCGCCCACGACCAGGTGGAGCGGGCCGTGCTGGACGAGCTGGCCACCGCCCCGCACGGCGCGCTGCACGCGCTGCGCCTGGGCGCCATGCGCCATCCGGCCGTCCAGGAGGTCGGCGACGGCCTCGCGGCGCGCGGCCTCATGGCGCCGCCCGAGTCCGTCAAGAAGCTGCGCCTGTGGTCACTCGCCCAGGTCCTGCTCTCGTTCCTGGCCGTCCCCCTCTGCGTCGTGCTGACGGTCACCGACCAACTGGCCTCGTCCTCCTACGACCGCCCGACGCCCTTCGTGCTGACGGTGTTGCCCGCCCTGATCGGGGGCGTGGTGCTGGGCTTCTACAACGGGATCAGGACCACCTCGCGCGTCACCCCGGCCGGGCGGCGCGCGGCCGGGCAGTACCGGCAGGACAACCCGTACCGCACCGATCCGGCGCACCTCGTCGCCGTGCTGGGGCTGCGCGCGGTGCCCGACCCGGTGCTCAGGGCGCAGCTGATCGAGGCGGCGAGGCTGTCGGCGCCGCCCCGGCCCCGCCGGGCCCCGTCGCTCGTGCACCCCCTGACTCCGCCCCTGATCCTGCCGGTCACCTGGTGCGCGGGCACGGCGCCCGGCGGCGGGGGCGGCGGTTGCGGCGGCGCGAGCGGAGGCGGGGGCGGTGGAGGCGGCGGCTGCTCAGGCGGCGGAGGCGGTAGTTGCAGCGGCGGGGGCGGTGGCTGCGGCGGGAGCGGAGGCGGCAGCAGCTGCGGGGGCGGTGGAGGCGGCGGCGGGGGCTGCGGCGGTGGGGGCGGCAGCTGACCGGGCGGCTCCCGGCTCCCGTACGGCCCCGCGCCGGTGCCCCCGGCGGCGGGGCGGCAACCTATCAACCGCGCCGCCCCGCCGCCGTACTTCGCCGGAACCTCCGCGGGATCACGCGCGACCGTCCTAGCGTGCGGTGCCGCAAGGAGGCATCATGCGCACCCTCACCCCCACCCGCTCCCCCGCCCGGCCGTCCGCCGCCCCCCGGTCCTCCGTCCTCAGCGGCACCGGCCTGATCGTCGTCGCGCTCGTCGCGACCCTCGCGGCGCTCCTCTTCCCCCTCTGGTCGTACGCGGACCGCTCCGGCACCGGCCAGGCCAACCTCAGAGCCGGTTCCGTACCCACCCAGTGGGGCCCGCTCTCCGCGTCCGACCGCGACTTCCTGGTCCGCGTGCGGCTGGCGGGCCTCTGGGAGCTGCCCGCCGGGCAGCAGGCCGTCGGCCGCGCGCCCACCAAGGCGGTGAAGGTCGCGGGGGAACACCTGGTCGAGGGGCACACGGTCCTCGACGCGCGGGTGCGGGAGGTCGCGGCCCAGCTGGGGCTCGAACTGCCCAACCAGCCCAACGTCCAGCAGCAGGGCTGGCTGCGCGAGCTGACGGCGGCGCGCGGCTCGGAGTACGAGCGGAAGTTCGCGAACCTGCTGCGCGTCGCGCACGGCAAGGTCTTCGCCCTGGTCGCCGACGTCCGCGCGAACACCCGCAACGCCCTGGTCCGCTCGCTGGCCGACCTCACCAACGCGACCGTCCTCGACCACATCCAGGTCCTGGAGGCCACGGGCCAGGTGGACTTCGACGCGATCGCCGAGGGCCGGGCGGCGACGGCGACCGCCAGCCCCTCGGGGCCGCCGCCGCCCGCGGCGGGCCGCACGCCGCGCCCCGCGACCCCGGTCACCCCCTCCCCCACGTTCCCGCTGCCGCCCGCGGCGTCCCGCGCCAACCCGACCGGCTGAGCCGCCCGCCCCGATGTCCGGACATCCGCGCATCCGTTCCCCGTAGATCCGTCCGGAATCCGGAAACCCCGTAGCGCCGGGGGCGACCGGTCCCGTAGAACCCCTCCATGTTCTGGGTCCTCTTCCTGCTGATCGCCTGCGTCGCGTCCGCCCTCGCCTGCGCCCGCCTCTGCCTCGCCGCCGTCGACGCCGCCCGCACCGGCACCGCGCGCGGCACGGTCGAGCGCGAACTGAACCTGTACGAGACGGCGTTCCTGGCCGGCGGGCCGCACCGCGTCGCCGAGCTGACGCTGGTCTCGATGCACCGCCGAAGACGGCTGCTGCTCGCCCACACCGGCTGGGCGACCGTCGTCGACCCGGAGGGCGGCGACGACCACGAGCGCGCCGTGATCGGGGCGATAGGCCCCACCGGGCAGGCGCCGACCGCGGCGACCCGCACCGCGACCGCGGCGGCCGACGCCGTGCGCTCGCTCGCCGACCGCCTGGTGGCCGCCGGGCTCGCCGTGCCGTCCGCCTCCCGGACGGGCGTGGCGGCCGGGGTGCGGGCGGTGCGCGCCGCCGCCGTGCTGACGGCCGCGCTCGGGACGGTGTCGCTGCTGATGCCGCACGAGCGCCCCGTGCTGCCCGCGGTGATCGTGGCCTGGTTCTCGCTGCCGCTGCTGCTGTCGCTGGGCTGTCTGGTCATCGCGCGGATCGAGATCTATCCGTACACGCGGTGGGCCTCGCCCGACGGCCAGCGGCTGCTCGCCTCGCTGCGGGCCGAGCGGGGCTCGCTGGCCGCCGTCGCGATGCGCGGGGCGAGCGGGGTCGACGACCCGGAGCTGCGGGCCGCGCTCACGCACCGGGGCCGCTGACCGCAGGGGCACACGCGTTTCCGTACGGACGCATAGGGGTCATTGCCGACGACACCCGGCATCGGTGCTTTACAACCCCAACTGCCGCGCCGATCATGCCCCTTCGGTCAGTCGCGTCAGTCGCCACGTCTGTGAAGGGAACGCGCGTGAGAGCAGTAGCGCTGTACGGAGCCGTCGCCGGATCGCTGGTCCTGTCCACTCTCGCCGTCTCGTCCGCCAGCGGTGTGGACGGCCACGACGCGTCGGCCCGCGCCAGGGGCGCCGCTGCCGCCGAGCTCCGGGACGTCGTGGCGGCGCAGGCCGGGGACACGGCGACCGCGGAGGCCAGGGGCACCGCGCTCGCCGCGCGCCGGGCGGCCGCCGCGGGGATCCGCTTCGGCGCCTGCCCCGACGAGGAGCAGCTGCCCTCCCCCATCACCTGCGGCACGGTCCGGGTCCCGCTCGACTACGCGCACCCCGGCGGCAAGCAGATCGACCTGACGGTGAGCCGGGTGCGGGCGGGCGGCGCGCCCGAGGAGCGGCAGGGCGCGTTCGTCTACAACCCGGGCGGCCCCGGCGCCTCCTCGATGGCGTTCCCGTTCGTCGCGGAGCTCGCCGAGTGGAAGGGGATCGCGCAGGCGTACGACGTCGTGGGGTACGCGCCGCGCGGCGTCGGCCGCTCGGCCCCGCTGTCCTGCCAGGACCCGGCCGACTTCGCCAAGGCGCCCACGCAGTCCCCGGTGCACCCCTCCGAGTCGTACAAGATGGAGCGCATCGCGCAGGCGAAGGCGTACGCGCGGGGCTGCGCCAGGAACGGCGGGGAGCGGCTGCGGCACTACACCTCGCTGAACAACGCCCGGGACCTGGAGGTGCTGCGGGCGGCGCTCGGGGAGCGGAAGCTGACGTTCATGGGCGCGTCCTACGGGACGTACTTCGGGGCGCTGTACGCGTCGATGTTCCCCTCGCACGTGCGGCGCATGGTCTTCGACTCGGCGGTCAACCCCGATCCGCGGCAGATCTGGTACCGCAGCAACCTCGACCAGTCGCTGGCGTTCGAGAGCCGCTGGGAGGACTTCAGGACCTGGGTCGCCAAGCACGACGACGTCTACCACCTGGGCACGACGGCCGACGAGGTCGGGGACAGCTACGAGCGGGTGCGGGCGCGCCTCGCGCACGAGCCGGCGGGCGGCAAGGTGGGTCCCGCGCAGCTCCAGGCGGCGTTCCTGCGGGCGGGGTACTACGACGACTACTGGGCGATGCGGGCGACGGCGCTGAGCGAGTACCTGAAGGGGAACCCGCGGCCGCTGATCTCGCAGGCGGCGCCGCACCCCGAGGCGGCGTGGGACGACGAGAACGGCAACGCGGTCTACACGGCGGTGCAGTGCAACGACGCGCCGTGGCCGACGGACTGGAAGGTCTGGGACCGCGACAACACGCAGATCGCGCAGGTCGCGCCGTTCGAGACGTGGGACAACGCCTGGATGAACCTGCCGTGCGCCTACTGGTCGGAGCCCCGGCAGGAGCCGGTCGACGTCAGGGTCGCGAAGGGGGCGCTGCCGCCGACGCTGATCCTGGCGGCGGAGCGGGACGCGGCGACCCCGTACCAGGGGGCGCTGGAGTTGCAGAAGAGGCTGCCGGGCTCGGTGCTGGTCACGGAGCGGGACGCCGGTACGCACGGCATCGGCGGCGGCAGCAACGCCTGTGTCAACAAGCATCTGGAGGACTACCTGCTGACGGGGCGGACGCCGGTGCGGCGCGCGTCGTGCGCGCCGCACCCGGAGCCGAACCCGGTGTCGCTGGACCGGCGGGCCGCATTGCCTGAGCGCGTGCCCGTCGTCTGATCTTCCGGGTTGTGGGTGGCCGGATTCGCGTAGCGGCTGTTACGCGAGCCCGGCCACCAGGTCTGCCAGCGACTTGCGGCGCCCGGTGTAGAAGGGCACCTCCTCGCGGACGTGCATGCGGGCCTCGGAGGCGCGCAGGTGGCGCATGAGGTCGACGATCCGGTACAGCTCGTCGGCCTCGAACGCCAGCAGCCACTCGTAGTCGCCCAGCGAGAACGAGGCGACGGTGTTGGCGCGGACGTCGGGGTAGCCGCGGGCCATCTTGCCGTGGTCGGCGAGCATGCGGCGACGGTCCTCGTCCGGCAGCAGGTACCAGTCGTAGGAGCGTACGAAGGGGTAGACCGAGACGTAGTCGCGGGGGGTCTCGTCGGCGAGGAACGCCGGGATGTGCGACTTGTTGAACTCGGCGGGCCGGTGCAGCGCCATGTTCGACCACACCGGCTCCAGGGCGCGGCCCAGCTTGGTGCGGCGGAACAGGTTGTACGCGGTCTGCAGCTCGTCACTGGTCTCGGCGTGCCACCAGATCATGACGTCCGCGTCGGCGCGCAGCCCGGACAGGTCGTAGGTGCCGCGGACGGTGATGTCCTTGGCGGCGAGCTGGTCGAAAAGCTCCTGGACCTCGTCGGCGAAGCCGGAACGGTTCTCGGGGAGAACGTCCTTCAGCTTGAAGACGGACCACAGGGTGTAGCGAATGACCTCGTTGAGGTCCTTCGCCTTCTTCCCCGCGTTGGGGATCTTTTCCGGTGCAGTCATACGGCTATTGTCCCGTGTCGTTCTGGGTGCCCTGCACCAGGGTCGACGTGGCGATGATCTCGTCGGCCGCGCGGGTCGCGCTCGCGACGCAGGCGGGGATGCCGACGCCGTCGTACGCGGCCCCGCAGACCCGCAGTCCCGGCAGCTTGGCGATGGCTTCCCTGACGCGGGCGACGCGGGCCCCGTGGCCCACCGGGTACTGCGGCAGGCCGCCGATCCAGCGGGTCACCTCGGTCGCCACGGGCTTCGCGGCGAGGCCGGTGGCGGCGCCGAGGTCCGCGAGGGAGACGGCGACCAGGTCGGCGTCCTCGCGGTGCAGGTGCTCGTCCTCGCCGTAGCGCCCCAGCGAGGTGCGCAGCACGAAGAGGTCGGGGGCCGACCTGTCGACCCAGCCCCACTTGCGGGTGGAGAACGTGGACGCCTTGATGGTGCGGCCGTCGACGGGCGGCACGAGGAAGCCCGAGCCGCCGTCCAGCAGGGGCGTGCCGGCCAGGTCGGCGCGCCGGAAGGCCATGGTGACCAGGGTCATCGACGCGTACTCCACCGAGGACAGCTCGGCGGCCGCCGCCGGGGACTCGGCGGCGAGCAGCGCGGAGGCCGACCGGGCGGGGGTGGCGAGGACGACCGCGTCGGCGGCGACGGTGCGGCTGTCGGTGCGGACCTCCCAGCCGGTGGCGGTGCGGGCCAGGCCCAGGACGGGCGTCCCGGTGAGGATCTCGCCGCCGTCGGCGCGTACGGCGCGGGCCACGGCCCCCGGGAGGGTGCCGATGCCGCCCTCGATGCCCGCGAAGACGGGGCCGCCCGCGGCGGGGGTGCGGCTCTGGATGGCGGCGACGGCCCCGGAGAGGGTGCCGTGGGCGCGTACGGCCTCGTAGAGCGCGGGGACCGCGGAGCGCATCGAGGTGCGGTAGACGTCGCCCGCGTAGACGCCGCCGAGCAGGGGCTCGACGAGGCGGTCGACGACCTCGCGGCCCATGCGGGAGGCGACGTACTCGCCGAGGGCGACGTCGTCGCCGACGTCGGTGGGCGCGAGGCCCGGCTCGTCGGCGATGCGGCGCAGGGCATCGGGCGAGAGCACGTCGCCGAGGGCGGCCGGGTCGCCGGGGACGCCCATCACGTGGCCCTTGGGCATGGGCGTGAGGCGGCCCCTGTTCCACAGGGCGGCGGACGCGGTGGCGGGCGGCTGGAGCGCGTCGCCGATGCCGACGGCGCGGGCCAGGCCGACCGCCTCGGGGCGGCGGGCCAGCATCGACTCGGCGCCGAGGTCGACGGGGGCGCCCGCGATCTCGCCCGCGTGCAGCTTGCCGCCGAGCCGGTCGGTGGCCTCCAGGAGCGTCACGCGCGCGCCGGCCGTCACCAGCCGGTGCGCGGCGGCGAGTCCGGCGATTCCGCCGCCGATGACGACGACGTGCTCCGTACGTGTGTGCGCGTTCATGTCTCCACTCTCTCAAATCCCGCGCCGAGTCCCGACCGTGACCGCTTCGGGTCCTCTTCGGAACCGGGGAACGGCAACCCGCCCCCGTACCCCGTTCGTCAAACCGGCACCATCGAACGACCCACCATCGGGGGCCGACTCATGCACAAAGGCAAGGCAGTTGCGACCGTCCTGCTCGCGTCCACGCTTGCCCTCGCGGGGTGCGGCGCGTCGTCCGACTCCGGCGCCAACGCCAAGTCCGCCGGGGCGGGCAGGGAGGCCGGTCCCGGCTACGCGGAGCCGGGCGCGGAGGCCGACGCCAAGGCCCCGTCCGGGAAGGGCGGCGCGAAGGACGCCAAGCGGGTGCCGCTGCCCAAGGGCACGCACATCGTCCGTACGGCCACCGTCTCCCTTCAGGTGAAGAGCACCACGAAGGCGCTGGCGGCGGCCCGTGCGGCGGTCGAGCGCGCGGGCGGCCACGTCGGCAGCGAGAACACCGACCGCGCCGAGGAGGGGGGCGCGGAGGGCGCGGTGCGCTCGACGCTGGTGCTGCGGGTGCCGCAGGAGCGGTACGACGCGGTGCTCGCCGAGCTGGCGGGCGCGGGCAGGCTGGTCTCCCGCTCGTCCAACGCCACGGACGTGACCAGCCAGGTCGTGGACGTGGAGAGCCGGATCGCCACCCAGCGGGCCAGCGTGGCGCGGGTGCGGGCGCTGATGGCCAGGGCGGTGCGGATCGCGGACGTGGTCCAGCTGGAGGGCGAGCTGTCCTCGCGCGAGGCCGCGCTGGAGTCGCTGCTGGCCCAGCAGGCGTCGTTGAAGGACCGGACGACGTTCTCGACGATCACGCTGGAGCTGTCGGAGAGCGAGCGGGAGGGGAAGGGCGGGGACGACGACGGACCCGGGTTCCTGGACGCGCTCGCGGGCGGCTGGGGCGCGTTCGTGACGGCGCTGCGGTGGATCGTGGTGGTCCTGGCGGCGGCCGCGCCGTTCCTGGCGGCGCTCGCGGCGCTGTACGCGGTGTGGCGGTGGCTGGTCAGGCCGCGGCTGCCGCGCCGTACGCCCGAGCCGTTCGTCTCCGCGCCTCCCGCGTTCCCCCCGTTCCCGGGCTCCCACGAGGGCGGTGACGGCGGCGACGAGAGCGGTGGGGGCGAGGGCGAAGGGCGCCCGGACCGGGGCTGATTCGCCTAGCGTGGCGGCATGGCTGGAACAAAGGAACGACTGGTCGTCATCGGCGGCGACGCGGCGGGCATGTCCGCCGCGTCGCAGGCCCGCAGGCTGAAGGGCCCCGACGAGCTGGAGATCGTCGCCTTCGAGCGCTCGCGCTTCACCTCGTACTCCGCCTGCGGCATCCCGTACTGGGTCGGCGGCGACGTCGCGGGGCGCGACGAGCTGATCGCCCGTACGCCCGACGAGCACCGCGCCCGCGCCATCGACCTCAGGACGCGCACCGAGGTCCTGGAGCTGGACACGGCACGCCAGCGGGTGCGCGCCCGCGACCTGGAGTCGGGGGACGAGGGCTGGACCGGCTACGACAAGCTGGTGATCGCGACCGGCGCGCGTCCCGTGCGCCCGCCGCTGCCCGGGATCGACGCGCCGGGCGTGCACGGGGTGCAGAACCTGGCCGACGGCGAGGCGCTGATCGCGTCCCTCGACGCGGCGCGGGGGCGCAGGGCGGTGGTGGTCGGCGCGGGGTACATCGGCGTCGAGATGGCCGAGGCGCTGGTGAACCGGGGCTTCGGGGTGACGGTGCTCAACCGGGGCGAACAGCCGATGTCCACGCTCGACCCCGACATGGGCGCGCTGGTGCACGGGGCGATGAACGGGATGGGCGTCACCACGGTCGGCGGGGCCGAGGTCACCAAGGTCCTGACCGGTGAGGACGGCCGGGTGAGCGCGGTGGCCACCGAGGACGGGACCTATCCGGCCGACGTGGTGGTGCTGGGCATCGGCGTCACCCCGGAGACGGAGCTGGCCCGCGGGGCGGGGCTGCCGCTCGGCGCGTCCGGCGGCCTGCTCACGGACCTGGCGATGCGGGTGCGGGGCCACGAGAACGTCTGGGCGGGCGGCGACTGCGTGGAGGTGCTCGACCTGGTGTCGGGCACGCTGCGGCACGTCCCGCTGGGCACGCACGCCAACAAGCACGGCCAGGTCATCGGCTCGGGCGTGGGCGGCGGCTACGCGACGTTCCCCGGCGTGGTGGGCACGGCCGTCAGCAAGGTCTGCGACCTGGAGATCGCGCGCACGGGCCTGCGCGAGAAGGACGCGCGGGCGGTGGGCCTGCGGTACGTGACGGCGACGATCGAGTCGACGAGCCGCGCGGGCTACTACCCGGGCGCGGCCCCGATGACGGTGAAGATGCTCGCCGAGCGCCGCACGGGCCGGCTGCTCGGGGTGCAGATCGTGGGCCGGGAGGGCGCGGGCAAGCGCGTGGACGTGGCGGCGGTGGCGCTCACGGCGCGGATGACGGTGGAGCAGATGACGGCGCTCGACCTGGGGTACGCCCCGCCGTTCTCCCCGGTGTGGGACCCGGTCCTGGTCGCGGCCCGCAAGGCGACGGCGGCGGTCGCGAAGGCGGGGTACTGACGGCCTGGTGCCGGGTACGGGACGGCCCCGCTCCCCGGGCGGGGAGCGGGGCCGTGCGTTCGTCGCGAAATCAGCGCGCGGTCTGCGTGTGGACGTACTCGACCAGGCGCGTCAGGGCGTCCGGGTCGGTGGTCGGCAGCACGCCGTGGCCGAGGTTGAAGACGTGGCCCTCCAGGCCCGCGGCCGCGTCCAGCACCTCGCGGGTCTTCGTCTCGACGGCCTCGCGCGACGAGAAGAGGACGGCCGGGTCGAGGTTGCCCTGGAGCGCCTTGCCGGGGCCGACGCGGCGGGCGGCCTCGTCCAGCGGCACGCGCCAGTCGACGCCGACGACGTCCGCGCCCGCCTCGCCCATGAGGCCCAGCAGCTCGCCGGTGCCGACGCCGAAGTGGATGCGCGGCACGCCGTACTCCGCCACCGCGTCGAACACCTTCGTGGACGCGGGCATCACCGAGCGGCGGTAGTCGGCGGGGGCCAGGGCGCCCACCCACGAGTCGAAGAGCTGCACGGCGGACGCCCCCGCCTCGATCTGCACCTTCAGGAAGGCGGCGGTGATCTCGGCGAGGCGGTCGAGCAGGTCGGCCCAGAGCTGCGGGTCGCCGTACATCAGCGCCTTGGTGTGCTCGTGGTTGCGGCTCGGACCGCCCTCGACGAGGTAGCTCGCGAGGGTGAAGGGCGCACCGGCGAACCCGATGAGCGGGGTCGACCCCAGCTCGGCGGTCAGCATGCCGATGGCCTCGGTGACGTAGGAGACGTCGTCGGGCGTCAGGTCGCGCAGCTGCGCGAGGTCGGCGCGGGTGCGGATCGGGTTCTCGACGACGGGCCCGATGCCGGGCTTGATGTCCAGGTCGACGCCGATGGCCTTGAGGGGCACCACGATGTCGCTGAAGTAGATGGCCGCGTCGACGTGGTGGCGCCGCACCGGCTGGAGCGTGATCTCGGTGACCAGCTCGGGGAGCATGCAGGACTCCAGCATGGCCGTGCCCTCGCGCACCTTGCGGTACTCGGGGAGCGAGCGCCCCGCCTGCCGCATGAACCACACCGGGGTGTGCGGCACCTCCTCACGCCTGCACGCCTTCATGAACGGCGAGTCGTACGTCTGGCTCTGCTGGCGGCCCCCGGGGCCCTCGTTGGCACTCACACCGGAATCTTCGCACGTACTCCGAAAGTGGCGGCCCCGGCCAGGGTGTCTCTCCCTGCGCCGGGCCCTCGTTCCGCCTACTCTTCCCCGCATGGCTCCGGCTCAGGGACAGTTCTCCGATCATCCGAACGGCGCGTCGGCGCCCCCCGCTTTCCTCAAGGCGGTCGACGCGCTGGGCGCCGCCCGGCTGCGGCCGGAGGTGGAGGTGGATCCGACCCGCCCGCCACAGCGCCTGGCGCCGCACGCGTACGCGCTGGAGGCCGCGGTCGTGGACGGCGACGAGGACCTGGCCGACGGCCGCCTCGTCCTGCTGCACGACCCGGCGGGCCACGACGCGTGGCAGGGCACCTTCCGGCTGGTGACCCTGGTGCGGGCGGAACTGGAGCCGGAGATGGCGAACGACCCGCTCCTGCCCGAGGTGTCCTGGTCGTGGCTGACGGGCGCGCTGGACGCGCGGGGCCTCAGTTACGGCGAGGCGAGCGGCACGGTGACCCGGGCGAGCTCGCACTACTTCGGCGGGCTCTCGGCGCGCAGGCCCGCGACCCAGATCGAGATCAGGGCGTCCTGGACGCCGCGCGAAGGGCGCGGCGGGGTGCCGGACGCGGCGGCGCACCTGACGGCCTGGTGCGACCTGCTGTGCCAGATCGCGGGGCTGCCGCCGTCGAGTCCGGTGGACGCGCCCGTGGTGACGCTCCCGCAGCGCAGGGGCCCGCACCAGCTCCCCTAGTACCTCTAGTACCTCCTCACCCCGCTCACGCTTCCTTCTTCCCTCCACTCACCCCCGTCGGCGGTCGCAGCTCATGCGGCCGCCGACGCGCGCTTCACGACCGTCGCTATGCGCTTCGCGGCCACTTGTGCGCATTTTCTGACCCCTTCTCCGATCACTTGTCCTATTCGCCCTAATTTCCACTCACCAAATCGTGATCTTTCTCTAAAGGCGGGAGGGTTTGGTGCCGAAGAGGTCAATGACCGCAATCGCACGGTGCGATCCGGATTCCTTCCCCGAGCCGGACCGCCCCGGTGTTCAGAACCTTCCTCAGGAGGCCTGGTGTCCGTTCTTCTTGAGCAGCCCGCAAGCCTGGTCGCCTACCGCCCGAACAAGCCGACGGCCATGGTCGTCGTGGCCGACCCACGCGTCCGTTCCACCGTCACGCGCCACCTGTGGGCGCTCGGAGTCCGGGACGTCATCGAGGCGTCGTCCATCGCGGAGGCACGCCCCCGCGTCGGCAACCCGCGCGACATCTGCGTTGCCGACGTCCACCTGCCCGACGGTTCCGGGCTGACCCTGCTGTCCGAGACCCGAGCCGCGGGCTGGCCCAACGGCCTCGCCCTGTCCGCGGCGGACGACATCGGCGCCGTGCGCAACGCCCTCGCGGGCGGCGTGAAGGGCTACGTCGTCACTGGTACGCGTACGAATATCGGCCACCCCACGCGCCCCGGCGCGGCGCCCATCGGCTCCGCCGCCGCCCGCATGCACCGCCGCCCTCCGGGTTCCCCGAGCCACCCGGGCGGCTACCGCGAGCTGTCGGGGCGCGAGGTCGAGGTGCTGCGACTGGTCGCGGAGGGCCAGTCGAACAAGGCCATCGGCGTCTCGATGGGACTCTCGGCCCTCACGGTCAAGAGCCACCTCGCCCGCATCGCCCGCAAGCTCGGCACGGGCGACCGCGCCGGGATGGTCGCGGTGGCGCTCCGCACGGGCATCATCCACTGACCGATTTACATTCATGCGGCGTCCGTCGACGGAACGTTCCGTCGACGGACGCCGTGCATACACAGATACCCTTGACAGGTGACCGACGCCCAAGAGACCGCAGCCGAACCAGCACTGCGAACCACCGGGGGCGCTCCCCCGGACGACCACGGCACCTCGGCCAATGGGCTGCCGATCCCCTTGCTGGAACCGCGCGAGGGCATCCCTCCCGTGGTCGACACGCCCGAAGCGCTCGCCCCCGTCGTCGCCGCCTTCGCGCGCGGCACGGGCCCGGTGGCCGTCGACGCGGAGCGCGCGTCCGGCTACCGGTACGGCCAGAAGGCGTACCTCGTGCAGCTGCGCCGCGAGGGCGCGGGCTCGGCGCTCGTCGACCCCGTCGGCTGCCCCGACCTCTCCTCGCTCGGCGACGCGCTCTCCGGTACGGAATGGATCCTGCACGCCGCGACGCAGGACCTGCCCTGTCTGCGCGAAATAGGCATGCGGCCGAGCTCCCTCTTCGACACCGAGCTGGCGGGCCGCCTCGCGGGCTTCCCGCGCGTCGGGCTCGGCGCGATGGTGGAGAGCGTCCTCGGCTACGCCCTGGAGAAGGGCCACTCGGCCGTCGACTGGTCGACCCGTCCCCTCCCCGAGCCCTGGCTCCGCTACGCGGCCCTGGACGTCGAACTCCTGGTCGACCTCCGCAACGCCCTGGAGAAGGAGCTGGACCGCCAGGGCAAGCTGGAGTGGGCCCGCCAGGAGTTCGACGCGATCGCCACCGCCCCGCCCGCGCCGCCCCGCAAGGACCCCTGGCGCAGGACGTCCGGAATGCACAAGGTCAGGCGGCGCCGTCAGATGGCGGTCGTACGGGAGCTGTGGAACGCCCGCGACAAGGCGGCTCAGCGGCGTGACGTTTCGCCGGGGAAGGTGCTGGGCGACGCGGCGATCGTGGAGGCGGCGCTGGCCGTCCCGGCGAACGTCCACGCCCTGACGGCACTGCCCGGCTTCGGCCACCGCATGGGGCGGCGCCAGCTGGAGCAGTGGCAGGCGGCTGTGGACCGGGCGAAGGCCCTCCCCGACGCGGAGCTCCCCCAGCCCGGCCAGCAGGTCGCGGGCCCGCCCCCGCCGCGCGCCTGGGCCGACAAGGACCCGGAGGCGGCCGCCCGCCTCTCCGCGGCCCGCGCGGCGGTCTCCGCGCTCGCCGACGAGCTGCACCTGCCGCAGGAGAACCTGATCACGCCGGACACGGTGCGGCGGGTGTGCTGGGAGCCTCCCGCGGACCGCTCCACCGAGGCGGTGGCCGCGCGCCTGGAGGGGTACGGGGCGCGCCCCTGGCAGGTCGAGCTGGTGGCGCCGCTGCTGGCGGGGGCGCTGGCGCCGGGGGCGTAGCGCGGGCCTGCGGGCCGCCGCGCGGGGCGTCGGCGCCGGACGCCCCGGCGAGCCCGCGGCTCCCCGAATGTGACGTTCGCCGCGCGGGGTGGGCATGTTGGTTACCCGCGAGTAGTGTGGGGGCAGAGCGCGCGCTTAGGCGTGTGCCCGCAGCAGTGCCACCCCGCACCCTGGAGGAGAGCCATCGTGCCTCGTACCGTCAGGGACGTCGTCTTCGTCGACGGCGTCCGCACCCCGTTCGGCAAGGCGGGCCCGAAGGGCATCTACCACGAGACCCGCGCCGACGACCTCGTCGTGAAGGCCGTCCGGGAGCTGCTGCGCCGCAACCCGGCGCTCGACCCCGCGCGGATCGACGAGGTCGCCATCGCGGCCACCACGCAGATCGGTGACCAGGGGCTGACGCTGGGCCGCACCGCGGGCATCCTCGCCGGGCTGCCGCAGTCCGTGCCGGGCTACTCCATCGACCGGATGTGCGCCGGCGCGATGACCGCCGTCACCAGCGTCGCCGGTTCCATCGCCTTCGGCGCGTACGACGCCGCCCTCGCCGGCGGTGTCGAGCACATGGGCCGCCACCCGATGGGCGAGGGCGTCGACCCGAACCCGCGCTTCGTCAGCGAGAAGCTGGTCGACGAGTCCGCGCTGTTCATGGGCATGACCGCGGAGAACCTGCACGACCGCTACCCGCACATCACCAAGCTGCGCGCCGACGAGTACGCCGTGCGCTCGCAGGAGAAGGCCGCCAAGGCGTACGCCGACGGCAAGATCCAGCAGGACCTGGTGCCGATCTCGGTGCGCCGCACCAACCCCGACGTCGGCGAGACCGGCTGGGGCCTGGTCACGGCCGACGAGCCGATGCGCCCGGGTACCACCCTGGAGAACCTGGCGGGCCTGAAGACGCCGTTCCGGGTGCACGGGAACGTCACCGCGGGCAACGCGGCCGGCCTCAACGACGGTGCCACGGCCTCGCTGCTGGCCTCCGAGGACTTCGCCCGCGAGCAGGGCCTGTCCGTCAAGATGCGGCTGGTCTCCTACGCGTACGTCGGCGTCGAGCCCGAGGTCATGGGCTACGGGCCGATCCCGGCCACCGAGAAGGCGCTCAAGAAGGCCGGTCTCACCATCGGTGACATCGGGCTCTTCGAGGTCAACGAGGCCTTCGCCGTCCAGGTCCTCTCGCTGCTGGACCACTACGGCATCGCCGACGACGACGCGCGCGTCAACCAGTACGGCGGCGCCATCGCCTTCGGCCACCCGCTGGCATCCTCCGGCGTGCGTCTCATGACGCAGCTGGCGCGGCAGTTCGAGGAGCAGCCGCACGTCCGCTACGGCCTGACGACCATGTGCGTCGGCTTCGGCATGGGCGCATCGGTCATCTGGGAGAACCCCCACTGGGAGGGCAAGTGAGCACCACCGCCGAGCTGTTGAAGGGTGCGGCCGAGCTGTTCCCGGACGAGGTCGTGACCCAGGCGCACGTGCGCCACCTCGACCTGCCGTACGGCGCCGGGCGCTTCGCGCTCATCACGCTGGACAACGGCCTGGACCACACCAAGCCGACCACCTTCGGGCCGCAGTCGCTGGCGAACCTGAACGCCGCGATCGACCAGGTCGAGAAGGAGGCCGCGGACGGCTCCGTCGTCGGCGTCGGCCTCACCGGCAAGCCGTTCATCTTCGCCGTCGGCGCCGACCTCAAGGGCGTCGAGCTGCTGAAGCGGCACGAGGACGCGCTGGCCATCGGCAAGGGCGGCCACGACGTCTTCAAGCGTCTCGCGGGCCTGGCCGTGCCGACCTTCGCGTACTACAACGGCGCCGCGATGGGCGGCGGCGTCGAGGTCGGGCTGCACTGCACGTACCGCACCGTCTCGAAGGCCATCCCGGCGTTCTCGCTCCCCGAGGTCTTCCTCGGGCTCGTCCCGGGCTGGGGCGGCTGCGCGCTGCTGCCGAACCTGATCGGCGCCGACCGAGCGGTTTCGGTCATTGTCGAGAACTCCCTGAACCAGAACCGTCAGCTCAAGGGCAAGCAGGTCTTCGAGCTCGGGATCGCCGACGCGATCTTCGAGGGCGCGGACTTCCTGGAGCGCTCGCTCGTGTGGACCGCCGAGGTCCTGAAGGGCGAGACCGAGGTCGTGCGCCCCGAGATCGACCGCGGCGAGGCGTGGGACGCCGCCGTGGCGCGCGGCCGGGCGATCGCCGACTCCAAGGTGCACGGCGCGGCCCCGGCCGCCTACCGCGCCCTGGAGATCATCGCCGCCGCCAAGGACGGCGACCTCCAGCAGGGCTTCGACGCCGAGGACACCGCGCTCGCGGACCTCATCATGGGCGGCGAGCTGCGCTCCGGCATCTACGCCTTCAACCTGGTGCAGAAGCGCGCCAAGCGCCCGGCCGGCGCGCCGGACAAGTCGCTGGCGCGCCCGGTCACCAAGGTCGGCGTCGTCGGCGCGGGCCTGATGGCCTCGCAGCTGGCGCTGCTCTTCCTGCGCCGCCTGGAGGTGCCGGTGGTCCTCACCGACATCGACCAGGAGCGCATCGACAAGGGCGTCGGCTACGTCCACGCCGAGATCGAGAAGCTGCTCGGCAAGGGCCGCATCAACCAGGACAAGGCCAACCGCCTCAAGGGCCTGGTGACCGGCGTCCTGGACAAGGCCGAGGGCTTCGGCGACGCGGACTTCGTCATCGAGGCCGTGTTCGAGGAGATGGGCGTCAAGCAGCGGGTGTTCGCCGAGGTCGAGGCGGTCGCCCCGGCGCACGCGATCCTCGCCACGAACACCTCCTCGCTGTCGGTCACCGAGATGGCGTCGGGGCTCAAGCACCCCGAGCGGGTCGTGGGCTTCCACTTCTTCAACCCGGTCGCGATCCTGCCGCTGCTGGAGATCGTGCGCGGCGAGCAGACGGACGAGGCCTCGCTCGCGACGGCCTTCGGCGTCGCGAAGAAGCTGAAGAAGACCGCGGTGCTCTGCAAGGACGCCCCGGCGTTCGTGGTGAACCGCATCCTCACCCGCTTCATGGGCGAGATCCAGAACGTCATCGACGAGGGCACGCCGGTCGAGACCGCCGAGAAGGCCGTCGAGCCGCTGGGCCTGCCGATGTCGCCGCTGGTCCTGCTGGAGCTGGTCGGCCCGGCGATCGGCCTGCACGTGTCCGAGACGCTGAACCGCGCCTTCCCGGAGCGCTTCACCGTGTCCCCGAACCTCAAGGCCGTCGTCGAGGCGGGCAAGCGGGGCTTCTACACGTACGACACGGGTGCGCCGGTCCTCGACCCGGAGGTCGCCGCGCTGCTGAAGCAGGGCGACTCGGTGCTGACGGAGGAGCAGGTGCGGGCGCGCGTGCTCGACGCCGTCGCGCAGGAGATCGGGCTCATGCTCCAGGAGGGTGTCGTCGCCGAGGCGCAGGACATCGACCTCTGCCTGATCACGGGCGCGGGCTGGCCCTTCCACCTGGGCGGCATCACGCCGTACCTGGACCGTGAGGGCGTCTCTGAGCGGGTGAACGGCAAGCCGTTCCTGGCTCCGGGCGTGGCGAGCGTGCCCGCGTAGCGCTCGTCGCTCTACGGGCCGGGGCCCGGTGCGCACCGCCTGTCCGGCGCGCACCGGGCCCCTTCGTGTGCGGCGGGTGGGGCACCGGCCCGCACGCGCCCACGAACCCCGGGCGGGCTCGCCACCCGCCCCTCACGCCTCCGGGAGCGCGTCGCACAGTGCGTCGAGGGCCGCCGCGTAGCCGTGCTCGGGGGGCGTCGCGTACCCGACCACCAGTCCGTCCGGGGCGGGGCCCCGCACCGCGTCCGGGTGGCGGTAGTCCGCCAGGCCCTCCACCGCGACGCCGCGCCAGGCCGCCGCCTTCACGGCCGAGCGCTCGGTGCCGGGCGGCAGCCGCAGCACGGCGTGCAGGCCCGCCGCGATGCCCGTCGCGGTGACGTGCGGCGCGCGGGCGGCGAGCTCGGCCACGAGCCGGTCGCGGCGGGCCCGGTAGCGCTGGCGCATCCGGCGCACGTGCCGGTCGTACTGCCCGCCCGCGACGAACTCCGCGAGCGCCAGCTGGTCCAGGACGCTCGCCCACGCCTCCCGCTCGCCCTTCGCCGCGAGGACGGGCTCCACCAGGTGCTCGGGCAGCACCATCCAGCCCAGCCGGACGGCCGGTGACAGGCTCTTGCTGACCGAGCCGAGGTAGACCACCCGTTCGGGGTCCAACCCCTGTACGGCGCCCACCGGTTCGCGGTCGTAGCGGAACTCCCCGTCGTAGTCGTCCTCCAGGATCACCCCGCCCTTCGTACGGGCCCAGTCGACGGCCGCCGCCCTGCGGCCGGGGCGCAGCGGGCCGCCGGTGGGGAACTGGTGGGCGGGGGTGAGCAGTACGCCCCGTACGCCCTTGAGCCCCGCCAACTCCCCGGTGTCGGCGCCCTGTTCGTCGACGGTGAGCGGCACCGTACGGACGGACTCGGCGGCCAGCAGGGAGCGGTGGAAGGGCAGGCCGTACGACTCGACGGCGAGCGGCCCGCGCAGGACGCCGCCGCCGAAGAGGAGCCGCAGGGCGTGGGCGAAGCCCGAGCAGACCACGATCCGCTCGGGGGCCGTGCGCACGCCCCTGACGCGGGCCAGGTATTCGGCGAGCGCCTCGCGCAGCTCCCGGCGGCCCTGCGGATCGCCGGGCCCGAAGGCCTCGTTGGGCGCGGCGTTCAGCGCGCGGCGGGAGGCGGCGAGCCAGGCGGAGCGCGGGAAGGAGGCGGCGTCGGGCTGGCCCTGGAGGAGGTTGTGCGCGGGGCGCGCGGGGCGCGTCGGGGCCTTCTTGGGCACGCGCGCGGGGCGTACGGGCGCGGCGCGCTCGGCGACGCGGGTGCCCGAGCCCTGGCGCGCGGTCAGCCAGCCCTCGGCGACCAGTTCCGCGTAGGCGTCGGCGACGGTGTTGCGGGCGACGCCGAGGTCGGCGGCGAGGGAGCGGTACGGCGGCAGCCGGGTGCCGGGGGCGAGGCGCCCGTCCCGTACGGCGTCGCGCAGCGCCCTGATGAGGGCGGCGCGGCGGCTGCCGGGGCCCGCGAGCTCCAGGTGCAGGTCGCTGCCGATGCGCTCCGCCGAATTGACCCATGATTCCACCATGGGAATGCACCCTAGCCGAGGTCTTTGACCGCCTTAACGTAGTGGTCATGACGACGAACACGAACACCGAAGAAGCCCGCCGCATCGACTTCGCGAAGACCGCTCCGAAGGCGTTCAAGGCGGTCATCGCCCTGGACGCGGCGGCCCGCGACGGCCTCGACCCCGCGCTGGTCGAGCTGGTCCAGATCCGCGCCTCGCAGCTCAACGGCTGCGCGTACTGCCTGCACATGCACACCACGGACGCGGCGAAGGCGGGCGAGAGCCAGGAGCGGCTGCACCTGGTCGCGGTGTGGCGGGAGGCGAAGGGCTTCTTCACGGAGAAGGAGCGGGCCGCGCTGGCGCTCACGGAGGCGGTGACGCTGGTCGCCGGGGGCGGGGTGTCCCAGGAGGTGTACGCGGGGGCGGCGGCGCACTTCGACGAGGAGGAGCTGGGGAAGCTGCTCGCGCTGACGTTCGCGATCAACACGTGGAACAGGATCGCGCTGTCGACGGCGAAGGCACCGGGCGAGGAGTAGGGCTCCGCCGGGGGGCGGGGGTTCCTGCGGGCCCGGGTGGGCGCGGGTTCCGCTGCGCGGGGCCACACCCCACCCCGCCCGGCGCGAGGGCTACGCGCCGACCGTCCCGTCCAGCGCCTCGCGCAGCAGGTCCGCGTGACCGTTGTGCCGCGCGTACTCGTGGATCATGTGGTTCATCACCAGCCGCAGCGACACCTCCGCGTCCCACCGCGGCTGGTACGCCGTCACGTCCAGCGAGGCCGCCGCCCCCTCGATGCGCCGCGCGTGCGCGACCTCCGCCTCCCACGCGGCGAACGCCTCGTCGCGGGTGCAGTCCCCCGCCTCGTACGCCGCCTGGAAGTCCATCTCGTCGGACCACACCAGCGGCACGTCCTGTCCGTCGACGACCCGGCGGAACCACGTCCGCTCGACCTCCGCCATGTGCCGCACGAGGCCGAGCAGGGTGAGCGTGGAGGGCGGCGACGCCGGGCGGCGCAGCTGCTCGTCGGTCAGGCCCTCGCACTTCATCGCGAGGGTCGCCCGGTGGAAGTCCAGGAAGCCGCGCAGCGTCTCGCGCTCGTCACCGAGCAGGGGCGGGGCCGGACGGTTGTCGACGATCATGGGGCGGAGCGTACCGGCCGCGGCCGGACGTGACACCCTCGTTTCCGTGCGAACTCTGCTGATCGTCGACGGCGCGAACGTGGTCGGATCCGTACCGGACGGCTGGTGGCGCGACCGGCACGGGGCGGCCGAGCGGCTCAGGGACCGCCTCGTGGCCGTGGCCGACGAGGGGATCGAGGCCCACGCGGGGCCCCTCGACGTGGTGCTGGTGGTCGAGGGGCGGGCGCGCGGCGTGGAGTCCGTGCCCGGGGTCCGGGTGGCGGCGGCCCCCGGCAGCGGCGACGACCTGATCGTGGAGCTGGCGGCGGGGGCCGAAGGACCGTGCGTGGTGGTCACCGCGGACCGGGAGCTGCGCCGCCGGGTGGCCGAGCACGGCGCCCGGTGCGTGGGCCCCAGGACCGTGCGCGCCCCGTAGCCCCGGCCCCGCAGCCCCCGGCGGCGGTCAGTCCGCCGTGACGCGGCTGTGCCTGCGCCCGTACGCGAAGTAGATGACGACGCCCAGCAGCATCCACGCGCCGAACCGCAGCCACGTCTCGACCGACAGGTTGAGCATCAGCCAGACCGAGCAGGCCACCGAGGCGATCGGCAGCACGGGCACCCACGGCGCGCGGAACGAGCGGGGCAGGTCGGGGCGGGTGCGGCGCAGGATGTTCACGCCGAGCGCGACGACGACGAAGGCGAAGAGGGTGCCGATGTTGACGAGCTTGGCGAGCTCGTCCAGCGGGACGAAGCCCGCGATGACCGCGGAGACGAGGCCGAGGACGACCGTCGAGCGGTAGGGGGTGCGGAACTTGGGGTGGACCTGGCAGAAGAGCGGCGGCAGCAGTCCGTCGCGGCTCATCGCGAAGAAGACCCGGCTCTGGCCGAGCAGCAGGATCATCACGACGGTGACGAGGCCGATGATCGCGCCGAAGCTGATGAGCCCCGCCCAGAAGGGCTGGTCGACGGCCTTGAACGCCTCGGCGAGCGGGGCGTCGGAGTCCAGCTCGGAGTACTTCTGCATGCCGGTGACGACGATCGCGACGCCGACGTAGAGCACGGTGCAGATGCCGAGCGAGCCGAGGATGCCGATGGGCACGTCGCGCTGCGGGTTCCGGGTCTCCTCGGCGGCGGTGGCGACGACGTCGAAGCCGATGTACGCGAAGAAGACGACGGCCGCGGCGGCGAAGATGCCCATCACTCCGAAGGTCGCGGGCGTGAAGCCGAAGACCGCTTCCAGGAGGGTGGAGTCCAGGCCGGAACCGCCCGCGGTCTCCTTGGACCCGGGCACGAACGGCGAGTAGTTGGCGCCCTTCACGAAGAACGCGCCGACCGCGATCACGACGAGCACCACGAGCACCTTGATCGCGACGACGACCGAGGTGACCATGGCGGAGAGCTTCATGCCGACGACGATGACGCCGGTGACGGCGGCGATGAGCAGGAACGCGGCGATGTTGAAGCCGAAGCCGCCGTCGGCCGGCGGGCCGAGCAGCACCTCGGGCAGCGGGATCCCCCAGCTCTCCAGGAGCGACTGGACGTACCCGGCCCAGCTGGTGGAGACGGCCGCGCAGCCGAGCGCCAGTTCGAGGACGAGGTCCCAGCCGATGATCCAGGCGGGCAGCTCGCCGAGGGTCGCGAAGGAGAAGGTGTACGCGGAGCCCGCGACCGGGACGGTCGAGGCGAACTCGGCGTAGCAGAGCGCGGCGAGCGCGCAGACGACCGCGGCGACGACGAACGAGAGGGTGACGGCGGGACCCGCGTAGTCCTTGGCCGCGGTGCCCGTGATGACGAAGATCCCGGAGCCGATGACGACGCCCACGCCGAAGACCGTGAGGTCGAGGGCGGAGAGGGACTTCTTGAGGGCGTGCTCGGGTTCTTCGGTGTCCCGGATGGACTGCTCGATGGATTTCGTACGGAAGAGTGTGCCGCCCACCGGGGACCTCCAGCTCGATCGGTTCACGCCATGATCGAGACGGGTGCCCTGGGACGGCACGGCCGAACGCGTGATTTCACGCGAATGCCCCGCCGGGACCACCCTTCCAGGGCGGGCCGAGCGGGGCATTGACGTGGGTCGGCGCCCCTCAGTCCCGGGGGGCCGGTGCTCCTCAGTCCCAGCGGGCCGGTGCTCCTCAGTCCCGGGCCGCCTCCGCCGACGCCGCGTTCTCGAAGCGGCCGTCGAGCTTCGCGACGAGCCCCGTCACCTGGCGGGCGATGTCCGGCGCCGTGAGCCCGATCTCCGCGAGGACCTCGCCGCGCGACGCGTGGTCGAGGAACCGCGGCGGAATGCCGAAGTCCCGCAGCGGCACGTCCACCCCCGCGTCCCGCAGAGCCTGCGCGATCGCCGAACCGACGCCGCCCACGCGGCTGTTGTCCTCGACGGTCACCACGACCCGGTGCCGCTCCGCCAGCGGAGCCATCGCCTCGTCGACGGGCTTGACCCAGCGCGGGTCGACGACGGTCGTGGAGATGCCCTGCGCGTCGAGCAGGTCCGCGATCTCCAGGCACATCGGGGCGAGCGCGCCGACCGAGACGAGCAGCACGTCGGGACGCTCGCCGCCCTCGACGCCCGCCTCGCGCAGCACGTCCATGCCGCCGGCCCTGCCGACCGCCTTGACGGCCGGGCCGACCGCGCCCTTGGAGAAGCGCACGACGGTCGGGGCGTCGTCCACGGCGACGGCCTCGCGCAGCTGCGCCCGCACCTGGTCGGCGTCGCGCGGCGCGGCGATCCGCAGGGTCGGGACGACCTGGAGGATCGACATGTCCCACATGCCGTTGTGCGAGGCGCCGTCCGTGCCGGTGACCCCGGCGCGGTCCAGGACGAAGGTGACGCCGCACTTGTGCAGGGCGACGTCCATCAGGACCTGGTCGAAGGCGCGGTTGAGGAACGTGGCGTACACCGCGAAGACGGGGTGCAGCCCGCCCGTGGCGAGTCCGGCGGCCGACACCGCGCCGTGCTGCTCGGCGATGCCGACGTCGTAGACCCGCTCGGGGAACGCCTTGGCGAACTTGTCGAGGCCCACCGGCTGGAGCATCGCGGCGGTGATCGCCACGATGTCGGCGCGCTCGCGGCCGAGCTCGACCATCTCCTCGCCGAAGACGGAGGTCCAGTCGAGGCCGGAGGAGGCGATGGGCAGGCCGGTGTCGGGGTGGATCTTGCCGACGGCGTGGAAGCGGTCGGCCTCGTCCTGGAGGGCGGGCTGGTAGCCGCGGCCCTTCTCGGTGAGGCAGTGCACGATGACCGGGCCGCCGAAGCGCTTGGCGCGGGTCAGCGCGGACTCCAGGGCCTCGATGTCGTGGCCGTCGATGGGGCCGACGTACTTCAGGCCGAGGTCCTCGAACATGCCCTGCGGGGCGATGAAGTCCTTGAGGCCCTTCTTCGCGCCGTGCAGCGTCTCGTAGAGCGGCTTCCCGACGACGGGGGTGCGCTCCAGGATGTCCTTGCCGCGCGCGAGGAACCGCTCGTACCCGTCGGTGGTGCGCAGGGTCGCGAGGTGGTTGGCGAGGCCGCCGATGGTGGGCGCGTAGGAGCGCTCGTTGTCGTTGACGACGATGACGAGCGGGCGGTCCTTCGCGGCGGCGATGTTGTTCAGCGCCTCCCAGGCCATGCCGCCGGTGAGGGCCCCGTCGCCGATGACGGCGACGACGTGGTCGTCCTTCTTCAGGACCTCGTTGGCCTTGGCGAGGCCGTCGGCCCAGCCGAGGACCGTGGAGGCGTGGCTGTTCTCGATGACGTCGTGCTCGGACTCGGCCTGCGAGGGGTAGCCGGAGAGGCCGCCCTTCATCTTGAGCTTCGAGAAGTCCTGACGGCCGGTGAGCAGCTTGTGCACGTAGCTCTGGTGGCCGGTGTCCCAGAGGACCTTGTCCTTCGGGGAGTCGAAGACCCGGTGCAGTGCGATGGTCAGCTCGACGACGCCGAGATTGGGGCCCAGGTGACCGCCGGTCTTGGAGACGGCGTCCACCAGGAAGCCCCGGATCTCCGCCGCCAGCTGGTCCAGCTGCTCGGGGGTGAGCCGGTCCAGGTCGCGCGGTCCCCTGATGCGGGTCAGCAGAGCCACCCGTGCCTCCTTGCGTTGAGCTGATCGAGCGGGCCGATCTGTCGAGTCTAATGTTCCGCACGCGGCGCCGGTCATCGGGCGGTGCGTCATACATCACGCGATTAGGCGTACTAACGCACGAGTGTGCGCGGGCGCGCACGCGTGCGCCCCGGCCGTACGCCCCCGCGCGCGCGTGTGCCCGGCGCCGGGTGGCGCCGGGCACACGGAAGGAGGCCGGGGTGCCGTCAGGCGCGGCCCGCGGTCTTCTGGGTCTTGCGGGTGACGGAGTCGATCACGACGGTGGCCAGCAGCACCCCACCGGTGATCATGTACTGGACGGGGGTCGCGATGCCCTCCAGCGCCAGCCCGTACTGGATGGACACGATGACCATCACGCCGAGCAGCGCGTTCCAGGTGCGGCCGCGGCCGCCGAAGAGGCTGGTGCCGCCGATGACGGCCGCCGCGATGGCGTTCATCAGCAGGTCGCCGGTGCCCGCGCCCTGGTTGGCCGCGGCGATCTTGGAGGCGATGAAGATGCCGCCGACCGCCGCGAAGGTGCCGGAGATCGCGTAGACGGAGATCCGGATCATGGTGACGTCGATGCCCGCGCGGCGGGACGCCTCGACGCTGCCGCCGAGTGCGAAGACCTTGCGCCCGTAGGAGGTGCGGCGCAGCACGAAGTCGGTGAGGACGAGCACCGCGAGGAAGATCACCAGGGCCAGCGGGAGGCCCTTGTACTGGTTGAACACGTACGCGGCGACGAACGCGATGACCGCGAGCACTCCCGTGCGGAGCAGGATCTCGCTCAGCGGGCGCGCGGGGACCTTGGCGGCCTCGCGGCGGCGGCTGTCGAGGTAGGAGGAGGCGAAGAAGACCGCCACGGCGACGGCGGCGAGCCCGTAGGCGGCGGCGACGTCCGAGAAGTAGTACGTGGTGAGCTTGGCGACCACGCCCTCGGAGTCCAGGTTGATGGTGCCCGTGTCGCCGAGCAGCTGGAGCATGAGGCCGTTCCAGAAGAGCAGCCCGGCGAGGGTGACGGCGAAGGCGGGGGCGCCGATCTGGGCGAAGAAGAAGCCGTGGATCGCGCCGATGACCGCGCCCGCGGCGATCGCCACCAGGATGGCGACCCACTCCGACATGCCGTGGGTGACGCTCACGACGGCGACGATGGCCCCCGAGAGGCCGCTCACGGAGCCGACCGAGAGGTCGATCTCGCCGAGCAGCAGCACGAAGACGATGCCGACGGCGATCATGCCGGTGCCGACCATGGTGACGGCGATGTTGTTGAGGTTCTGGGCGGAGAGGAAGTTCGAGTTCAGGGACTGGAAGATCGCCCAGATCACGGCGAGGCCGAGGACCACGGGTATGGACCCCAGGTCGCCCGCGCGCATCTTGCGCCTGAACTCGGTGACGTATCCGGCGAAGCCCTGCTCGCGCACGAGGAGGCGGGGGTCGACGGCGGTGACCGCGTCGGCCGCGGCCTCCGGGTTGCCCGGCGCCGTCGCGGCCGGGGCGTCGGCCTTGGAGAGGGAGGTCTTCTCGGTGCTCACTTCTGGACCTCCGCGGTGCGCGCCGCCCGGCGGGTCACGGCGTTGTCCGTGGCGCCCGTGATGGCGGAGATGATCTCTTCCTGCGAGGTGGTCTTCACGTCGAAGACACCGTTGTTGCGGCCGAGGCGCAGCACGGCGACGCGGTCCGCGACGGCCTTGACGTCGGCCATGTTGTGGCTGATGAGGATGACGGCGTGGCCGCGCTCGCGCAGCCGCTCGACGAGGTCGAGCACCTGGGCGGTCTGTTCGACGCCGAGGGCGGCGGTCGGCTCGTCGAGGATGACGAGCCGCGGCTCGCCGAGCATCGAGCGGGCGATGGCCACGGTCTGGCGCTGGCCGCCGGAGAGCGAGGCGATCGGGATGCGGACGCTGGGGATGCGGATGGAGAGCGTGGTCAGCAGCTCGCGGGAGCGGCGCTCCATCTCGACCTCGTCGAGGACGCCGTACCTGCGCAGCTCCCGGCCGAGGAAGAGGTTGCCGACGACGTCGATGTTGTCGCAGAGCGCGAGGTCCTGGTAGACGGTCGCGATGCCGAGGTTCTGGGCGTCGTGCGGCTTGTTGATCTGGACCCGGCGGCCCTGCCACTCGATGGCGCCGTCGTCGATGGGGTGCACGCCGGCGATCGTCTTGACCAGCGTGGACTTTCCGGCGCCGTTGTCGCCGACCAGGGCGACGACCTCACCGGCGTGGATCTCCAGCTCTACGTCGGTGAGCGCCTGGACGGCGCCGAACCGCTTGGAGACTCCGCGCAACGCCAGCACGGGCGTAGCGGACACATGAACCATCTCCTTCGCCGCCTGACCGGCGGGAGGTTGTGCAGAAGTCGGGTGGGGACAGAAGCGTGCTGCCCGGCGCCCCGCCCCGGCAGCGGGGTCCCAACAGGGGTGGGGCGGGGCGTCGGACAGGCTTCGGGGGGAGGCTCAAGTCCCGTACGGAAAGGGGGACTCCACTCCCGGGAGGGGGCTACTTCTTCAGGCCGGCCGCGTCGCAGGCGGCCTTGTACTTGGCCGTGCAGATCTCGTCGATCGTGTAGACGCCGTCCTTGAGGACGGTGTCCTTGATGTTGTCCTTGGTCAGCGAGACGACCGGGACGAGGACGGTCGGCACGCCCTTGGTGGTCGGGGAGTCGACCTTGGACTTGGCGATCGCGTCGAGCTTCTCGCCCTTGGCCAGCTTGACGGCCATCTCGGCGGCGGCCGCGGCCTCGGGGGCGTACGGCTTGTAGACGCTCATGAACTGCTCGCCCGCCACGATGCGCTGCACGCCAGCGAGTTCGGCGTCCTGGCCGGTGACCGGCGGGAGCTTGGCGAGGCCCGCGGCCTTGAGGGCGGTGATGATGCCGCCCGCCATGCCGTCGTTGGCGGAGTAGACGCCGACGATCTTGTCCTTGCCGAGGGCCGAGATCGCCGCCTCCATGTTGGCGTTGGCGTTCTCCGGCTTCCACTCCTTGGTGTCGTACTCCTTGCCGATGTTCACCTTGCCTTCGAGCACGGACTTGGCGCCCTGCTTGAAGAGCTTGGCGTTCGGGTCGGTGATCGCGCCGTTCATCATGACGATCTGGCCCGCCTTGGCGTTCGCGCCCAGGGCGTCGAGGAGCGCCTTGCCCTGGACCCGGCCGACCTCTTCGTTGTCGAAGGAGGTGTACGCGTCGATGGGGCCCTCGGCGAGGCGGTCGAAGGCGACGACCGGGATGCCCGCGTCCTTGGCCCGCTTGACGCCGCCCGCGATGGCCTTGGAGTCCACCGCGTCGACGATCAGGACGTCCACCTTGTTGGTGATCATGGTGTCGACCTGCTGGTTCTGCACGGTCGCGTCCTGCTTGGCGTTGGCGTAGACGACCTCGGCCTTGCCGTTCGTGAGCTCGCTGATCTTCTTCTCGATCAGTGGCTTGTCGAACTTCTCGTAGCGGGCCGTCTGATTCTCCGGGAGGAGGAGCCCTATCTTGAGCTCGTCCCCCTTCTTCCCGCCCCCGGAGTCCTTGGCCTTGTCGCCGGACTCCTTGGCGCTGCCGCAGGCGGCGAGGGACACGGCCATGGCGGTGGCGGCTACGGCAACGGCGGCACGACGCATACGCGTGTTCATCTTCGAAACCTCCCTGACGAGGCCGCGTCGTTGCGGCCGAGGTGGCTCGAAGTCAACTCGGCCGCCCCATCAGCGTCAAGGAGTAAATCCTTAACGAGATGACAACGGTGCCATTCGTTATCTAAGTGAAGGCAGGGGTGGCCGACTTGGCGGCCGTGGGCAGGGGTCCGTCAGCTCCCCCGAGCAGGGTCGAATCGCCCATTTCGTTCAGTACGAGGGCCAGCGCGCCGAGCACTTCCGCCCGGCTGCCCAGCGCGCCGGGCTCCACCGACAGCTGGCGCGCCGCGCTGGGGATGGCGTACCGCGAGACCGAGTCCCTGATCGGGCCGAGCACCAGCTCGCCGGCCTCGGCGAGGTCCCCGCCGAGCACCACCCTGCTGGGGTTGAGCAGGTTGCACAGGTTCGCGACCCCGCTGCCGATGTGGCGGCCGACGTCGGCGATCACCCGGCGGCAGCCCGGATCGCCCTCGCGGGCCAGCTCCACCACCCGTTCCATGGTCAGCTCGGAGCCGTGGCTGGACTGGAGCAGCGGCAGTACGTAGCGGGCCGCGGCGAAGGTCTCCAGGCAGCCGCGGTTGCCGCAGCGGCACACCGGGCCCGACTCGTCCAGCGTGATGTGGCCGATCTCGCCCGCCGTGCCGCCGGGGCCCCGGTAGATGTGGCCGTCGATGACGAGACCGGCGCCGACGCCGCTGGCGACCTTGATGTACGCGAGGTCCTTGACCCCGCGCCCGCTCCCCCACACCAGCTCGCCGAGCGCGCCCAGGTTGGCGTCGTTGTCGACGTGGACGGGCACGCCGAGCCGCCCCGACAGCTCCCGGCTGGGGTTGATGCCGGTCCAGCCCGGCAGGATCGAGGTCGAGCCGAGGGTGCCGGTCACCACGTCGATGGGGCCCGGCACGCCGAGGCCGACGCCGATGACCTTGTCCCGGCCGATGCCGGTGGCCGCGATCAGCTCCTCGACCAGTTCCTCGGCCCGGTCGAAGCCCTCGGCGGACGAGGCGTCCACGTCCAGCGGCTCGGCCTGCTCGGCGAGGACCTGGTGGGCGAGGTTGCCGATCGCGACGCGCAGGTGCGTGTGGCCGAAGTCGACGCCGATGACGATGCCCGCGTCGCCGCTGAGCGAGACGGAGCGGGCCCGGCGGCCGCCCGCGGAGGTCGGCGTGACCTCGACGGTCCCGCCGTCCTTCAGTTCGCGAACGATGTTGGAGACCGTGGCCGCGGAGAGCCCCGTGGTCCTGGCGATCTCGGCCTGGGTGAGCGATCCCGCCATCCGTACGGCCCTAACCACCCGCTCCAGGTTGGCCCGATGCAGCGATGTCTGCGACCCGGGAGTCTCCACGACCCATCCACTCCGTCCTCGGCGGACGGTGCGACCACCGCCCACCGGCCGGGACCGCGCCTCTGAGACCCCGACGTATCTCCAACTTGTGAACTCTAAGCTCAGCCTTTCCGGTTGCTTCCCGTCAAGACCTTGAGCAGCCTAAGGCCTGTCCGGCGGAACATGGCGGTCACGGGCGCCGGTGAGATCACGGACCGGGTGAGCGGGGTCCGGTGCGTGCAGCTGCAAGGCGGACGATCGAGTCATGGCGGAGCCATGGCGAGTGAGGACAACGCCGCAGATGTGCGTGCCGGACCCCGCGGCCCAGTCAGGTTCCGCCGGACAGGCCTTGGGCCTCTGATGAGCGGAACGCAGAAAGAGGGCGGTCCCGGAAAAGTCCGGGACCGCCCTCGTGCGCGGGGTGCGGGTCGTGCTACTTCACGGCGCCCGCCGTGAGGCCCGCGACCACCTGGCGCTGGAAGATGATGTACGCCGCCAGCACCGGAAGCATCGCCATCACCAGACCGGCGAAGAGGCCGGAGTAGTCGCCCTTGTAGCCCTGGCTGGTGGCCAGCTCCACCAGGCCCTGGGAGAGCACCTTCTTCTCCGGGTCGGTGTTGAGCACCGTGGGCAGCATGTACTGGTTCCACTGCCCGAGGAAGTTGAAGATGCCGACGCTGATCAGGCCGGGCCTGGCCATCGGCAGCATGACCTGGAAGAACGTCCGGGTGTGCGAGGCCCCGTCGATCATGGCGGCCTCGGCGACCGAGCTGGGCAGGGTCCGGAAGAACGAGGTCAGGAAGAACACCGTGAACGGCAGCGAGTACGCGATGTACACCAGGATCAGGCCGTGCTGGGTGTTCAGCAGGGCCATGTTCTTCATGACGTAGAAGAGCGGGACCAGCGCCAGGATGATCGGGAAGCTCATTCCCCCGATGAAGAGGAAGTAGATGAAGCGGTTGCCCGGGAACTCGAAGCGGGCCAGGACGTACGCCGCCATCGAGCCGAAGAGCAGGGTGCCCGCGAGCGAGCCGCCGACCACCACGATGGTGTTGCCGAAGTAGTCGCTCATGTTCGCCGACGACCAGGCGCGCGACCAGTTCTCGAAGTGCAGCTTGTCCGGCAGGCCGAACGGGTCCGAGAGGATGCCGTTGTCGTCCTTGAAGGAGGACATCAGCGCCCAGAGCAGCGGCGCCACGACCATGATCGCCCACAGGACGAGCATGCCGTGCGAGAAGACGTTGAGGACGCTGCCGTCGCGCTTGCCGCCCCCGGGGTCGGCGGCCGGGGGCCTGACCTCGGTCACGGTCTGACCGGGGCCCTCGACGGCGCCGGTGGAGGGGGTGTCAGTGGTCTTCACCGGAGGTCACCTCGTGCTGTCGGGCCGGTCGCCGTGACGGGGCCGCTGTGCGGGCCGGAATGCGGGAAGCGCGGCATCAGAACTCCAGCCGGTCGCGCCGGCCCAGCCGCGTCACGACCGCGGCGAAGGCGAGGGTGACCACGAGCAGGGCGACGCCGATCGTGGTCGCGTACGCCGCCTGGCCGTCGCGGAACGCGGACTGGTAGACGTACAGCGGCAGGACGGTCGTGGAGTAGTCGGGGCCGCCGGGGCCCTGGGTCATGATCTGCACGACCGCGAAGCCCTCGGCGCCCAGCGCCAGGATGCCCATGTAGATCCAGCCGGACTGCACGGTGTCCCAGAGCAGCGGCAGGGTGATCCGGAAGAACGTGGTGAAGCGGTTGGCGCCGTCGAGCAGCGCGGCCTCGTAGAAGTCCTTGGGGATGGAGGCCATGCCGGCGGAGAACAGGACGACGAAGAAGCCGACGGTGCACCAGACGAGGACGGCCATCACGCACCACAGGGCGAGGTCGGGGTCGCCCAGCCAGAGCGGCTGTACGTCGCCGAGGCCGACCGCTTCGAGCGTGGCGTTGAGCGCCCCGTCCTTGGGGTTGTACGCGAACCCGAAGAGCAGCGCGACGATCGCGATCGACAGCACCTGCGGGAAGAAATAGGCGATCTTGTAGAACGAGGAGCCGCGGACACCCGTGACGGTGGCTCCCGTGCGGCTCCGCCCGCCGACATTGATCATGAAGGCGAGGAAGAGCGCGATGCCCAGCGTCACCAGCGGCAGCAGCAACACGAACAGCAGGCTGTGTTGCAACGACTTCCAGAAGACGTCGTCGTCCCACATCCGTGTGTAGTTGTCGAATCCCACCATCTTGAACTCGGGACTCAGACCGGTCCAGTCCGTGAACGAGTAGTAGATGGACTGGACGAACGGCCATATGACGAAGAGCGAGTACAACGCCATGGGGATTGCCAGGAACCCCACGATGAACCGGTACTTGCCGTGTTGCATGGTTACCGACCCCGAATCTTCCGGCGGGTGCCGCCGCTGGTGAGAGCCTGCGTCCGGCCGAGGTTCGGACGCAGGCTCTGACGCCTGGACTGCTACTGGTGCTTGTACTTCTTGATCGACTGGTCCTTGGCGGCCTTGTCCGCGAAGTCCTGGATCTTCTTGATCGTCTCGGTCGGGGTCGCGCGGTCGGCCATCATCTCGCCGAGGGCACCGATGCCGATCTGCTCCTTCTGGAGCTTCACGTACCAGTCCTGGAGGCGCGGGTTCACCACGTTGTCGCCGGCCAGCTTCAGGGCCGCGACACCGGACTTCAGGCCGGGGGTCAGCTCGATGCCGTCGGTGCCGCCGTTGAAGGCGGTCAGCGACTTCACCTGCTTGGTGAAGTTCTTGGAGGACTCCTCGCTGAGCATGATGCGCAGCTGCTCCATGCCGCCCACGCCGTTCTTGGCGTTGGCCGGGACGATGAAGGGCTCGCCGCCGGACGCCCAGATGGTGCCGAACGGCATCTTGTCCGCCTTGTCGAGGCCGGTGGGGCCCGAGACGGCGAGGTTGAAGTCCTTCGGCATGGTCGCCGCGGCCTCGTTCTCGACCCAGGAGCCGTTCGGGATGAACAGCGCCTCGCCCTTGGTCCACGCGGTCTGCGACTGGATGTGGTCCATGCCGGGCGTGCCCTTGAGGATGTAGCCCTTCTTGGCCAGCTCGTAGTAGCACTCGAAGGCCTGCTTGACGGCAGGGTCCTTCCAGGCGTTCGGCTCCAGGTTGTCGATCTTGTCGAGGACCTCGCGGCCGCCGATCTTGGCGATGAACGGGTAGAGCGAGAAGGGGATGTAGTACGGGTGCTTGCCCGCGTACGTCCAGGGCGCGATGCCCTTGGCCTTGGCCTTCTTGCAGACCGCGAGCATCTCGTCCCAGGTCTCGGGGTACTTGACCTCAAGGGAGTCCAGGAGCTTCTGCGAGTACCAGACGCCGTAGACCGTGTACGCGTAGTACATGATCCAGACCGGGTCGCCCTCGAACTGGCCCATCTCCAGGACGCCGGGGCGCAGCGTGTCCCTGACCTTCTTGGCCGGGTCGTCGACGGACGGGGCGTCCATCAGCGGGGTCAGGTCGAGCAGCTGCTTCTTTCCGACCAGGACGCCCATGTCCATCTGCTCGGCACCGGAGTTGTCGATCAGGTCGGGCGGGGTGCCGCCGTTGAAGCGCGGCTGGAGCTCGGTGGTGATCTTCTGCGTCGCGCGGTGCTTGACCTTCGGGGCCTTGGGGAACTTGGCGTTGTACTTCGCCTCGGCGTCCTTGGCGTACTGCTCGCCGAAACCGCCGTTGAAGATGACGACTTCCAGCGCGGCGGTCTCGTTGACGCCGAGCGGGTTGTCCTTGGTCTTCTTGCCGCCCTCGGCCTTCTTGGTGTCGTCGCTGTCGCCGCTGGCACAGGACGTCAGGAAGCCCATCGTGGGCACGGTGATCAGGCCGATCGCGGCGGACCGCTTGATCAGGTCACGGCGGCCGAGACCCTCGGTACCGGTGGTGGTTCCGACGGTGTCGTTGTGGGCGGAGGTGGATCCCATGCTCAAGTCCTCGCCTTCATCCAGGACTCAGGCGGTGTACCGGTCGCCCGTGCTGCTCGCCAATGGGCGAAGGGCCCCGCCACCGCGGTCAATTGCGCTTGGGTCGTACGGAGTTCGAATGCGGTGGGCACGATGAGAACACGAAACAGATGGAGCGCCAACGGCCTCCCCCGCCGCCCCCCGTACCCGCTTTGTCGACGGCCGTCCGAAACGGCTGTGCAGACGCCGACAGGTATAGTCCACTTCCCTTCAACTGGGCAAGATCGAAAACAACTTTGAGCAACAGTCTTTCCCGAGTTGAGACCTGCTGAAGATCACCCCCGGCCAACGCCCTTGACACCGTTGAGCGCTTGCCTCCCTACTGGATCCTCGACATCAGGTCTGACAACGTTGTCCAGCACCTTTCCAGGGGAGGATCCGCCCGAAATGATCGGGATGAAGAGAGTCCATGGGGTCACGAAGAGAATCCATGCCGCCGGCGCGGTCGCGGCGGCCTCGCTACTGGTCGTCACCGCCCAGTCGGCCGCGGTCGCCGCTCCCGGAACGGCTCAATCCAGCCGTACGGAGAGCGAGTTCAGCACCTCTTTCGAGCCGGACGAAATCCAGCCCGACTGGCGCAACACCGTAGAAACCGGTCCCGGCGGGACCAGGCGGACGTCCGGCGTCGACGGCGGCTTCGCCGCCGGGATACCCGGCAACGTCACCGACCGGGTGACGGCCGTGCGCGCCAGCGGCGAGAACGAGGGTTCGGGCGAGGTGAAGGAGAACCTCGTCGACGGCCAGCCGGGCACCAAGTGGCTGACGTGGGCGCCCACCGGCTGGGCCGAGTTCGAGCTCGAAGCCCCCGTCAAGGTCGTCACCTACGCGCTGACCTCGGCGAACGACGCCCCCGAGCGCGACCCCAAGGACTGGACGCTCCAGGGCTCGGCGGACGGCGAGAAGTGGACGGTCCTGGACAGGCGCACGGGCGAAGCCTTCGCCAAGCGCTTCGAGACCAGGACGTACGACTTCGCGGCCGACGCCGCCTACCGCCACTTCCGCCTGGAGATAGCGAAGAACAACGGCGCGCCGAACATCACCCAGCTCGCCGACGTCCAGCTCTCCAACGGCGACACCAGCACGCCCGTACCGCCCGACATGCTCAGCCAGGTCGACCGGGGCCCCGGCGGCTCGCCCACCGCCAAGGCCAACGCGGGCTTCACCGGCAAGCGGGCGCTGCGCTACGCGGGCACGCACAGGGCGACGGGCCGCGCCTACTCGTACAACAAGGTCTTCGACACGAACGTGCGCGTCGAGCGCGACACCGAGCTGTCCTACCTGGTCCACCCCTCCATGCCGGAGACGGACCTCAACTATCCGGCCACCAACGTGGCGGTCGACCTGGCCTTCACCGACGGCACCTATCTGAGCGACCTGAAGGCCCGCGACGCGCACGGCGGGCTCCTCACCCCGCAGGGCCAGGGCGCCGCCAAGCGGCTCTACGTCAACCAGTGGAACAAGGTCTCCTCGCGGATCGGCGCGGTCGCCGCGGGCAGGACCGTCGACCGGATCCTGGTGGCGTACGACTCCCCCAGGGGCACCGCGAAGTTCCAGGGCTGGCTCGACGACGTGAAGATCGCGCGCAAGGCCCCCGAGAAGCCGCTCGCCCGGCTCTCCGACCACGCCTCCACCGTGCGCGGCACCAACTCCTCCGGCGCCTTCTCGCGCGGCAACACCTTCCCCGCGACCGCCGTGCCCCACGGCTTCAACTTCTGGACGCCGGTGACCAACGCCGGGTCCCTCGACTGGCTGTACGACTACTCCCGGCGCAACAACGCCGACAACCTCCCCACGCTCCAGGCGTTCAGCGCCAGCCACGAGCCGAGCCCCTGGATGGGCGACCGGCAGACCTTCCAGCTGATGCCCTCGGCCGCCGCCGGCACCCCGCCGACCGCCCGCACCGAGCGCGCGCTGCCCTTCCGGCACGAGAGGGAGACCGCGAAGCCGCACTACTACGGGGTCACCTTCGAGAACGGCCTCAAGGCCGAGATGACCCCGACCGACCACGCGGCGATGATGCGCTTCACCTATCCCGGTGACGACGCCTCGGTGGTCTTCGACAACGTCACCGAGCAGGGCGGCCTCACCCTCGACCCGGCGACCGGCTCCTTCACCGGCTTCTCGGACGTCAAGAGCGGCCTGTCCACGGGCGCGACGCGGATGTTCGTGTACGGCGTCTTCGACGCGCCGGTCACCGCGTCCGGCTCCAAGGGCGTCGCGGGCCACCTGCGCTTCGACGCGGGCGAGGACCGCACGGTCACGCTCCGCCTGGCCACCTCGCTGATCAGCGTCGACCAGGCGAAGGAGAACCTGGCCGCGGAGATCCCGGCATCGGACTCCTTCGAGCGGGTCAGGGACAGGGCGCAGGACGCCTGGGACGGCGTGCTGGGCCGGGTGCGGGTCGAGGGCGCGGACCGCGACCAGCTGACCACCCTCTACTCCAGCCTCTACCGGCTCTACCTCTACCCCAACTCCGGCTTCGAGAAGGTCGGTTCGAAGTACCTGTACGCCAGCCCGTTCTCGCCGCGGACCGGCCCCGACACCCCCACCCGCACGGGCGCGAAGGTCGTCGAGGGCAAGCCTTACGTCAACAACGGCTTCTGGGACACCTACCGCACCACCTGGCCCGCCTACTCGCTGCTCACCCCGCGCAAGGCGGGCGAGCTGGTCGACGGCTTCGTGCAGCAGTACAAGGACGGCGGCTGGATCTCCCGCTGGTCCTCCCCCGGCTACGCCGACCTGATGACCGGCACCTCGTCCGACGTCGCGTTCGCCGACGCGTACGTCAAGGGCGTGGACTTCGACGCGGAGGCGGCGTACGAGGCGGCGCTGAAGAACGCGACCGCGGTGCCGCCGGCCAAGGGCGTGGGCCGCAAGGGCATGGAGACCTCGCCCTTCACCGGCTACGCCCCCACCGAGACCCACGAGGGCCTGTCCTGGTCCCTGGAGGGCCACCTCAACGACTACGGCATCGCGAAGATGGCCGACGCGCTCCACAAGAAGACCAAAAAGGCCCGGTACAAGGAGGAGGCCGCGTACTTCCTCAACCGCGCCCGCAACTACGTCTCGCTCTTCGACGCGAAGGCGGGCTTCTTCCAGGGCCGCGACCTCAAGGGCGCCTGGCGCGTCCCCTCCGAGAAGTACGACCCGCGCGTCTGGGGCCACGACTACACCGAGACCAACGGCTGGGGCTACGCCTTCACCGCCCCGCAGGACTCCCGGGGCCTGGCCAACCTCTACGGCGGCAGGGGCGGCCTCGCGAAGAAGCTCGACGCCTACTTCTCGACGCCGGAGACCGCGTCCCCCGACTTCGTCGGCTCCTACGGCAGCGTCATCCACGAGATGACCGAGGCCCGCGACGTGCGGATGGGCATGTACGGCCACTCCAACCAGGTCGCCCACCACGTCCCGTACATGTACAACGCGGCACGGCAGCCCTGGAAGACGCAGGAGAAGGTGCGCGAGGTGCTGGGCCGGCTCTACACCGGCAGCGAGATCGGCCAGGGCTATCACGGCGACGAGGACAACGGCGAGCAGTCGGCCTGGTACCTCTTCTCCGCGCTCGGCTTCTACCCGCTGGTGATGGGCAGCGGGGAGTACGCGATCGGCTCGCCGCTCTTCACCAAGGCCACCGTCCGCATGGACAACGGCCGCACGCTGGTGGTCAGGGCGCCGAAGAACAGCGCGGAGAACGTCTACGTGCAGGGCGTGAAGGTCAACGGCAAGCGGTGGCACTCCACCGCGCTGCCGCACTCCGCGATCGCGCGCGGCGGAACCGTCGAGTTCGACATGGGGCCGCGCCCGTCCGCCTGGGGCACCGGCGCGAACGCCGCGCCCGTGTCGATCACCAAGGGCGACGCGGTGGCGGCGCCGCGCACGGACGCGATCGAGGGAGCGGGACCGCTCTTCGACGACTCGTCGGCCAGTCATGGCGAGTTGGGCTCGCTCGACCTGCCCGTCAAGGCTCCGGTGAAGGCCGTCCAGTACACGCTGACCTCGGCGGACCGGGCGAAGGCGCCCGGCGGCTGGGTCCTTGAGGGCTCGCGCGACGGGACGCGCTGGACGACGCTGGACCGGCGGACGGGCGAGTCCTTCGCGTGGGACCGGCAGACGCGCGCCTTCTCCATCGCCAAGCCGGGCACGTACACGAAGTACCGCCTGGTGGCGGCCGGTTCGGGCGGGACGCTCGCGGAGGTGGAACTGCTGCGCTGAGCCGGCCGCGAGCCCCGCGCGACGGCCCTTCACACGGGTCGTCGCGCGGGGCTCCGCTGTGCCATGCTGCGGACGAAGGCTCTCAACACGCCGACGTCAGGGGCCGGTTGGACCGTGCGCTACTACCTCTACGTGTCCACGTCGAAGCTGGACATGCTGTACGAGCAGATACCGCCGGGCTCCTGCGGCGGCTCGCCGTCGTCGAGCCCTATCTGGACCGGGAGTTCGACGTCGGCTGGATGTCGGAGGCCACGCCGTGGTTCCGGAGCGAACTGGGGCTGCGGATCGCGGGGTACGGGACCCCGGACGGTCCGACGTACATGGCGGGCGCCGAGGGCGACACGCTCCTCGACGAGCCGGCCGGGGCGCGGACCGGGGGCCGGGCCGGGGAGTGGTTCGGCCCGCAGTTCACCGGGCGGCCCGTCCGGCCGCTCCTGGACGCGCTGGCGGGCGCGGCCGGGTGACGGCCCGTACGGCCGACTCCCGCCGTCCCCGTACCGCAATCCCCTGATCACGGGATACCGGCGCGGCGCCCGCCCCTGCGAACGTGCTCTCAGGACGCACGAGAGCGGGAGGACCACCGATGAAGCAGCGACAGGGCCGACGGACGACACGGGGAACGACCGGGCGCACACGGCGACAGCTGCTCGCGGCGGCGGTCGGTGCGGCGGCCGTCCTGGCCACGACGGCACCCGCCCCCACAGCGGCGGCGCGCGACCGGAACGCCGATGCGGTCGCCGCCGCCTACCTCGACCTCCAGCAGTGCTCGTACTACTCGGAGGCGCTGGCGGACCACTTCACGACCGTGCTCACCCCGAGCGGCGACGGCCGCTACTCGACGGGCACGAGGGTCTCGCCGACCCCGGACACCGCGGCGACCTGCGGCGGGGGCAACGGGGTGCACGTGCCCGTGCCGCTGCTGGCGGGCGTCAAGGCGCTGGACCTGTCCGGGGGCAGGTACCTCAACCTGCACCAGTGCGACTACTACTACGAGCGGAACACCGACCACTTCACCACGCTGGTCACCCCGTCGGGCGACGGCCGCTACTCGACCGGCACGAAGGTCTCCGACACCCCGGAGACCCAGATGGCGTGCGGGTACGGGAACGGCAACCACGTGCCCCACGTGGCGCTCTCCGGGGTCAAGGCCCTCGACCTGCGGGCGGGCGGCTACCTCAACCTGCACCAGTGCGTGTACTACGCGCAGTCGACGACCAACCACCTCACGACCCTGGTGCCGATCGCCGACGCCCGCTTCACGACCGGGACCAACGTCTCGAACGCGGCCGACACCCGGCCGGTCTGCGGGCCGGGCAACGGCGCGCACGTCCTGGTGCCGCTGCTGTCGGCGGTGAAGTCGTTCAAGCTCCGCTGACGCGCGGGCACGCGCGAGGGCCGCACCCCCGGTGACGGGGGTGCGGCCCTCGACTGCTCCCGGCTGCCGCTTACTTGCGGATCAGCGAGCGGAGCACGTACTGCATGATGCCGCCGTTGCGGTAGTAGTCGGCCTCACCGGGGGTGTCGATGCGGACGACCGCGTCGAACTCCACGCCCGTGTCGGTGGTGACCTTGACCGTGCCGGGGGTCGTGCCCTCGTTCAGCTCGGTGATGCCCGCGATGGAGAAGGTCTCCTCGCCGGTCAGGCCGAGCGAGTCGGCCGACTGGCCGGCCGGGAACTGGAGCGGGAGGACGCCCATGCCGATGAGGTTCGAGCGGTGGATGCGCTCGTACGACTCGGTGATGACGGCCTTGACGCCGAGGAGCGCGGTGCCCTTGGCGGCCCAGTCGCGGGACGAGCCCGAGCCGTACTCCTTGCCGCCCAGGATGACCAGGGGCGTGCCCTGGGCCTGGTAGTTCTGCGAGGCGTCGTAGATGAACGACACCGGCGCGTCAGCCTGGGTGAAGTCGCGGGTGAAGCCGCCCTCGGTGCCCGGCGCGATCTGGTTGCGCAGGCGGATGTTGGCGAACGTGCCGCGGATCATGACCTCGTGGTTGCCTCGGCGCGAGCCGTAGGAGTTGAAGTCGCGACGCTCCACACCGTGCTCGGTGAGGTACTTGCCCGCCGGGGTGTCGGCCTTGATGGCACCGGCCGGGGAGATGTGGTCGGTGGTGACCGAGTCGCCGAGCTTCGCCAGCACGCGCGCGCCGGAGATGTCGGTGACCGGGGTGGTCTCCATCGTCATGCCCTCGAAGTACGGGGGCTTGCGGACGTAGGTCGACTCGGCGTCCCACTCGAAGGTGTTGCCGGTCGGGATCGGCAGGGCCTGCCACTGGGCGTCGCCCGCGAAGACGTCCTCGTAGGACTTGGAGAACATGTCCTCGCCGATGGCGTTGGCGACGACGTCGTTGACCTCGGCCTCGGTCGGCCAGATGTCCTTGAGGAAGACCGGGTTGCCCTCGGTGTCGGTGCCGATGGCCTCGGTGGTGATGTCGATCTTCATCGAGCCCGCGATGGCGTACGCGACGACCAGCGGCGGCGACGCCAGGTAGTTCATCTTGACGTCGGGGTTGATCCGGCCCTCGAAGTTGCGGTTGCCGGAGAGCACCGAGGTGACGGCCAGGTCGGCGTCGTTGATCGCCTTCGAGATCTCCTCGTCGAGGGGACCCGAGTTGCCGATGCAGGTGGTGCAGCCGTAGCCGACGAGGTTGAAGCCCATCTTGTCGAGGTAGGGCGTCAGGTTCGCCTTGTCGAAGTAGTCCGTGACGACCTTCGAGCCCGGGGCCAGCGTGGTCTTGACCCACGGCTTGCGGGTCAGGCCCTTCTCCACGGCCTTCTTGGCGACGAGCGCCGCGGCGACCATGACGTACGGGTTCGAGGTGTTGGTGCAGGAGGTGATGGCCGCGACCGTCACGGCGCCGTGGTCGATCTCGAAGCTCGTGCCGTCGGCCAGGGTGACCGCGGTCGGCTTGGTCGGGATGCCGTTGGAGGCGGCCGGGGAGTCGGACGCCGGGAAGGACTCCTTGCCGGCCTCCTCGTCGTCGGAGACGTAGTTGCGCACGTCGACCGCGAACTGCTGGGCGGCGTTGGCCAGGACGATGCGGTCCTGCGGGCGCTTGGGACCGGCGATGGAGGGGACGACCGTGGAGAGGTCGAGCTCCAGCTTCTCGGAGAAGTCCGGCTCGGCGGCCGGGTCCAGCCACAGGCCCTGCTCCTTGGCGTACGCCTCGACCAGCGCGACCTGCTGCTCGGAACGGCCCGTGAGCTTCAGGTAGTTCAGCGTCTCGCCGTCGATCGGGAAGATCGCGGCGGTGGAGCCGAACTCCGGCGACATGTTGCCGATGGTGGCGCGGTTGGCGAGCGAGGTGGCGGCGACGCCCTCGCCGTAGAACTCGACGAACTTGCCGACGACGCCGTGCTTGCGGAGCATCTCGGTGATCGTGAGGACGAGGTCCGTGGCGGTGGTGCCCGGCTTCAGCTCGCCGGTCAGCTTGAAGCCGACGACGCGCGGGATGAGCATGGAGACCGGCTGGCCGAGCATCGCGGCCTCGGCCTCGATGCCGCCGACGCCCCAGCCCAGCACGCCCAGGCCGTTGACCATCGTGGTGTGCGAGTCGGTGCCGACGAGGGTGTCGGGGTACGCCTGGCCGTTCCGGACCATGACCGTGCGGGCCAGGTGCTCGATGTTCACCTGGTGGACGATGCCGGTGCCCGGGGGGACGACCTTGAAGTCGTCGAAGGCGGTCTGGCCCCAGCGCAGGAACTGGTAGCGCTCCTTGTTGCGGCCGTACTCCAGCTCCACGTTCTGGGTGAACGCGTCCTTGGTGCCGAACTTGTCGGCGATGACGGAGTGGTCGATGACCAGCTCGGCCGGGGAGAGCGGGTTGACCTTCGCCGCGTCGCCGCCGAGCTCCTTCACGGCCTCGCGCATCGTGGCGAGGTCCACGACGCAGGGCACACCGGTGAAGTCCTGCATGATCACGCGGGCCGGGGTGAACTGGATCTCCTGGCTCGGCTGAGCCTGCGAGTCCCAGTTGCCGATGGCGCGGATGTGGTCGGCGGTGATGTTCGCGCCGTCCTCGGTGCGGAGCAGGTTCTCCAGCAGGACCTTCAGGCTGTAAGGGAGGCGCGCGGAGCCCTCGACCTTGTCCAGCTTGAAGATCTCGTACGACTCGTCGCCCACGCGCAGCGTGCTGCGGGCGTCGAAGCTGTTCGCCGACACGACAGTCTCCTTCATCAATGTGCGCGTACTACCGCTTACTACCGCTTCATCCTGCCGCCACGATCCATGACCGATCCGCTAAGGTAAGGCTTAGTTAGGTAACCCTTACCGTCAGGCTGGGCAGCGGCGTACGGCTGCGGTGCGTCTCTGGCAGTTATCTCGATGTCGAGATAACTCTAGTACACCACCGCCGCCTGGTCATGCCTGGGCGGCCCCCGGCAGCCTCCGCGCGAGGAGCGCGCCCAGCACGGAGGCGACCGCGAGCACGGTCAGTGCGGGGTCCATCGCGGAGAGGAAGGCCCCACCCGCCCAGTGTGCGCCCTCGGCGGACGCCCCGCCGGGCGTGGCGCCCCCGGCGGGCGCGCTCGCGGCGAGCAGGGCGGTGGCCGCGGCGACGCCCAGCACGGGTCCGGTGTTCATCGCGGTCTGCTGGAGGCCGCCCGCCACGCCCGCGACGTGCGCGGGGGCGCGCTTCACGACGACCTCGGTGGCCGTGACCATCACCGCGCCGAAGCCCGCGCCCATCAGCACGGCGCAGCCGCCGATCGCGAGCGCGTCCGCTTCGGTGCCCAGCCGCGCGAAGAGCAGCGTGCCCGTCGCGAGCGCCGCCATGGCGGCGGTGACCACGGCGCGGGGGCCGTGGCGGCGGGCGAGGACGGGGGCCGCGGGGGCGGTCAGCACCATGGCGACGGCGAGCGGGGCCATGCGCAGGCCGGTGCCGAGCGGGTCGAGGCCGAGGACGCCCTGGAGGAAGAACGTGGCGACGAAGAGCGTCCCGGAGAAGGTCGCCGACGCGCACACGAGGACGGCGAGCGCGGCGGAGGTCCGCGCGCCGAGGCCGCCGGGCGGCAGCAGGGGGTGCGGGGCGCGCCGCTCGTGCCGCACGAGGACGGGGGCCGCGACGGCGGCGACGAGGAGGGCGGCGTACGCGGCGGGGGCCGAGGTCCAGCCGTGCTCGGAGAGGGCGGTGAGGGCGTAGACGAGGGCGCCCAGGGCGGTGGCGAGGAGGAGGGCGCCGGGGAGGTCGAGGGCGTGGATCAGTGAGGTGCGGGGGGTACCGGGGGCACCAGGGGTACGGGGGGTACTGGGAGTACGGGGTGTACCTGGAGTACCGGCGGTACCGGGCGTACCGGGCGCGGGGCGGGGTCCGCTTCCGCTCCGCGCCGCCGCCCGGCGCTCCTTCAGGACCGGGACCAGCGCCAGCAGGCCCACCGCCGCCGCGGGCACCGCGCTCAGGGCGAAGACCGAGCGCCAGCCCCACTGCGCGGCCAGCAGCCCCCCGATCAGCGGGCCCGTCGCCGCCGCCAGGCCGATCGCGGCCGTGCGCAGCGCGATCGGCATGCCGAGCCGGTCCGGCGGGAACGCGGCCCGCAGCATGCCGAGCGTGGCGGGTTGCAGCAGCGCGCCGCACACCCCCTGGGCCACGCGCAGCCCGACGACCCAGCCGATGCCGGGCGCGACGCAGATCGCCGCCGTCGCCGCCGCGAAGCCGAGGATGCCGAGCGCGAAGAGGCGCTGGTGGCCGTAGCGGTCGCCGAGGCGGCCCGCGAGGACCAGCAGGCTCGCCACCGCGATCAGATAGCCCGTGCTGGTCCACTGCACCTGGGCGAACGACGCCCCGAGGTCCCTTTGCAGCGTCGGCTGCACGACGGTCAGCACCGTCCCGTCCAGGGCGACCACCACCGCGCCGACGACGCTCCCGGCGAACGCGACCCGCCGGTGCAGCGGGCCGGCCCCGGGGACGGCCCGCTCGGGGGCGGTCGGCACAGGGGCGGCCGGCGCGGCAGCGGCCCGCTCCGGAGAGGTTCCCGAAGGCGCTCCGCTCACCTGCCGCTCCGGCCCGCGTACGCATCCGCATCCGCGCCCGCACCCACCCGCGTGCGCGCGCCCGCCCCCTCACCCACGTACGCGTCGATCACCGCGCGCAGCAGCGGCTCCGGCTCCGCCACCCCCGTGGCCATCTGGAGGCTGCCCCAGCCCCAGAGCTGGGCGATGCCGTGCAGGTTGGCCCAGAGCGCGCCCGCGATCACATCGGGGTCGGCGTCGGGGCGGGCCTGGGAGACCAGCTTCACCAGGACCCTGAAGAGCGGGAGGCTGGTGTGCCGCAGGCCGAGCGCGCCGCTCTCCAGCAGGTCGTGGCGGAACATCAGCTCGAACATGCCGCGGTTGGTGCGGGCGAAGTCCAGGTAGATCCGCCCGAGCACGAGCAGCCGCTCGCGCGGCTCGGTGCCGTACCCCTCGACCGCCTTCTTCACCTCGACGGCCAGCGCGTCGAAGCCGCACCGGGCGATGGCGGAGAGCAGCGAGAGGTGCGTGGGGAAGTAGCGGCGCGGTGCGCCGTGGGAAACCCCGGTCCTGCGGGCGATCTCGCGCAGGGTGAGCGCCTGGGCGCCCTCGGCGGCGACGAGGGCGACGCCGGTCGTGACCAGCCGGGCGCGCAGCCCGGGGTCCTTGTCGTTCGTGGACATAGACACTGTCTACCAGGCTCCGGTAGACAGTGTCTATGGATCTTGGTGGCAGCCACTTGCCACCTTCCACCTGCGTCTTTTCGGCCCGTCGCGCCGCCTCAGCGGTCGCGGTGTGCGACCTCGTACGCCATGGCGGTCAGCTCCTGGCGCCAGTCGTCGCCGAGCGGGGCCCGCCGCACCGCGTCGACCGAAGCGGCGACCAGCCCGTCGATCCGCTCCTCCACCTCCGCGCGCACCCCGCTGTCGACGAGCAGGGCGCGCAGTTCGTCGGCGTCCGCCCCCGCGACGCCGCCGTCGCCGCGCAGCACGAGGTCGCGCACGCGCGGGTGGCGGCGGATCGCGAGCGCCAGCAGCAGCGTCATCTTGTGCTGTTCGAAGTCGAGCCCGGCGGGTTTCCCGCTGGCCTCGCCGTCCCCGAACGCGTCGATCAGGTCGTCCCTGAGCTGGAACGCCTCGCCGAGCGCCGTGCCGTACGCCGCGAAGTGCGGAGCCAGGTCGGAGCGGCCCGCGAGCAGCGCGCCGATGGTGAGCGGCCGGTGGATGGAGTACGCGCCCGACTTGAGGACGGCGACCTTGCGGGAGACCTCGGGGTCGGCGTCGTACGCGGCCGCGACCGAGACGTCGAGGAACTGTCCGACGACCATCTCCGAGCGCAGTTCGGCCCATTCGTCGAGCACGGGCAGGCCCGCGCCCGCGAGGAGCCGGTCCGCGTAGATCAGGGCGAGGTCGCCCGCGAGGATCGCGGTGTTCTCGCCGTACCGTTCGGCGCCGCCGCGCCAGCCCGCCGCGCGGTGGACGGCGGCGCGGGCGACGTGGACGGTGGGGCGGCCCCTGCGGCGGTCCGAGCCGTCCATCACGTCGTCGTGGATGAGCGCGAAGACGTGCAGGAGTTCGAGAGCGGCGCCGAGCCTGGGCAGCATCGGGTCGGCCGGGTCGCCGCCCGCCGCGAGGAAGCCCGAGACGCAGAAGGCCGGGCGCAGCCGCTTGCCGCCCGCCTCCACCAGGTCCCCGACGGCGTCGAGCAGGACCGTGCCCTGCGGCGTCCCGGCCCAGCGCACGCGCTCGGCGGCGAGCACCGAGCCGATGGCCTTCTCCACCTCCAGCAGGACGGTGGCGCGGCTCCGGCGCAGGGCCGGAACGGCCGGTGCGGTGCGCGCGGTGCGGGTGACGGTCAGGGTCGGCGTCGTCATCTTCTTTCCTCTGCCAGGAGGGGGCGGGAAGCACGGTCGTGGGTGTTGTCGTGCACGTCGTACGTGTGTTCGGCGGCCCGTTCCCGCTCCCGCCACAGGTCCCTGAGCGCGTCCGCCGTCTCGGCGGGGTGCTCCACCACGTACATGTGCGCGCCGCCCGGCACGAACCGCAGCGAGCGCGGCCCCAGCCGCGCCGCCAGCTCCCGTACGGCGGCGGGCGGGACCGCCGGATCGAGTTCGCCGCCCAGGAGGTGGACGGGGGCGGTGACGGGGCCGAGGCGCCAGCCCGCCGCGCTCACGACTTCGAGGTCGTGCCGGAGCGGGGGCAGCAGCATCCGCACCGCCACGTCGTCGGTGATGCGCCGCAGCGGCGGCAGCAGTCCCCCTGCGGCGCGCCTCGTCCAGGAGCCCGGGGCCGTCGAGCGCGAGGAGGTCGTCCGCCGTGGAGCCCGGCCTGGGCGCGGCGGACAGCACCAGGTGTACGTCGCCGGGCCAGGCGTCGCCCGCGAGCTGGGCCATGTGGTGCGCGACCGACGCGCCGAGGCTGTGGCCGAGGAGCAGCCCGGGGCCTCCGCGCAGGTCGTCGGCGAGCAGGTCGAGGTAGTGCCGGGCCAGCCCGTCGAGGTCCGGCACCGCGTGGCCGGGCGGCTGGGCACCGACCACGTGCCAGTCGCCGGGTCCCGCGCCCAACTGGTCGGCCAGCCTGCTGTACGAACCGGAGGTGCCGCCCGCGAAGGGGAGGCAGATCAGCCGGGGGCCCGTGCCCTGCCGCAGCACCGTGCGGACGCGTCCTTGCCTCACTGGGCGCGCTCCAACTGGGGCGCGGCGTCCCCGGACGCGTGTTCCGGCTTCCGTAGGGACGCGTGTTCCCGCTCCCTCTCGCGGATCAGGAACCTCGCCGTCTTGCCGGTCGACGTGGTGGGGAGGGCGGGGACGACACGGATGATCCGGGGGCGCTTGAAGAACGGCAGGGCGGTGCGGAACGCGGCCTGGACCCGGCCCTTCAGATCGTCGGCCCCTTCGGTTCCGTCTCCCGTGCCGTCGGCCGACGGCACGACGTAGGCGACGATGCGGGTGATCTCGTCCTCGTCCGGGATGCCGACCACCGCGCAGGCCGCCACCCCGTCGAGCGGCAGGACGACGTCCTCGATCTCGCTCGGGACGACCTTCATGCCGCCGACGTTGAGGATGCTGTCGGAGCGGCCCAGGTAGACCCAGCCGCGCTCGGGGTCGCGCAGCATGGTGTCGCCGGTGTGCACCCAGCCGTCGCGGAAGGTGCTCGCGGTGAGCGCGGGGCGCTCCCAGTAGCGGTGGGCGGTGCTCGGCCCGCGCACCCGCAGGTGTCCCGCCCTGCCGTCGCCGAGCGGCCGTCCCTCGTCGTCGCAGACCTCGGCCTCGAAGCCGGGCACGGGCAGGCCCGTGGTGCCGGGCGGGGACACGCCCGGCGTGGTCGCCATGAAGATGTGCAGGCACTCGGTGGAGCCCAGGCCGTTGACCACGGTCAGCCCGAACGCGTCGGCGAGCCGTTCGGCGAGCGCGGCGCCCAGGTGCTCGCCCGCCGAAACCGCGAGCCGTACAGAACTGAAGTCGAGGCGCTCCACGGCACCGGGCAGCGAGAGCAGCGCCGCGTACAGCGTGGGGACCGCGAACAGCAGGGTCGGCCGGGTCCTGCGGAGCAGATCGGCCACGGTGTGCGGCTCGGACCTGTCGGCGAACAGTACGGCGCTCGCCCCGACGGAGAGCGGCAGGAGCAGCGAGTTCCCGAATCCGTATCCGAAGGGCAGCTTGGCCGTGGACAGGACGCGGTCCCCCGGGCCGATGCCCAGGTGTGCGCCGATCCCGCCGGGGAAGGCGAGGAGGCCGCGGTGGAGGTGGACGACGCCCTTGGGCCTGCCCGTGCTGCCTGATGTGTACTGGATGAGGGCCGGGTCGTCGGGCGAGCGGTCGGTGAGGGCGGCCAGCGGGGCGGCGGCGCGCGCCTCGTCGGGCAGCACCGGGACCGGTCCTTCGCCGTGCTGCCTGCTCCACAGCAGGACGCCGGGGAAGCGGCCGGAGAACCCCCGGGCGAGGGCGCCGTCCGGGCTCTCGACGACGACCGCGCGTGCGGCGCAGTCGGTGATGACGAAGTGCTGCTCCTCGACGGTGAGCAGCGGGCTGACCGGCACGGGCACGGCGCCCACGCGCAGCGCGGCCAGCAGCAGCGCGACGGCGTCCGGGCTGTCGGGGAGCACGGTCACCACGCGGTCGCCGGGCGCGATGCCGGAGCCGACGAGGACCCGGGCGACGCGGCACACCCGCTCGTACAGCTGCCGGTACGTCAGCTCGCCCTCCTCGCTGACGAGGGCGGGGGCATCGGCGGTGGCCGCGGCGCCGGGGCCTTCGACGTGGCGGTCGAGGTACCGGCCGGCGGCGTTCCGCGGGGCGCGGGTCACGGTCGCACCGCCTCCTCGCCGCGGGCGGGCGCGTCCGGGTGGGCGCGGTCCTTCGGGGGCGGCGGCGTGTGGGGTCTGCGGTGGCGCGGCAGGTCGTCGAAGAGCGCGGCGAGAGGGGCTGCCGTGGCGGGGCGGCGGGTCTGCGGACTGTCTGTGTGCACGTCGGATCCTTGGGGTGAGGGCCATGGGTACGGAGTGCGGGGTCCGGAGTCCGGGCACGGGACGGGACGGCGGGGCGGGAGGCCGGAGACAGGGACGGGAAGCCGAAAATACAAACGATCCGGCCGTGGATCCGCCGCCCTGTCCGCAACCTGACAAGGCGACAGGCGCCCCCTCCACACCCTGCCAAGTCGGACATCACACCCATTCAGCAGATGTCGCCACACCACTTTCCGGGAACCCCTTCCTTCACCGATGGCGGCACCCGGCGCGAGCGACATCTCATATCTGAGATAGCCTGCACCCATGGCAGACGACTACCTCGTACGCATCGGCAAGCTCATCCGTGACGCCCGGCAGCACAGGGGCTGGACGCAGACGCAGCTCGCCGAGGCGCTCGGCACCAGCCAGAGCGCGGTGAACCGGATCGAGCGCGGCAACCAGAACATCAGCCTTGAGATGATCGCCCGCATCGGCGAAGCTCTCGACAGCGAGATCGTCTCGCTCGGCTACGCGGGTCCGATGCACCTTCGCGTGGTCGGCGGCCGCCGCCTCTCCGGCGCCATCGACGTCAAGACGAGCAAGAACGCGTGCGTCGCCCTGCTCTGCGCCTCGCTGCTCAACAAGGGCCGTACGGTGCTGCGCCGCGTCGCGCGCATCGAAGAGGTCTTCCGCCTCCTGGAGGTCCTGGGCTCCATCGGCGTGCGCACCCGCTGGATCAACGACGGCGTCGACCTGGAGATCGTCCCGCCCGCCGAGCTCGACATGGCCGCCATCGACGCGGACGCGGCGCGCCGCACCCGCTCGATCATCATGTTCCTCGGCCCGCTGCTGCACCGCATGGACCGCTTCAAGCTGCCCTACGCGGGCGGCTGCGACCTCGGCACGCGCAGCATCGAGCCGCACATGATCGCGCTGCGCCGCTTCGGCCTGGACATCGCGGCGACCGAGGGCCTGTACCACGCGGAGGTGGACCGCGAGGTCGCCCCCGACCGCCCGATCGTGCTGACCGAGCGCGGCGACACGGTGACCGAGAACGCGCTGCTCGCGGCGGCCAGGCACGACGGCACGACGGTCATCCGCAACGCCTCGTCCAACTACATGGTCCAGGACCTGTGCTTCTTCCTGGAGGCGCTGGGCGTCAAGGTCGAGGGCGTCGGCACCACCACGCTCACCGTGCACGGCGTGCCGGACATCGACGTCGACGTGGACTACTCCCCCTCCGAGGACCCGGTCGAGGCGATGAGCCTGCTGGCCGCCGCGGTGGTCACGGAGTCGGAGCTGACGGTCCGCCGGGTCCCGATCGAGTTCCTGGAGATCGAGCTGGCGGTCCTGGAGGAGATGGGCCTGGACCACGACCGCTCGGCGGAGTACCCGGCGGACAACGGCCGCACCCGCCTGGTCGACCTGACGGTCCGCCCCTCCAAGCTGGAGGCGCCGATCGACAAGATCCACCCGATGCCGTTCCCCGGCCTGAACATCGACAACGTCCCGTTCTTCGCGGCCATCGCGGCGTCCGCGCAGGGCCAGACCCTGATCCACGACTGGGTCTACGACAACCGCGCGATCTACCTCACGGACCTCAACCGCCTCGGCGGCCGCCTCCAGCTCCTGGACCCGCACCGCGTCCTGGTCGAGGGCCCGACGCGCTGGCGCGCGGCCGAAATGATGTGCCCCCCGGCCCTGCGCCCCGCAGTGGTCGTCCTCCTGGCCATGATGGCGGCGGAGGGCACGTCGGTCCTGCGCAACGTCTACGTCATCAACCGCGGCTACGAGGACCTGGCGGAGCGCCTGAACTCGGTGGGCGCCCAGATCGAGATCTTCCGCGACATCTGAGAACGCGACCGCCGCCGCGCCCCGCCGAAGGGGCGCGGCGGCGTCCGTCCGGCAGTCGGGCCGCCGGGGCCGAAGCCCGCCCCCTACTCCAGTACCGCCACGCCCTCAAGCTCCACCAGCGCCGCCTCGTCCCACAGCCGCACCGCGCCCACCACCGCCATCGCCGGGTAGTCGCGCCCCGCCAACCGCCGCCACACGCGGCCCAGTTCGCCCGCGCACGCCCGGTAGTCGGCCACGTCCGTCGCGTACACCGTGACCCTGGCGAGGTCCGCCGGGGTGCCGCCCGCCGCCGCCAGCGCGGTCAGCAGGTTGCCGAGGGCCACCTCGAACTGCTCGGGCAGCGTCCCGCCGACCACCTTGCCGTCCCCGTCCAGCGCGGTCTGCCCGGCCAGGAAGACGATGCGGGAGCCGACCGCGGTGACGGCGTGCGAGAAGCCCTTCGGCGGCGAGAGGTCCGCCGGATTGTGCCGCTCCAGACTCATGAGGCGTACAACTCCTTCGCGATGATGCTCCGTTGGACCTCGGTCGCGCCCTCGTAGATGCGGGGCGCCCGCACCTCCCGGTAGAGGTGTTCGAGCAGGTGGCCGCACTGGAGCGCGCGGGCGCCGTGCAGTTGGACGGCGGCGTCCACCACGTACTGCGCGGTCTCCGTGGCGAGCAGCTTGGCCATCGCGGAGCGCTTCGGGACGTCGGGCGCTCCCCCGTCGTACGCCGCCGCCGCCGCGTACACCATGAGCCGGGCCGCCTCCGTGCGCACCGCCATCTCCGCGACCCGGTGCGAGACGGCCTGGAGGTCGGCGAGCGCACCGCCGAACGCCCTCCGCCCCGCGGTGTGTTCGAGCGCCGCGTCCAGCGCGGCCTGCGCCATGCCGACCGCGAAGGCGCCCACGCTGGGGCGGAAGAGGTTGAGGGTGTCCATGGCGACCCGGAAGCCCCGGTCGACCTCGCCGACGACGTCGTCGGGCGTGACCGGCACCCCGTCGAAGGCGAGCGCGCCGATCGGGTGCGGGGAGAGCATGTCCAGCGCGGTGCCGGTGAGCCCCGGGCGGTCGGCGGGGACCAGGAAGGCGGTGACGCCGCGGGCCCCGGCGCCCGGTGTCGTACGGGCGAAGACGGTGTAGAAGTCGGCCTCGGGGGCGTTGGAGATCCAGCACTTCTCGCCGGTGAGCCGCCAGCCGCCGCCCGTCTCACCGGCGGCGTCGAGCGCCAGCGCCGCCGCGTCGGAGCCCGCGCCCGGCTCGCTCAGCGCGAAGGCCGCGACCGCGCGGCCCGTGACCACCTCGGGGAGCCAGCGCTCCCGCTGCGCGCGGGTGCCCGCCCGGACGACCGGGCTCGTGCCCAGGCCCTGGAGGGCCAGTGCGGTCTCGGCCTCCGTGCAGCCGTGGGCCAGGGACTCGCGCAGCAGGCACAGGTCGAGCGCGCCCGAGTCGAACATCCTTCGCAGCAGGCCCAGTTCGCCCAGCGCGGCGACCAGCGGACGGTTGACGCGCCCCGGTTCCCCCTTCTCCGCGAGCGGGCGCAGCCGGTCGGCCGCCAGGGTGCGCAGCTCCGCACACCAGGCGGTCTGTGCGGGTTCGAGGGAGAATGTCGTCATCGTGTCCCCTTCGCTTATCGCGGACCGTTGACTGTCGTCACCATCACGATACGCTCCAGATGCGAGCCCACCACGACTAGGGGGCGAACCCGCCATGGAGCTGACACCCTCGGCCCACGTCGACACCTTCGCGCGCGAGCACCTCCCGCCCGCCGAACGGTGGCCGGAACTCCTCTTCGACCTGCCCGAGCTGCACTACCCCGACCGCCTCAACTGCGGCGCCGAGTTGCTGGACCGCACCATCGAGCGGTTCGGCGCCGAGAGGCCCGTCTTCCACACCGCGAGCGGCGAGACCTGGACGTACGGCCTGCTGCGCGAGCGCGTCGACCGCATCGCCCACGCCCTCACCGGCGAGCTGGGCGTCGTCCCCGGCAACCGCGTCCTGCTGCGCGGCCCCACTTCGCCCTGGCTCGCCGCCTGCTGGCTCGCGGTGATGAAGGCAGGGGCGGTGGCCGTGACCGTCCTCGCCCAGCAGCGCGAACGCGAGCTGGCCACGATGTGCGGGATCGCCCGGGTCACGCACGCGCTGTGCGCCGCCGAAGCGCTCGACGACCTCGCCAAGGCCGACGTCCCCGGTCTGCGCATCACCCCGTACGGCGGCGGGGCCCCCGACGACCTGCTGCGGATCGCCGGGACCATGCCCGCGCGGTACGAGGCGGTGGCGACCGCCGCCGACGACGTCGCGCTCATCGCCTTCACCTCCGGCACCACCGGACGGCCCAAGGGGTGCATGCACTTCCACCGCGACGTGCTGGCGATCGCCGACACCTTCTCGGCGCACGTGCTGCGCCCCGGGCCGAACGACGTCTTCGCCGGTTCGCCGCCGCTCGGCTTCACCTTCGGGCTCGGCGGGCTCGTGGTCTTCCCGATGCGGGCGGGCGCGTCCGCGCTGCTCCTGGAGCAGTCCGGCCCCAAGCAGTTGCTGCCCGCGCTCGCGCGGCACCGGGTGACGGTGCTGTTCACGGCGCCGACCGCGTACCGCGTGATGCTGGACGGGCTGGCCGCGCACGACGTCTCCGCGCTGCGCCGCTGCGTGTCGGCGGGCGAGAACCTGCCCGCCGCGACCTGGCGGGCCTGGCACGAGCGGACCGGGCTGCGCATCATCAACGGCATCGGCGCGACGGAGCTGCTGCACATCTTCATCTCGGCCGCCGACGAGGCCGTGCGGCCCGGTACGACCGGGGTGCCCGTGCCGGGCTGGCGGGCGCGGGTGGTGGACGCGGCCGGGCTGCCCGTGCCCGACGGGGAGCCGGGGCTGCTGGCCGTGCGCGGCCCCGTGGGCTGCCGCTACCTCGCGGACGAACGGCAGCTGGAGTACGTGCGCGGGGGCTGGAACCTCACCGGCGACACCTACGTCCGCGAGCCCGACGGCTACTTCCGCTACGTCGCCCGCGCCGACGACATGATCATCTCGGCCGGGTACAACATCGCGGGCCCCGAGGTGGAGGACGCGCTGCTGCGCCACCCCGAGGTCGCGGAGACGGCGGTGGTCGGGCGGCCGGACGAGCTGCGGGGACAGATCGCGGTCGCGTACGTGGTGCTGAAGCCGGGCCGCGCGGCGTCGGCGGACGCGCTGCGGGCGCACCTCAAGGAGGAGTTGGCGCCGCACAAGTGCCCGCGGGAGTTCGTGTTCCTGGACGCGCTGCCCCGGACGGCGACGGGGAAGCTGCAGCGCTTCCGGCTGCGAACGGCGGGGGAGCCGGGTGATTAGAGTGATCACGTGGTTGACCAGCACACCCCCCGGTCCCTGATCGTGACCCTGTACGGCGCGTACGGGCGCGCGTCCGGCGACCCCAGCGTGCCCGTCGCCGAGTTGATCCGGCTGCTCGGCGCGGTGGGCGTGGACGCGCCCGCCGTGCGCTCGTCCGTGTCCCGGCTGAAGCGGCGCGGGCTGCTGGTCGCCGAACGGACGGCGGGCGGGGCGGCCGGGTACGCGCTCTCCGAAAGCGCCCGGCAGGTGCTCGACGACGGGGACCGCCGGATCTACGGGCGCGCCGCGCCCCGGCTCTCCGACGGCTGGGTCCTCGCCGTCTTCTCGGTCCCCGAGGCGGAGCGCCACAAGCGCCACCAACTGCGCTCGCAGCTCGCGCGCCTGGGGTACGGGACGGCCGCGCCCGGCGTCTGGATCGCCCCCGCCCACCTGGAGGAGGAGACCCGCCACACGCTGCGGCGGCTCGCCCTCGACCCGTACGTCGAGCTGTTCCGGGGCGAGCACCGGGGGTTCACGGCGACGCCGGGGGCGGTGGCGCGGTGGTGGGACCTCGACGCGATCGCCGCGCTGCACGCGGAGTTCCTGGCGCGGCACGAGCCGGTGCTCGCGGGGTGGACGGGCCGGAGCGGGGAGCCCCGGGAGGCGTACCGGGACTACCTCCTGGCGCTGGACGCCTGGCGCCACGTGCCGTACGTGGACCCCGGGCTCCCGGCGGAACTCCTCCCGCCCGACTGGCCGGGCGGGCGCTCGGCGGAGGTCTTCGGCCGCCTGCACGAGGCGTTGCGGAACACGGGCGAGGCGTACGTGCGGGGCGGTGGGGCGGGGTGACCGTCCAGCTGCGCGGTTCCCCGTGCCCCTTCTAGGGGCGCGGGGAACCGCGCGAGAGTGGGGCACACGCCGCGCGTACCCACCCCGTGCGGACGGGCCCCTAGGGCAGCCGCAGTCGGGGCTTGGGCGCGTCCGTGCGCCCCGTCGGCGGGCGGCGGCTGCCCGCGCGGTACGGGAGGGGCCAGGTCGCGCCGGGCCCCTCGTACCCCTGCTCCGCCGCCGCGTGCAACGTCCAGTGCGGGTCGTACAGGTGCGGCCGCCCCACCGCGCACAGGTCCGCCCGCCCCGCGAGCAGCAGCGAGTTGACGTCGTCCCAGGACGAGATCGCGCCGACGGCGACGACCGGGACGCCCAGCTCGTTGCGGATCCGGTCCGCGTACGGGACCTGGTAGGAGCGCCCGTACTCGGGCCGCTCGCCGGGCACCACCTGCCCGGTGGAGACGTCGATCGCGTCCGCCCCGTGCGCCGCGAACGCCCGCGCGATCTCCACCGCGTCGTCCGCCGTCGTGCCGCCCGCCGCCCAGTCGGTCGCGGAGAGCCGCACGGTCAGCGGCCGGTCGCCGGGCCAGATCGAGCGGACCGCGTCCAGCACCTCCAGCGGGAAGCGCAGCCGCCCGGCGAGCGACCCGCCGTACTCGTCGTCGCGGGTGTTGGTGAGCGGGGAGAGGAAGCCGGAGAGCAGGTAGCCGTGCGCGCAGTGCAGTTCGAGGAGGTCGAACCCGGCGCGCGCGGCCCGCCACGCCGCCGCCGCGAACTGTTCGCGGACCTCGGTGAGCCCGGCCCGGTCCAGCGCGTGCGGCACCTGGTTGACCCCGGCGCGGTACGGCAGCGGGGAGGCGGCGACCAGCGGCCAGTTGCCGTCCTGGAGCGGCTGGTCGATGCCCTCCCACATCAGCTTCGTCGAGCCCTTGCGCCCGGAGTGGCCGAGCTGGACGCCGATCGCCGTGCCGGGCGCCTGCGCGTGGACGAAGTCCGTGACGCGGCGCCAGGCGGTGGCCTGTTCGTGGGTGTAGAGGCCGGTGCAGCCGGGCGTGATGCGGCCCTGGGCGCTGACGCACACCATCTCGGTCATCACGAGCCCGGCGCCGCCGAGCGCGCGTCCGCCGAGGTGGACGAGGTGGAAGTCGCCGGGGACGCCGTCCACGGCCGAGTACACGTCCATCGGCGAGACGACCACGCGGTTGCGCAGGGTCAGGCCGCGCAGCGTGAAGGGCGTGAACATGGGGGGCGTGGCGGGCGGGCAGCCGTACTCGCGCTCGACGGCGGTGGTGAAGGCCGCGTCGCGCAGCCCGAGGTTGTCGTGGGTGACGCGGCGGCTGCGGGTGAGCAGGTTGAAGGCGAACTGGTGGGGCGGCTGGTCGAGGTAGGTGCCCAGCTCCTCGAACCAGCGCAGGCTGGCCGCCGCCGCGCGCTGCGTCGACTCCACGACGGGACGGCGCTCCGCCTCGTACGCGGCGAGGGCCTCGGCGAGGGTCGGCCGCTCCTCGACGCACGCGGCGAGCGCGAGCGCGTCCTCGACGGCGAGCTTGGTGCCGGAGCCGATGGAGAAGTGCGCGGTGTGCGCGGCGTCGCCCAGCAGGACGGTGTTGCCGTGCGACCAGCGGTCGTTGACGACGGTCCTGAAGGCCGTCCAGGCGGAGTTGTTGCCGCGCAGCGGGCGGCCGTCCAGCGCGCCGGCGAAGACCTTGGCGCACAGCTCGGTGGATTCGCGCTGGTCGGCGGTGTCGAGGCCGGCCGCGCGCCAGACCTCCTCGCGCATCTCGACGATGACGGTGGAGGCGTCGGGCGCGAAGGGGTAGGCGTGCAGTTGCATCACGCCGTGCTCGGTCTCGGCGATCTCGAAGCGGAACGCGGAGAACGCGAAGTCGGCGGCGAGCCAGATGTAGCGGCAGCGGTGGGTGCTGACGCGGGGCGCGAAGGCCTCGGGGTGCGCCTCGCGGGTCGCGCTGTGCACGCCGTCGGCGGCGATCACCAGGTCGTGCGCGGCGGCGAGTTCGGCGGCCGGCGGGGCCTCGGTGCGGAAGCGGAGGCGTACGCCGAGGGAGGCGCAGCGCTCGTGGAGGATCTCCAGGAGCCGGCGGCGGCCGAGCGCGGCGAAGCCGTGGCCGCCGGAGGTGAGGGTGCGGCCCCGGTGGACGACGTCTATGTCGTCCCAGCGGACGAACTCGGCCGTCAGCGCGGCGTACACGGCGGGATCGGCGTGCTCGATGCCGCCCAGGGTCTCGTCGGAGAGGACGACGCCGAAGCCGAAGGTGTCGTCGGGGGCGTTGCGCTCCCAGACGGTGATCTCGCGGTCCGGGTCGAGGCGCTTGAGGAGGGCCGCGGCGTAGAGCCCGCCCGGCCCGCCGCCGATGACGGCGACCTTCAGGGGGCGGCCCGCGCGCGCGGGCCGGGGCGCCTGGGCGGGGGTGCCCGCCGGATCGGACACCGCTACCGCCCCCGCCACTTCGGCGGGCGCTTCTCGGTGAACGCCGCGTGGAACTCCGCGTAGTCCTCGCCGTTCATCAGCAGCGCCTGGGTGGCCGCGTCCAGTTCGACCGACGCGGCCAGCGGCATGTCGAGCTCGGCCGTGAGCAGCGCCTTGGTCTGGGCGTACGCGAGGGCCGGGCCGTCCGCGAGGCGGCGGGCCAGCTCGGCGGCGCGCACGTCGGCGCGGCCCTCCTCGGTGAGCTCGCTGAGCAGGCCGATCCGCTCGGCCTCCGGCGCGCGCACGGGCTCGCCGAGCATGAGCAGCCGGGTGGCGTGGCCGAGGCCGACGACGCGCGGCAGGAGGTACGCGGCGCCCATGTCGCCGCCGGAGAGGCCGACCTTGGTGAAGAGGAACGAGAAGCGCGCGGAGGGGTCGGCGACGCGGAAGTCCGCGGCGAGCGCCAGCACGGCGCCCGCGCCCGCCGCCACTCCGTGCACGGCGGCGACCACCGGGAAGGGGCACTCCCTGATCGCCCGTACGACCTGGCCCGTCATGCGGTTGAAGTCGAGGAGCTGGGCGGTGTCCATGGCGAGGGTGGCGCCGATGATGTCGTCCACGTCGCCGCCCGAGCAGAAGCCGCGCCCCTCGCCGCCCAGCACCAGGGCGCGCACCTCGCGCTCGCGGGAGAGCTGGGCGAGCAGGTCGCGCAGGTCCGCGTAGGCGCCGAAGGTGAGGGCGTTGAGCTTGTCGGGCCTGGCGAGGGTGACGGTCGCGACGTGGTCCTCGACCGTCAGGCGCAGATGGCGCCACTCCTCGGCGCGCGGTGCGGAGCTGGGGAAGGGGCTCATGGGCACTGCCTCCTCGGGGGCACGGGCCTTGCGGGGGCACGGCCTCGGGCACGACGCTGCACCTACGAAGCTATCACTCGTACGTGACCGTCGTCACCGATACGCGATAGAGCGGCCGTGGGCCGTACGCGTCGAAAGTGACGTAGGTCCCATTCGGAGCCGGTCGGGCGACTCTTGTTCCCCACCTACTGGTTCGTAAGGTTGAAAGCAGGAAATCTTGCCCCCCGAACGGATCTCCCGAATTGTCCGAGACTCCCGCCTCCTGGCGCATCACCCTGCCGCACTCCACGGCCGCCGTGCCGATCGCCCGCGCCCTGATCCGCACCGCCCTGGCCGACATCGAGGCCACCGCCGACTGCGACACCGCCGAACTGCTCACCGCCGAACTGGTGGCGAACGCGGTGGAGCACACCGAGGGCGACGAACCGATCGAGCTGGTCGTCGAGCTGCTGCCGACCGGCTGCCAGGTCGAGGTCCACGACCGCGACCCGGCGCCGCCCGGCGACCTCACGCCGCCGCGCCCCGGCGACGAGCCCGACCCGTGGCAGGAGCACGGCCGCGGCCTGCTCCTGATCCGCACCCTCTCCTCGGCCTGCGGTCACCGCGCGACCGAGCACGGCAAGGCGGTCTGGTTCACGCTCCCCGCGCGGGAGCACTGACCCGGGCCCCGGCGGCCGCGGCCAGCCGGGAGCGGGAGCGGCCGTAGAACTGGTAGACCAGCGCGCCGACCACGAGGAACGCGGCGAACTGCAGCCAGGTCCGCCACCCCGTCCCGTACATCAGGTAGAGGCAGAACGCGGCGCCGAGCGCCGGGCTCAGGGGGTAGAGCGGCACCCGGAAGGAGCGCTGGAGGTCCGGGTCGCGGCGGCGCAGCGCGACGACCGCGACGTTGACCGCGCACATGATGGCCAGCGCGCCGATGGTCGTGAGGTTGACGACGACGTCGAGCGGGGCGAAGGCCGCGGGGACGGCGAAGACGGCGGCGACGATCCAGGTGTTGGCGACGGGCGTCGCGGTCTTCGGCGAGACGCGCTCGAAGACGCGCGGGATCAGGCCGTCGCGGGACATCGACATCAGGATGCGGGTCTGCCCGTACATCACGGCGAGCACGACGGACGCGATCGCGACGACCGCGCCGAACGCGATGACGCCGCCGCCGACGGTCGAGTCGGTGACCTGGTTGACGATCAGCGAGAGCGCGGCGGGCTTGTCGGCGACGTCGTCGGCGCCGAGCGCGCCGATGGCCGCGAGGGCGACGGCGCAGTACAGCAGCGTGACCACGCCGATGCAGATCATGATCGCGACGGGGATGTTCCTGCGCGGGTCCTTCACCTCTTCGCCCGCCGTGGTGATGGCGTCGAACCCGATGTACGAGAAGAAGGCCAGCGAGGCGCCCGAGGTGACGCCGCCGATGCCGTGCACGGCGAACGGCGCGAGGTTGCCGTCCTCGAAGGCGGTGAAGGCGATGGCGCAGAAGAGCAGCAGGATCGCGAGCTTGAGCACCGCCATGGCGGCCGTGGCCCGCGCGCTCTCCCGGATGCCGCGCACCAGCAGGACGGCGGCGAGCAGCATCACCACGACGGCGGGGAGGTTGACCGCGCCGCCCTCGGCGGGGCCCGCGGACAGGGCGGCGGGCAGCTCCCAGCCGGCGAGGCTGTTCAGCAGTTCGTTGACGTACTGGCTCCAGCCGACGGCGACCGCCGAGACGGAGACGCCGTACTCCAGGAGCAGGCACCAGCCGACGAGGAAGGCGGTGCGCTCGCCGAGCGCGGCGTACGCGAAGGAGTAGGAGCTTCCCGAGACCGGGATCGCGCCGCCCAGCTCGGCGAAGGCGAACGCGGTGAAGATGCAGGTGACCGCGGCGAGGACGTACGAGACGACGACGGCGGGGCCCGCCTTCGCGACGCTGTCGGCGAGGCCGACGAAGATGCCGGTGCCGACGATGGCGCCGATGCCGAAGCTCACGAGCTGGAAGAGCCCCATGGTGCGCTTCAGGCCGTGGCCCTCCAGGTCGGCGCCGGATTCGGCGACCAGTTGGTCGGGGCTCTTGATGCGCATGGGGTGGTTCTCTTCTCTTGCCGTACACAAAAAAGAAGTGGGGTTCGAGCGTGCGAGCCCGAACCCCACCAACTGACCACATAGTAGCCAGCAAACTGCATATTCACCCAATCGGGCGTATCTCTATGCGCCCAGAGTGGCCACCATCACGGCCTTGATGGTGTGCATCCGGTTCTCCGCCTCGTCGAAGACCACGGAGTGCTCCGACTCGAAGACCTCGTCGGTGACCTCCAGCTCGGTGAGGCCGTGGTCGGCGTGGATCTCGCGGCCGACCTTGGTGCCGAGGTCGTGGAAGGCGGGCAGGCAGTGCAGGAACTTCACGTCGGGATTGCCGGTCGCGCGCAGCACGTCCATGGTCACGGCGTACGGGCCGAGGGCCTTGATGCGCTCGGCCCAGACCTCCTTCGGCTCCCCCATCGAGACCCAGACGTCGGTGGCGACGAAGTCGGCGCCGGCGACGCCCTCCTCGATGGACTCGGTGAGGGTGATGCGCGCGCCGCTGGCCGCGGCCGCCTCGCGGGCGAGGGCGACGACGCCGTCGGCGGGCCAGTAGGACTTCGGCGCGACGATCCGCACGTCCATGCCGAGCAGGGCGCCGGTGACCAGGTAGGAGTTGCCCATGTTGAAGCGGGCGTCGCCGAGGTACGCGAAGGCGGTCCCGTGGACCGGCTTGTCGGTGTGCTCGGTCATGGTGAGCACGTCGGCGAGCATCTGGGTGGGGTGCCAGTCGTCGGTGAGGCCGTTGTAGACCGGCACGCCGCCGTGCTCGGCGAGCGCCTCGACGGCCTCCTGGGAGTCGCCCCGGAACTCGATCGCGTCGAACATCCGGCCGAGCACGCGCGCGGTGTCCCGCACCGACTCTTTGTGCCCCATCTGGGAGCCCGAGGGATCGAGGTAGGTGGTCGACGCGCCCTGGTCGGCGGCGGCGACCTCGAAGGCGCAGCGGGTGCGGGTCGACGTCTTCTGGAAGATCAGGGCGATGTTCCTGCCGCGCAGCCGCTGGACCTCGGCGCCCTGCTTCTTGGCCGCCTTGAGCTCGGCGGCCAGCTCGACCAGGCCGAGGAACTCCTCGGCCGTGAAGTCCAGCTCCTTCAGAAAGTGGCGGCCCACGAGGTCTATGGCCATGGTGACTGCTCCCTGGTCTCCCCGGTGCCGGCGGCGCCCGCCGCGCGACTGATGGAAATCTATGTGATGTTGCGCATCACTATACGCCACCCCGTGTCGCGCTCACCGGGCGGCCCGCGCACCGCGTCCGCGGAACGGCCCGCGCACCTTGAAGCGGAACGGTCCACGCACCGCGCCCCGCGAGGCGGAACGGCTCACGCGCCGCGTTCCACGGGACAGCTCATGCACCGCGGCCCGCCCCGCCCCCGCCCCAGCTCGCTGCCCGGGATCTCGATCACCTCGATGCCCTGCTTGCGCAGGTGCGTGTTGGTCGTGACGTTGCGCTCGTACGCCACCACCACGCCGGGCTCCACCGCCAGCACGTTGCAGCCGTCGTCCCACTGCTCGCGCTCCGCCGCGTGCACGTCCTGCGTGGCCGTCAGCACCCTGATCGAGTCCAGGCCGAGCGCGGCGGCGATCGCCCGGTGCATGTGGGCGGGCGGGTGGTCGGTGACCTTGAGCTCCTGGCCGCCGTCACCCGGCTCGATCGTGTACGAGCGGAGCATGCCGAGGCCCGCGTACTGCGTGAAGGTGTCCCCGTCGACCATCGTCATCACGGTGTCCAGGTGCATGAACGCCCGCCGCTTGGGCATGTCCAGCGCCACGATCGTGCGCGCCGAACCCGTCGCGAACAGCCCGCGCGCCAGCATCTCCACCGCCTGCGGCGTGGTCCGCTCGCTCATCCCGATCAGCACGGCGCCGTTGCCGATCACCAGCACGTCGCCGCCCTCGATCGTGGACGGGTAGTCGTCCTGCCCCTCGGACCAGTGGTGGAAGTCGCCGGCCTCCGGGCCCGTGAAGAGCGGATGGTGCTTGTAGATCGCCTCGAAGTGCACGGTCTCCCGCTGCCGCGCGGGCCAGCGCATCGCGTTGATGGACACGCCGTCGTAGATCCAGGCGGAGGTGTCGCGCGTGAAGAGGTGGTTGGGCAGCGGACCCAGCAGGAAGTCGTCCAGGTCCATCACGTGGAAGCGGACCGACGTGGGCTCGGCGTGCCCCTCCAGGAACTCCCGCTTCGTCATGCCGCCCACCAGCGCAGGCGCCAGCCGCACCGACGGCATCGCGTCGAAGGCCGCGCGCAGGTGCTCGGTGGCCAGCGGACCGTACTCCTTCTCGTCGAAGACCCGGTCCAGGACGAGCTTCCTGGCCGCCGGCACGTTCAGCGCCTCCGTCAGCAGGTCGCCGAAGAGGTGCACCTCGACGCCCCGGTCGCGCAGCACGTCCGCGAACCCGTCGTGCTCCTGGCGGGCCCGGCGCACCCACAGCACGTCGTCGAAGAGCAACGCGTCCTTGTTGCTCGGCGTGAGCCTCTTCAGCTCCAGGTCGGGTCGGTGGAGGATGACGCGGCGCAGCCGCCCTGACTCGGAATCGACTCGGAATCCCATGTCTCCCATCCTGACCCGGCTGCCCGCGCACCACTCGGCGAACCCGCGCAAGAATCGGCGAACCCTCCCGGGGGATCCCTCCCCGGCGAACCCTCCCCGGGGATCCCGCCCCGGGAAGAAATCACTGGTCACGCCAGAAGTGCGCGGGCAGACTCGAAAGCGTGTTTCTGACGATCACCACCACAGGCACCCCGGAACGCCCCGCGACCGACCTCGGCTTCCTGCTGCACAAGCATCCCGAGAAGGCGCAGGCGTTCTCCACCTCCTACGGCACCGCGCACGTCTTCTACCCCGAGGCGTCGGCCGAGCGCTGCACCGCCGCGCTGCTCCTGGAGGTCGACCCCGTGGCGCTGGTCAGGCGGCGGCACGGCGGCAAGGGCCGCGGCGGCGCGCCCGACGCCGCGCTCGCGCAGTACGTCAACGACCGGCCGTACGCCGCGTCCTCGCTGCTCGCCGTCGGCATGAGCCGGGTCTTCGCGAGCGCGCTCAAGGGGCAGTGCGCCGCCCGCCCCGAGCTGGTGGAACGCCCCCTGCCGCTGCGCGTCGAGGTGCCGTCGCTGCCCGCGCGCGGCGGCGCCGACCTGGTGCGCGCGCTGTTCGAACCGCTGGGCTGGACGGTGGGCGCCGCGCCGGTCGCGCTGGACGAGCGGTTCCCCGAGTGGGGCGAGTCCCGATACGTCACGCTGACGCTGACGGGCGGGCACACGGTCGCCGACGCGCTGCGCCACCTGTACGTCCTGCTGCCGGTGCTCGACGACGCCAAGCACTACTGGGTCGCCCCCGACGAGGTCGACAAGCTGCTGCGGTCCGGCGAGGGCTGGCTGGCCACGCACCCCGAGCAGAAGCTGATCACCAGCCGCTACCTCTCCCGGCGCTGGGGACTGACCCGCGACGCCCTGGAGCGCCTGGAGCTGCTGCGGCTCGCCGAGGCCGACGACACGGACGTCGAGGAGATCGACAACGCCGTCGACGAGACCGAGGACACCGAGGAGCGCCCGGTGCCGCTGGCCGAGCTGCGGCGCGGGGCGATCACGGCCGCGCTGACGGCGGCGGGCGCGCACCGGGTGCTCGACCTGGGCTGCGGTCAGGGCCAGCTGGTGCAGGCGCTGCTGAAGGACGCGCGGTTCACCGAGGTCGTCGGGGTCGACGTGTCGGTACGCGCGCTGACGGTCGCCGCGCGGCGGCTGCGCCTGGAGCGGATGGGCGAGCGGCAGGCCGCGCGCGTCAAGCTGCTCCAGGGCTCGCTCGCGTACACCGACAAGCGGCTCAAGGGGTACGACGCGGCGGTGCTCAGCGAGGTGATCGAGCACCTGGACCTGCCGAGGCTGCCCGCGCTCGAATACGCGGTCTTCGGCGCGGCCCGCCCCGGAACCGTGCTGGTGACGACGCCGAACGTCGAGTACAACGTGCGCTGGGAGAGCCTGCCCGCCGGGCACGCGCGCCACGGCGACCACCGCTTCGAGTGGACGCGCGCGGAGTTCCGCGCGTGGGCCGACGCCGTCGCGGGGCGGTACGGCTACACGGTGTCGTACGCCGCCGTGGGCACCGACGACCCGGAGGTCGGACCGCCGACCCAGATGGCCGTCTTCACCGTGGCCGCACAGCCCCCGACCGACTCGGCTCCGAAGGAGGAGCAGGCAGCATGACCAGCAACCCCACGCCCGTGGCCGCCGCAGCCGCCCCCGCGGCCCGCAGGCTCCCCGTGACCGACCTCTCCCTCGTGGTCCTCGTCGGCGCCACCGGATCCGGCAAGTCCAGCTTCGCCCGCAAGCACTTCAAGCCCACCGAGGTCGTCTCCAGCGACTTCTGCCGCGGCCTGGTCGCCGACGACGAGAACGACCAGAGCGCCAGCAAGGACGCCTTCGAGGTCCTCCACTACATCGCGGGCAAGCGGCTGGCCGCCGGGCGGCTGACCGTCGTCGACGCGACCAACGTGCAGCCGGAGGCGCGCCGCCAGCTGGTCCAGCTGGCGCGGCAGTACGACGTGCTGCCGATCGCGATCGTGCTCGACGTGCCCGAGTCGGTGTGCGCGGAGCGCAACGCGTCCCGCCCCGACCGGGCCGGCATGCCGCGCCACGTCATCGGCCGCCACCAGCGCGAACTGCGCCGCTCGCTGCGCGGCCTCGAACGCGAGGGCTTCCGCAAGGTGCACGTGCTGCGCGGGGTCGACGAGGTCGACGCGGCCGAGGTCGTCCTGGAGAAGCGCTTCAACGACCTCAGGCACCTCACGGGCCCCTTCGACATCGTCGGCGACATCCACGGCTGCCGCTCCGAGCTGGAGACCCTGCTGGCGAAGCTGGGGTACGAGGACGGGGTGCACCCCGAGGGCCGTACCGCGGTCTTCGTCGGCGACCTGGTCGACCGGGGCCCCGACAGCCCCGGCGTGCTGCGCCGCGTCATGTCCATGGTCGCCTCGGGCGACGCGCTGTGCGTGCCGGGAAACCACGAGAACAAGCTCGGGCGGTGGCTGTCGGGCAAGAAGGTCCAGCTCACGCACGGTCTCGCCGAGACGGTCGAGCAGTTGGGCCGCGAGAGCGACGAGTTCCGCGCCGAGGTCCAGGAGTTCATCGGGAACCTGGTCAGCCACTACGTCCTGGACGGGGGCAGGCTGGTCGTCTGCCACGCGGGCCTGCCGGAGAAGTACCACGGCCGCACGTCGGGACGGGTGCGCTCGCACGCGCTGTACGGCGACACGACCGGTGAGACCGACGAGTTCGGGCTGCCCGTGCGCTACCCGTGGGCCGAGGAGTACCGGGGCCGCGCCACCGTGGTCTACGGCCACACCCCCGTCCCGAACACCTCCTGGATCAACAACACCATCTGCCTCGACACGGGCGCGGTGTTCGGCGGCAAGATGACCGCGCTGCGCTGGCCCGAGCGGGAACTGGTCGACGTACCGGCCGAGCGGGTCTGGTACGAGCCGGCCAGGCCGCTGTCGTCCGACGCGCCCGGCGGACACGAGGGGCGTCCGCTGGACCTGGCGGACGTGCACGGCCGCCGCGTCGTCGAGACCCGGCACTCGGGGAACGTCGCGGTGCGCGAGGAGAACGCGGCGGCGGCCCTGGAGGTCATGAGCCGCTTCGCGGTCGACCCGCGCCTGGTCCCCTATCTGCCGCCGACGATGGCCCCGACCGCGACCTCGTCCCGCGAGGGCTACCTGGAGCACCCGGCGGAGGCGTTCGCCCAGTACGCGGCCGACGGCGTGGACAAGGTCGTGTGCGAGGAGAAGCACATGGGCTCGCGGGCGGTGGTCCTGGTGTGCCGCGACGCCCAGGCGGCGCGGACGCACTTCGGCGTGGAGGGACCCGGCGGGCCGACGGGGTCGCTGTACACCCGCACCGGCCGCCCCTTCTTCGACGACCCGTCGACGACCGAGGCGGTGCTGGCGCGGGTACGGGACGCGGCGACCGCCGCCGACCTGTGGTCGACCCTGTCCACGGACTGGCTGCTGCTGGACGCCGAGCTGATGCCGTGGTCGCTCAAGGCATCGGGGCTGCTGCGCACGCAGTACGCGGCGGTGGGAGCGGCGTCCGGAGCGGTGTTCCCGCCCGCGCTCGCCGCACTGGAGTCGGCGAAGGCCCGGGGCGCGGACGTCTCCGAGCTCCTCGCCCGCCAGCGCGACCGGGCCGAGGACGCGACGGCGTTCACCGAGGCGTACCGCCGCTACTGCTGGCCGACCCACGGCCTGGAGGGCGTCCACCTGGCCCCCTTCCAGCTCCTGGCGGTCCAGGGCCGTTCGCTGACGGCGCTCCCGCACGACGAGCAGCTGGCACTGCTGGACCGCCTGATCGAGCACGACGGATCGGGCCTCCTGCGGACGACGCGCCGACTGGTCGTCGACACGGCGGACGAGGCGTCCGTCCGGTCGGGCGTCGACTGGTGGCTGGAGATGACCGGCCGGGGCGGCGAGGGCATGGTGGTCAAGCCGCTGGCCGCGCTGGTCCGCGACGCCCGGGGGCGCCTGGTCCAGCCCGGCATCAAGTGCCGGGGCCGCGAGTACCTCCGGATCATCTACGGCCCCGAGTACACCCGCCCCGACAACCTGACGCGCCTGCGCAGCCGCTTCCTGAACCACAAGCGGTCCCTGGCCCTGCGCGAGTACGCCCTGGGCCTGGAGTCCCTGGACCGACTGGCAGCAGGCGAACCGCTGTGGCGCGTCCACGAGGCGGTGTTCGCGGTACTGGCCCTGGAATCCGAACCGGTGGACCCGAGGCTGTAAGCACGGTCACCGAAAGGCCACCCGCACCCCGGTGACGGTCCGGCCAACAGTTCCCCGCGCCCCGTCAGGGGCGCGGGGCCGTACCCGATATGCGGCCCCGCCACACGGACGCGAGCACGGGGGCGCCCCGTCAGGGGCGCGGGGAACTGCGCGGGAGTGGGGCACACGCCGAGCGAACCCGCCCACCCCGAGCGGACTCGCCCCAAGCCCCACCCAGCCACCGGCAGGTCTTCGGGAAGGGGCGGGGTGGGGGACGCCCCGCGCAGCGGCCCCCACCCCGCGCAACGGACCCCGCCCCGCGCAACGAACCCCGCAAAGCAACGCCCCCTACTGCCCCGCCAACCCCGAGATCTCCCCCGGCCCCACCCGACAGCACCCCCCGACCAACCGCGCCCCGACCTCCACCCACTCCCGCACCCCCGCCGGGGTGAACGTCGAGCCCCCGCGCCACGCCCCCTCCCCCGCGTCCCACCGCTCCCCGCTGTTCGGGTACGCCACCCCCGCCTTCCCCGTCACCGCGACCGCCGTCTCCACCGCGCCCCGCACGTCCTCCGGCGCACAGCAGTTGACGCCCACCGCGATCACCTGGTCGACCCCGGCCGCCACCCCGAACGCCTCGGCCAGCCCCTGCCCAGCCCGCGTCCGCTCCCCCGCCACGCTGTACGAGAGCCAGACCGGCACCCCCACCCCGTCCACCGCCCGCAGCAGCGCCTCCGCCTCCACCACGTCCGGCACCGTCTCCAGTGCCAGCACGTCGGGCCCCGCCTCCACCAGCGCCTCGATCCGGGGCCGGTGGAAGCGCTCCAGCTCCCGCACGGACAGCCCGTACCGCCCCCGGTACTCGCTGCCGTCCGCGAGCATCGCGCCATAGGGCCCGACCGAGGCCGCCACCCAGACCTCGTGGTCCACGGAGCCCCCCGCCCGGCGAGCCAGTTCGACGCTCCGGGCAAGCAGGGCGCGGGCCTCCCCGCGCCCGATGCCCCGTCGCGCGAAGCCCTCGAACGTCGCCTGGTAGCTGGACGTGATGAGCACCTGCGCGCCCGCCCGCACGTACGCCCCGTGCGCGGCCTCGATCTGCCCGGGATCGTCGGCGATGAGCCGGGCGGACCAGAGGGCGTCACCCAAGTCGCAGCCCTGGGACTCCAGTTGGTTGGAGAGGCCGCCGTCCAGCACGAGCGGCCGGCCCGCACCGCTCCGCACACCGTCCACGGCTCCGGCGACGGCCCCGACCTCCGCCAGCGCCTGGGCCTGGGCCAGCGCCTGGGCCAACGTACGCACGGGCTTCACGACAACGCCCCGTCCCTCTCTCCACGCTCTCCCGGCCGACCCCGTTCGCCTCCCTCGCCTACCCCCTCCTCTCGACCGCGCCCAGCTGCGACTGGACCTGTGCCGAGATCAGCTCCAGGTGATCCAGGTCGTCCAGGTCCAGCACCTGGAGGTACACCCGGGACGCACCGATCTCCGCGTACCGGCCGATCTTGTCGACGACCTCGGCGGGCGAGCCCGCGAGACCGTTCGCCTTCAGCTCCTCCACCTCCCGTCCGATCGCCGCCGCCCGCCGGGCGACCTCCGCGTCGTCCTTGCCGACGCACACCACCAGCGCGTTGGAGTACACCAGCTCGTCCGCGTCGCGCCCGATCGCGGCGGCCGCCTCCCGCACCCGCTTGAACTGCCGCTCGCTGTCCTCGATCGAGGCGAAGGGGATGTTGAACTCGTCGGCGTACCGCGCGGCCAGCCGGGGCGTCCTGGTCGCACCGTGTCCACCGATCAGCACCGGCACCTTGTCCTGCGCGGGCTTGGGCAGGGCGGGCGAGTCGGTCAGCCGGTAGTGCTTCCCCTCGTACGAGAACGTCTTGCCGACCTCCGTCCCCCACAGGCCGGTGACGATCGCGAGCTGCTCCTCCAGACGGCCGAACTTCTCGCGCGGGAACGGGATGCCGTACGCCTGGTGCTCCTCCTCGAACCAGCCCGCGCCCAGCCCCAGCTCGACCCGGCCGCCCGACATCCGGTCGACCTGGGCGACCTGGATCGCCAGCACGCCAGGGAGCCGGAAGGTCCCCGCCGTCATGAGGGTGCCGAGGCGGATCCGCTTGGTCTCCCTCGCGAGCCCGGCGAGGGTGATCCAGGCGTCGGTCGGACCCGGCAGCCCGTCGGCCGATCCCATGCGGAGGTAATGGTCGGAGCGGAAGAACGCGTCGAAGCCGAGCTCCTCGGTCGCCTTGGCGACGGTGAGCAAAGTGTCGTAGTCGGCCCCCTGCTGGGGCTCCGTGAAGATGCGAAGATCCATGGTTCCATCCTGCACCTTCGAACTGCCGTCAACCTCACCTCCCGCTCCACGCCCGCACCGGCTCAGTCGGGTGAATATCCGTCAACCTGGTGGCCCTCGCGCATCCCGGCACGTGACCGCTGCCCCCGTGCGATCGTTTCCGGTGGCGGAGCCGGACCGCCCGGCCCGCGCGTCGGCGGCCGCAGCCGGTGCGTGTCTTGCGAATGCCGTCCCCTCGCGGGGACGGCCAGGGCCGAGGAGGCCGCCATGTCCCAGGAAGCCGTGCCCGACCAGGCCGTACCCGAGCAGCGGGACGGTGCCCCCAAGGGGCTGCTTCAGCAGATGGAGGAGCTGATGGCGGCGCTCAACGCCGACCTCTCCCAGCTCGACGCCGACCTCCAGTCCTCCGTCGACCGCGGACCGGCGGACCGGACCGCCCCCGAAGCCGCCGCACCCGGCTCCGGCGCGCACACCACCACCGCCCCCGCCGACACCACCGCCTCCACCGACCGTCCGGACGGCGAACCGGGCCGCTGACCGCGCGGCTCTCACGACCCCGCCGCCGAGTCCGCCGGGTCGGGCGGCTTCGCCCCGTCCCACACCACGCGCAGCGGTCTGCTCCGGTCCCGGTCCGCGAGCCTGCGCAGCATTCCGCGCGCCCGGTCGGTGGACTCGTCGGCCGCGTCGATGGCCTCGATGCACTGCCAGTAGAGCCCCTCGTCGTCGGTGTCGCACGCGACACCGACGAGCGCTATCCCCACCTCCCCCAGCAGCGCGCAGAGCCCGTTCAACGCCGCGCGCGGATCGGCCACTCCGGTCAGCTGCACCGCCCTTATCCCGCCGGTGCGCAGCACTTGGAGGTCGAGCACTCCGCAGCCCCGCCCGCCCAGCTCGCTCAAGTCTCGCGCCTCGCCTCTCAGTTCGGGCGGACCGTCCACCGCTATGCGGCTGCCGATCGCCTGGGCGAGCGCCTGGGCCTGCCAGGCCTCCGCCACGATCTCCAGCGCGCCCCGGCTCTGCGCCAGTGTGTGGCGGCATACTCCGATGAGTCGCTCCGCATCCATGCGCCGCCCCCGTCCATGTCGACAACACCTTCTGCCAGTTCATTACCCAGAGTGAGTGAATGTGAGCAGAAAGGCCAGGGGAATTCGGAAATCTGTGGACACAAAGCCGGTTGTGGATAACCAGCTCACTCCGGAGAGTGACGAAGAGGTCTCTGAGGGCCCTTCGAGGCTGGGAATCGAAGCTCGTTCCGGTCGATCTTGGCGGCCAGCGCCGCCAGCGGATCGACCCCCAACACCTCGCAGAACTGCAGCAGGTACGCCAGCACATCGGCCACTTCGTCGGCCACCCGGTGCGCCGACTCCGGCTCCTCCATCACCTTCTCGGACTCCTCCGGCGTCAACCACTGGAAGATCTCGACCAGTTCGGACGCCTCGACGCTGAGTGCCGTCGCGAGGTTCTTGGGCGTGTGGTACGGCTGCCAGTCGCGCGCGGCGGCGAAGTCGGCGAGCCTGCGCTGCAACGCGCGCACATCATGTTCGGTCACGGCTCCAGGTCTACCACCGTCACTCCCGGCGTCCGCCGCGCGGCCGCCGCGTCGGCCACCGTGCCCAGCAGCCTGATGTGCCCGTGCTCGCTCGCCTTGACGGCAAGCCCCAGCAGTTCCCCCGCCTGCCGCCGGTCCAGCGAGCGGTCGAGCCCGTCGGCCAGCACCATCAGCGACTGCCGCGCGGGAAGCAGCTCGGCGACCTGGTCGACGGCCAGCACGCCCGGCCCCGTCAGCAGCACCAGCGCCAGGGCCAGGAAGCGCAGTTCGCCCTCGCCGAGCCGGCCCAGCGGAGTGTCCGCGCGCTGCGCGCCCCGGTCGAGCACCGCGCGCACCGTGCCGTCCGCCAGCCGTCGCGCCGCCAGCTCGGCCACGGGACCCGCGCATCCCGCGCGGGCGGCCGCCGCCAGCATCGCGTGCCGCTTCGCGCATTCGGCGCGCGTCCGCCACAGCACCTCGGCGAGGTTGTCGCAGCCGCGCCGCAGCCGCCCCTCCCCCAGCGGTACGGGCGCCCGCATCCGGCCGGGCTGGGGGTCGCAGGCGAACACCGAGCGCAGCGCCACGACGGCCTGCTCGGCGGCGGCCAGCACCTGCAACTGCCCCGCCGTCTTGCCCGCCACCCGCAGGGGCAGGAGCGCGGTGCCCAGCCGGTCGTCGGGGAACGGCGCCTTGGTGACGGGCACGGTGCCCGCCGTGTACCAGGCCGCTTCGACGGAAGGGCGCCCCGGGTCCCGTAACGCCGTGCTCAGCAGGGTCTGTCCGGCGCTGGTCAGCCGCTCCCCGACGATGCGCAGTTCGGGCTCCGCCTGCACCGCGAGGTCGAGCAGCACCGGCCCCTGGGGCCCCTCGACGGTGCAGCCGATCCGGAAGCCCCGCCTGCCCTGCGCGTCGGCGCCCGCCCGCTCGGGCACGCACCCGACGGGGTCGGGGAAGACGTCGGCGAGCTCGGCTCCCGAGGCGAGGCGCCCCAGCGCCTCGTACACCTGGAGCACGCTGGACTTGCCGCTGCCGCTCGACCCTGTCAGGAGCGTCAACGGGCCCAGCGCGAAGGCCGCGCCGCGGTGCGCCTTGAAGGCGGAGAGGCGCAGTTCGCTGAGGACGGGACGGGTGGGGCGCCCGGGAAGCGTGGCGCAGTTGGTGCTGTAGGCATCCATGCTCCGGACCGTATGCAGCCCCGGGAGTGGCGAACCGTTACGCCTTGACCACCTTCCTACGATCGGGCGACGGCCTCGGGCGCCACGCTCGCCGCGGCGATGCCAGCGACCTCCGTGCCGACGGGCGCGAGCAGGAAGACGTTGCGGTCGACGCGGTGCATGCCGCAGCCGAGCCCGAAGACGATGCCGCTGCTGAAGTCCAGGATCCGCTTCGCCACCTCGCTGTCGGCGCCGGTCAGGTCGAGCAGCACCGGAATCTGCGCCATCAGGTACTCGGCGACCTCGCGCGCGTCCGCGAAGATCTGCACGCGCAGCACGACGAAGCGGCGCTGCTCCGCGGCGGAGTCCATGTAGTCCTGCGGGATGGTGCGGTGGTCCACCCGGGACGGCCACTCGTTGCGGCCGCGCAACGGCACGACCTGTGCCAGGCCCTCCCACTGCTCGTCGGTCACGTCGTACCTCTCGTACCTGCTCATGGGGCCATAATCCCGCGCTTCACTCGATCGGCCCAACACCGACACGGTTCACCGAGACATATGTGCACGATCCCCTGCCGCTCCCGCCCCCCGCCCACCCCTCCAGCACCAGCTCGCACAGCAGCGCACGGACGGTGAAGTGCGCATCACCCGCAAGAGTGAGCAGGACGCACAGAGAGTCGACGCCACCCCGTCCGCCGCACTCCTCCGGTGAAGATCAACTCGTACAGTCGGTGGCCGTGCCCCAGCGCAGGAACTCGGTGCCTCCAGCGCCGTCGAGAACCGCCACCGCATATTGGGAGTAGGTCCACCCCTGTCCGGCTCGTGATTCCGCAAGGACGACCTGGCAGGCTGTGTCAGCGGCCGCCACACCCCACTGCTCCCGCGTGCTCCGGTCCCACTCTGGCTTCGTGGCCCACACGTACATCACGCCTTCGTGCGGGGCGAAGCCGATGCTCGTGTTCTCATCACTGATGTAGCGGGGGTCGTCGAGCAGCCGCGAGTTGGCGTTCCAGTCGGCGAAGAGCCGGTGAACCGCCTCGGTCGCCACCCTGATCTCACGCTTGTCGACGCTGGGGATCCGCGCCGCGGCCAGGCCTTCTTCGGTGGGGCGCCAGTCCGGGGCCTGCCTGGAGTCGGCAGCGCTGCGATCGACGGCTTGCGTGATGCAGCCGATGTTGGCACGGAAGTCGTCTTCCCACACGATCACCGGTGACGCAGGAGCAGTGTTGTCGACCAAGACGTACTCGTCGTACGGGAGGTCCTTGTAAAGGCCCGCCATCATGGCCAGGGTCGAGCAGGCATTCTCAGCCACCTCTTGCACGACGTACGGTTCCACGGTCGGGCCGCTGATGGCTATGTAGATCTCCCTCCGGGACGGGGCATAGCTCACGTCGTATTCGCCGATGTAGCCGTAATCCTCGCCCACGCCGATGCCGATGTCGTGTCCGAGTGCACTCCCGGTCTCGATCTCTGCCTCTCCCTTGGCGCGACGAGCCGCACGCCACGTGCTGATCGTTGCCTCGTTCGCATCGGCGTCCGTATTCGCAGGCGAAGGAGACGACGCCGGGCCCGCCTGAGCCCGGGTACCCGCTGTGGGTGGAGCGGAAGGCGCCATGGCCGCCGTTGTGGCGTGGGATCCGTCGGCATAAGGGCGTGAGCTCGACGAAGTCGTCTCTGTACCGTCGGGCTGCAACGCCAACACCCCGCCTGCCAGACCACCTATGGCAGCTCCCACGGCCACCGCGATGCCGATGAGGCGCACGCTCGGACGAGTTGGGCGTCTCCAGCCCGGGTCGTCCTCGGTGGGGACGTCCCACTGAGCTGTGACGAGATCGCTCGCCAGCGTCGGTTCCGCAACGGCTGGGGCGACTTGCGTGGCCTGAGCCGCAAGGAGGGCAACACACTCCTCGGCGGCAGCCCGCGCGGTGACCCGGCTACCCGGCTCCTTGGCGAGCGCGCTGCTCACGACTGCGCGAAGGTCGCCGGGAAGGCCGTGCAGGTCAGGCTCTTCGGACATGACGCGGTAGGCCACCGCGTCGGGGGCGCCCGCTCCGAAGGGAGCGCGCCCTGTCGCCGCGAGGGCGACGAGGGCGCCCCAGACGAACATGTCTCCCTCGGAACCTGTCGTACCCGTGCGGTAATGCTCAGGGCTGATCCAGCCCGGTGTACCGGTCAGAACGCCAGTACGCGTCACGGAGGTGCCGTCGGCGGCATGAGCGATGCCGAAGTCCAGGACGCGGGGGCCGACAGGGGTGAGGACGACGTTCTGCGGCTTGACGTCTCTGTGGACGACTCCAGCAGCATGAATGGCCGCGAGCGCCTGGGCCGTACCGGTGGCAAAGGCGTACAAGGTTCCACCGGCCAGCGGACCGTGCACGGCGATGTACCGATCGAGGGTGGGTCCTGGGACGTACTCAGTGGCCAGCCAGGGCGACGCGGCTTCGGCATCTGCCGCGATCAGGGGCACGAGGCACGGTCCCTGGACACGCCCCGAGAGCTGGACCTCCCTGCGGAAACGGGCTCGGAACTCCGCGTCGTCAGCCTGTGCGGGGTGAACTACCTTGACCGCGAACCGTAGGCCGACGGAGTCGAGGCCCGCGTACACGGTCCCCATGCCGCCCGCTCCGAGACGACCGATGATCCGATACGGCCCGACGCGCTTGGGATCACCGGGGCGGGCAGCCGACACCCGCCCATCAGAACGAGCGCTACTCACCGGGCTTCCGCTCCCCCTCGAACGCGCGGCAGGCCGAGGGCCGGACGCGTACTGACGCCTGGAAGCTGGATGTTAGCCGTGCACCGAAGCAACATGCCTTGTCTTCCCGAACATTGGTCGGTACGCCCCGCCCGCGAGGCGCCCAACGCGAAACAGTGCGGACGAGACCCGCTCACCGCACTCGCTGTGGTGCACCTTGCTCGCCGACACACACCGCGCGGCGAGATGCCACCCGCAACACCCCGCAGCGCCGTGAAGCCAGGCAGAGAGACCTACTTCACTGGCTCCGAGACCGCCACGCACTCCAATGGGGCGAACGCCCGGAAGTCTCGCCTGACAAGCGTGCAAGCCACGTCAGTTTGCAGGCACTCTTGACTAAATATCTCCAATCAACCTACATCAACCGGTGTTTGCAGCTTGGTACGTCATGGGCATCCTGTATAGGTCTGATCGTCGGCGTGGTGCAACCATGGGGGGCCGATGGCAAGAAGGGGCATCTGGTCGGAAAAGGGAACGATCGAATCGGTCGCGAACCTCGTCGCTCAATTCGGCGACGAGGTCAGGGGCAAGCTGCAAGGTCCCGCAGGGGCGGTCAGCAGCAGGGAAGACAGCCTGACCGCGCCGGTGGAGCATCTACTGCGCGGCATGGCCTCGCGACAACGCATCACACTCATCGTCCACGGTCAGAGTCGCGTCAAGGAGCTTGGGATCCGACCCGACTTCGCCATTGCCTGTAGCGGCAGGACCATAGGACACGTCGAACTGAAGCAGCCGGGCTCAGGGGCCGATCCGGAACAGTGGCCGGCGAAGAGCCACGACCGCAAGCAGTGGGAGAAGATCAAAGCACTTCACAATGTGCTGTACACCGACGGGTACCAGTGGGCGGTCTACCGTTTCGGCGTACAGGTGGGCCCGACCGGAATCTTGGTCGGAGACCTCGATGCCGGTAGCCGACAACTCGTCGTCGCGGACACCGGGTTCGAGCGCGCCCTCACGCACTTCTTCCTTCCGGCGCCCATCGTCCACGACAGTGTCAACGAACTGGTCAAACGAATCGCGGGTATCTGCGCCCTGCTGCGTGACGAAGTCACCGAACGCCTCACTCGCGAGGAGCACGGGGAGGCTGACGCTGCGTTCTCGATCCTGGCCGACAACTGGAAGGACTTGCTCTTCCCCGACGCCCGCCCGGAAGAGTTCGCGGACCAATACAGTCAGACGCTGACGTTTGCCATGCTGCTGGCTCGCCTTGAGCACATTGATCTTGGCAGGCTCACGCTCCCCGAGGTCGCGATCCGACTGGGCAAGCGACATTCCTTGATGGGCAAGGCGCTGGCGGTACTGACGGACGACGCCCTCGACGATCTGCGAGGCGTCATCGACCCGTTGATCGATGTCATATCGGCCGTCGATCCTGAGATGTTCAAGGACGAGACCGGAGACGCCTACCTCCACTTGTACGAGGGCTTTCTTGGCGCCTACGACCCAGAACTACGACGGCGGACAGGTACGTACTACACGGCTGGCGAGGTCGTCCGCTTCATGGTCGGTTTCACTGACGAGGTACTGCGTGACCGGCTCGGCCAGGAGGACGGGTACGGAAGCGAGGACGTCACCGTCGTCGACCCTGCCATGGGTACCGGAACCTTCCTCATCAACATCATCGACCACGTCGCCAAGTCCCTGTCACTGAAGTACGGCAGGGCACTCAAGTCCGGGCTTCTCCGGGAACTCTCGGGTCGGTTGGTCGGCCTGGAGAAACAGACTGGGCCGTACGCGGTCGCTGAACTCCGCGTGCACCACGCCTTCCGGTCCCACGATGCCGATGTCGCGCGCCGCCCGCCTAGGCTCCTGGTGGCCGACACACTTGACGATCCCGCCATCGAGCACCACCTGGGCTTCATGTACGAGGCGATCGCCCGCCACCGCCGAATGGCGAACAAGGTCAAGGCGGACGAGAGGGTCATGGTGGTAATCGGCAATCCGCCCTACCTGCGGGGTGCGAGACAGTCGGGCGTCGGACGCTGGGTCACCGAGGGCAACCCGAACGGCCAGGGGCCGATCCTCGCCCGCTTCCACCCAGAGGACAACGGGCGCGTCGGATACGCCCTCGACAACCTCTACGTCTATTTCTGGGCGTGGTCCACTTGGAAGGTCTTCGACCAGTTGACCGCCTCTGGAGCGCCGAAGGCCCCCAGTGGGATCGTCGCTCTCATCACCAACTCCGGATACCTGGACAGTGAGGGCTCGGCCGGCATGCGCCACTACCTGCGCGAGGCCGCAGACGAGGGCTGGGTCATCGGCCTCTCCCCCGAGGGCGCCTACTCCAACTCGGGCACCCGTGTCTTCCAGGACGTCAAACGGGAGATCTGCATCGCCGTCTTCGTCCGCCATGGCGCCCCGAACACGGGTACACCGGCGCGGGTACGGCGACTCGACGTCCCCGCAGGCACACGCGAGGAAAAGTTCACCTGGCTGGAAGGGCTGGGCATCGACGGCCACCGCGACGGGACCTCCTGGCAGCTCTGCCCCACACAGTGGACCGCGCCCTTTCACGTGACGTCCGACTCCGAGTGGTCGGCAATGCCATCGGTGGACGCCCTGTTGCCCTGGACGAGCTCCGGCAACAAGAACAACCGGAGCTGGCCCGCCTCACCCAGCCGGGGCGTTCTGGAAGACCGCTGGCGCAGGCTCGTCCAGGCTCCGGTAGAGGCCAAGGCAGCGCTGATGAAGAGCACCGGAGACCGCCGACCGGACAAGCTCGAACCACCCCTGCCCGGCCAGCAGGAGAGGGGCACCCTCATCGAGGAGGAGGAAACGGTTCCGGTCGTTGTCCCGTACGGACGCATGACCCTCGATCGACAGTACGTAATCGCGGACCGGAGAGTGATCGACCGGCCACGGCCGGCCTTGTGGTTCGCCCACAACGACCAGCGCCAGATCTACCTGTCCGAACTCCACACGGAGTCAGGCCGCCCCGGCCCGGCGGTGAGCTTCACCGCCCTTCTGCCCGACATCCATCACTTCAAAGGCACGGAAGGCGGCCGCGTCGCCCCTCTCTACCGCCACCCCCACCAGGCTGAACCGAACGTGACCCCTGGCCTGCTGCGGCTGCTCGCCAAAACGCATGGCGCGACCGTCACCGCCGAGGACCTCTTCGCGTACATCGCTGGAATAGCCGGCCACAGCGGCTACACCTGCCGCTTCGCCGCGAACCTCGCCGAGCGGGGTGCCCACATCCCTGTGACGCGCGACCCGGCACTCTGGGCCGAGCTCGTGGAAGTGGGCAGGCGTACGGTGTGGATCCACACGTACGGCCAGCGCTTCGCGTCCCACCACGTCGGTTCGCCTGGATCGACCCCGAGGCTTCCCCCGCAGGAGCAACCGGAATGCATTTCCGTGATCGGAGAGGACGACGAGCTGCCTGAGGACATCTCCTACGATGCGTCCACACGAACCCTCACTGTGGGCACGGGCCGTATACTTCCCGTGGCACCGGAGGTCTGGGGCTACCGGATCGGCGGGGTGCGGGTGATCCGCAAGTGGTTCGGCTTCCGCAAGCGCAAGCCAGACGTGGAACGGCAGACCCCGTTGAACGACATCCTGCCCCCGACCTGGCCTGCTCGGTGGACCGTTGACCTCCTCGACCTCATCAACGCACTCGGGCTCCTCGTAGCCCTCGAACCCCGACAGGCCCAACTGCTGGACTCCGTGTGCAACGGCCCACTCATCAGCATCGACGACCTACGGGGCGAGGGCATCCTGCCCGTCCCCGCCTATGCGACCAGGGAACCGAAACCTCCGCGAAGGTCTCGGCGCTCTCCTGGCCCTGACCAGGAGAGCCTTGACTTCCCGCACTTACACCCCCACTCAGGTGCCTGACGTCCAGGCGTAGCCCCGCAGATCAGGCGTCCTACCTCACCGGCTCCAGGATCGCCACGCACTCCAAGTGCTGCGTCATCGGGAAGGTGTCGGCCTGGACGGGAGCAGAGAAGACCGCAGGTCAATCATGATTCTCCCGCCTCACCGACGGCCTCACAGGGGCCATGAGCGTCAAACGAGCGTCACGGCGGGCGAACCAATCCCCGCTCTGCCCCTCCCTCGCCAGATCCCCGAGCAATCTGGACCTGGACATCAGACTGTCCCCGCCAACGGGCCTCAATCAGGAATAATCGACCCTATGTCGCTCTCCGAAGCCGCCGCACTCGCCCCGGGCGTCGCCGACCCGTACCGGATCAAGTTCGTACGGCGGCTGCCCGGCTCCCTGGACGAGCTGCGCGGGCCGGTGCGCGGCGTGGTCGAGCTGCCGCTGACGGTGGCCTGGTCTGGGCTGCGTTCCTTCGACCTGGACCGGCCGCGGCTGCGGATGAGCCTGTACCGCACGGTGCTGTCCGAGGGCATGCGCGAGGACCTGTGCCGCTTCCTCGACGCCGACCTGCTCATCGAACTATGGCCGACTCTGCGCACCCTGATCGGCACCGCCGTCCGCGACGCCTGGGAGGGCGCGTTCCCCGAACTGCGTGAAGCAGGCCGGACCACCGCCGCGTGAAGAAACCACCGATGCCGGAATTGCACGCCCGGCTCCTCGAAGACGTCCTCGCTCTCGGTTCGCCCTACCCGCTGGTGCTGACCGGCGGCTACGCCGTCCAGGCCCACTAGCTCGTCGACCGCCCCAGCCAGGACCTGGACGTCGCCACCCAGAACCCCGCCCCCATGGCCGACATCGCCCACTACCTGGTCGACGGTCTGACCCGGCTCGGATGGCGGGCCGAGACCATCGAGGTCTCCCCGCTCTCCTCCCGTTTCCTGGTCACCGATCCCGACAGCGGTCAGGAGTGCGAGGTCGACATCCTCAAGGAGGTCTTCTGGCACCCCACCGTCCCGACCTCCTACGGTCCCGTCCTGTCCGAGCAGGACGTCATCGGCACCAAGGTCCGCGCCATCGCCGAACGCGGCGCCGCCCGCGACCTCATCGACGTCCACGCCGCTTCCCACCGCTGGACCACCGCCGACCTCGAAGAATTCGGCCGCCGCCACGCCCGCCCCGACACCCTCTTCGGCCCCGCCGAACTCCAGGCCCGCCTGGCCGGCGCCGACTGGATCGACGACACCGAGTTCGCCGCGTACGGACTCGACGACCAGACCATCGCCGACCTGCGCATCTGGGCCCGCGACTGGTCCGATGCCATGGCACGCCAGGCCGCGGCCGAGAACCCGTACGAGAAGGGGTACGGCGAAGCCGGATCCGTACAGGATGATCCGCACGGCAGTTTCGACCCGGACGAGTACGAGAACTGAGTTCTCGACCCGCATAGCGCCACCGAAGGCGCCTGTCCAGCAGCCACGCTCCGGGCGTGGGCGCCCGACCGTGCGGGATCTCCCTACCGGGTTCTGACGGCGGCTCGCGGGCAGACACCCCACCGGTCCGGGCCTCTCTGGAGAGCAGGCAACCCGCGCCAGCGCATGGGCCTGTACCTCACTGTCCTGCACGAGGACCTGCGCGACGACCTGCCCCGCTAGCTCAACCAGAAACTGCTCCTCCAGCTGTGGCCGGTACTGCGCACGCTCGCCAGCCGCACGGTGCGCACCGTGTGGGAGGACGTCTTCCCCCGGCTCGCCGCCCGCGCCCGAGCCGACGTGTGAGGGACACGCCCGAGCTGAGCACCTCCCCAAGCTGCCTACTACACCGGCTTCCGTTGACGATGGGCGGGATCGGCGTGAGGCACTCGTACGAGCGACCCTGGAGCTTCGGCTGCGGCCCGTCCGCTCTACGGTGGCCACCCGCCACTCCGTCCAGTGGAGCCAACACCATGAAGTACGCCGTGTCCGTGCCTCAGGCCGAATTGCTCCGCGAGATCGCGGCGGCTTCCGAGGCGATGCGGATCCCGCCGGCTCGTTCACAGACGGCTTGGGCGCTGGAGCAGCGCGGGCTGGTCAAGAGGACGTGGCGTGGCAGTGGGCAAGTCGCCGTGGTGACGGCGGACGGCCGCTACTTCCTCAAGCACGGCAGGCATCCCCAGCAGCTACGGGCGGAGAAGGAGCGACTGGAGGGCGATGGTGGTCAAGCTGCGCTCGCCCCGGCCGGCGGGGCCGAACTGGTCTCCCGTCTGAAGTCGGCCTCAGGGAGAAAGATCACGGTCGCTGATCCCGGGCCGAAGACTCGCGGGCGGTGGCGGGCCGCCTATTACGACGCGCTGCACCACGGACACGTGCCGGACGACCACAAGGTGCGGTGGAACGGCCGCCAGCGCGGTGACTGCGTTTTCATACTGGTCGACGAGGAGGCCGAGAAGGCCGCCCAGCCGCCGCCGGTACCGACCATCGACGTACCTGAGGTCCTGAATCGCCCTCACCCTCTTGTCGTTGCGACGCGGAAAGCCTTGGGTCGTTCGCAGGGTCCGGTCGACACTCGAGGCCGGGCAGAGGTCATCCCGTTGCGCGTGTCGCGTCCGCTCGCCGACCGTGCCCTACGAGTCGCGCACGCACTCCTGACGGAAGCCGAGAGCCGCGGTCACGCAGTCGAGACCCAGACCGACCTGCAGGACGGTGAGGCTGTGCACACACTGGCCATCACCATCCGGGGCCACGCCTTTCCCCTCGCCCTCACAGAGCGGACGACGAAAGTCCCGCACGAGCCGACCCCACAGGAACTCCGCCAGCAAGAACGCAACCCTTGGACCCGACTACCCAAGTACGACGATGAGTTCAACGGTCGCCTCGCTATCGGCGCCCCCGCCAAGAGCCGGTACCAGCACTCGTACTCCTACAGCGACGGAGCACGCTGGACGTTGGAGTCCCGCCTGGGACTTCTGCTACAAGATGTCGAACGGCTCGCCGCCGAAGCAGAACGACGGGAGCAGGATCAGGCGCGCCTCGAGGCGGAGCGGCGGCGCCGCTGGTACGCGGCCCTCGCGCAGGCTCGTAAGCAGCAGATCGAGCAGCACCGCTCGAAGAGCCTGATCGAGCAGGTCGGGTCATGGCAACAGGCCGCGGGAATCCGCGCGTTCTGCCAGGCCGCCCGCGTCCGCGCCGACGGGACACCGGTTCCGGCCGAGGATGCGGCGTGGCTGGAGTGGGCCGAAACATATGCGGCACAGCTCGACCCGTTGCAGCACCAGTTGCAGACTCCGCCGGATCCCCCGGCCCAGCGGGAGGTTCTGCGGGAGCTGTCGAAGGTCGACACCTACGCCTACCCGTGGCCCTTCGACGCCGACGGCCGGTGGACGCTCGTCGAGGACGAGCCGACCAACGAGCTCCCCTGATCTGCGGTCGCCCCTTACAGAAACGCCTTCGCCCTGTCCATCCAGGACAGGGCGAAGGATCATTTATGCAGCGATGGTGAGCGGTGCTTCCATCCGCTCCCAGGCGCCGAGCACGGCCTTGTGCGCGTCGGGCTGAAGGTGGGCATAGCGCTGGGTGGTCTGGAAGCTCTCGTGGCCGAGGAGGTGCTGGACCTCGTACAGCGAGACGCCCTTCTGGACCAGCCATGAGGCGCAGGTGTGGCGCATGGAGTGCGGCGGGTAGTGCGGGACGAGCTGCTGCTCGCCGTCATCGTCGAAGTAGTAGGAGCTGTCGACGGCCGGCCACCAGGTCTGACGTCGCCAGTTGCCGTCGTTGAGGAGGCGGCCGGCCCGGCCCTTGGTGAGGGTGGTGAACACCATCGCGTCCCGGTCGAGCCGGTGGATGTGGCGTTCAACCGTCTCCAGGACGTGGGGCGGGAGCGGCACCTCCCGACGGCTCTTGGAGCTCTTCGGGTACTCCTTGATGCCGCTCTTGGTGTTGACCTCCACGACGAACAGACGGGAGCGACGCTGGTCGATGCGGTGCCTGTGAAGGCCGGAGAGCTCACCCCACCGCAGCCCGGTGTAGAAGCCGAGCAGGCACATCGTCCGCCACACGGGAGGGAGTTCGTCCAGGATGCTCTGCGCCTGGTCGAGCGTGAACCACTGTGGTGGTTTGACGGCGATCTGGGGCAGGTCGATGCTGCGGCAGGGGCTCACCGCGATCACGTCGTCATCTACGGCCGCGCGCATGATGGAGGACGTCAGGTTGTAGGACCGCTTGATGGCCGCGGCCCCTACCCCCTTCTCGATCAGGGAGCGGATCCAACCCTGCACATCCATGCGGGTGATGGCCCGCATCTCCCAGTCGGCCCAGTGGGGCATGACGTGGTTCTTGATGCTCGACGCGTCGCCCTGCAGGGTGTGGGGCTCGACGACGCGGGCGTCCCACCACCGATCGTGCCAGTCACGGAACGAGGTTTCACCCACACGCGGGTCGCGCAGGCCCCCGCGGGCAAATTGGGTCTCCATCTCGAGCCCCCAAGCGCGTGCCTGCGTCTTGAGGGGAAACGATTCGCTAAATCGATCACCGAGCCGATTGCGAACCGTCGCCTGCCAGTTACCGGTCTTCAACTTGCGTAGGTACAGCCCAACTCCTCATGTCAGTGCGGAAGGCCCTTCGGTGGGCCGGGGTCAGCGGCGCGGTCTCGGTGCAGTGACTGCGCGGTTGGAGATGAAGTCGTCGAGGCCGGCAGCCGGGACGCGGATACGCGAGCGGCTCGTGCCCGTGCGCAGATCGACGACCGGAAGGTCGCCTGCGGCGATGAAGCGGTAGACGGTGCGACGGTCGACGTCCAGGGCGGCGGCGACGGCGGGAATGGACAACAGGCGTGCAGGCATGGGCGAGTCCTTGGCAGGGAGGGTGAAGGGGCAGAGACGAGTCGGCCGCGAGGCCAGTTCGCGGTGAAGGCCGATAAGCCCTATCGGGGGCGGGGCGCGGCACGGAGACGCAGGGCTCCTGCAAACAGGAGCCAGGTAGGAATGCTGTCGGCTGCGAACCGGGGAGCGTGGGGGAAGTGGGTGGCGGACGGCGGCGCTCCACTGACCTGCCGGAGCGCCGCCCCGGTTTACCGCGCAGTCAGCTCCGGCAGGTCAGTCGCCTGGGCAAGGCGTTCCCAGGCGATCTCGGTTGCTTCGAGACGGAAGCAGTACGGGTAGCGGAGCGCCAGCCAGGCGGGGGCCACTCCGGCGAGCTCGGCCACCGTGGCGACATCGACCCCCATTCGCAGCCACCGCACCAAGGAGGACTCGCGGAGGATGTCGACGGGCTCCCCCAACCGCCAGTCCAGCCGCTCGTCGTCCGGCAGCACGGCCCCTTGCGCCTGTTCCCACAGCCCCATGTACGCGGCTACCGCGAGTCGCTCACCGCGCGCTTCGGGGAACAGCAGATCGTCCTTGCGGAGACCGGCCTCGTCGATCCACGCGCGCAGGAACGTGGCGAACCCCAGTCGCAGCGGAACCACTCGAGCTTGCCCTCGATAGCGAGCCGTCAGCTCACCAGAACCATCCGAACGAAGGACAACATCGCAAACACGCAGGGAACGGGCTTCACTCGGACGAAGTGCCCCCTCTGCCACGGTGGCCAGGAAGGGGTGCACCGAGCGGCTCCCGCCCGCCTGCCTCCGACGTATCCAATCCAGCAGCGAGAAGACTCGCGTCTCGGGAAGTATCCATTCCTCACTCAATGCATCGACCATCACAGCAGTGAACTCCTCAGAGAAATAGGGGATTCGTCGCACGAGGACCGCCCGACACATCGACAATCGTCCACACGATCCCCGGTTTCGGTAACCGGGGATCCCGTGCTAAAAAGGCAGGGGACCGCCCACTGGTCCGCGCAGAATTTCCTGTCGCGCCATGCCGATTGCATACCCCCGCGACCAACCCGCCGACATCTAGGTTCACTTGAAGCAGCCGAACTAATCCAGTTCCTTGGCGACCCAATACGTCTGCCGTAGGCGAACTACTTCTGGGCGCAGAGTTCACTGCGCAACAGTCACTAAATCAGGGCAAAGTGCACCACAGGGGCTCACGAGCAGAGCAGGCGCCTTCTAAGCGCCTGCTCTATCGCGCATGGCCACCCGCAGAACTGATCCCTCTTCGGGGCTGAGGAAATTACCCCAGCAGCCCGGACTGCAGGGCTTTCATTTCGACGACGCATCACAGAATGCGCAATAGCTCGGGAGTGTGCACCGAGGCGGTCTCGTCACACCGAGTAGTCGACTTAGACGTCATTTCATTTGGCCAGTCTGCGGTGGCATATGAGGGTTGCGGCGATGGCGGTGAAGGCGAGGAAGTGTTCTGGCTTGCGCTCGTAGCGGCGGTGCAGGCGGCGGCAGCCGGACAGCCAGGACACGGTCCGTTCCACGACCCAGCGGTGTCGTCCCAGGTGCTGGGACGACTCGACGCCCCTGCGGGCGAGGCGGTGCCGGATCCCACGGGAAGCCAACCATCGCCGTAGATGGCGATAGTCGTAGCCCTTGTCGCCGTGCAGTTTCCCGGGCCTTCGGCGTCGCGGGCCGCGGCGGGAGCGGATGGGCGGGATGCCACGGACCAGCGGGATGAGGGCCTGGCTGTCGTGGAGGTTGGCGGCGGAGATGCCGATCGACAGGGGCAGGCCCTGCCGGTCGACGATGAGGTGGATTTTCGATCCCTTTTTGCCGCGGTCGGTCGGATTCGGTCCCGTCAGCTGCTCCCATTGAGGGCCCGGACACTGACGGAGTCGATCGCACACCGCGTCCAGTCCAGCCCGCCCTGGGCGCCGAGTTCGTCCAGGACCAGGCGGTGGAGCTTGGCCCACACCCGGGCCTCGGTCCACTCGGTGAACCGGCGGAAGGCAGTCACCCCCGACAGCCCGAAGCCGGGCGGCAATTGGTTCCACGTGCAGACCGAGGTGGCCACGAAGATGATCGCTGCCAGCACCTCACGGTCACCTCGTCGACGATGGCCTCCGCCCTGCGGGCGCACCGGTGCCGGCGGCACCACCCGCTGGAACAACTCCCACAGGTCTTCCGGCGCCATCCGCTCGACAAGCGCAGCAGTCATCACCCCAGACTCCCGCAAGATCACGCCAACTGAAATGGTCTCTAATACTGCAACGGTATTTGTTGTGATGGTTGGTTGGCTTCTGGTGGTGTGTGGCCGCGTCGTTTGTAGTGGCTGGCACGTGCCTGGAACTGCCGTCGACGTCGCCAGAGTGACCAGTGCAGAACGTGGTCGGTGCTCGCGCGGGGCCGGGCGAGCCGGTTGATCAGGCGTCGGAGTTCGGGCAGCGTGAGGGGCATGAGCTGGGAGGATCCGTTTCTGCTTTCCCGGTGTCGGTTTCGCGGGCCCGCAGGACGGTGAGGCAGGCGTGGGCTGCCATGGCCAGGGTCATGTGGCGGTGCCAGCCGTCGTAGCGGCGGACCTGGTAGTCGTCCAGGCCGCACTCCTGCTTCGCACTCTGGAAACACTCCTCGACCGCCCACCGGCTGCCGGCGATACGGATCAGCTCGTCCAGAGTGGTCCCGGCCGGGCAGTAGGCGATGTAGTACGAGATCTCCTCGGGCCTGCGGACACTTCGGCGGGCGATCACCCAGTGCTGGCGGTCCTCGCGGTGCCAGGGACGGACCTCGACCCTCGCCCAGTCGTAGACGCGCGGGCCGTGGGCACTGTCGCCGCAGGAACGGCGCTTCCACTTCTGCCGGGGCAGACCGGGAAACAGGTCATGGACGGGATGGTCGATCGCCCAGCGGGTGACGACGGTGTCGTGACGGGTGGTGGCCATGACATGGAAGACATCCGCCCTCTCCAGCTCCGTGCGCCAGCCCTTGGAGAAGCCGTAAGCGGCATCCGCGGTTACCCACCGGAACGGAATCCGGTCCGCGATCGCCCGGCGGACCATGACTTTGGCCATCACCACCTTCGTCTCGAAGCCGACCGTGTCCGCGATGCCCGCGGCCCGGCACCGTTCCCGGTCATCCGTCCATGACGCAGGCAGATACAGACGCCGGTCGATCAACGTGCGGCCCCGGTTGCCGGCATAGGCGAGGAACACCCCGATCTGGGAGTTCTCTGTCCGGCCGGCGGTTCCGGAGTACTGACGCTGGACCCCGGCCGAGCGGACCCCCTTCTTCAGGAACCCTGTATCGTCCACGATCAGTACCGCATCCGCGTCGCCGAGCTGTTCCACCACGTACTCCCGCACATCGCCCAGGACCTCATCCGCCTCCCAGTCGATCCGGTTCAACAGCCGATGGATCCGGTCCGGACCCCCATGCCCGGCCTCCCCTGCAAGCGTCCACCCGTTCTTCCGTTCCAACGGAGCGACCAGTCCCCGCATATAGGCAAGAGCCGACTCCCGCGGCTCCGTCCTGGAGAAACGGTGCACGAAACGCTCGTGCAAAGCCTCCAGTTCACCAGCCCACAACCGGGCATCAGCAAGTTCCCCACCCATAAGCTGACCAACGACCGACCTACCCAACCGTCACGGCAAGCACCGTTGCAGTACTAAGCTCCCGCCCTGCCGTGCAACCGGCCAATGGCATCCGTTCAGCGTCCCACCCCCAGGTTGCGAGAAACATCGGTACCGTCGGTCTCACGTTGAGCGACTCATCGACGACGCTACTGCGCCTCAAGCACCAGGCAGCTCCACCGGACATCGTCACGCCCGTGAAGATCGGGCCGCTCACTGTAATGCAACGTCTGCAGACCGTACTTACAACCCAGTTGGACTGTCTCAGCAGCAGACACGTCGAACATATGCCGCCCATTAGGGACAGGTCCATGGCGTAGATTAATAAAGAACCGGCCCCCAGGCACTAGCAATGCGACGATTCTAGCCATCCCGCTTCGGCGTTCCTCGGTGTTTAGGTGCATCCACACCGCAGTGGCGAAGACCGCGTCGAAACGACCTGGATGCTGGCGCAGCGGCAGGTCGGGAAGAGTGTCGTCAGCCCAATCAATCGCACTACTTTCGTGGAGCCGCTGGCCGTGCGCCCGCAACTCCACAGTCGGTTCCACAGCCACAACGTGGTGTCCGCGGGCCGCCAACGCGGCGGCGTCACGCCCGGTTCCCGCGCCCACGTCCAGGATGCGGGCAGGCTGGGCAGGAACCAACTGCAGCACGTCGCAGTGGACTTGATGAAAGGTGACTTCCTCGTACTGAACGGCTAGCGCGTCGGCCGCCTCGGCGTACCCCGCGGTTCCCTTGGGAATTTCCATCACACCTCCGAGACCAATTGATCACTCATGGTGTAAGGCTAGCCTCGATCATTCATGAGGGACCGTCAGCAGGCTGACGGTCCCTCATGAATGATCGAGGCTAGCGGAGCTCTATTAGCCCTCCCCTGGGACCAGGGTATTCAGGATGTCTCCAGAGCGGGCAGCCGCTTCGCCAGCTCATCTGCTGATACCGGATAGCGATCATTCTTGACCGTGCGATAGGCCCGGAGAGCCCTTTCGATCTGCGCCCGGGAGTTCGGTGCGAGATGGACGAGCAGCAACTCGTAGAGGGCCTGGTTGTTGTCCTTTGCCGGGATCATCTTGCCCTTGCGACTGGCGCCGTCCGGAGTCTCCTGCCAGACAGCAGAGAAGGGGGCAGCCGACATTTGCCATTCCAGCTCAGACAGCCGCTCAAGCAACCGGGCCCAGTCGAGCAGGCGCTGCTCGATGATGTGGCGCACGGCACGAGCGACCTGTACCTGGACAGCAGGTCGCATGAATGAGTGGCCCTCGCCATCACGTCCCTTGGGGGCACGCAGGTCCTTGGGAGCCGCATGCGATTCGTACCGCTCACGCAACTTTCCGCAGGCTTCGAGGAGTTCGTCGATACGCCTGGCGAGAATGTCGTAGCTCTCGTCGAGTACGTCGTCGGCGGCACGTTGCGAGGTCCTGTTCATGCTTTCGTGGAGCCCGAAACCTAGGTCTGTGAGCAAGTCGTAGAGGACACCGATCGTGGTCCAGGCTGTGCCGGTGACCCCAACCTGACGAGTGGCAAGCTTGAGCTCACCATCGCTTCCGACCTTGCTGAACACCTGGACCACACCATCACGGCGCAGGAAGTCGTGGTCGTCGAGCAGCCTGCGGGTCAAGATGGCGAAGCCGTCGTCCTCGTCGAGGGCGATGTTCTCCTGAGCAGTCGTCTTCACCGCGTTGCGGTTGATGTTGGTGAAGAGCCGGCGGGTGCGGCGGCGGCCGGCCTCGTTGTCGAAGTGCGGGACCACTATGACGCTGATGTCCTCGCGGCCGAGTTCGGGATCGCGCTTGATGGCGTCCTTGATGGCCTTGAGGCGGTGCTGACCGTCGAGTGCGAAGAACTGGTGAGTGCCGTCGAAGGTCAAGACTCCAAAGTTTCGGTCCATGCCCGACAGGACATCGCCGTTCTCCGAGTTCTTCTCCATCTCCAACGGGATGTACTCGGGAGCTCCGCCCCAGGCCGCGACGATGATGGCTCCGAGGAAGCGATTCTCGTTCGTGAGCAGGTAGTTGGTGATCTCGGCCGTGCGGGCGCCAACACCACGCTGGATCATCGTGCCCAGATCCTGGTTCCCTCCGAGGTCGTGCGCAAAGTTGATCTCCCGCGCAACGGCGGCATAGCTCATGAGGCAGGAGTAGTAGGTCCAGTTCCCGACCTTCGCTTCAAAGGCAGGAACGAATGTCTTCGAGGGCATGAATACCTCTGTTTCGTGCGGAGTTGATCAGGACCGCCAGGCGGAGCGTGGTGTTCCGAGACGCCCGCGGAGCTTCGGGCGCCCGCGATCATTGAGTGGCGGGTTGTGCAGGCGAATGAGGCGCTTCTCCAGCCCCTCGATCCTGTTGCGTTCCTGCATGGTGGCGCACCAGAATTCCATGGGCTGGAGGGTGAGGTAGCGCGCAAGCCGCTGATCGCGGCTGGTGGGCTCGTTGTCGGTCCACAGGCTTTCGGGATCGCCGCGAAGGAACCGCCGGTAGTCCTTGTACCGCTGGCGGATGGTGTTCCCGTAGTCGGTATTTGATGCCCCGGCCTGCCCGATGTACAGGAGCTGGGGGAAGCTGCCATGGGTCGGCGTGCTGCCGACCTGGAACTGGAACGCCGGCCGCCAGACAAACATGTACAGGCCCGGCTCGTCGGGGAGCACGGAAGCCAGGTCCTCCGTGGCTCGGTGGATCTCCCATGGGCTGGCGAACTCCTCCAGGTCCTGCGTGAGTTGCTTGCAGCTCTCGGTGTCGAGCATACGGAGCAGCCCGAGTTCTACCTGGAGGGCAGGGCTGTCCTCCTCTCGATACCTCTGAACTATCCGACTGAGCGAGTTCGAGTTCGCCGTGCTCGAGCCAGCCATCTGTCAGGAGCCCTCCTCCGCTGAGCGACCTTGGTCCGACCAGTGTGACAGGGAGGTCTGACAAACGATCAGAAACAACGGAAGAGGCCCAGTTCGCGGAGCCTTCCGGCGAACTGGGCCTCTATCCAAACAGGGATCAGAGGTGACAAACTGCGCAGGCAGCCTCGTCGTCGTCCTCGTCCAGCGCATCGGACAGGACCTCAAGGAGTGGCCGGTTCGGCTTCACTCGCTTGGCTGCCCGCTCGAGCGCCGCCTGGTGCTTTGCCTCGATCTCGTTACGACGAGCTATCAGCTCATCCAGCGACTCGCCCTGCGACCAGGTGTACTTGCGGCCTTGCATCGCCGTGTCCTGGTGCCTGACTTTGTCCTCGTACTCAACAGCCTTCTCGTAGAGATCCGGATGCCGGTCCTTCAGACCCACCCATTCGTGCTTGCGCTGGAAGAAGCAGAAGTAGCAGCCGGAGCGTGTGCGCCACTCGTAGTAGTCGGGGAGACCAATGCCCGCCTCGTCAAGGATGCGGTCCACGCCCGCGCGATCGATCCCGTCCTCGCGGAAGGGGAAGACCGCGGTGATGTTCGGCTTGGTGCTGACGTAGCCGAGTCGGTTCTCGTCCGCCCGGATCGCCACATACGAGATGGCCTCGTCGTCTCCGATCCATTCCTCAAGTGGCTTGATCTTCAAGTTCTTGGTGCACCAGCGCATCTGAGGACTGGGCAGTGTCCCCTGGTAGACCTCAAGCCAGTGATCGAAGTCTCGGGAGGAGTTGAGACGCTCGATGGGCTTGCCCAGCGCGCCTTCCAGGCGGTTGAGGTATTCGTAGGTCTCGGGCAGCTCCGCGCCGGTGTCGCAGAAGAAGTACTCCATGTCCGGCACACGGTCTCGCATGTAGATCGCGAGGGATGAGGAGTCCTTGCCTCCGGAGATTCCAAGGACGTGGCGCTTCTTGCTGTTGGAGCCGTCGGCGTCTGTCACAGCTGCTCCTTCTTCTTCGATGCGGCGCTGTCCTGGCCGGACAGGTGCTCGGCCAGCGCGGCGAGCAGGATGCGCGCGCCGTCGGGGCCCAGTGCTTCCTCAGCTTGCCTGATGACACTGACAACGAGCTCGTCTGCGGCATTCCGCGACTTCTTCGGGACGTGGATGAGCGTGCGCTCTTCCGTCCCCTGAGGAGTGGTGAGAGTCAGCAGGTGAGTGTCAATCTGACGCTGCCTCGGCTTGGCAGGCTTGCGGATTGCCGTGGCGGTCTCGTCGGCTGGTTCTTCCGCTACGACGTCGTACAGGTGGCTAACGCGATCCAGCGCGCGTGCCCTGTCGCGTACGACACGAGGGAAGCCGTCCACGTCTCGGTCGGTCCAGTCCCCAAGAGCCTGGTTGACGAGCTGGACCACAATCGTGCCAAGCCAGTCGTCGTCGGGCAGCATCTCGTTGAGCACCCGGGTCACGAATCCGTGGAGACTGACTTCGAGCGAGGCGTCGGCGAAGCCGCGCATACGCTCGGCCAGCCCGGCGCGCAGTTCTCCGGTGCTCGCTGCGGGAAGCCTGAATTCCTGTGCCAGCGTCTCTACTACATACCGGCCCAGATTCGCGCTGGCATCCGTGAGTTCGTTGAGCGCGGCGGTGAGGCGTACGACGTATGCCTCCGCGGTCTGGGGAGCCTTCTGAGTGCCCGGAGTGATCTTCTCGAAGCCCAGTGCTTCAGGAAGCTCTTCGAAGACCAACTGGTCAGGGTCGATCGCTTCGGTCAGCACCTTGCGGACCACGAGCGTGTCGTCGCTGAGACGCTTCGTTTTCCGGGAGTACTGGTCGAGGACCATGATTCGTTCCAGCATCCCGCGGGTGACCGCAAGCAGCGCCGGATTCCGGTTGGCGCGGCTACGGGGGATGTCGACGCCAAGCAACTTGACGAGGCCGTCGAGCACGAGTCGGCGCTGGCCGCGGTCGACTGGAGTCGACTTCAGTGCGAAACGCTCCGGATTGACGTTCAGGCGCTCAATGATGGGGGCGGTGAGGCGAGGGCAGTAATTGCCTTCCTCGAAGAGGGCCACATCGTTGCCTCGCATGACGAGCCCGGCAACCACCAGGATCGGGACGACACCAGCCTTGACACCGTACGGAGGAGCCATAAGCCGCTCATAGATTTCTACGAGGTTGGTCGGCTCTGTGGCTTCGCTCAATGCCTCCTCAAGCGCCTCCCATACAGGCATGACGCTCTCGTTCGTGGCAGCACGAGGGCGGGACATCCCATGGGTGTGGATGCTGCCTTCCGAGTTCTGACCGCCAGTGACCTCACCGGCAGCACGGTGGAGGCCGAGGTGTTCAACGACGCCGTCGTACAAGGCACGTTCTGCAGGGAACCTGTCCTGGGGCCAGCCGAGCAACGGCAGCCCGGTCTTCTCGATCATCGAGGTGAGGACTTCGCGGCGTGTACGGGCGGCGTTGCTGGTGAGCTGGTGTCGGCCGACCATCTCGTTCCGGACGTGCGGGGTCTGGTGGTAGACCACGTTGCATGCTTCGGATACGAGCCCCGCGTAGCTGCGGGCCTTGAGTTGCTGGGCGGGTTCACCGTCGGTGTCTTCGCCGCTCTTCCATAGGTACCAGCTCGACTCATTGCTTCCCGGGCGGAATGCCTCGGCCAGCATGGCGGTAATGCGCTGGGAGAACTCCCCGGCTCGTTCGTTGATCTCCCGGCGCGCGACGTGGTCTAGTTCCTCGTCACTCATGAGGTCCTGGAGCGCTACGAGAGTGTTGCCGACGTCGAGTACGGCCTCGGGATTCTTGGTGAGGCCGACGACGACCGGGAGGGGAGAGTCAACCCGTGGGCTGCTCTTCAGATCACCGAAGTGGAAGACGAGCATCCCGTCGGCCGCGTCCTGCACAACCTTCGGGCCGCGCAGCTTCTCGGTCTGGTGGCTGACTGCGGTGACGAAGTGCCGCTGCATGCCGGTGAGCTGGCTGTGTGCGCCGGCGGCGACCGCGTTCGGGAGGACGTTCGTCCCAAGATGCTTGTTGAAGTAGCGCACTACGTCGTCGGGCTGAAGCTGAGTGGCGATTTCGCGCACTCGGGCATCGATATCGACGTCGGTGCCTTGCCAGATCCGGTACTCGTCGCTGTACGAGCGGTGCACGACGAGCCGGTCTTCCACCAGCTTGTCCAGCCGCTTCCTCAGCTGGTCGAACCGCTTGGTATCGGTGGCGTCGGCTGGGTCGTTCAGCGCGAACTGGATCATCGCTGGCGTAGCGCGCAACAGTCCATCGGCGTCAATGAGGTTGAGTACGCCGATCGCCTTAAGCAGTTCCTGGTCTGCTTCGTCGAGCCCGTGGGCTTCCTCAAGGCGAGCATTGATCTCCAGCCACCGGCTGGCCTTCGAAGAAGCCAGGATGGTGGTGCGTCCCGCCGAGAAGAAGAAGTCGTACAGCTGCGGGATACGGATGGTCGAGGCACGCTCCGCGGCGTCGACCGCGCAGTTGTCGAGACTGCGCCGTACCGTGAACGGCTCGTCGTTGACCAGGAAGCCGCTGAGGCTTCGATCGTTCTGGCCGATCTGCGCCGCCATGAGGGGAGCCGCCACGGCAGTAAGGGGGTGCAGCGGATACAGATTGGCGAACGACTCTGCGGAGATGTCTACGACCGAGTGCAGCGACTGCTGGCGCCAGATGCCGTATGCCGCCTGAGCCTGGACCTCGACCAGCTTGCGTCCCTGCTCCTGCACCTTGGCGTGGGCCAGCTTCCGCTGGAGGAGGTAGACCGCGTCGCCTAGGTTGGGCGCGAAGGTGACGTCTTCGAAGCGTCCCTGGATCTTGGCCCATTCCTGGGTCTGCACGGAACTGGACCGCGAAGCGTAGTCGGAGAAGGCCAGGTGCTGCAGGGTGAACATGAAGAGCGGCAGTCCCTTGGCGCCGGCGCCCTTCTCGGCGAGGAGCTGCAGCAGGAATACGTCGCTCTCGGAGCTATTGCTCTCGCTGACGGAGACCAGATACTCCAGTGTCTTGCCGAACTCATCAATGATGAGAAGGAGCGGCGCCTTGTCGCACAGCGCGGTAACCGCGTTGAGCAGACTATCGGTCGTCGGGACGTCCGTCTCGGCACAAGCCGCCATGACGGCGGCGACGTCCTTCGGGACACGCTTCTTCCACTTCCGTTCCACCGCGGTCTGCAGTGCCCGGTGGATGGTGGCAGCCAGCGGCTCTCTGCGTGCCGTTGTGACTGCGCCCAAGAAGCCTTCACCCGCAAGCGCCTCGCGATTCTCAGCGATCTCCTGCGCCAGCTCAGAGTTGGTCGCCGCCACCGCCTCGTAGGCGGTAGTTCGGCGTTCGGCGTCGTGGCCGAGAAGGGCGTCGATCAGGTTGGAGAGGGTCGATTTTCCGGAGCCATACGGACCGGTAAACGACCAGGCGCGGGTGCGCTTGAGATCGCCGAGCGCATTGCCTACCCGGTCCAGGACGTCGAGCGCTCGCACGCCCACATACGGGGAATGGAGGTCCTGTGCTCGGACGTCACGCTCCAGATTGGTGGAGCGGAATTCCGTACCAACGAAGCTGATTCCAGCAGGGATCTGGACATCCCTGCTCTTCAGCTTGGTGCTGGGAGATGTCTTGGCCGCCGTGGTCACGCGAGCTCCTCGTTCATGTCGGCCTGCTGGGGAATCTGCGCCTGCGCGGTCTCGGCGTCGTCCGCACTCTTCTTCAGGCCGGGGTTCTGCCGCGCCCACTCTTCGGGGGTCGGAAAGCCGTCACGGTCACGAACCCGGCCGTACTGCTCGTCGAGGATGTCCCAGGCCAGAGTCTCCGGGTTGTCCGCGAAACGGAGGCTCCGCTGTCCGAGCGACTCCACGATCTCCAACCGGGGGTGGTCCTCGACGAAAGCTTCAATCGACCTGGCAAGTTCGGGCTCGCGCATGTGGAAAGCACGGCCAGGGGCGCCGGGTTCGCCGGCGAGGCGGGCCAACGAAATGGAGTCCGGCTTACGAGAGAACCGGGCCGCGTAGTCGAGGCAGGTGTGCACAAGCACGCTCGGCGGCAAGCTGGGGCGGATACCGCTGGTGAAGCGGTAGGTGCGCTCCTTGCCGCGGCCTCCCTGGTACTCGAGCAGGCCGAGCTCTTTGAAGGGGCAGAGCAGAGAGTCCTCGAAACTACCCGGGGAGAGTGGGTTCGCCTCCATGTCCGGGGCGTACATCTTGACGATGCACTGGACGTCCCGGTTGATCGAGTCGGGCGCCGGCCACTTCTCACGTTTGAAGCTGCTGTGCACCTCGCGGGTGATGAGGGTGGCCATCTCGTCCACGGTGACGCGTGCGAGCGGGGCGAGGTGGAACATCACGTACCAGCTAGGTACGAGGCACTTGGCCTCCTTCGCGCCGGAGACGAGCCACCAGTGCAAGAGCCAGAGGCTTCCAGTGTCCTCGAGGTAGGGGTCAGCGCCGTCCTCGTCAAGGAGCCACCGCGCGCGCCATGTTGGTGCAGCCGCGAGCGCCCGCGCCTGCGTGTCGGTGCTGCGGTATTCGTGGGTGAGTTTGAACGCCTGCGACCAATACCGCATGGAATCGACCATGTTCTTACCCACACCCAGACGCACAAGCGCATCGGGGGCGTGGAAGAGCATCTCATCCTTCTTGACCTGCAGGTATGCCTTGTGCAGCCAGCCGAAGCGCGGGGGAAAGCTCTCGTGCCTGTTGAATTTCAGTCCGACGATATCGGAGGGGAGGCGGCCTTCTGGCATTACGGTCGAACCCTTCAGTTCAAGAAATGAGTGCGAAGTCTTAGGCGGGATTAGGGACGGCCGGGTACGCCCATGACAGCCTGCACATGGGTCACAGCGCGCACGGTGGCATCGACGGCGCGGCGAATCTCCTGCTCCGCGGTGGCGTATCCCAGTGAGAAGCGGATGGTCGAGTCGGCGTCCTCCCGGCTGAGCCCCAGGGCAAGCAAGACATGGCTCGGGGTGGGCGCCCCAGCAGAGCAAGCGCTGCCGTCGGATGCGGCTACATCGGGCATCGAGGCGAGCAGCGCGTCCGCAGGGCTTCCCGGGAAAGTGACGCTCGCGACGCCGGGCAGACGCATAGAGCGGGCGCCGTTGACATAGCTGCCGGGCAGCCGAGCGAGGATTTCGCCCTCCAGGAGGTCACGCAGCTTGCTGATGCGAAGCGCCTCAACATCGAGCTCTCGGTGGGCAGCTTCGGCTGCGGCGCCCAGGCCGACGATCCCCGGCACGTTCAGCGTGCCGGCGCGCCAGCCGCGCTCGTGCCCGCCCCCGAAGACCAGCGGGCGCTGCGGAAGGGGCGTGCCACGTCTGATGTAGAGCGCGCCGACTCCCTGCGGGCCACCGAACTTGTGGGCAGACAGCGACAGCAAGTCCACGCCGAGGTCACCCAGGTCGAGCGGGAGCCGTCCGACGTACTGTGTCGCATCCGTGTGAACGAGCGCGCCGGCCGCATGCGCTGCCTCAACGATTGGATCAAGGTTGGTGATGACGCCGGTCTCGTTGTTCGCCAACATGATCGAAACGAGGCCCACACCGCGCCGCTCAATTGCGGTCCTAAACGCTTGATGATGAATGTGACCCTGGCCGTCGACAGGCAAGATCACGAGGGAGTCCGGGGTGTCGGCAGCGAGCGCCCGAGCGGTTTCCAGGACGGCAGGGTGCTCGACCGCAGAGGTGATCATCAACCCTCGCGTCTCGTAAGCGGCCTGCAGCGCAAGGTTGTTGGCCTCAGTCGCGCCCGACGTGAAGATCAGCTCGCCGCGCGAGCAGTTCAGGAGATCGGCTACCTGCTGACGCGCCCGGTCCACCCTGCTCGCAGCGTCACGGCCGTGAGTATGAACGCTAGAGGCATTGCCTACTGCCTGGAGCGCCTCATACGTGGCCTGGAGTACCTCTGGGCGCATCGGAGCGGTCGCGTTGTAGTCGAGGTACACCGCCTGCGCATCACATGAGCCTGAGTTCATCGAGTATCCCCGCCTGCCGTTTCCCGCTCCCTAGGTCGCTCCTGGTGACTGTTCTCGTTGATGCCTCATGTTCCACCAGGAGCGCACTGAGATCCTAACGGACACACCCACCCCGCGAGACAGGCTCACCGGAACCGCAGTTTTCGGACACTCTGAGTGTTGGGTTCACCATCATTTCTCCCTATTTGGTCCCTTTCAGGGCCAAAGAGGAGGCCAGATCTTCCAGTGGCCCCCCTCAGCCACCACGGGTCCGGTCTACGCTTGCTCCAGTGTTGCGGCTCACACATCCACGAGTCTCGGGTGTCGGCAACCGCCTTCCGTAGCGGCCAAGTCAGCAGTGCAACGTGACCGCGAACCGGGGGGCGAAACGCAGTGACCGATCAATTGACCGCAGCGCTTCGACACGTACTCCCGGTGTACGAGATCCCCGAAGATGACCTGATCGGCGAGGTCCTCGTTCCAGCGATCAGGGTTTCGGACGACGTTCGGGTCGCCGCCGGCTTCTTCAGCTCACAGTGCCTCGCGCAGATCGCGCCGGGCCTAGCAGATTACCTGCGCCGCGACAGCGGCATGCTTCAGCTCCTGATCAGTCCGGCGGTCGACGCGGCCGACTTGGATGCGATGGAGCGAGGGGTTCGGAGCACGGAGCAAGTCATAGAGGCTGCACTTGACCGGCTGCTCGACGAGGCCGCTCTCTCAGAGCACGCCCTCGTCCACCACACCCTCGACTGCCTCTCCTATCTCGTGGCCAGTGGACGCCTAAGGGTCCGTTTCGCGCTCATGAAGTCCGGGATGTACCACAAGAAGCAGTGGCTCATGAAGGCGGGCACCAGGTGGGTCGCGGTGCACGGCTCGGGCAACGCCACGGCCCGCGGACTGCTCGTGAACGGGGAGCAGATGACGGTTGACCAACCGTGGCGTGACGGCGAGACCGCGTCCAAGCGCGTCACCAAACTCCTGGCCGGCTGGGAAAGGCAGTGGAATAACGAGAGTCCACATGTACTGGCCGTAGATCTCAGTGACGGCCTTCGGCTCGCCGGACGTCGACGCAGTACTGCACAAGCGCCAACCATCGATGACTTCTGGCGGGCGTGGCATGCGGATCACTCACGCGGTTTGGAACCACCGCTGCCTCAAGGCATTAGCCTCGCGCAGCCAAGACTACTGTCGATTCCTGACGGTGTTGAGTGGCGCAGCGGTCGCTACGCGCATCAATCCGCAGCAGTCGAAGCCTTTTCGATCAATGGCTCCAGAGGGATTCTGGCCATCGCGACCGGAGGCGGGAAAACACAGACGGCGCTGATCTCTGCCACCCATGAACAAGATCGGCACAAGGCGCCGATGCTAGTCGTCGCGATCGTCCCCAGCGCACCTCTGGTGCGCCAATGGGCAGAAACCGTCCGGCGGTTCGGCGTCGACCCCTTCCTACCGAGCGACAGTTCCGGCCCCAAGCGGAAAGCTCGCCTCGAAGAGATCAAGGCTGGCCTGGCCACACCAGGCTCATACACGTCGGTGATTGTATGCACTCAGAGACTCTTTACGACGGATGAGTCTTTCCGTGCTTTTATCGATGCACTTCCCTCAACCGTTCTCACAATGCTTATCGGCGACGAAGTGCACAATCTTGGGTCGAAGAGCTTCTTGAGACACAGGCCCGAACGATTCAACGTGCGCCTGGGCCTCTCGGCAACACCGAGTCGCCAATATGATGCCGAAGGCACCGCGGGTATCTTCGATTACTTCGGACCGGAACTATTCGAGTTCACGCTGAAGGATGCCATTCGGGCCGGCTGCCTGAGTCCCTACAACTACCATCTTCATGAGATAGCCCTCTCGGAAGACGAGATGGCAGAGTACGAGAACTTGACGCGGCAGCTGCAAAGGAAAGGATTTCAGAAAGCGGACGACGGGAAAGACTCCGATCTGCAGGCACAGATCGAGCACCTACTCCGGCGCCGTCGGGCCCTTCTGGAGCATGCCGAAGCCAAGATTCCAACCCTCCGTCAGCTCCTCATCCGGCACGGATCCCGCGATGTCAGCAAGACACTTGTCTACACGTCGGCGAAGCCGCCGGTGCTCACCAGCGAGCGTCAGATCGATGCCACGAACCGGATGCTCGACGAGTTGCGGATCAGCTTTCATCAGTTTACCCACAGAGAGACCGCTCGTCGTGGGGCAGGGAAATATCTCGAAGCTTTCGGACGGGGAGAATACCAGGTCCTGACGGCCATGGAGGTTTTGGATGAGGGCATTGACATCCCTCAGACAGATACCGCCTATCTTCTCGCATCGAGCACAGTGCGCCGCGAGTGGGTCCAAAGACGGGGCAGGATCCTCCGGCGCTCGGAAGGCAAGGAGATCGCCAATCTCCACGACTTCCTAGTGGTTCCGCCGACGTTGGGTACCAAAGAGGGGCGCTCGCTCTTGATCGGTGAATTGACTCGGGCACGCGAGTTCGCAAGCGCAGCCGATAACGAATACGACTCGGATGGTCCCCGAGTGGTAATCGACAGGCATGAGCGCACTCTCTAACGGCGAGGATTAAATGACAACGACACCGCGAATCACCCAAGTTGCTCGCGAGGAAGTCACCGACTTCAGTGAAAGGTATGAGGGATACCACGAGGATCTCGTTTCGGCACTCAATGGCCTCGTTCGGCAACAGACCCACGCGAGCGACCGGCAGCGCCAAGACCATCTGCAGAAAGTCATAGAGCATCTGGGAGAGCGCGCGATCAAGCTTGGAAGGAACGCTACCTGATGAGACTGCAGCGCATTTACGTGCACAACTTCAAGTTGCTGCAGGATATCAGAATCGACCTCTCAACAGACCCCCAGCGCCCTCTGACCGTTATCCGGGCCGAGAACGGATCAGGTAAGACGTCCCTTCATTACGCAATCCTGTGGGGTCTCTACGGTGTAAAGGGGCTCCGGGAAGTAACACGCGCAGAGAGGATCCGTCTGACGTCCACGGCCAGCCCGCTGGGGAAGCCAGTCGCCGTCGAAGTCAGCCTTGAGTTCGAAGTCGAGGATGATGGTGGACCAGCGCGCTACCGCCTTCAACGGACGGTGATCGAGACGCCGGCTGAAGGGGACGAAGTCGAGCGCGGGCAGGAAGTAGTTCGCCTGAGCCTGCTTACGGGGGCTGGTGGGGAACACGTAGCGCTACCCGAGCAATGGATCGAGCAAAGGCTGCCCGAACGACTTGCCGATGTCTTCTTCACGAATGGCGACGACGTCCAGAAATTCATCACCGGCCGACAGCATGCACACGAGCGTCAGCTGAAGGTCCACGAGGCCATCGAAAATCTCCTGGGGATCGGCAAGCTTCGCCGCGCCGTTGAGGACGCAGCCGCCGTCTACCAGATCTACGAGAAGCGCGCCGCGAAAGATGCCGGGGCTAAGGTGGAGGGATTTGCTGACCAGAAGGATGAGCTCAGGAGGAAATCTGATGAGCTCAACGCCAAGATAGAAAAGCTCTCTTCGCGCCAGAAGAACATGGAGGCCGCCCAGAGCCAAGATCGGCGCGATCTGGACGCGATCAAAGGCATTGGCGACCTGGAAGTTCTAAATGCGCAGATCGCCGAGCTTGAGCGGGATTGTGCAGCACTGGAGACTCGTAAGACCGAATGCCTCCATGCAATGTCCGCACTGTTGTGCGACGAGGTGACGTCCTGGTCCCTGATGAACGACGCTCTCACCGCTGGTCTCGGGCGGCTTGACGAACTCAAGGAAATGCGCGTCATCCCCAGCCATTCGGTACAAGTGCTTCATGACTGCCTAGAAGCCGGCGAATGCATCTGTGGAGAGCCGTTGGAACCCGGGTCTTCCAGTCGTGAGCACGTGCAAAGCCTGCTCGACGAACAGCAGGACAAGAGTGCGGTCAGTAAGTACCTTTCCGAAGCAAGGTATCGGGCACATGCCCTGCGCGAGACTGGAAGCCAACCGGACAGATTCCCAGAAAGAAGGACCCAGCTACTTTCGGAGTACGCACAAATTATCCAAGAGATCAAGCGCAAGGGTACCTCGCTCAATGCATCGAAGGAACGTCGGGGCCAGATCGATGACGAGAAGGTACGTCGGCTGCAATCCGATCTCAACGAGCGGGAAGAAAAGATCAAGGAGACCATCTATGAGCTTGGCATTCTTGGTAACCAAGCCGTCGCGGTAGAGCAAGAAACCGCAGCTAAGCAAAAGCAGCTGGAGAAGGCGCAGCGCGAGGCCAAAATTAGCGCCGACATTTCCACGAAGCGAGATGTGGCCACCGATCTGAAGGATCTTGCCTCCGCTGTACGAGACCGCCTTGAAGGAGATTACGTCAAGCAGGTATCCACTAGGCTACAGAAAATGTTCCATGGAATCATCGGTTCCGATAACTCGTCTACTCAAGGCGTCTACACGGGTGTAACTATCACCAACTCGTTTGATATCAAGGTGATGAGCCAACAAGGCACCAGCCTCGATCCTGACTTTGAAATCAATGGCGCTTCGCAGCGGGCGTTGACACTCTCGTTCGTGTGGTCCCTCATGGAGGTTGCAGGCGTCGTCGCACCACGTTTTATTGATACACCTCTCGGAATGGTATCTGGGGACACCAAGCGCCGCATGATCGAGGCAATTACCCGGCCCCCCGGCCCATCCGAGACCCCTTTCCAGGTAGTTCTCCTACTTACCCGGTCGGAGATCGCGGGCATTGAGGACATCCTGGATGAGCGAGCCGGATCCTTCCTGACCCTTTCTTGCAGCCATCACCACCCGCAAGACTTGGTAAACAACTGGCTTGTCGACTATCCGGTATCGCGAACGTGTACATGTACACACCGCGAGATATGCGACGTCTGCACCCGCCGCCGTGATGACGAGCACCTTCGGTACCGCGAGCAGGAGGCTTCATTGTGACGGCAGCAAGATACGCAGGCATTGATCTCTACATGCTGGAAGACTCCCATCGCATCATTCGTAACTACACCGGCCCCGGAAAGGTCTTCCGTCGGCAAATTGATGGGTGGTGGCTTGGCCTGTGCATAGGCGTCAGAAAAGGAGAACGCCTGCCGTTCCCATCAGACGCGCAGCGAGTCAAGTTCATGGATGGCACCATCTTCAACAGTGACCCATGGCGGGTGACACATTTGGAATTGCTCGCGCTTTCAAAGCAGGGTGACCATGTGCTGGCTGAACCACGAAGGATCGTTGGAATTGCCATGGAGTACGCGAACTTTGGGCTTGAGTGGTTGAGCAATGAGTGCCTCATGACGACTGAGCCGACACTAACCGTTCTTAATCGCCTCGACCTGAGCATGTTCACTGCAGATTGAGTGCAGATAGCGGGATTATTTGAACACCTGCAGGCCAGCCCCGGGACGACAAGAAGCTCGTGATCATGAGCGCCGAGAGTAGGGACACCACACGGCTCAGAGCAAAGCCCAAACCTCCTGGCCACCAGCCCAGTTGGACACTAATCGCCACACGAAAACTAAGCAGAGACAACATGGCGAACGCTATGCAGGCAATGGGTGATCCGAATCACCATCTGGCCCGCAGTGACAGGGTTGCGCATCTGCCGAGCGGCCTGCCCCTCGGCTTAGCCAGAGGCACTGGCGTCGTCGGCGGCGATCAGGACCTGGCCGTTGCGACGCGGGGTCGCCCCCGATACCGGGGCGCTGTACTGGCCGACGCCGATCCGACGGCCGTCCTAGACCTGCGGGCAAGGGGCGTGTTCGGCCCGGCAGGGAGAGCCGCACAAGTAAGTCACTGTTGAAGCTCCTGCCGGGTCCTCCAGAATCGGAGGACCGCAGCGGATGAGCTCGTTTGCCGACGGCCCCGCCAACTGCCCATCCGAGCGGGAGTGCTTCGAGTGTCTCGCGAACACACACTAAAATCGCCCTGGACAACCTGGCAGAGCAACAGAGCCACCCAGTCGTCACCATCGGTGGAATCGTAGGGGATGGGAAGCATTCATGGCGCAGGTGCGGGTGCCTTACCTGCTCGGACACGCCGAGGTCGCCTCTCTCTTTCACGTCGAACGTCAGACGTCGCAGAAGTGGCGGGCGGATGGCACCCTCGCTGAGCCGGACCTGGTCGCGTCCGGCAACCCGTACTGGCTGCTGGAGACGGTGCTGAGGCTTGAGGCCGGCGAGCGCCATATCGATCAGGAGCGCCTGACGTCCTACAAGGCCAGGATCCCCCGCGGCCTCGAGATCAGAGACAAGCGGCAACTGCCCATCGTCCTGGGCATTCAGGAGGCGGGAAGCGTACTTGGGCGCGACGCGCAGACGATCTCGCGATGGCGTCACCGCAGCCAGTTCGTCGCGGCCGACCTTGTCCTTTCCGGCTCGCCGCTCTGGCTTTTGCAGACGATCCTGGATGACGCCGTACAGCGCGAGCGAACCGTAGTCGCAGCCGAGGTGAGCCTACTCAACGCTGGTCATCGCACCCCGCAGAAGCCACGCGGGCGCGGGTCCAGCAGAGCCTTGCGTCAGACTCGGCCGGCACCACCCGGCGTGCGGACATTCACGGCCACGGAGCAGGCTGCCGCGGTCGAGTTCCTGGCTGCCGTTCTGGCAGAGGGTTACTCCGTGACCATCAAGCCACAGCCGTAGCTTGCGCGTCCAGCAAAAGTTGTTCGCCGATAGCTTCGAGAGAAACACTTGATACGCCAGAGCGCTATCCATACTATCTCTCATGTGTCGATCTTGCCGTGCATCCCAGGAGTCCATCCCAACTCGACCGATAATGAACCTCGATCTGTTCTCCAGTCGGCCGGAGAACAAAATGGCGTCCCCACCGCGAGAGTCATCTCCTACGGAGGCGGCGTCCAGAGCACGGCCCTGCTCGTCCTGGCCGCTCGCAAAGAGATCGACTTCAGTACCTTCCTCTTCGCCAACGTCGGCAACGACAGCGAGCACCCTGCGACGCTGGCCTATGTCCGCAAGATCGCCATCCCGTATGCCGCCCGTGCCGGCATTGGACTCCATGAGCTCAAGCGCCGCCGTCGAGACGGAACCACCGAAACGCTCGTGGAGCGCCTGAACCGGCCAGACACTCGATCGATTCCCATCCCGGTCCGCATGGCCAACGGTGCGCCGGGCCGACGTAACTGCACGGCAGACTTCAAGATCAAGATGGTTGGGAAGTGGCTCCGGGAACACGGCGCCACCGCTGAGCTTCCAGCGGTGGTTGGCATCGGCATATCGCTTGACGAAATCCACCGAGCCAACCGCCGACGAAGCGAGCGCCACGAGGTAATCGAATATCCGCTTCTCGACCTCAGGCTCCGCAGGGACGACTGCGAGCGCATCATCTCCGAAGCCGGCCTTCCAGTGCCGCCGAAGAGTTCGTGCTTCTTCTGTCCCTTTCGCACGGTCGGCGCTTGGCGCCACCAGCGCAGGCATGAACCGGAGCTGTTCGCCTTGTCGGTCCAGCTCGAGGAGACGATCAATCGGCGCCGGGCCGCCCTCGGGCGGGACGCCGTGTATCTCACGAGGTACGGGATCCCGCTCCCCCAGGCCATTCCCGATACTTCCCCAGATGATGGCAGCGCCGATGAGGACGAGCGTGCTTGCGACTCAGGCTGGTGCATGACGTGAGCGGGCCACGGGGGCTGGGGCCATGGGTTCCAGCCTCCGCTTGCCCCCCCCGGGGAAATGCAGGAGTTGCCCACCGCTGGATAGCTGCCGAGTGTGGTGAGCTCAGAGCTCGGGCGGCTCACCTGGGGCAAGGTGGAGAACGGCCAGGTACTCGCCGTACGGCATCTCTTCGTCCACCCACCGGCTGTCACCAGAGGCGTGGGGAATCCACCTTCCGTCGAGAAGGTACTTGTCGTCGAAAGCCGCGACGCGGTCCTCCTTCACTGCTGCGGCCATCAGCAGCTGGATCCCCAACAGAAGCACCGTGGAGGCTTCCCTGGCGGCGCAGACCTCAGCGTGCCCCGCGGGGTAGATCTTCATGTCCTCGTCGTTGATCGGTTCGGGCAGCCCAACGAAGCCGTGCACATCCTTCTCGTGCAGGGCGATCGCCTGCACTACGCCAGTTGTAACGGGGGCGGCACTGTCCCCGGCCCGGTCGGGGGAGTGCGTCCCCAGATGCTCGGCGACCGCTCGTGCATGCAGGGGCAACGCTTCGGCGTGCTGCTGCAGCTGCCGTTCAGCAACCTCGATGGCGAGCCCGGGCCGCGCGGTGTCGGGATGCAGCAGCCGGACGAACCCTTCCAGCGCTGCGCGCAGGTAGCCGAGCCGGACCTGGTGCAGTTGCCATTCCTCCATCATCTCTGTCCAGACGTCGTCGAAGTCACCGCCTACCGAGCACATACCGCCATCGTCGTAGGTCATATCGAAGGTGATCATGCGCAGCCCCTGGGCAAGGCGCAGCCACTTGTAGGCGTTGTCCCAGACCTCCTGCACCCCGGGCACTCCGGTGACCACGGAGGCGTGCTCGATCCAGTCAGTGAGTTCGCGGACGTGGTCCTCGGGTTCGGACAGAGCAAGCGTTGACTGCGTTCGGTAGGACGGCATGCAGGAGCCGCCCGTTCGGGGAGTGGTCATAGACGGAGCGTCTCACGCACCACTGACAATCACCCGGGGCCAGGGGCTGGTGCGGGGCTCATGTGCTGATGGTGCGCCGTACGAGCCGGTGGCCTGGCAATTCTCCTTGTGCGTATACGAGTTCACGCTGTCGTCCCTCCTCGGTATCGATCAGGAGCGTGCTTGTGCAGAGGCCAACGCGTACTCGTGTACTTTGACGTCGGCGAGACCCCCGTACTCGGTCACATCAGGATCTGCCGACGGAACACCGCTGTCAGCGCCGCCGGATACGGTGGCCCTGCACTCGACCGTGCACGGGGCGGGGTCGCGGAGTCGTCCGGTGGGCGGGGCAAGGGGGGAACCGGTGGCACCGAGGCCGGGTGGAGAGACGGACAAGTTCGGCAACCGATACGAGGGCGTCTGGACGATCAGGCACGCCTTGTACGTCCTGCTCGGTCAGGGCGATTCGCTCACCCTCGAACCGAACGGAATCCTCGGCGAAGGGACCGAGTTCGCCTACCGCCACGGCGGTCGCACCGAGGTGCACCAGGTGAAACGACAGAACCGCAATGCCAACGGCTGGAACGTCGCGTCCCTGGAGGCGAAGGGGATTTGGCCGCACCTGCGCACCCACGCCGAGGCAGGCCACGAGTTCCACTTCGTCTCCATGGTGCCGGCTCGGCCACTCCAGGAACTCGGCGACCGCGCCCGTCGCTCCGACGACTTCCCCTCCTTCGCTCGTGACTGGCTGACGGACGAACTCCGTGCCCCCTTCAATGAACTCGCGTCCCCCCGGATCTATGGCGCAGCGGAAACAGCGTGGCGCATGCTCCGCGCCCTGTGGGTGGAGTGGCCCGATGAGCGCGACGTGGTCGCCGGCAATGCCGCTCTCGCCGAAAGGGCGCTGACCGGGGCTCCCGGCCGCCTGGCGGTCCTGGCCGTGGGCGACCTCCTCCTCAACTCTCTGGGCACGCGCCTCGACTCAGCGGCCTTGACGGCCCGACTCCCGCAGTACGGGCTGCGGTGCGCGATCCCACAAGGGGGAGACGCTGTGACACCGTCGGCGGGTGGGGCTGCCCAGGCCGCCGCCGTCCGCGTTGCCCATCAGGCGGCCTCCGCCCTTTTGGGGCTGCCTGCCCCGTCCGGCACGTTCACCGGCAGGGAGGCAGCCGTGACTGGGCTGCTCTCTGTGCTGGACCCGGGTGCCATCGGCGAGGGGCCGTCGGTCCACGTCGTCGCCGGGCTGCCCGGCGTCGGCAAGACCGAGTTGGTGCGGCAAGTTGCCCATCGCGCCCATGGCCAGGATGGCTGGTTCGCCGGTGTCCTTGTCGTCGAACTTTACGGATACGACCCGGCCCGCCGTCAGGGCCCCGGCGAGGCACTCGGCTTCTTGCTCCGGGGGTTGGGCATCGACCACGAGCACATCCCCGTGGGTCTCGAGGACCGCGCGCGACTGTACCGGTCGACGCTGCGCGGCAGAGCCGACCAGGGCCAGCGCACCCTGGTCGTCCTCGATGACGCCATGGACGGCGAGCAGGTCCGACCCCTCCTCCCAGGTGACGCGCGCACCCCCGTGCTCATCACCTCGCGACACACGCTGTCCGACCTGGATGCCCGCCTACACGACCTGGCCGTCCTCGATCTCGTGGACTCCGTCGACCTGCTCCGCCTTGTCCTGCGGGCGAGCCGGGGCAAGGGGGACACGCGGGTCGACGACGCCCTGGACACGGCCGAGGCCATCGCCCGGCAGTGCGGACACCTGCCACTGGCGTTGCGGATTGTCGCCGCCCTGCTGGCGGACCAGCCGACCCGGCCGCTGTCCTCGATGGCCCAGGCGCTGGACGACGAGCATCGCCGCCTGCGCCGGTTGAGCCGGGGGAACCTCGCGGTACGAGCCGCCTTTGAACTGTCCTACCAACACCTGCCATCGGACCAGGCACGGCTCTTCCGGCTCTTCGCGCTCAACGCCGGCCCCGACGTTTCGACCGAGTCCGCGGCCCAGCTCTGCGATGTCGACCTGGACATGGCCGAGGAACTCCTGGAGGCCCTGGGGCGCGGTCATCTGGTGCAGAGCGGGGCCACCTATGGCCGGTGGCGCATGCACGACCTGATCAGGCTCTACGCGGACGAGACCGGGCGGGCAGAGCACACCGACGACGAGCGCTCCGCCGCCTTGGACCGGCTGCTCCGCCACTACGCTGGTCGCCTGGCCGAGGCACATGACCACCTCGTCCCAGGCCAGCCTCCGACGCCTCAGTTCGCCGACCGGAGCACCGCGCTCTCCTGGCTCGATGAAGAGCGGGCGAACCTCGTCGCGGCCATCACCGCAACGCCCCACCCACACAACCCCTACATCGTCCTGGAGATGGCGGGACGCATCGGCGACTACCTCAAACTGCGTCGGAGTTTCGCCGAGTTGACAGCCGTATACGACAGCGCACTGGAGCACTGCTCCGGAAGCACCCCGGCCACTTTCCGCGCCACGTTCCTTGACGCACGGGCATGCGCTCTCAGAGGACTAACTCGGTTCCCCGAAGCGGTTGCCGCACACAAGGAAGCCCTCCGCATGTACAGGGCGGAAGGGTACCTTCTGGGCGAAGCCGAGGTATTGACCAACCTCGGTCACACCCTGCATGAAATGCGTGACTTCGAGCAGGCCGTGCTCATACTGCGAACGGCCGTCGTGCTCCAGGGCAAGGCGGGAAATCGCCGTGGTGAAGGTGCCGCGCTCACCAACCTCGGACGCTCTCTGGCCGAGTCGCGCCGTTACGAGGAAGCGGTGGGCGTGTATCAGCGAGACATCGAGATCTGCCGCCTCATCAGTGACTGGCACGGTGAAGCGGTCACCCAGAACAATCTCGGCCTGGCTCTGAGGGAATTGGGACGGGCCGGTGAGGCCGCAGCCGCGCACGCGGCCGCACGGGACGCCTTCCGCAGGGCCGATGATCGCCACGGTGTCGCCATGGCCCTCAACAATTTGGGCACGGCGCTGCGTGAGGGCGGACTCGGTGACGGGTCAGACGTCCTTGAGGACGCTGTCGCCCTCTCTCGCGGCCTCGGGGACAAGCGCGGCGAAGGCATCGCCCTGACGAACCTCGGGACCAGCCGACTCCAGGCGGGTGCGCCGGCCGAGGCCGCCCGGATACTGACGAGGGCGAGTGACCTGCTCGAGGAAGTCGGCGATACCCACGCACAAGCCGGGGCACTGATGAACCTGGGCAAGGTGCGGGGGGTGCTCGGGCTCACGGGCCCGGCCATCGAAGCCGTCCGCAAGGCGATCACGCTCTTCCAGACGGCCCGGGACCGCCACGGGGAGGGGAGAGCACTCTTCCTGCTCTCGTCGACCATGTGGGCGACGGCCCCGGAGGAGGCCATCTCGCTCGGTACGGCGGCGGTCGCCGCGCTCAGCGAGACCGACGACGAGGTTCGGGCCGAGCAGGCGACTGCGCTCGTGACAACGATGCGGGAATCCGTCAACGGCGGCGGCCTCTCAGCGGATACCTGAGCCATTCCTCCCGGTAACGGTGCCTCGGCACCCCTACAGGGAAAACAAGGGCGGCATCCCACAAGACGCTTGCGATGCCCTGAGGGTGAGGGTGCGCCGGGCCTTCACTGCCTGGCTGGCTCCCCGCCTGGGACACCTGGCGTGAACAACAGGGCTAACACCCCCAGATTCACCGTGTGTGTCAGCGGCTCCTCGGAGAGGATGAGGCCAGGCCATCCGTGCCCGCGAGCCGACGGCGCTCCGCGGGGATGTCAGCCACAACTGATCACCGCTGCCCGGCTGAGCAGCGTCCTCGCATTTCTGAGAGAACGGCCTCCGACCTGCGTGAAATGCTGGTCGGGACGACAGGATTTGAACCTGCGACCCCTTGACCCCCAGTCAAGTGCGCTACCAAGCTGCGCCACGTCCCGATGCCTCTCTGACCTGGGGTTTCCCCGGCCAGTCGTGCATGGAAGACCATACCAGGGTGAAACCGACGCCTCCGTGATCACTGCTGAGCGGTGAAGAGCAGCGCGCGGATCTACCAGAAGGACTCAGGGACATGGCCGTCGTCGTGGACATGACGGGCCCGGCCCTGCGGGGCGCAATCAACGAGTGAAGGCTTTTGCCGCGACTGCTGAGCGTTACCCGGCTGACTGCCTGTCCAGGACAGCTACAACTGGCCGCCCCGCCGTTGAGGGGAGTCGCGGGCCGAGGTCCGACCTGAGGACCACATCGTTCCACCGGGAAACCCGCCCCGACCGCTTGGGGCCGTCAGTTCATAACGACCCCCTTTGTGCTGCTGCCCGGACCATCCGCGGGCCGTGCAGGACACGGAGCGACCGGGCAGATCACCGCCGTCCACGCCCGGTCCCGGGACGCCTATGACGCCCCCGCGTATCCCAACCGTCCTCAAGCGCAAGGGCACGGTCTGTGGCGGTCGATGCATCGCCCGCCTGGTGCGGGCCGCCGGGCTCGCCGGCCTGCACCGCCGACGACGGCTCTGCACCCCGAATCCCCGACCCGACCGCGGCGTACACCCGCCGGTGCGGTGACCCTCTAATCGCGCTGGCCAGCGGGAAGTGCAGGTATGGCGCCACCGGTCTTCGATCGGCGGCGGCGCCGTCCACCAGCCCACCTGAGCTCTTCGCTTCTCCGCCATACCTCGTCCACCGTGCTGCAGGACGTCGCATTCGAGCTGGCGAACGGCCTCGTGCACGAGCCCTCCGCTGCCCCAGCTCGACCGCCTCGCCATGCCCCTCACGCCCAGGCGTCCGCACAACCGCCCCCGCCGACTCCAGCTCCGGGACGGAGGCCGCGACCGGCGAGCAGACCATTCTCTGGGTTGACCCGGCAATCCATGCCGCCTTCAGGTCGTGGTACAGACCCCCGAGGCGAACGCTGCAATATAGCGGCGGATCCCCGGTTACCGAAACCGGGGATCGACCCGCATCCTTATAGCTCCACCGCCATTCCCTGCCCGCCCCGTCGAAAGGCATCACCACGACAGCAGCCCACAGCTGCACACCCTTGCCGCACACAACCTCGTCGGCTATCTCCCTGATACGCAGCGGCATAGCTGAGGCGGAACAGATCCTGGGCACGCTCCAGATCCCGCTCCGTACGCAACTGCAGCTCCAGGTCGCCCGTGCCGTGGTGACCGACCTGCGTGACGTCCCGGGTGAAGCCCGGAACGAGATCGACTCCCTTCGGGTCCGCCTTGAGGTAGACGAGGAGCTTGGTCTGCTGCGGCGGGCAGACGCAGGCGAAGTTCCGCAGCCGCTGGTAAGCGCGGTACTGCTTGCGCTGCACCCGGGTGACGCCGTCACCTAGTCCGACCAACACCTCGTCGACCGCCGCGGGCAGTTCGGTCATCGCACTGTCCTGCCTTCGAACCGTGGGCAGTCCGGCCGTCTGTCGCCGAACCCGCCGTGAAGCGACCGACTGTCCGGTGGCCGAAGCCACGGTCTCCAGGCCGAAATGGTCACTGCCGAAGTACCGGTAGCGGACCAGGTCCATCGAACGCCGGTGCTCGCGTACGGCGTGTGCGTCGTAGCGGGTGAAGTCGCCGGCGACACAGATCAGCCGAGGTCCGCTCCACAGGATTTGAGACGCGGCCGTCACTCCGAGCCGGTCGCGGACCAGACTGCGGAAGGCGCCCTTATGGCTCGTCAGCCAGGCCATGTAGTAGAGGCCCTGGTTGATCACACCTTCTCTGAACTCGTCCGATGCGGTTGAGCAGTGCTGCAGGCCAAGCGCATCAGTCCCGGCTGTTTCATATCTGCGGGAACTGGGGTTCGGTGGCTTCAGCACCCTGCGAAGGCGGGTCCCCAGGTAAGCAGGATCCCGCTGGACTCGGCGAGTGAGATCCACCTTGGGTCCGTCGGCTGCTTTTCCAGAACCAGGACGGGACGTATCTGGCCGTGTGTCCTTGCGAGTTGGAGTTGATGGGCATAGTCGAGGACCTGGCCGATCCCCAGACGGATCTGCTGCTCTTCGCTCGCTCCGGTCAAGCTCTTGACTTCAGCGATGAAGACTTCCTGTCCCCGCGACCAGCCCGCGTCGAATCGCGGTGCATTGCGGGCGTGTCCGCGTACTTCGATCTGCTGTTCTGCCAGATGTTTGATCAAGGCGGCGATAGTCGCCTCGTGCGCCTCTGTGCCCTTGTCGAGATGTGCAAGGTCGACCGTCAGAGGGGCAGGAGCGTGGTGTCCGACTCGGTGGCGTTGAAGCGGGCCGCCCAGGACTCCATCGCCGGTCTGGGGAAGGACAAGGACTTGATCGTCATCACCTTGTGCCCGCTGCAGTTCTCGGCAGCGCGCAGGATATCCACTGATCAAGTCTGCGAAGCCATCGCCGTCCACGACACACACGTGGTAGCCACGGTCGCGTTCCCATGCGGCTCGCACGAGCTTCTTGCTGTACTCCCGGTGCGTGTCAGTCACAGCTTGGCTTGCGAGGTCGCCGTGGACGAAGATGGTGATCTTGCGGGAGAAGTCGGGCTTCCAGTCCGCTCCCAGCTGCTCGGCGATCTCCCGGCAGTGCTTTCGGACCTTCCATTCGCCATCGATGAGTACTTTGCCGGTGAAGCAGAGCGTGTGCCCGCCCAGCGAGTGAACCCATCCGCCGCAGAGTTCGCCGTTCATATGACCCCCTCCATATCCTGGCGTATCTTGCCGCACGGCGCCATCCCGTCTTGCGTGGCCCCTGACACCCCTCATGAGGACGATGTCCCGTCTGCGAGTCGGCTCGTGGGGATACCGAGATCGACGACGGTCCGACTGGAGGCACGACGGTCAAGCTGGGCGAGTTTCTCCTCTGCCCCGGCGAGGCTCACCTGGAGTCCTTCCACCTCACCGAGCCAGCCCTCGCGTTCGGCCTCGGCGATGCGGGCGAGGAGGCTGTCGCGGATCTCGACGAGCCGGTCACGCTGAGCGGGGTCGGGCCAGAGCATCGGGCAGCGGACGCAGGCGTGTTCGTGGATGCAGGGGGCGCCAAAAGCACGGCCGCATGCACCGATGGAGACCTTGCGCCGCTCGAAGTGGCCGAGGAACTCCTGCCACTCCTCGTCGGAGGGGATGCGGTATTCTTCGCTGGGGCGGAGGGACCGGCGACGAGCCAGGAAAGCCATGTGCGCCTGGATCGCCTCCTCGGGGTAGACGGCCTTGTAGCCGAGAGTCACGTTGATGTCCTGGTGCCCGGCGATCACCTGGGCGATGTGCGGCGGCAGCCCGTTGAGGATCGCGTCGGTGATGAACAGCCGCCGGAAGTCGTGTGGTGTGTAGCGGAGCGGGGCGTCGGCGGCGTCGGTCAGTCCGGTGTCGATGAGGGCCTGGTCCAGCATGGTGCGGACGGTTTCGTCGGTGAACGCCCGGTCCTCGCCGCAGATGCGCCGTTGGAACAGTAGTGGGGCGGGCTCCTGCCACACGCATTCGCCGCGGTCGTAGGAGGGGACCAGAGGAACAGCGCCGGTGGTGTTCCGGACTCGGCAGATGATCGCGCTGAGGACGTCGGCAAGTTCTGGGCTGACCAGCAGAAGGCGCTCGGTGTCCGTCTTGGACGGGACGATCTGCAGGAGGGGGACGAGTTCACCGGTGGTGGGCAGCCGGTACTGGACCAGGCTGTGGTGGCTGAGTTCCAGCAGCTCCTCGATGCGGATGCCGGTGGCCCGCAGGACCTCGACTACGGCCCAGGTCCAGAAGGCGCGCTCGTCCTCGAGTCCCAGATCGCGGCGTCTTCCGGTGTGGGGGTCCTCGGCCCAGATTCGGCCGGCCGTTCCGTGCGGAACCACGGCGCGTACGAGTTGCTGACCGGCAGCGGTGAATACCTCGCCAGGGTCGGCATTCCGGGCGGCTTCCAGTACCGCAGCGGCGTCTCTGCGGCGCTGGTCGACCGAGCGGACGAGGATGGCAGGACCGGCAGGCGCTCGCGGGTGCGGGCGTCCATTCTGGCCTTGCGCCGTCGTTGTACTTTGCGGTTCTCCAACTCGTCAGCCCTCACCGGGCTCGGTGCCACCCAAGGGCCCCAGCGGCCAGGGTCTTCCAGCGCCCACTGGGTAAGATCGAGGTAGAAGGCCCGCACCTGGGTGAGCGTGTCCCGGTGGTTGAGCCTCTCGACCTTGGTGCTCGTGCGGCGACCGTCGGGACCGGTGACGGTCTTGTCCTTGGTGCGGGTCCTCTGCTTCCACTGGCCGATGACGTCCGGGGCGAGGCGGAGGCTGTCCGCATCGGGGTGGTGTTGCTCGATGTCCTGCCAGAAGCGTTTGCCGAGGTGGTAGGAGAGGGACTTCAAGCTGTTGTAGTCCAGCGCCGGCTGACGTTCACGGAGATAGTCCACCAGCAGGTCACGGACAGCACGGCAGCGCAGGCCATAGCGGTCGATCAGTTCCTCCGGGGTCCGTTGACCCAGGTAGCGAACCTCGCGCAGATTCCGCGGCGCATCCTCTCCGAGGGCTCCGAACTGATACAGCAGGCGGTAGAACACTTCGGTTCCCGCCATCGCCCGCTTGAGCACCACGGCTTGGGTCTCAAGCAGTTCCAGGACGTCGCCGACGGTGATGTCGGCGATCGTGCCGCCCTTCGCCGCGAGGATGAGGGCGCCGCGGCAGAGCGTTGTAGTGACGGCGCCCGGCCGCACGCCCTGGGCTTGAGCACCCAGCTCTCGCAGGCGCTCAAATCCGTCTGGGTCTCGACTGTGTGCCATGGAGCGGACCAGGACTCCTTGGCGGCTGGCCCCGGCGGCTAGCCAGTCCACCGAAGGTCGCAGTAGCTCAGCACTGATCACCGTCGTCAGGGCCCGGCCCACCACCGGCATGCGCCAGTCTGCCCTCAGGCCGCGCTCGTGAAGCCATTGCTTGATCATCGGCCGCCAGGCGGCACCGGCCTGCTCGATGCCGCTGGCCTTCCACCACTCCTGCCAAGTCTGCCCAGGCTGATCTTCCAGCCAGTCCAGCACCATGACGATGCCGTGCTTGTGGTGCAGTTCGCTGCCGGCGTTCTCCAGCGTGTAGGGCGGACGGGACAGTAACCGGGCCGCCTCGGCGCGGGAGCGCTCGGTGCCCGGCCAGTTGTCGGGAACACTGCGGGCGGGGAAGCGCTGCCGGGCGACCATCGCGCGGGTGAGTTGAGGCTCCAGTCCAGCAGCCGGTGTGCGGCGGCTGGCATTCGGCGACGAGGTGATGGTCATCGGGCACCGGTCCCGAACAGCACATCGAGGCTCTCCGGCCGGTAGTCGGCTGCCGGAGGTGGAGCGATGCGGGCAGCTGCCTGCCGTGTCTGCTCCGCGTGGTGGGCCAGCAGCCGCCGGATCACCACTTCCTTGCGAGGCGTGAGGTAAAGCTGCGTTGTGGTCAACTGAGCGTGCCCGAGGACGAATTGGACATCGGTTAGGGGAAGACTCGGGTCCTCGGCCATCCGGTAGGCGGTGGTGTGCCGCAGCGCGTGCAGCGTCGCGGATGTCCCCGCTTTGGCGTTCGCTCGCTCGAACATGCGGTGAACCGCGTGGTAGGTCAGTGGCCTCGACGGGGATCGCAGGGTCCACCACAGCGGCAGGCGTCGCCCGCGCGGGATCGCGTCGTCCATCTCCAGCTGGTATAGCCGCAGCCAGACGAACGCATCAGTCGAGGCAGGTAGTTCTTGGACCTCGCCGGGGCCCTTACGAACCACCGAGATCAGCTGACGCCCCGGATCGGCGCCGGCCTGCCATGTGCTGAGCAGTTCGCTGGCACGAGCGCCGGTGGAGATGTAGAAGGCGACCAGGGCCCGGTCGCGGTGCGACGGGAGCCGGGCGAAGATCTCGTTGAACTCCTCGTCGGGGACGCTGCGGGGCACCCGCTTGGGCACTCTCGGCCGGTAGAGTCCGGCGCGTTCGTTGCGGGGAGGGTCCATCGGATTGTGGTGGGCGTGGGCCCGCCGGCCGCGACGTGCTCGGTCCAGCGGGAACGGGTTGAGGACCGGTCCGGTGCCGATGTCGCGATGGAAATCGTAGAAACCCCGCAGCACCGTCTCACTGTGCGCTCGCACCGACGCCGCGTACAGCTTGCCACCTGGGGCCCACCGGCCCACCTCGCTCGGGCGTCGCCAGTGCGGGCGCCTCGGCTGGCCAGCGACTTGAAGCCAGCGGGAGAAGTCCCTCGCCTCGAGCCGGCTCGCTCGGTCCCACGGCACTTCGACAGCCCAGAGGAAACGGAACCAGCGCAGCAGGTCCATCCCGTAGGAACGGGCCGTCGCTGCCGATCGGCCGGCTCCTTGCAGGTCCCGCAGGAACGCGTGCGCCCCTTCGACCGGCTCCCCTGCGGGGTCGATGAGCCGGTAGGGATCCCACGGATCACCCATGGCCACCAGTTCCCCGACCAGAGGGACAGACAGGGCCGCCAAGTCTCGCGATGCCTCCATGTCCGACTCAACGACGCTTCCGTCATTAGGTCACTGACCTGCGGAAACTCCGCTACTAGTTCAGTCAACAGGTCTGCGTCGGTCCCGCGCTTGTACTCGACGATCACGGGTGCACCATTCTCGTCGGTCCCCAGCAAGTCGATCCGTCCGCCGTCGACGCAGTCGATGACGTACTCGCTCGCCAGGAACCTGATGCCCAGCATCGTCTCCATGTGCTCCTCGACGAGGTCCTGCACATCCGCCTCGACGTCAGCAAGATGCGGCATGACCTCGGTCACGCCGCTCTTCGTGTGGAACAGCTTCAGCCCTGGCACCTTCCCCTCCCGATCTTGTGCCGTCAGCCAACGCCACAGAAGTCACGATCATTTCCGGCCCGCAGCGACGGCCCTCTCGTCGAACACCTCGACAACCGCGAGAAGGCTCACGGGAAGAGCCGGAGGCGGGCGTACTCGCTGTGCGAACAGACCGCACGTTAGCTCTGGAAGACCGTTGGCGACCGCGAAGATGTGCCTTTGCCTCCCCCTCTAGTCGATGTGCTGACCAAGCGACGACAGCAGACCGGCTCAGGCAGGGACATTCCAGGAGGGCCGTCCAGCCCTCCGGTTCGGTACACAGCGTGACCGAAACACGGGACCTCGCAGAGGGCATCACTCGCCCAAAAGAGCCGCCCGCACCCCTGATCGAAAGCGGGGAGGCGGGCGGCTTTTTTACGCCTGATGCCCCGCCAGGCATGCCTGACGGGGCATCAGAACGAGCGTCAAATGAGCGTCGCGAGCGTCATTTCAGCGTCAAGATATCGCCCGTAACGCCCACAACGCACATAATGCACACCAGAGAAACTGCAGGTCAGGCGCCCTTCTCGGCAGGCTCAAGGATCGCCACGCACTCCAAGTGCTGCGTCATCGGGAACAGGTCGAAGGCGCGCAGGGTGCGCATGCGGTAGCCCGCCTCCGCGAAGTACGCCACGTCGCGGGCCAGGGCTGCCGGGTCGCAGGCCACGTAGGCGATGCGGCGGGCGCCCAGGGACGCGAGGTGGCGGACGGTCTGCTTGCCCGCGCCCGCCCTCGGGGGGTCGAGGACGATCAGGTCGCACTCGGTGATCCGGGTGCGGGGCAGGACCTGCTCGACCTTGCCCTGCTCGATGCGGACCCGGTCCAGGTCCTTCAGGTTGTGGCGCGCGTCCTCGACCGCGCGCTTGCCCAGCTCGATGCCGAGCACCGCGCCCTTGTCGCCGATGCGCTCCGCGATCGCGCCCGCGAAGAGGCCGACGCCGCAGTAGAGGTCCAGGGCCGTCTCGCCCTTGCGGGGCATCAGGCCCTGCATGACCGCCTTGACCAGGGTGTCCGCCGCCTGCGGGTGGACCTGCCAGAAGCCGCCCATGCCGACGCGGTACGTACGGCCGTCGGCGCGCTCGCGGACGAACGCGCGGCCGTGCACCTGGTGCACCGCCCCGTCCTTCTCGCCGACGCGCAGCACCGAGACCGGCTTGTCCAGCTCCACGATGGGCAGCCGGGCGCCGGGGCGCGGGGTGAGGACCACCTGGCGGTCGTGGGAGCCGGTCGCGGCGATGGCCTCCAGGGACGCCATGCCGGGCCACTCGCGCTTCTCCACGCCCAGCTCGGAGACGCCCGGCGCGGCGATCATGCAGTGGTCCACCGGCTCGACCTCGTGCGAGCGGTGCCTGCGCAGGCCGATCCGGCCCTCGTCGTCGACGGCGTACTGGACCCTGGTGCGCCACGCGGGGACCTGGCCCGCCGGGAGCTTGTCGCCCTCGGCCGGCATGACCGTGCCGTCCCAGCCCGCCTCCTCCGGCGTGAGGCCCGCCAGGCGCTGGAGCTGTTCGGCCAGCACCTCGCCCTTGAGGCGGCGCTGGGCGCCCGGCTTGGCGTGCTGCCAGTCGCAGCCGCCGCACTTGCCGGGGCCGGCGAAGGGGCAGGGCGCCTCGACGCGGTCCTTGGACGCGGTCAGGATCTCCACCGCGTCCGCCCGCAGGAAGCGGGACGTCTCGGCGCCGTCCGTGATCCGGGCGACCACGCGCTCGCCGGGGAGCGCGTGGCGCACGAACAGGACGCGGCCGCCCTCGGTGCGCGCGATGCAGTGGCCGCCGTGCGCCACCGGGCCGACCTCTACCTCGTACTCCTCCCCTACCAGCGACTTCTCGTCCCCTACCTGCGGCTTCTCGGGGGTGTTCTGCATGGTGCGGTGGCTCCAGGGAGAGAGGGGAAGGGGCGAATGCGGTCGAACGCGGAAGTGGGCCGGCCCTAGGGCCAGCCCACCAGTCTACGCGTCAGGGGCTCGTGGATCGGTTCCGCGCGTCAGTGCTTGGAGGCCGGCTCCTTGTGGCGCTTCTCCACCGGGCCCCTGCGGACCGCTCCCGGCGCGTTCCACTCCGCGCGCTTCCTCGCGCGCTTCTTCGCCGCCTCGGACGATTCGAGCTGGTACGGCACCGAGGTGACCATCACGCCCGGGGTGAACAGCAGGCGTCCCTTGAGCCGCAGCGCGCTCTGGTTGTGGAGCAGGTGCTCGTACCAGTGCCCGACGACGTACTCCGGGATGTAGACGCTCACCGCGTCGCGCGGGCTCTCCTTGCGCAGGCTCTTCACGTACTCGATGACCGGGCGGGTCACCTCGCGGTACGGCGAGTCGAGGATCTTCAGCGGGACGTTGATGCCGCGCCGCTCCCACTCGTCGCGCAGCACCTTCGTCTCGGCCGGGTCGACGCTGATGGACAGCGCCTCCAGCTTGTCCGTGCGCATCAGCTTGGCGTAGGCCAGGGCCCGCAGCGTGGGCTTGTGGACCTTGGAGACCAGCACGATGGAGTGGACCCGGGAGGGGCGGATGCTGTCGTCGGACGGCCCGTCGGGCGCCGCGATCTCCTCGGCGACCCGGTCGTAGTGCTTGCGGATCGCGGTCATCGTTCCGTAGAAGATCACCATGCCGAGCAGTGCGACCCAGGCGCCGTGGGTGAACTTGGTGGCCAGGACGACCACCAGCACCAGGCCGGTGAAGAAGGCGCCGAAGGTGTTGATCGCGCGGGAGCGGACCATGCGGCGGCGCTTGGCCTGGTCCTTCTCGGTGGCCAGGTGGCGGTTCCAGTGCCGGACCATGCCGATCTGGCTGAGCGTGAAGGAGACGAAGACGCCGACGATGTAGAGCTGGATCAGCTTGGTGGAGTCGGCGCCGTAGATCCAGACCAGCAGTACGGCCGCGCCCGCCAGCAGCACGATGCCGTTGGAGAAGGCGAGGCGGTCGCCGCGGGTGTGCAGCTGGCGCGGGAGGTAGCGGTCCTGGGCGAGGATCGAGCCGAGGAGCGGGAAGCCGTTGTACGCGGTGTTGGCGGCCAGGAAGAGGACCAGGGCGGTCGCGGCCGCGAGGAGCACGAAGAAGAAGGTGCCGTCGCCGAAGACGGCGGCCGCGACCTGGGAGATCACCGGGTCCTGGACGTACTTCTCGCCGACCGCGACGCCGTTGTGGATCAGGTCCTTCGCGGGGTTCTCGGCCATCTTCACGTCGGTGGCCATCGCCAGGCCGATGATGCCGCAGAACATCGTCACGGCCAGGCCGCCCATCAGGGCGAGCGTGGTCGCGGCGTTCTTGGACTTCGGCTTGCGGAAGGCCGGGACGCCGTTGCTGATCGCCTCGACGCCGGTGAGGGCGGCGCAGCCGGAGGAGAAGGCGCGCAGCAGCAGGAAGACCAGCGCGAAGCCGGCGAGGCCCTGGTGCTCGGGCTTGATCTCGTACGAGGCGGTGGGCGCCCGCATGTCGTCGCCGAGGACCAGGCCGCGGAACGCGCCCCACGTGATCATGATGAAGACGCCCGCGACGAAGACGTACGTCGGGATCGCGAAGAGCTTGCCCGACTCCTTCACGCCGCGCAGGTTCATCAGGGTCAGCAGGACGATCACGCCGATCGCGCAGAGCACCTTGTGCTCGACGACGAACGGCACGGCGGAGCCGAGGTTCTCGATCCCGGAGGAGATGGAGACGGCGACCGTGAGGATGTAGTCGACGAGGAGGGCGCTGGCGACGGTGAGGCCGGCCTTGGGGCCGAGGTTGGTGTTGGCGACCTCGTAGTCGCCGCCGCCGCTCGGGTAGGCGTGGACGTTCTGGCGGTAGGACGCCACCACCGTGAACATCAGCACCACGACCGCGACCGCGATCCACGGACTGAAGTGGTAGGCCGACACGCCCGCAATGGAGAGCACCAGGAGCACTTCTCCCGGTGCGTACGCCACCGAGGACAGCGGGTCGGAGGCGAAGACGGGGAGTGCGATGCGCTTGGGGAGGAGCGTTTCTCCCAGCTTGTCGCTGCGCAGGGCCCTGCCGATGAGGATCCGTTTGGGCACGTCGGTCAGTTTGGACACGCAGAGGATCGTAAGCGCTCGCCACGGGCCCCGCCCACCCACCACCCCCACCGGTGCGGAACTCGATGAGGGCAACTCCCCGAACGACGCATAAGCTCGTCGTGAACACGGTGGTGAACGGCCGTGACGGGCTGTCCGAATTGTTGTCAGGTAGTTGTTCGGTCGTTGTTCGACCGTGGCTCCTTCATTTGCCCGGTAGGCCGGGAAGGAAGTTGTGAGCAGGGTGTTTGTGCAGGTCAGCTGGATGACCAGGAGTGCGGGGTAAACGGGACGTGCACATTGTCATCATGGGCTGCGGACGAGTGGGCGCCGCTCTCGCGCAGACCCTGGAGCAGCAGGGTCACACCGTCGCGGTGATCGACCAGGACCCGACGGCGTTCCGCCGCCTGGGTTCGGGCTTCGGCGGGCGCCGTGTCACCGGCGTCGGGTTCGACCAGGACACCCTGCGCGAGGCGGGGATCGAGGAGGCCGGCGCGTTCGCCGCGGTCTCCAGCGGCGACAACTCGAACATCATCGCGGCGCGGGTCGCGCGCGAGATGTTCTCCATCGAGAACGTCGCCGCGCGGATCTACGACCCCCGGCGCGCCGAGGTCTACCAGCGTCTGGGCATTCCCACCGTCGCCACGGTGCGGTGGACCGCCGACCAGATGCTGCGGCGGCTGCTGCCGTCCGGCGCCGAGCCGCTGTGGCGCGACCCCAGCGGGGGCGTGCAGCTGGCCGAGGTGCACATCTCGCCCGCCTGGATCGGCCACAAGATCAGCAAGCTGCAGGAGGAGACGGGCGTGCGCGTCGCGTTCCTCACCCGGCTCGGCGAGGCGGTCCTGCCGACGTCGCAGACGGTGTTGCAGGAGGGCGACCTGGTGCACGTGATGATGCGCACCGACGAGATCGAGAAGGTCGAGGCGGCCTGTTCGCAGGGGCCCGAGGAGGGCGGTCACTGATGCGCGTCGCGATTGCCGGGGCCGGTGCGGTGGGACGTTCCATCGCGGGCGAGCTCCTGGAGAACGGGCACGAGGTGCTGCTCATCGACAAGGCGCCCACCGCCATCTCGGTGGAGCGGGTGCCGATGGCGGAGTGGCTGCTGGCCGACGCCTGTGAGATCACCTCGCTGGACGAGGCCGCGTTGCAGCGGTGCAACGTGGTGATCGCGGCGACCGGTGACGACAAGGTGAACCTGGTCGTGTCGCTGCTCGCGAAGACCGAGTACGGGGTGCCGAGGGTCGTCGCCCGGGTGAACAACCCGAAGAACGAGTGGCTCTTCAACGAGTCGTGGGGCGTCGACGTCGCGGTCTCCACGCCCCGGCTGATGTCCGCGCTGGTGGAGGAGGCGGTGAGCGTCGGCGATCTGGTCCGGCTGCTGCGCTTCAGCCACGGCGACGCGAACCTGGTCGAGCTGACGCTGCCGCCGGAGTCCGCGGTGGCCGGTACGCAGGTGGGCGACGTGGCGTGGCCCGAGGACACCTCGCTGGTGACGATCATCCGGGGGCGGCGGGTGCTCACGCCGAGCCCGGAGGAGACGCTGGAGGCGGGGGACGAGCTGTTGTTCGTCGCGGCGCAGGCGCGCGAGGAGCAACTGGAGGACCTGCTGTCCGTGCGCAGGGAGGACTTCACCGGCTAGGGCACGTCGTCCTGGTGCGTGCGCGAAGGGGCCCGGTCGTCCGACCGGGCCCCTTCCGGGTTTCTAGGCCTCGCCCCGGGGTCCGGGTTTCTAGGCCTCGCCCCGGGCCTCCTGCTTGCGGGCGGCTTCCGCGGCCTCTTCCGCCTCCATCTCCGCGAAGACGTCGATCGGCGGCGGCGCCTTGGAGAGGAACACCCAGGTGAAGTAGATCGCCAGCAGCATCGGCGGCAGCTTCAGCGCGATCAGCACCCAGCCCAGCTGCGAGGTGTCGCCCCACCAGTAGATCGGGAAGAGGATCGCGTACTTCGCGAGGAAGATCAGGCCCCACGCCCAGCTCGACTTGGCGTACGCCGCCTTGCGGCCGGGGTTGCGGGTGCGCCAGGAGAGGTTCTCCTTGAAGACCGGCCCCAGGATCAGGCCGACCAGCGGGTACCCCACCAGCGTGGAGACGATGTACGCGAAGCCGAGGCCGACGCCGTACAGCATGCCCGGCAGGTAGAAGTCCTTGGCGTTGCCCGTGAGCATCGAGAAGGCGACGCCGACGGCGACGCCGAAGACCCCGCTGAACGCGTGCTTGGCCGTGTCCTTGCGGACCAGGCGGACCACGACGAGCACCAGGGACAGCCCCAGCGCGGCCAGCGCCGACGAGTGGAGGTCCTTGTTGATCGTGTAGATCATCACGAACAGCAGGCCGGGGAGGACGGTCTCCACCATGCCCCGTACACCGCCGAACGCCTCGAAGAGGGCCGCCTCTGTGACGGTCTTCGCATCCTGCTGCGAGTCCTGCGGGTCTGTCGCGGACGGCTTGTCGAGAGACGTCACCGGCTACTCCTTGCCGAGCGGTCGGAGTTCGTATTTGGGGTTGAACAGCACCCGGCGGCCGTGGCTCATGGAGATCCGGCCCGATGCGATGAGCTTGCGGCCCGGTTCTATGCCCACGATCGAGCGACGGCCGAGCCACACCACGTCGAGCGGGGCCGTGCCGTCGAACAGCTCGGCTTCGAGCGCGGGCACGCCCGCCCTCGGACGCAGGGTGACCGTCCGCAAGGTACCAGTCACCTTGACGATCTGGCGGTCGGAGCAGTCGGAGATGCGGGTGCACCCGGACGCCTCGCTGTCCTCCCGCAGTTCCTCGGACTCTATGTCCTCCTGCGAGCTGGACAGCCGGTCGAGCATGCGGCGGAAGCGGCCGGCCGGTCTGGCGGCCCGCTCCGCCTTCTCCGGTTTCCCGGGCTTCTCGGATCGGGGTGCTGCACTCATACAGAAAGCGTACCGGCCACCTCGGACGGCCTGATCACCGCTCGAAGCGGTAGCCCATGCCCGGCTCGGTGACGAAGTGCCTGGGGTGCGAGGGATCCGCCTCCAGCTTGCGGCGCAGCTGCGCCATGTAGACCCGGAGGTAGTTCGTCTCGGTGCCGTAGGAGGGGCCCCAGACCTCCTGGAGGAGCTGCTTCTGGCTGACCAGTCGGCCGGTGTTGCGGACCAGGACCTCCAGGAGGTGCCACTCGGTGGGGGTCAGCCGTACGTCACGGCCCTCCCGGTGCACCTTCTTGGCCGCCAGGTCCACCGTGAAGCCCTCGGTCTCGACCACCACGACGTCGTCGTCCCCGCCGCCCACCGGCTCCGCGCGCCGCACGGAGGCGCGCAGCCTGGCCAGCAGTTCGTCCATGCCGAAGGGCTTGGTGACGTAGTCGTCGGCGCCCGCGTCGAGCGCCTCGACCTTCTCGTCGGAGGTGTGGCGCGCGGACAGGACGAGGATCGGTACGCGGGTCCAGCCGCGCAGGCCCTTGATGACCTCGACGCCGTCCATGTCGGGCAGGCCGAGGTCGAGGACGACCACGTCGGGGTGGCGGGCGGCGGCGAGCTGGAGCGCGGTCGCCCCGTCGGGAGCGGCGTCCACCTCGTACTTGCGCGCCTTCAGGTTGATCACGAGGGCGCGCACGATCTGCGGCTCGTCGTCGACCACGAGCACCCGGGTCATTGCGGTCCTGCCTTTCTGCGGTGGTTCGGGCGGGTCAGGTGGGGCCGCGGCCGGGTCACGTGGTGACCTGGGCGGGCAGGTCGGGGCGGTACGGGGCGTGGCCGTCGGCCGCCCTGAGCGTGAGGACCATGGTCAGGCCGCCGCCCGGGGTGTCCTCGGCGTCGATCGTGCCGCCCATCGCCTCGACGAAGCCCCGGGCGACGGCGAGGCCGAGGCCCACTCCCGCGCCGCGCGGAGCGTCGCCGTAGCGCTGGAAGGGCTCGAATATCCGGTCCTTCGCCTCGTCCGGGACGCCCCGGCCCCGGTCGGCGACGCGCACTTCGACGCGGTCGCCGAGCGCGCTCGCGGAGACGCAGACCTTCTCGGAGTCCGGGCTGTACTTGACGGCGTTCTCGACGATGTTGGCGGCGGCCCGCTCCAGCAGGCCCCGGTCGACCGCGACCATCGGCAGGGTCTCCGGGATGTCGAGGACGACGCTGTCGTCGGGCACCCCGACGAGCGCCATCGGAATCACCTCGTCGAGGTCGGTCACGCGCAGCAGCGGGGTGACGGTGCCGGTCTGGAGGCGCGACATGTCGAGGAGGTTGCCGACCAGGTGGTCCAGGCGGTCGGCGCCGTCCTCGATGGCCTCCAGCAGCTCCGCCTCGTCCTCCTGCGACCACTCCACGTCGTCGGAGCGCAGCGAGGTGACGGCCGCCTTGATGGAGGCCAGGGGGGTGCGGAGGTCGTGGCTGACGGCGGCCAGCAGCGCCGTGCGGATGCGGTTGCCCTCGGCGAGCTTGCGGGCGTCCTCGGCCTCGTCGACCAGGCGCTGCCGGTCCAGGACGACGGCGGCCTGCGCGGCGAAGGCGCCCAGCACCCGGCGGTCCTCCGCGGGCAGGACGCGGCCGGAGAGGGCGAGCGCCATGTGGTCGCCGACCGGCATGTCGACGTCGGCGTCCTCGGGGCGGCCGACGGGGTCGGGGCCGACGCTGCCCGCGCGGGTCCAGGGCTCGACGTCGCTCTCGCGTTCGAGCAGGGCGACGGACTCCATGGCGAAGGTCTCGCGGACCCGCTCCAGGAGCGCGTCCAGGCTGGTCTCGCCGCGCAGCACGCTGCCCGCGAGGAAGGAGAGGATCTCGGACTCAGCGCGCAGCCTGGCGGCCTGGTGGGTGCGGCGGGCCGCCAGGTCGACGACGGACGCGACGGCCACGGCCACCCCGAAGAAGATCACGATCGCCACGATGTTCTTCGGGTCCGAGATCGTCATGCGGTGCAGCGGCGGCGCGAAGTAGTAGTTCAGCAGGAGCGAGCCGAAGGCCGCGGACGCCAGGGCGGGGAACAGTCCGCCGAGGATCGCGGCGGCGACGGTCAGCGACAGGAAGAGCAGCATGTCGTTGGCGAGCCCGAGGTCCGCGTCGACATTGGTCAGGAGCAGGGCGAGCAGGGCGGGTCCGCCGACGCCGACGAGCCAGCCCCAGAGGATGCGTACGGCCCCCAGGCGGGCGCCGCGGGCGATGGGCAGCCCACGGCCCTTGGCGACCGCCTCGTGGGTGACGATGTGGACGTCGAGGTCGGGGCCCGACTCGCGGGCGACGGTGGCGCCGACGCCGGGGCCGAAGACGTACTGCCACGTCTTGCGGCGCGAGGAGCCGAGGACGATCTGGGTGGCGTTGACGCCGCGCGCGAATTCCAGGAGCGCGGAGGGGATGTCGTCGCCTATGACGTGGTGGAAGGTGCCGCCCAGGTCCTCGACGAGGGTGCGCTGGACGGCCAGCTCCTTGGGGGAGGCGGCGGTCAGGCCGTCGCTGCGGGCGATGTAGACGGCGAGGATCTCGCTGCCCGAGCCCTTGGCGGCCATGCGGGACGCGCGGCGTATGAGGGTGCGGCCCTCGGGGCCGCCGGTGAGGCCCACGACGATGCGCTCGCGGGCCTGCCAGGTGGAGCGGATGTTGTGTTCGCCGCGGTACTGCTGGAGGTACTCGTCCACCCGGTCGGCGACCCAGAGCAGGGCCAGCTCGCGCAGGGCGGTGAGGTTGCCGGGGCGGAAGTAGTTGGAGAGCGCCGCGTCGACCTTGTCGGCCTTGTAGATGTTGCCGTGCGCCATGCGGCGGCGCAGCGCCTGGGGCGACATGTCGACGAGTTCGATCTGGTCGGCCCTGCGGACGACCTCGTCGGGGACGGTTTCGCGCTGGCGCACGCCGGTGATCGACTCGACGACGTCGCCGAGGGACTCCAGGTGCTGGATGTTGACCGTCGAGACGACGTCGATCCCGGCGGCGAGCAGCTCTTCGACGTCCTGCCAGCGTTTGGCGTTGCGGGAGCCGGGAACGTTGGTGTGCGGCAGTTCGTCCACGAGGGCGACGGCCGGCCTCCTGGCCAGGACGGCGTCCACGTCCATCTCGGTGAAGACGGTGCCCCGGTACTCGATCTCGCGGCGCGGGACCTGCTCCAGGCCGTGCAGCATCACCTCGGTGCGGGGGCGGCCGTGGTGCTCCACGAAGGCGATGACGCAGTCCGTGCCCCGCTCCACCCGGCGGTGCGCCTCGGAGAGCATGGAGTACGTCTTGCCCACGCCGGGGGCGGCCCCGAGGTAGATCCGTAGCTTGCCGCGTCCCATGGCCCCATTGTCTTCCTCGAACGCTTATGTACGCAGCGTCGACCTTACGGCCAGCGATTCGGGCATTTGGGGTGGGGTGGGGGTCGGGGCTGCGTCTTTACGGGATTCTGATGGGGTGCGGACGGCGGGGTGGAGCGCCGTCCGCCCGGCGGGACGGCCCTCCCCGGCGGCGGCGCCCCGGACGACCGCCTACGCCTCCACGATGTGGCCGTCGCTCAGTTCGAGCACCCGGTCCGCGAGCCCCAGCAGCTGTGCGTCGTGGGTGGCGACCAGCGCCGTGACCCCCTCGCTCCGCACCACCGCGCGCAGCAGCTCCATCACGGCGAGACCGGTCTCCGCGTCGAGCTGTCCCGTCGGCTCGTCGGCGATCAGCAGGGCGGGCTTGTTCGCCAGCGCCCGCGCGATGGCGACGCGCTGCTGCTGGCCGCCGGACAGCTCGCCGGGGCGCTGCGCCGCGTGGTCGGAGAGGCCGACCAGGGACAGCAGCAGCTCGACCCGCTCCTCGCGCTCCTTCGGGTCCGCCTTGCGCAGCCGCATCGGCACGCCCACGTTCTCCGCGGCGGTGAGGATCGGGATGAGGCCGAAGGACTGGAAGATGAAGCCGAGGCGGTCCCTGCGCAGCTCCAGCAGCCCGTCCTCGCCCAGCGTGGACAGTTCGGTGCCGTCCACGACGATGCTGCCCCCGTCGGGGGTGTCGAGCCCGCCGACCAGGTTCAGCAGGGTCGTCTTGCCGGAGCCCGACCGGCCCTTCAGGGCGACCAGCTCGCCCCGGGGGATCTCGAAGGAGACCCCGCGCAGCGCGTGCACGGCCGCCGCGCCCGTCCCGTACGAGCGGTGCAGGTCCTGGACGCGGACCATCGGCCCGCCGGCCGGTTCGTCCACGACGGCCGTACCGCTGCTGGTCGTGCGTCCGCTGGTGCTGTCGGTCATGCTCGCTCCCCCGGTACGGGTCGTTCGGTCCGGGCGTCAGTATGTGCAGGGCACACGCGCTCCGGCAACGGTTGTGGCCGGACGATCGGGCGCCCCGGCGGCGGTCCGGGCGGTCGCCGGGGCGCCCGGGGGGTCACCCGTCGGGCCAGACCCCGACGTGGTCGTCCTCCGCGGTGAGCCGCACCCGGCCGCGCAGCCCGTAGCGCGCCACGTAGTCGCCGGGCAGTTGCAGCCGGCCCGCCCGGTCCAGGACCGCGAACTCCTCGGCGCCCGTACGGTCGGCCGAGCGCAGCGTCTCCGTGGACGTACGGCCGTCCCTGATCCGTACGGTACGGCGGACCTGTTCCGACACGAGGGGATCGTGCGTCACGACCAGTACGGTCGCGCCCAGCTCTTCGTTCGCGCGGCGCAGTGCCGCGAAGACGTCCTCGCCGCTCGCGGTGTCCAGCTCGCCCGTCGGTTCGTCGGCGAGGAGCACGCGCGGGGTGTTGGCCGTGGCGACGGCGACCGCGACGCGCTGCTGTTCGCCGCCGCTCAGTTCGGCGGGGCGGCGGTCGCGGCAGTGCGCGACGCCCAGCACTCCGAGGAGTTCCGCGGCGCGGGCGGTGCGCCGGGAGCGGGGCACGCGCGTGTACTTCATCGGCAGGGCGACGTTCTCCAGCGCTGTCAGGTACGGCAGGAGGTTGCGTCCTGTCTGTTGCCACACGAACCCGACGGTGGCCCGGCGGTAGCCGAGCCGTTCGCGGCGCCCCATCGCCAGCAGGTCGTGCCCCGCGACGCGGGCGGCGCCCGCTGTCGGGAGGTCCAGTCCGGAGAGGATGGACAGCAGGGTCGACTTCCCGGAGCCGGACGCGCCGACCAGGGCCGTGCACTCGCCCTCGTCGACGGTGAGGTTCAGCCCCTGGAGCGCCTGTACCTCGACGTCCTCGGTGCGGTAGACCCGCACCAGGTTGTCGCAGACGACCAGCGCGCCGTCGCCCGGCTCCGCACCGGCGCTCCGCTCGCGGGCCCTGGCCTCCAGTTCGCGCAGTTCCGGCGGCCGCGACGGCTCCGGTCCTCCCGGCTCCCGCTTCCCTGTCACGTGCCCTCCCCCGTCTCCCCCACCCGCAGGACCCGGCCCAGGCCCCTGCGCCGTGCCAGCCAGGTCTCCGCCGCCGCTGCCGCGGCGACCAGCAGGACGAAGGCCGCCGCCGTGACCGCCGCGGGCCCGTGGTCGACCCGCGGCGCGGGATCCGCCGGGCCTCCGGTGAACTCCCGGAGCTTGAGGGCGGGTTCCAGCAGTACGGGGAGCAGGGCGCCGAGCACGGCCCCGCCCGCGGCCGCCGCGAGCACCAGGGGCAGCAGTTGGAGGAGCTGGAGCGCCCCGGTGTCCCTGGCGCCGAGTCCGAGCGTACGCAACTGGGCCGCCGTGCGCCCCCGTTCGGGCGCGGACAGCAGCAGGTCCAGGACGAGCGCGAGGAACGCGAGGAGCGCGGCCAGCAGTGCGCACACGGTGTGCGCGGTGGACAGCGCGGCCAGCACCCCGTCGTCGCGTCCCGCCGCCAGCGCCTCGGCCTTGATCCGGAGTTCGCCGAGGGGGCTGCCGGGTGCGGCGCGCGGCACCAGGGCGCGCAGGGCGTCGCCGTCGATCCCGGAGCCGTACAGCAGGAGCGCGGACTCTTCGGGGTCCTTGCCCGTCAGCAGCTCGAACGCGGCCCTGTCGGCGACGAGGAGCCGTTCCGCACGGCCCTGTCGTACGGGTCCGACGGCGGGGTCGCGGATCGCCGCGCCGGGGAGCGTGCCGACGACCTCGATGCGTACGGAACGGCCGCCGATCCGGGAGGTGTACGTCGTCCCGGGGGCCGGTCCCGACTCGGCGAGCACCGAAATCGCCGCTCCCTTCCGCACGGTGCCCGGCCCGGCGCCCCGCCCTTTCGTCAGGTCCTTCTCCAGCGCCCTGCCCAGGACCGAATCCGGCGCCGCCCTCCGCAGCGCCGCCGCGTCGATCCCGACCAGGTCCGCCCTCCCGTACCGCCCGCCGTCCCGCGCTCCGGTCAGTTCGGCCCCGGCGCGGTCGACGGTCACGGTGTGCCGCACTCCCGGGGCGCGCGCGAGCCTCCGCGCGACCTCCGGGTTGGCCCGCGCGCCCACGAACGACGCGTCCGCCCCGCTCTCCCAGCCGGCCGCCGCCCGCCGCCCCTCGCTCACGGTCCCCGCGACCATGCTGCCGAACACCGCCGTGGCGAGCGTCAGCACCAGCACGAGCAGTGCGAGCCCACGGGCGGGCGCGTCCTTGGCCGCCCGGGACAGCGCGATCAGCGGTACGGCGCCGCGCCGCCGGGCGCACCAGCGCGCCGCTGCCCGTACGGGCAGCGGATAGCAGCGCACCAGCAGGACGACGGTGGCGAGTCCGAGCAGCGCGGGCACCGCGGCGAGCACGGGGTCGGGGCCCGTACCGAGCCCCCGGGAGCGGAGCGCCACCACCCCGCCCGCCGCCAGCAGCACGACCAGCGCCTCGGCGGTGATCCGGCGCGCGGCACGGGTCGACCGGTGCCCGTCGGACGCCTCCTGCCGCCCTCGGTCGCGCGCACCGGTGTCCCGTACGCCCGCGTAGGTGAGGACCGGCAGCACCAGCCAGGCGCACACCGCGACCGCGAGGCCCGAGCCGTACGCGAGCCCGCTCGCGCCCTCGGGGGCCGCCGCGTGCGCGGCGCCGAACCCCAGGGCTGCGCCGCACAGTGCGAAGGGCGCGGTCTGGGCGGCCCGGATCGCGGCGAGCCCGAGCGCGGACGCGCCCCTGGCGCGCTGGAGGCGGTGCGCCGCCGCCCGCCGCCGCACCGCGAGCAGCGCGGTGACCACGCAGGTGGCGAGGGAGACCGCGATCAGCGAGGCAAGGGCGAACGAGACGACCGCGCGGGCCTGCCGCCACTCCTTGCCGAACTCGCCCACCACCTCGGGCAGTGCGGAGGTGAAGGACACTGCGGACGCCGTGTGGCCGCCGACCGTGCAGCGCTGTCCGCCGAACTCGTCCTGGCCGCAGAAGTGGTCGTTCACGCCCTGCTGGTACTGGAGCAGCGCGCGCTGGAACCGGTCGCGTCCCTCGGCCGTGGCGAGCGCCACCGCGTCGTCGCCGCGCAGGGCGAGGCGGTAGCGCCAGGTGGCGGTGAGCTGGATCCGCCCGGCCCTCTGGAGCGTCTCCAGGGCTTCGGGCGCGGCGAGTCCGAAGACCTGGCGGTCGTACCCGGTGGCCTCGCGCGCCACCTTCAGCGGGGTGTGCAGCAGGGGGACCTCGCGGCCCAGGCGGCTCGGGCCCGGCGCGAAGAAGCCGGTGACGACCACCTGCGCGCGGGTCTGCCGGGTGCCGAGCTGGACGGTGAGGCGTTCGCCGACGCGCAGCTTCAGCGCGTCGCGGGTCCGGGTGGAGAAGGCCGCCTCGACGGGTTCCGCGCTCCCTGCCGCCCCTGCCCCCGCCCCTGCCCCCGCTCCGCCCAAGGGCGATGGCGCCCCGGGCGGGCGGCCCTGCACGTACTCCCGCGGCTTCGGCCCGTCGTCGGCGTACAGCAGCGACAGGGCGACGCTCTCGCCGCGCAGCGGACTGCGGGCGGGCTGGAGTTCGGCGCGCGTCGAATCGCGCACGAGCAGCCCCCTCAGTTCCTCGGGCTCCGCGCGCCGGACGGCGCGCTCGGACTCGGGCAGGCCCTCTCCGAGGGTGTTGACGGGCCCGCCCGGCCGTTCGCCGGCCTGCTCGGTGTCGACGGCCGAGCTGAACTCGACGCCGGGCGCGCTGCGCTGCGCCGCGTCGACGCGGGAGGCCAGGGCGCGGCCCGCGAGCCGGTCGAGCAGGGGCGGAGCGGCCGCGGCGGAGGCGGTGAGCAGTGCGACGAGCGCGGCGACGCAGACGAGCAGGGCGAGGTCGGCGCGGCCCTCGCGGAGGGTGACGGGGTCCACGCGCGCGGCCCAGGACCGTACGCGCCGCCGAAGAGCCCCGCGCCCCTTCACCCGTTTCACCCGTCGTCGCCCGCCCTCAGTACCCGCGCCAGGTCCACGCGCGCCAGGAACCGTGCGGCGAGCGTCACCACCGCGAAGATCAGCGCCGTCGTGGCGGCGGCGGTCAGCCCGACCCGGCCCCAGGGCACCGGTGTCAGCAGCGCGGGGAAGACCGGCGTCCCGTCCGCGTCCACGGTCACCACCGGCATGATCGCCGCCGCCAGGGCCGTACCGAGGACCGTGCCGAGCAGTGCGGCGAGCGCGGCGAGCCCCAACTGCTCGGTCCACAGGTACGCGGAGAGCTGACCGCGCCGCACGCCCAGCGCCCGCAGCAGCGCGAACTCCCGTCTCCTGGCGCGCGCCGACAGCACGGTGTGCAGCGTGAAGGCGATCACCGCGAACGCGGGTGCCAGGACCAGGCACAGGTTCAGCGCCCCTCGCGCGCCGTCCCGCACCGGGTCGTCCGCCAGCTCCGCCGTCCTGCGCGGCACGTCGACCGCGACGCCCAGTCCCGGATCGGCGTCCACGGCCCGTAGCGCGGCGCCCGCGTCGCCGTCGCGTACGTCCGCGAGCCAGGCGGTCTCCGCGTCCGTGAGCCGGCCCTGGGCCGCGAGGTGCGCGGCGAGCACCCGGGAGTCGGCCAGCAGCCGGGGCACGTCCCTGTCGACGCCGGGCACGGCACCGACCGCGCCGGTGACCAGGAACTCGACGGTGCCGCCCTCCGGGCGGGTGAGCTTCACCCGGTCGCCGGTCCTGACCTTCCCCGTGTCGAGCAGTGCCCGGTCGGCGAGCGCGGGCACGGCGGGGCGGTCGGCGGTCAGCCCGGTGGCCAGGGTGGTTTCCCAGTGGGGGTACTCGGCGGGGAGTTCGGGCCCGCGCAGCACGCCGTCGACGAGGGTGCCGGGGCGGGTCCTGTCGCTGCACAGGACGGGCCCGGGGGCGGGTTCCCAGAGGCGGGGGTCGGACTGTTCGGGCGGCGGCCCCGCCGGGTCCCCGCCCCGTGCGTAGCCGGGGCAGCCCGCCGCCCCCCGGCCCTGCGGCGAGGGGCCCGCCTCGCGCCAGGGGCCCCGGGCGGCGATCCCCGGCACCCGGTCGACGGTGAGCCGGTACGTGCGCCGTACGGTCTCGCCCCGCATGGCGAAGCCGAGCCGGAGGATGCGCAGGGGCGCGGTCCGCGCGGGCAGGGGCAGCCGGACGGTACGGGGCTCGGTACCGGTCTCCGTGATGTCCACGCTGCCGCGGTGCGCGAGCCCGTCGCCGTCCTCGAAGGTGACGGTGAGGCGTACGGGTACGGGGGTGCCGGGCCCGTCCGCGTCGAGCCGCACCCGCAGCGGCAGCGACGCGCCCGTCTCTCGGGACGGAACCGTCCCGCTGTCCGCACCCGAACCACCCGTCCCTCCCGGCCGAACCACCCCGCCCTCCGGCCCCGAACCACCCGTCCCTCCGAAAGCGACCCCCTGGCCCTCCAGACGGATCCCGTGTTCCGGGACGGTTCTGCCGAGCGGGGCGAGGAGTTCGGCCAGGGGTCGGTCGGAGAGGTCGGACCTGAGGTGCGGTACGGGCCCGGTCGCCGTGTTCAGCGCGGTGATCCCCACCGGCTCCTCCCCCACCCAGCCCTCCATGTCGACCAGCGGGGTCACCGAGGTCACGCCGGGCAGCCCCGCGTACGCCTGCCGCCGCTCGCCGCCCTCGACCCCGCCGCTGGGCCCCGGCTCGACGCGCAGGTCCGAACCGACCCCGAAGACCGCCTGGTCGTGGTCGCCGCGGTCCAGGACGGCCAGCGCGGTCGAGCTGAGCGCCCCGACGGCGAGCGCCAGGGCGACGACGAGCGTGGGCCCCGCGTGCCGGGCCGCCCCGCGCCCGATCTGCCAGCCGCCGAGCGGCAGCACGAGCCCCGTGCCGCGCCGCGCCAGCGGGTCGGTCAACCGGCCTGCGATCGGCAGCAGCCGCAGGACGAGCAGGGCGGCGGCCGTGGTCATCGCGACGGGCGCGAGGACGAGCACGGGGTCGACGGTGCCGCCGTCGCCGACCGGCGAGCGGTACTGGCGGAGCTGGAGCCAGCCGACGACCGCGACGACCGCGAGCGCGAGGTCCGTCCCCGCGCGCTGCGCCCCCGAGAAGCGGCCCGTGCGCAGCCGCGGCCGGGACACCGCCCGCCTGTCGCGCACCGCGCGCACGGTCGGCAGGAGCACGGCGGCGCCGTGCACCAGGACCGCGAGCAGGGCCACCGCCCAGGCCGCGGCGAGCACGCCCGTCGCGGGCGGCGCCCCGCCGGGGACGAGCCCGGCCCGGTCGAGGGCGCGGAGCAGGGGTCCGGCGAGGAACGGCGCGGCGAGGCCCGCGGGGACGGCGGCGGCCGCCCAGTGCAGCGCGGTGGCCCCGGCGAGCCTGGGGGTGCCCGCGCCGCGCGCGGCGAGCACGGCGAGTTCGGGGCGGCGGTGCTCGGCGAGCTGGCGCGCGGTGAGGACGAGGGCGGCGGTGGCGAGCGCGGCGAGCAGCGTGGCGGGGACGTAGAGCCCGGCGCGGGAGACGGCGACGGGGGTCTTCAGGGCGTCGAGCGCGCCGCCGAGGCCGTCGACGACGGCGAACCCGGTGGGTGCGCCGGGCTCGCCGCGGAAGACGGACTTGGTGGTGTCGCTGCCGCTGAACGTGGCGAGCCGGGCGGCGAGCGGGCCTGTGTCGGAGAGTTCGATGCGGGTGGTGTCGGGCAGCCCGAGCCAGAGGTCGCCCGCGTCGCGGGCGAGCGCGGGCGTGGCGGCGAAGCCCGTACGGCCGACGAGGACGACGCTCTCGGGGGTGCCGTAGGTGCCGGGCAGCGCGTTCCACACGGCGGGCGAGCGGCCGTCCGACGTGAAGGTCCCGGTGACCTTGAACCGGGTCGCGCCCGTGCCCGCGGTGTCCACGGAGAACTCGCCGCCGACGGGCACGGCGAGGCGGGCGGCCAGGGCGCGGGGCAGCGCGGCCTCGACGAAGGGCCCCGAACGGCCGCGCGGCCAGCGGCCGTTCAGCAGGTCGGCGTGGCGCCCCTGGGCCTGGAGCGTGACGACGGAGACGGTCAGGCCTTCGCGGATCCTGCCGTCGGCGCCGGACACGGGCAGGGCGCCGGAGAGCGCGGCGGGGGCGCGCGAGGCGGACCAGGTGTGGTGCGCGACGCCCTGGAACGTACGGCCGATGGCCTCGCGCACCGCCCTGTCGGTGCGGCTCGCCTCCCGCGGGGCGCCCGGCCCGTACCGTCCGGTGACTTCGACCGCGGCGTCGTCGTCGAGGGCGAGGCGCTCCCTGGCCCCCGCCTCGACGGCGCGTTCGGCGAGGACGGCCAGGGCGGCGAGGACGGTGGCCGCGAGGAGCACGGCGAGCCCGGCGGCGCAGAGGACCAGCCCGTGGTGCGCGCCGCGGCGCAGCACGGCAGGCGTCCGCGTAGCCCGTTGCCCCACCAGTCCCCCCTGGTCGCGCGCGTCCCCTGGCTGCTCGGGCCAAAGTATGGGCGCGCGCAAAAGCGGCCCGCAATGGTCTGTACGAAACGTAACCATCGCGGGCCGCAAGGAAGTTGGCCGCCGAGGGCGCTTCTCGGGGCGCCCCCGCGAGGGCGTCATCCCTTGGCCGCGGTCAGCTCCTTGAGCGCGATGTTGAGCTTCAGGACGTTGACGCGGGGCTCGCCGACGAAGCCGAGGATCCGGCCGTCGGTGTGGTCCTCGACCAGCTTCTCCACCCGTGCCGCGTCCAGCCCGTTGCGCTCCGCGACCCGGTGGACCTGGAGCTCGGCGTACTCGGGCGAGATGTGCGGGTCCAGGCCCGAGCCGGACGAGGTGACGGCCTCGGCCGGGACGTCGGAGGGGTCGACCTGGTACGTGGCCGTGGAGTTGTCCTTCACCACGGCGGCCTTGGCGTCCTTGACCCACTGGATCAGTTCGGCGTTGTCGCCCGACCGGTTGGTCGCCCCGGACAGGATCAGCTTGTACTGGGTGTTGACGCTGTTGGCGCCCAGGCCGTTGGACGGGCGGGGCTGGAACCAGCGCAGGTCGGGGGCCGGAGTCTGTTCGCCCTTCTTCAGCGGGAGGTCGTAGCGCTGGCCTATCAGCTCGGAGCCGACCACCTTGCCGTCGGACTCGACCTCCGAGCCGTTGGCCTTTCCGGGGAACACCGCCTGGGCGATGCCGGTCACGGCCAGCGGGTAGAGGATCCCGCACACCACGGTCAGGACGAGCAGGGCCCGCAGCCCCGCCCCCAGCAGCCGCACCGTCGTACCTGCAGAGTTGTTGGTCATCGCTGATCAGCCGATTCCGGGGATGAGGGAGAGGAGGAGGTCGATGAGCTTGATCCCGAGGAAGGGGGCGACGAGGCCGCCGAGCCCGTAGATCCCCAGGTTCCTGCGGAGCATCTTGTCGGCGCTGGTCGGCCGGTACCGCACGCCCTTGAGGGCGAGGGGCACCAGGGCGACGATGACCAGCGCGTTGAAGATGACGGCCGACAGGATCGCGGACTCGGGCGACGCCAGGCCCATGACGTTCAGCTTGTCCAGCGACGGGTAGGCCACCGCGAACATCGCGGGGATGATCGCGAAGTACTTCGCCACGTCGTTGGCGATCGAGAAGGTGGTCAGCGCGCCGCGCGTGATGAGGAGCTGCTTGCCGATCTCGACGATCTCGATCAGTTTGGTCGGGTTGGAGTCGAGGTCGACCATGTTCCCGGCCTCCTTGGCGGCCGAGGTGCCGGTGTTCATCGCCACGCCGACGTCCGCCTGGGCCAGCGCGGGGGCGTCGTTGGTGCCGTCGCCGGTCATCGCGACCAGCTTGCCCCCGGCCTGCTCCCGCTTGATCAGGGCCATCTTGTCCTCGGGCGTCGCCTCGGCCAGGAAGTCGTCGACCCCGGCCTCCTCGGCGATGGCCTTCGCGGTCAGCGGGTTGTCGCCCGTGATCATGACCGTCTTGATGCCCATGCGGCGCAGTTCCTCGAACCGCTCCCGCATGCCCTCCTTCACGACGTCCTTGAGGTGGACGACGCCCAGGACCCGCGCCCCGTCCGCGTCCTCCACGGCCACCAGCAGCGGCGTGCCGCCGGCCTGGGAGATCCGGTCGGTGACCTCCTGCGCGTCCGGTGCGACGGTGCCGCCCTGCTCCTTCACCCAGGCGACGACCGACCCGGTCGCGCCCTTGCGCACCTTCCTGCCGTCCAGGTCCACGCCCGACATGCGGGTCTGGGCGGTGAAGGCGACCCATTCGGCGCCCTCCAGCTGCCCCTGGTGGCGCTCGCGGAGCCCGTACCCCTCCTTCGCCAGGACCACGATCGAGCGCCCCTCGGGCGTCTCGTCGGCGAGCGAGGAGAGCTGCGCGGCGTCGGCGAGTTCGGCCTCCGTGGTGCCCTTGACCGGGACGAACTCGGCCGCCTGGCGGTTGCCGAGGGTGATGGTGCCGGTCTTGTCGAGCAGCAGCGTCGACACGTCGCCCGCGGCCTCCACCGCGCGCCCCGACATGGCGAGCACGTTGCGCTGCACCAGCCGGTCCATGCCTGCGATGCCGATGGCGGAGAGCAGGGCGCCGATCGTGGTCGGGATCAGGCAGACCAGCAGCGCGGTGAGGACGACCATCGAGGTCTGCTCGTCGGCGCCCGCGTAGATCGCGAAGGGCTTCAGCGTGACGACCGCCAGCAGGAAGACGACGGTCAGCGAGGCGAGCAGGATGTTCAGCGCGATCTCGTTGGGCGTCTTCTGCCGGGCCGCGCCCTCGACCAGGTTGATCATCCGGTCGATGAAGGTCTCGCCGGGCTTCGTCGTGATCTTGATGACGATCCGGTCGGACAGCACCTTCGTGCCGCCCGTGACCGCCGACCTGTCGCCGCCCGACTCGCGGATGACGGGCGCCGATTCGCCGGTGATCGCGGACTCGTCGACCGAGGCCACGCCCTCCACGACGTCGCCGTCGCCCGGGATGATGTCACCGGCCTCGCAGACCACCAGGTCGCCGATGCGCAGCTCGGTGCCGGGAACCAGCTCTTCGCTCTTCCCCGAGAGGCGGCGCGCGACCGTGTCGGTCTTCGCCTTCCGCAGCGTGTCGGCCTGCGCCTTGCCGCGGCCCTCCGCGACGGCCTCCGCCAGGTTGGCGAAGACCGTGGTCAGCCACAGCCACGCGGTGATCGCCCAGCCGAACCAGTCGCCCGGGTGCTGGATCGCGAGGACGGTGGTCAGCACCGAGCCGACGAGCACCACGAACATCACGGGCGACTTGACCATCACCCGCGGATCGAGCTTGCGCAGCGCGTCCGGCAGCGACTTGAGGAGCTGCTTGGGGTCGAACAGGCCGCCGCCCACCCGGCCTTCGCCCTCGGGCCGGTGTCCGGTCGGTACGTCCGGGTGCGGTGCCCGGGTCGGAGTGATGGTGCTCATGCTGCCAACCCTTCGGCGAGCGGGCCCAGCGCGAGGGCCGGGAAGTAGGTCAGACCGGTGATGATCATGATGGAGCCGACCAGCAGGCCGGTGAACAGCGGCTTCTCCGTACGGAGCGTCCCCGCCGTCGCCGGTACGGGCGTCTGCTCCGCCAGCGAGCCCGCCAGCGCCAGGACGAACACCATCGGCAGGAACCGTCCGAGCAGCATCGCGATGCCGATCGTGCTGTTGAACCACTGCGTGTCCGCGTTCAGCCCGGCGAACGCCGAACCGTTGTTGTTGGCGCCGGAGGTGTAGGCGTACAGGATCTCGGAGAAGCCGTGCGCGCCCGAGTTGGTCATCGAGTCGCCCGGGGTGTCCAGCGCCATCGCGGCGGCCGTGAAGCACAGCACCAGCGCAGGGGTGACCAGGATGTAGCAGGCGGCGAACTTGATCTGCCGCGTGCCGAGCTTCTTGCCCAGGTACTCCGGGGTGCGGCCGACCATGAGGCCGGCGAGGAACACCGCGATGACCGCCATGATCAGCATTCCGTACAGCCCGGAGCCGACGCCGCCCGGCGCGATCTCGCCGAGCTGCATGCCGAGCATGGTGATGCCGCCGCCGAAGCCGGTGTACGAGGAGTGGAAGGAGTTCACCGCACCCGTCGACGTCAGCGTCGTGGCCACCGCGAAGATCGACGATCCGCCGATCCCGAACCGCGTCTCCTTGCCCTCCATCGCACCGCCGGCCAGCTCGAACGCCGGGCCCCTGTGCGCGAATTCGGTCCACATCATCAGCGCGGTGAAGGCGAGCCAGATCACCGCCATCGTGCCCAGGATCGCGTAACCCTGTCGCAGCGAGCCGACCATCCGGCCGAACGTCCGCGTCAGCGCGAACGGAATGACCAGGATCAGGAAGATCTCGAAGAGGTTGGAGATTCCGTTGGGGTTCTCGAACGGGTGCGAGGAGTTGGCGTTGAAATAGCCGCCGCCGTTCGTCCCCAGTTCCTTGATGACCTCCTGCGAGGCCACCGCACCGCCGTTCCACTCCTGCGAACCGCCCATGAACTGCCCGACGGAGTGAATTCCGGAGAAGTTCTGGATGGCGCCGCACGCCACGAGCACCAGCGCGCCCACCACCGAAATCGGCAGCAGAACGCGGACGGTGCCGCGGACCAGGTCGGACCAGAAATTGCCCAGCTCCCCGGTGCGGGAGCGGGCGAAACCGCGCACCAGCGCGACGGCGACGGCCATGCCCACGGCGGCCGAGACGAAGTTCTGCACCGCGAGGCCGCCGGTCTGCACGACGTGGCCCATGGCCTGCTCGCCGTAGTACGACTGCCAGTTGGTGTTGGCGACGAACGAGGCCGCCGTGTTGAACGCCTGGTCGGGGTCGATCGACTGGAACCCGAGCGACCCGGGCAGCGAACCCTGCACCCGCTGGAGCAGGTAGAGGAACAGCACGCTCACCGCGGAGAAGGCCAGCACCCCGCGCAGGTAGGCGGGCCAGCGCATCTCCACGCCCGGGTTGGCGCCGATTCCCTTGTAGATCCACTTCTCCACCCGCAGGTGCTTCTCGGAGGAGTAGACCCGCGCCATGTAGTCGCCCAGCGGGCGGTAGGAGAGGCCGAGCGCCGCTATCAGCGCGAGGAGCTGGAGCACACCAGCAAGAACGGGACTCATATCCGTGCTCAGAACCTCTCCGGCTTGACGAGGGCGAGGACGAGATAACCCAGCAGGGCGGCGGCCACCAACAGACCGACGACATTCTCGACAGTCACAGCTTCGCCACCCCCTTGGCGACGAGTGCCACCAGCGCGAAGACCGCGATCGTGGTGACGACGAAGGCCACGTCGGCCATCGTGTGCTCCTAGATGAGGTACGGATTCTCGGACCTCTTGAGAAAACATCCTCCGGACGCGCATTCGGCCGCCGTTGACGTCTCCCTTACGGGCGTCGGCCCCGCATTGACGGATTCCATACGGCCGGAACTGCTCGCTGCGCCGACCCGCTCCGGCCCCGCTCCGGACAACGGAAAAGCCGATGGGCCGCACCCTGGTCAGGGGTGCGGCCCATCGGCCCGCGGACGTCACCGCCGCACGGCGGCGCCTCGCGTCAGCGCACTTCGGTGATCTCGGGGCCGCGCTGGAGCTGGCCCATGCCGCCCGCGAAGCGCGAGCCCTCGGCGGGCTCGTCCTGCTGGACGCCCTCGGCGACCATCTGCGCGTCGTTCGGCAGCTTGAGGACGATCGGGTCGCGCGGCGCCATCGGGCCCTCGCCCCGGACGACCACGGTGTCCTTGAAGACGTGCTCCAGGATCCCGGCGGCCTCGGGCTGCACAGCGCCCTGGCCGGAGATCACGCCGCGCAGGAACCAGCGCGGCCCGTCCACGCCCACGAAGCGCACCAGCTGCACGCCGTTGGTGCCATCCGGCAGCTGTACGGGGACCTGGGCGCGCAGCTCCCAGCCCAGCGGGCCCTCGACCTCGTCGATGACACCGCCCTGCTGGGTGATGCCCGAGGCGATCTCCTCGCGGACCTCGCCCCAGATGCCCTCCTTCTTGGGGGCGGCGAAGCCCTGGAGCTGGATCGCGCTGTCGCGCAGCACGACCGTCGCCGCGACGATCGCGTCGCCCGCGACCTCGACGCGCAGCTCCATGCCCTCGACCCCGGGCACGAACAGACCGCCGAGGTCGACCCGGCCGTCGTCGGCCGTCGTCACCTCGGAGATGTCCCACGGCCCGTCGGGCCGGGGCGCCGGCGGAAGGTTCACCCGGCGCGGCGCGGCCTCCTCGGCCGCTTCGCCGTCCCCGCCATCCTTCTCGACGCCGTCGACGACCTGCTCGGCCTCGTCCGCTGCGTCCTTCTTGCGACGTCCGAACACGTCACTGTCCTTCCCGGTCGGATACGACCGATGCGTATGGATTCCCACCCGTTGCGCCGCCCACCGAGACATGACCCCCGGTGGACCCGAAGCCCCCCTCGGCCCGTGCCGAGCCGGGAAGCTCCGCCACCTCGTGGAAGCGCACCTTCTCGACCTGCTGGACGACCAGTTGGGCAATCCGGTCGAAGCGCTCGAATCGCACGCTGTCGCGCGGGTCGAGATTGACCACGATCACCTTGATCTCCCCACGGTACCCGGCATCCACCGTCCCGGGGGCATTCACGAGGGCGACGCCGCACCGGGCCGCGAGACCCGAGCGCGGGTGCACGAAGGCCGCGTACCCGTCGGGCAGCGCGATGGAGATGCCCGTGGGCAGTACGACGCGCTCGCCGGGGGCGAGCTCGGCGGCCTCGGTGGTCACCAGATCGGCGCCCGCGTCGCCCGGGTGCCCGTAGGCGGGCAGCGGGACGTCGGGGTCGACCCGGCGGATCAGTACGTCGACAGGGTTGCGCATCAGGGGTTCACCTCGAAGGCACGGGCGCGGCGGCGCTGGTCGGGGTCGGCCATCGCGGCCTGGATCTCTTCGGAGCGGCCGTTGTCGATGAAGTGCTCGACCTTGACCTCGATGAAGAGGGAGTCTGCGCGGACGGCGACGGGGCCGTCCGGGCCGCCTATCCGTCCGATCGCCGACGAGTAGATCTTGCGGCCGTGCACGGCGTGCACCTGGGCCTCCAGGTGCAGGACGGTGCCCAGCGGCACGGGCCGCACGAAGTCGGTCTCCAGCCGCCCGGTCACCGCGATGACCCGCAGCAGCCACTGGAGCGAGCCCAGCGTCTCGTCGAGCGCCGTCGCGAGGACGCCGCCGTGCGCGAGGCCCGGTGCGCCCTGGTGGTCGGCGGTGACGGTGAACTCAGCGGTGACGCTGACGCCCTCGCCCGCCCTGGCCTGGAGGTGCAGCCCGTGGGACTGGCCGCCGCCGCAGCCGAAGCACTGCTCGTAGTGCGAGCCGATCGGCTCGCCCGGGGCAGGGGCGTCGGGGTGCCGGACCGGGGCCGTGGCGTCGGCCGGCGGTGTCAGGGAGGCGGAAGGCGCAGTACTCACAGGCGCAGACCTTACCCGCGCGGGTAGCCGCAGGTCGCGCCGTGCCAAGCTTGGGCGCATGCAGTCCTCCGCACCGCGCTACGACGAACGCCTGACCGCCCCCCGCTCCTGGTGGCTGATCGCCGCTCTCACCGGGGTGGCCTGCGCACTGATGATGCTGCCGCTCGGCGCCCTGCCGCTGCTCGGCGGGCTGGCCGGCGGCACGGTACTGGCCTCGCTGCTGGTGAGCTCGTACGGTTCCGCGCGCATCCGGGTCGTGGGCGACGCGCTGGTCGCGGGCGACGCGCGGATCCCGCTGTCGGCGCTCGGCGAGCCCGAGGAGCTGGACGGCGAGGAGGCGCGCGCCTGGCGCACGTACAAGGCGGACACGCGCGCCTTCATGCTGCTGCGCAGCTACGTGCCTACGGCGGTGCGGGTGGAGGTCACGGACGAGGCGGACCCCACTCCGTACGTCTATCTGTCGACCCGGGACCCGCGCGCCCTGGCTGCGGCGCTGGTCGCGGCGCGCGAGAAGTAGCGCACTGGAGCAACGCACGGGAAGCGGGCCGGGGCGCCCCCTCGCGGGGGCGCTGCACTAGCCCTCCAGCTCGCCGCGCGGCCGCTGCGGCGGCGGCAGCGCGGGCAGGGCGTCCCAGGGGACCTGTCGCCCCCGCAGGTCGTTCCTGATGCGCTCCGCGAGCTTCTTGGTGTCGCGGCGGTTCATCATCGCGCCGACGGCCGCGCCGACCATGAACGGCATGAGGTTCGGCAGGTTGCGGACCATCCGCTTCATGATCTGCTGGCGCAGCTCGCGCTTCATCTGACCGCCGAGCGCCGCGTTGATCGACATCGGTTTCACGACGTCGATGCCGCGCTCGTCGGTCCAGGAGGCGAGGTAGGCCGTGGAGCGCTCCTTGAGCGTCCCCGGCGGGCGCAGCCCGTAGACCTCGTAGAGCTCGGCGATCAGCTTCAGCTCGATCGCCGCCACGCCGGTGATCTCGGCGGCCAGCTCGGCCGGCATCGCGGGCGGCACGGGCAGCATCGCGGCCGCGCCGACGCCCGCGCCGACCGTGGACGTGCCGTTGACGGCACCCGCGATCAGCTTGTCCGCGAGCTCCTCAGGGCCGAGCCCGGGGAACTGCTCGCGGAGGGTGGCGAGGTCGCGTACGGGGATGCGGGGAGCGTTGTCGATGATCCGGTCGGCGATGTAGCCGAGCCCGGCCTTGGCGCTCTCCCCACCCTTCCGTACGCCTCGCACGACCGCCTCCAGGCGCCTGGCCCGCTTACCGGGCCCGGCGTCGGCGGCGGCCGCTTCGAGCGAGGCCGGCCGGCCCCGCTCGTCGTCCTCGGACGGACCGGCCGGAGCCGGCTGGACCAGAGGGGCGTCACGGCCTTCGAAGGGCGCTGTCGCGCCTTCCAGCGGGCTCGTGCCGCCCTTGTACGCCTCCGGCAGCGCCCTGGGGCGCGGTCGCCGGAACCGCAACTTCCGAGACGGAGTGTCGCCTGTCACGGCAGACCTGTCTCAGTCGCAGTCTCGGCAGATCGGCTGGCCGTTCTTCTCCCTCGACAGCTGGCTCCTGTGGTGGACCAGGAAGCAGCTCATGCAGGTGAACTCGTCGGCCTGCTTGGGCAGGACCCGAACGGCGAGCTCCTCGTTGGAGAGGTCCGCGCCGGGCAGTTCCATGCCCTCCGCGGCCTCGAAGTCGTCGACGTCCACGGCGGAGGCCGACTTGTCGTTCCGCCGGGCCTTCAGCTCTTCAAGGCTGTCGGAATCGACGTCGTCGTCGGTCTTCCGTGGGGTGTCGTAATCCGTTGCCATGTCGCTCTCCCCCTCTGGGTGGTTGCGGTGTCTCCAGCGCACGTAACGCGTGGGAGGCCGGACTTGTGCCCGACCTTGAGGCGGAGATTTTGCCTCACATCAAGGTCTGTTACTCAATCGACACCCAACCGGACACCTCAAAGGTGATCGTGTTGGATGGCGATCGGGACCGTACACGGTCCGAAGGTCGCGCCTCACAGGCGCCACCCCGTGTACTTCCCGTGATCTCGACCCCCGAAAACCCGGACTTTTCCTGGTTTTCGGCGGGGTGTTTGATCACGGAGAGTAGATGGCCGGAAGTTTGCGCCTGTGATCGATCACACACGAAACTCCCGGGATCGAGTCCCGAAAATTCCGCGTAAAGCGAACCGCACGAGCGGCACCGAGCAGGATCTCAGACCGGCAGGGTGACGCGCATCACGAGGCCGCCGCCCTCGCGGGGCTCCGCGATGATACGGCCTGAATGTGCCCGCGCGACGGAGCGGGCGATCGACAGGCCGAGACCCACGCCCTTGTCGCTGCCGGTCCGCTCGGTGCGCAGCCGCCTGAACGGCTCGAAGAGGTTGTCGATCTCGTAAGCGGGAACGACGGGACCCGTGTTCGACACCACCAGGACCGCCTGTCCGTGCTCGACGGAGGTGTTCACCTCCACCCAGCCGTTCTCGGCCACGTTGTACCGCACGGCGTTCTGTACGAGGTTCAGCGCGATCCGCTCCAGCAGGACGCCGTTGCCCTGCACGACGGCCGACGGCTGCTCCCCGCGGATCTCCACGCCCTTGGCGGCGGCCTCGCCGCGCGCCTGGTCGATGGCGCGGGTGGCGACCTCGGCCAGGTCGACGGGTTTGCGCTCGACGATCTGGTTGTCGCTGCGGGCCAGCAGCAGCAGACCCTCCACCAGCTGTTCGCTGCGCTCGTTGGTGGCGAGCAGGGTCTTGCCCAGCTGTTGCAGCTCGGGGGGCGCGCCCGGGTCCGAGAGGTGGACCTCAAGGAGCGTGCGGTTGATCGCCAGCGGGGTGCGCAGCTCGTGCGACGCGTTGCCGACGAACCGCTGCTGGGCGGTGAAGGCCCGCTCCAACCGGTCCAGCATGTCGTCGAAGGTGTCGGCGAGCTCCTTGAACTCGTCGTCGGGACCGTCGAGCTCGATGCGGCGCGTCAGGTCCGTGCCGGCCACGCGGCGGGCGGTACGGGTGATCTTGCCGAGCGGCGAGAGGACCCGGCCCGCCATGGCGTAGCCGAAGGCGAACGCGATGACGCTCAGGCCCACGAGGGCCAGGAGCGAGCGGTTGAGCAGGGTGTCCAGGGCGTGCTGGCGCTGGAGCGAGAAGCACGCCTGGAGCACGGCGTTGGCCTCGTCGACCGTCTCAGCGCCGCGGAGCGCGGGACACCCCTCGTTCGCCGCGATCCGGCTGCCGTCGACGAGCTTCAGCGGCATCTCGTTCCCGCTGCGCAGCGCCTGTGCCGCCAGCATGTAGATGATCGAGAGCAACAGGATGCCCGCGATCAGGAACATGCCGCCGTACAGCAGCGTCAGCCGTATGCGGATGGTGGGCCGGAGCCAGGGGAACGGGGGATCGACCGGCTTGGGGTCCCAGGTCGGCTTGGGGGGCGCCTTGGGGCGCGTGGGCAGTCCGGGCACGGCGCGGCTCAGATGCGGTAGCCGGAACCCGGCACCGTCACGATGACCGGGGGTTCGCCCAGCTTGCGGCGCAGCGTCATGACCGTCACGCGCACCACGTTGGTGAACGGGTCGGTGTTCTCGTCCCACGCCTTCTCCAGCAGCTGCTCGGCCGAGACGACCGCGCCCTCGCTGCGCATCAGGACCTCCAGGACCGCGAACTCCTTGGGCGCGAGCTGGACCTCCCTGCCGTCCCTGAAGACTTCCCTCCGGTTGGGGTCGAGCTTGATCCCCGCGCGCTCCAGGACGGGCGGCAGCGGCACGCTGGTGCGCCGGCCCAGGGCCCGCACGCGCGCGGTCAGCTCGCTGAACGCGAAGGGCTTGGGGAGGTAGTCGTCCGCCCCGATCTCCAGTCCCTCGACGCGGTCGCTGACGTCGCCGGACGCGGTGAGCATCAGCACGCGGGTGGGCATGCCGAGCTCGACGATCTTGCGGCAGACGTCGTCGCCGTGCACGAGCGGGAGGTCCCGGTCGAGCACCACGACGTCGTAGTCGTTGACGCCGATGCGCTCCAGGGCCGCGGCGCCGTCATATACGACGTCGACGGCCATGGCCTCCCGGCGAAGTCCGGTGGCCACCGCATCGGCGAGCAGTTGCTCGTCCTCGACGACGAGTACACGCACGTCGCTGTCCTTCCTACAGAGCTGTGCACGGTCTGTGCCCCTCCATCCTGCCCTTAACGGCCATAAACCGGCGGTAAGGCACCCTGGAGCACATCCCGATCCACCTGCGGCTTCGCGGAAATCCCAGGATTCTCGGGCAAGTTGAGGTTTCTCCGGCACGGGGTCTGGGGAGGACGTCTGCACACCCGCGATCACGCCTTGTATGTGGCGCGCCATGTTGCGTGATCGCCTTGCCGTCGGCACACCCCCGTGCCACCGACCCAAGACGAGGGGGCGCACCCATGGACGCTTTCACCGCAGGTCTCCTGCAACGCATAAGGGCCACGGAGTCCGACATCACGCGCGCTCGCGAGACGGGCGACGACTTCCTCGCGGAGATCGAGCAGGGAGAGCTGGACGACCTGCATCGCCTCGCCGCCGAGCACGGCGTGGAGATCGGCGCAGCCAGCGCCTGATCCGCCTGATCCGTCACGAGACAGCACAGGGCCCCGACGCCGGGAACGGCGTCGGGGCCCTGTCACGTGCGGGGCGCGGGGCGCGGGCCTAGGAGTGCGGGCCGCGGGCCGCGGAGTACGGGGTACGGGGCGTGGACCCGTCAGTCGTGCCAGGCCCCGTACTCCTCCAGGAGCGCCTGGAGCGGTTCGAACACGCCGGGCACCGCGGCCACCGCCAGGTCGCCGTCCGGCGGGCCGCCGGGGCGCCCTCCGGTGAGCGCGCCCGCCTCGCGGGCGATCAGGTCGCCCGCGGCCAGGTCCCAGGGGTGCAGGCCGCGCTCGTAGTAGCCGTCGAGGCGGCCCGCGGCGACGTCGCACAGGTCGACGGCGGCCGATCCGCCGCGCCTGATGTCGCGCAGCTTCGGGACGAGGCGCTGGGCGACGTCCGCCTGGTGCCTGCGGACCTCCGCCACGTAGTTGAAGCCGGTCGACACGAGCGCCTGGTCCAGCGGGGGCGCCGGGCGGCAGCGGATCGGCCGGTCGTTGAGGTACGCGCCGCCGCCGAGCACCGCGCGGCAGGTCTCGCGGCGCATCGGCACCTCGACGACGCCCACCACCCGCTCGCCGTCCCGCTCGGCAGCGACGGAGACCGCCCAGGTGGGCAGCCCGTACAGGTAGTTGACGGTGCCGTCGAGCGGGTCGACGACCCAGCGGACGCCGCTGGTGCCCTCGGTGGACGCGCCCTCCTCGCCGAGGATGCCGTCGTCGGGGCGGCGCTCGGCGAGGAAGCCCGTGATCAGCTTCTCGGCCGCGATGTCCATCTCGGTGACGACGTCGATCGGGCTGGACTTGGTGGCCGCCACGCCCAGGTCGGCGGGGCGGCCGTCGCGCAGCAGCTCGCCCGCGCGGCTCGCGGCCTCCAGGGCGAGGGCGAGCAGTTCGTCCAGGAGCGGGTCGCTCACTGCGTCTCCTTAGGGCGGTGCGGGGGGTGCGGGGGGTGCGAAGTGCGGGAAGGGGCGTCCGGTTCAGGCGTACGGGCTGTCCGCGCCCGCCGCCGCTGGCCTGGGCGCCCTCGCGGGGCAGCAGCCGACCGGGCAGAGGTCGTGCGAGGGGCCGAGCGGGCCCAGCGCGCAGCGCTCCACGCCCTGCCCGCGCTCGTTCGCGGCGCGCTCCAGGACCAGCTCGCGGACGGCGGCGGCGAAGCGCGGGTCCGCGCCGACGGTCGCGGAGCGGCGCACCGGCAGGCCCAGCTCGGCGGCCTTGGCCTCGGCCTCGGTGTCCAGGTCGTACAGGACCTCCATGTGGTCCGAGACGAAGCCGATGGGGACCATCACGACGGCGGGGGCGCCGGCGGCGTCCAGCGCCTCCAGGTGGTCGCAGATGTCGGGCTCCAGCCACGGGACGTGCGGGGCGCCGCTGCGCGACTGGTAGACCAGCTCCCAGGGGCGCTCGACGCCGGTCTCGTCCCGCACCGCGTCCACGATCAGGCGCGCCACGTCCAGGTGCTGCGCCACGTACGCCCCGCCCTCCGGGCCGTCCTCGGGGCCCGACGACTCGGCGGCCGCGGTGGGGATCGAGTGCGTCGTGAAGGCGAGGTGGGCGCCGTCCCTGACGTCCTCGGGGAGGTCGGCGAGCGAGGCCAGCACGCCCTCGACCATGGGCCGGACGAAGCCGGGGTGGTTGAAGTAGTGCCGCAGCTTGTCGACGCGGGGCGGCTCGACGCCCTCGGCGGCCAGCGCGGCGAGCGCGTCCGCGAGGTTCTCGCGGTACTGGCGGCAGCCGCTGTACGAGGCGTAGGCGCTGGTGGTGAGCACGGCGATGCGGCGGTGCCCTTCGGCGGCCATCTCGCGCAGCACGTCCGTCAGGTACGGCGCCCAGTTGCGGTTGCCCCAGTGGACCGGCAGGTCGAGGCCGTGCTCCGCGAAGTCCTTGCGGAGCGCTTCGAGCAGCGCGCGGTTCTGCTCGTTGATCGGGCTGACGCCGCCGAACAGGAAGTAGTGCTGCCCCACTTCCTTCAGCCGCTCCTTGGGAATGCCCCTGCCCCGGGTCACGTTCTCCAGGAACGGCACCACGTCGTCGGGGCCCTCGGGCCCCCCGAAGGAGAGCAGCAGCAGGGCGTCGTAGGGGGCGGGATCACGCAGTTCGGACATGGGGCCGATCCTGCCATCCGGGACCGACAATCGGGTATCGAGTCGTCCTTCGAAGCCGTATTCTTTAGCTCTCAATTACACGTGCTGATCTCTGACTCCGCCCCCGGGAGCGACCCCTTGCCCAGTCCCTACCGCGCGATATTCGCCGCCCCCGGCACCAAGGGGTTCTCGGCGGCCGGATTCCTCGGCCGCATGCCGCTGTCCATGATGGGCATCGGCATCGTGACCATGATTTCCCAGCTCACCGGCAGGTACGGGCTGGCGGGCGCGCTCTCCGCCACGCTCGCCCTGTCGGCCGCCGTGTTCGGCCCGCTGATCTCCCGGTACGTCGACCGGTACGGGCAGCGGCGGGTGCTGCGCCCCGCGACGCTGGTCTCGGTCGCCGCCGCCACCGGACTGCTGATCTGCGCCCAGCAGTCCGCACCCGACTGGACGCTCTTCGTCTTCGCCTTCGGCTGCGGATTCGTGCCGAGCGTGGGTTCGATGGTCAGGGCCCGCTGGGCGGCGATCTACCGCGACTCCCCGCGCGAGCTGCACGCCGCGTACTCCTGGGAGTCGATCGTCGACGAGACGTGCTTCATCTTCGGCCCGATCATCTCGATCGGCCTGTCCACCACGTGGTTCCCCGAGGCGGGGCCGATGCTCTCGGGGGTCTTCCTGGTCATCGGCGTCTGCTGGCTGACCGCGCAGCGCGACACCGAGCCCGCGCCGCACCCCAGGGACCCGGCGGCGGGGAAGTCGACGAGCGCCCTGCGCTCCCCCGGGCTCCAGGTCCTGGTGGCCACGTTCGTCGCCGTCGGGGCGGTCTTCGGCGCGGTCGACGTGGTGACCGTGGCCTTCGCCGAGGAGCAGGGCAACAAGTCGGCGGCGAGCCTGGTGCTCGCCGTCTACGCGCTGGGCTCCTGTCTGGCCGGCGCGGTCTTCGGCCTGCTGCACCTCAAGGGGGCGGCGTCCAGGAGGTGGCTGCTGGGTGTCTGTGCGATGGCCGTGAGTATGATCCCCCTCCAACTGGCCGGGAACCTGCCGTTCTTGGCCGTGGCGCTCTTTGTCGCGGGCCTGTCCATCGCGCCGACGATGGTCACCACGATGGCCCTCGTGGAGCAGCACGTACCGCGCAGCAAGCTCACCGAGGGCATGACCTGGACCAGTACCGGGCTCGCGGTGGGCGTGGCGCTCGGCTCGTCCGCCGCGGGTTGGGTGGTGGAGGCCAAGGGCGCGGGTGCGGGGTACGCGGTGCCCGTCGCGGCGGGAGCGCTCGCGGCCGTGGTGGCGTTCCTGGGACACCGCCGACTGGCCAGGCCGGTCACGGACCGCGGAGGGCTCGGGCACGATGACGAAGCGCGCAGCACGAACGGCGAACGGGTGGCGTAACTGGGCGGGGAACGTCACCGCCAGGCCCGTGCGGGAGGAGTCGCCCGCCTCCGTGGAGGAGCTGGCCGCCGCGGTCCGCGCGGCGGCCGACGACGGGCTGACCGTGAAGGCGGTCGGCACCGGCCACTCCTTCACCGCGGCGGCCGCCACCGACGGCGTGCTGATCAGGCCCGACCTGCTGACCGGCTTCCGCTCCTTCGACCGGGACGCCATGACCGTGACCGTGGAGGCGGGCACTCCGCTGAAGCGGCTCAACGCCGCGCTGTCGCGCGAGGGCCTCTCCCTCACCAACATGGGCGACATCATGGAGCAGACGGTCGCGGGGGCCACCTCGACCGGCACGCACGGCACCGGCCGGGACTCCGGCTCGCTCGCCGCCCAGATCAAGGGATTCGAGCTGGTCACGGCGGACGGCCGGGTGCTGTCCTGCTCGCCCGGCGGGACCGGGGAGGAGCGGGCGGCCTTCGCGGCCGGGCGGATCGGGCTCGGGGCGCTGGGCGTCGTCTCGGCGATCACCTTCGGCGTGGAGCCCGAGTTCCTGCTGACGGCCCGTGAGGAGCCGATGGCCTTCGACCGGGTCACCGCCGACTTCGATGCGCTGCACGCGGAGAACGAGCACTTCGAGTTCTACTGGTTCCCGCACACCGGCAACTGCAACACCAAGCGCAACAACCGCAGCGCGGGCCCCGCGGCCCCGCTGGGCCCGGTCCGCGGCTGGGTCGAGGACGAACTGCTGTCGAACGGCGCCTTCCGGGCGGTCTGCGAGCTGGGTCGGGCGGTGCCCGCGTCCATACCTCCGGTCGCCAGGCTCTCCAGCCGGGCCCTGTCCGCACGCACGTACACCGACATTCCGTACAAGGTCTTCACAAGTCCGCGCCGGGTGCGCTTCGTGGAGATGGAGTACGCGGTTCCGCGGGAGGCTGCCGTCGCGGCACTGCGCGAGGTCAAGGCGATGGTCGACCGCTCGCGGCTGCGCGTCAGCTTCCCCGTGGAGGTGCGCACCGCCCCCGCCGACGACATCGCGCTCTCCACGGCGTCGGACCGCGACAGCGCGTACATCGCCGTCCACATGTTCAAGGGCACGCCGTACCAGGCGTACTTCGCCGAGGTCGAGCGGATCATGACCGCGCACGAGGGGCGCCCGCACTGGGGCAAGGTGCACACCAGGGACGCCGGGTACTTCACGAAGGCGTACCCCCGCTTCGGGGAGTTCACCGCCCTGCGCGACCGCCTGGACCCGGACCGGCTGTTCGGCAACGACTACCTGCGGCGGGTGCTCGGCCCCTGACGGCGGGGCCCGGCTCCCGGACGACGGGGTGACGACGGGGTTACGGGAGCGACGACGGGGTTACGGGGTCACGGCACCGTTCGCCGTACCGGCCCCCTTGCCGTCGCCGTCGCCCGTCTCGTTCCCGCCGCCCGCCGCGTCGCCGCCCGTGGTGGGCTGCGGGGTGGGCGTGGGGGTCGGCGTCGGGGTGGGCTTCGGGTTCGTGCCGCCGCCGTTCGACGCGGACGGGTCCGGGTCGGGCTTGGCGGTCGCACCGCCGTCGCCCTTGTCGGGCCCGCCGCTCCTGTCGGGCGCCGGGGACTCCTTGCCGGGTTCGCCCGAGCCGCCGGTGCCGGTGCCCTTGTCCGGCCGGTCGCCCTTGCCGTCCCGCTCGCCCTTGTCCCCGCCTCCCTCTCCGGAGGGCCGTTCCCCGCCCTTCGGGTCGGACGAAGGGGTGGTGGACGGTTCGGACTTCTCGTTGCCGCCGCGCAGGACGCTGCCGACCGTGGTGCCCTTGCCGCCGCTGAGGTCCTCGTCCGCGATCAGTTCGTAGCCGGTGATGCCGAGCATCGCGACCCCGAAGACCACGGCCGCGGCCACGGCGGACCGCTTCCGGCCGCGCACCCGGGTGCCGTGCGTCGTGGCCTCGCCGAACTCGTCGTCGGCCTCCCCCGCGGGCCCCACGCCGAAGCGTCCCTGGTCGAACTCCCCGCCGGTCGGCACGGTGACCTGGCGCAGCACGCGCGTGGCGTCGTCGGGGTCCTCGACCCGCGGAAGCAGTCTCGTGGCCTCGGCGTCCCCGGGGCCGCCGGCCCGAGGGAGCAGCCGCGTCGCCTCCACGTCGGCTCCTCCGGCCCCGTACGGCCGGGCCGGCACCTGCCCGGTCCGGGGCTTCGCGCTGACCGTGACCTCGCGGATCTGTTCCCCCGTGCGGCGGAAGAAGTGCTGGAAGACCGCGCCGCCGCTGGTCGCGACCACGCTCACCACGCCCGCGCCCAGGATCGTGCCGTACACGCCCATCCTGGAGGCCAGCACGGCCGCCGCGATCGCCGCGACGGCGCTGCCCGCCACCTGGGGCACGCTCAGTTCGAGGCGTGGCTTCTTCTCGTCGCCCTCGTCATTCCCGTCCCGCTCGTCCGCGTTCCGGTTCGCGCTCCGGTCGTCCATCCCCAGCCTCTGCTTGCCCGTCCGTCCCTTCACGCACGGCCCTCCCGAGAGGCGTGCACATAAAAAGGGACATATGAGCGAAGCAGATAGTTCCGCTTACGGGGATTGTGTGAACCTCGCCACCCGACCGTAATGGGTTCGGAACCTCAACTCCCGTGCCCTTCGAGAACTTCGGCGGCGCGGCGGTCCACCCACATGGCCCGAATGGAGTACTGTGGCGAGCCCTGGCTCCGGTTTCCCCCTGGGTGACCGGGATCCCGGGAGGGGGCCGAAAGCGGCACTCGAACCGGCGGCGCCGCGGGGCCGCACGGGCGCCTGCTGCACAGAGTGACCAGGTCCGTCACTCTGCGTCGCAAACAGGTAACCGTGCCATAACGGCGATCACGGGCCCGTGCCCGACACGCCGGGCAACTCGGCAAGGTTGTGGCAGGCTGCACCCGGGCAGGCCACACTCGACTAGCGGAAGCAGCGACGCACGTGACGTCGGCAGGCACCACCCGGGAGGTCCCCATGCCCGAACTGCGTGTCGTGGCCGTCTCCAACGACGGCACACGATTGGTGCTCAAGGCTGCGGACAGCACGGAGTACACGCTTCCGATCGACGAGCGGCTGCGCGCCGCCGTGCGCAACGACCGCGCGCGTCTCGGACAGATCGAGATCGAGGTGGAGAGCCACCTCCGCCCCCGCGACATCCAGGCCCGGATACGTGCCGGTGCCTCCGCGGAGGAGGTCGCTCAGCACGCCGGGATCCCGGTCGAGCGTGTACGCCGCTTCGAGGGCCCCGTGCTCGCGGAGCGCGCCTTCATGGCCGAGCGGGCCAGGAAGACCCCCGTGCGACGTCCCGGCGAGAACACCGGAACAGGCCCCCAGCTCGGCGAGGCGGTCCAGGAGCGCCTCCTGCTGCGCGGGGCCGACAAGGACAGCGCCCTGTGGGACTCGTGGCGCCGCGACGACGGCACCTGGGAGGTCTTCCTGGTGTACCGCGTCGCGGGCGAGCCCCACTCGGCGAGCTGGAGCTACGACCCGCCGCGCAGGCTCGTCCAGGCGATGGACGACGAGGCGCGCTCCCTCATCGGCGAGACCGACGACACCGTGACCGCCCCGGAGCCGAGCTTCCCGTTCGTGCCCCGGATCGCCCGGCTGCCCAGGGACCGTCCGCTGGACCGCGCCCTGGACCGTCAGCTGGAACGCCCGTCGCGCGAGCCCAGGGATGCCTCCGCGGAGGCCGACGAGGCGCCCGTGGCGGCCGCCCCTTCGGCCAGCGAGCGCGACTCGCTGACCAGCCTCCTGGAGGCCGTGCCGAGCTTCCGGGGCGACATGGTCGTCCCCGAGCGCCCCGCGCCCCCGGAGCCGCCGACCACCGAGCCGGGCGCCGTGCCCGAGCCCGAGGCCGAGGAGCCGCCCGCGGCCGCGGCCTCCGCGGGTGCCGGAGCGTCCTCGGTCGGCGCCGGAGCGGCGTACGCGGACGTGCTGATGCCCCGTGCCGTGAGCGGCCACCGCGACCGGCTGACCGGGACCACCGACCGCCAGGCGGAGGCCGACGGCGTCCGTCCCGGCCGCCGCGCCGCCGTGCCGAGCTGGGACGAGATCGTCTTCGGCACCCGGCGCAAGAAGCAGGAGTAGGACCGCTCGTGAGGTGTGAGGGGCCCGTGCGCGGTGCGCACGGGCCCCTCATCCGTCTCCGCTACCTGGGCTCGGGCCCCGTCGCCACCGGGCGCGCCGGGTCCGAGGTCCACTCCGACCACGAGCCCGCGTACAGCGCCGCCGTGATGCCCGCGATCTCCAGTGCCAGGATCTGCTGCGCCGCCGAGACGCCCGAGCCGCAGTAGACGCCCACCTCGGCCGCGTCCCCCGCGCCCAGCGCCTTGAAGCGCGCCGCCAGCTCGTCGGCCGGCCGGAAGCGGCCGTTCTCGTCGACGTTCTCCACGGTCGGCGCCGACACGGCCCCCGGGATGTGGCCCGCGACCGGGTCGATCGGCTCCACCTCGCCCCGGTACCGCTCCCCCGCCCGCGCGTCCAGCAGCAGCCCGCGCCCGGCCAGCTCCGCCGCGCCCTCCGCGTCGAGCAGCAGCGCCGGGTCGGGAACCGGCGTGAAGTCGCCCGGCTCGGGGGCGGGCGTCGCGGTCGACAGCTCACCGGTCCACGCGGGCAGGCCGCCGTCCAGGACCCGTACGTCCGCGTGCCCCGTCCAGCGCAGCATCCACCACGCGCGGGCGGCGGCCCAGCCCTGGCCGCCGTCGTAGACGACCACCGGGGCGCCGTCCGAGACCCCGGCCGCGCGCATCACCGCCCCGAAGGCGCCGACGTCCGGCAGGGGGTGGCGGCCCCGGCCGCCGCCGGGCGGGTCGGCCAGCTCGGCCTCCAGGTCGACGTAGACCGCGCCGGGGACGTGCCCGGCCTCGTAGGCGGGGCGCCCGGGAGGCCCGCCCATCTGGTAGCGGACGTCCAGCAGGACCGGGGGCCGCTCGCCCGCCAGCTCGCTCGCGAGTTCGGATGCGGTGATGATGACAGTCATGGGTGCCATCTTGGCGCAGGGCGTGCCCGGTCCGTGGCGATCCGCGAGCACACCCGCCCCGTAACGAAGAGGAAACGGACGCGGAACATCAAACCGGGCATCCGCCCTCGGCGACCCGAAAAAAGCGGCGCGGCCGGGGCGCGCCCCGCGCCGAGGGGTGCAAGCATCTGCACGGGGCGCAGATCCGTTCCGCACAACGGCGTGCACGCTCCGTGATCCTCGAACGACCACCACGATGGTCTAGGAGAGAGTGACGATGACCGAGGCTGCCGCTCGGCAGACGCCCGGCACACCGTGCTGGGCGAGCCTGATGGTGCACGGCCTGCCCGCGACACAGGATTTCTACGGAGCGCTGTTCGGCTGGGAGTTCCGTCCGGGACCCCGGCAGCTCGGCCCCTACGTCCGCGCCGTGCTCGGCGACGACCAGGTGGCCGGCATCGGCCAGTCGCCGCCCGGACGCCACCTGCCGATCGCCTGGACGACCTATCTGGCGACCGGGGACGCCGACGCCACCGCCGAGTCGATCAGGAGCTGCGGCGGCACGGTCGCCGTGGGGCCGCTGGACGCGGGGGAGGCGGGGCGGCTCGCCATCGCGGCCGACCCGGCGGGCGCGATCTTCGGCATCTGGCAGGAGGGCGTCGAAGGGCCCGGCCGTGCGGCGGCCGGCCGGCCCGGCACGCGCGTGTGGCACGAGCTGCTGACCCGCGAGACGGGCACCGTCGGGAAGTTCTACCAGTCGGTGTTCGGCTACGACGTCGAGGCCGTGGTCTCCGCCGACTTCGACTATCTGACGCTGCACCTGGCGGGCCGCCCCGTCGCCGCCCTGCACGGCGTCGGCAACGCCCTGCCGCGCGACCGGGGCGCGCACTGGATGACCTACTTCGAGGTCGCCGACACCGACGGGGCCGCGAACCGCGTCGCGGACCTCGGCGGGCACGTCCTGCAACAGCCGCGCGAGGGTTCCGGCGGCCGCAGCGCGCTCGTCGCCGACCCGGAGGGCGCGGTCTTCACGATCGTACGGTCGGCCGCCCACTGAGTTCGGACGGATCCAGCTCCACCGGCAGCACGTCGGGCGAGAGCACCCCGGCCCGCGCCGCCGCCGCCGTCATCCGGCGTCGGTGGTGGCGCCTGCACAGCACCTCGTAGCCGATCTCGTCCGGCGACTGGTTGACGTCCCCGACCACGACCTGCGCGCCCTCGACGACCATCTCGCCGCCGACCGTGCGGGCGTTGTGGGTCGCTCGGGCGCCGCACCAGCACAGCGCCTCCACCTGGAGCACCTCGACGCGGTCCGCGAGCTCGACCAGGCGCTGCGAGCCGGGGAAGAGCTTGCTGCGGAAGTCGGTGGTGATGCCGAAGGCGAAGACGTCCAGCTCCAGGTCGTCGACGACGCGCGCGAGCTGGTCGATCTGCTCGGGCGCGAGGAACTGCGCCTCGTCGACGATGACGTAGTCGGCGCGGCCGCCCTTGGAGAGGTGGGCGACCAGATGGGCGTACGGGTCGAAGCCGTCGGCCGCCTCGACCGCGTCGGTGACCAGGCCGAGCCGCGAGGAGAGCTTGCCCTCGCCCGCGCGGTCGTCCCGCGTGAAGATCATGCCCTGGAGGCCGCGCGCGGACCTGTTGTGCTCGATCTGAAGAGCGAGGGTGCTCTTTCCGCAGTCCATCGTTCCGGAGAAGAACACCAGCTCGGGCATGGGGAGTCGAGGGCCTTTCGCATGTGAGGGGGGAGGGGGAGGTTTACGAGCGTACTTCGATGAGGGGGACGTGCTGCTCCACCGGCGTCATCGAGCCGTGCATGCCTGCCATGAGGGACTCGTGCGGCTCGTTGCGCGACGCGGTGATCACCACGTCGGCGTGGGCGGCGGCGACCACGTCGCCGATCCGGCCGAGGACGCGCTCCTCGACCGAGGGGCCGAACCAGCCCGCCGCGATCGCCTCCTCGCGGCTCGCCACCCAGAACTGCTCGCCCAGCACCTCGCGCCAGACGGTCAGGACGTCGGCCTCGGCACCCGGGACCGCGTAGACGTGCCGGGCGCGGCCCTCGCCGCCGAGCAGGGCGACGCCCGCGCTCAGCTCCCAGTCCTCGTCGAAGTCGATGCGCGACTCCTCGTCGAACGGGATGTCGATCATGCCGTGGTCGGCGGTGACGTAGAGCGCGGCGCGCGGCGGCAGTTGCTCGGCCAGGCGCTGCACCAGCCGGTCGACGTACATCAGCTGGCCGCGCCAGGCGTCGGAGTCGACGCCGTAGCGGTGGCCGTTGCCGTCGACCTCGCTGTAGTACGTGTAGACCAGCGAGCGGTCCCCCGCCGCCAGTTCGTGCGCGGCCAGGTCCATGCGGTCCTCGCCGGTCAGCCGGCCGTGGAAGGTGCCGCCGCTGAGCGCGATCTTGGTGAGCGGGGTGTGCTGGAAGGGCGGGGCCGAGACCTGCGCGGTGTGCACGCCCGCCGCGTCCGCGAGCTGGAAGACCGTCGGGTGGGGCTGCCAGGCGTGCGGATCGGTGTACGGCTTCCAGCGCAGCTGGTTCATCAGCGCGCCGGTCTCCGGGTTCCGCGTGGTGTAGCCGGTCAGGCCGTGCGCTCCGGGCGGCAGGCCAGTGCCGACCGAGGCCAGCGAGGTCGCGGTGGTGGCGGGGAAGCCCGCGGTGATCGGGCGCCCGGTGCCGCCGCGCGAAGTGCCGAGCAGGGAGTGCAGGTAGGGGGCCTCGTCGGGGTGCGCCTTGATCTGCTCCCAGCCGAGGCCGTCGATCAGGAAGACGCAGTTGCGGTCGGCCGGGGTCAGCTCCCCGATGGCCGCTTCGAGGCCGGGCACGCCCTGGCCGGCCGCGAGGGTGGGCAGCAGGTCGGCGAGGGACCCGGAGCCGTACTCGGGGACGGGCGCGGTGTCGATCGGCAGCGGCTCGGGGTCCTGCCAGGCAGCGGGCAGCGCCATCAGCGCGTGGCCGCAGTCGCCTCGGAGAGCGCCTGCGCGAAGGCGAGGGTCTGGCGCACCGTCTCGGGGCCGTCGCCCGCCTCGCTGACGCGCAGCGAGAGGTCGTCGGCCGTGGCGTTGCCGGTGTAGCCGTGGTCCGCGTCGCAGTTGGAGTCGCCGCAGGCGGCGGGCTCCAGGTCGATCCGGGAGACCGCGCCCCAGCCGATGGTCAGGACGACCTCGCGGGGCAGCGAGCCGGGGACGTACTTCTCCGGGTTGGCCACGACGCGGCTGACCACGACCGAGGAGATCCGGTCGAGCTTGACCGACTCCGTCGAGGTGGTGGCGTACGGCGTCGGGGAGCTGTTGTCCGCGGTCTGCTCGTCGGTGTGGCTGACGATGAAACGGTTGCCCGTGAGGACCAGGACCGTCACGTGGCGGCGCACTTCGTTGGAGTCGAAGGTGGTCTCCTGGTGGACCAGGTACGACGAGATCGGCTCGCCGCCTACGGCGGCCTCAACCGCCTCGGCCACGAGGGCCGGGTAGTAGCCGCTGCGCTCGATCGCCGCGCGCAGCCCCTGGGTCGTCGTACCGGTCTTCGCCATGGACTCCATCCTACGGGGGCGCGGTGACTGCCAGGGCCCTGCCGGGTCAGTAGCTGGGCAGGCGCCGGGGGCCCAGGTCGCCCCTGGCGGGGGGCGGCGCGATGCGGACGCCCGCGCCGAGCACGGTCAGGCCGTGCTGGGCGACGACGACCGGCTCCAGGGCGACGGAGACCACCTCGGGGTGGTCGTCCACCAGGCGCGAGACGCGCAGCAGCAGCTCCTCCAGGGCGGGGGTGTCCACGGGCGCCGAGCCGCGCCAGCCGAAGAGCAGCGGGGCCGTCCTGATGGAGCGGATCAGCTCGGCCGCGTCCCGGTCGGTGGCGGGGATCAGCCGGTGGCCGGTGTCGCCCAGCAGTTCGGACGCGGCGCCCGCGAGGCCGAAGGAGAGCACGGCGCCGACGGCCGGGTCGATGGCGGCGCGCACGACCGTGTCGACGCCGCGCGGGGCCATGGCCTGGACGACCGGCAGCAGTTCGGCGGGCTTGCCCAGCGCCTCGGTCAGTTCGCCGTACGCGCGGCGCAGCGCGGCCTCGCCCGGCAGGTCGAGGCGCACGCCGCCGAGGTCGGCGCGGTGGCGCAGGTGCGGGGCCGTGGTCTTGAGGGCGACCGGGTAGCCGATCTCGGCGGCGGCCCGCACGGCCGCGTCGGGGTCGGGCGCGGGGAGGGTGGGGCGGACCTCGATGCCGTACGTGGCGAGCAGGTCGCGGGCCTCGTCGGGGGCCAGGGGACGGCCGCGCGGGTCGGGTTCGGGGCCGAGCATCCGTTCGATGCGGGAGGCGGCCGCGCTCTCCGCGATGTCGTCGAACTCCGGGACCTTGCCCGGCTCGGCCGCCTGGCGGCGCCACCGGCTGTACGCGACCGCTTCGGCGAGCGCCCGGACGGCGCGCTCGGCCGCGGGGTACGCGGGGATCGGGCGGGGCGAGGCGGGCGCGGGGCCTTCGGGGGCGGGCGCGGGGGCGGCGGGGCGCGGCTCGCCGCGGGCGGGGGCCGTGCGGGTGGCGGCGGCCAGTGCTTCCGCGAGACCGCCGATCTCGACGTGGACGACCGCCACGGGCTTGGTGTGGCCCGCGGCGGCCTCCTGGAGGGCGGTCGCCAGGGTCCCGGTCGCGTCGGACCCGTCGGCCCCGTCGAACCCGGGCCCGGTGGCGCCGTTCTCGCCGACCCGGGGGATGGCGGTGACGACGACCGCGTCGCACGCGCGGTCGGCCAGGGCGGCGGCGAGCGCCTCCTTGAAGTCGGCGGGCGTCGCGGCCGTGGTGAGGTCGCGGGGGCGCAGCGGGCGCAGCCCCTCGGCGAGGCAGGCGTCGTAGGTGAGCAGGCCCAGGGATTCGGAGTTGCCGAGGATGGCGACCCTGGGTCCCGCGGGGAGCGGCTGGTCGGCGAGCAGGACGCCCGCGTCGACGAGGGCGGTGACCGTGTCGACGCGGATGACGCCCGCCTGGCGCAGCAGTGCGGAGACGGTCGCGTCGGGGACGCGGGTGACGGGGACGGCGTGACCCGGCGGGGTGGCGCCGCTGTGCCGGGCGCCCTTCACGACGACGACGGGCTTGACGGCGGCGGTGCGGCGGGCGAGGCGGGTGAACTTGCGGGGGTTGCCGATGGACTCGAGGTACAGCAGGACGACGTCGGTGTTCGGGTCCTCGTATCCGTACTGGAGGAAGTCGTTGCCCGAGACGTCGGCGCGGTTGCCCGCGGAGATGAACGAGGAGAGTCCGGCGCCGCGCCGGTGCAGTCCGGACAGCAGGGCGATGCCGATGGCGCCCGACTGGGTGAACAGTCCGATGCGGCCGCGGGCGGGGGACTGCGGGGCGAGGGAGGCGTTGAGCCGGACCTCTTCGGCGGTGTTGATGATGCCGAAGGCGTTGGGGCCGATGAGGCGCATGCCGTACGAGCGGACCTGGCGGACGAGGGCGCGCTGGCGTTCGCGGCCCTCGGCGCCGCTCTCGGCGTATCCGGCGGAGAGGACGACCAGTCCCTGTACGCCGTGCTCGCCGCACTCCGCGACGGCTTCGGGCACCCGTTCGGCGGGGACGGCCACGACCGCGAGGTCGACCTGTTCGGTGACCTCTGCGAGGGAGCGGTGGGCGGGGACGCCGTCGAGTGCGGTCAGGTCGTCGGGGAAGGCGCGGTTCACCGCGTACGTACGGCCGGTGAAGCCCGATTCGACGAGGTTGCGCAGAGCCGTGCGGCCGACGCCGCCGGGGGCGCGTCCGGTGCCGATGACGGCGACCGATCCAGGGGCGAGGAGGCGCTGGACGGAGCGGGCCTCCGCGCGCTGCTCCCGGGCGCGCTGGACGGCGAGGGATTCGGCGGTGGGTTCGAGTTCGAGGGTGAGGTGGACGGAGCCGTCCTCGAAGCTGCGCTTCTGGGTGTACCCGGCGTCCGTGAAGACCTTGATCATCTTGCTGTTGGCGGGCAGCACCTCGGCGGCGAAGCGCCGGATGCCGCGCTCGCGGGCGACGGCGGCGATGTGTTCCAGGAGCGTGGAGGCCACTCCCCTGCCCTGGTGGGCGTCCTGGACGAGGAAGGCGACCTCGGCCTCGTCGGCGGGCGCGGACGCGGGCAGGCCCCGCTCGTTGATGCGGTCGTAGCGGACGGTGGCGATGAACTCGCCGCCGATGGTCACGGCGAGCCCGACCCGGTCCACGTAGTCGTGATGGGTGAAGCGGTGCACGTCCTTGGCGGAGAGCCGGGGGTAGGGCGCGAAGAAGCGGTAGTACTTGGACTCGTCCGAGACCTGTTCGTAGAAGCTGACCAGCCGTTCGGCGTCCTCGGTGGTGATGGGCCTGATGCGCGCGGTTCCGCCGTCGCGGAGCACGACATCGGCTTCCCAGTGGTCGGGGTACGCATGGGCCGACGGGGTCTGCATGGGGCCAGCGTACGGCGCGGTCACGAGTCGCGGAGAGGGGGCGGCCGGGGCAAGGTGGGGAGGGCCGAAGGGCGGTCGGAACCGGGCTGAAGGGCTGTCCGGCAGGGGCCGAAGGTCGGTCGGAGCACAGCGCAACACATGAGAGACTGGTCTAGACAACCGCTTGAGACTTGAAGGGCAACACCATGGCTGAGCGCCGCGTCAACGTCGGCTGGGCCGAGGGCCTGCACGCCCGCCCCGCGTCCATCTTCGTCCGTGCCGCCACGGCCTCCGGCGTTCCTGTGACGATCGCCAAGGCCGACGGCAACCCGGTCAACGCCGCCTCCATGCTCGCGGTGCTCGGTCTGGGCGCGCAGGGCGGCGAAGAGGTCGTGCTGACCTCCGACGCCGAGGGCGCAGAGGCCGCGCTGGACCGTCTGGCGAAGCTGGTCGCCGAGGGCCTGGACGAGCTCCCCGAGACCGTCTGAGTGACCTTCAGGGGTCTCGCACCCCGCGCACGGGCCGCGCCGCCCGGGACGACGTCCCGGGCGGCGCGGCTCTTTCGTGCCCGTGGGGGGCTGTGTGCTGTACGGAAATCCAGTGCGGGCACCGTACGGAAATCCAGCGCGGCCACAATTGACCGCACCCCCAAATTGCGCACCCCGAAATGGCGCACCCGAATGAGGCACCCGGAAATTCGAAATCGGGCGCGCACGCATTGCCGCGTCTTCGTGTTCTCGGGCGTCTCTTTTGTACGACACCCGTGTTAAGCGCGCGCACCGACCGTGTTGACGGCGTGTTGCGAAGTCCTCGCGGCGGTCCGCAGCCGGTGCGCGCCCACCGCGCGCTCGGCGTGCAGCGCCACCAGGGCCCGCGCCCGCTCCGCGTCGCCGCGCGCCACCGCGTCCACGATCGCGCCGTGCTCGGCCCAGGACTCCACAGGACGGGCCGGCTGCTCCACCGCGTACATCCAGGCGATCTTGTGCCGGAGCTGGCCGAGCAGCGCGGTGAGCCCCTGGCTGCCGGACGCCTGGGCCAGCGTCTCGTGGAACCAGCCGCCCAGTGACCTCAGGTCCTCGCCCCGGCCCGCCCGCTCCTGGCCGAGCCGCACCAGCCCGCGCAGCACCTTCAGGTGCGCGTCGGTGCGCCGTCGGGCCGCGCGCGCCGCGCCCAGCGGCTCCAGCAGCATCCGCATCTCCAGCAGGTCGGCCGCGTCCTGCTCGGACGGCTCCGCGACGCACGCGCCCGCGTGCCTGCGGGTGGTCACGAAGCCCTCCGACTCCAGGGTGCGCAGCGCCTCGCGGACCGGGACGCGGGAGACCCCGTACCTCTTCGCGAGGAGTTCTTCCGTGAGCCGGCTGCCGCGTTCGTAGACACCGGAGACGATGTCGGCGCGGATCGCCGTACAGACCGAATGGGCCGGAATGCGCATGCCTCAACCTCCGCATTCATTCGTTTCGGTGACTCTAGAACAAAGTGCGGGAATTTCCGACGGCCACCGGGAATTCTGCGGCTTCTTTTCGCCGGTCGGCTCGCGCGCGGCGGGATCGGCGCGCACGCGCCGAAGGCCCCGGCTCCGGGAGGGGAGCCAGGGCCTTCGGGGAGGACGTGCTTCGGGGGCGGACCGCCGTCAGACGTTCACGCCGTGCGAGCGCAGGTACGCGACCGGGTTGATGTCCGAGCCGTAGTCGGGGCTCGTACGGGCCTCGAAGTGCAGGTGCGGGCCCGTGGAGTTGCCGGTCGAGCCGGAGACGCCGATCTGCTGGCCCGGGGTGACGCTCTGGCCGACCGAGACGGTGATGGCCGAGAGGTGGCCGTACTGCGTGTACGTGCCGTCGTTCATGCGGAGCACGACGTTGTTGCCGTACGCGCCGCCCCAGCCCGCCTCCACGACGGTGCCCGAGCCGACGGCGACGACGGTGCTGCCGGAGGCGGCGCGGAAGTCGACACCGGAGTGGCTGCCGGATGACCAGAGCGAACCGCCGGTCTTGTAGCCGGTGGTGACGTTCGAACCGGCGACGGGGAGCTGGAAGGAGTTCAGGCGCTTGCGCTCGGCATCGCGGGCGGCGCGCTCCTTGGCGGCACGGATCTCCTTGGCGCGGGCCTCGGCCTTGCGCTTGGCCTCCGCCTTGGCACGGGCCTCGGCCGCGGCCTTCTCGGCCGCCGCCTGCTGGGCCTCGGCCTGGGCGTCGATCTGGTCGGCGAGGGTGTCGCCGATCACGATGGCCTGGCCGATGCCGGTGTCCTCGACGGAGGGGGTCCCGGTGTCCGCGGCGAGCGCCGGGGAGGCGAGGCCGCCGACGACTCCGGTGGTGGCGAGGGCCGCGACACCGACGACCTGCGCGCTCTTGCGCGTCAGTCGGCTGGGGGCACGGTGCTTCCCGGTGGCACGGGTGAACGCCATGAAGTGGCTGGTCCTTTCCTTCCTTCTCGCCTACCGGGTTAGCTGACGGGTTCGGAGCAGGAAGGTCTCCTACGGTCGCCCCTGCGACAGGACTTCCGATTCACCCCAGGGACTGAGTGGGTCCCCGGCTCCCCAGGCTCGCGCCTGACGGGGACTCGGCGATGACTGCTCCCGGTGCCGCGGGTGCGGCGGGTGCATCTGGCGGGGCAGCAGGAAGGACGCTAAGCGGCTCGTCTTTCAATCACCAAACAGAGACGCCTTTTTGTAGCGCACGCCACAGGGCAGAGGGGCAACCTCCCTGATAAACCGGACAAAAGGGAAGGGTCTCGACGTATCACACCGTCGAGACCCTTCCCCAGGACTCCGTCGAACCGGTCCGTAATTGGCCGGTTCCAGCCCGTGAGCGGTCGGCGATCAGCCCGTGACGACCGTCACTTCACCGATGCCCAGCGCCTTGACCGGCTCCGCGATCTGCGCCGCGTCGCCCACCAGGACCGTCACCAGACGGTCCGCCGGGAAGGCGCTCACCACGGCGGAGGTCGCCTCGACGGTGCCCGTCTCGACGAGGCGCGCGTACACCTGCGCCTGGAAGTCGTCCGGCAGGTACTGCTCGACCTGGTCGGCCAGCGTGGCGGCGACGGAGGCCGCCGTCTCGTACTTCAGCGGGGCGACGCCCACCAGGTTCTGCACGGCGACGTCGCGCTCGGCGTCGGTCAGGCCGTCGGCCGCCAGCGTGCGCAGCACCTTCCACAGGTCGTCCAGCGCGGGCCCGGTGGACTCGGTGTCCACCGAGCCGCTGATGGCGAGCATGGCCGCGCCCGTGCCGTCGGCCGACGAGCGCAGCACCTGGCCGAAGGAGCGCACGCCGTAGGTGTAGCCCTTCTCCTCGCGCAGCACCCGGTCGAGCCGGGAGGTGAGCGTGCCGCCCAGGCAGTACGTGCCGAGGACCTGCGCGGGCCAGACCCGGTCGTGCCGGTCGGGCCCGATGCGGCCGATCAGCAGCTGCGTCTGTACGGCCCCGGGACGGTCCACGATCACCACGCGGCCGGTGTCGTCCGCCGTGATCGGCGGGACGGTGCTGCGCTCGGCGGTGTCGGCCGTCCAGGCACCCAGGGTTTCCGCGAGCAGCGCGGGCAGGTCGACGCCCGCGAGGTCGCCGACGATCACGGCGGTGGCCGTCGAGGGGCGGACGTGCGCCTCGTAGAAGGCGCGGACGGCCGCCGAGTCGATCCGGGCGACGGTCTCCTCGGTGCCCTGGCGGGGGCGCGACATCCGGGACTCGGCGGGGAACAGTTCCTTGGAGAGCTGCTTGGCCGCGCGGCGGGCCGGGTTGGCCGCCTCGTGCGGGATCTCGTCCAGCCGGTTGCGCACCAGCCGGTCGATCTCGTCGTCCGCGAACGCGGGGGCGCGCAGCGCCTCGGCGAGCAGCCCGAGCGCCTTGGCCAGACGGGAGACCGGGACCTCCAGGGAGACCCGGACGCCCGCGTGGTCGGCGTGCGCGTCGAAGGTGGCGCCGCACCGCTCCAGCTCGGCGGCGAACTCCTCGGCGGAGCGCTTGTCGGTGCCCTCGGTGAAGGCACGCGCCATGATCGTGGCCACGCCGTCCAGACCGGCGGGCTCGGCGTTCAGCGGGGCGTCGAGGCAGATCTCGACGGCCACCACCTGCTGGCCGGGGCGGTGGCAGCTGAGCACCGTCAGACCGCCCGGCAGCGCGCCGCGCTCGGGCGCGGGGAAGGCCCACGGGGTGGCGGGGCCGGCCGTCGGCTGCGGGTGGAACTCCATGGACACGACGGCCTCGGTCACTGGTCCGCCCCCTCTTCTTCCTCGGTGTCGTTCTTGGCCGGGAGCGGCTCGTACACCAGCACCGCCCTGTTGTCGGGCCGCAGGCGCGCGGCCGCGGCCTCGCGGACCTCGTCCGCCGTGACGTCCAGGACGCGCTGTACGGCCGTCAGCGCCAGCTGCGGGTCGCCGAACAGCACCGCGTACCGGCACAGTTCGTCGGAGCGGCCCGCGACCGTGCCGAGCCGGTCCAGCCACTCGCGCTCCAGCTGGGCCTGGGCGCGCTCCATCTCCTCGGGCGTGGGGCCCTCTTCTGCGAAGCGGGCCAGCTCCTCGTCGACGGCGGCCTCGATGTCGGGCACGTCGACGCCGCCGGAGGTCTTCACGTCCAGCCAGCCCAGCGAGGGGGCGCCCGACAGCCGCAGCAGGCCGAAGCCCGCGGCGACGGCCGTGCGGTCGCGGCGCACCAGGCGGTTGTGGAGCCGGGACGACTCGCCGCCGCCCAGCACGGTCAGCGCCAGGTCGGCCGCGTCGCACGCGCGCGTGCCGTCCTCGGGGAGGCGGTAGGCGGCCATCAGGGCGCGGGCCGGGACCTCCTCGTGGACCTCCTCGCGCAGCTGCTCGCCGATGATGTCGGGCAGCGATCCGTCGCGCGGGGGCTGCTTGCCGTCGTGGGACGGGATGGAACCGAAGTACTTCTCGACCCAGGCGAGCGTCCGCTCGGGGTCGATGTCGCCGACGACCGACAGGACGGCGTTGTTCGGCGCGTAGTAGGTGCGGAAGAACGCGCGGGCGTCCTCCAGCGTGGCGGCGTCCAGGTCGGCCATCGAGCCGATCGGGGTGTGGTGGTACGGGTGGCCCTCGGGGTACGCGAGGGCCACCAGCTTCTCGAACGCCGTGCCGTACGGCACGTTGTCGTACCGCTGGCGGCGCTCGTTCTTGACGACGTCCCGCTGGTTCTCCATCGACTCGTCGTCGAGCGCGGCGAGCAGCGAGCCCATGCGGTCGGCCTCCAGCCAGAGCGCGAGCTCCAGCTGGTGCGCGGGCATGGTCTCGAAGTAGTTGGTGCGCTCGAAGCTGGTGGTGCCGTTGAGCGAGCCGCCCGCGCCCTGCACCAGCTCGAAGTGGCCGTTCCCCTTCACCTGCGCGGAGCCCTGGAACATCAGGTGCTCGAAGAGGTGAGCCAGTCCTGTACGGCCCTTGACCTCGTGGCGCGAACCCACGTCGTACCAGAGGCAGACCGCTGCGACCGGGGTCAGGTGGTCCTCGGAGAGCACCACGCGCAGGCCGTTGGCCAGCTTGTGCTCTGTCGCTGTCAGGCCGCCGGAACCGGCCTGCGCTGTGGCCGTGTGACCCATGGGCATGTACGTCCCTTCGATCGCGATGTGGAGAAGTCCTGCCACTGTATGCAAGCGCACCGACGCCTGGCGAAGTTCCCGGTTCCCCGGCCCCACCCGGCCGTGTCCCGCGGGGCTCCACCGGCCGCGTCTTCCGGGTCGCGGTCGGCGTTGTCAGTGGGACGGTCCACAATGGTGCGCGTCAGATCAGTCCTGGTTCAGCCTTGTTGGTGAAGGAGCCGCAGCAGCGATGGCCCGCCGCAGCACGAAGACCCCGCCGCCCGCCGACGATTTCGAGGAGAAGATCCTCGACGTCGATGTCGTCGACGAGATGCAGGGCTCCTTCCTCGAATACGCGTACTCGGTGATCTACTCCCGCGCACTGCCCGACGCGCGGGACGGCATGAAGCCGGTGCAGCGCCGCATCGTGTACCAGATGAACGAGATGGGCCTGCGGCCCGAGCGCGGCTTCGTGAAGTGCGCCCGCGTCGTCGGCGAGGTCATGGGCAAGCTGCACCCGCACGGCGACGCGTCGATCTACGACGCCATGGTCCGCATGGCGCAGCCCTTCTCGATGCGCGTGCCGCTGGTCGACGGCCACGGCAACTTCGGTTCGCTGGGCAACGACGACCCGCCGGCCGCCATGCGGTACACCGAGGCGCGGATGGCGAACGCCGCCTCCCTGATGACGGAGTCCATCGACGAGGACACCGTCGACTTCGCCCCGAACTACGACGGCCAGGAGCAGGAGCCGGTCGCGCTCCCGGCGGCGTATCCGAACCTGCTGGTGAACGGCACGACGGGCATCGCGGTCGGCATGGCGACCAACATGCCGCCGCACAACCTCGGCGAGGTCGTCGCCGCCGCCCGGCACCTGATCAAGCACCCGGGCGCCGACCTCGAATCGCTGATGCGCTTCGTGCCGGGCCCCGACCTGCCGACGGGCGGCCGCATCGTCGGCCTGTCCGGCATCAAGGACGCGTACGCGAGCGGCCGGGGCACCTTCAAGATCCGCGCGACGGCGACCGTGGAGGACGTGACGGCGCGCCGCAAGGGCCTGGTCGTCACCGAACTGCCCTTCGCGGTCGGCCCCGAAAAGGTCATCTCCAAGATCAAGGACCTGGTCAACGCCAAGAAGCTCCAGGGCATCGCCGACGTCAAGGACCTCACCGACCGGGCGCACGGCCTGCGCCTGGTCATCGAGATCAAGAACGGCTTCGTGCCCGAGGCCGTCCTCGAACAGCTCTACAAGCTGACGCCGATGGAGGAGTCCTTCGGCATCAACAACGTGGCGCTGGTCGACGGCCAGCCGCTGACGCTGGGCCTCAAGGAGCTGCTGGAGGTCTACCTGGACCACCGCTTCGAGGTCGTGCGCCGCCGCAGCGAGTTCCGCCGCACCAAGCGCCGCGACCGGCTGCACCTGGTCGAGGGCCTGCTCGTCGCGCTGCTCGACATCGACGAGGTCATCCGGATCATCCGCGAGAGCGACAACAGCGCGCAGGCCAAGGAGCGCCTGATGGAGCGCTTCTCGCTGAGCGAGATCCAGACGCAGTACATCCTGGACACCCCGCTGCGCCGCCTCACCAAGTTCGACAAGATCGAGCTGGAGAGCGAGCGGGACCGGCTGACCGCCGAGATCGCCGAGCTGACCGCGATCCTGGAGTCGGACGCCGAGCTGCGCAAGCTGGTCTCGGGCGAACTGGCCGCGGTGGCGAAGAAGTTCGGCACCGAGCGGCGCACGGTCCTGCTGGAGTCGGCGGGCGCGACCGCCGCCGCGGTGCCGCTGGAGGTCGCGGACGACCCCTGCCGGGTGCTGCTCTCCTCGACCGGCCTGCTGGCGCGCACGGCCAACGGCGATCCGCTGGTCTTCCCCGAGGACGCCAAGCGCGCCAAGCACGACGTGATCGTCTCGGCGGTGCCCGCGACGGCCCGCGGCGACGTGGGCGCCGTCACGTCCACCGGGCGGCTGCTGCGGCTGACGGTGATCGACCTGCCTCAGCTGCCGGACACGGCGGGCGCGCCGAACCTCGCGGGCGGGGCGCAGCTCTCGGAGTTCCTGTCCCTGGAGGACGACGAGCGGGTGGTGTGTCTGACGACGCTCGACGAGTCGTCGCCCGGCCTGGCCATCGGGACCGAGCAGGGCGTCGTCAAGCGGGTGGTGCCCGACTATCCGGCGAACAAGGACGAGCTGGAGGTCATCGCGCTCAAGGACGGCGACCGCATCGTCGGCGCGGCCGAGCTGCGCACGGGCGAGGAGGACCTGGTCTTCATCACGGACGACGCCCAGCTGCTGCGGTTCCAGGCGGGCCAGGTGCGCCCGCAGGGGCGTCCCGCGGGCGGCATGGCGGGCATCAAGCTCGCGGTCGGCGCCAAGGTGATCTCGTTCACGGCGGTGGACCCGGCGGTGGAGGCGGCGGTGTTCACGGTCGCGGGCTCCCGGGACACGCTGCTCGGGGACACCGAGGGCACGTCGAAGCTCACCCCGTTCGACCAGTACCCGCGCAAGGGCCGGGCCACGGGCGGTGTGCGCTGCCAGCGGTTCCTGCGCGGCGAGGACATGCTGACGCTGGCCTGGGCGGGGGCGACCCCGGGGCGGGGCGCGCAGAAGAACGGCACACCGGTCGACCTGCCTGCGCCGGACCCGCGCCGCGACGGCTCGGGCACCCCGCTGGGCCGGTCGGTCGCGGTGGTGGCGGGCCCGGCCTCGTAGCTACTCCTGTTCCTGGTCCGGTTCCTGTACGAAGCGCAGGACGCCCCACATGCCCCGTTCGGCGGTGGCGGCGTCCTGCGTTTCGGCTTCCCGCTCCCGGCAGGCGTCCAGCGCGGAGTTCAGCGCCGCCGTGTCGATGCCGGAGCCGATCAGCACCAGCTGGGTGAGGCGGGGTCCGTCGCCGGTCGGCCACGGCTCGGGGTAGAACCGCAGGAACCTGCCGACCGCGTGCACGGCGTAGCGGTTGCGGGGGTCGGCCGCGCCGAAGGAGACGTACCCCTTGATGCGGTAGAGCCCGGTGGGCCGGGTGTCGAGGAACGCCATGAGGCGCCGCGGGCTCATGGGGTCGGCCGTCTCGAAGGCGACGCTCTCGTAGGCGGCGTGCGCGTGGTGCGCGTGTCCCTCGGCGCTCCCGGAGCCCTCGGCATCCTCGGCACCCCGGGCGTCCTCGCGCAGGTCGTCGAAGGACAGCTGCCCCGCGATCTGCTCGTCCTTGGGACGGCAGGCGAACAACACCTCGGGGTCGATCCGGCCGTACGCGGCGGGCAGTACGGCCGTGCCGGGGCTCAACTCGGCCAGGGCCGCGCCGATGCGGGCGCGCTCCTCCTCCGGGACCCGGTCGGTCTTGTTGAGCACCACGAGGTCCGCGATGGCCAGGTGCCGGTCGGTCTCCGGGTGCCGCTCGCGCGTCGCGTCGAACTCGGCCGCGTCGACGACCTGGAGCAGCCCCCCGTACACCACGTGCGGGTTGTCGCTGGCGAGGACCATCCGGACCAGCTCCTGCGGCTCGGCCAGGCCGCTCGCCTCGATGACGATCACGTCGAGGCGGGCGGAGGGCGCCGCCAGCTTCTCCAGGTAGAGGTCCAGCTCGCTGACGTCGACCGCGCAGCACATGCAGCCGTTGCCGAGGGAGACCGAGGAGCCGGCCTGGCCCGCCACGGACATGGCGTCGATCTCGATGGAGCCGAAGTCGTTGACGATCACGCCGATGCGGTTGGCTCCGCTGTTGCGCAGGAGGTGGTTGAGCAGGGTGGTCTTGCCCGCCCCCAGGAAGCCCGCGAGGACGACCACGGGGATCTGCTGCCGGGTCGAGGTGCTGATCGGGCTCGGCGTACTCGGTGTACTCGACGTACTCGACGTGCTCGGCGTACTCGGCGTACTCGGCGTACTCGGCGTGCTCAAGGGGGCCTCTCCACGTGCTCGGAAACGAAGCGCTCCAGGCTACCCGCGCGGACACGGCCGCACGGCGGGAGCGGCTCGGCCGGACAGCGGGAGCGGCTCGGCCGCACGGCGGCCGGAGTTTCCGGAAAGGGCGAACGACCCCTTACCGTTCGTACGCATGACTCCCGTACCGCCCCCGCACCCCCGTCGGCGGCGGTTCGGCTGGCCGCAGCGGGTCTTCTCGCAGGTGCTGCTGATGCAGCTGGCCATCGCCGCGGGCGTGACCGTGCTGGCCACCGGGCTCTTCCTCGCCCCGCTCAGCGCCCAGCTCGACGACCAGGCCATGCGCCGCGCGCTCGCCATCGCCGACACCGCGGCGTCGCCCGAGCTGGCCGACGCGCTCCTGACGTCGCCCCCGGTCGCCGGGGGCCGCGTGCAGGCCCAGGCGGAGCGGATCCGGCGGGCCACCGACGCCGAGTACGTCGTGGTGATGGACCGGCACGGGGTGCGCTGGTCCCACACCGACCCCACCAAGATCGGCCGGACCGTCTCCACCGACCCGAGCGACGCGCTCGCGGGCGAGGAGGTCATGGAGATCGACGACGGCACGCTGGGCCGCTCCGCGCGCGGCAAGGTGCCGCTGCGCACCGGCGACGGGAAGATCGTCGGTGCGGTCTCGGTCGGCATCGAGTACGACAGCGTGCGCGCCCGGCTCCTCGCGGCGATCCCCGGGCTGCTCGCCTACGCGGGCGGGGCGCTCGCGGTCGGCGCGCTCGCCGCGTACCTGATCTCCCGCAGGCTCCAGCGCCAGACCCACGACCTGGCGTTCTCCGACATCTCCGCGCTGCTCGCCGAGCGCGAGGCGATGCTCCACGGCATCAGGGAAGGCGTCGTCGCGCTCGACGCGCACGGCAGGATCCGGCTGCTCAACGACGAGGCGCAGCGGCTGCTGGGGCTCGGGCCCGACGTGGCGGGGCGGGCGCTGGAGGAACTGCTGGGCGCCGGCCGCATCACCGACGTGCTGACCGGCCGCGTCACCGGTGACGACCTGCTGACCGTGCGCGGCAGCCGGGTGCTGATCGCCAACCGCATGCCGACCGACGACGGCGGCGCCGTCGCCACGCTGCGCGACCGCACGGAGCTGGAGCGGCTGGGCCGGGAGCTGGACTCGACGCGGGGCCTGATCGACGCGCTGCGCGCCCAGGACCACGAGCACGCCAACCGCATGCACACCCTCCTCGGCCTCCTGGAGCTGGAGATGCACGAGGAGGCGGTGGAGTTCGTCACCGAGGTCGTCGGGGTGCACCGCGCCACCGCCGAGCAGGTCACCGAGAAGGTCCACGACCCGCTGCTCGCGGCGCTGCTCGTCGGCAAGGCGACGGTCGCGGCCGAGCGCGGCGTCTCGCTGCGGCTGACGCGCGGCACGCTGCTGCCCGACCGGCTGGTGGACCCGCGCGGCCTGGTGACGGTCGTCGGCAACCTCGTGGACAACGCGCTGGACGCGACGGCGGGCGAGCCCGGGTCCCTGGTCGAGGTCGAACTGCGCACCGAGGGGCCCTCGGGCCGCACGGTCGTGCTGCGCGTCGTCGACAACGGGCCCGGTGTCCCGGCCGGGCAGCGGGAGTCCGTGTTCGACGAGGGCTGGTCGACCAAGGAGCTGCCGGCCCACGGCAGGCGCGGTCTGGGCCTGGCCCTGGTGCGCAGGCTGGCCGAGCGGCAGGGCGGGAGCGCCCGGGTCGGGGAGGCCGCGCAGGGCGGCGCGGAGTTCACCGTCGTACTCCCGGAGGCCCTGACCGAACTAGACGGCCTGACCGAACTGACCGGACCGACCGGGCCGGACGAACTGGATGAACTGAACGAGCAGGGCGAGCGCACGGGAGACACGCGATGACCGACCACCCCTTCCAGGTGCTGGTCGTGGACGACGACGTCCGCGTCGCCCAGATCAACGCGGCGTACGTCGAGAAGGTCCCCGGCTTCCACGTCGCCGCCCAGGCGCACTCGTCGGCCGAGGCCCTGGCGCGGGTCGCCGACGGGCCGGTCGACCTGATCCTGCTCGACCACTACCTGCCCGACCAGAACGGCCTCGCGCTGGTACGGGAGCTGCGGCGGCTCGGCCACCAGAGCGACGTGATCATGGTGACGGCGGCCCGTGACGTGGCCACCGTGCAGGCGGCGATGCGCCACGGCGCGCTCCAGTACCTCGTCAAGCCGTTCAACTTCGCGGGCCTGCGCACCAAACTGGAGGCGTATGCGGAGCTGCGGCGCACCCTCGACGGGGGCGGCGAGGCGGAGCAGGCCGAGGTAGACCGCATCTTCGGCGCCCTGTCGATGACGAGCGAACCCGACCTGCCGAAGGGCCACTCGCCGACCACCGCCGAACTGGTGCGCCAGGTGCTCCTGGCGGCCGACGGGCCCGTGTCGGCGCAGGAGATCGCGGAGCGCGCCGGGGTCAGCCGCCAGACCGCGCAGCGGTACCTCAAGCTCCTGGAACGGGCGGGCCGGGTGCGGCTCACACTGAAGTACGGCGAGACGGGCCGCCCCGAGCACCGCTACGCCTGGACGTCCGCGCCCCGCCCCTGAACCACCCGGCACCCGGCACCCGGCACCCGGCACCCGCTACGGCTACGGCTATACCGCCCCCGCGCCCGTCAGCGAACGCACCTCCGTCTCCGCGTGCTTGGCCTCGTCCGGCGGTTCGGGTGAGGTGACCGTGCCGAGCCAGCCCGCCAGGAAGCCCAGCGGGATCGAGACCAGACCCGGGTTCTGGAGCGGGAAGAACTGGAAGTCCACACCGGGGAAAAGGGATTCGGGGCTGCCCGAGACCACCGGCGAGACCAGCACCAGCAGCACCGCGGGCACCAGTCCGCCGTACACCGCCCAGACCGCGCCCCTGGTCGTGAAGTTCCGCCAGAAGAGCGAGTAGAGCAGTACGGGCAGGTTCGCGGACGCGGCGACCGCGAAGGCGAGTCCCACCAGGAAGGCCACGTTCAGATCGCGGGCCAGCAGTCCGAGCCCGATGGCCACGACCCCGACCCCCGCGGCCGCCACCCTGGCGACCGCGACCTCGCTGTACTGCTTGCCGTGCCGCCGCCGGAGCGAGGCGTACAGGTCGTGGGCCACCGACGCCGACGAGGCGAGGGTGATGCCCGCGACCACGGCGAGGATGGTCGCGAAGGCCACCGCGGCGACCACCGCGAAGAGAACCGTTCCTCCTGTGGACCCCTCACCACCGCCCACCTCCTGCGCGAGCAGCGGCACCGCCGTGTTCCCCGAGGCGTTCGACGCCCGCACCCGGTCGGGGCCGACGATCGCCGCCGCACCGAACCCGAGCACGATCGTCATCAGGTAGAAGCTGCCGATCAGACCGATGGACCAGACGACCGAGCGGCGGGCCGCCTGCGCGGTGGGCACGGTGTAGAAGCGGGACAGGATGTGCGGCAGGCCCGCCGTGCCGAGCACGAGCGCGAGCCCGAGGCTGATGAAGTCGAACCGCGCCGTCCAGTCCCCGCCGTACTTGAGGCCGGGCGCCAGGAAGTCCCGCCCGTGCCCGCTGCCGCGCGCCGCCGAGTCGAGCAGCGCGTTGAAGTCGCCGTGGAAGCGCACCAGTACGAGCACGGTGAGCGCGACCGCGCCCGCCATCAGCAGCACCGCCTTGACGATCTGGATCCAGGTGGTGGCCCGCATGCCGCCCAGCGACACGTAGACGACCATCAGCGCGCCCACCCCGATGACGGTCCAGGAGCGCGCGCCCTCGCTGGTACCGCCCAGGAGGAGCGCGACCAGACTGCCCGCACCCACCATCTGCGCCACCAGGTAGAGCACCGAGACGGTCACCGACGACGTGCCCGCCGCGATCCTGACCGGACGCTCGCTCATCCGGGCGGCGACGACGTCGGCGAGCGTGAACCTGCCGCAGTTGCGGACCAGTTCGGCGACGAGCAGCAGCACGACCAGCCAGGCCACCAGGAAGCCCACGGAGTACAGCATCCCGTCGTAGCCGTACAGCGCGATCAGCCCCGAGATGCCGAGGAACGAGGCAGCCGACATGTAGTCGCCCGCGATGGCGAAACCGTTCTCCATGGGGGAGAAGAGCCGCCCGCCCGCGTAGAACTCCTCGGCCGAACCGCGCCTGCTGCGGCTCACCCAGGTGGTGATGCCCAGGGTCACCGCGATGAAGACACTGAACAGCACCAGCGCCAGGGTCTGGTGATCGCCCCTCACGCGCCGACCCCCCGCGTCATCTCCTGGGTGTCCCAGCGCAGTTCGAGGGCCGCCCGATCCCGACGCAACCGAGCGTGACGCGCATACGCCCAGGTCAGCAGGAACGTGCTGAGGAACTGCCCGAGCCCGGCGACCATCGCGACGTTGACCGCCCCGGCCACCGGCCGCGCCATCAGCCCCGGCGCCACGGTCGCCGCGACCACATACAGCAGGTACCAACCGAGGAAGCCCACGGACGCCGGCACGACGAACCGCCGATAACGCCCCCGCACCTCCTGGAACGCCGCGCTCCGCTGCACCTCCAGATAGACGTCCGCAACGCTGTGCCCCGCGCCCCACGCCCCCATGTCCCCACGCACATCGGGCACATCACGGAACACACCCGCCCCGCTCACCCCATGGCCACCTCGCGCATCACATACGCCCGGCACCTCACGTACACCTCGCACATCGCGTACGTCACCTGGCTCACATACCTCGTGAGCACCGTGCCCCTCCCGCCCCGCAGGCCCCTCGCTCACCGCACGCACCACATGCACCCCGTGCCCCGCACGAGCCCCTCGACCCTCACGCACCCCGCGCGGCTCACGGCCCTCGCCGGTCTCCCCGGCCGACCGCGCGCCGGGCACGTCCACGCCGCCCGTCTCGCCCGCCTCGTCCAGCTCACCCCATCCGGAGGCCAGCGCGTCGTACCAGGGGTCGTCGAGTCGCGATGCCGCCGCACCGCTCCCTTCGTCCTTGCCCACGGACTTGTCCACCGAAGAACTCTCCTTGTCCACGGTCCGCTTGGACCGCGTGCCCAAGGATGGGCAGACCAGGAAGATCCCAGACACTTCCTTCCTCGGTGTTCACCCCTTTAGGTGATGGTCGTCCCCGGTGGCTGCGCGAGACCCCGTTGGTAGGCATAGCGCACGGCCTGCGCACGGTCCCTGACCCCGGCTTTGGTGAAGAGGTTGTTGATGTGGGTCTTCACCGTGGCCGTCGAGATGTGCAGCGCCCGCGCGATCTCGGTGTTGGCCAGGCCGTCGGCGACCAGCGACAGCACCTCGGCCTCACGCCGCGTCAGTCCGTCCGGCAACTCCTCCCCCGGCTCGTGGCGCGGCGGTGGCGCGGTGACCTGCTCCAGCAACCGTCTCTGGATCGCGGGGGCGAGACCGGCCTCCCCGGAGAGCACGGCATCGATGGCCCGCACGATCTCGTCGCCGCCGACGTCCTTGGTCAGATAGCCACGAGCCCCGGCCCGCAGCGCGGGAAACAGCGACTCGTCGTCCGCGAACGTCGTGAGCACCACGACCTGCGTGCCCGGGTACCCGGCCCGGATCCTGCGGGTCGCCTCCACCCCGTCGCAACGGGGCATCCGCAGGTCCATCAGCACCACATCGGGCGCGAGCTCCGCGACGAGGGCGACGGCCTCCTCCCCGTCCTTCGCCGAGCCCACCACCTCGATGCCCGGCAGCAGTCCCAGCAGCATCACGATTCCCTCGCGCACCACCGTCTGGTCGTCGGCGACCACCACGCGCGCCGTCACGTCGGCACCCTCAGTCGCACCATGAAACCCTCCCCCTCCGGTCCGGCTTCCAGGGACCCGCCGAGCAGTTCGGCGCGTTCCCGCATTCCCAGCAGACCGTAACCGGAACCGCTGACAGCCAACTCCCCCACCGGCCCTTTCCCACCCCAATCCCTCACCTCCAGTTCGACCTGGGCCGGTTGATAGGCCAAGAGGATCCGCACACCCGCGCCGGGCGCGTGCTTGCGCACATTCGTCAGCGCCTCCTGGGCGACTCGCCGTACGGCCTGGGACGCCTCGGCCGGCAGCGTCCGCCGCTCGCCGGCCACCTCCACCGAGGCCCCGTCAGCCGCCGACACCTCCCGCAGGAACTCCTCCACCGGCGTCATGTCGCCGCGCAGCGCGGAGAGCGCCTGCCTGGTCTCCGCCAGCCCTTCCCGCGCCATGCCCCGGGCGGCGACCACCCGCTCCAGCACCTGCTCGCGGTCGGCACCCCGCTCGATCTGGATCCGGGCGGCCTCCAGGTGGACCAGCTGCGCGGAGAGACTGTGCGCGAGCACGTCGTGGATCTCCCGGGCTATTCGGGCCCGCTCCGCGAGGGCAGCCGACTGGGCCTGGGCGTCCCTGGCCGCCCGCTCCTGGGCCAGCAACCGGAATCCGGCGGCGCGGGCCTGGGCGTCCAGCCGCAGCGAGGACCCGGCGAGCACGACCCCGCCGCCGAGGAACAGCATCTCAACGAGACTCGCACCGCTGCCGAGCGCCTGGATCGTGAGGACCACCGCCGCCGTCGGCACTGCCGCCACCAGCGGCAGCCGCTCCATGCACTGCACGATGCAGACGATCCAGATGATGAAGGCGGGCTCCCGGGCCCCCGCCGCGTACGAACAGCCCCCTCCCGCGACCAGCGCGGCGACGACCGCCAGCGAGACGGTCAGGCGCTGCTCGTGGGTGAACCTGCGGAAGGCGTGCACCCCGCCGAGGACCAGTCCGCCGCCCGCGAGCGGGACCGCGAGCAGAGCTCCGCGGAACACCCCGGCGTCGTACGCCTCCCAGAGCATCCAGACGGTCATCGCCAGCCACATGGCGACGTCGACCGCGCGGCGCAGCAGGGGCACTCCGAGCTGGGACAGGGCCTCCTTGGAGGGCCACGCCGCCCAACTTCCGCGCGCTGTGCTCGACTGCGATGTCATGTGTCGAGCGTAGGGAACGGGGGCCTTTCGGCGGACCGGCCCCGGGGTGGATTTCCGCTCTCCACCCCGGGGTGGAGATCACGCGTCGATGCGCGAGCGGTCCAGTGTCGCGGCGGAGCTGGTGATGAACTCCTTGCGGGGCGCCACGTCGTTGCCCATCAGCAGGTCGAAGACCGTCTCGGCGGCTTCAAGGTCGCCGATGTTGATGCGGCGCAGCGTGCGGTGGCGCGGGTCCATCGTGGTCTCGGCCAGCTGGTCGGCGTCCATCTCGCCGAGGCCCTTGTACCGCTGGATGGAGTCCTTGTAGCGGATGTTCTTGCGCTGGAACTCAAGCAGCGTCTGGCGCAGCTCGTTGTCCGAGTAGGTGTAGACGTACTTGTCCTGGCCCTTCTTGGGCTGGACCAGCTCGACGCGGTGCAGCGGCGGCACCGCGGCGAAGACGCGCCCGGACTCGACCATCGGCCGCATGTAGCGCTGGAAGAGCGTCAGCAGCAGCGTACGGATGTGGGAGCCGTCGACGTCGGCGTCCGTCATCATGATGACCTTGCCGTACCGCGCCGCGTCGATGTCGAAGGTCCGGCCGGACCCCGCTCCTATGACCTGGATGATCGCGCCGCACTCGGCGTTCTTCAGCATGTCCGACACGGACGACTTCTGGACGTTGAGGATCTTGCCGCGGATCGGCAGCAGGGCCTGGAACTCGCTGTTGCGGGCCAGCTTCGCCGTGCCGAGCGCGGAGTCCCCCTCGACGATGAACAGCTCGCTGCGCTCCACGTCGTCGCTGCGGCAGTCGGCGAGCTTGGCGGGCAGCGAGGAGGTCTCCAGCGCGGTCTTCCTGCGCTGCGCGTCCTTGTGCTGACGGGCCGCGATCCTGGTGCGGGCCGCCGCGACGGCCTTCTCCAGCACGGCCCTGGCCTGGGCCTTGGCGTCGCGCCTGGTGGACGTCAGGAACGCCTTGAGCTCCTTGGCGACCACGTTGGCGACGATCCGGTTGGCCGCGGACGTGCCGAGCACTTCCTTGGTCTGGCCCTCGAACTGCGGCTCCGCGAGCCGCACGGTCACGACCGCGGTGAGGCCCTCCAGGGCGTCGTCCTTGACGATGTCGTCCTCGGCGACGCGCAGCAGCTTGGCCGCGCGCAGCGCCTCGTTCATCGTCTTGGTCACCGAGCGCTCGAAGCCGGTGACGTGGGTGCCGCCCTTGGGGGTGGCGATGATGTTCACGAACGACTTGAGCGTCGTGTCGTACCCGGTCCCCCAGCGCAGCGCGATGTCCACGCCCAGTTCGCGGGTGACCTCGGTGGGCGTCATGTGGCCACGGTCGTCGAGGACCGGGACGGTCTCCTTGAAGATGCCCTGCCCGGTCAGCCGCAGCACGTCGCAGACGGCCTTGTCCTGCGCGAGGTACTCGCAGAACTCGCTGATCCCGCCGTCGAAGCGGAACGTCTCCTCGGTCTTGCCCGCCCCGTCGATGCCGCGCTCGTCGCGGACCAGGATGGTGAGCCCGGGGACGAGGAAGGCGGTCTGCCGGGCGCGCTGGTGCAGCGTCTCCAGGGAGAGCTTGGCGTCCTTGAGGAAGATCTGGCGGTCGGCCCAGTAGCGGACGCGGGTGCCGGTGCGGCCCTTGGGGACGCGCTTGCCCTTGGTCAGGCCGCTGCCCGCCTCGAAGGGGGCGTCCGCGCCGTCGCCGCCGAAGCTGCCGGGGACGCCGCGCCGGAAGCTGATCGAGTGGACCGTGCCGCGGTCGACCTCGACGTCGAGCCGGGCCGAGAGCGCGTTGACCACGGACGCGCCGACGCCGTGCAGACCGCCGGACGCGGCGTAGGAGCCGCCGCCGAACTTTCCGCCCGCGTGGAGCTTGGTCATGACGACCTCGACCCCGGAGAGCCCGGTCTTCGGCTCGACGTCGACGGGGATGCCGCGGCCGTTGTCCCGGACCTCGACGGAGCCGTCGTCGTGGAGCACGACCTCGATGTGGTCGCAGTAGCCGCCCAGGGCCTCGTCGACGGAGTTGTCGATGATCTCCCAGAGGCAGTGCATCAGACCGCGGCTGTCCGTGGAACCGATGTACATGCCAGGGCGCTTGCGAACCGCTTCGAGCCCCTCGAGTACGAGCAGGTGCCGCGCGGTGTAGTTGGAACCGTCCCGGTCTGCTCCGGTCAGCAGCGCAGTGGACGGCACGGACGTCTCGGCGGTCACGCGGTTCGCTCCTCGCTGAATTTCATTTGAGGCCCAGTGGGTAAGGGCTCGACTTCGATTGCCCGTCAGAGGGTACCGATGCCTGGTAGAGCCGTTGTAACGCCACCCTAGAGAACCCTCATGCTAGTCCAGAGTCGTACGCAAGTTCGATCCCTCGTTGGAGTGACGCGCACATCACGTTCCCTTCCAGGCATGAACCATTTAGGCTCCGGGCACGTCCTCATGAACAACCCGGCAAGCCGGCCGGGCGGACGAGACCCTGAGCAAGCACCCGAGCAACACGAAGCAAGCGAAACCGTAAAGCACCGCAATACGGCACATTCGCCGCCAACCGGCAACAGACAGCCAACTGGAAAAGAAGTTTCGAAGAAAAGCCACGAGCGGGAACGTTTTCGGCCTGGTTGGATGTTGACCCTGGTACGACAGCTCGTCGAGCTAGAGAAGAGGCGACGTGACTACTGTTCTGACCCCCGCGACCCCGCTGACGGCCACCGACCGGTGTGACCGCTGCGGCGCCCAGGCGTATCTGCGCGTCGTCCTGATCAGCGGCGGAGAACTGCTCTTCTGCGCCCACCACGGCCGCAAGTTCGAGCCAGAGCTCAAGAAGATCGCCGCGGAGATACAGGATGAGACCGACCGGCTGACGGCCGCCAAGGCCAGTGCCGGCGAAGAGGAACACTGACACCTCGCATCCCGACGAGCCAGGGGCCGGTCCAGGACCGGCCGACGGGCGGCTTCCCCGTAGACATGAGGGGGAAGCCGCCCGTTCTCGTACACGGGCCCTACGCGGGCCCTCCGGCCCCTCCCGCCCGCATCCAACGGAGCACCGACGAGATGCGCGTGTAGACCCCCGGGTACGCCGCCTGCCCGCAGCCGCTCCCCCAGGACACCAGCCCGATGAGCCGCCCCCTGGCCACCAGCGGCCCGCCGCTGTCCCCCTGGCACGCGTCCCGCCCGCCCTCAGCGTCCCCCGCACAGAGCATCGAGCCCGCCCGGTACTCCCCGTCCTCGTTGCCCGGATAGGCCCGCTCGCACGCCTCGTCCGGCAGCACCTGCACGGGAGCGGAGCGCAGTGCGAACGCGTAGGTGCCGATCCCCGTGGTGTCGCCCCAGCCGTAGACCCTGGCGTGCGTACCGGGCTGGTACGCCTCGTCCCCCGCCGCCGCCATGGGGAGCGCGTACTCGGACGGCAGCTCGCCGCGCAGCGTGAGCACCGCAGCGTCCCCCGCGTTGGTCGCGGGGTCGTAGCCGGGGTTGGTCCAGGTGGCCCGTACCGGAATCTCCTGGCCGCCGGACTTGCGCAGATCGTTGCGGCCCACGATCACGCGCAGATCGCGCACCTCGCTCAGCGGCACGCCCAGCACTTCCCTGCTGAGGCAGTGCGCGGCCGTCAGCACCCGGGTCGGCGACACCACCACTCCGCCGCAGAACTGGCCCGCCCGCATACCCCCGAACCGGTCACGGCTGGCCAGCGCCACCACCCACGGGCTGTCCTTCGTGCTCGCCGTCTTGCCGCCGACGACGATGCTGTCGGCCTGGGCGGGGGCAGGGGCCGTGAGTGGCAGCACCGCCACGCCCGCGGTCAGGGCGAGGGCCCCGGTCAGGGTTCGGGTGATGGGACGGCGCATACGGCCTCCTGACTCTCCGGTGAACTAGGTCCACCCAGAGTCAATCAGCGGACGGCCGCCCGCACCCGCACACGGGCCGTCGCGGATCGCGTACGGGTCGTACACGGGTGCGGGAGCCCGGACGTGCCGATGGCCCGGCCCCCTGCGGGAACCGGGCCATCGCGGCGTGCCACCGGCACGCCGGACACCGTTCGTACTGCCTGGGACTAGTCCAGGTAGTCGCGCAGGACCTGCGAACGCGACGGGTGACGCAGCTTGGACATCGTCTTGGACTCGATCTGACGGATCCGCTCGCGCGTCACGCCGTAGACCTTGCCGATCTCGTCCAGGGTCTTCGGCTGGCCGTCGGTGAGGCCGAAGCGCATGGAGACCACGCCCGCCTCGCGCTCCGACAGGGTGTCGAGCACCGAGTGCAGCTGCTCCTGGAGGAGGGTGAAGGAGACCGCGTCGGCCGGGACGACCGCCTCGGAGTCCTCGATGAGGTCACCGAACTCGCTGTCGCCGTCCTCACCCAGAGGGGTGTGCAGCGAGATCGGCTCGCGGCCGTACTTCTGGACCTCGATGACCTTCTCGGGGGTCATGTCGAGTTCCTTGGCCAGCTCCTCCGGGGTGGGCTCGCGGCCCAGGTCCTGGAGCATCTGGCGCTGCACGCGCGCGAGCTTGTTGATGACCTCGACCATGTGCACCGGGATGCGGATGGTGCGGGCCTGGTCGGCCATGGCGCGGGTGATCGCCTGACGGATCCACCAGGTGGCGTACGTGGAGAACTTGTAGCCCTTGGTGTAGTCGAACTTCTCGACCGCGCGGATCAGACCGAGGTTGCCCTCCTGGATCAGGTCCAGGAAGAGCATGCCGCGGCCGGTGTAGCGCTTGGCCAGCGAGACCACCAGGCGGAGGTTGGCCTCCAGGAGGTGGTTCTTGGCGCGTCGGCCGTCCTCGGCGATGATCTCCAGCTCGCGCTTGAGCTTCGGGGCGAGCTTGTCGGCGTTGGCCAGCTTGTCCTCGGCGAACAGACCGGCCTCGATGCGCTTGGCGAGCTCGACCTCCTGCTCGGCGTTGAGCAGCGGGACCTTGCCGATCTGCTTGAGGTAGTCCTTGACGGGGTCGGCGGTGGCACCCGCGACGGCGACCTGCTGGGCAGGCGCGTCGTCCTCGTCCTCGTCGGAGAGCACGAAGCCCTTGGCCTCGCCCTCGGTCTCCTCTTCCTCGCCCTTGCCAGCGCCGGGCTGGAGGTCCTCAAGCGGCTCGTCGCCGTCGAGGAGCTCGTCGTCCTTCTTGCCGGCGGTCTTCTTGGCGGCCGTCTTCTTGGCGACGGTCTTCTTGGCCGCGGTCTTCTTGGCGGCCGTCTTCTTCGCGGCCGCCTTCTTGGCGGGGGTGGCCCCCGTGGCGTCGTCGGACGCGTCCACGGCCTCCGCGGCGTGGACGGCGGGGGCGGCGACGGTCCTGGTCACGGTCTTGGCCGCGACGGTCTTGGTGGCGGTGCGCTTCGCCGGGCTCTTCGCTGCGACGCTCTTGCGGGCGCGCTTCGGCGACTCCGCAGCACTGACCATCAGCGTCACACCCTCTTCCTCGAGGATCTGATTGAGGCTGCGCAGAACATTCTTCCACTGGGTTGGCGGAATCTGGTCAGCCTCGAAGGCCCGACGCACGTCATCGCCGGCGATCTGCCCATCAGCCTTTCCCCGCTCGATGAGCGCCATCACAGACTCGGACTCGGCGATCTCCGGCGGGAGCGTACGGGATGTGCTGGCCGACACGAACAACCTCTCGGAACGATGGAAACGGCTTCCGGCTCCGTCCCTGCTGGGACCGGAACCGACGACCGCCGGTTGGGGATGTACCGACGGCGCGGGCTGGACCTAGGACCTCCACAGCGCCCAGGGGGGCGGCTGTATTCCTTCCTCGGCCATCACCTCTTAAGTCATCGCGGTGTTTCCAGGAGCGTTACGCCCAATCCACGTGGCCCGAGTCACACCCCATACAAGACAAGCAGTGACTAATCGGTGCAGGATCCCACATTGCGTCGCCGAGCCCGAGGGCCCGGCGATACGCGTCGCGTCAGCGGAACGGCATCACGAGGAAGACGATGAGACGACCCGGCCTCGGGCCGCGGGGTGCGGGACGGAGCGGCCGGCCGCCGCTGGGTGCGGTCGGTCACCACGGGGCGCGGCCAGTGCCCGTGCGGCGGGGGTCAGTGCTCGCGGGGCGCGGGAACGACCCGCTCCACCTCGGGGTGGACCGTGAGCAGTTGCCGCATGGCGGACTCGGCGGCCGCGGCGTCGCCCGCCGCGAGGGCGTCCACGATCCGGCCGTGGTGGGCGAGCGAGGACTCGGACGGGCGGTCGCAGCCGGTCGCGGGAGCCCCCGAGACCTGGAGCGCGGCGGAGACGATCCCCGACAGGTGCTCCAGCATGCGGTTGCCCGCGACCTGGATGAGGAGGGAGTGGAACTCGGCGTCCGCGCGCGAGAAGGTGATGCCGTCGCCCTGAGCGAGGGCGTGGCCCATGATCTCGACCATGTCCCCGAGCCGCTGCTGGATGTCCTCGCGGCCGTGCCCGGCGGCGAGGCGGGCGGCGAGCGGCTCGATGGTCCAGCGCAGCTCCCCGAGCTCGCGGCGCTGGTCGTCGCGCTGCGGCCCGAAGGCCCGCCACTCGATGATGTCGGGGTCCAGCAGGTTCCAGTCGCTGACGGGACGGACCCGCGTGCCGACGTTCGGGCGGGCGCTGACCAGGCCTTTGGCCTCCAGGACGCGGAGGGACTCGCGCACGACGGTGCGGGAGACCTCGAAACGCTGGCCGATCTCCTCGGGAACGAGCGGGCGGTCGGCGCCGAGGTCGCCGGAGACGATCATCTGCCCGAGCTGCTGGACGAGTTGGCCGTGCAGGCCGCGGCCTCGGTTGCCCGCGGTGCGGCGGCCCACGCGGCCCAGCTCGACGTCGACACCGTCCCAGGCGGGGGGTCCGACGCGGTCGGCGCCGGGCGCCTCTGCGTAGGGGTAGCGGTCGAGTCCGCCCTGGGGCGCGAGGCTGGGCTCGGCGGAGCGGGCGGCGGTCATCATGGTGTGCGCAAGGGTACTCACGCATCCTTTGTCGGCGGGGCCCGCGTGGCCCTTGAGGTCTTTGGTGAAAAGCACACGAAAGGGTGATCGGCGCCTGCCTCACAATTGACGACTTATCGTAAAGAACCGGGCATTTTCCGGGGAGTTACGACCAGGACAGGACCGCCCGCCGCCGGGGACGTCAGCCGGTCACCACCGGAAGCGGGAACCGGGAGCCACCGACCTCTCACCAACGGGCCCTGACGCGAAGGGCGGTGAGCAGGTACGCGCCGAGCAGGGCGGACAGCGACAGCGCGAGCGCGACCCCAACCGGCTGGGCGACCACGTGCACCACGCCCAGCAGCCACCGGTCGAACTCGTAGGGCCACTGCACCCAGGACAGTTCCCGCAGCCTGGCGGGGAGGCCCGCGATCGAGCGCGCGGACGGCGCGTCAAGGGCCCTGCGCACCAACGGAACGAGCAGGATCGGTACGGCGAGCACGGCGGCCACGCCCGCGGCGGTGGCCCGGAAGACCCCGGCCGCCAGCAGCCCCGCCCAAGCGCAGCCGAGCGACAGACCGACCCAACTCGCGGCGAGTGAGCGCCAGTTCGACGGTACGGCGATCAAGTCGTCGCCGTACACGATCCGCAGCGCCTCGGCGTCGACCACCAGGACGAGCATCGCGAGCAGCACGGCGGCGCATCCGGTGACCAGGAGCTTGGTGAGCAGCATGCCGACGCGGCGGGGGACGGTGCCGCGCCCGGCCGCGAGCGCGGGGTGACGGAACTCGTCGCCGAAGGAGAGGGCGCCGATGAGCCCGGCGCCGAGCGCGGCGGGCGGCAGCGGGAGCAGGCCGGGCCAGCCCGCGAGCGCGGCGGGGAGCGGGGTGCGCCCGGTGCGGGCCAGCAGGACGGCGAGGAGCGCGGACGCGGCGACGGTGGCGGCCGCGACGAGGGGCGCGGTCCTGACTCCGAGGAGGCGCCGCAGTTCGTACCGGAGGGGGTGCAGGGGACCGCGGGGCGGGCGGTGCGCGATGGGCGGCGGGAGGGGGGCGGGGGGCTGGTGCGACAGGTGCGACAGGTGCGTCCCGGTCGACGGAGCGTGGAGGGCGGGTTCCGCGGTGAGGGGGTTCGCCCGGAGGGCGGGCGCGGGGGGCCCGGCGGGGCCCGGAGTGCGGACAGGGGACGAGGGCTGGCACGGGGGCTGGGACGGGCCGTCGGCGGGGGCGGGGGACGGGGACGGGGACGGGCCGTCGGCGGGGGCGGTCGGGGCCGCGACACCGGTGGGTGCGGGCGCGGGGCCCGTATCGCCGATCTCGTCGGCGAGGTGGTGGATGAGGACGCCGTGCCGATGGGCGGCGTCCCCGACCTCGGCGCAGCTGCTGCCGTACACGGAGAGCAGGCTGCCGTCCTCCGGGACCACCTCCACGGAGCGCCGCGCGGCGCGGGCCTCGCGGCTGACGACGGCGGCGAGGCGCGCCGCGTGCGGGCTGCGGACGGCGACGCGGGGACGGAGCCTGGTGCGGGCGAACTCGGCCGCGTCCTGGTCGGCCACCAGGCGCCCGGCGTCGACGGTGACGACGCGGTCGGCGTGCTTGGCGGCCTCCTTGGGGTCGGAGGTGGTGTAGAGGACCGCGCCTCCGTGTCCGGCATGGGCGCGCAGCAGCCCGTACAGCCAACCGAGTTCGCGGGGCGAGAGCCCCTTCGCCGGGTCGTCGAGCACGAGGGTGTGCGGATCGCCCAGCAGCGCGGACGCCAGGCCGAGCCTGCGGTCCATGCCGAGCGAGAGCACGCCGAGGCGCTGGTGGCCGAGCCCGGCGAGGCCGACGACCTCCAGCAGTTCGTCGGCGCGTGACGCGGGGACCCCGGCGGCGGCGCAGAGCATGCGGAGCTGGCCGCGGACCGTTCGGGCGGGGTGGCCCGGCACGTCCCCGAGCAGCACGCCCACTTCGCGGGCCGGGTGGGCGATGCGGTGCAGGGGGCGCCCTTTGAAGTACGTGACGCCCCGGCCCGGTTCGAGTTCGAGCATCAGCCTGAGGGCCGTGCTCGTCTCCGAGCAGGCGGCACCGAGGAGGGCGGTGACCCGACCGGGTCGGGCGTCGAAGGTCAGATCGTCCACGACCGGTGGGAGTCCTCGGCGGGGGGCGCTGGTCAGTCCGATGGCCTGGAGCATCGCATCGCTTCTCTCGCGGGAGGTGAGACCGCTCGGCGGCAGGTGGGTACCGCAGCAAGATAACGCGACATATCCGGCATTTGATGCAGCACGGGGCTGAGGGTGTCACCGCGTGCGTACGGAACCGGCAGCGCGACGCCGCTCCGCCGCCGGGGTGCTGCCGCTCCGGCTCAGACCTCGGGGCGCAGCATCGGCGGGTTGAGGAGGGTCGCGCCGCCGGCCCTGAAGAGCTGTGCGGGGCGGCCGCCCTGCCGGGTGGTGGTGCCGCCCGCCGGGACCAGGAAGCCGGGCGTGCCGGTCACCTTGCGGTGGAAGTTGCGGGGGTCGAGGGCGACGCCCCAGACCGCTTCGTACACCCTCCGCAGTTCCCCGACCGTGAACTCGGGCGGGCAGAAGGCGGTGGCCAGCGAGGAGTACTCGATCTTGGAGCGGGCCCGCTCGACGCCGTCGCCCAGGATCTGGGCGTGGTCGAAGGCGAGCGGCGCCTGCTGCTCGTCCTCGCGGCCGAAGGCGCCCTCCTGCCCGAGCAGGTCCTCCACGGGCGCCCAGCGCGCGCTGTGCGCGTCGCCGCCCGCGCGGGGCGCCGGAAGGTCGGGGGCGAGGGCGAGGTGCGCGACGCTGACGACCCGCATGCGGGGATCGCGCTCGGGGTCGCCGTAGGTCGCCAACTGCTCCAGGTGCGCGCCGTTCTCCGCTACGGGGGCCGCCGGGTCGTGGGCGCACAGCCCGGTCTCCTCGCTGAGCTCGCGCGCCGCAGCGACGCCCAGGTCCTCGTCCGCCTTGACGAAGCCGCCCGGCAGCGCCCAGCGGCCCTGGAACGGCTGCTCGCCACGGCGCACGACCAAGGCGCACAGGGCGTGACGGCGCACGGTGAGCACGACCAGGTCGACGGTGACGGCGAAGGGCGGAAAGGCCGACGGGTCGTAGGGAGACATGGAGCGATCATAGTCGTCTGCCTGACGATAAACACTCCCTTCGCATGGTCCGGAGTCAGACGGTCCGGAGTCAGACTCCCAACTGGAGCCGTCCCGCCGCCTCCTCGACCATGCCGAGGCCGAGCCTGCTGACCCTGACCGCGAAGGGCTCGCCCGCGACGCGCAATCCGCTGAACTGCACCGCGCCCAGCGGAGCCGACCGCATCGGGGCCAGCGCGACCGTACCCGCGGGGGCGTCGGGGCGGATGCCCGCGAGCACGGTGAGCAGCTGGATCCCGGCGGCGGCCGCCAGGGCCGCCGGGCGGCAGGCCGCCGGGTGCGGCGCCGGGGCGCCGCCCGCCGTGCGCTGCTCCCCCGCGTACATCTCCGGCAGCCGATGGCCGAACGCCTCGGCCGCGTCGAGCGCCCCGCGCAGCAGCGCCCCCGCCTCCTTCTCGAACCCTGCCGCGGCGAGACCGGCGACGGCCACCGCCGTCTCGTGCACCCGTACCGCCCCCGCGCGGTGCCCGAACGGATTGTGTCCCGGCTCCTTCGCCCCGAGGCTGCGCAGGCCCCATCCCGAGTCCATCGCGGGCCCGCCCAGCAGCCTGGCCACCTGCTCGGCCCGCACCTTGTCCAGCAGCCCGGGGGCGAACCGGCCCGCGCCCAGCAGACCGGTGTCGAGCAGATGGGCCGCCCATCCGCCGAGGTGCGGCACCTGCGCCCCGTTCGCCGTACGGGCCGCGGCCGGACGGCCCCCCGCCCGGTCCTCGATCCAGAACGCCTCCCGGAACGTACGGCGCAGCGCTGTGGCCCATTCCCGCCAGGCCACGGGGTCGGCGACGCCTCCCGTCCCCACGCCGCCCCGGCCCCCGCAGTCGTCGAGCAGATCGGCACCGAGCAGCGCCGCGCGGTGGGCGTGGGCCTGGGTCTCGGCGCGCTGCGGTCCTCCGGGCCCCTGCTCCCGCAGCAGCCCGTCGGGACCGGCCGAGGAACGCAGCCAGTGCAGACAGCGCTCGGCCGCGGGCAGCAGTTCTGCGACCTCCTGGTCCGGCAGCCCCCAGCGCCTGGCTTCCGCGAGCACCGCGGGAAAGGCGAGCGTGGCCTCGATTCCCGTACAACTGGGCGGGAGGTACGGGCCCGCGTCCCGGAACGGCCCGGGGATGCGGCCGAAATCCGCTCCCGCGGCCAGGATTTGGGTGCGGGCGAGCAGCCTCAGAGTGGCCGCGGCGAGTCTGGTGCCCAGGGGCAGGGTCATGCGCGCGGTCCAGAGCGCCTCGGCCGGGGCCACTCCGCAGCGCCAGGGCACCCCTGCGGCGGGGATCACGTCCGTCGGATGGCCCGGTGCGCGCAGCAGCAGTCCGCGCAGGTCGTCGACGCAGCCCTTCAGCAGGGGTCCCACTCTGGGGTCGTCGCCGTCGGCCGTCGTATCGGCGGGCAGCCCGCCGCCGGACTTGCCGACCGGCCGCACGGGACGGTCGGAGCGGATCCGCAGTTCGATGGTGTGGGTTCCGCCGGGCGCCAGCTCCACTTCCCAGCGCAACAGCCCGGCCGAGGCCAGTACGGACTGCGGCGACGGTTCGGCGGTGACCACCGCAAGTGCGTCCCCAGTCGACCAGCGCATGCCGGAGTCGTGGACTCCCGCGGAGAGTTCGGGCCCGGTCCTGCCTCCGGCGATTGCGGCCAGATCCGCCAGGTCCGTGCCGAGGGCGATCTCCACGGGGAGCCTGAGGGGGCGGGGCGACGAATTGCGCAGGGTGATCCGCTCGATGCCCTCGGCGTCCCGCAGCCGCTCGACGCCGACCTCAGGGTCGGGGCCCTGAGCGCCCGGAGTGCGCACCACGGACAGGAACCTGACCCGCTCCGCCGTGACCGATCTGCTCTGCACGGCGACCGGTTCGCGTCCGGCGATCCGCAGCTGGCAGCGGGACAGCAGGCGCCTGCCCGACAGGTAGAAGCCGTCCAGGCCTTGTCCGGTGAGCTGTCCGTGCTCGGCGGAGAGCACCACCCAGGGGAGGGCGACGCAGCTGAGGGCGCGGTGGGCCGGGGGCAGCTCGGCCTGGCGGGGGCCTGCGGGCGGTGCGGAACCGGCGCCTTCGGGCGGGCGCCCCCCGGGGTGCGGGGGCGGTTGTGCGGCCGATGGGCTCCCCGGGCGAGGGTTCTGGCCGGGGACGATGGGGGCCATGGGTGGTCTCCTGTGCCTTCTGTGCGCTCCGGACAGCCGTGACGGACGCGGTGGCGCGCGGCGAGCGGCTCCGCCGTACAGGTGAACGTCGGCACCCGGCGCCTGGTCACGGCTCCCGTGTGTCGCACGCCGCTCATTTCCCGGCCCCTCCGCCGGGACGGCCGGTCTGCCGGTCCGTCCGTGTGCGGCGCCGGGGCGCTGCGTCGGAGGCGTCTGGCGAGGTGGCAGGACGGCGCTTCCCGGCTTCCCGTGAACCGGGTCCGCGCGTGTTGGGCTCCCGCGTGCCGACTCCCTTCGCCCGAGGAGCCCGCGTCCGGACCGGGCCCTCGGCACGAGCCGTGCCGCCGGTCGCACCACCGACCGCGCCCTCTGTCACGTCCTCTGTCACGCTCTCTGTCACGCCCCCAGCCACACCCTCGCTCGCGCCCCCGATGCGGGCAGGCTCCCCGCCGCTGGCCCGCTCGCCACTGGTCCGCTCGCCACTGGTCCGCTCGCCACTGGTCCGCTCGCCGACGCTCCGGCGCACTCGCGTCCGCAGTCGCCGCCTGGGCCGCTCCGCATCGGGGAGGGCGCCGTCGGTCTCGTCCCGCAGGCAGTTCCGCAGTTGCTCCGGGTCCAGACCCTGGTTGCACGCCTGGTGGAGCAGCTGGGCGAAGTGGTACTCCGGATCGGCGCGCAGCGCGAGCCCGAGGGCGATCCGCGCCTCCGGCTCGTCGCCCGACGACCAGGCCACCCATCCAGCCAGGCTGAGCGGGGCGGCCGCGTACTCAAGGTACGGGCCGACGCAGCGGCGCGAGAGCGCCCGCCAGAGTCGCAGCGCGGGCGCCGCTTCCGTTCCTTCCATCCACCGCGCCGCCTTGTCGCGCGTCACCCGGTCCTGGAGGCCGCAGATCATGCGTGCCGCCTCGTCGTCGGTGATCAGCCAGTCGTCCTCGGCGTCTCGGGCCACGTCGCCGCCCGCTCCCGTGCCCGCTCCCCCACCCGGCGTACCGCTCGCGCCCGGTGGCTTCCCCGCATCCGTGAAGTCCACGGCGTCCGTGGTGCCGTCCCCTCCCCGAGACCGCTCCAGTCGTCGCATCACCGCCCGGCACAGCTCCAGCGTCTCGCTGCGGGTCCGCTCCCAGCCGCCGTCCACCAGCAGCGTCCGGGGCAGCAACTGCGCCGCCACGTCGTCGAGCGCCCTCTGCTGGTCCTGTGCCTCGGCCCCCTGGCGCGGAGCGAGCCGCGCCTCCATGTCCCGCAGCGTCCCGCGCACCTGGATGCCCGCGTACGCGGCGGCCGCCGCCATGACCGTCGTTCCCGGAAGCTCAAGCGGTCGGCCGTCGGCCGGGCAGCAGCGGCTGTCGGGGCAGCAGTACGACCAGAAACGGCCGCCTGAAATGCAGATCGCCTCGTAGACGGGGACGTCGAGCGCGCCGCAGGCCGTCCGCAGCCGCTGGGCGAAGGGGCGCAGACGCTCCATGACCTGTCGGGCCGACGCGTCCCGCGCAGGGTCCTGGCAGAGGAACACGACGATGCCGTCGGGCCGGGAGCCGCGGCGCCCGCTCTCCCCGATCAGGCACTCGGCGAGCTGCTCGGCGACGGGCGACCACTCGCGCGGCGATTCGGGGATGCCGAGCCTCACACGCCCGCCGAAACGGCCGCGCGAGCCGTGGAGCGCGACGAGAACGACGGAGTCCGTCGGGTGGAAGCCCAGAATGTACGGGAGCGCGTCGGCGAGTTCGGCGGGGCCGCGCAGGGTGATCCGCTGTTCGTCGGTCGCTTCGGTCGAGTCGTAGTGCTGGTTCGCCGAGTCGTGGTGCTGGTTCGTCGAGTCGTGGTGCTGGTTCATGGCAAGACCGTCCCGCGACCCGCACCGACCCCGCCACCCCTGTGGATAACGTTATCCACAGGCTCGGACGGCCGTTCGCGCTTTGTCAGTCCCATCGGGTTGCATGGGGGCATGACCAACGCAGACCCCTCGGCTCCCGCAGTCCCCGAGACGCCCGTCGACCCCTCGGGCTCCCCGGCCCCCGACGGCCGCGAGGGCACGGGCGCTCCCGCGGACCGGGCCGCGCTCAGGGCCTCGGCCGACGCCGTGCTCGCCCGCCTCGTCGGCGATCCCACGGGAACCGCTCGGCTGCGCGAGGACCAGTGGCGGGCCATCGAGGCCCTCGTCGCCGACAAGCGCAGAGCGCTGGTCGTGCAGCGGACCGGCTGGGGCAAGTCCGCGGTGTACTTCGTCGCGACCTCGCTGCTGCGCGCGGGAGGCGCGGGCCCGACCGTGATCGTGTCGCCGCTGCTCGCGCTCATGCGCAACCAGGTCGACGCGGCGGCGCGTGCCGGGATCCGGGCCAGGACCATCAATTCCTCGAACACCGAGGAGTGGGAGACCGTCCAGGCCGAGGTCGCGGCGGGCGACGTCGACGTCCTCCTGGTGAGCCCCGAACGGCTCAACAACCCCGATTTCCGCGACCAGGTGCTGCCCGCGCTCTCCGCCGCCACGGGGCTGCTCGTGGTCGACGAGGCGCACTGCATCTCCGACTGGGGCCACGACTTCCGGCCCGACTACCGCCGTCTGCGCACCATGCTCGCCGACCTGCCGCCCGACGTCCCGGTCCTCGCCACGACGGCCACGGCCAACGCCCGGGTCACCGCGGACGTCGCGGACCAGCTGGGCACCGGCGTCGGAACCGACGCGCTGGTGCTGCGCGGGCCGCTGGACCGGGAGAGCCTGAGCCTCGGAGTGCTGCGGCTGCCGGACGCCGCGAGCCGGTTGGCCTGGCTGGCGGACCACCTCAAGGAGCTGCCTGGCTCGGGAATCATCTACACCCTGACCGTCGCGGCGGCCGAGGAGGTCACGGCGTACCTGCGGCAGTGCGGGCACACCGTCGCGTCGTACACGGGACGGACCGAGAACGCCGACCGGCAGCAGGCGGAGGACGACCTCCAGGCCAACCGCGTCAAGGCCCTCGTCGCCACGTCCGCGCTCGGGATGGGCTTCGACAAGCCCGACCTCGGTTTCGTGGTCCACCTGGGTTCGCCGTCCTCACCGATCGCCTACTACCAGCAGGTGGGACGCGCGGGGCGCGGGGTGGAGCACGCGGAGGTGCTGCTGCTGCCGGGCAAGGAGGACGAAGCGATCTGGCAGTACTTCGCCTCGGTCGCGTTCCCTCCCGAAGAGCAGGTGCGGCGCACTCTGGACGTGCTGGCGCACGCCGACAGGCCGCTGTCGCTGCCCGCGCTCGAACCCCTGGTCGAGCTGCGGCGCACCCGCCTGGAGACCATGCTCAAGGTCCTCGACGTGGACGGTGCGGTGCACCGGGTCAAGGGCGGCTGGACCGCCACGGGACAGCCCTGGGTGTACGACACCGAGCGGTACGCCTGGGTGGCGCGGCAACGCTCCGCCGAGCAGCAGGCGATGCGCGAGTACGCGACGACGAGCGGCTGCCGCATGGAGTTCCTGCGCCGCCAGCTCGACGACGAGCAGGCCGCGCCGTGCGGGCGCTGCGACAACTGCGCGGGGGCCAGGTACAGCGATCGGGTGTCGGCCGCCGCGCTGGACGCCGCCCGCGGTGAACTGGGCAGGCCGGGCGTGGACGTCGAGCCGCGCAAGATGTGGCCGACGGGACTCCCCGCGGTAGGCGTCGACCTCAAGGGCCGCATCCCGGAGCGCGAGCAGGTATTCGCCGGGCGGGCGCTCGGGCGGCTCTCGGACATCGGCTGGGGCAATCGGCTGCGCCCCATGCTCGCCGACCAGTCGCAGGACGGGCCGGTGCCCGACGACGTGGTGGGCGCCGTGGTGAGCGTGCTCGCCGACTGGGCCAAGGGTCCCGGCGGTTGGGCGTCCGGGGCCCCCGACGCCCCGCGCCGACCGGCCGGGATCGTCACGGTCGCCTCGCACCGCAGGCCGGTGCTCATCGAGTCACTGGGTGCCAGGATCGCCGAGGTGGGCCGGATGCCACTGCTCGGTGCCGTGGCGCACGCCCCGTACGCCGAGGACGTCAGGATCTCCCGGAGCAACAGCGCCCAGCGGGTCCGCGCCCTGCACGAGGCGTTCACGGTGCCGCCCCAACTGGCCGAGGCCGTGGCCTCGGCAGGGGGACCCGTCCTGCTCGTCGACGACTACTCGGACACCGGCTGGACGCTCGCGGTGGCCGCGCGGCTGCTCCGTCGGGCTGGAGCGGAGGGGGTGTTTCCGCTGGTCCTCGCCGTACAGGGGTGAGAGAACGCGTCACCAGGGACAGTTCTGGGCAGGGATATGAGTGTCATACCCGCAGATAACAGTCAGTTGCACCAATTGCTCGTTGCCGCTTGCCGGTGGGGCAGGAAGAATTGGGAATCGCTCCCCGCACGGTCCGTTCGCGGTCCGCAAGGGCTGTGCCGCGGCGCGCCCTCACCCGCCCCTGCCCGCACTGTGGGCGTGTATGCGAAGGGAGGACCGTGACCCTCGGATTCGTTCCGTCCGCCACCTCCAGGTCGGTCTCCGCCGACTCCGCCAACCGCCTTGCCAGGATGCTGGAACCCGCCGAGTGGGCTGCCGCGGGGATCCCGCTGCTGCGCAACCCGCGCGAGGTCGTCAGCGGGCTGCACGCCAGGCACCGGCCGACTCCCGCCACCGCGGTCGTCGCCGTGCTGGACCACGAGGAACGGCTCGCCGCCAGCGCGTCGTTCGCCCGTCGCTCGGCGCCCGTGGACGGCTGGGAGTTCCGCAACGCCCTCCTGGCCCATCTGCGCCGGGTCATCCCGCACGACCTGCGGCGCCGCACCCCGGTGCGTACCGCGGTCCTGCTCTACTGCCGCGAGGGCGACGAGCGCTGGACCGAAGAGGACGGGGCCTGGATGTGGGGGCTGCGAGACGCCTGCACCCTGCACGGGCTGCGCTGCGGCGCGTACATCACGCTGACGCGCGGCGGCTGGCAGGTGCTCGGCGAGGGGCGCGGGGGACGCAGCCCGAGTTCGGACAGCCGCCCCTCTGCTTTGGCCGACGCCCTGGCCGAGCCCGATCCGCTGCCGGTCCGCACCGGCGGTGGCGCGCGCGAGGCGCTGCGGCGCACGGCGGCCCGCTGAGCACCGCACAGCGGCCCCGACCGCGGTCGCGACTCCTGCGCCTGCGCGACGGTCTGGTCTGACGGTCTGCGCGATGGTCTGGTCTGACGGTCTGCCCGACCGTCCGGTCCGGAGTCTCGCCGCGCGCATGGACGCGCACCGCGCGCCGCCGCCCGTACATGCGGCGACGGCCGTGCGCCGACCGTCCGCCCGGGAGTGGGCGGCGCGGTCGGCTCACGGCCGTGCGTACGGTCCGGCGCGGTGCCGGGCCGTGGGTCAGACGCTCGCGCCGAGCGCGGCGTTGATCCGCTCGGGGTCGCCGCAGACGATCAGCAGCGAGCCCGCGCGGCGCAGCGCGGCCGGCAGGGTACGGGCAGTGTCGTCGGCATCGCCGCCGTTGACCGCGACAACAACGACGGGCCGGGTCTTGGCCCGGTCCACCGAGGCGATGTCGGCGAAGAAGACGTCGTCACCCGCTTCGTGCTGGGCCCAGTAGGAAGCCTCGCCGAAGGACAGCTCGTGTGCTGCCCACGGGTGCGGCTCACCGGTGGTCAGCACCAGGACGTCGCCCGCTGCCCGACCGGAGTCGAGCAGCGTGTCGACCGCTTCCTCGGCTGCGTCGACGGCGCCTTCGGCGGATGAGGGAACCAGTTGGATCTGCGGCTCGGAACGTTTCTCCGGAGGCGCGGGCCTGGCGGGACCGGGCTTGGGGGTGCCGGGGCGCGGCGTGGCCGCGGAACGCGGACCGGGTACAGGACGCGGACCGGGTACGGGACGGGGGGTCGACGCGGTGCGGCCGACGGCCGGAGTTGCGCGGGGCCCCTGGGCGCTCTCGTGAATCTGAGACTCCTCGGGTATGAGAGGCATGGGTGGATGTCTATCAACCGCCGGCACGAGAGGCGTCGGCGGGTGGCTGTGGGCGCGTACGGCGTACGCGCGGTCAGAAGTCGAAGCCGAGTTGGCCCCCGCTTTCCAGTGCGGCGGCCTCGGCCGAGATCCGGGTCTTCTTGAGGTGGCGCCACTGGGGCAGGGCGTCGAGGTAGGACCAGGACAGCCGGTGGTACGGCGTCGGTCCGAGCTCTTCCAGTGCCGCCTTGTGCACGGGTGACGGGTATCCGGCGTTGGCCGCGAAGGCGAAGTCGGCGTAGTCGCCCGCTCCCGCGGAACCGGCCCCCGCGCCCCCATCGGCCACCCCCAGCTCGGCCATCATCGTGTCGCGGTGCACCTTGGCGATGACCGAGGCGGCCGCGACCGCGATGCAGGACTGGTCGCCCTTGATGACCGTACGGACTTGCCAGGGTGCTCCGAGGTAGTCGTGTTTGCCGTCCAGGATCACCGCGTCGGGCCGCACCGGAAGTTCCTCCAGCGCGCGCACCGCGGCGAGCCGAAGCGCGGCGGTCATTCCGAGGTCGTCGATCTCCTCGGGCGACGCGTGCCCGAGGCCGTAGGCGGTGACCCACCCACGGAGCTCTTCGGCGAGCTCCGTGCGGCGCTTGGCGCTGATCAGCTTGGAGTCGGTGAGTCCAGCGGGGGGTCGGCGCAGTCCGGTGACGGCTGCGCACACCGTGACCGGCCCGGCCCACGCACCGCGTCCGACCTCGTCGACACCGGCGACGATCTTGGCCCCGGTGGTAGCGCGAAGTGAGCGCTCGACGGTGTGCGTAGGTGGTTCGTACGGCATGGCGCCAGACAGGGTACGCCGACAGACCCCGCCCGCGACACCCCGGGATGGCACTGGGTGTCCGCGAAGCCTTCGGAAAGTCCGGAGACAGGGGGCGAGGGCCCGTACGACGGGCCGCCCGCGCGGGTCCACGGACCGCCCTGAACGCACACCGGGAGGCACACCGGAAGGGCCGACACCGCCCCTCCGGCGAGTCCCGGCCCCCTCCCCACGAGGGCCTCAGGCGCGCGCGGGCCTGAGGAGCGGCAGCATCACCTGGTCGACCATCTCCGCGAGCTCCTCGTCCGGCCATTCGCTGCCGCACACCTTGGTGCGGTACATCATGATTCCGGGGATCACGTCGAAGATCAGCTCGCCCGCGATGTCGGAGCGCACGTCCCCACGGCCGATTCCGCGCTGCACCACTTCCTTGAAGAGCCTCGTCGAGGGTTCGATGACCCCGGTGACGATCAGCCCGTGGAGCCGTTCGGCCGTGGCGCCGTCGCATTCGTGAATGACCGAGCGGAGGGCGGATCCGGACCGGGAGAGCATCGCGTCGCGGGTGCGACGGCAGAGCTGGTAGAGGTCCTCGCGGATGCTGCCGTGGTCGGGGGCCACGTCGAGGTCCGGAAAGCCGGCCCGCAGGGCGTCCGCGACGAGGTCGGCCTTGGACGGCCAGCGCCGGTACACGGCGGCCTTGCCGGTCTGGGCCCCGGAAGCGACGCCCTCCATGGTGAGCCCGTGCCAGCCGACCGTGCTCAGTTGTTCCAGGGCGGATTCGAGGATCGCCCGCTCCAGTACGGGGCCTCTGCGGCGCAGGGACACCGGATGCGGCCGGGCGGCGGCCGACTGGTGCGACTTGATCATCAGCAACTCTCCATCGTGCGCGAATAGTTGGTCCGGCGGCGACCGTGCGGCGCCGCTGCGGCGACTCCGCTGCGGCAGCTTCAGTGAACGCTTGCGTTCACTGAAGGGGAATCACTACCGTTGACGCAACAGTGAACGGCTCCGTTCACTAAACCGCCGGTGGGGGATCCATGGTGTCAACCTCTCAATTAGACGAACCTCGCGAGGCGGGCGCTGCCCGCAGAGAAGGGCGTCCGGGAATCGCCCTCACCGTCATCGCGGCCTGCCAGCTCATGGTGGTCCTGGATGCCACCATTGTGAACATCGCCCTTCCCCACATTCAGGACGCGCTCAAGTTCTCGACGACGGACCTCTCGTGGGTGCTCAGCGCGTACACCCTCACTTTCGGCGGTCTGCTGCTGCTCGGCGGCCGGGCTGGTGACATCCTCGGACGCCGCCGGGTCTTCATGGCCGGAATCATCGTCTTCACGATCGCCTCGCTGCTCGGCGGACTGGCGCAAGAGCCCTGGCAGTTGCTCGCGGCCCGCGCGCTCCAGGGCGTCGGAGGCGCGATCGCGTCGCCCACCTCGCTCGCGCTGATCACCACGACGTTCCCCGAAGGACCCGAACGAAACCGCGCGTTCGGCGTGTTCGCCGCCGTTTCGGCGGGCGGTGGAGCCATCGGACTGCTGCTCGGCGGGATGCTCACCGAGTGGCTGGACTGGCGTTGGGTGCTCTTCGTCAACGTGCCGATCGGCATTCTGATCGCCGCGCTGACGCCGGTCTACATCAGCGAGTCGCGCAAACACCCGGGACGCTTCGACATCTCCGGGGCGCTGACGTCGACGGCGGGCATGGCCTCGCTGGTGTACGGGTTCATCCGGGCGTCGGAGGAGGGCTGGAAGGACTCGCTGACTCTGGGTTCCTTCGGTGCGGCGGTGGTGCTGCTCGCGGCGTTCGCGGTCATCGAGTCGCGGGCCAAGGAGCCCATCACTCCGCTCAGGATGTTCGCCGACCGGAATCGATCGGGTACGTACATCATCATGCTGAGCCTGGCCGCGGCCATGTTCGGAATGTTCTTCTTCATCGTTCTCTTCGTGCAGAACGTGCTCGACTACAGCCCGATCCAGTCGGGTCTGGCGTTCCTGCCGGTGACCGTCGCCATCGCCGTGGGGGCCGGGCTCTCCCAGCGCCTCCTGCCGGTCCTCGGTCCCAAACCCTTCATGGTCACGGGATCCGCGATCACCGGGATCGGGCTCTTCTGGCTGACGTTCATCTCCCGCGAGAGCTCCTTCGCGGGCGGCGTGCTCGGGCCCATGATCCTCTTCGGCTTCGGCATGGGTCTGAACTTCGTCACGCTCACGCTCACCGCGGTCTCCGGGGTCGAGCAGCACGAGGCGGGCGCCGCCTCGGGACTGCTCAACGCAACGCAGCAGGTGGGCGGTTCGCTCGGCCTCTCCATCCTGGTCACGGTATTCGGCACCGCGAGCCGCGACGAGGGCAGGGAACAGGGCCGCGCCTTCATGGAACAGGCGACGCCCGAGCAGAAGGCGGAGTTCACCAAGACCGGCGAAATGCCCGCGCCCTGGGGACACGAGGTGCTCACGCAGGGCATCTCCACGTCCTTCGTCGCGGCTGTCGGAATGGTGGCCCTCGCCCTGCTGACGGCGGTGCTGGTGATCCGGGTGCGCAAGAGCGACCTGGAGGCGCTGAGCGGAAAGGCGTCGGCGCCCGGCGCGTAGCCGGTGACTCGGTCCGCACGGGATGTGCCGTACGGGATGTGCCATGCGGACCGAGTCGCACGAGCGGTACGGGAGGTACGAGCGGCGCAACGGTCTCGTCGGGTGCAGCGCACGGCCTCAGGCCCCCGCCCGGCGCCCCGGTCCGGCACCCCGGTCCGATCCAGTCCGGTCCGGCTCAGCGGCCGAACTCCCCCTCGGGCACCTCGTACTCGCCCTCCTCCTCGTACTCGCCCTCGAAACCGCCGCGCTCTCCGCCCGTCTCGCAGCCATAGGTGTACGGGTCGACTCCCCGCTCCTCGAAGATCTCCCGCGCCCTCGCCTCGCCCCGACTCATGGCGTACCAGGGGTCGTCGTCGCCCAGTCGGCCCTTGATCCCGCTGAGCGCGCAGGAGCGGAGCGGCTCGGGCAGCCGGTCGAGCGCCGGGACCGCGTCCGCGGACAGACCCCTGAGGTACGAGAGGTCGATCTTCTCCGCGCCCTCGCCCTTCGCGGCGGCGCGCTCGTACCGCTGTACGTTCTGCTCCGCGACCAGCGCGTCCGGCGAGAGCAGCCCGAATGCGAGCACGGCGGCCGCGGCACTGGCGGCGATCACCTGGGGCAGGCGGCGCGCTCCGAGGATTCCGGCGCCGATGATCAACAGGAGCACCACGCCGAGCCAGATCTCCATCGCGGCCACCGAGACGCGCAGCCTGGTCAGCCCGTACGCGTCAACGTACAGCTCCATGCGGCGCAGCGCCGATACGACCACGACCAGGGTCAGTACGCACAGCACGCCGAGCACGACCCGCACCAGCGTGCGGTCGCGGGGGTCCGAGCGCGGCGCCCAGCGCAGCGCGAGGGCGATCACCAGCAGCGTGAGGAGGGTGGCGCAGAGCAGTTGCCAGAAGCCCTGCCGGGCGTACTCCGCGTACGTCAGCCCGGTCTTCTCCAGGACCTTGTCGTACCCGCCGAAGAGCACGGCGAGCTGTACGGCGATGAACACCGCGAACAGCGCGTCCAGCACCACCAGCGGAAGTGCCCATTCCATCCGGCCCCGGGCGCGCCCCTCGCGCGTCTTGATCCGGTCCCAGCGCACCGGCGCCGCAGCGGTGCGCGCGGCCGCCAGAGCACCGACCAGCCCCGCCAGGAAGAGCAGCGCCCTCCAGGGGCTGTCGTCCATCGACACGTCGGGGGCGAGGCTGCCCAGGAGGTCGGCGAAGGCGGCGTCCGCTCCGGCGAACAGCGCGCCGAACACCACCAGCAGTCCGACCGCCACCAGGGCGGGGCGCACGAAGCGGCCCCAGCCGCCGCGCGGTTCCTTCGTACGGTCCCGCAGTCCGCGCCAGCCCCAGACGGCGCCCGAGCCGAGCGAGTCGACCAGGCCGACCGAGCCCAGGAGCACCCCGGGCCAGTTGCGCCCGCCGTGCAGCGCCAGAGAACCGAGGGCCAGCGCGGAGACGACCGCGAGGAAGGTCGGCCAGCCCGCGTCGCGCAGGGCGGGAACGGCGAGGAGACCCAGTCCGCCGACGGCCCAGACGAAAGTCCAGGGACGGAGGCGGCGCCCGGCCGCACGCGCCGCGAAGAACGCGCCGACGGCTGCGGGAACCGCGACGATCAGCAGGTTCACGCCCAGTCCGCCCTCGGAGAGCAGCACGGCGGCGAGCAGGCCGGTGGCGAGAGCCGCCCAGAGGGCGGTGCCGGGTATCAAGGCGGGCGGGGCGGGCCTGAGCCCGGCCACCCAGGAGACGGGGGCTTCCCCTTGTCCGGCCGTGCCCGACGGCCGGAAGGGATTCTCCGGCCCGCCGCCCCCCTGGCTCTGCGGCAACGGCGGCGCGACCGGCAGCGATCCGAGCACCGGTGCGGCAGGGGGCGCTGGAACTGGGGCCGACGCGTCGGACGGCGTTGCCCCGGGTGGCGACGGCTCTGGCGACCGCTCTGGCGACGACGCGGACGACGACGATGACGCGGATGACGCGGACGGTGTTTCTGACACGGAGCCCCTCCCGGCCGGGCCCCGCGTACGGCCCGCGCGCGCAGGCCCCGGCTTTCCGTTCGACGCACGCCGACCATGATCATCACGGCGGTGTGGCCGTCAGCGTATTCCGGGGAGCCCCGGCTGCCGATGCCCCTGACGACAGCTGTGGCGGGACCGTGACAGTGCCGACGGCTCCGGTCCGGGCCCCGCAGCGGGCCCCGGACCTGGTCAGTCCGGGCCCCGGTCCGGGTCAGTCCGGTCGGACCGTGCTCACACCACTCGCGCGGACGCCCACTCCGGCAGTGCCTCGGTCTGCTCCAGCCAGGCCGCGGGAGGGGCACCGACCGGGCTGCCGCCGAGCACGCCGCCGACGATGGCGCACGTCGTGTCGACGTCGCCGCCTGCCTGGGCAGTGGCCCAGAAGGCACCCTCGAAGTCCCCGAGCGACCGCGCGGCGGACCAGAGGGCGAACGGCACGGTGTCGTGCGCGCTCGTCCTGCGTCCGTTGCCGAGTACGGCGGCGACGGTGCCCGCGTCGTCGTAGTCGAGCATGTCCTTCGCCCGGCGCAGCCCGGCCGTCACCGCGCTGCGCGGCACGAGCGCGATCACGCCGTCGAGCAGTGCGGCGGGTTCCGGCGGGCCCGCCGGATCGGCGGCGAGCGCCGCCGCGGCGGCCACGGCCATGGCGCCCACGACGGCCTCGCGGTGCTGGTGGGTGGTGTACGAGGAGATCTCGGCCTGGTGCGTGGCCTGCTCCGGGTCGTCCGCGTACCAGGCGCCGAGCGGGGCGATCCGCATCGCGGAGCCGTTGCCCCACGAGCCCTGCCCGTTGAAGAGCGCGGCGGCCAGCTCCCGCCAGTCGCCACCCTCCCTGACCAGCCGGAGCATGCGGTTCACCGCGGGACCGTAGCCCCGGTCGAAGTCGTGGTGCTCGGCGAAGGAGCGGGCGAGCGCGTCCTGGTCGATGCGGTCATGGGCGGCGAGCACGGCCAGCACGGAGCAGGCCATCTCGGTGTCGTCGGTCCACTGCCAGGGGCCCTGCGGCACTTCGCGCCGCTTGAGCAGGGGATAGTTGACGGGAACAAAGTACTGGGAGCCCAGGGCGTCCCCTACGGACAGTCCGCGCAGGCTGTCCAGAGCGCGTTCGAAGCGCCGTTCGGGAGAGTAGTCAGCGGTCATCGCCCAGCCACTCTATCCGGTGACGCCGTACGGCTCCGGGGTCCGCCAGCGCTCGAACGGCCGGTCAAGCGCGTAACGGCCGTCCTCGCCGAGCAGCAGGGTGCGCGTTTCCGCGTTGCCCGGGTTGGAGAGCGACTCGAAGTCCGCCACCGTCCAGTGGAACCAGCGCATGCAGAACAGCCGCATGGTGAGACCGTGGGTGACCAGCAGGACGTTCGGCGGATGGTCGGGGGCCTCGAAGCTGCGGTAGAGGCTTTCCAGGAACGCTCCGACCCGGTCGTACACGTCCGCTCCCGATTCCCCCTGGGCGAACCGGTAGAAGAAGTGTCCGTAGGCGTCGCGGTACGCCTTCTGGAGCCGTACGTCGTCCCGGTCCTGCCAGTTTCCCCAGTCCTGCTCGCGCAGTCGCGGCTCCTCTCTGACCCGCACCAGCGCGGGGTCCAGTCCGAATGCCCGGAACGTTTCGTGCGTCCGGCGGTAGGGCGAGACGTAGACGCTGACCCGCTCCGTTCCGAACGCTTCTCTCAGCTGCGCCCCCGTCCGCTCCGCCTGCGCCCATCCGGTCGCGGTGAGCCTCAGGGCGTGGTCGGGTTCTCGCTCGTACACCGTGTCATCGGCATTGCCCTCCGACTCTCCGTGCCGGACGAGGACGATGCGCCTCGGTCGTGCCATGCCACGACCCTAGATCGAATCCGGCTCAATCGAGCAGTTGTCCGGACTCCATCCGGCGGATGTTTCCGGTGAAGCGGCGCCGCAGCAGTCGGTCGTGGGAGACGACCACCAGCGCACCGGTCCACTGTTCCAGCGCCTCTTCCAGCTCTTCGACCAGGCCGAGTGCGAGGTGGTTGGCCGGTTCGTCGAGGAGCAGCAGGTCGGCGGGGCGGGCCAGCAGCCGGGCGAGGGCGAGCCGCCTGCGCTGCCCCGCGGAGAGGGAGCCCACGGGCACGGAGAGGTCGCGGGGGCGGAACAGTCCGAAGGAGAGGAGCAGTTCGGCCTGCTCGTCCTCGGTGAGCGCCAGTCCTCGTCCGAAGGCCGCGAGCACGCGCTCCGCCGGCCGGTGGACGGGTATCTCCTGGGCCAGGAAGCCGATGCCGCCCCTGCGCACGACGCTGCCTCCGTCCTGGTCGAGCACGCCCGCCATGAGTCGCAGGAGCGTGGACTTGCCGGCGCCGTTCCCCCCGTGGACGAGCAGCTTCTCGCCCGCGCCCACCGTCAGCTCCCGTACCGCGAGCCGGTCGCCGACGCGCACGTCGCGCAGCGCGACGAGCTCTCCCGCGGTGCTGCCCGCCAGGGGCCGGGCGGCGAACCGCAGCGGACGGGGCGGCTTGGCCACGGGCTCGGCGCGCAGTCGGCGCAGCCGTTCCTGGGCGTTGCGTATCCTCCCGGACACCGATGCCTGGACCCGGCCGCCCGCCCGGTCGTACGCCATCTTGTTGTTGTCCTTCATTCCCCGGCCCGGGGCGACGCCGTGCGCGGTGGTCGCGGCGAACTCTTCGAGGCGGGCGGTCTCCTCGCACCACTCCGCGTACTCCTGCTCCCACCTCCTGCGCGCGGCGGCCCGCCCTTCGCGGTATCCGGCGTATCCCCCGCCGTACCGAACGACTGTGCGGCGGTCGGCGTCGACTTCCAGGACGGCCGTGGTGACGCGCTCCAGGAAGATCCGGTCGTGGGAGACGGCGACGACGGTCCCGCCGTGAGCCAGCAGGGCGCCTTCGAGCCAGTCCAGGGCGGACTCGTCCAGGTGGTTCGTCGGCTCGTCGAGCAGCATCACCTCGGGCGCCGCGGCGATCAGGCAGGCGATGCCGAGGCGCGCCTGTTCGCCGCCGGAGAGGCTGCCCAGTTCGCGGTCCCGGTCTATGTGGGCGAGCCCGAGGCCGTGCATCGCCTTGTCGACGCGGGCGTCCGCCTCGTACCCCCCGCGGAGCTCGAAGGCCGTGAGCAGATCGCCGTACGCCGTGAGCGCGGCCTCGTCCCCGTCCCCGAGTCCGGCTTCCAGCTCGCGCAGTCGGCTTTCCATGGCGCGCAGTTCGAAGAGGGCCGAGTCGATCGCATCGCCGACGGTCCGGTCTCCCGGCAGTTGGGGCGTCTGCGCGAGGAGTCCGGCTCCGCGCTCCGCGACGGTGACCACCTCCCCCTCGTCGGGCCGCTCCAGGCCCGCCAGGAGATGAAGCAGAGTGGACTTCCCCGCGCCGTTCTCCCCCACGATGCCGATTCGTTCACCGGGGCGCACGGTCAGCGAGACGTCGTCGAGCAGCAGTCGTTCGCCACGGCTTTTCGTCACGCGGTGCAGAGAGATCTGAGTGGGCAAGGGCGCCTCCAGTGCGTACGGGGAAGACGAAACCGGCGGCCACCACAGCCACCAAATGCAATCTAAGTTGCATTACTTCGAGTGTGACACACTCGACCCATCTAACGCAACAGGAGTAGCAATTGATTGAGGAATCCGCTGTCGCCCCCGGCACCCGCCGCCCCGGCGGCCGCACCGCCCGCACCCGCGCCGCGGTCCGTGACGCCGTGATCACCGGCCTCGCCGAGCACGGGTACCCCGCGCTGACCGTCGAGTACGTCGCCGAGCATTCGGGCGTGCACAAGACCACGCTCTACCGCCGCTGGGGCAACCTCGAAGGCCTCATCGCCGACGCCCTCGACCTGGCCGGCGAGGACGGCTGGTCGCCGCCCGACACGGGCAGCCTGGAGGAAGACCTGCGCGCGCTCGCGCACGAGGTGGTCGCGTCCTTCACCGACCCCGCCGCCGCTGCCGCGCCCACCGCCTTCGTCGCAGCGGCGTTCCAGTCCGACCGCGCGGCCGACGCGCTGCGCGCCTTCTACACCACGCGGTTCGCGCGCTGCGAGACGCTGGTCGAGCGTGCCGTCGAGCGCGGCGAGGCACCCGCCGGGATCGACGCGGGCGCGTTGGTGCGCGCCGTATCGGCGCCGCTGTTCTTCCGGCTGTTCGTCACCCGGGAGCCGGTCGACGCGGCCCTCGCCGACCAGTCGGCCGTCGCGGCCCTCGCCGCGGCGCGCGCGGGGGCGTTCAACGCTCCCGGGGAGACTGCCCCGGCCCCGGAGCCCCCCGCATCCGCGTGACTCACACGGTCCAGGACGGTTCCAGATCCACGACGTCCCCCGACAGCGCCGCCACGTCCAGCTCGGTCTCAGCCCGCTGCGAAAGCCGCTCCACGCGCTCCGCGCGGTACTTCCCGTGCTCGGCCGCCGACCGCCACATCGACAGGACCAGGAACTCGCTGCCCGACGCCTCGGCGAACAGCCCGCGCAGCATTCCGGGGGAACCCGCCATCGCCGGGTTCCACACCTTCTGCTGCATCAGCGCGAAGTGCTCGACGCGCTCCTCGTGCACCACGCAGTGCGCCACCCTGACCACGTCCGCGTCGGTGAACTTCGGCTCGAAGCCGGTCTTCACGTCGAACCGGTACTCGAAGAGCTTGACCTCGATGTCGCGGTACGTCCCCGACTGCCCCCCGGCGAGCCGGTCGTGCGAACGCGCCATGAAGGAGTCGTAGAAGGACCGGCTCTCCCAGAACGCGAAGACGTGGGCGACATCCGGCCGCGTCCGGCTCCACCCCCCGCCCTGCCCTCTGAACCCCGGCTCACCCAGCAGCCCCGCCCACTTCCGCTGCCCCTGCTCGAATCCGCGACGGTCGGCCACGGTGCAGCGAATCCACTTGACCAGCACCGCGCCATCGTACGGCCCACAGCACGGCGCCCGTCAGGCCCCGGCGGAGACCGCCCTTACCAACTGCGCGCGATCCTCGGCGTCCAGTTCGATGCCGAAGACCGAATCCAGCACCTGTACCAACTCCCCTTCCGGCACCCGCCGCAGCTCCCTCGCACCGTCCGGCGAGGTCACCGTCAGTTCGTCGCGCACGAGTCGGACGCGCGTCCGCTCGCCCGGCCGCTGGACCACCACCTGTCCGACGAAACTCGACCGCGGATGCGTCGAGCTGTAGTGGTTCATGACGGTGAAGTCTCCGGGGTAGAGCCGCTGCGGCGCGAAGGCGTACAGATCGACCCACCCTTCGGGGCGGAGCGTGCGCAGTACGAGGATCCCTTCGTCCTCCGCCTCGATACCGAAGGACCAGGCGCCCTGTTCGACCCGCACGCCCGCTCTCAGCGGCACCGGTTCCAGGATGCCCTGCGCCCCGAATCCCGTGTCGCACAGCCATGGTTCGCCGTCGACGGTGACGACCAGCAGCGCGTGCGTCACCGGAAGCAGTGCCGTCCCCCGCGTGCGGTTCCGGGCGCCCCGCCCTTCCACCGCGAATCCGATGCGCTCCAGCGCGGCGGCGAACAGAGAGTTCTGTTCGTAGCAGTAGCCGCCCCGCCTGCGCCCCACGAGCTTCGCCTGAAGGCTCTTCAGATCCAGCGGGACCGGCCGCCCCAGCGCCACTTCGAGGTTCTCGAAGGGGATGGCCGCCACGTGCGCCCGGTGCAGCGCCCGCAGGGTCTCCAGGTCGGGCACCGGCTCTTCGGCGCCCCCGTTCCCGCCGTATCCGATGCGCCTCAAGTAGGCGTCGAGGTCCAGCTCTTCACCGCTCCACATCACAAGCCCCCCCAGAGTCCCGCGCCCGCCGCGCGGCCGCTGCCCCATGATCGGCGCGGCGGCACCGTACGCCAACCCGCTTTTCGCACGCCCCTGTCCGTTCCGCCGTCCCGCGAAGAGATCGAATGTTCCCCGAACAGATCGGACAACGTCCGGCGCGCTCCACCGCCCGCTGAAAGACTGTCCCGGGGGCGCGCACCAAGGCGCCCGGTTACTCAGGGAGGGAAGCCCGGTGAGCAGTGTCAGCAAGGGGATCCGCAAGGTGGAGGTGGCGCTCCGGTGGGATCCGAGCCCGCTCGGATCCCCGCCCCACGACCTGGACGTAATCGCCGCGACCTACACGACGGACGATCCCGCCGAAAGTCCCGCCTATCTGGTCCACTTCGACAGCCGCTCCCCCGACGGCACCATCTATCTGAACAGGGACAGCCGTACGGGTCAGGGTTTCGGCGACGACGAGGTCATGACCCTGGAGCTGGAACGGCTCGCCCCTTCGTACACCCGGGTCGTCGTGGGCGTGGCCATACAGCAGGGCGAGGGATCGACGGCGTTCGGCGACATCGCGGGACTCGGCTTCAAGATCCGCGAGGGCCACACGGAACTGTACGCACACGACTTCGCCGCGCTGTCCGCGTCGACCGCGGCCACTCTCGCCGAGTTCACCAGGGACGAGTCCGGCGCCTGGCGGTTCCGCGAGACAGTACGGGGGTACGACGCCGATCCCGACGCGTTCGCCCGCACGATGGGCGGGCACGGCGTCTGAGCCACCGCACGGGCAGGCGCAGGGGTGAGGGGCGGCGGGTCGGAACACCCGCCGCCCCTCCCTCGTCCCCTCCGGCTACTTGCGGAAGGCCCGCAGCCTCAGCACGGGGGCCACGCGGTCCGCGAGCCACTTCAGGCGCTCGTCCCCCGCCGCGAGGCCCGCCCGTGCCGCCTCGCACCAGTCCTCGCGGTCGAGCAGCTCGAAGTACGCCGCCCGAGCCGCACCCCACCGCACCTTGAGCCGCCGGTCCTCGGACCAGAGGAGGGTCTCCGTCATCAGGTAGTGGGCCACCGTCGCCGCCGCGAAATAGCGCTCGGCCGTCGGCTCCAGACGCGCGACGTGACGGACGTGGGCCTCCAGCAGCGCGACCCCGTGGGGGTAGTGGCGCAGCGATTCGCCCATGCCCTCGCAGTACGTCATCACATGGAGCACCCGCCCCGCCTGATCCACCACTTCGGCGTCGTCCCCGCACTCGTCGAGGACTTCGTGGAGCGCGGTCACCCGCGCGACCCGGTCGGCGAAGTAGCTGTTGAGGAAGTCGCCGTCGAGGGCGCGGCGCAGCAGCCACGGCCGTACGGCAGGGTGGTCGCCCATCTGTCGGCACAACTCGTGCACCATGTGGACGCGCCCCCAGCCGGTGACCCGTTCCGCAAGCCAGAGCTGTGCCTCGACGCCACCGGGCAGGCGGGCCAGCGCCTCCACCGCGAGGATGCCGAAAGGGTTGGAGAGCAGGCCGATGGTCTGGATCCGCGGAATGTCCCGCGCTGTGCCGGCCTCGACGAGCAGGGCCAGCCCGATGGCCACGACCCCGGTCTCGGTCCCGTACCGCACCAGCCACCGCCCGGTCTTCCTGACCTTCGCGGCAGGCGTCCTCCGCACGACGGCGCCGATGCGCTCGTTGCGGCAGTACGGCGCCGGAACACCGCGCAGCCTGACGGCCAGTTCACCGGGCGAAACGGGCGGGTCACTGGTGTCGTCGAAGTATTCGGCAAGGACCCGTGCCGCTGCGGTGTCGTCCCGGGTGTGGTCCAGGTGCTGTTTTCGGAACCCCCGGCGACGGCGTTCGTCGTCGGGAAGGGGCTCTCCACTGCGGTGGAAAGGGCTGTCCGGCGTCTGGCGGTGGAGCCGGAGAGCGTGTTCGAACAGAGTGGTCTGGGGTCCGGGCAGTCCAGTCCCGGCCGTCTCGCTCACCGGCGGGCGGAGGACTCGATTCTCTTGATCATGAGCCGAAGCCTGCCACCGCCGCACCGTCCGCGACAAGCCCCTGCGGGGCGCCTGGCCGGGTTCTCAAGCTCCCGCACAGCGACGCGAAGGTACGGGACGCGAGGGTACGGCGAAGGGGACCGGCCAGAGACCGGTCCCCTCCTGTCAGCTACAGGCGCACGTCACGTCGGGACGGACGCCCTGTAGGACTCCGTTCAGCTGCAGCCGCTGGTCGAGCCGCAGCCCTCGCAGATGTAGCAGGAGCCGGCGCGCTGCATCTTCGTACCGCAGGAGAAGCAGAGCGGGGCGTCGGCGCTGATGCCCAGCTGCATCTCGACCAGTTCGGCGCTGGTGTGCGCCTGCTGCTTCACGGCCGGGGCCTCCTCCACCTTCGGAGCGGAGACGGCCTTCAGCTCCTGGGCGCGCGGGGCGGACTGGGCCAGGCCCTCGACGTCCAGCTCGTCATCGGCGGGCTCGTAGGAGCCCGTCTCCAGGTGGCGCTGGCGCTCCTCGGCGGAGTGGATGCCGAGCGCGGAGCGGGTCTCGAAGGGCAGGAAGTCCAGCGCCAGGCGGCGGAAGATGTAGTCGACGATCGACTGCGCCATCCGCACGTCCGGGTCGTCCGTCATGCCGGCCGGCTCGAAGCGCATGTTGGTGAACTTCGAGACGTACGTCTCCAGCGGCACGCCGTACTGGAGGCCGACCGAGACCGCGATGGAGAAGGCGTCCATCATGCCCGCGAGGGTCGAGCCCTGCTTGGACATCTTCAGGAAGACCTCGCCCAGGCCGTCGTCCGGGTAGGAGTTGGCGGTCATGTACCCCTCGGCGCCGCCCACCGTGAAGGAGGTGGTGATGCCGGGACGGCCCTTGGGGAGGCGCTTGCGGACCGGGCGGTACTCGACGACCTTCTCGACGGCCTTGCGGATCTCCGTCTCCGCCTTCTGCGTGACCTCGGCCTTCTCCTTCTCCTTGGTCTTGGCGGAGAGGGGCTGGCCGACCTTGCAGTTGTCGCGGTAGATGGCGAGCGCCTTGACGCCCATCTTCCACGCCTCGAAGTAGACCTCTTCGACGTCCTCGACGGTGGCCGTCTCGGGGAGGTTGACCGTCTTGGAGAGGGCGCCGGAGATCCAGGGCTGGATCGCGGCCATCATGCGGACGTGGCCCATCGCGGAGATGGAACGCTCGCCCATGGCGCAGTCGAAGACCTCGTAGTGCTCGGTCTTGAGGCCGGGCGCGTCGATCACGTTTCCGTTCTCGGCGATGTGCGCGACGATCGCCTCGATCTGCTCCTCCTGGTAGCCCAGGCGGCGCAGGGCCTGCGGGACGGTGCCGTTGACGATCTGCATCGAGCCGCCGCCGACCAGCTTCTTGAACTTGACCAGGGCGAGGTCGGGCTCCAGGCCGGTGGTGTCGCAGGACATCGCGAGACCGATGGTGCCGGTCGGGGCGATGACGGACGCCTGGGAGTTGCGGAAGCCGTTCTTGGCGCCGAGGCGGATCACGTCCTGCCAGGCCTCCGTGGCGGCGGCCCAGATCGGGCTGTCCAGGTCGTCCACGCGGACGGCCTTGCCGTTGGCGTCGGCGTGCTGCTTCATGACGCGCTGGTGCGGCTCGGCGTTGCGGGCGTAGCCGTCGTAGGCGCCGACGACAGCGGCGAGCTCGGCGGAACGCTTGTAGGAGGTGCCGGTCATCAGCGAGGTGATGGCACCGGCCAGGGCGCGGCCGCCGTCGGAGTCGTACGCGTGGCCGGTCGCCATCAGCAGGGCGCCGAGGTTGGCGTAGCCGATGCCGAGCTGGCGGAAGGCGCGGGTGTTCTCACCGATCTTCTGCGTCGGGAAGTCCGCGAAGCAGATGGAGATGTCCATCGCGGTGATGACCAGCTCGACGACCTTGGCGAAGCGCTCGACGTCGAAGGACTGGTTGCCCTTGCCGTCGTCCTTGAGGAACTTCATGAGGTTCAGCGAGGCGAGGTTGCACGAGGTGTTGTCCAGGTGCATGTACTCGCTGCACGGGTTCGAGCCGTTGATGCGGCCGGACTCCGGGCAGGTGTGCCAGGCGTTGATGGTGTCGTCGTACTGGATGCCGGGGTCGGCACACGCCCAGGCGGCCTCCGCCATCTTGCGGAAGAGCGACTTGGCGTCGACCTCCTCGATGACGTCGCCGGTCATGCGGGCGCGCAGGCCGAACTTCTCGCCGGACTCGACGGCCCTCATGAACTCGTCGTTCACGCGGACGGAGTTGTTGGCGTTCTGGTACTGGACCGACGTGATGTCGTCGCCGCCCAGGTCCATGTCGAAGCCCGCGTCGCGCAGGGCGCGGATCTTCTCCTCTTCCTTCACCTTGGTCTCGATGAAGTTCTCGATGTCGGGGTGGTCGACGTCGAGGATGACCATCTTGGCCGCGCGGCGGGTGGCGCCGCCCGACTTGATCGTTCCGGCGGAGGCGTCGGCGCCGCGCATGAAGGAGACGGGGCCGGAGGCGTTGCCGCCCGAGGAGAGGAGCTCCTTGGAGGAGCGGATGCGGGAGAGGTTCAGGCCGGCTCCGGAGCCGCCCTTGAAGATCATGCCCTCTTCCTTGTACCAGTCGAGGATCGACTCCATGGAGTCGTCGACGGACAGGATGAAGCAGGCGGAGACCTGCTGGGGCTGCGGGGTGCCCACGTTGAACCAGACGGGGCTGTTGAAGCTGAAGATCTGGTGCAGGAGGGCGTACGCCAGCTCGTGCTCGAAGATCTCGGCGTCGGCGGGGGAGGCGAAGTAGCCGTGGTCCTCGCCGGCCTTGGTGTACGTCTTCACGATCCGGTCGATGAGCTGCTTGAGACCGGTCTCGCGCTGCGGGGTGCCGACGGCCCCGCGGAAGTACTTGCTGGTGACGATGTTGACCGCGTTCACCGACCAGAAGTCGGGGAACTCGACGCCACGCTGCTCGAAGTTGACCGAGCCGTCGCGCCAGTTGGTCATGACGACGTCACGGCGCTCCCACTCCACCTCGTCGTACGGATGCACGCCGGGGGTGGTGTGGACGCGCTCGATGCGCAGCCCCTTGCTGGCCTTGGAACCCTTGGCGCGGGTGCCTCGTGCCGGGCCGCTCGTCGTCTCAGTCATGTGCCGCCTCCCTGTTTCGGGGCAAAACGCCCTGAAGTGCCATTTTCTTCCCGTGGCACGGTGTGTGTCTGATGTCCCGGGCAGCGCGAAGGGCGTCACCCTGGACAGGTCTGTTCTGCTGCCCGGCAGCGATCGACGGACGGGGCGACCCGACGCCCGCCTCCTGGCGCGGCGCCCGTCACCCGGCCGACCGGTCCGTGGACCGACCGGCCCGTCGGTCTAGTCGGCAGCGGTGGCGGGAACGGGGACGGGGACCTCTCGGGTCCCGTCGGTCCCGCACTCCTCTGCGTGGTCCGTGGGAGGCCGCTGCACGCGGAGCTCCGCAATCGCGGCCTCGAAGTCCTCCAGCGAGTCGAACGCCCGGTACACGGACGCGAAGCGCAGGTAGGCGACGAGGTCGAGTTCCTGAAGCGGGCCGAGGATGGCCAGGCCCACGTCATGAGTGGTCAGCTCGGCGCTGCCGGTGGCGCGCACCGCCTCTTCGACCCGCTGGCCGAGCTTGGCGAGGGCGTCCTCGGTGACCGGACGTCCCTGGCACGCCTTGCGCACGCCGGAGATGACCTTGCTGCGGCTGAACGGCTCGGTGACACCCGACCGCTTGACCACCATGAGCGAGCACGTCTCCACCGTGGTGAAACGGCGGGAGCAGTCGGGGCACTGGCGGCGGCGTCGAATCGACGTCCCGTCGTCGGTGGTGCGACTGTCGACGACCCGACTGTCAGGGTGCCTGCAGAAGGGGCAGTGCATGGGTTCCTGGCCTCCTTCGCGGCACGGCTGACGAGCCTCGACCGGCCCGTCGGACCTCTCGAAGCAGCCTCAATCATAGGTGATGGCCACAGGCCTCCAGGACCAGGGACCACAACTTCTGGGTTGCTGAGCCAATCCAACCACTAGATCTGGGGTTTGGCCTCATTTCCAGCCCCAGCGCGTGTCGCACCGCCGAGAGGCGGGCGAAGCGGGCGGGACGGGGCCGCCGGGCCGCGGTACGGGGTTCCCGCGCGGCCTCGGGGGACGGCCACGAGGGTACGGGAAAACACACCGCTACCGGGATTCCGGGAGGCCGGATGGCAGACTGGGACACGGCACCGCAGCGCCACGCTCCAGCGGTGAAGGGTACCGTAATCGCCCGAATTGCCTTTCGTTGCTCCGGTCACCCATTCGACCGATATGCAGGCGCGGGGGCCACCCATACACCCGGCTTTCTGATCCCGTAAGGCATTCTGCGAAATTTCACTCGAACGTGTGTTTGGCGCAACCTTTCGAAAGCAACTACCGTTGTCCAGCTAGGGAGAACATCCGAGAGGGGCCGACGTGACCACCACCGCAGACAGTGCCACCATCACTGCACAGAACCGCTCTCAGAGCCGACTCGAGCCGGTGCATGCCATGAATGACGCAGCCGTAAGCCCTGAAGGGGCCGAGCCCTCACGACCTACGCGCTCGCTGCCGGGCCGACCTCCAGGGATCCGTGCGGACAGCTCGGGCCTCACGGATCGGCAGCGACGAGTGATCGAGGTCATCCGGGACTCGGTGCAGCGGAGGGGCTACCCGCCGTCGATGCGGGAGATCGGCCAAGCGGTGGGCCTGTCCAGCACGTCGTCCGTGGCCCACCAGCTGATGGCGCTGGAGCGCAAGGGCTTCCTCCGCCGCGACCCGCACCGCCCCAGGGCGTACGAAGTGCGCGGCTCGGACCAGCCCAGCAACCAGCCGACCGACACCACGGGCAAGCCCGCCGCCTCGTACGTTCCCCTGGTCGGCCGGATCGCCGCAGGCGGCCCCATCCTCGCGGAGGAGTCGGTCGAGGACGTCTTCCCCCTCCCCCGCCAGCTGGTCGGCGACGGCGAGCTGTTCGTACTGAAGGTCGTCGGCGACTCGATGGTCGAGGCCGCGATCTGTGACGGCGACTGGGTCACCGTGCGCCGTCAGCCGGTCGCCGAGAACGGCGACATCGTGGCCGCCATGCTGGACGGCGAGGCCACGGTCAAGCGCTTCAAGCGGGAGGACGGCCACGTCTGGCTGCTCCCGCACAACGCCGCCTACCAGCCGATCCCCGGCGACGAGGCCACGATCCTCGGCAAGGTCGTGGCGGTGCTCCGACGGGTGTGAACCCCGCCGGTCATGGACCGGGCCCCGGGACCCACTGCGCCGGTCCCGGGGCCCTGCTTTATGCCCACCGCTCTTTTCCATTTTCGATTTTCCGCTTTCCGCCATTCGGCTTTCGCCGCTACGGACGCGCGGACGCCGTACGTCACGGACTCCGGGCTACTTGCCGTCCGCCTTCGCCGCAGCGTCGATCGCGGCCAGTGACCTGCGGACCTGATTGCGGTCCGTGGTGTACCAGAAGTCGGGCAGTGACGTCTTGAGATAGCTGCCGTACCGCGCGGTCGCCAATCGCTGGTCGAGTACGGCGACCACGCCCCGGTCCCCGGTGGCACGGACCAGCCGCCCCGCCCCCTGGGCCATGAGCAGAGCCGCGTGCGTCGCCGCCACGGCCATGAAGCCGTTGCCCCCCGCCTCCTCCACCGCCTTCTGGCGGGCGCTCATCAGCGGGTCGTCGGGGCGCGGGAACGGGATCTTGTCCATCACGACGAGCTGGCAGCTCGGCCCGGGAACGTCGACGCCCTGCCAGAGCGAGAGCGTGCCGAAGAGGCAGGTGCGCGCGTCGGCCGCGAAGTTCTTGATCAACTCGCCCAGGGTCTCCTCGCCCTGGAGGAGGATCGGCAGGTCCAGGCGGGTGCGCAGCTCCTCGGCGGCGCTCTGCGCGGCCCGCATCGAGGAGAACAGCCCCAGCGTGCGCCCGCCGGCCGCCTCCATCAGCTCCGCGAGTTCGTCGAGCATGTCGGTGCGGGACGCGTCACGCGTGGGCTTCGCCAGGTGCTTGGCGACGTACAGGATCCCCTGCTTGGGGTAGTCGAAGGGCGAGCCGACGTCGATGCCCTTCCACTGGGGCAGATCGTCGCCCGTGGTGCCCTCGGGCGCGAGGCCCAGCGACGCCCCGACCCCGTTGAAGTCTCCACCGAGCTTGAGGGTGGCTGAGGTGAGGACGACCGAGCGGTCGGTGAAGAGCTTCTCGCGCAGCAGCCCGGAGACCGAGAGCGGCGCCACTCTGAGCGACGCGCCGAACCGGTCGTGCCGCTCGTACCAGACGACGTCGTACTCCGAGCCCTGGGTGATGCGCTCGGCGACGTCGTGGACGTTCTCGACCGAGGCGAGGGCCTGCTTGCGGACGGCGTCCTCGTCCTGGACGGACTTGTCGCGGGTGGCCCCGATCCCCGAGATCACGTTGCGCGCGGCGTCGCGGAGCGCCATCAGGGCGTACGAGAGGTCCTCGGGGACCTCTTCCAGGCGGCCGGGCAGCGCCAGCTCCATCACGCGCTCGAAGCCCTCGGCGGCCGTCTGGAGGGAGTCGGCCGTCTTCTCGTTCACCAGCTTCGCCGCGCGGCGCACCGCGCGGTTGACCTGGCCCGGTGTGAGCTCGCCGGTGGCGACGCCGGTGACCCGGGAGACCAGTTCGTGCGCCTCGTCGACGATCAGCACTTCGTGCTGCGGGAGGACGGGGGCGCCCTCGATCGCGTCGATGGCGAGGAGCGCGTGGTTGGTGACGACGACATCGGCGAGCTTGGCCCGCTCGCGCGCCGCCTCCGCGAAGCACTCCGCGCCGTACGCGCACTTCGTCGCTCCCAGGCACTCCCGGGAGGTGACGGACGACTGCGCCCACGCCCGGTCGGACACGCCGGGGGTCAGGTCGTCGCGGTCGCCGGTCTCCGTCTCGTCGGACCAGTCGCGGATCCGCAGCAGGTCCTGGCCCAGCTTGCTGCTCGGCGCCGCGGCCTCGAACTGGTCGAACAGTCCCTCGTCCTCCTCCTGCGGGACGCCCTCGTGGAGACGGTGCAGGCAGAGGTAGTTCGACCGGCCCTTGAGCATCGCGTACTGCGGGCGGCGGCGCAGCAGCGGGTGCAGCGCATCGACCGTGCGCGGCAGGTCCCGCTCCACGAGCTGCCGCTGGAGGGCGAGCGTCGCCGTGGCGACCACCACGCGCTCTCCGTGGGCCAGGGCCGGCACCAGATAGCCCAGGGACTTTCCGGTGCCGGTGCCCGCCTGGATCAGCAGATGGGCGTTGTCGTCGACGGCCTCGGCAACGGCCTCGGCCATGGTGACCTGACCTGGCCTTTCCGTACCGCCGACGGCGGTCACGGCGGCGTGCAGGAGCTCGGAGAGGGATGGCTTCGTCATAGCTCGACCAGCGTACGGGCCGCCACTGACAATCCGATCACGCCAGCGGATTCGGAACGGTGCCGTGGACGGCCGCGTGGGGCCGGTTCGGCCGGTCGCGGTAGCCGTCGAGGTGCAGCCTGTTCCGGTTGAGACAGAGCCGGTCGATGCGCGGAGTGCGCATGTCGAACATCTCGAAGCGTTCCTTCAGCTCGGGGAAGCGTGCCTGGTAACGAAGGATTTCGGCCCGTACGGACGACCAGAAATCGTCCTCCGGAACTCCCAGCTGTTCCTCGCAGAGCGGCGCAAGGTAGCGGAAGACCCCGATGAAGAGGCCCGAGTGGATGAACTGGGTGAGGAAGGCGGGCTCCTCGGTCAGCAGCACGGACCGCACGTCGTCGGGCATCGCGTCGTGCTCGGGCAGCGGGACGGCGCTGATGTTCACGTCGTCGACGAAGTCCTTGATCGCCAGGCGCACGGGGACGTCGGACTCGTCGAAGACCACGATGGCGTTCTCGCCGTGCGGTGAGAAGACGGTGCCGTACTGGTAGAGGAAGTGCAGCAGCGGCGGGAGCAGCGCGGCGAAGAGGCGGGCCAGCCACGCCTTGGGGGTGAGGCCCGAGCGGTCGACGAGTTCGGCGACGAAGGCCCTGCCCCGCGGGTCGGTGTGCAGCAGGGAGGCGAGGGTGCGGGCGCGCTCGCCGGGCGGCAGCCGCAGGGGCTCGCGCCAGATCGCCCCGAGCAGTTCGCGGTACTGGTACGGCACCTCGGGGAGGTGGTCGTAGTGGGGGTGCTCGACGGCGATGGACGCCACCTCGCCGAGGAGCACGACACCACATTCGTCCCTGAGGTACGGGTCGGCCTCGCGCAGCCCGAGGACCCAGGAGGTCACGGCGGGGGCCGCGAGGGTGCGTTCGGTGGGGAGGCCGCGCCAGACCAGGGTGTTGAGGACGGAGAGCGGGAGTTTGACCGTGTGGCGGTCGGGGCGGGAGGTGTTGAGGAAGGTGCGGATGGACTGCTGGGGCAGCCGTACGTCCGGGTCCTCGTGCAGCGCCACGATCTCGTCGTGGGCGACGGCCTGGGCGAAGAGCGGCAGGACGGTCTCGTCCCACTGCCAGGGGTGGACGGGGAGGCAGAGGTACACGGCGGGGTCCAGGCCGCGGGCGCGGAGCACGGCTCGGAAAGACTCCAGCACCGGGGCGTCGAGTTCACGGGCGTAGAGGCGGTCGGCGGTGTCGAGTCCGGGGACTCCGCTGTAGGTGGCCAGGCGGGTGCTGACCGCGATCCAGAGCAGCTTGGCCGGTCGGCGCGATTCGGGGGCCCAGTGGGCGCTGTCGGATGCGGAGAAGCCGAGACGGCCCTTGTTGATCACGATCCAGGGGTGGCCGGTCTGGTGGCCTTCGAGCTCCGCGTAGCCCAGCTCGGCCAGTTGGGCGGCGGGCAGCGCGGTGTGGTCGAGGCGGGCGTCGGCGGCGAGCGTGGCGTTCAGCTCGCGGACGAAGTGACCGAGGGTGGCGCCGTCCAGGTCGAGGGTGCGGCGGACGGAGACGAGGAAGTCCAGCGGGTCGCGGAAGGGGCGGCCCCGGTCGTCGCGGATGGACTCGGGGTCGACGCGCCAACTGCCGTAAGAGCCGCGGCGGGCGTGGAAGGCGAGGCGGCGGCCGTCGTCGAGGGCAAGGGTGTAGGGAGCGTCCTCGGTGGTGGTGGTGCTGTCGCCCTCGGCCTCGGCGGACGGGACGTGGTGGTTCCCGGCTCCCTCCTCGGCTCCGTCGGTGGGCGCGTGGGGCGCGGCGGGGACCGGCGTGATGATCTCTTCGTAGGCGAACTCCCCCAGCATCTTGGCGAGGAGCCGCGCTGCCGCCCGGTCCCAGGATTCCCTGTTCAGCTCAGGAGTGATGAGGGGCGCAGGGGTTTTCGGCACGGGGACTCCTCGGGGTGGAACCGATGCGGGTCGAGCGGTGTATTCAAGGCAGGTGTAGTCAAACGGCAGCGGGACGTTCGCCGGGCGGTTCACGGACAGCACGGCTCATTTACAGCACGGCGCGGTGGGCGCGGTCGCGGACCATGAGCGCGGCCCGCTTGTCGGGCAGGTCGGCTTCCGCCGAGAAGCGGAAGCCGGCGCTGAGAAAGGCGGAAATGGAAGGGGTGTTGCGCAGGTCCGGTTCGGCCACGACGCGTGCGCAGTGCGGGCGGTTGTCGAGGACGAGGTCGGCAGCGGCGCGCAGCAGGGTGGTGCCGACGCCCCGGCCGCGGTCGGCGACGCCGCCGATGAGCAGATGGAGACCGGTGTCGTGGGGGCGGGCCGGGTAGTGGCGGGCGAGGGGGTCGAGGTCGGCGCGGTAGATCTCCCAGTAGCTCATGGGGACGCCGCCGAGGGTGCCGAGGCAGGGGACGCTGCGCCCGTCGCCCCTGAGTTGTCGGCGGAGGTGGTCGGCGGTGATTTCTTCCGCGCCCGCCAGCTCCCAGAAGGCGGCCACGGCCGGGTCGTTCATCCAGCGGGTGATGAGAGGGAGGTCGCGTTCGATGCGTACGGGGACGAATTGGAAGACGCCGACGGAGGTGGTGGCGGGACCCCATGCGGCGGGGGTGTCGAGCAGGTCGGTGTCGTCGCTGGGGCTGCCGGGACCGGTGTCGCAGGTGGTGCTGTCGGTGGGGCCGGCGGCCGGGTCAGCGGTGTCCGTCGTGAGCAGGGAGAGGAGTTCGTCGGGCAGCCGGAGGTCCAGGGTGTCCTCGGTTCCCCCACCGGGCTGGGCGGTGGGAGTGGTGTCGGCGTCGGTGCTCACAGCGGCGCTCTCCTGTCTCGGCACTGGGGCGGCTGGTGTTCCTTCAAGAACGAAGGGGGTTGGCGATGGTGACGTAGACGGACTGGGTGTCGACGGGGCCGACGAGTTCGTCGAGTCCGTGCAGCCGGGTGAGGAGGTTCGCCTTGCAGCGCAACGTCCCGGTCTCCAGGAGTTGTGCGGGTAGGGGGGATCCGAGTCCGGTGACGCTGCCGAGGAACTGGCGGAGGGCGGCGATGAGGATCCGCTCGTCGGCCAGGTGCTGGACGCCGAAGGCCCCGATCAGTCCCAGGACGTTGTTGATGGCCAGGTAGTAGGCGAAGCGCTCGTCGGTGACGGCGTCGGAGACGAAGGTGTCGCTGACGGCGCCGATGCCGGGCAGCCGCTGTTCGAGCGCGTCGCGGTGGGATTCGCGGAAGTAGTAGCCCTGGTTGTCGCGGTACCTGCCGCCGATGGGCCAGCCGTCCGCGTCGAGCACCACCAGCGTGTTCTGCTGGTGGGCCTCCAGCGCGATGCCCGCGGTGCCGTCGAGCCAGAGCACCGGGCGGACGACGCGGTCGAGGTAGCGCAGGAACCACTCGGCGGATGCCGCGCCGACGGGGCGGCCCGCGCGGGCGGCGAGGCGGGTGACGATGTCGGCCAGGCGGGAGTGCGTCCCGATCCGGTCGGGCCAGGGGCGGGGCGCGGTGAGTCCGGCGATGCACACGGCGTCGTCGGTGCGGCCGAAGGGGTTGTGGCGGAGCAGTGCGTCGAGGCCGGGGACGGGGTCGCCCGCCTCGGTGTCGACGGCCAGCCAGGCGGGGTCGCGGACGATGTCGAAGTTGGGGTGGGCGGCGCGCCACTCCTTGGACAGTCCGGAGCGCAGCAGGCGGTGGACCTCCACACCGCGGTGGAGTTCCTTGCGGAGGTTCTCGCGACGGGAGTTGGTGATGCGTACGCCGAGGGAGAGCTTGAGCATCGAGGGGGCGCCGGGGCGGTGCACGGTGCGGACGGACGAGGTGGGGTGCCAGTGCTCGCCGTACGGGCCCAGGTCGTGCAGGAGCCCGGCTTCGAGGAGGGCGGCGACCTCGGGGCGGTGCTTGACCTCACGGGCCTGCCAGGGGTGGAGCGGCAGGGGGGAGGTCCCGGGAGGAAGGGCGAGGTCCGCGCAGTAGCGGCGGAGCAGGTGCTCGGCGGGGAGGGCGCGGCCGCTCTCGGTCCAGGCCGAGTCGGTGGCGAGGACGGAGTGGTCGACTGCCATCCAGTGGAGGGGGAAGGAGCCGCGCAGTTCGGGTGAGTAGAGGCGCGCTTCGGCCTCGGAGAGTCCTTCGCGGCTCTTGGGGGTGGGGTGCAGGGGGTGGCCGAGGAGCAGGGACTGCTCGGCGGTGAGGAAGAGGTCGGCCGTGGGGTCGGAGGCCGGGGCGCGGCGGCGGTCGGCGATGAAGTCGGCTGTCCTGCGTACGGAGTCGGCGACGCGGGCGACCAGGTCGGCGCCGTCGGCGGAACCGGACTCCCGGCTGAGCAGCGCGGCGACGGTGACGGCGTCGGCCGTGGGGGCGCCGTGGGGGCCGCCTTCCAGGGCGGGGCCGTCGAAGCGGTGCCAGCCGGTGGGCGACCAGTAGCGGACGGGGACGAGCAGGGCGGTGCCGCTGGCCTCCAGCGGGATGCGGAGGGTGTCGCCCTCGGGGCGGGCCAGGTCGTTCTCCCTGACCCAGCAGCGCAGCAGGTTCTCGACGGCGGCGGACTGGGCCGCGGCCATCGGGTCGGGGGCGTCGAGCGGGTCGGGGGCGGTCGCCGCGGGGGCCGCGTGTGCTTTCGCGCCCGCGGGCGCGTTCAGGCCCGTGTCCGTGGCTGCGTCCGTGTCCGTGGCTGCGTCCACGTCGATGCCCGTGCCTGTGCCTGCGCCCGTGCCTGTGCCCGCTTCCGACGGAGGAAGTTGCTCGCTGGGATCCCCCGACTTCTGCCGGGGCACGGTCGGTTCGACCGCGAGGGGGGTGCAGGTGCCGCCGGGCGCGCCCTGCTGGTTGGGACCGTGGTGATCGACGACACGGTGGTCGGTGGCGCGGTGGTCGGTGGGCCGGTGGTCCGTGGGCCGGTGGTCGGAGGCGCGGTCGTCGGCCTCGGGTGCGTCGGGTGCGGGGGTGGGGTTCACGGAGGTCTTCCTTGGGGTGTCGACCGGGTCGGCCGGGGTCAGCACGGGAGGCCGGGAGGGGTCCGGCGGTGCGCCGAGCGCTCGGCGGCCGTCAGGGCGTCGGCCAGGCGGTCGAGTACCGCCGCGGCCTGTTCGTCGGTGAGGGTGAGAGGAGGAAGCAGGCGTACGACGCCGGAGTGGCGACCGCCGAGTTCGACGATGAGGCCCCGGCGCAGGCACTCCTGCTGGACGGCCGCAGCCAGGTCGGGGGCGACGGGCGGGGCGCTTCCGTCGGGGGCGGCCGGGGCGTCGGGGTCGACGAGTTCGACGCCGATCATCAGGCCCTTGCCGCGCACGTCCCCGATGCAGGGGTGGTCCGCGGCGAGGCCCTGGAGCTGGCCGAGCATGCGGGCGCCCAGGGTGGCGGCGCGCTCGGCGAGGCCGTTCTCGCGTACGTGGGCGAGGGTGGCGGCGCCCGCGGCCATGGCGAGCTGGTTGCCCCGGAAGGTGCCCGCGTGGGCGCCGGGTTCCCAGGCGTCGAGTTCGGAGCGGTAGACGATGACGGCCAGCGGGAGGGAGCCGCCGATGGCTTTGGAGAGGACCATCACGTCGGGGACGATCCCGCTGTGTTCGACGGCCCAGAAGGCGCCGGTGCGTCCGACGCCGGTCTGCACCTCGTCCGCGATGAGGGGGATGGAGCGCGTCGTGGTGATGTCGCGCATCCGTCGGAGCCAGTCGTCGGGGGCGGGGATCACGCCGCCTTCGCCCTGGACCGGTTCGAGGATCATGCCCGCGGGGGCGGGGACGCCGCTCTTGGGGTCGTCGAGCAGGGTCTCGGTCCAGCGGGCGCCCAGCTCGGCGCCGCGCTCGCCGCCGACGCCGAAGGGACAGCGGTAGTTCTGCGGGAAGGGCAGCCGGGTGACGCGTACGTCCGTGGCGCCGCCCGAGGCGTCCAGCGCGCCCGATGTCATGCCGTGGTAGGCGCCGGTGAAGGCGAGCAGCCCGCTGCGGCCGGTCGCGGTGCGGACGAGCTTGAAGGCCGCCTCGACCGCGTCGGTGCCGGCCGGGCCGCAGAACTGCACACGGGCGTTGTCCGCCAGTCCGGCGGGGAGCGTGGCGAACAGTTCGGTGGTGAAGGCGTCCTTGACCGGGGTCGCCAGGTCCAGGACGTGCAGCGGGGCGCCGGAGTCGATGGCCTTCTTGATGGCCTCCAGGACGACGGGGTGGTTGTGCCCGAGCGCCAGGGTGCCCGCCCCGGAGAGGCAGTCGAGGTAGCGGCGGCCGTCGGCGCCTTCGATGGTCAGTCCCCTGGCCCGGACCGGCACGATGGGCAGCGAGCGCGCATAGGTGCGGGCAGCCGATTCGCGCAGCGTCTGCCGCCGCAGGATTCCCTCGTGGGCGGCGGGCAGCACCACCGGAGCAGGTTCGGTCACGGCCACGGCTGCAGGTCCTCCCGCTGTAACAGTTGCGTTGCACGTCGGTACAGCGCTCGCCCCGGCGGCCGCCGACGTTGAACGCTGCCTCTGTGTCCCCCGTACGTACCAACGACGCCGACCGCTCCGGATCACGGGTAATCGGAAGATCCTTTCGGGACGGAACCGCGGCCCTGCCGCGTACCGTCCCCAACGGCACCGGCATAGTGGGGGGCCGCACTCCGGCTTCGAGCGGTACCGCCGGGGCGCACGGGACCGACGAACCTGTCGGTCCGAAGCGAAGTGTTTGAGCAAACGAAGTTCCAGGGGGATCAAGAGATGCGACCCATTCGCCCGACGCTGGCCGCGGCTTCCATCGCCGCCGTGCTCGCGCTCACGGCCACCGCCTGCCAGGGCGACGACAACGCGGGTGACAAGCCGGGTGGTTCCACGTCGGCGGGTCAGTCCGGCGGGAGCGGTGCCGACGACGTCCTCGCCATTCCGGGCGACATCAAGGACCGGCTCAAGGAGCACGGCATCGACCCGGAGAAGTGGAAGAACGGCGAGTGGAAGAACTGGGACAAGGACAAGTGGCTCCGTGAGGCCAAGGACTTCATCAACCCGATCATCGACGGGCTGTGGGATCCGGACCGCATGCGGGACGCCGACAAGACCCCGAGCAAGCCGATCGACGACAACGACATCTCGGGCGACAAGGGTGTCACCGACCCGACGCCGGCCAAGGTCGACGCCCAGCAGGTGAAGACGCCGTACCACGACAACGTGCCGGAGTCCGGGAAGCTGTTCTTCGACGGCCCCGACGGCTCGATGGTCTGTTCGGCCACCGTGGTGAAGGACCCGGCCAACCCGGGCAAGTCGAACATGGTGTGGACCGCGGGCCACTGCGTCCACGCGGGCAAGAAGGGCGGCTGGTACCGCAACATCGCCTTCGTCCCGTCGTACAACAACCAGGGCAAGTCGCTGGACGAGCTGCAGACCGCGCCCAAGGAGGAGATCGCGCCGTACGGCGTCTTCTGGGCCGACTGGGCGCAGACCTCCGACCAGTGGATCTCGCAGGGCGCGCCGGTCGGCGGCCTGGGCGCCCCGTACGACTTCGCCGTGCTGCACGTGGTCCCGGAGAAGGGCGGCAGCACCAAGTCCCTTGAGGAGACCGTCGGTTCGGCGCTGCCGGTCGAGTTCAACGCCCCGGCCGTGCCGAAGATCGACAGCATGACGGCGACGGGCTACCCCGCGGCGCCGCCGTACGACGGCCAGAAGGCCATGCAGTGCGCCGACAAGCCGGGCCGCCTGTCGCTCGCCAAGGAGCAGCCGACGATGCACCGCATCGGTTGCTCGATGACCGGTGGTTCGTCCGGTGGCGGCTGGGTCGCCAAGGGCCAGGACGGCAAGCCCGCGCTGGTGTCGAACACCTCCATCGGCCCGGTTCCGGCCGGTTGGCTCGCGGGTCCGCGCCTGGGCCCCGAGGCCAAGGCGCTCTACGACGGCGTCAGCAAGAAGTTCGCCGGACAGTAACCGGGCAGTAGCCGGGCAGCAAGAAGCCGCAGGACTGCGGGCGACCGGCAGGCGGCGGGCCGGGGCCTTCGAGCCCCGGCCCGCCCCACGGGCCGGCCGCGTCATAGAGTGGGCCCGCACCGCGGGCGGATCAGGCACCGATCCGCCGTCTCGCGTGACGTGCTCATGGCAAGCGCCTGGCGTGTGCCGGGCCCTTCCAGGTAATTCAGTACAGCAACATCAGGGGGAATCGTTTCCATGCGATCCGTACGTCCGCTGCTCGCCCTCACCGGCACGGCCGCGGTTCTCGCACTCACCGTCACGGCCTGCGGGCCCGGTGACGACAAGGCGTCCGACAAGCCCGCCGCCTCCTCCCCCGCCGACACCGGCGGCGCGGACGGCGGCGACGACTCCGTCATCCCCTCCGACCTGGCCGACAAGCTCAAGAAGCACGGTCTGGACCCGGAGAAGTGGAAGAACGGCGAGTGGAAGAACTGGGACAAGGACAAGTGGCTCCGTGAGGCCAAGGACTTCGTCAACCCGGTCATCGAGGGCCTGTGGAAGCCGGAGCGGATGAAGGAGGCCAAGGACCCGTCCACGACGATGTCCGCGGGCACCGCCGCCGGCGTCCCGGGCGCCAGCGACTCCGAGCCCCGCCCGGTGAACGCGGTGCCGGAGAAGACCCCGTACTCCGCGTACTCCGCGGCGGTCGGCAAGGTCTTCTTCGACTCCCCCGAGGGCTCCATGGTCTGCTCGGGCACCGTCGTCAAGGACCCCAAGAACCCGGGCAGGTCCAACCTCGTGTGGACCGCGGGCCACTGCGTCCACGCCGGTGGCGCGGGCGGCTGGTACCGCAACATCGCCTTCGTGCCCTCGTACAACAACAAGGGCAAGTCCGAGGCCGACCTCAACAACGCCGCCCCCGAGGAGATCGCCCCCTACGGCGTCTTCTGGGCGAACTGGGCCTCGACCTCCGGCAACTGGATCCAGGACGGCGGCCCGGCCGACGGCAAGGGCGTCCCGTACGACTACGCCGTGCTGAGCGTGAAGCCCGAGCGCGGTTCGAAGTCCCTGGAGGAGACCGTCGGCATCGCGATGGACGTCGAGTTCAACGCGCCCGACGTGCGGCAGATCGGTGCGATGGGCGCCTGGGGCTACCCGGCCGCGCCGCCGTACAACGGGCTGCTGATGCACAAGTGCGTCGACCGCCCCGGTCGCCTGTCGATCAGCTCGGACACGCCGTCGATGTACCGCATCGGCTGCACCATGACCGGCGGTTCCTCCGGTGGCGGCTGGTTCATGAAGCGGGCCGACGGCAAGCTCGCGCTGGTGTCCAACACCTCGATCGGCAAGCGCCCCAACGGCTGGCTCGCCGGGCCGCAGCTGGGCAGCGGCGCCCAGCAGATCTACTCGGCCATGGGCGACAAGTAGCCCGCCCCGGCCGACCGTTGACACGGCGGAGGCCCGCACCCCCGATCGGGGGTGCGGGCCTCCGCCGTTGCCGGTCCTCGAAACCGGTCAGTGCTTCGCGGGCACGAACCTCGCCAGCTCGGCGGCCAGCTCCTCGTGCACCCGCGCCTTGAGCAGCGTGCCCTCCGGGGTGTGCTCCTCGGAGACCACCTCGCCCTCCGCGTGCACCCGCGAGACCAGACCGCCGTGCGTGTACGGCACGACCGCCTCGATCTCGACCTCGGGCCTCGGCAGCTCGGCGTCGATGAGCGCGAGCAGCTCCTCGATGCCCTCACCGGTGCGCGCCGACACCGCGATCGCGTGCCGTTCGTTGCGCAGGAGCCGCTGGAGCACCAGCGGGTCGGCCGCGTCCGCCTTGTTGATCACCACGAACTCGGGCACGTCGGTCGCGCCCACGTCGCGGATCACCTCGCGCACGGCGGCCAGCTGCTCCTCGGGCACCGGGTGCGAGCCGTCCACCACGTGCAGGATCAGGTCGGACTCGCCGACCTCCTCCATCGTGGAGCGGAACGCCTCGACCAGGTGGTGCGGCAGGTGCCGGACGAAGCCGACCGTGTCGGCCAGCGTGTAGACCCGGCCGCCCGGCGTCTCGGCCCGGCGCACGGTCGGGTCGAGGGTGGCGAACAGCGCGTTCTCCACCAGTACGCCCGCGCCCGTGAGGCGGTTGAGCAGCGAGGACTTTCCGGCGTTGGTGTACCCGGCGATCGCCACCGACGGAATCTTGTTCCGCTTGCGCTCCTGCCGCTTGACGTCACGGCCGGTCTTCATCTCCGCGATCTCCCGGCGCATCTTCGCCATCTTCTCGCGGATCCGCCGCCGGTCCGTCTCGATCTTGGTCTCACCGGGGCCTCGGGTGGCCATGCCGCCACCGCCGCCGCCACCCATCTGCCGGGAGAGCGACTGGCCCCAGCCGCGCAGCCTCGGCAGCATGTACTGCATCTGCGCGAGCGCCACCTGCGCCTTGCCCTCCCGGGACTTGGCGTGCTGGGCGAAGATGTCGAGGATCAGGGCGGTCCTGTCGACCACCTTGACCTTGACGACGTCTTCGAGGTGGATCAGCTGTCCCGGGCTCAGCTCACCGTCGCAGACGACGGTGTCGGCACCGGTTTCGAGCACGATGTCGCGCAGCTCGCGGGCCTTGCCCGAGCCGATGTACGTGGCCGGGTCCGGCTTGTCCCGGCGCTGAACGACACCGTCCAGCACCAGCGCGCCCGCCGTCTCGGCGAGCGCCGCCAGCTCCGCGAGGGAGTTCTCCGCGTCCTGGGCCGTGCCCGACGTCCACACGCCGACCAGCACCACGCGCTCCAGGCGCAGCTGCCGGTACTCGACCTCGGTGACGTCCTCGAGCTCGGTGGAGAGGCCCGCCACGCGCCGCAGCGCGGCGCGCTCGGAGCGGTCGAACTGGTCGCCGTCCCGCTCTCCGTCGATCTCGTGGCTCCAGGCGACGTCCTCTTCCATCAGGGCATCGGCCCGAAGGCTCTCGGTGCGGGGCGTCTCCGCGAAGCTCTGCGCATCCTGGGAAGTGGAAGAAGAGGAGGTCATTGGATCCTTACGTCGATGGGGTCGATAGCTGTCGCTGACCGTCACAACGTCCGGTCCGGGAGAAAGATTCCCGGTCGCCGCCGTGCCGTGCGACCCCTAGATGGTGGCACGGTGCAGCGGCGGGCGTCATCCGGGTTTCACCCGACGGGCGTGGAGCGCCAGTCCTCGTGCCCCGGCATGGGCGGCGTCTTCGCCCCGTACAGCCAGTCCCGGAAGAACCCGGAGAGGTCACGCTCCGCGATCGACGAGGCGAGCCGGGTGAAGTCGGCGGTCGAGGCCGAGCCGTCGCGGTACGCGCGCACCCAGGTGCGCTGGAGCCGGTCGAACGCCTCGGCGCCGATCTCCTGGCGCAGCGCGTACAGCACCAGCGCGCTGCCGTCGTACACGACGGGCCTGAAGAGGCTGATCTTCTGGCCGGGTGCCGGGGGCTTCGGCGCCGCCGGCGGGCCGCCCGCGGCGCGCCAGGCGTCGGACTGTTCGTACGCGTCGTGCATCCGGGCGTCGAGGGAGCGGCCCGCCTTCTCCTGCGCGTACACCGCCTCGTACCAGCTGGCGTGGCCCTCGTTGAGCCACAGGTCGGACCAGGCGCTCGGGGAGACGCTGTTGCCGAACCAGTGGTGGGCCAGCTCGTGCACCATGATCGAGTCGATGTACCACTCCGGGAACGACCGGTTCATGAAGAGGTGCCGTTCGAACAGCGAAAGGGTCTGGGTCTCCAGCTCGAAGCCGGTGTGCGCGCCCGCGACGAGGATGCCGTACGTCTCGTACGGATAGCGGCCGACCTTGCCCTCCATCCACTCGACGTGGCCCGGGGTCTTGCGCAGCCACGGCTCCAGCGCCTCGCGGTCCGCCTTCGGCACGACGTCGCGCAGCGGCAGTCCGTGCGGCCCCGTCCTGTGCACCACGGCGGAGCGCCCGATGGACACCTGAGCCAGTTCGGTCGCCATGGGGTGGCTGGTGCGGTACGTCGAGGTGAGGCGGTCGGCGACGGCGCGCGGCTGACCCGTGGGCAGGCCGTTGGCGACGGCCGTGTACTCCTTGGGGACGGTGACGCGGAACGTGAAGTACGCCTTGTCGGAGGGGTGGTCGTTGCACGGGAAGACGCGGTGCGCGGCGTCCGCCTGGTTGGCCATGGCCAGGCCGTCGTCCGTGCGCACCCAGCCGCCCGCGTCCTGCTCCCCCGTCGGGTCGCTGGTGTGCCGGACGGTGATGCGCAGGGTGCCGCCCGGAGGGACGGGCGCGGACGGGGTGACGACCAGGTCCTCCTCGGCGGTCGCGAAGGGGGCGCTCTCGCCGTTCACCTCGACGGATTTCACCTCGCCGTGCGTGAAGTCGAGGTTGACCGTCGACAGCCAGTCGGTGGCGCGGGCCTCGATGGTGGTGACGGCGTCCAGGGGCTGGGTGTTGCTGCCCCGGTAGGTGAGGCCGATGTCGTACGAGAGGACGTCGTAGCCGGGGTTCCCGAGGTGCGGGAAGAGCGGGTCGCCGATCCCGGCCGGCCGGGGCGCGGGCGCCGCCGCGACGAGGAGCGAGGCCGATGCGACGGCCAGCAGGGCGGCACGCGAGCGCCGAGAGGTGAGCAGCATGGACCACCGCTATCAGCGCGCGCCGTGCGGGCCGTGACGGCGCGCGCCGGGCCGCCCCGCACCCACTCGAACGAGGGCCGGGGCGAACGTGCGGCCGCGGATTCCCGGGCGGCCGGATCCAGGCCGACAGCCCTCAGGCGGCCGCTCTCAGGTGGTCGCCGGGTGCTGGGCCCTGCTGACGTCGTACACGCCGGGGACGTCGCGCATGGCGCGCATCAGCGCGGGCAGGCCGGCCGCGTCGGGGATCTGCAGGGTGTACGTGTGCCGTACGCGCTGTTCGCTGGGGGGCTCGACGGTCGCGGAGACGATCGCCGCGCCCGCCGTGGCGATGGCCTCGGTCAGGTCGGCGAGCAGCCGGGGCCGTCCGAAGGACTCGGCGACGAGGGTGACCCGGCACTCCGCCGAGTCGCCCCAGCGCACCTCGACCGACTGCCGTCCGGCGGCGCGCATCCGGGCGACGGCCGGACACTCCAGGCGGTGCGCGGTGACGGCGCCGCCGCGCACCAGGAAGCCGGTGACCTCGTCGGGCGGTACGGGGGTGCAGCAACCGGCCGTCCGTACGGGCGTGTCGGGGAGGTCCACCACGGCGTTGGCGGCGGTCGGACGGTCGGCGGTCACGGCCGCGGGCGGGCGGGGGGCCGCCGCCGGGTCCTTCGCGCCCTCCGGGTTCGCTTCGAGCCAGCCGCCGATCGCGATGCGGGCGGCGGGCGTACGGGCGTGGTCGAGCCATTCGGGCGAGGGGCCGGACGCGGAGTCCTGGGCGAGGAGAAGTTGGACGGTGTCGCCGTCGACGAGGACCGTGCTGAGCGTGGCGAGCCTGCCGTTGACCCGGGCGCCGATGCACCGGTGGGCGTCCTCGCCGTACTGCGCGTAGGCCGCGTCGACGCAGCTGGCGCCCGCGGGGAGGCCGAGCGTCCCGCCGTCCGTGCGGAAGACGGTGATCTCGCGGTCCTGGGCGAGGTCGGCGCGCAGCGTGGTCCAGAAGGTGTCGGGGTCGGGCGCGGACTGCTGCCATTCGAGGAGCCGGGAGAGCCAGCCGGGCCTGGTCGGGTCGGCGCGCTCGCCGTCCTCGGCAGGCTCGGCGCCCTCCGCGGGGGCCGAGGGGTTGCCGAGCGCGATGACGCCGGCCTCCGCGACGCGGTGCATCTGGTGCGTGCGGATGAGGACTTCGGCGACGGAGCCGTCGGCGGCGGCGACCGCGGTGTGCAGCGACTGGTACAGGTTGAACTTGGGGGCGGCGATGAAGTCCTTGAACTCCGAGATGACCGGCGTGAAGCAGGTGTGCAGTTCGCCCAGCACCCCGTAGCAGTCGGCGTCCTCGCCGACCAGGACGAGCAGTCGGCCGAAGTCGGTGCCGCGCAGTTCGCCGCGTTTGATGCGGGCGCGGTGCACGGAGACGAAGTGGCGCGGCCTGATGAGGACTTCGGCGGCGATGTCCGCCTGGGCCAGCACCTCGCGGACGTTGTCCGCGATGGTGGCGAGCGGGTCGGCGGAGGCCGCCTGGGCCGCGATGAGCGCGCGGGTGTGCTCGTACTCCTCCGGGTGGAGGATGGCGAAGACCAGGTCCTCCAGCTCCGTCTTGAGCGCCTGGACGCCCAGCCGTTCGGCGAGCGGGATGAGCACGTCGCGGGTGACCTTGGCGATCCGCGCCTGTTTCTCGGGGCGCATCACGCCGAGGGTCCGCATGTTGTGCAGCCGGTCCGCGAGTTTGATCGACATCACGCGCACGTCGTTGCCGGTGGCGACGAGCATCTTGCGGAAGGTCTCGGGCTCGGCCGCCGCGCCGTAGTCGACCTTCTCCAGTTTGGTGACGCCGTCGACCAGGAAGCGGACCTCTTCGCCGAACCCTTTCCGCACCTGATCGAGGGTCACATCGGTGTCCTCGACGGTGTCGTGGAGGAGGGCCGCGGTCAAGGTGGTGGTCTCGGCGCCCAGTTCGGCGAGGATCAGGGTCACGGCGAGCGGGTGCGTGATGTACGGTTCGCCGCTCTTGCGGAACTGGCCGCGGTGCGAGGACTCGGCCAGAACATACGCCTTGTGCAGTACGGCGAGGTCCGCATCCGGATGGTGGGCGCGGTGGGCGTCCGCCACGTGGCCGATGGCGTCGGAGAGCCGGTCCCGCGACGCGTGGCGCAGCAGGGCGACGCGGCCGAGCCTGCGCAGGTCGATCCGGGGACGGCCGCGCCTGCGGATGGGAGCACCAGGGTTGGTGGCCTCTGCGCTCATGGGGGCACCTCCGGCAGCGTCGACCGGCGGTGTGGGCGGGCTGGGTGCCCGCCTGGCCGGTGCTTGATGCTACCGAGCCCACCACGTGGCGCAGTCCGGCTCTCGCTCAGCGTGAACCGGATCACCCATTCGAGCGAAGGTTCAGGCGAGCGCGGTTTCGACTCGGGAGAACCCGTCGGATCCGGCGAGCCAGTCGGCGGTGAGCACGCCCTCGGCGACGATCACCGCGGGCCCGGTCATCTCGATCTCGCCGTCGGGCCGCTCCGTGATCACGAGCGTGCCGCCGGGGAGGTCCACGGTGTACGCGACCGAGTCGCCGGTCACCGCGGGGTCGAGGCCGTCCCTGCGGGCCGCGGCGACGGCGACGGCGCACGCGCCGGTGCCGCAGGAGCGGGTCTCGCCCGAGCCGCGCTCGTGGACCCGCATCGCAACGTGCCGCGGGCCCCGGTCGACGACGAATTCGACGTTGACCCCGTCGGGGTAGACCTCGGCGGGGCTGAACGGCGGCGCGGTGAACAGGTTGCCCGCGTGGGCCAGGTCCTCGACGAAGGCGACCGCGTGCGGATTGCCCATGTTCACGTTCCGCGCGGGCCAGGTGCGGCCGTCCACGGTGACGTCGACGCCCTCGTCGGGCAGGGCGGCGCGGCCCATGGAGACGGTGATGTCGCCGTTCTTCGCGAGGTGGACGCGCTTCACGCCGCCCCGGGTGGCGACGGCCAGGTCGCCCGCCTCCACGAGGCCCGCGCGCTGGAGGTGGTGCGCGAAGACCCGCACGCCGTTGCCGCACATCTCCGCGATCGAGCCGTCCGCGTTGCGGTAGTCCATGAACCACTCGGCCTCGGCCGCCATGGCGGCCGCGTCGGGGTGCGCCGCCGAGCGGACGACGTGGAGCAGCCCGTCGCCGCCGATCCCGGCCCTGCGGTCGCACAGTGCGGCGACGGCGGCGGCCGGCAGGTCGATGGCGTTGTCCGGGTCGGGGACGATCACGAAGTCGTTCTGCGTGCCGTGGCCCTTGAGGAAGGCGATCTGCGGGTTGCTCACGGTCCCACTGTACGAGGGGCCTGTGACAACGGGTCCGGCGGTCCCGGGATCCGGCGCGGCGAGGAAGGCACGCGGCGGGGAAGGCGCGCGGCGGCGGGCCGCGTCTCGGGCCGCGGGCCTCGGGACGCTGTGTCAGCCGCGCAGGCGCGCCACGCGCAGGATCGCCAGCGCGACCAGGACGCCCGCCACCGCCACGTACAGCAGCACCATCCGCCAGTCGGCGCGCTCGCCCGAGCCTCTGGCGGGCAGTCCCGGCCAGGTGTAGCCGACCCGGCGGGCGGCCATCATGCCCCAGCCCGCGGCGCAGCAGCTGATGAGCAGTCCGAGCATCGCGACGACGGGGCCGCCGTCGCCGAACTCGAAGGCGAGCGGGAAGGCGAACATCAGGGAGCCGAGGGCGGCGAGCACCACGATGGGCGCGAGCTGCCAGATCCGCAGGCGGCGCTGGGGGCGGAGTTCGACCTCCACCTCGGGGGCGACGATCGCGGACTCGTCGGGCCCGTCGGGGCTCAGGCCGCTCGGGGTGCGCGGGTACGGGAGGTCGGGCGCGTCTCCGAGCGGGTCGACCTCGGGCACGTCGCGCACGACGTCGTCCTGCTGGTCGTACTGCGGATCCGGTGCGCCGTGTTCTCTGTCGCGAGGGCCGGCCTCCATCGCCACGCGCCCTCCCCACTCGGATTCCACTGGTCGATCGATGCTCGATGATGGCACGGCCGCGGGCACCGGAATGACTGCCTTGGCCTCCCGATGCCATCACGTGATCAGGCTGTAACCGCTCGTTCGACCAACGCCAGCGCCTGGTGCGGGAGTTCCCCGCGGTCGTGGGCCGCCCCGCTCAGCCACCGCACGCGCGGGTCCCTGCGGAACCACGAGTCCTGTCGGCGCGCGAAGCGCTTGGTGGCGCGCACGGTCTCGGCGCGCGCCTCGTCCTCGGTGCACTCTCCGGCGAGGGCGGCGAGTACCTGCTGGTAGCCGAGGGCGCGGGACGCCGTGCGCCCCTCGCGCAGCCCCTGTGCCTCCAGGGTGCGCACCTCTTCCACCAGTCCCTCGTCCCACATCCGGTCGACGCGTACGGCGATGCGTTCGTCGAGCTCGGGACGGGCCACGTCCACGCCGATCTGTACGGCGTCGTAGACCGGCTGTTCTCCGGGGAGGTTGGCGGTGAAGGGCTTCCCGGTGATCTCGATCACTTCCAGCGCGCGGACGATGCGGCGGCCGTTGCTCGGCAGGATCGCCCGGCCCGCCTCCGGGTCGGCGGCGGCGAGGCGCTGATGCAGTGCGCCGGGTCCGCGCTCTTCGAGTTCGGCCTCCAGCCGGGCGCGCACCTCGGGGTCCGTGCCAGGGAACTCCAGGGCGTCGATGGCGCCCTTCACGTACAGGCCCGAGCCGCCGACGAGGATCGGGGTGCGGCCCGCGGCGAGCAGCCGGTCGATCTCGGCGCGGGCCAGCCGCTGGTACTCGGCGACGCTGGCGGCCTCGGTGACGTCCCAGATGTCGAGCAGGTGGTGCGGGACGGCGCCGCGCTCGGGGAGCGTCAGTTTGGCGGTGCCGATGTCCATCCCACGGTAGAGCTGCATCGAGTCGGCGTTGACCACCTCGCCGCCGAGCTGCTGGGCGAGGAAGACGCCCAGATCGGACTTTCCGGCTGCCGTGGGGCCGACGACGGCGATGACCCGCGGGGCGGGAGCTGCACTTCTCACTTCCACAGTCTCGCAAACACCCGGGCCCCTTCTCGAACGAGCGACGTGACGGCACAGGCCCGGCTTCGTTGGCTGTTGCGAGGTTCCTCCCGCCGGTTCGCGGACCGGTGCCCCCGGGCGACGCAATGAGGCGCTCCGGATGGAGCGGGATTTCACCCACACGAGTAGGCTATGGAGTAGATATGGGCGTTTTTGCACTGTTCCGCCGGAAGTCCAAGGACGCGGCCGACGCGGCAACCGAGGAGACCTCGGAGGCCACGCCGACGGCCGGGGCCGCGGACGGGGCGGACGCGGCGGAGGCCGACGGCGGAGCCGTCGTCACCGCCGGGGCCGAGACGTCCGAGGACGGATCCGCCGGGGCCGCCGGAACGTCCGCCGCCGAAGGCGCGGCGGCCGCTGCCGAGGGCGTGGAGATCCCCAAGCAGCAGTCGGCCGACGCGGCGGCGGACAATGAAGGCGAAACCGCCCGCAAGTAGCACTGATGAGGGAAGGTGACCCATGGGCTTCCTGGACACTCTGAAGGCCAAGCTGGCCCCGGCGAAGGACAAGGCCGCGGACCTCGCGCAGCAGCACGGGGACAAGATCGGCCAGGGTCTGGACAAGGCCGCGAAGACGGTCGACGAAAAGACCAAGGGCAAGTACAGCGACAAGATCGAGTCGGGTACGGGCAAGGCCAAGGAGGCTCTGGACCGCCTCTCCTCCCAGAAGGACGACGGATCTCCCCAGAAGGACGACGGGGCCCAGCCTCCGGCCTCCTGACGGTCGACCGACCGCGAACGGCGGACGGCCGTGGAGCGCGCTGCTCCACGGCCGTCCGCCGTTCCGCTTACGTGTAGCTCCCGCGCCGGCGGGTCAGGTCAGCTCCAGGAGGCGACGAAGTACCCGACGCCGTACGGCGCGTCGTCGTGGAGCAGCCTGGCACCGAGTCCAGCGCCCTGTGCGGCCCCTGTGAGGGCCTGCCAGGGCGCGCGGCCCCGCACCATCAGCTCCTTGGCCGTCGCGGCCTCCAGGCCCGCCAGGAAGCCCTCGCTGTCGCCGTCCGCCAGGGCGGCCGCGATCCTGGCGTCGAGGCCCTCGGCCCGGTCGTCCAGGTAACCGGGCGCCTTGAGGGTGCGCCGCGCGCTGCCGTCGCCCATCACCAGCAGTCCCACCCGCTCCGCCAGGCCCGCCGCGCGGGCGCCCTGCGCGCGGTTGGCGTCCCCCTCGCCATCCTCGGGGACCTCCAGGCCGCGTACGGCGCCGGTCCAGCCGGCGCGCTCCAGCAGCCAGGCGCCGACGGCGAGCGACGGCGGCAGCTCGCCGCCCTGCCGGACTCCGCCGGTTCCCAGCCGTACGTCGAGGGCGACGCCGTACGGCCGGAAGGAGCCGGGCGTGCCCGCCTCGTGCTCGGCGGCCGCGGCTCCCGCGCCCACCACCACGATCAGTTCGGGCCGGGCCGCAAGTACGGCGTCCAGCGCCTCGTCGCACGCCGCGCGCAGCGCGTCGAGCTCGGGGGCGGCCCCGGCGGCGACCTCGGGGACGAGCAGGGGCGGACAGGGGCAGACTGCGGCGGCGACAAGCATGATCAGCACCCTAGCGCCGCCCGGCGGCGGGCGGCACGGCCGTCGCGCGATCGGGCCGCCCTGCCGCCGCCTCTTCCGTCCGCGCTACTCCTCGATCAGTACGTCCGTGAGGTCGATGACCGTGAGGACGAGCACCACGAGCTTGCCGTCGCTGATCACGTACTCGACGAAGAGGTTCCGCGAGAGGGCGATCTCGCGGGTCGCCTCGTCGCCGCCCACGGGCTGCGAGAGCTTGTGCCGCGGGTCCGTCAGCAGTATCGCCAGGCCCCGGTCCAGCAGGTCCCTGCGGTCGCTGGGCAGGCTGTCGCGCACCCGGGCGGCGCGCTCGGTGAACTCGACGGTGTACGGCAGCATCCGCTGCTCCTTCCCCTCCCGCGGTGTTGCAGTGTGTCAGGGGGCGTGGCTCAGTCGCAGCCGCATCCCGGTCCCGCGGCGGCCGGGAGGGGCGCGGGGACCCCGATCTTCGGCAGTCCGAGCAGCACGCCAGCGGGCTTGGCGGCCTCGGCCGCGTTCCGCTTCTCCCAGGCGTCCCCCGCGCGCGTGCGGCGCACGCCGAGCGGGGCGCCCTCGGCGAGGAGGTGGTGCGGGGCGGCGTAGGTGATCTCGACGGTCACCACGTCGCCGGGGCGCACGTCCTCGTCCGGCTTGGTGAAGTGGACGAGGCGGTTGTCGGGGGCGCGGCCCGACAGGCGCCGGGTCGCGCCGTCCTTGCGGCCCTCGCCCTCGGCGACCATGACGTCCAGGGTGCGGCCGACCTGCTTCTTGTTCTCGTCCCAGGAGATCTCCTCCTGGAGGGCGGCCAGGCGCATGTAGCGCTCCTGGACGACCTCCTTGGGGATCTGCCCGTCCATGGTGGCCGCGGGGGTGCCGGGGCGCTTGGAGTACTGGAAGGTGAAGGCGCTGGCGAAGCGGGCCTCGCGGACGGTGTGCATCGTCTGCTCGAAGTCCTCCTCCGTCTCGCCGGGGAAGCCCACGATGATGTCGGTCGAGATGGCGGCGTGCGGGATGGCCTCGCGCACCTTCTCGATGATCCCGAGGAAACGCTCCTGCCGGTACGAGCGGCGCATCGCCTTCAGGACGGTGTCCGAGCCCGACTGCAGCGGCATGTGGAGCTGCGGCATGACGTTGGGCGTCTCGGCCATGGCGGCGATGACGTCGTCGGTGAAGTCGCGCGGGTGCGGCGAGGTGAAGCGGACGCGCTCCAGGCCCTCGATCTTCCCGCAGGCGCGCAGCAGCTTGGAGAAGGCCTCGCGGTCGCCGATGTCGGAGCCGTACGCGTTGACGTTCTGGCCGAGCAGGGTGATCTCGGAGACGCCCTCGGAGACCAGTGCCTCGATCTCGGCGAGGATGTCGCCGGGGCGGCGGTCCTTCTCCTTGCCGCGCAGCGCGGGGACGATGCAGAAGGTGCAGGTGTTGTTGCAGCCGACGGAGATCGAGACCCAGGCCGCGTACGCGGACTCGCGGCGGGTCGGCAGCGTCGAGGGGAACGCCTCCAGCGACTCCGCGATCTCGACCTGCGCCTCCTCCTGGACGCGGGCGCGCTCCAGGAGGACGGGCAGCTTGCCGATGTTGTGCGTGCCGAAGACCACGTCGACCCAGGGGGCCCTGGTGACGATGGTGTCGCGGTCCTTCTGGGCGAGGCAGCCGCCGACGGCGATCTGCATGCCGGGCCGCTTGGTCTTCATCGGGGCGAGCCTGCCGAGATTCCCGTACAGCTTGTTGTCGGCGTTCTCCCGCACCGCGCAGGTGTTGAAGACGACGACGTCGGCGTCCCCGTCCGCACCCTCGCGGGCGCGCACGTAACCGGCGTCCTCCAGCAGGCCCGACAGGCGCTCGGAGTCATGGACGTTCATCTGGCACCCGTAGGTGCGCACCTCGTATGTTTTCGCACTCATCGCGCCATCCAGGGTACGGGGTCCGGCCGGGCGGCCGCCCCTGCCTTCCGACAGTCGGGGCCTGGCCATTACGGGGAGTGAGCTGGCAGGATCGCGCCATGCTCCAGGCCCTCTCGTCCATCGGTCGGCGCCGCGCCCTCCAGGGGGCCACCGCGGCGCTGGTGGTGTTCGGGCTGCTCATGTGGTGGCTGCTGCCCATCGGGGAGAGCTCTCCGCGCGGCTCCCTCACGTTCAGCACGGGCGTGCGGACAGGGGTGTACCAGCGTTACGGAGAGCTGTTGCAGGGCGCCCTGAAGAACGACCTGCCGAAGGTCTCGATAGAGCTCCAGACCAGTGAGGGCTCGCAGCAGAACCTCGACCGGGTGGCCAACGGCGAGGCGGACTTCACCGTCGCCACCGCCGACGCCGTCGCGAAGTACCTGCGCGACGGACGGCGGAACGCGGAGCGGCTGCGCGGCTGCGCACGGCTGTACGACGACTACGTGCAGCTGGTCGTCCCCAAGGAGTCGCTGTTCTCCAGGACCGCCGACCTGCGGGGCAGGAGGATCGGGGTCGGGCAGGACGGTTCGGGCGTGCGGCTGATAGCGGACCGGATCCTGACGGCCGCAGGGCTGGATCCGCAGAAGGACATCAGGCCCGTCCCCGCGGGCATCGACACGATGCCCGATCTGCTGCGGACCGGGAAGCTGGACGCGTTCTTCTGGTCCGGCGGGCTGCCCACCAACGCCGTGCAGCGGCTGTCCGAACGGTTCGCGATCCGGCTGGTGCCGCTCGACGACCTGATCGACAAGCTCCACGACATGGGCGACGAGGCCCGCTACTACCGCTCGGCCGTGATGCCCGCCGACGCGTACGAGCGGGCGCAGGACGGTACGGCGGTGGAGACGGTGGCGGTGGCGAACCTGTTGGTCACCACCGACCGTACGAATCCCGAACTGACCGAGGGTTTCACCCGGACCGTCATCAACAGCAGGGACCGCATCGGGCGCAAGGTGCACGCCGCCCAGCTGGTGGACCTGCGGACGGCGATCTACACGGATCCCTTGCCGCTGCACGAAGGGGCACGGCGTTACTACCGTTCGGTCAAACCGTAGGGACGGGCGCTTCGCAGGTGGCCGCGCCGAAGAGCCGGTCACTTCAGAGGTGGCCGTGCCGAAGAGCCGGTCACTTCGGCGGCGGGCCCGTGCTCTCCCTCGGCTCCAGGTGGGGCAGCTCCCCCTGGAGACTGCGGAAGGGGCCGCCGCCGAGCACGTCGAGCAGTTCCTGCGCGGCGAGGCGGCCGAAGGCCGTGGTGTCGCGGACCAGTGCGGTCAGCCGGGGGTGGGTGACGCGGCACAGCGGTGAGTCGTCCCACGCCACCACGGAGAGTTCGGCGGGGACGCGGACGCCACGCTCGGCGGCGACGGCGATCCCGGCGACGGCCATCACGTCGTTGTCGTAGACGATCGCGGTCGGCGGCTCGGGCTCGTCCAGGAGCCTGCGGGTCGCCTCGGCGCCCTCCGCGTCGGAGTAGTCGGTGGTGACCGAGCGGATCCCGGCCGCCTCCGCGTCCAGGCCCAGGCGCCGCGCCTCGGCGCGCAGCGAGCGGATGCGGCGCTCGGTGTGGGCGAGTCCTGGCAGGCCGGCGACGTGGACGATGCGGCGGTGGCCGAGGCCGTGCAGGTGGTCCAGTACGGAGGCCATCGCGCCGGAGTCGTCCGCCCACACGTTGGAGAGCGGCAGCGCGGGCGCCGGGTGGTGCTCGTCCGCCTCCATGCCGCCGATCACCACGGCGGGCAGGCCGAGCGAGGCCAGCAGTTCGGGGCGGGGGTCGTCGGTGCGCGGGTCGACGACCAGGACGCCGTCCACGCGGCGCTCGGCCCACCAGCGGCGGTACACGGCGCACTCGGCAGCCAGGTCCTCGACGACCTGGAAGAGCAGCGCGGTGCCCCGGACGGACAGCGCCTCCTGGATGCCGGAGACCAGTTGGAGGAAGAAGGACTCCACGCCCAGGGTGCGGGCGGGGCGCGCGAGGACCAGGCCCACGCAGCCCGAGCGCTCCCCCGAGAGGGCGCGCGCCGCGCTGTTCGCCTGCCAGCCGAGCTCTTCGGCGACGCGGCGGACGCGGGCGCGGGTGCCCTGGGAGACGCCGGGGCGGTCGTTGAGCGCGAACGACACTGCGCTCTCCGACACGCCCGCCCGGCGCGCGATGTCCTTGATGGTGGGGCGGCGCGCCGGCCTGGGCCTGGCGGCGTCACCGGTCGCTGTCATGGCGGGTCTCTCCCTGCGCTGGGGCGTGCTGCGGCGGGTGCGGGTGCCGGGGTGCGCGCGTGCCGGTGACCGGAGGGCGCCGCGCGCGTGCGGCGTTGGCGGGACCGTACGCGATCCGGCGCCGCGGCCCGGAATCCGGGGGCGTACGGCGTCGGCGTCCGGGAGCGGACGGCGTCGGTGTCCACGCGGGGCGACGCCATGACCTAAACCGCATTAGTTCACTCACCATACCCTGCCGTGACCAGCGGTCAATCCCTTCGTGGAGCGCCGGAGGATATCCATTCAGGTAAGAGGTCTTGACATTAACTAAAGCGCATTAGTAGAAACTCCCACGGCAAATGAGCCGGTCCGAGCGAAGGAGCCCGTCAGCCATGCGCATCTCCCGCAGATCCCATCCGGCGGCCGCCGCCGTCGCGGCCGCCGCTGCCGCCGCCCTCGTCCTGACAGCGTGCGGATCGTCCGGGGGTTCCGGCTCGGACGACGCGTCGGGCGAGGTCGGGGGGACCGTCAGCTTCCAGACCTGGAACCTCCGGGCGAAGTTCAAGGACTACTTCGAGGGCGTCATCGCGGACTTCGAGAAGGAGTACCCGGGCACCGAGGTCAAGTGGATCGACCAGCCCGCCGAGGGCTACCCGGACAAGCTCAGCGCCGACGCGGCCGCGGGCTCGCTCCCGGACGTCGTGAACGTCTCCCCCGACCTGGCGTACCCGCTGGCCAAGGCGGGCCTCGCGCTCGACCTGGAGAAGGCGGCGGGCACGTACGCGGGCGAATACCTCGACGGCGCCTGGAAGAGCCACCGGATGCCGGGCCTCCAGGGCGTGTACGCCTTCCCCTGGTACCTCAACACCGGCCCCATGTTCTACAACAAGGCGCTGTACCGGCAGGCGGGCCTGGACGCCGAGAAGCCGCCGAAGACGTACGACGAGCTGTTCGCCTCGTCCCTGACGATGGCGCGCAAGAGCGACCGGAAGATAGCGATGCTCGCCTCCACCCCGGCCATCGAGGACTTCGGCCGGTACGGCGTGCGGCTGATGAACGAGGAGGGCACGGAGTTCACCTTCGACGAGCCCAAGGGCGTCGAGCTCGTCCGGCACTACAAGGAGCTGTACGACGCGGGCGCGCTGGACTCGCAGGCGCTGACCGCCGTCGCCGAGTCCTCGGGACGCAAGTTCCAGCAGCAGTCCGTCGCCATGAACCCGGGCAGCGCGCACGACCTCGCGAACTTCAAGAAGGAGGCGCCCGGCCTCTACCGGAACATCGGCATCACGGACGCGGTGAACAACACCGGCAGGTCAAACATGTACGTGCAGGGCCTGATGGTGAACAGGAACAGCAAGGTCAAGCCCGCCGCGGTGGCCTTCGCGCACTTCGTGACCAACAAGAAGAACCAGATGGCCTTCGCCCGCGAGGTGACGGTCTTCCCGTCCACCAGGGGCGCGCTCGACGACCCGTTCTTCACCAAGGAGGACGGCACCGACGAGACCCGGGTGCGGGTGGCGTCCGCCAGGTCGCTGAAGACGGCGGTCAACTACACGCCCGTACTGCTCAGCGACCAGATGAAGACGGCCCTGCGCAACGCCGTCGCGAAGGCCGTCCAGGGCAAGGAGAGCCCCGAGGACGCGCTGAAGGGCGCCGCCGAGGAGTGCAACCGACTGCTCAAGACCGGCTGAGGAAACACCCCATGAGCACTTCCACCACCGTCGCGAAGGCGCCCGCTCCCCCGGCCGGGGCCGGGGGCGGGCGCGCGGCCCCGCGCAAGGCTTCCGTCCGCAGGCACCTGCCCACCAGCCCCTGGCTGTTCCTGGGCCCCGGCCTGCTGATCGTCGGCGGGTTCAGCCTCTACCCCTTCGTCTCCACCCTGCTGAACTCCTTCACCGACCGGCGCACCCTGGTCGAGGGCGAGTACGTGGGCGGCGCCAACTACCGGGAGCTGCTGCACGACGAGATGTTCTGGACGGCCCTGCGCAACAGCACCCTGTACGTACTGTGCGTCGTGCCGCTCCTGGTCGTCCTGCCGCTGCTGCTGGCGATGCTGGTGCAGGGCAGGCTCCCCGGCATCGCCTTCTTCAGGTCCGCCTTCTACACCCCGGTCGTGGCGTCCGTGGTCGTGGTCGGGCTCGTCTGGGTGTGGCTGCTGGACGACCGCGGGCTCGTCAACGCCGTGCTCGGCGCGGTCGGGGTCGGCCGGGTGCCGTTCCTCAGCGACGAGTGGCTGCTGCTGTTCAGCGCCATGGCGGTGACGGTCTGGAAGGGCCTCGGCTACTACATGATCATTTACCTCGCGGCGCTGGCCAACGTCCCGCGCGAGCTCCACGAGGCCGCGTCGGTCGACGGCGCGGGCGCGGTCCGCCGCTTCGTCTCCGTCACCGTCCCCGCGGTGCGGGGCACGATGGTGCTGGTGGGCGCGCTCTCCTCGGTCAACGCCTTCAAGGTCTTCTCCGAGGTGTACCTGATGGCCGGCCCGACCGGCGGGCCGGGAGGCGCCGACACCACGCTCGTGATGCTGGTGCGGCAGACCGGAACGGGACTCAGCGGCCGCGTCGGCTACGCGTCGGCCCTCTCCGTCGTCGTCTTCGTCATCACGCTCGTACTGATGCTGCTGGTGCTGCGCGCCGGGCGCAAGGAGGACGCATGACACCCCCGGCACACCGTCGGGCCGTGCTGCGCGTGGCCGTGCGGTACGCGTTGCGCTACGCGCTGCTGCTCGCCGTGCTCGCCCTGACTATCGGCCCGTTCCTCTGGCAGCTCTCGACCTCGCTCAAGGGTCCCGGCGAGGACATCTACAGCTATCCGCCGAAGCTGCTGCCGAGCGATCCGACGCTGCACAACTACGCCGAGGTCGCCGACACCATCCCCGTCTGGGACTTCGCGCTCAACTCGCTCAAGGTCGCCGCCGCCAACGTGCTGACCAACTGCGCGGGCGCCGCGCTCGCCGGCTACGCGCTGGCCCGGATGCGCTTCAGGGGCCGCAAGGTCGCGGTGGTCGCGTTCGTGATGGCGATGCTGGTGCCGCTGGAGTCGATCATGATCGCGCAGTTCCTGCTGATGCGGGACCTCCAGCTCAACAACACCCTGACCGGTGTCGTCCTGCCCGGCTGCATCGGCGCGATGAACGTGCTGCTGATGCGCAACGCCTTCGCCCACCTTCCGTACGAGGTCGAGGAGGCCGCGTTCGTCGACGGCGCGAACGCCTGGCAGCGGTTCCTGCGGATCGCGCTGCCCTCCGTGAAGGGCACCCTCGCGGTCGTCGCCGTCTTCGCCTTCATGGGCGCCTGGGACGACTTCCTCTGGCCGCTGATCGTCCTCTCCGACCAGTCGAACTTCACGCTCACCATCGGGCTGAACTTCCTGCACGGCACCTTCGCGGACAACCAGCGGCTGGTCGCCGCCGGTTCGGTGATCGCGGTACTGCCGCTGATCGTGATGTTCGCCTGCCTTCAGCGGTACTTCTTCCGCGGGGTCGGCGAAGGCGCCGTCAAGGGCTGACCCGCTCCCCCGCCCCGCTCCCCGTAAACATCCGCAAACCTCCGCACTGAACATCCGCACTGTCACGCGTACGCACTGGAGCACACCTTGCAGCAGCACGCGCCGCGCTTCGGCGTCAACTACACCCCGAGCGAGGGGTGGTTCCACCACTGGCTCGACTTCGACCTCGACTCCGTACGGGCCGACCTCGACTCCATCGCGGCGCTCGGCCTCGACCACGTGCGGGTCTTCCCGCTCTGGCCGCTCTTCCAGCCGAACCGCACCCTCATCAGGCCGCGCGCCGTCGAGCAGCTGGTGCGGCTCGTCGACGCGGCGGCCGAGCGCGGCCTCGACGTCAACGTGGACGGGCTCCAGGGGCACCTGTCCAGCTTCGACTTCCTGCCCGCCTGGACGCGGACCTGGCACCGCCGCAACATCTTCACCGACCCAGACGTGGTGTCCGGACAGGTCGAGTACCTGCGCACGCTCGCCGCCGCCCTCGCGGACCGGCCCAACTTCATCGGCATGACCATCGGCAACGAGATCAACCAGTTCTCCTCGTCGCCGCACCCCGACCCCGACCGGATCACCCCCGACCAGGCCGAGGAGTGGCTGCGGCGGGTGCTGGCCGCCTGCGAGGAGGGCGCACCCGGCCGGCTGCACCTGCACGCGGAGTACGACGCCGCCTGGTACCAGGACGGCCACCCCTTCACGCCCTGGCAGGCCGCCAGGCTGGGCGCCGTGACCGCCGTGCACTCCTGGGTGTTCAACGGCACCGCGCAGGCGCACGGACGGACCGGCACGGCGACCGAGCACCACGCCGCGTACATGATCGAGCTGTCCAAGGCGTGGGCGGACGACCCGCACCGGCCCGTCTGGCTCCAGGAGGTGGGCGCGCCCGCCCCGCTGATCCCGCCTGAGCACGCCGCCGAGTTCACCGCCCGTACCGTCGCCAACGCCCTGGACTGCACGGACGTGTGGGGCGTCACCTGGTGGTGCTCCCACGACGTGTCGCGCTCACTGGCCGACTTCCCCGAGCTGGAGTACGGCCTGGGGCTGCTCACCAACGACCGGAAGACGAAACCGGCGGGCGAGGCCATCGCCCGGACCGTCGCGGAGCAGCGCGAGCGGGCGCACCGGCCCGAGCGACGCACGACGGCGCTCGTCGTGGAGACCGGCGGTTTCAAGGACGCCCCGCGCCGCGCGGTGTGCGGGCCCGGAGAGTCGTTCTTCGAGGCGTGGGTATCGCTCACCGCACAGGGCGTGCGCCCGACCGCCGTACTGGCCGAGCGGGCCGCCGACCCGGAGCACCTGGCGGCCCGGGGCATCACCGAGGTCGTACGGCCCGAAGACGTGCGCTGAAACCCGCTGCCCCTCCCCGAAACCACCCTCACAGTTACGGAGCCCGTCCATGCATGACGACCGCGCACTCGTCGAGGCCCGCCTGCGGCGCGTACTCGACGAGCGGATCAGGCCCGCCGTCTACCCCCGTTCCGTGCCGCTGGAGATCGAGGCCTGGACCGCCCCGGGCGAGCCCGTGCCGATCGAGGAGGGCCTGTCCGCGGCCCACGCGCGCGTGGCGGTGGGCGACGCCTGGGGCGCGCCCTGGGCCACGACCTGGTTCAAGGTGCACGGCACGGTGCCCGCCGAGTGGGCGGGCCTGACCGTGGAGGCCGTGCTCGACCTGGGCTTCGACGAGCGGATGCCGGGCTTCCAGTGCGAGGCGCTGGTCTACACGCCGGACGGCAGCCCGGTGAAAGCGGTCAACCCGCGCAACCAGTGGGTGCGGGTCGGCGCCCCGGTCGAGGGCGGCGAGCGCGTCGAGTGGCACCTGGAGGCCGCGTCGAACCCGGTGATCCTCGACGTGCACCCGTTCCGTCCCACCGACCTCGGCGACCGCGAGACGGCCGGGACGGAGCCGCAGTACCGGCTGGAGCGGATCGACCTGTGCGTGCTCGACACCGAGGTGTGGGAGCTGGTCCAGGACCTGGAGGTGGTCGGCGAGCTGATGCACGAGCTGCCCCTGGAGGGCGGGCGCCGCTGGGAGCTGCTGCGCGCGGTCGGGCGCTGTCTGGACGCGGTCGACCTCCAGGACGTGAACGGCAGCGCGTCCCGGGCCCGTGCGGAGCTGGCGGACGTCCTGGCGACCCCGGCGGACGCGTCCGCGCACCGCATCAGCGCGGTGGGGCACGCGCACATCGACTCGGCGTGGCTGTGGCCGCTGCGCGAGACGGTCCGCAAGGTGGCGCGGACGACCTCGAACATGACGGCGCTCCTGGAGGACGAGCCGGAGTTCGTCTACGCGATGTCGTCGGCCCAGCAGTACGCCTGGATCAAGGAGCACCGGCCCGAGGTGTACGCGAAGGTGAAGAAGGCGGTCGCGGAGGGGCGGTTCGTGCCCGCGGGCGGGATGTGGGTGGAGTCGGACACCAACATGCCGGGCTCGGAGGCGATGGCGCGGCAGTTCGTGCACGGCAAGCGGTTCTTCGTCGAGGAGTTCGGAGTCGACAACGAGGAGGCGTGGCTGCCCGACACGTTCGGGTTCGCGGCCGGGCTGCCGCAGATCATCAAGGCGGCCGGGTCGAAGTGGCTGCTGACGCAGAAGATCTCCTGGTCGCAGATCAACAAGTTCCCGCACCACACCTTCCACTGGGAGGGCATCGACGGGACCCGGATCTTCACGCACTTCCCGCCGATCGACACGTACAACTGCTCGATGGCGGGCCGGGAGATCGCGCACGCCGAGCGGAACTTCCGGGACAAGGGCAGGGCGCGGCACTCGCTCGCGCCGACGGGCTGGGGCGACGGGGGCGGCGGTACGACGCGCGAGATGATCGCCAAGGCGCGGCGGCTGCGCTCGCTCGCGGGCGCGGCGACCGTCGAGTGGGAGGCGCCCGCCGCGTTCTTCGCCAAGGCGGAGGCGGAGTACCCGGACGCGCCCGTGTGGGTGGGCGAGCTGTACCTGGAGCTGCACCGGGCGACGCTGACCAGCCAGGCCAAGACCAAGCAGGGCAACCGGCGCAGCGAGCACCTGCTGCGGGAGGCCGAGCTGTGGGCGGCGACCGCCGCCGTACGGACCGGTTTCGCCTATCCGTACGAGCAGTTGGACCGGATCTGGAAAACGGTGCTGCTGCACCAGTTCCACGACATCCTGCCGGGCTCGTCGATCGCCTGGGTGCACCGCGAGGCGCGGGCGACGTACGCGGCGGTCGCCGAGGAGCTGGAGGGCGTCATCGGGGGCGCGCTGGCGGCGCTCGCGGGCCCCGGCGGTCAGGAGCTGACCGCGAACTCCGCGCCGCACGCCAGGCACGGGGTCACGGCGGGCGCGCTCGCCCCGGCGCAGGTGCCCGCCCCCGGCGCGGTCGCGGAGCGCGAGGGCGGCGGCTTCGTGCTGGACAACGGGCTGCTGCGGGTCGAGATCGACGGGCGCGGGCTCGTGGTGTCGGCGTACGACGTCGCCGCGGAGCGCGAGACGGTGCCCGAGGGGCTGGCCGCCAACCTCCTCCAGATCCACCCGGACTTCCCGAACATGTGGGACGCCTGGGACGTCGACGAGTTCTACCGCAACGTCGTCACCGACCTGACCGACGTCGACGAACTGCGCGCGGACGGCGGCGCGGTCGTCGTGAAGCGCTCCTTCGGCGCCAGCACGGTCACCCAGCGCCTGGCCCTGCCTCCGGGCGCCAAGCGCCTGGACATCGACACGGAGGTGGACTGGCACGAGACGGAGAAGTTCCTGAAGGCGGCGTTCCCGGTCGACATCCACGCCGAGCGGTACGCGTCGGAGACCCAGTTCGGCCACCTGCACCGGCCGACCCACACCAACACCTCGTGGGAGGCGGCCAAGTTCGAGGCGTGCAACCACCGCTTCGTACGGCTCGAAGAGCCCGGCTACGGCGTGGCGCTGGTCAACGACTCGACGTACGGCCACGACGTGACCCGTACCGGCTCCACGACCACCGTCCGCGTCTCCCTGCTGCGCGCCCCGCGCTTCCCCGACCCGGAGACCGACCAGGGCGTGCACCGCTTCCGCCACGCCCTGGTGCCCGGCGCTTCGGTGACGGACGCGGTCCGCGAGGGGTACCGGGTCAACCTCCCCGAGCGGCGCCTGACGGGCGGCACCGAAGGTGCGGCTCCCTTGGTGACGGTGGACGAGGACGCGGTGGTCGTCTCGGCGGTGAAGCTCGCCGACGACGGGTCGGGCGATGTGGTCGTACGGCTGTACGAGGCGGCGGGCGGCCGGGCGCGCGCCACCCTGCGCACCGGTTTCGACGCGATCGACGCGGTCGCGACGGACCTGTTGGAGCGGGTCCTGGCGGACGCGCCCGCGTACCGGGTCGAGGAGGGGAGCGTGGAGCTGGCGCTGCGCCCCTTCGAACTGCTGACGCTGCGGTTCACGCGCGCGTAGCGGGCCCCACCCGCACAGCGGGACTCACCTGTGGGGGGCGGTGCGCGGGAGCGTCACCGTCACCCGCAGGCCGTGCGGTTCGTTCCGCTCGTACGAGAGCGAGCCGCCGCCCGCGAGCAGCAGTGCCCGTGAGATGGACAGGCCGAGGCCCGAACCCTTGACGTTCTGGTGGCGGTTGCTGCGCCAGAAGCGGTCGCCGATCCGTTCCAGTTCGTCCTCGGTGAGGCCGGGCCCCAGGTCGGCGACCACGACGCTCGCCGCGGCGCCGTGCGAGGCGACGGTGACCTCCACGCTCTCCCCCGCCGGGGTGAACTTCAGGGCGTTGTCGATGACCGCGTCCAGGGCGCTGGAGAGCGCCACGGGGTCCGCCCACGCCGTGACCGCGCCCAGCCCTTCGGCCACGAGCCGCACGCCCTTCTCCTCGGCGAGCGGCCGCCAGGACGCCACCCTCTCGGCCGCCAGCTCCCCGATGTCGGAGACCTGGAGGTCGGCCGCCGCGTGCTCGGCGAGCGCCAGGCCGAGCAGGTCGTCCAGGACCTGGGCGAGGCGCTTGCCCTCGGTGCGGACGGAGGCGATCTCCTCGTTGCCCTCGGGGAGTTCGAGGGCGAGCAGTTCGATCCGCAGCAGCAGGGCGGCCAGTGGGTTGCGCAGTTGGTGGGACGCGTCGGCGACGAAGGCGCGCTGCTGTTCGAGCACGTCCTCGACGTTGTCGGCCATCTCGTTGAACGACCTGGCCAGGCGGCGCAGTTCCGGCGGGCCTCCGGACGCCGCGACCCGGGAGTTCATCCGGCCGGTCGCTATGCCGTGCGTCGCCGCGTCCAGGATCCGTACCGGCTTGAGCACCCAGCCGGTCAGCCGGAAGGCGGCGCCCACCGCGAGCAGCATCGCCGCCGCCTCGCCCGCCGCGATCAGCAGCCACCCCTGGACGACCCGGGAGCGCATCTCCCCGGTCGGCGAGTCGGTGACCACGACGGCGACCACGTCCCCGTCCCGTACGACGGGGGACGCCACGACGAGCCGGCCCCGCTGCCAGGGCCAGACCTGCCCCGGATCGTGGCTGCGGCGGCCCTGGAGCGCTTCCTGGAAGGCCCCCCTGCCCTCGCCGCCCGCGGGCAGCTCCCAGCCGATGGGCGCGCGGGCCATGGCGTCGCCGTCGCGGTAGAAGACCCCGGCCCTGATCCCGTACACCTCGTGGTAGCTGCGGAGCTCGCCCTCCAGTGTCTTCTGCCGCTCGTCGCCCGCGCCGACACGCTCGGTGACGAACTGGGCGAGCGCGGCGAACCGCGCCATGTCGTCGATGCGGTCGACGACCACCCGCTGCTGCTGGGCGGCGGCCACGCTCATGGCGAGCGGGAAGCCGAGCGCGAGCAGCACCCCGGCCATGAGGACGATGAGCAGCGGAAGGAGACGGGTGCGCACGGCGGGGCGACGGTCCTAGGCGGCGGGCGCCACGAGCCGGTAGCCGACCCCGCGCACGGTCTCGATGAGCGCGGGCATCCGCAGCTTGGAGCGGAGCGAGGCGACGTGCACCTCAAGGGTGCGGCCGGTCCCCTCCCAGCTGGTGCGCCAGACCTCGCTGATGATCTGCTCCCGCCTGAAGACCACGCCGGGCCGCTGGGCGAGCAGCGCGAGCAGGTCGAACTCCTTGCGGGTGAGCTGGACTTCCCGGCCCTCCACGCTGACCTTGCGGGTGGGCAGCACGATCTCCACGGGGCCGAGCCTCAGCCCGACGGCGGGGGTCGCCCCGGTGTCCTCTCCGGTCGAGGTACGCCTGCTGACGGCGTGGATGCGCGCGAGCAGCTCACCCGTGTCGTACGGCTTGACTACGTAGTCGTCCGCCCCGAGGTTGAGTCCGTGGATCCGGGACCGCACGTCGGCCCGCGCGGTCACCATGATCACGGGGATGCCGGTGCGCTTGCGGATCTTCCCGCAGACCTCGTACCCGTCCTGGTCGGGCAGCCCGAGGTCCAGCAGTACGACCCCGAAGGGCTCCACGGCCTCCTGGGACGCGGCGCCGACTGCGCCCGCGGGCAGCAGCGCCTGGAGCGCCTCCTCGCCGTTGCGGGCGTGCACGACCTGGAAGCCGTGGCGCGCGAGGATCGCGGACAGGGCCGCGGCGACGTGGTCGTCGTCCTCGACGAGCAGCAGTCTCATGGGCCCCCCTCCGGGCTGTGCGCGTCGCCGGCCGCACGTGCGCGCCGGGTCCCCGCGCGGTGTCCGTGCGTTGTGTACCAGGGCATCCACGCCGATGGCGGGCGTGTGAGTCAAGAGCGTTCCGGGTACGCCGGGGGTTCCGTTATGCAGCCGGTACTCCGGCGGTACACCTCTGCCGTCCTGTTCACGCGGAGTGTCCGGTTGCAGCCGGATCGTTATCCTCAATTTCCGCTCAGATGTAATGACGCTGGTCGCGCTGCGTGATTAATGTCCTTCCAACCGAGGAGGACGGAGCAATAAGCCGATGAGCGGAGTGTCAGTGACCAAGGCCGGCGGCGACCGAGTACCCGCGTCCGACGACCTGGTCGTACTGAGCAACGTCAACAAGCACTTCGGCGCGCTGCATGTGCTCCAGGACATCGATCTGACCATCGCCCGTGGCGAGGTCGTGGTCGTCATCGGGCCCTCCGGGTCCGGCAAGTCCACGCTGTGCCGCACGATCAACCGCTTGGAGACGATCGACTCGGGCGCGATCACCATCGACGGGAAGGCGCTGCCCCAGGAGGGCAGGGAGCTGGCCCGGCTGCGCGCCGACGTCGGGATGGTCTTCCAGTCGTTTAACCTCTTCGCGCACAAGACCGTGCTGGAGAACGTCGTGCTGGGCCAGGTCAAGGTCCGCAAGACGGACAAGAAGGCCGCGGAGGACAAGGCCCGCGCCCTGCTCGACCGGGTCGGCGTCGGCGCGCAGGCCGACAAGTACCCGGCACAGCTCTCCGGCGGCCAGCAGCAACGCGTGGCGATCGCACGGGCGTTGGCGATGGACCCGAAGGTCATGCTCTTCGACGAGCCGACCTCGGCCCTCGACCCCGAGATGATCAACGAAGTGCTGGAGGTCATGCAGCAGCTGGCGCGCGAGGGAATGACCATGGTCGTGGTCACCCACGAGATGGGCTTCGCCCGCTCCGCGGCCAACCGGGTCGTCTTCATGGCCGACGGCAAGATCGTCGAAGAGGCCGCGCCCGACCAGTTCTTCAGCAACCCGCGCAGCGACCGTGCCAAGGACTTCCTGTCGAAGATCCTGCACCACTGACGACCAACGAACCACGACACAAGGGATGTTCACCATGAAGCTCCGCAAGACCGCGGCCGTGGCCGTTGCCGTGCTCGCGCTGACCGCGACCGCCTGTGGTGGCAAGGAGGGCTCGGCCGGCGACAAGAAGGCCCAGAAGCCCGGGGAGTCCGGCGCGCCGCAGCTCCCGACGTACACGGTCGCCAAGGACGTGGCCCTCGACTCGCCGACCTTCAAGGAGGCGAAGAAGCGCGGCAAGCTGGTCATCGGCTCCAAGGCCGACCAGCCGTACCTCGGCTTCGAGGACCAGTCGACGAAGAAGCGCTCCGGCTTCGACGTCGAGATCGCCAAGATGATCGCCGCCGACCTGGGCTTCACCGCGGACCAGATCGAGTGGAAGACCGTGGACTCCGGCGTCCGCGAGACCGCGATCTCCAAGGGGCAGGTCGACTACTACGTCGGCACCTACACGATCAACGACAAGCGCAAGAAGCAGGTCGGCTTCGCGGGCCCGTACTACCTCGCGGGCGCGGACCTCCTGGTGCGCAAGGACGAGACGGCGATCACCGGCAAGGACGCCGTCAAGGGCAAGAAGGTCTGCTCCATCAAGGGCTCGACCCCGCTGGAGGAGATCAGCAAGCCGGAGTACGGCGCGAAGACCACCGAGCTCGCGAAGTACTCGGACTGCGTCCAGCAGCTGCTGACCAAGCAGGTCGACGCCGTCACCACCGACGACGCCATCCTCAAGGGCTACGCCGCCGACAACCCGACCAAGCTGAAGGTGATCGGCTCGCCGTTCACCAAGGAGCCGTACGGCATCGGCATGGACAAGGACGACAAGGCGCTGCGCGACGCGATCAACGACTCGCTGGACAAGCACATCAAGGACGGCACGTACAAGAAGATCTACGACGCCACCCTCGGTCTGTCCGCCTCGGAGTACAAGGCGCCCCCGGCCCTGGAGCGCTACTGACCGACCCGGTGCCCGGCCCGTCGGACCGACCGGCCGGGCACCGTTCCACCGCCCCGCCCCGACCTGACGCACGGGGCGCGGCGTCCCCTGCCCCCGTATGCGAACGCCAGCCGCAGCCCGCCGACGCGGAGACCTCATGAACGTACTGCTCGACAACTTCGCGGGATTCCGCGAAGGCTTCATAGGCACCCTGACGCTCACCGCCGTCAGCGCGCTCATCGCGCTCGTCCTCGGCCTCGTCATAGCCGGTTTCCGGGTCTCCCCCGTACCGCCTCTGCGGCTCTTCGGCACGGTCTGGGTCAACCTGCTCCGCAACACGCCGCTGACCCTGCTCTTCCTGGTCGCCGTGTTCGTCGTCCCGGAGATCCTCTTCCCGGGCATGAGCTTCTTCGTCCTCGCCGCGCTCGCGCTCGGCTTCTACACCTCGACGTTCGTCTGCGAGGCCATCAGGTCCGGCATCAACACGGTGCCGCTCGGCCAGGCCGAGGCCGCCCGCTCGCTGGGCATGACCTTCTCCCAGACGCTGCGGCTGATCGTCCTGCCGCAGGCCACGCGCACCGTCCTGCCCCCGCTGAGCAGCATCCTCATCGCGCTCACCAAGAACTCCGCCATCGCGGGCGCGTTCAGCGTCACCGAGCTGTTCGGCTGGCAGAAGCTGATGAGCGACCGGGGCGAGGACATCGTCCCGATCTTCATCTGGGTCGCGGCGGGCTACCTGGTCATCACCTTCACCATCAGCGGGATCTTCCGCGTCCTCGAGCGCCGCATGGAGGTCGCCCGATGAGTGCCAGCGTTCTCTACGACGCCCCGGGCCCCAAGGCCGTCGTACGCAACCGGATCTTCGCCGTCATCGGCAGCCTCGCGATCGCCGCGCTGCTCGTCGTCAGCGTGATGCGGCTGTCCGACAAGGGCCACCTCGCCGCCGGCATGTGGGACATCTTCAACTACGCGGGCATCCGGCAGAACATCCTCGACGGCGTCGTCGCGACGCTCAAGGCGTTCGGGCTCGCCGCGGTCGGCTCGCTGGTCCTCGGCGTGGTGCTGGCCGTCGGCCGCCTCTCCGACCACAAGCCGGTCCGCTGGCTGGCCACCGGCTTCATCGAGCTGTTCCGCTCGATCCCGCTGCTGATCACCATCTACGCGATCTGGGTCGGCTTCCTCACCGACTACTCGATGTGGGCCCTGGCGCTCGGCCTGTCCGTCTACAACGGCTGCGTCCAGGCGGAGGTGCTGCGCGCGGGCATCAACTCGGTGCCCAAGGGGCAGCGCGAGGCGGCCTACGCGCTCGGCATGAGCAAGACCCAGGTCATGGTCAGCGTGCTGATGCCGCAGGCGATCCGGGCGATGCTGCCGACGATCATCAGCCAGCTGGTGGTCACCCTCAAGGACACCTCGCTCGGCTACATCATCCTCTACCCCGAGCTGCTCAACTCGATCCGTCTGATCGCGAGCAACACCCAGGTCAACGGCCAGTACCCGTACGTGTCGACCATCATCGTCGGCGGCACGATCTACGTGGTCATGTGTCTGATGCTCTCCTCGCTCGCCACCTGGATCGAGAAGCGCGGGCGGCGCGCCAAGACCGGCATCGCGGTGCACGCGGCCGCCGAACCGGCCGAGGCACCCGAGGTCCTGGACGCCGCTCCGGCCGACCGCCCCACCGGCCCGAAGGACAAGACGAACTGACGGTGCGTGACGTGCGGGACTGACGGTGTGTGGCATACGAGGCAGCGACGTACGCGTCGCTGCCTCTGTCACTTGACGCACGCAGCGGCAGTGGGTTGCATACGTTCTGTGATCGCGCACCGGGCCCAGACCGACCCCTCCTTCCCATTCCGCCTGTCCGTACGGGACCGTGTGTCCGTGTCCCGCCCGTCCGTACGGAACCGAGGGGCCTCGTCATGGACCCGGTGATCGTCGTCGGCGGCGGTCCCGTCGGGCTCGTGCTCGCCCTCGCCCTCGCGGCCCAGGGCGTCCCCTCCGTCGTGCTCGACGAGGGCGAGGGGACCGACGAGGTCCGCCCGGCCCGCACCGTCGTCCTGCGCCCCGACACCGCCGCCCTGCTGCGCCGCGTCGGCTGCACCACCCTGCGCGACGAGGGCGCCCGCTGGTCCGGCTGGCGGACGCTGCGCCGCAAGCAGGAGGTGCGGGAACTCGCCTTCGACGACCCCGAGGACGCCCCGCTGCACCTGCCGCAGCACTCCCTGATGCGCGGACTGCGCGCCGCCGTCGCCGCGCCCGAGGCGCGCGAACTGGTGCGGTTCGTCCCCCGCAGCCGCATCGACACCCTGGAGCAGGACGCGAGCGGCGTCACCGTCCACACCCGCGAGCCAGGGTCGACGTGGTGGCGCGGAAGTTACGTGGTCGGCTGCGACGGCGCCAGGTCCACCGTCCGCAAACTCCTCGACCTGCGCTTCACCGGGCGCACCTCGGTCGAGCGGCACGCCGTCGCCGCGCTCCGCACCGAACTCCCCTGGCCGGACACCGCCGTGCTGCACCGCCAGCCGCCGTGGCGCGGCGCGGACGGCGAGGTGACGGCGCGTCCGCTGCCGGACGGCGCCTGGCGGCTCGACTGGCTGCTGCCGCCGCGCGGCGACCTGGTCACCCCCGACGCGCTGATCGCCAAGGTGCGCGACACCCTGGCCGGCTGGTGCGGCGACACGCCCCCGTACGAACTCCTGGACACCGGCGTCTACACGCTGCACCACCGCCTCGCCCGCCGCTGGCGCGTCAAGCGGGCCTTCCTCGCGGGGGACGCCGCCCACCTGCTGGGCGCGCTCGGCACCCAGGCGCTCGACGAGGGGCTGCGGGACGCCGACAACCTCGCCTGGAAGCTCGCGCTCGTCTGGCACCACGGCCCGTCCGACACGCTCCTGGACAGCTACCAGGCGGAGCGGCGCACCGCCGTCGCCGCGCGGCTGCGCGCCGCCGACCAGTCGCTGCCCGTGCTGCGCGGCGGCGGGGGCCTGCGGACGTACCTGCCCGGGGCGGTGCGCACGCACACCACGCTGCTGACCGACGGACACCTGGGGCAGGGCCCGCTCGGCGCGCCCCCCGTTCACACGCACTCCCCGCTCGCGCCTCCGCACGCCGACGGAGAGGTACCTGTCGGTACGGATCCGGGGGCGCCGGTCGCCGACGTACGGGTGACCGCGCCCGACGGCACGTCGGTGCCGCTGCGCGACCGGCTGGGCCAGGGCAGGTTCCTGGTGGTGCTGGTCGCTCCCGGCACGGGCGTCTGGGACCGGCGGCACTGGCTGACGGCCGGGGTGATGCCGCGCCTCGCGGCGGCCGTGACGGCGCTGCCGGTAAGGGGCGAGCTCCTGGTCGCCGAGTCTTACCCGGGTGCTCCTGCCCACGCCGTACTGCTGGTTCGTCCCGACGGGCACCTGGTCGCGGCGTTCGGCGGAGTGCGGCCCGCCGAGCTGTACGCGGCGGCGGACGCGGCGCGCGGAGGCACGCGGGTACCGGCGGGGCGGCGCGGAGAGCGGGGCGGAGAGCGGGGCGGTCCGGTCGGCGATCCTGGCGGGGAGCACGCGGCGGACCTCGTGGAGGAGGCCGCTTCCGAACAACCGGGCGGGGATCCGGGGGACCGGGTCGAGGGCCGTGCCGACGGCCGTCCCGGTGACCGCACCGCGGACATGCGCAATTGACCCCCACAGGCGCACATGGTGTACTCCCGAACATGACCGACACCCGTGTGCGCCTGTGGCGGAGGGTCCATATGGACCTCGTCCGCTACGCGGGCTGCGTGTGTCGTCCGTCCTGCTGATTCGCCCTTCTCCCGTGCGCCGCACGTGTCCGTGCCGTGCCCGCGCACCCCGCGAACACCACAGGACGGTTCTTCATGTCTGCTCCCGTGCGCTCGAACGCGCCCGCCGCCGTACCCGCCCATCCGGCTCCCCCGACTCTTCCGGCCGCCCCCGCGTCCGGGGCTCCCACCGCCGCTGAACTGCTCGAATTCGTCCGCCGCACAGCGGCCGACACCGCGCTCGTCGCCTCGCTCCCGCTCGACCCCGAGGGCCGCACCTGGATCCGGCTGGACGGACCGGGCGGCAGCGAGGCGTGGCTGATCGGCTGGCCGCCCGGCACCGGCACCGGCTGGCACGACCACGCCGACTCGGTCGGCGCCTTCACCACGGCGTCGGGCGAGCTCAAGGAGTACTCGCTGGCCGCCCGCATCCCGACGGACGGGTGGAAGACCCTGGAACTCACCGAAGGGGTGGACCGGACGCGGACGCTGCCCACGGGCAAGGGCCGGGCCTTCGGCCACCACCACGTGCACGAGGTCCTCAACGAGTCGACGACCGAACACGCCGTCTCGGTCCACGCGTACTATCCGCCGCTCCCCCGGATCCGGCGCTACAGCCGCTCCGGTCAGGTGCTGCGCCTTGAGCAGGTCGAGCGTCCGGAGGACTGGAATTGAGCACGGGACAGCCGGGATCCGGACAGATTGGCACCGGACAGATCGGCACCGAACAGGCTGGCGCCGGACAGGTCGGCACCGAACAGGCTGGCGCCGGACGGGCTGGTGCCGGACAGGTCGGCGCGGAACGGAAGGGCACTGTGCCTGAGCAGTCCGGGTCGGCACGGGCCCGTACCGAACGGGTGGGCATCGACGAGTTGCTGGAGCGCGTACGGGAAGGGCTGGACCGGATCGGTCCCGCGGAGGCGTTCGCCGCCGCTTCGGACGGCGCCCTGCTGGTCGACATCCGGTACGCGGCGCTGCGCGAACGCGACGGGCTGATCCCCGGCGCGCTGGTCGTCGAGCGCAACGAACTGGAGTGGCGGCTCGATCCGCAGGGCAGCCACCGAGCCCCCGAGGCGACCGGTCACGACCTGCGGGTCGTGGTGGTCTGCAACGAGGGCTACGCCTCGTCCCTCGCCGCCGCCTCCCTGCGGCAGTTGGGGCTGCACCGGGCGACGGACCTGATCGGCGGGTTCCAGGCCTGGCGCGCGGAAGGCCTCCCGGTCACGCGCTGACGGCGCGCCCGGGAGGCCTCGGCGTACGGCTGTTCGTCCGTGCGGGGGCGGCTACTGCTTCGCGGCCGCCGCCTCCACCGGCCGTACGCCGAGCGCCAGGCGCCCCGGCAGCGCCGTCGCCACCAGGGCGAGCAGGGCGGCGGTGCCCACCACCGTCGCGTACACCAGCGGCATCACCGCGGGGGCCGCGGCGCCCGTCATGCCGACGCTGAACGCGGTGAGGACGGCGAGGGAGATCCCGCTGCCGAGGACCGTGCCGATCAGCAGGACCAGCAGGGCCTCGATCCGCAGCATCCGCAGCACCTGGCGGCGGGTCGAGCCGACGAGGCGGAGCAGGGCGAACTCCCTGACGCGCTCGGAGACCGACATGGCGAGCGTGTTGACGACCGCGATGGCGGTGAAGGCCAGGACCAGGCCCATGGCCAGGAGGTTGACCTCGGCGTTGGCCTGCTGGCGGTCGGCCTGGACCCGGTCGGCGCCCGCCGGGTCGAGGACGGTGACGCCGGGGAACCCCTTGACCGCAGCGGCCAGTTCGGCCTTCGGGGCGTCACCCGCGACGAGGACGGCGGAGGCCAGCGGGTTGTCCATGTGACGGGCGAGCAGGTCGTGCGGGAGGGTCAGGTCGCCGAAGCCGAGGCCGCTCGCGTAGACGGCGCCGACCGTGAGGGTCGCGGGGGTGCCGTCGCCGAGGGTCAGCTTGAGTACGGAGCCGGGGGCGAGGTCCAGTTGGTCGGCGGCGAGTTCGCTGACGGCGGCGGAGCGTGCGCCGAAGCCGGCGAGGCTGCCGCTGGTGACGTCCGGGGCCCAGGTGCGGGTCAGCCCGGCCGGAGTGACGCCCTGCGCCGCGTACTTGGTGAGGCCGACCCGGACGTCGGTCCGCACGATCTCGGTCGCTGCCGTGACGCCCCGCACCGCGCGCACCCGCTCGGTCGCCGCGGCCGGGACCCCGGGGCCCCGGGCCGCCAGCACCCAGTCGGCGCGGTTGCCCTCGCGGGCCTGCTGGCGGGCGGCGTCGCCCAGGGTGGGCTGGACGAAGAGCACCGTGCACGCCATGCCGATCAGCAGCGCGAGCGGAGTGACGGCCGCGGCCATCCGGGCCGCGTTGCCCCGGACGTTGGCGGTGGCGAGACGGCCCTGGGAGCCCACCAGGCGCAGGGGCCCGGCGAGGACGGCGACCGCGCCCCGTACGACCAGCGGGCCGAGCAGCGAGACGGCGGCGGCGAGCACCACGACGGCCAGGAAGGTCACGGGGGTCGAGGCGGGCTCGGTGCGCAGCGTGGACAGCACGGCCACCAGCACGGCGCCGCCCGCGAGGAGCAGGACGCCTGCGACGACGCGGCCCCAGGCGGGGCGGGTGCGCCCGATGGCGGACTCCGCCATGGCCTCGGCGGGGCGGATGCGGGAGACGCGGCGGCCCGAGACGCGGGCGGCGGCCCAGGCGCCGAGCAGGGTGACGGCGACGGCGGTGAGCATCGGGAAGATCCCGGCGGTGCGCTCCAGGGTGTCGGGGATCGCGCCGGTCTCGACGAAGCGGCCGTGCAGCCAGGCGGCGAGCGGAAGGCCCGCCAGTGCGCCGGTGGCTCCCGCCGCGGCGCCGATGAGCAGGGCCTCCCGGCTGAGCAGGGCGCGGACCTGCCGGGGCGTCGCGGCGACGGCGCGCAGCAGGGCGAGTTCGCGGTGGCGCTGCTGGATGGAGAGGGCGAAGGTGCCGACGACGACCAGGATCGCCACCAGGAGCGAGGTGCCGCCCATGGCGCCGCCCATCGAGACGAGCTTGACTCGGGCGCCCGCGGCCTCCGGGAACTCCACGGGGCCCCGGCCGTCGCCGACGGCCACCTCGGCGTTGGTCCCGTCGAGCGCGGCGGCGATCCTTCGCTTCAACTCGCCCGCCTCGACGCCCTGTCGAGGGAGGACTCCGATGGCGGTGACCTGTCCGGGGCGGGCGGAGAGGCGGGCGGCCTCGGCCTGGCCGAAGAAGAGCGAGGTCTGCCGCGTGAGGCGGCCGTGCTCGGGGGCGGCGACGCCACTGACGCGGTACGCGGTGGGGGCGCCGGTCGACTGGATCGTGAGCCGGTCACCGGGCTTGAGGCCGGCGCGCTCGGCGAGACCCTGGTCGACCACGACGTCCCGGGCGGCGCGGGGCGCCCGGCCGGCGACGAGCGCGAAGGGCGTGAGCGGCGCGGAGTCCCAGGAGTGGCCGTAGGACGGGGCGCCGTCGCCGGGGACGCCCAGCGGTTGGGCCAGGAAGGTGAGTTCGGGGACGGCGGCGCGCACTCCTTCGACGGCGCGGACGCGGGCCACGGTGCTCGCGGGGAGCCAGGCCCGCTCGGCGACCGGCTTGGCCTTGTGCTTGACCTTGGTCTTGCCCTTCTTGTGCTTGACCGTGGTCCGGTGGACGTTCTGGTCGGCGGAGACGACGACCGGTGCGGCGGCGTAGCGCTCGGTGGCGATCTTGCCGCGCAGTCCGGTTTCGAGCAGGGTGCCGCAGGCGGTGATCAGTGCGGCGGCGCAGAGCAGGGCGGTGAAGGCGCCGAGGAAGCCGCCCTTCCGGTGCCGGATGGTCTGCAGGGCGTAGCGCATCAGCATGACGCGTCCTCGGAGGTGGTGGGGGCGGCGGGAGCGGCGGGAGCGGGGGAGGCGACGGCGTTCGCCGCGTCGGGGCGCTCGGCTGCGGGGAGGGCGAAGAACCGGGTGTGGACGGTGCGCGCGCCGGCCGGGGTCTGCTCGGCTGGGCGCTTGTAGCGGTTCATGAGGGCGATGTACTCCTCGAAGAACTCGCGGAGTTCGGGGAGGGTGAGCCGGATCTCGCCCCGGGAGTACGGGAAGGCGTCGGCCCATTCGTCCCCGGCGTCGGCCTCCCGCTGGAGCCGTTCGAAGAGGTCGAGGTCGGCTGCGTAGGCGTGGTGGTTCAGCTCGTCCATGACGAGGCGCATCTCGGGGGTCTGCCGGGAGCGCGGCGGGAAGCGGCGGTCGCCGGGGACGGCGCGCCACCAGCGCTCGCGGCGCGGGCTCGCCCCTTCGGCGCCTTCCACGAACCCGTACCTGGCGAGCTCGCGCAGGTGGTAGCTGGTCGCCCCGGTGTTCAGTCCGAGCTCTCGGGCGAGGATCGCGGAGGTGGCGGGGCCCTGGTGGCCGAGGTGCTGGAGGATCCGCTGACGACGGGGGTGCGCGAGGGCCTTGAGGGCGGCGAGTTCGGTGATCTCTGCGGGGCGGTCGGGTCGGGGTGCCATGCGGTACACACTGCTCTGTGCACAGGTTCCTGTGCACTGGAGCGCCCCGGCGTCCTGACAGGGGGGTTGTCCCCACCCCCGAGCGGGGCCACCACCCTGCCGGGACGGAATCGGAACCGGAAGGGAAACAGAACCGGATTCCGGAACCGGATTCCGAGGACCCCCGTCCCCCGGAATCCGAGCCCAGGTTCAGACACGGGCCCTCAAGGACCACGGGACCCGAGCACCCGGCTCGCCCCCTCCGGGCACCGACGCCCCGCCCCTAGAAGCCCTCCAGCTCGTCCACGTCTTCGCCCTCCGCCTCAAGCGCCTCCCGCACCACGCGCAGCGCCAGGCCCTCCCCGTATCCCTTGCGCGCCAGCATTCCGGCCAGGCGGCGCAGGCGCTTCTCCCGGTCCAGGCCCCTGGTGGCGCGCAGTTTCCGCTCGACCAGTTCGCGGGCCCGCTCCTCCTCCTGTTCGGAGTCGAGCTGTCCGACCGCCTCGTCGATGAGCTCGGGGCGCACCCCCTTGGTGCGCAGCTCCCGGGCGAGGGCGCGCCGGGCCAGGCCCCGGCCGTGGTGCCGGGACTCCACCCAGGCGTCCGCGAACGCCGCGTCGTCGATCAGTCCCACGTCCTCGAAGCGGGAGAGGACCTCCTCGGCCACGTCCTCCGGGATCTCCCGCTTCTTGAGCGCGTCCGCGAGCTGTTTGCGGGTGCGCGGGGTCCCGGTGAGCAGGCGCAGACAGATCGCCCGCGCCCGCTCCGCCGGATCCTGGGGTGACAGCGCCTTCTCGGCCCTCGACGAGTCGGGGCTGTCACCCGGCCATTCGGTTCGCCGGACCACCGGTCAGCTCTTGGCCGCCGTCGCCTTGGCCGCCTTGGCCTTGGTGGCGGGAGCGGGCACGGCCTTGGCGTCCTCGGCCGGACCCGCCGCGTCGGACGCGCCCTCGGCCTCCGGCTCGGCGGGCCTGACGCCGACGCCCAGCTTCTCCTTGATCTTCCTCTCGATCTCGTTGGCGAGATCGGGGTTGTCCTTCAGGAAGTTACGGGCGTTCTCCTTGCCCTGGCCGAGCTGGTCGCCCTCGTAGGTGTACCAAGCACCCGCCTTGCGGACGAAGCCGTGCTCCACGCCCATGTCGATCAGGCCGCCCTCGCGGCTGATGCCCTGGCCGTAGAGGATGTCGAACTCGGCCTGCTTGAAGGGCGGCGCGACCTTGTTCTTGACGACCTTGACGCGGGTGCGGTTGCCCACCGCGTCCGTGCCGTCCTTCAGGGTCTCGATGCGGCGGATGTCGAGGCGCACCGACGCGTAGAACTTCAGCGCCCGGCCACCGGTCGTCGTCTCCGGGGAGCCGAACATCACGCCGATCTTCTCGCGGAGCTGGTTGATGAAGATCGCGGTGGTCTTGGACTGGTTCAGCGCGCTGGTGATCTTCCGCAGCGCCTGGCTCATCAGCCGGGCCTGGAGACCCACGTGCGAGTCGCCCATCTCGCCCTCGATCTCCGCGCGCGGCACGAGCGCCGCGACGGAGTCGATGACGATCAGGTCGAGCGCGCCGGAGCGGACCAGCATGTCCACGATCTCCAGCGCCTGCTCGCCGTTGTCCGGCTGGGACAGGATGAGGTTGTCGATGTCGACGCCGAGCTTCTGGGCGTACTCGGGGTCGAGGGCGTGCTCGGCGTCCACGAAGGCCACCTGGCCGCCCGCCTTCTGGGCGTTGGCCACGGCGTGCAGGGTCAGGGTGGTCTTGCCGGAGGACTCCGGTCCGTAGATCTCCACCACGCGGCCGCGCGGCAGGCCGCCGACGCCGAGCGCGACGTCGAGCGCGGTCGAGCCGGTCGAGATGACCTCGATGGGCTCCTTGGACCGCTCGCCCATGCGCATGACCGCGCCCTTGCCGAATTGCCGTTCAATCTGTGCGAGCGCGGCGTCGAGCGCCTTCTCGCGGTCGGTACCTGCCATGGGCTCCACCCGGTTTGCTTGTGTCGATCGCTTCACGTCAAAGACGCTAACCCCTGCCACTGACAATGGGCCCCGACGTCCCGCTGACCTGTGGATAACCCTGCGGAATCCCCGCTGGGCGCGCTGCGGAATCCGCGCCGCCACCGGGCCAGAACTCCATGAGAATGGATGTTCGATTTTGGTGTCAAGCGCACCACGCGGGGCCGCGCCGACTGTCTTTCCGGCCCCCGCCCCGCCCCTTCCGGTCCCCTCCGCTAGTCCCCTCCGCGCCCCGCGCGCAGCGTCCCGCGCAGCCGGGCCAGGACCGAGGGCGAGTCGGTCCTGCGCCGGTGGCCGCCGTACACCCGGGGGTCGTCCGTCACCTCGTAGCGCTTCACGTAGGCGCCCAGGAACGCCTGGAGCGTGGCGACCGCGGGGATGGCGATCAGCGCGCCGATCGCGCCCATCAGCGCGGTGCCGGCGATGACCGAGCCGAAGGCCACGGCCGGGTGGATGTCGACCGTCTTGGAGGTCAGCTTCGGCTGGAGCACGTAGTTCTCGAACTGCTGGTAGACCACGACGAAGCCGAGCACCCACACCGCGTACCAGGGGTCGACGGTGAACGCGATCAGCATCGGCAGCGCGCCCGCCAGGTACGTGCCGATGGTGGGGATGAACTGCGAGACCAGGCCGACCCAGACCGCGAGGGCGGGGGCGTAGGGCACGCCCAGGATCTCCAGCAGGATGTAGTGCGCGATGCCGGAGATCAGCGCCATCAGGCCGCGCGAGTAGAGGTAGCCGCCGGTCTTGGCGACCGCGATCTCCCAGGCGCGCAGCACCTCGGCCTGCTTCGCGGGCGGCAGTACGGAGCACAGGGCGCGGCGCAGCCTGGGGCCGTCCGCGGCGAAGTAGAACGAGAACAGGGAGATCGTCAGCAGCTTGAAGAGGCCGCCCAGCACCTGTGCCGAGACGTCGAGCACCCCGCTGGCACTGTTCTGCACGTACCTCTTCAGCCAGTCGGAGCGCAGCAGGCTGTCCTGGACCTCGACGCGCGACAGGTCGGACTTGAACGTGGTGTTGATCCAGTTGATCACCGAGTCGAGGTACTTCGGGAAGTCGTCGACCATCTGCACGATCTGCCCGGCCAGCATCGAGCCGAGCAGTGTGAAGAACCCGGCGGTCGCGACCAGCACCCCGAGGAAGACGAGGAAGGTCGCGAGCCCCCTGCGCATCCCGCGCGCCGCCATCCGGCTCACGGCCGGCTCGATGGCCAGCGCCAGGAAGAACGCGATCAGGATGTTCAGCAGCAGCCCGATGAGCTGGTGGAAGGCCCAGCTGCCGAGCTGGAAGCAGGCGACGAGCGCGAGCGCGAGCACCATGGCGCGCGGCAGCCAGCGGGGCATGCGGTCGGACGCGCCGGAAGGGGCCGTCCGCGCGGGTGGCGGCGGGGATCCGGCCGCGCCCCCTTCCGGCCCTCCGTCGGCGCTGCTCGGGTCGCCGCCGCGGTCGGGATCGGTGCTGTTGTTCGTCTCGGTCTCGTCTGTCGGTGCCACGCGCACAGTCTCGCGCATCAGTCCGAGATTCCCGCCGCGGCGGGGTCCGACGGGGCCGGGGGCGCGGAAGGGCTCAGCGCCGCTCGGGCGGCACGTCCATCGCCGCGCACACCCCGCGCCAGACGTCCTTGGCCTCCCAGCCCGCCGCGAGCGCTTCCCTGACCGTACGGCCGCCGAGCTCGGACATCACGTGGTCGTTCGCGAACGACTCGGCGTACCCCTCGCCGAAGTGGTCCGCCATCCGTTCCCAGAAAATCGTCAACCGCATGAGCCCAGTATCCAGCCCCTGGGAGTGCAGCCCGGCCCCGAAGCCTTGCCGAGAGCGCTTTCCGCCCTACGGTCGGAGCATGGCTGGAACTGCAGCAACCCCACTGTCCCGCGCCGAGCAGTTCGTCTGGCTGACGGCCCGTGTGCTCGAACAGCGTCGGTTCGCGTACCACTTCCTCGACGGCGACGCAGAAACGGTCGACACCGCGCTCTGCGCGTACCTCAATGCGGACGGCGGCTACGGCCACGCCCTGGAGCCCGATCTGCGCGGCCCGGTCAGCCAGCCGCTGCACACCGCCCACGCCCTGCGCGTCCTGGACTCGATCGGGAAGGCGGGCGGCCTGCGGACGGAACGCATGTGCCGGTACTTCACGGACGTGTCCACCAAGGAGGGCGCCCTGCCCGCGCTCCACCCCTCGCAGCGCGGCTATCCCACCGCCCCGTTCATGCCGGTCCTCGACGACCCGCCGCCGGAACTGCTCGCCACGGGGCCGGTCGTCGGACTGCTCCACCGCAATCAGGTGTGGCACGCCTGGCTGTTCCGCGCGACCGACTTCTGCTGGGCGGCCGTGGAGAACCTTGAACGGTCCCATCCGTACGAGGTCGAGGCGGCGGTCGCCTTCCTGGACGGCGTTCCCGACCGGGCGCGGGCCGAGGCCACGGCCGACCGGCTCGGCCGCCTCGTGCGCGAACAGCGGCTCGTCGTGCTGGATCCCGCGCGGCGGGCGGAGCAGCCCGTGGCGCCCGGCTACGCGCCGGGAGAGCACCATTTCCCGCACGACTTCGCGCGCGCCCCGGGCTCGCTGGCCCGGCACTGGTTCACCGACGAGGAGATGGACCGTTCGCTGGACTTCCTGGCGGGCGAGCAGCGCGAGGACGGCGGCTGGAGCGTCAACTGGCGCCAATGGGCCCCCGGCACCGAGCTGGAGTCCCGTCCCCTCGTCACCATCCAGGCGCTGCTGACACTGGAGGCGTACGGCCGTCCCATCGCCTGACGCCCGTACGGACCTTCCCTTCGGCCGCTCTGCCGCCCGTCCCTCCGGTCAGCCGCCCAGTGCCCGCACTCCCGCCGTGACCAGTACGGCGGCGCCCACGATCACCAGGAAGGGCGCGCGCAGCACCAGGGCGGCCCCGGCGGCCAGCACCCCCGCGGCCCTCGCGTCGAGCACGAGCTGCTGTCCCGACGCGAAGGTCTGCTGGGCAGTGAGGGCGGCGAGCAGCGCCACGGGCAGCAGGGCGGCGAGCCGCCGCACCAGGGGCCGCTCCAGGGCTCCCGCGGGCACGAGCAGCCCCAGGAGCTTCACGAGGTAGCAGCCCGCAGCCGTGACCCCGATCGCGATCCAGACGCTCATCGCCCGGCCTCCTTCTTCCTGTCCTTGCCGACGGCCTCGCCCCGGCTCCCCGCACGACCCTCGGCGCGGTCCTCGGCGCGGTCCTCCGCACCGCCCTCCGCACCGCCCTCCGCCCGGCCTTCCGTCCGGCCCTCCACACGGCGCCCTTCGAACCACAGCACCGCGGGCGCGGCGAGCGCCGCGACCAGTACCGGCACGCCCGCGGGCAGCACCGGCAGCAGCCCAAGCCCGAGCACCACCGCGATGCCCGCGACGACCCGCTCCGTGACCGTCCGCAGCATGGGCGCGAGCAGCGCGAGGAAGACGGCGGGCCCCGCGGCGTCCAGGCCCCACGCGTCGGTGTCGCCCAGTGCTTCGGCGCCGAGGGCACCGAAGAGGGTGGTGAGGTTCCACAGCACGTAGAGGGTGAGCCCGGTCACGGTGAACCCGATGCGCACGCCGCGCCGCGTGGGCTGGGCGAGCGCGACGGCGGTGCTCTCGTCGATGACCCAGTGCGCGGCGAGGGGCCGCAGCCAGCGCGGCAGGGCGAGCAGCTGGGAGAGCCGCAGTCCGTAGAAGGCGTTGCGCACGCCCAGGAAGAAGGCCCCGGCCGCCGCGGTGAGCGGATTGCCGCCGGCCGCTACCGCCCCGACCAGGGCGAACTGCGAGGCGCCCGTGAAGACGAACAAACTGAGTACGCAGGTCTGGAGGAGCGAGAGCCCCGAGCCCGCCGAGGTCACTCCGAAGGCGAAGCCGGACAGCCCGACGGCGATGCCGACGCCGAGGGCGTCCCGGACGACGGCGGCGTCCGGCTTGTGCTCCGGATCCGCCCGACCCTCCGAACGCTCCGAGCCCTCCGAACGCGTCGGATCCTCCGGGCCGGACACGAGTACGGGCGCGGGCGCGGGTACGGGTACGGGTATTCGAAGTTCTGTCTGTGCGGTCCGATCCGCCTGTTCTGCCACGCCCCGGACGCTACGGCGCCCCTCTCTCCCCGGTCTTGTACGTTCTTGCGCGCTCCCGCCGGTACGCCCCCGGCGGAACCCCGACGATGCGGGTGAAGTGCCGGTTCAGGTGCGGCTGGTCGGTGAAGCCGACGGCCACCGCCGCGTCCGCGGGCGCCGTCCCCGATTCGAGGAGCACCCTCGCCCTGCGGACGCGCGCGTCGGTGAGCCAGGTGTGCGGCGGCAGCCCGTACGCCGCCTTGAAGGCCCGCAGCAGCGCGAAGGGGCTGCTGCCCAGTTCCCGTGCCAGCTCGTCGAGGGACGGCGGGTCCGCCATCCGCGCCTCCAGGACGTCCCGGGCGAGCTGCGCCGTCCGCGCCCCGCCCGTGGCCGGGTTCCTGGCGGGCAGGGACTGGCCGTAGCGCCGCAGCATGCGGGCGACGGCGATGCGCAGCAGGCTGTCGGCGGCGAGCGCGTTCCCCTCGTCGGTCGCCCGGTGCACCTCGCAGATGAGCTGTGAGGCGTACGCGTCCTCGACGATGGTCTCGGCGAACCCCGCGGTCCCGCGCAGCGTCGTCATGTCATCGGCGATCCCGGCGATCAGTCCGGCGGACGGGTAGAGCGTGGCGTACGACCAGCCCTCGGGCACCCCCGCGTGGGCGGAGTGCGGCACCTCGGGGTTGATCATGACGACGCTGCCGGGCACGGCCCTGATCAGGCCGCCCGGCATGCGCACGTCCTCGATGCCGAGCCGGACCGCGCCGAAGACGAAGCCCTCGTGGGTGTGGCGCGTGAAGGAGTGGCGGACGTAGCGGGCGCGCAGCAGGTCGAGGCCCGGCACCCCCGGATGCTGCCAGTGCCGCGCCCACTCGCCCTTGCGGCTCGTGGCCGTCGCGCGCTTCTCCATGTGACCATTCTGCGCCCGCCGCAGCACCGCTGACCTGCGCGTCCGGGTCCTGGAACGCTCGTTGTCAGTGGCGGGGTGCACGATGGAGGACATGGTCGCCCGTGCGCTCGACGCCTTCTCGCCCGCGACCCGCGGCTGGTTCGCGGGCGCCTTCCACGCGCCCACCACCGCCCAGGAGGGCGCCTGGCGGGCGATCGGCGAGGGCTCGGACGTGCTGGTCGTGGCGCCGACGGGGTCGGGCAAGACCCTCGCCGCGTTCCTGGCCTCGCTCGACCGCCTCGCCTCGACCCCGCCGCCCGCGGACGCGAAGAAGCGCTGCCGGGTGCTGTACGTGTCGCCGCTGAAGGCCCTCGCGGTCGACGTCGAGCGCAACCTCCGCTCCCCGCTCACGGGCATCCGTCAGGAGTCGGTGCGCCTCGGGCTGCCCGAGCCCGACGTACGGGTGGGGATCCGCTCGGGCGACACCCCGGCGACCGAGCGCAGGGCCCTGGCGACGAAGCCGCCGGACATCCTGATCACGACCCCCGAGTCGCTGTTCCTGATGCTCACCTCGTCCGCGCGGGACGCCCTGGCCGGGATCGAGACGGTGATCCTGGACGAGGTGCACGCCGTGGCGGGCACCAAGCGCGGCGCCCACCTCGCCGTGTCGCTCGAACGGCTGGACGAGCTGCTGCCCCGCCCGGCCCGCAGGATCGGCCTGTCCGCGACCGTCCGTCCGGTCGACGAGGTGGCCCGCTTCCTCTCGCCGCGACGGAAGGTGGAGATCGTCCAGCCGCCCTCCACCAAGGAGTTCGACCTGTCGGTGGTCGTCCCGGTCGAGGACCTGGGCGAGCTGGGCGGCTCGCCCGCGTCCGACGCGGGCGCCGATGAGCACGCGGACAAGCCGTCGATCTGGCCCCACGTCGAGGAGCGGATCGCCGATCTGGTCCAGGCGCACCGCTCGACCATCGTCTTCGCCAACTCCCGCCGCCTGGCGGAGCGGCTGTGCAACCGGCTCAACGAGATCGCCCACGAGCGGGCGACCGGCGGGCCGCTGCCCGAAGCCCCGTCCCCCGCCGAGGTCATGGCCCAGTCGGGCGCGGCCCTCGGCGCGCCCCCGCTGCTGGCCCGCGCGCACCACGGCTCGGTCTCCAAGGAGCAGCGGGCCCAGGTCGAGGAGGACCTGAAGGCGGGCCGGCTGCCCGCCGTCGTCGCCACCTCCAGTCTGGAGCTCGGCATCGACATGGGCGCCGTCGACCTGGTGGTCCAGGTGGAGTCGCCGCCCTCGGTGGCCTCCGGGCTCCAGCGGGTGGGCCGGGCGGGGCACCAGGTGGGCGCGGTGTCGCGGGGCGTCGTCTTCCCCAAGTACCGCGGCGACCTGGTGCAGGCGGCCGTGGTGACCGAGCGGATGCGCGCGGGTTCCATCGAGGCGCTGCGGGTGCCGGCGAACCCGCTGGACGTGCTGGCGCAGCAGCTGGTCGCCATGGTGGCGCTGGACGTGTGGCAGGCGGACGACCTGCTGGCGGTGGTGCGCAGGGCGGCGCCGTTCGCCTCGCTGCCGGACTCGGCGTTCACGGCGGTGCTCGACATGCTGGCGGGCCGCTATCCGTCGGACGCCTTCGCGGAGCTGCGGCCCCGCGTGGTGTGGGACCGGGTGGCCGGGACGGTGACGGGGCGGCCGGGGGCGCAGCGCCTCGCGGTCACCTCGGGCGGCACGATCCCGGACCGGGGACTGTTCGGCGTCTTCCTCGCCGGGGCCGACCCGAAGAAGGGCGGCGGGCGGGTCGGCGAGCTGGACGAGGAGATGGTGTACGAGTCGCGGATCGGCGACGTCTTCACGCTCGGTACGACCTCCTGGCGCATCCAGGACATCACCCGCGACCGCGTCCTGGTCTCCCCCGCCCCCGGAGTGCCCGGACGGCTGCCGTTCTGGAAGGGCGACCAGTTGGGCCGCCCGCTGGAGCTGGGCCGGGCGCTGGGCGCGTTCCTCCGCGAGATCGGCGCCCTGTCGCCGGACGACGCGCGCGTGCGGCTGAGCGCGGCGGGGCTCGACGAGTGGGCCGCCGACAACCTCGTCGGGTACCTGGACGAGCAGCGCCGCGCCTGTGGGCACGTACCGGACGACCGGACGATCCTGGTCGAGCGGTTCCGCGACGAGCTGGGCGACTGGCGCGTCGTGATCCACTCCCCGTTCGGCGCCCAGGTGCACGCCCCGTGGGCGCTCGCGCTCGGCGCCAGGCTCACCGAGCGGTTCGGCATGGACGCCCAGGTGATGCACGCCGACGACGGCATCGTGCTGCGGCTCCCCGACGCGGACCTGATGGGCCTCGACCTGCTCGACCAGGACCCGGCCGACGCCTGTGCCGCGTACGACTCCGAGCAGGCCCCGGTCTCCGCCGCCGACACCCTGTTCGACAAGGGCGAGATCGGTCAGATCGTCACGGACCAGGTGGGCGCCTCCGCGCTCTTCGCCGCCCGCTTCCGCGAGTGCGCCGCCCGCGCCCTGCTGCTCCCGAGGCGCAGCCCCGGCAAGCGCACCCCGCTGTGGCAGCAGCGCCAGCGCGCCGCGCAGCTCCTCCAGGTGGCGTCCGAGTTCGGCTCGTTCCCGATCGTCCTTGAGGCGGTCCGCGAATGCCTCCAGGACGTCTTCGACGTGCCGGGGCTCACCGAACTGATGGGCGACATCGAGGCGCGCCGGGTGCGGCTCGTCGAGGTGACCACCCCCGAGCCGTCCCCCTTCGCCCGCTCGCTCCTGTTCGGGTACGTCGCGCAGTTCCTGTACGAGGGGGACTCGCCGCTCGCGGAGCGCCGCGCGGCGGCCCTCTCCCTGGACTCCCGGCTGCTGGCCGAGCTGCTCGGCCAGGCGGAGCTGCGCGAGCTGCTGGACGCCGACGTCCTGACCGAGCTGGAGCAGGAGCTCCAGTGGCTCACCGAGGACCGCCGGGTCAAGGACGCCGAGGGCGTCGCGGACCTGCTGCGCGTCCTCGGCCCGCTGACCGGTGCCGAGCTGTCCGCGCGCGGTGCGGACCCGGCCTGGGCGCGGGAGCTGGCGGCGGCGCGGCGCGCCGTCCCGGTCCGCATCGCGGGCCGGGACCACTGGGCGGCGATCGAGGACGCGGGGCGGCTGCGCGACGCGCTGGGCACGGCCCTGCCGGTGGGCGTGCCCGAGGCGTTCACCGAGCCGGTCAAGGACCCCATCGGCGACCTCCTCGCGCGGTACGCCCGTACCCACGGCCCGTTCACCTCGGCCGGAGCGGCGGCCCGCTTCGGTCTCGGCACCGCGGTCGTGGACGGCGCCCTGCACCGCCTGGCGGCCGCCGGCCGCGTCGTGCAGGGCGAGTTCCATCCCTCCGGCATCGGCCAGGAGTGGTGCGACGCGGCGGTCCTGCGGCGGCTGCGGCGCCGCTCCCTGGCGGCGCTCAGGCAGGAGCTGGAGCCCGTCCCGCCGGCCGCGCTCGCCTCGTTCCTCCCGCAGTGGCAGCACGTGGGCGGCGGGGGCCTGCGCGGCGTCGACGGCCTGGCCCGCGCCGTGGAGCAGCTCCAGGGCGCCCCGGTCCCCGCCTCGGCCCTGGAGAAGCTGATCCTGCCGTCCCGCGTGCGCGACTACGGCCCCGCGCTCCTGGACGAGCTGACCACCACGGGCGAGATCGTCTGGGCCGGGGCCGGCGCGCTCCCCGGCAAGGACGGCTGGCTGGCGCTCTACCCGGCGGACACGGCGCCGCTGCTCCTGCCGCCCCCGCACCCCCTGGAGACGACCGCGCTGCACAACTCCGTGCTCACCGCGCTGGCGCCCGGGTACGGCCTGTTCTTCCGGCAGATCGCCGACCAGGTCAGAGCCACCACCCACCCCGAAGCGACCGACCCGCAGCTCGCGGACGCCATCTGGGACCTGGCCTGGTCCGGCCGCCTGACCAACGACACCCTGGCGCCCCTGCGCGCCCTCCTCGGCTCGGGGCGCACCGCGGGCTCCACGGCGCACCGCGCCAAGCGCGCCACGCCCCGCGGCAGGTACGGCTCCCTCACCCCGATGTCCCGCCCCGCCTCCCGCGGCGGACCGCCCACTGCCTCGGGCCGCTGGTCCCTGCTGCCCGCCCCGGAGCCGGACCCCACGCACCGCGCGCACGCCCGCGCCCGCACGCTGCTCGACCGGCACGGCGTGGTCACCCGGGGCGCGGTCCAGGCCGAGGGCGTCGAGGGCGGCTTCTCCGCCGTCTACCGCGTCCTGTCCGCCTTCGAGGACAGCGGACAGGCGCGCCGCGGCTACGTGGTCGAAGGGCTGGGCGCCGCGCAGTTCGCCATGGACGGCGCGGTGGACCGGCTCAGGGCCACGTCCACGGCCCGCGACCGCGCGGACGGGGAGCAGCCGGGACGGGCGGTGGTACTGGCCGCCGCCGACCCCGCCAACGCCTACGGCGCGGCGCTCCCCTGGCCCGAGCCGCCCAACGGAGCGGGCCACAAACCGGGCCGCAAGGCGGGCTCCCTCGTGGTGCTGGTCGAGGGCGAGCTGACGCTCTACCTGGAGCGCGGCGGCAAGACCCTCATCTCCTGGCCAGCCGACCCGGACTCCCCCGCCCTCTCGGCGGCGGCGACGGCCCTCGCGGAGGCCACGCGCGCGGGGTCGCTCGGCACGATCACGGTCGAGCGGATCAACGGCGCGGCGGCCCTGACCTCACCCCTCGGCCCCGCCCTGGAAAAGGCGGGCTTCCTCGCCACGCCCAGGGGCCTGCGGCTCCGCCCCTAGGACGGCGGCCCCGGATTCCGTACGCGCGCACCCCCGTACGCGCCGTACCCCCGTACCCCCGTACCCCCGTACCCCCATGATGGAGACATGCCCGAAGGAGACACCGTCTGGCAGACCGCCCACCGCCTGCACGCCGCCCTCGCCGGCCACCCCCTCACGCGCTCCGACCTGCGCGTCCCCCGGTTCGCCACCGTCGACCTCACCGGCCGTACGGTCCTGGACGTCACCCCGCGCGGAAAACACCTGCTGACCCGGTTCGAAGGCGGCCTCACGCTCCACTCGCACCTGCGCATGGAAGGCGCCTGGCGGATCTTCGCCCCCGGTGAGCGCTGGCGCGGCGGCCCCGCCCACCAGATCCGCGCGGTCCTCTCCACCGCCGGGCACACCGCGGTCGGCTTCCGCCTGCCTGTACTGGAAGTGATCCGCACCCAGGACGAACCGCGTGCCGTCGGCCACCTGGGCCCCGACCTGCTCGGCCCCGACTGGGATCCCGACGAGGCCCTGCGCAGGCTCTGCGCGGACCCCGCCCGGCCCCTCGGGGACGCCCTGCTCGACCAGCGGAACCTCGCGGGCATCGGCAACGTCTACAAGTCCGAGCTGGCGTTCCTCGCCGCCGTCACCCCCTGGCTCCCGGTCGGCGAGCTCGCGCCCGGCGTACCGCCCCGCCTCGTCGCCACCGCCCGCCGCCTCCTCGAAGCCAACAAGGACCGCCCGGACCGCCGCACGACGACCACGGCCCGCAGCAGCGAGCGCCTGTACGTCTACGGCCGCGCGTCCCGCCCCTGCCTCCGCTGCGGAACGCCCGTCCGCAGGGCGGAGCCGTCGGGGGACCGCGACCGCGTCTCGTACTGGTGCCCCGGCTGCCAGACGGGCCCGACCCCGTGACCGACACCCGCGACGACCGCCCACGACCGCCGCCCGCGACGACCCGCCCGCGTCCAGCGCCCGGAACCGGCCCGTGGCCGCCGCCGAACCAGGCCGCACCCCATAGTTGACGCACCGTCAGATCCGGTCGTACCGTCCCCGCATGCCCCTGAAGGCGTACGACCTCACCGGCCGCACCGCGTTCGTCACCGGCGCGGCGAGCGGCATAGGGCGCGCCACGGCACGGCTGCTCGCCGAGGCGGGCGCCACCGTCCACTGCGCCGACCGCGACGAAAAGGGCCTCCGGGAGACCCGCGCCCTGATCACCGAGGCGGGCGGCAGCGCCCGTACGCACACACTCGACGTCACCGACCGCGCCCGTCTGAGGGCCGCCGTCGCCTCGGCCGACCGCCTGGACGTGCTGGCCGCGATCGCGGGCGTGATGCACACCAGCACCGTCCTGGAGACCAGGGACGAGGACCTGGACCGGGTCTTCGCGGTCAACTTCAAGGGCGTCCTCCACGCCTGCCAGGAGGCCGCCCGCGCGATGATCGCCGCGAAGACCCCGGGCTCGCTGATCACCATGGCCTCGGGCGCGGTGGACGCCGCGCATCCCGGGCTCCTCTGCTACAGCGCGGCGAAAGCGGCCGTCGTCCAGCTCACCAGGACCCTCGCCGCCGAACTGGGCCCGTACGCGATCCGGGTCAACGCGGTCGCGCCCGGCTGGGTCCGCACGCCCATGACCGACCGCCACGACGCGGCGCTCCAGCACCAGGCTGAGCAGGCCATGATCCGCAGGGCGCCGCTCGGCCGAGTGGGGGAACCGGAGGACATCGCCCACGCCGTGCTCCACCTGGCCTGCGACGCGTCGGCGTTCACGACGGGCCAGATCCTCCGTCCGAACGGCGGGACCGCCATGCCCTGGTGACCCCCCGCCGAACTCCCCGCCGAACCCCGCACCACCGCGCGCCCGGCCCCGTGCCGCCCCGCCCGCTCCCGGCCCGCCGCACCCCGCTCTCCGCGAACGACACCACGTGCACGGGCAGCAGGCTCAGCCCCCAGCCACCGACCGCCACCGCGCCCTCCACGAGCCCGGCCCGCTCCGGCACCAGGGCCAGCCGCAGCACGGCCCACCACCACAGCGCGCCCAGCACGAGCGCCGGTATCCAGCGAGCCACCATGGCGCCCTCCTCCGAGCCCGAGCCCGAGCCCGAGCCCGAGCCGACGCTAGACCGCCCCGTTCACCCGGCGGGAGGGCGTACAGGATGCAGACCGGGCGCACAGCGACCGCGCGCCCCGGCCGATGCGCGCCCCGCCCGCACCCGCATCCGCACCGGCACCGGCACCGGCTACGCGCTCTCCGCCTGGAACATCCACGCGTGCTTCTCCAGATCCGCGGTCAGCGCGATCAGTACGTCCTGAGTGACCGGATCCGGGTCACCGGTGGCGTCAATTCGCTCCCGCATCCGCGAGACCACCGCACCCAGCGCGTCCACCAGGACCCGTACGGCATCAATGTCCTTCACCCAGCCGTCGGGCACCGTCCCGATGGCGCTGGACGCCGCCACCGTCGCGGCGCGGCCGTCGGGCGTGACGCCTATCGCCGAGGCCCGCTCGGCCACGGTGTCGGAGTGCAGCCGCGCCGTGTCGACGACCTCGTCCAGCTGGAGGTGCACGGACCGGAAGCGCGGCCCCACGACGTTCCAGTGCACCTGCTTGGCCACGAGGGACAGGTCGACCAGGTCCACCAGCGCACCCTGCAGGGCCTCGCCGACGGTCTTCCGGTCCGCGTCGGACAACGGGCTCTTCACGACAGACATGCAGAATCCTCCATTCCGGAACTTCGGAGCCGCACTCCCCCGTCCACGTTCGCGACTCCCCACCACCCTTACACAGTGCCCCGAAGAGGGCACATGAGACATAAAAGAGATGATCACCACAGAAGCGCGTAAAGGCCCCGCCCCCTGGACACGAGAAAGCCCCGGCCCGCCTCAAGGGCGGAGCCGGGGCTCCCACAACGTCACACCTCCGCCGGGCCCTCAGGCCGCGACGACGTCCACCACCTCGGCGGGCGGCTTGATCGTCACCCGGCCCGTCGGCACACCTGCCACCGACGACACGGAGACGGAGTTGAACTTCGGGCGTACTGGCGCAGGCACCGGCTCGCTCGCCGCCGCCGAAGCGGCGAGCTCCGCCAGCGACAGCTCGTCGCTCACTTCCCGCATGAGCTCGGACATCCGTACGTCAAGCGCGTCGCAGATCGCGGAGAGCAGCTCGGAGGAAGCCTCCTTCTGCCCCCGTTCCACCTCGGAGAGATAGCCGAGCGAGACTCGGGCGGACGAGGAGACTTCGCGCAGAGTACGGCCTTGGCGCTGGCGCTGCCGACGCAGCACGTCACCCAGCAGGCGACGGAGCAGAATCATCGGTGGCTCCCTCCTCGGACCGCGTAGCCGCATCCTTCACGCCCCACCGTACCGCCTCGCGCTGCGGCCGTGCGGGGAGCGATGTCGTGTTCACTCAGGGCTGCAAACATCAATTCCCCCCGTTCCGTTCCGTATCCTGTGCGCGCCCATTCTCCGGGAGTTCGCCGGAGAGCAGCTCGAGCACGCTCCGTACACTCTCTCTACGGATTTCCGTACGATCGCCGTTCAACCGCAACGCGGCGACTTTCTCCACGCCGCCCGGTCCGGCGACGGCCACGTAGACCGTTCCCACCGGTTGTCCGTCCTGTGGATCGGGCCCCGCGACCCCCGTCGTCGCGAGCCCCCAGTCGGCCGCCAGGACCCGCCGCACACCCGCCGCCATCTGCGCCGCGACGTCCGCGTCCACCGCGCCGCGCGCCTCCAGGAGCGCCCCGTCGACGCCCAGCACGTCCCGCTTCAGGGGCGTCGCGTAGGCCGTCACGGAGCCGCGGAAGGAACGCGAGGCTCCCGGTACGGAGGTGAGCTCGGCGGCCACCAGACCGCCGGTGAGGGACTCCGCGACGGCGAGCGACTGGCCACGCTCCGCAAGCACCCGCAGCACCCGGGCGGCGACGCCGGCCCCCTCGGCGGCCGTGGTCACCGCGACGTACGGGCCGCCGCCCGCTCCGCGGCGAGTCCCGCGCGCCGCAGGACCACCGCCTGTCGCACGTAGTCCAGACCGGTGACGACCGTCAGCACGACGGCCACGGCCATCACCCACCAGCGCGCGGTCGCCAGCGGACCGGTCAGCGCCAGCACGTACATGCCGACCGCGGTGCCCTGCGCGAGGGTCTTCATCTTGCCGCCGCGACTGGCGGGAATCACCCCGTGCCTGATCACCCAGAAGCGCATCAGCGTGATGCCCAGCTCACGGAAGAGGATCACCCCGGTCACCCACCACGGCAGGTCGCCGAGCGCGGACAGGCAGATCAGCCCGGCCGCCATGATCGCCTTGTCGGCGATGGGGTCGGCGATCTTCCCGAAGTCCGTGACCAGGTTGTACGTACGGGCCAGGTGCCCGTCGAAGACGTCGGTGATCATCGCCACCGCGAACGCGGCCCAGGCCCACGCCCGCCACACCGGGTCGTAGCCGCCGTCGGTCAGCAGCAGGAAGACGAAGCCCGGCACGAGCACCAGCCGCACCATGGTCAGGATGTTGGCGATGTTCCACAGACTGGCCTGATTGACGGCCGCAGCCCCCAGCTTGCCGCCGCGCGCCGGCTTGGCGCCGGAACCGCCGGCCGCTGATGCCGGGACTCCGGTCATCTGCCCGCCTCCTCGTGTTCCAGACATTCGGCCACCAGGTCGACGCCCTCGGTGCCGACCACCTTCGCCACGACCATACGGCCGGGCGCAAGCCCCTCGCTCGACACGAACAGCACCTGGCCGTCCGTCTCGGGCGCCTGGTGCGCCGCGCGCCCCACCGCGCCCTCCTCGCCGTCGGCGTCCACCGACTCGACGAGGACCTCGACGGTCTCCCCGACGCGCTCCTCCGCGCGCTGCGAGGTGAGCTCGTCGGCGAGGCGCGAGATGTGCGCCAGGCGCTCGGCGACGACGTCCGGGTCCAGCTTGTTCTCGTACGAGGCGGCCTCGGTGCCCTCCTCGTCGGAGTAGCCGAAGACGCCGATCGCGTCGAGCCGCGCGCCGGTGAGGAAGCGTTCCAGCTCGGCCAGGTCCGCCTCGGTCTCGCCGGGGAAGCCCACGATGAAGTTGGAGCGGGCGCCCGCCTGCGGGGCCTTGCTCCGGATGGTGTCCAGCAGCTCCAGGAAACGGTCCGTGTCGCCGAAGCGGCGCATCGCGCGCAGCACGCCGGGCGCGGAGTGCTGGAAGGACAGGTCGAAGTAGGGCGCGATCTTCGGCGTGGAGGTCAGCACGTCGATCAGGCCGGGGCGCATCTCGGCGGGCTGGAGGTAGCTGACGCGGATCCGCTCGATGCCGTCGACGTCCGCCAGCTCGGGCAGCAGCGTCTCCAGGAGCCGGATGTCGCCGAGGTCCTTGCCGTAGGAGGTGTTGTTCTCGGAGACCAGCATGACCTCCTTGACGCCCTGCTCGGCCAGCCAGCGGGTCTCCTGGAGCACGTCGCTGGGGCGGCGCGAGATGAAGGAGCCGCGGAAGGAGGGGATGGCGCAGAAGGTGCAGCGGCGGTCGCAGCCGGAGGCCAGCTTCACGGAGGCGACCGGGCTGGAGTCGAGCCTGCGCCGCAGCGGGGCGCGCGGCCCCGAGGCGGGCGCGAGCCCGTCGGGCAGGTCGGCCGGGGCCGGGGCGGGCTCCTGCGCGTGGCCGGGCAGCGCCACGTCGGCGGACTGGCGCTCGGCGGGGCTGACGGGCAGCAGCTTGCGGCGGTCGCGCGGGGTGTGGGCCTCCACGCTGCCGCCGCTCAGGATCACCTGGAGGCGGTTGGAGATGTCGGCGTAGTCGTCGAAGCCGAGCACGCCGTCGGCCTCGGGCAGGGCCTCGGCGAGGTCCTTGCCGTACCGCTCGGCCATGCAGCCGACGGCGACCACGGCCTGGGTGCGGCCGTGGTCCTTGAGGTCATTGGCTTCGAGGAGGGCGTCGACGGAGTCCTTCTTGGCGGCTTCGACGAACCCACAGGTGTTGACGACGGCGACGTCCGCGTCCGCGGCGTCCTCGACGAGGTCCCAGCCGTCCGCTGCCAAGCGGCCTGCCAGCTCCTCCGAGTCCACCTCGTTACGGGCGCAGCCAAGAGTGACAAGGGCGACGGTACGGCGTTCGGGCATGGTCTCAAGACTACTTCGTCCCGGCCCCTGCCCCCGCCCCGAGGTGGTCCGCGCCACATTCCGCACCACGTGCGGGGGCCGGGACGGGGTGCTCACGCCCCCGTCCCGGCCCCGTACGCCCGCTTCCGGCCCTTCGGCCGACGGCTCAGCCGACCTCGGGATCGCCCTTCGTGTAGCTCAGCCGTTCGACCTGGCCCGGTTCGAATTCGTCCTGGACCTTCTTGCCGTTGACGTACAGCTCCATCGCCCCGGCGTTGCCCAGCACCAGGTCGATCCGTTCCTTGTCCTGGAAGGTCTTGGACTCGCCCTCCAGGAGGAGCCCGTCGAAGAGCAGCCTGCCGTTGTGGTCCTTCGCCGAGATCCAGCTCTTGTCGTCGACGGCGGTGAGCTTGACGGTGACCTTGTCCTTGGGCACCGCCGCGATGGCGCTGTCGGACGGGTCGGGCTTGGGGTCGGCGGGCTTCTTGGCGGTCGCCTTGGGGCTGGGCTTCTTGTCGGGCGCGGGTCCCTCGGCGAGCTGGGTGGGGCCGTTGCCCTGGTCCTCGCCCTTGAACAGGGTGAAGCCGACGAAGCCGATCACGGCGACGATCGCGGCGACCATGGCCGCCGTCCAGTTGGGGCGGCGCGGCTCGGAGCGGATGCGTTCCGCCTCGAACAGGGGCGCCGCCGGGGTGGGCGAGGGGCGGCCGCCGTGCTCGTCGTCGTACTGCGCGACGAGCGGGGCGGGGTCGATGCCGACGGCGCGCGCCAGCGTACGGATGTGGCCGCGGGCGTAGACGTCGCCGCCGCAGCGCGAGAAGTCGTCCTGCTCGATCGCCTGCACGATGGGGATGCGCACGCGGGTGGAGGTGCTGACCTCGTCGACCGTCAGGCCCGCCGCGATCCGGGCCTGCTGGAGCGTGCGTCCGACGGGGGGCCGCTCGTAGCCTGCCGAGGGCTGGGCGTCTTCGACCGAAGGGCGGTCGTCTTCGGGGGAGTTGCCGATGGACACGGGGGCGCCTTTCGAGCGTGAGCCACCTGCTGGGTGTTCAGTCTAGGGGGGGTACGAAAGGGTGGGGCAACCGGGAGGGCGACCTCTTTACGCCATCAGGTCACCCCTCCTTCCAACTTGACGTACGGCCAGGAGAAACGGTTGCCTCGCTGCCCCGTACGAGTGAGCTTCACCGTTACGGGTGAGACTCCCCGAGCCCTGTGGAGGGAAGGCCCGGCGGCAGCCTACGGCTGGGACTCCCCCCGGATCACCGCCAGCACTCCGTCCAGTTCGTCCGGCTTCACCAGCACGTCGCGGGCCTTGGAGCCCTCGCTCGGCCCGACGATGCTCCGCGACTCCATCAGGTCCATCAGCCGCCCGGCCTTCGCGAAGCCCACGCGCAGCTTGCGCTGGAGCATCGACGTCGAGCCGAACTGGGTGGAGACGACCAGCTCGGTGGCCTGGCACAGCAGGTCGAGGTCGTCGCCGATGTCCTCGTCGACCTCCTTCTTCTGCTTGGTCCCGACGACCACGTCCTCGCGGAAGACGGGGGCCATCTGGTCCTTGCAGTGCTGCACGATCGCGGCGACCTCGTCCTCCTTGACGAAGGCGCCCTGCATGCGGGTCGGCTTGTTGGCCCCCATCGGGAGGAAGAGGCCGTCGCCCTTGCCGATCAGCTTCTCCGCGCCCGGCTGGTCGAGGATGACCCGGCTGTCGGCGAGCGAGGAAGTGGCGAAGGCGAGCCGAGAGGGCACGTTGGCCTTGATGAGGCCGGTGACGACGTCGACGGAGGGGCGCTGGGTGGCCAGCACCAGGTGGATGCCGGCGGCTCGGGCCAGCTGGGTGATGCGGACGATCGCGTCCTCGACGTCCCTGGGCGCGACCATCATCAGGTCGGCGAGCTCGTCGACGATCACCAGGAGGTACGGGTAGGGCTGGAGCTCGCGCTCGCTGCCCTCGGGCAGCTTGACCTTGCCGGCCTTGATCGCCTCGTTGAAGTCGTCGATGTGCCGGAAGCCGAAGGCCGCGAGGTCGTCGTAGCGCAGGTCCATCTCGCGCACGACCCACTGGAGCGCCTCGGCGGCGCGCTTGGGGTTGGTGATGATCGGCGTGATGAGGTGCGGGATGCCCTCGTACGCGGTGAGCTCGACCCGCTTGGGGTCGACCAGCACCATCCGGACGTCCTCGGGGGTCGCCCTTATCATCACCGAGGTGATCAGGCAGTTGATGCACGAGGACTTGCCGGAGCCGGTCGCGCCCGCGACGAGCACGTGCGGCATCTTCGCCAGGTTGGCCATCACGTAGCCGCCCTCGACGTCCTTGCCGAGCGCCACCAGCATCGGGTGGTCGTCGCCCGCCGCGTCCGCGAGGCGCAGCACGTCGCCGAGGTTGACCATCTCGCGGTCGGAGTTCGGGATCTCGATGCCGACCGCGGACTTCCCCGGGATCGGCGAGATGATCCGCACGTCGGGCGAGGCGACGGCGTACGCGATGTTCTTGGTCAGCGCCGTGATCTTCTCGACCTTCACGGCGGGGCCGAGCTCGACCTCGTAGCGCGTGACCGTCGGGCCGCGCGTGAAGCCGGTGACGGCCGCGTCGACCTTGAACTCGGTGAAGACGTTGGACAGCGACTCGACGACCGCGTCGTTGGCGGCGCTGCGCGTCTTGCCCGGACCGCCGCGCTCCAGCAGGTCGAGCGAGGGCAGCGAGTACGTGATGTCCCCGCGGAGCTGGAGCTGCTCGGCGCGCGGCGGCAGCCCCTCGGGCACCTCGGGAGCGGGCTTGGTCAGGTCCTGCACGGCCTTGGCGCCCGCCGGGGTCCTGCGCACCCCGGGCTTCGGGGCGTCGGCCTCGCGCGCGCCCGGCACGGGAGGGGCGGCGCGCTCCATGTCGGCCGTGACGTCGCGCGTCAGGTCGGCCACCACGGGCGAGGGCGGCATCCCGTTCAGCACGGCCCCGTCGAGCGCGGCGGCAGCGGCGGCCGCCACGTCCACCGGGTCAAGGCCCGTGAGGGTCTCGGGCGCCACGGCGTTGCCGCGGGGCTTGCGGCGCTTGACGAGCGCCTGCTCCTCGGCCCTGTCGTGGTCGTACGGCTCGTCACCGCCGCGCGCGGGGCCGCGCCGCCGGGACGTGCGGGCCGGGACGGACTCGCGCCACTGGTCCTCGTAGCGCTCGTCGTCGTCGCTCCACTCGGCGCCCTCGGCCCCGTACTCGTAGTCGGATTCGTCGTACGCGGGTTCGACGATGCCCAGGCGCGCGCCGAGCGCCCGCAGCCGCTGCGGGATGGCGTTCACCGGCGTCGCGGTCACGACGAGCAGGCCGAACACGGTGAGCAGCACCAGCAGGGGCACCGCCAGCACCTCGCCCATCATGAAGACGAGCGGTTTGGACGCGGCCCACCCGATGAGCCCGCCCGCGTCCTGCATCGCGTCGTCGCCGTCCTCGCGCCCCGGCGAGCCGCACGCGATGTGCACCTGTCCGAGGACGCCGATGACGAGCGCCGAGAGGCCGATCACGACACGGCCGTTGGCGTCGGGCTTCTGCGGATAGAGGATCAGCCGGACGGCGATGACGCCCAGCAGTATCGGTACGAGCAGGTCCAGCCGGCCGAAGGCGCCGGTGACCAGCATCTCCACCAGGTCCCCGACGGGGCCGCGCAGGTTCGACCAGGTGCCCGCCGCGACGATCAGCGCGAGGCCGAGCAGCAGCAGCGCGAGACCGTCCTTGCGGTGTGCCGGATCGAGGCCCTTGGCGCCGCGCCCTATCCCCCGGAACATCGCGCCCACGCCGTGCGCGAGCCCGAGCCAGACGGCGCGCACGAGCCGGTACACGCCCCCCGTGGGGGAAGGCGCCGGTTTGGCGGCCGCCTTCTTGGCGGGCGCGCGCTTGGCCGGTGCCTTCTTCGCCGGTGCCTTCTTGGCGGGCGCCGCCTTCTTCGCGGGCGCGGACTTCTTGGCTGCGGGCTTGGCGGGCGCGGCTTTCTGCGCGGCGCCCGGCGACGTACGGCCGGTGCGCTTCGCGGTGCCCGCCGTGCCCTGGGAACCCTTGCCGGACGTACGTGAGGCCATGGGGCCGAGGTTACCCGCGTCGGCTGCGGTGGACACGTGTGCCCACCGCTTCACCCGACCGTGTCGGCCCTGCGGCGGACCGGAACTGACATGGACTCAACCATCGAGCCCGCGCCCGGCGTCCCCCGCTCAGCCCTGCGGCGGCAGCACGGCCCCGCCGCCGCTGCCCGGCTCCAGCGCGTCGAGCGCCCGGCGCAGCCCGGTGAGCTTGCGCTCCAGGTGCGCCGCGGTCGCCACGGCCGCGGCGTCCGCCGACTCGTCGTCGAGCTGCTTGGACAGCGCCTCCGCCTGCTCCTCAACTGCCGCGAGGCGCGCGGAGAGTTCGGCCAGCAGCCCGGCGGACTCCTTCGACGGGCCGCTCTGGCTGCCGCCCTCCAGCTGGAGCCTGAGCAGCGCGGCCTGCTCGCGGAGCTGACAGTTCTTCATGTACAGCTCGACGAAGACCGAGACCTTGGCCCGCAGCACCCAGGGGTCGAAGGGCTTCGAGATGTAGTCCACCGCCCCCGCCGCGTACCCGCGGAAGGTGTGGTGCGGGCCGTGGTTGATGGCGGTGAGGAAGATGATCGGGATGTCCCGCGTCCGCTCCCGCCGCTTGATGTGCGCGGCGGTTTCGAATCCGTCCATTCCCGGCATCTGAACGTCCAGCAGAATGACCGCGAAATCATCGGTCAGCAGCGCTTTGAGCGCTTCCTCCCCTGACGATGCCCTGACCAGGGTCTGATCGAGCGCGGAGAGAATGGCCTCCAGCGCCAGCAGATTCTCCGGCCGGTCATCGACCAGGAGGATCTTGGCCTTCTGCACCATGCCCCGTCCTCCTCGCCCCGGCATGGGGTTCCTCCGGGTCCGAGAGACCGGAGAAGTGCCGGGTGCCGCCCCAGGGGACGACTCCCTAACGCCGCCCGTCCTTGTGCCGGTCATGGTAGCCGCACCCCGCCCGTCGCCACACCCTGTCACCGCGATGTCACTGTGCACGTAGCAGAAACGCGGTGGGAGACCAGAAGGTTCCCCGAATACCGCCCTCTCACACGCCGTCGGGCACACTCAGTCAGCAACTCACGGTGATTCGTACAGCGATCGATCACTCCCCTCGCATCCAGTTCTCCATCACCGAGAGCAGATGATCGGGATCGACCGGCTTCGTCACGTAGTCGGACGCTCCGGAGTCGATCGCCTTCTCCCGGTCGCCCTTCATCGCCTTGGCGGTCAGCGCGATGATCGGCAGCCCGGCGAACTGCGGCATGCGCCGGATCGCGGTCGTCGTGGCGTAGCCGTCCATCTCCGGCATCATGATGTCCATCAGCACGACCGCGACGTTGTCGTGCTGTTCCAGCACCTCGATGCCCTCCCGGCCGTTCTCCGCGTACAGCACCGACAGGCCGTGCTGCTCCAGGACCGAGGTCAGCGCGAAGACGTTGCGGATGTCGTCGTCGACGATCAGCACCTTCTCGTTCTCGAACTGGAACGCGCGGCGCTGCTGCGGCTCCTCGACCTCGGCCCACGGCTCGCCCGCCCCGGCGCCCGCCGACGCGGCGGCGCCGTGCCCCGCGCCCGGCGCGGGCGCCGTCGAGGACCGCGCGGGCAGCGCCGCCCTCGGCTCGCCGCCCGCCACCGCCTGGCGGCGCCGCCGGAACAGCCCGGCCGTGCCGTTCTGCGCGGCGGTCCGCGCGACGCCCTCGGTGCCCGGGGCCACCAGCTCGGGCGGCAGCCCGTCGTCCGCCGTTCCGCCGCCGGCCAGCTCCACGCCGCCCGGACCCAGCTGCGGATAGCCCTGCGGCGGCAGCTCGCTGGGGTGCAGCGGGAGGTAGAGCGTGAACGTCGAACCGCGGCCCGGCTCGCTCGCCGCGTGGATCTCGCCGCCCAGCAGCCGGGCGATCTCCCGGCTGATCGACAGGCCCAGACCCGTACCGCCGTACTTGCGGCTGGTCGTGCCGTCCGCCTGCTTGAACGCCTCGAAGATCACCCGCATCTTGCTGGCCGCGATCCCGATGCCGGTGTCGGTCACCGAGAAGGCGATCAGATCGGCGTCGGCGTCCCGCAGCGAACCGGCCTCCAGCAGCTGCTCGCGGATCTCGTGCGGCACGTCGGCCGCGGCGGGCCTGATCACCAGCTCGACCGCACCGCTGTCGGTGAACTTCACCGCGTTCGACAGGAGGTTGCGCAGCACCTGGAGGAGGCGCTGCTCGTCGGTGTGGAGCGTCGCGGGCAGCTCGGGCGAGACCCGCACCGAGAAGTCGAGCCCCTTCTCCGCCGTGAGCGGCCTGAACGTCGCCTCGACGTAGTCGACCAGCTGCACCAGCGCGATGCGGGTCGGCGAGACGTCCATCTTGCCCGCCTCGACCTTCGACAGGTCGAGGATGTCGTTGATCAGCTGGAGCAGGTCGGAACCCGCACCGTGGATCGTTTCGGCGAACTCCACCTGCTTCGGCGAGAGGTTGCCCTCGGCGTTGTCGGCGAGCAGCTTGGCCAGGATCAGCAGCGAGTTGAGCGGCGTGCGCAGCTCGTGCGACATGTTCGCCAGGAACTCCGACTTGTAGCGCATGGAGACGGCGAGCTGTTCGGCGCGCTCCTCCAGGACCTGCCTGGCCTCCTCGATCTCGGTGTTCTTCACCTCGATGTCGCGGTTCTGCCTGGCCAGCAGCTCGGCCTTCTCCTCCAGTTCCGCGTTGGACTCCTGGAGCGCCTTCTGCCGGTTCTCCAACTCAGCCGAGCGCTCGCGCAGTTGCTCGGTCAGCTCCTGCGACTGCTTGAGCAGCACCTCGGTCTTGGTGTTGACGCTGATGGTGTTGACGCTCGTCGCGATCATCTCGGCGATCTGGTTCAGGAAGTCCCGCTGGATGTGCGTGAACGGCTGGAACGACGCCAGCTCGATCACGCCCAGCACCTTGCCCTCGAAGAGCACCGGCAGCACGATCACGTGCGCGGGCGGCGCCTCGCCAAGACCCGAGGAGATCTTCAGGTAGCCGGGCGGCACGTTGTCCACCTGGATCGTCCGCTTCTCCTCGGCCGCCGTGCCGATCAGCGTCTCGCCGGGCCTGAAGGTCGTCGGCATCGACCCCGCCGAGTAGCCGTAGCTCCCGCGCATCTGGAGCTCGTACGACTCCTTCGGCTCGGACCCGACCTCGGTGCCGCCCGTCGACATCGCCAGGAAGAACGCGCCGTGCTGCGCCGACACGACCGGCGTCAGCTCGCTCATGATCAGCGAGGCGACGTCGTCGAGGTCGCGGCGGCCCTGCATGAGGCCCGAGATGCGGGCGAGGTTGCCCTTCAGCCAGTCCTGCTCCTTGTTCGCGACGGTGGTGTCGCGGAGGTTGGCGATCATCGTGTTGATGTTGTCCTGGAGGGCCTCGATCTCGCCCGCCGCGTCCACGTCGATCTTGAGGTTGAGATCGCCCCTGGTCACCGCCGTGGCGACCGCCGCGATCGCGCGCACCTGACGGGTCAGGTTCCCGGCCATCTCGTTCACGGACTCGGTGAGGTCGCGCCAGGTGCCGTCGACGGCCCGCACCCGCGCCTGACCGCCCAGGATGCCCTCGGTGCCCACCTCGCGCGAGACGCGCGTCACCTCGTCGGCGAACGAACCGAGCTGGTCGACCATCGTGTTGATGGTGGTCTTGAGCTCCAGGATCTCGCCGCGCGCATCGATGTCGATCTTCTTGGTGAGGTCGCCCTTGGCGATGGCGGTGGTGACCGTCGCGATCTGCCGAACCTGACCGGTCAGGTTCGACGCCATCGAGTTCACCGACTCGGTGAGGTCCTTCCAGGTGCCCGCGACGCCCGGCACGGCCGCTTGGCCGCCCAGCTCGCCCTCGGTGCCCACCTCACGGGCCACGCGCGTCACCTCGTCCGCGAACGAGGACAGCGTCGTCACCATCGTGTTGACGGTCTCGGCCAGCTCCGCGACCTCGCCGCGCGCCTCCACCGTGACCTTCTTCGTCAGGTCGCCGTTGGCCACCGCCGTCGAGACCCGCGCGATGTTGCGCACCTGGCTCGTCAGGTTGGCGGCCATCAGGTTGACGTTGTCGCTCAGGTCCTTCCAGATGCCGGTCACGCCCCGCACCCGCGCCTGACCGCCCAGAATGCCCTCGGTGCCCACCTCGCGCGAGACGCGCGTCACCTCGTCGGCGAAGTTCGACAGCTGGTCGACCATCGTGTTGACGGTCGTCACCAGCTCCAGGATCTCGCCCTTGGCGTCGACCGTGATCTTCTTCGACAGGTCGCCCTTGGCGACGCCCGTCGTGACCTCGGCGATGTTCCGCACCTGGATGGTGAGGTTGTTCGCCATGAAGTTCACGGACTGGGTGAGGTCCTTCCAGGTGCCGGAGACCCCCTGCACCTCGGCCTGACCGCCCAGGATGCCCTCCGTGCCCACCTCGCGGGCCACCCGCGTGACCTGCTCCGCGAAGTTCGACAGCTGGTCGACCATCGTGTTGAGGGTGTTCTTCAGCTCCAGGATCTCGCCCCGGGCGTCCACGTCGATCTTCTGCGACAGGTCACCGCGCGCCACCGCCGTGGCGACCTGCGCGATGTTGCGGACCTGGGCGGTCAGGTTCCCCGCCATGCCGTTCACCGAGTCCGTCAGGTCGCGCCACACCCCGGCCACGCCGGGCACCTGCGCCTGACCGCCGAGCCGCCCGTCCGTGCCCACCTCGCGGGCCACCCGGGTCACCTGCTCGGCGAAGGCGCTCAGCTGGTCCACCATCGTGTTGATGGTGTTCTTCAGCTCCAGGATCTCGCCGCGCGCGTCCACGTCGATCTTCTGCGACAGGTCGCCCCGCGCCACCGCCGTCGTGACCTGCGCGATCTGCCGCACCTGCGACGTCAGGTTGCCGGCCATGAAGTTGACGGAGTCCGTCAACTCCTTCCACGTACCGGAAACGCCGTCGACCCGCGCCTGACCGCCGAGGCGGCCCTCCGTGCCCACGTCCCGCGCCATGCGCGTCACCTGGTCGGCGAAGTTGGACAGCTGCGCCACCATCGTGTTGACGGTGTTCTTCAGCTCCAGCATCTCGCCCGCGACGTCCACCGTCACCTGCTGAGAGAGGTCGCCGTTGGCCACCGCGGTCGTCACCTGCGCGATGTCCCGCACCTGACCCGTCAGGTTGCGGAAGGCCGTGTTGACCGAGTCCGTCAGGTCCTTCCAGGTCCCCGCCGCACCCGGCACCTCGGCCTGACCGCCGAGCGCGCCCTCGACACCGACCTCCCGCGCCACGCGCGTCACTTCGGAACCGAACGACTGGAGCTGGTCCACCATCGTGTTGACGGTGTTCTTCAGCTCCAGCATCTCGCCCGCGACGTCGACCGTGACCTTCCGCGACAGGTCGCCGCCCGCCACCGCCGCCGTCACCTGCGCGATGTCCCGCACCTGCGTCGTCAGGTTGCGGAACACCGTGTTCACGGAGTCCGTGAGGTCCTTCCAGGTCCCCGCCGCACCCGGCACCTGCGCCTGGCCGCCGAGCAGCCCCTCCGCGCCGACCTCGCTCGCCACGCGCGTGACCTCGTCCGCGAACGTCCGCAGCGTCTCGGTCATCTGGTTGATGGTCTCCGCGAGCTGCGCCACCTCGCCGCGCGCGCTCACCGTCACCTTCTGCGACAGGTCGCCGTTGGCGACCGCCGTCGTCACCTCGGCGATGCCCCGCACCTGCGAAGTGAGGTTCCCGGCCATCGTGTTGACCGAATCCGTGAGGTCCTTCCACACGCCGGCGACGCCCGGCACGGTCGCCTGACCGCCCAGCTCGCCCTCGGTGCCCACCTCGCGCGCCACCCTCGTCACCTCGGACGAGAACGACGACAGCTGGTCCACCATCGTGTTCACGGTGTTCTTCAACTGGAGCATCTCGCCGGCCACGTGCACCGTGACCTTGCGCGACAGATCGCCCTTGGCCACCGCCGTCGTCACCAGCGCGATGTCCCGCACCTGCGCCGTCAGCCGGTACGCCATGGTGTTGACCGAGTCCGTCAGGTCCTTCCACGACCCGGACATCCCGCGCACCTGCGCCTGACCGCCCAGCTTGCCCTCGGTACCGACCTCAAGGGCGACCCTGGTCACCTCGTCGGTGAACGCCGACAGCTGGTCCACCAGGTTGTTGACCGTACGGGCCACCTTCAGGAACTCGCCGCGCAGCGGCCGCTCCGACCCCTCCGACCGGTCCGACCCCTCCGAGCGCAGCTCCATCCGCTGCTCCAGGTCGCCCTCGGCGACCGCCGACAGCACCCGGCTCACCTCGGACACCGGCCGCACCAGATCGTCCACCAGCGCGTTCGCCGCCTCGATCGCGGCCGCCCAGGCACCCTCGCTGGGCCCCGGCTCCAGCCGCTCGGCGAGCTTGCCCTCGCGCCCCACCGTGCGCCTGACCCTGGCCAGCTCGCCCGTGAGGTGCAGCTTGCGGTCCGCGACCTCGTTGAAGACGGCGGCGATCTCCGCCATCACCCCGTCGCCCGAGACCGTCAGACGCCTGCGGAAGTTCCCGTCGCGCATCGCGACGAGCCCCGTCAGCAGCCTGTTCAGGGCAGCCGTGTCCACCTCGGTTGTCCCGTTGCGCTGTTTCCTCAGGGACTGTCCGCCTTGTGCGCGCGTGCTCGTGCCCCGCGCCGCTGCGCCAGACTCCACCGTGTCCCTCCCGCAGGGGTCGACCTTCTCGCCCGGGTATTTCTCTGGAAGCTTTCCCAGTGTTTCACCATGGCTGAACCCGGCCATAACAGTTCGGCAGCTTCGCACACCCGGCTCCGCACGCTGAGGACGGAATCAGGGGTGACCGGCACCCGCATGGACAGCGAAGGTAAGTAACCTGGCATCCGGCTGTCCAACCGCCCCGGTCCGCCCGGCGGGGGCGGGGCGCGAAAAGTGCCACCGGGCAGCGGAGCCGGAGGGGGCGGGCCGACATGGCAGAGCCGGGCGTCGAGACGCGTACGAGGAGTGCTGTGATCACCGCGCGGGCGGCTGCCAGCTTCGAACCGGTCGGGAGGTCCGTAGCGACCGCCCGTGCCTTCGTCAGAGACACCCTCCAGGGCTGGGGGTACAGCGACGTCGTCGACGACGCGACCGTCCTGACCAGCGAGCTCGTCACCAACGCGGTGGTCCACGCGGGCACCACGGCCGACGTGCTCTGCCTGCGCCTGGACGACGCGGTCCGCGTCGAGGTCGCCGACCACTACCCCGAGCGCGAGATCCCGCTCCAGAGCAGCGCGCACTCCGTCGGCAGCCCCGACAGCGAGAACGGCCGGGGCCTGTTGCTCTGCGCCGCCCTCGCCAGCCGCTGGGGCGTCGAGTACACCCCGACCCAGAAGCAGGTCTGGTTCCAGCTCGACCTCCCCGACCGCCCCGTCGGCACGCGCTCCGCGGGCCCCGTCGTCCCCGCCGACCTCCTCCCGGTCGCCGACGAACGCGTCCGCGTCGCCGTCGTCCAGATCGACCGCTCCGGCGCGATCGCCGCCTGGAACGAGGACGCCGAGTTCGTCTTCGGCTACCCGGCCGAGCAGGTCACGGGCAAGCCCCTCACCGACTTCGCCGCCTGGCCGCACACCCCCGGCACCTCCACCGGCATCGCCGACGCCCTCCAGCTCTCCCGCTGGGAGGGCAGCTACGGCATCCGCTGCGCCGACGGCCGGGTGATCCCCGTCTACGCCTCCCACCTCAGGGTCCGCGACACCCAGGGCGAGCCCTCCACGGTCTGTCTCCTCGTCCGCGACCACGAGAGAGCCGTCCTCCAGACCCCGCTGCGCTCCCCGGCGGGCGACTCCGTCGGCGACAGCCGGGCCGTCGACCCCTTCGAGACGTTCATCGGCTCCCCCGCCCCCGACGACCTCGACGGCCTGCTCCAGCGGACCGTCGAGCGCTCCCGGGACATGCTCGACGCCGACGCGGCCTTCCTCCTCCTGGCCACCGACGACGAGACGGAGCTTGAGGTGCGCGCCACGACCGGCCTGCCCTCGGCCCGCCAGCGCTTCGCCCGCGTCCCCGTGGAGGCGGGCACGGGCCGCTACGGCTCCGCCCGCATGCCGGCCGTCCACGAGGACCTCACTGCCGTCCCCGGCGCCGTACCGCTCCTCGACGACACGGGCATGCGCTCGGTCGTCACCGTCCCGCTCAAGGTCGAGGGCCGCCTCACGGGTTCGCTCGGCGTCGCGGCCGAGGCCCCGGGCCGGTACTCCAACGAGGAGGCCCTGCGCCTCCAGTTCGCCGCCGACCGCATCGCGCTCGCCGTCGAGTCGGCCCGCCTGGGCGAGCTGGAGCGCCTGCGCCGCGGCTCCCTCAGCTTCCTCGTCGAGGCCTCCGACCTGCTGGCCGGGACGCTGGACCGCGACCAGACCCTGGCGCTGATGGCCCAGATGACGGTCCCGACGCTCGCGACCTGGTGCGCGGTCTACACGATCGCCGACCAGTCGTCCGACCCGTACCTCTCCTACGTGCTCCACGAGGACGAGGAGCGCATCGACGGCCTCAAGGCCCTCCTGTCCAAGATCGCCCCGCCCGACCCGGTCCCGACCCCGGGCGCCCGCCTCTGGACCGCCCCGGGCGACGCGGCCCACCAGGCGGCCCTGCGCACGTCGATGCGCGAGCTGGGCCTGGCGACCACCTCCCAGCTCGGCTCCGGCATCGGCACGACGCTGGCGACGGCGGCCGCGGTGGGCGGCGAGACGGTCGTGCTCCCATTGGTCGCCCGCAACCGCGTGATCGGCATGCTGACCCTCGGCAAGCCGTCCGACGACCACTTCCGCCAGGAGATCCTGGAACTGGCCGAGGACCTCTCGCGCCGAGCGGCCCTCGCCCTGGACAACGCCCGCCTCTACTCCGAGCGCATGGCGATCAGCCAGTCCCTCCAGCGCAGCCTGCTGCCGCCGGGCCTGCCGCAGATCCCCGGCGTCGAGGTCGAGGTCATCTACCGCGCGGCCGGCGAGGGCAACGAGGTCGGTGGCGACTTCTACGACCTGTTCCCGATCCGCGACGGCGCCTACGGCTTCGCGATCGGAGACGTCTGCGGTACGGGCCCGGAGGCGGCGGCCGTCACCGGCCTCGCCCGCCACGCGCTGCGGCTCCTGGCCCGCGAGGGCTTCGGCGGCCCCGCCGTCCTGGAGCGCCTGAACGCCGCGATCCTCGACGAAGGCGCCCGCAGCCGCTTCCTCACCCTCCTCTACGGCGAGCTGTGGCCCCAGGAGGACGGCAGCGCCATCCTGAAGATCGTCTGCGCGGGCCATCCGCTTCCCCTGCGCCTGCGCCAGGACGGCACGGTGGAGCCCTCGGCCGAGCCGCAGCCGCTGCTGGGCGTCATGGACGACCTGGAGCTCTACGAGCAGACGATCACCCTCGACCCGGGCGACGTCCTCCTGTGCGTCACGGACGGCGTCACGGAGCGCCGCGAGGGCACCCGCATGCTGGGCGACGACGGCCTCGCAGACGTCCTCACCACGTGTACGGGCCTGACGGCCGGCGCGGTCGCGGCCCGTGTCCTGCGCGCGGTGGAGCGCTTCGCCGCCGAGCCCGCGTCCGACGACATGGCGATCCTCGCGATGCGCGTCCACGAGCCGCACAAGGACTGACCGGACCGGTACGAACGAAGAAGGCCCCCGCCGTGAGGCGGGGGCCTTCTTTCTTGAGCCCCAATACGGAATCGAACCGTAGACCTTCTCCTTACCATGGAGACGCTCTACCGACTGAGCTATTGGGGCCTTGCTGCGCTGCGGCAACGAGATAGATCATAGCCCAAATCCGGGGATGTTCATAACCACCTCTCGACGCCGTCTCACAGCCGCCTCCGCCTCCCACGGCGGACGTGACGGGCACGACCGGCACGACGGACCACCGTCCGGCAGCTCCGGCCCAGAACGCAGAAAAGCCCCGCACCATAAGGTGCGGGGCTCTCCCACAATGATTGTTCGGCGGCGTCCTACTCTCCCACAGGGTCCCCCCTGCAGTACC